>NZ_JBWKXB010000001.1:972713-1408963 GCF_059422585.1 Microbacterium sp. GW821-FHT01D02 | reverse complement strand
GCGGGTGACGGTGGCGTCGTCGAGCAGGGAGATCGCGTTGCCGGTCACGCCGATGGGGGCGGTGACGGGTGCGGTGATCTGGGTGCCGCCGAGGATGCCGTCGGTTCCGGTGGTGGTGTTCCCTCCGGTCACGGGCGTGGTCGGTGCGGTGGTTCCGCCGGTCCCGGTGCGGGTGACGGTGGCGTCGTCGAGCAGGGAGATCGCGTTGCCGGTCACGCCGATGGGGGCGGTGACGGGTGCGGTGAGCTGGGTGCCGCCGAGGATGCTGTCGGTTCCGGTGGTGGTGTTCCCTCCGGTCGCGGGCGTGGTCGGTGCGGTGGTTCCGCCGGTTCCGGTCGCCGAGGTGTCACCGAGGAGCGAGATCGCGTTCCCCGACACCGTCACCGGTGCCGTGACGGGCGCAGTCACCTGCGTGCCGCCGAGGATCGCGTCGTCACCCGAGGTGCCCGCCGCGGTGGCGGGAGCGGACGAAGCGGTCGGGCCGGCAGTGCCGGTTCCCGTCGAACTCGTGTCGCCGAACAGCGAGATCGCGTTCCCCGACACCGTCACCGGTGCCGTGATGGGGGCGACGACCTGTGTGCCGCTGCCGATCCCGTCCTCTCCGGATGTGCCCGCGCCGACCGGGGTCGAGGGGGCCGGTGCTGCGGCGCCCTGTCCACTCGATGCCGCGCTCTCGCTGTCACCGAGCAGCGACACGGCGTTGCCCGTGACGGTGATCGGGGCGTTGACCGCGAGCAGCGCCTGGGTGCCCGAGAGCACGCCGTCCAGGCCGTTCGTGGTCACGAGAGGCGCCCCGGCCGGCGTCTCGGCCTGGGGAGCCGAGCTCTGGGGAGTTGCGGCCGGGGCGCTGGTCGAAGAGGTGTCGAGCACGCTCACCGCGTTGTTCGACACGGTGACGGGGAGGTCCACGGTGACCACGGCCTGGGTGCCGGATACCGTGCCGGACGAGCCGTCGGTGACGGCGGCCGGAGCGGCTGCCGGAGCGGGCGCGGGCGCGGGAGCCGGAGCTGGGGCCGGTGCCGGAGCGGGTGCCGGTGCCGGCGTGACCGCATCGCCGAGCACCGAGATCGCGTTGCCCACGACCTTGATCGGTGCCGAGATGGTGGTCTCCGCCTGCGTGCCGGAGAGAAGTCCGTCGTCTCCGGATGTCTCGGCCGCATTCGCGGCCGTCGCACCGAGGAGCGTGATGCCCCCGGCGATGAGCGTGCCCCAGAGGGCTCGCTTGAGGTAAGTGCGCATGATGATGTCTCCTGACTGGATGGATCGTCTGATGGGTGCGCGCGAGGAAAGTGCGCGCGCAGCACGGCATCTGTCGTTCCCGGGGGAACGACGTGACGGTCCGTCAGTCGGGAGAGACGTCGGTGTCGGCGACCGGCGACGCGGGAAGCACGTCGTCGGTGGCGCCGGATGTCCGCTCGCCAGCACGGAGCGGAGCAGGATTCACGTCGCTCAGGCGCGCGTGGGCAGCACCTGAGCCTCCGCCGGGGCCGGCGGAGGAGGACGCGGGTACGGGAGCACCGGGCGGACTCCCGGAAGGAGTGCCCGTGGGCGCGAGTGCGGGGGAGTCGCCGGCTTCGACGGCCTCGTCCGTGGGCGCGCTCGCCGAGGGGAGCGCGCCATCGAAGCCCGAGGACCACGAGACGGATGCCGGGACGGATGCCGATGTGGACGCGGGCGTCGTCGTGAGGTCGGCCGGTGACGGCGCCGACGGGGCGTCGATGATGCCGCCGGCACCGGGGCCGGGGACGGGCGTCGTCGGATCGAGGGCTTCGAGCACGGGAGGCACGGTCTGGTTCGTGACGCCGCCGAGAAGGGCGGTCGTGTCATCGACCACCCCGACGACATCGTCGACCGCGGAGATCACACCCAGATCCTTCACCAGGCCACCGACCACCGGGATCCCGGCGACCGTGTCGAGGATCGGATCGGTGATCTGCGAGACGGGAGCGTCGGTCAGGACCTCGGCGACCGGCGTGACGACCGATGCGGCCGTCTCGGTCACCGCGTGCACGACCGGGGCGGTGACGGGTCCGACGACCGGAGCCTTGGACACGGTCTTCGTCACCGTCTCGACGACGGCCGGCGCGGCCTTCTGCACGGGGGCGACGACCTGCGTGACGACGGGGGCGACGACCTTCGTGACGACCGGCTTCACCGGCGCCGTGACGGCCGAGACCGTGTCGCTGACGAGAGAGGTGAGTCCGTCGAGCGGACCGTCGTCCTCTTCGTCCGCGTGGGCGGAACCGCCTCCGAGGAGCATCGTGAACGTCGCCCAGGCGAGCACGCCGAGAGCACCCCAGATGACGACGGCAGGAACGCCGCGTCGGGTGGCCCGAGCGTCCACGTCGACCTCCCCCTCCGAAGGCAACGTACATCGAGGCGAGTGCATCGATTGCGGGTGACGATACTCGTGTGCACCTCGCCTGTCTAGGGGGTTACCCGCGGGTTTCCGGGGATGTCCGGGTGTGACGCGCCCGGCGAAATCTCGGCTTGACTTTCCCCAAGTTCTACACATCCCTGCCCGAAGAGAGGCAACCTTCAACGCCCGATTTAAACTGATTCTCATCCACAGGCTGGGGAAAGGGAAAATCCCAGTTCAAGGCGAAGAAAAAAGTTTGCTCGGGGAGTCCTCCACGGGGTTATCCACACCCGTTGTGCACAGACACTCCGACTTTGTCCGCACGCTTTCCACATGGTTATCCACAGGCTGTGTTGCATGTGGAAAGCGTCGCTCGTAGCGTGGGCGAGCGACCGAATGTCGGAGGCACCTGTTTCGCTGTGCAGGGTGGCGTGGCGGCCGAGAGCCACACGGGCCCCGCCGTCGAAGCGTCTCATCAGAACATCGCATCGGAAACGTCGCATCGAAGGGAAGACTGTGTCGATCGCCGACATCTCAGAGGAGCGCATGGGCGCCAAGCGCGCACCGGAGCGCACACCTCCCCATGATCTTCTCGCCGAGCAGAGCGCGCTCGGCGGCATGCTCCTCTCGAAGGACGCTGTCGCCGATGTGATCGAGACGCTCAAGGGCGCCGACTTCTACGTCCCGAAGCACGAGCTGATCTTCGAGGCCATCCTCTCGCTGTACTCGCACGGCGAGCCGACCGACGTCGTCGCCGTCACGGATGAGCTCATCAAGACCGGCGAGCTGGGTCGCGCCGGGGGCGCCGACTACCTGCACACCCTCACCTCGATCGTGCCGACCGCGGCGAACGCCGGCTACTACGCGGGCATCGTCTCGGAGCGTGCGATCCTGCGCCGCCTCGTCGACGCCGGCACCCGCATCGTGCAGCTCGGCTACGCGGGCGAGGGCGATGCGACGGACATCGTCAACAACGCCCAGGCCGAGATCTACTCGATCACCGGATCCGAGACCGCGGTCGACTATGTCCCGCTGCAGATCGCCGTCGACGCCGCGCTCGAGGAGATCGAGGCCGCGAGTGGTCGGGACGGCTCGATGACGGGTGTGCCGACGGGCTTCAAGGAGCTCGACGAGCTCACGAACGGCCTGCACGGCGGGCAGATGATCGTCGTCGCCGCGCGACCCGCCATGGGTAAGTCCACGCTCGCGCTCGACTTCGCGCGCGCGGCATCCATCGGGCACAACCTTCCCTCGGTCTTCTTCTCGCTCGAGATGGGCAAGAGCGAGATCGCGATGCGTCTGCTCAGCGCCGAGGGTGCGATCCCGCTGCAGAACATGCGCAAGGGAAACCTCGACCCGCGCGACTGGACCACCGTCGCCGCGACGCGTGGGCGCATCAACGACGCGCCGCTCTACATCGACGACAGCCCCAACATGACCCTCGTCGAGATCCGTGCGAAGTGCCGTCGACTCAAACAGCGCGAGGGTCTGCGCATGGTCATCATCGACTACCTGCAGCTCATGACCTCGGGCAAGCGCGTGGAGTCGCGTCAGCAGGAGGTCTCGGAGTTCTCGCGAAGCCTCAAGCTCATCGCCAAGGAGCTGCAGGTTCCGGTCATCGCCCTGTCGCAACTGAACCGTGGTCCCGAGCAGCGCACCGACAAGAAGCCCGCGATCAGCGACCTGCGAGAGTCCGGCTCGATCGAGCAGGACGCCGACATGGTCATCCTGCTGCACCGCGACTCGGTCTACGACAAGGACGTGCGTCCGGGCGAGGCCGACCTGATCGTCGCCAAGCACCGTAACGGCCCGACCGCGACCATCACCGTCGCGTTCCAGGGTCACTACTCGCGCTTCATGGACATGGCGCCGGGCGGCGACTTCAACTGATCGCAGCCTCGCGGCTCACAGCGCGGCGGGTATGAGCGGCCTGAAGTCGATGGGGTCGTCGGCCTGGCCGAACCTGCGCCCGCGGAGCGCCTCGACCGCTTCGTGCAGGTCCTCGCCGATGCGGGTCAGCGAGTCGAAGCGGGTGGTGTGGAAGATGGGCAGTTCGCCGTCGCGGGAACGGTCGCCGGTGTCCCAGGCGAGGTAGTCGCCGTTCTCGCTCATCGCGAAGACCACCAGTCGCTGCGCGATCTCCCAGGAGCCGTCGGGCTCGATCTTCCCGTCATCGCCCTCGGTCTGGCCTTCGCGGAACTCCTCGTGCAGCCGATCGGTCAGGTGCCCGCCTCGGCCTACGACACCATCGCCGAATCCGGAGGGAACCGGCGTGTAGACGAGCCAGAGTCCGAACAGGCGCCCCCAGCCGAACGTCCGCACGAACGAGATGTACGAGGGGGGAAGCCCGGCGCCGTCGGGCAGCCGGTGATGCTCGATCGTGTCTTCGTCCAGCATCGGAGACGGCGTGTGTCCGATGGTCAGGTCCCATCGCGGTTCGTGTTCCACCGCTGAAGGCTATCGATGCATCGGTCGGTCGAGTACTCCGGGGCCGCGGAAGATCCCATCGCGCGGCAGGCTCGTGTCGATCGGCTCCTCCGGCCCCAGGCTGCTGCCGATACCGTGGAGAGAAGCGATCGCGAGGGGGGAGCGCCATGGCAGACGACTCCGGAAGCGACACGCGCATCCGAGACGGATACGCCGCGCGTGCCGGCGAGTACACGGAGCTGTTCGGCGACATCGGGCAGATGGACGACGTCGACCGTGAGCGCATCGGGCGCTGGGCGGATGGCGTCGACGGGCGCATCCTCGATGCCGGGTGCGGTCCCGGTCATTGGACCGCCTTCCTCGCCGACCGAGGCGCTGACGCCGAGGGCATCGATCTCGTGCCGGAGTTCGTCGCCGGCGCCTCCGCACGGTTTCCGCAGATTCCGTATCGGGTGGCATCGCTGACCGACGCCGCCATCTCGGCGGGCTCGCTCGGCGGCGTGCTTGCCTGGTACTCGCTGATCCACGCGAGCCCGGATGAGCTGCCGCTCCTCCTCACGGCCGCTCGGCGCTCGATCCGAGAGGGCGGCCGTCTGCTGATCGGGTTCTTCGACGGGCCGGACGGCGAGCCCTTCCCGCACGCCGTCACCACGGCGCACTACTGGTCGGTGGACGGGATGTCGACGCTGCTCGAGCGCGCGGGCTTCTCCGTGATCGACAGCGATGCGCGGGCGCAGGACGGGCGGCGCCCGCACGCGTCGATCAGCGCTGTCGCGGTCTGACCGATGCGGCGGGGCGCCCCCAGCGCCGATCAGCCGAGACTGCGGAAGAACCCGCGGATGTCCTCCGCGAGGAGCTCCGGCTCCTCCATCGCGGGGAAGTGCCCGCCCTCGGTGAACTCGCTCCAATGCTCGACCGCACCGGTCGGATCCATCGTTCGCCGGATCAGCGGATGGGCGTCGAAGACGGCCCAGCCGGTCGGCACCCCGGAGGGCATGACGACGTCGAGCTCGGCGTGCTCCGACTCGTAGAAGAACTGCGCGACCGAGGCGCCGCTGCGAGTGAACCAATACAGGCTGACGTTCGTCAGCAGCTGGTCGCGATCGACGTCCGGGGCCCGGAACCCGTCATCGGTCCGGCGCTTGAACTTCTCGACGATCCACGCGAGCTGGGCGACGGGCGAGTCTGTGAGTGCCGGACCGATCGTGTCCGGTCGGTGGTTGTGCATGCCGATGTAGCCGCGCTCCGCAGCACTCGCGAGGTGTGCCGTCTCGAGCTGGGCGAGCTCTTCGTCGGACAGCCCGTCGGGCGCGGGGAACCTGTCACCGACCAGCCCGAGCCACACGCGGTCGCTGGCGAAGTGCGTGCCGATGACGCGCTCCGGATGGACCGCGGCGAGCCGTCCGATGATGCCCGTGCCGACATCGCTGCCATGAGCCGCGAACCGGTCGTAGCCGAAGCGCGTCATGATCTCGGCGTAGGCTTCCGTCGTCCGCGCGAGGTCCCAGCCGGTACCGGACAGCGGCGTCGAGAAGCCCAGGCCGGGCAGCGACGGGATGACCACGTGGAACTCGTCGGTCAGCAACGGGAGCAGCCGCTGGTACTCCACGAACGACGCCGGCCAGCTGTCGCTGAGGAGCAGCGGCGTGGCCTCCGGGTTCGCCGAACGGACGTGCAACACGTGGAACGGCTGGCCGTCGACGACCGTCGTGAACTGCTCGTACGTGTTGAGGGCCGCCTCCTGCACACGCCAGTCGAAGCCCTCGCGCCAGTACTCGGCGAGCTCCTTCAGGTACGAGAGGGGGATGCCGCGGCGGAAATCGGTGCGATCGTCGCGTCCCGGAACCGGGAGCGGCCAGCGGGTGCGGGCCAGACGATCGTGGAGGTCGTCGACGGCGTCCTGCGGGATGTCGATGCGGAAAGGGGTGAGGGAGGTGTTCTGGGTCATGCTGTTCACGCTCCCAGGCAATGCGGAAGATCAGCTTCCGCATTTGCTGAGAGGATCAGACATGCTCGAGACCTCGGCCCGCTTGCTCGAACTGCTCTCGCTGCTCCAGCTCCAGCGCGACTGGACCAGTTCCGCGTTGTCCGACCGGCTGGGGGTGAGCACACGGACGATCCGCGCCGACATCGGCAAGCTGCGTTCGCTCGGCTATCCGGTGGACGCGCGTCCGGGTGTCGCCGGCGGGTACCGGCTGGCCGCCGGGACGGCGATGCCTCCGCTTCTGCTCGACGATGACGAGGCCGTCGCGGTCGCGGTCGGACTGGGAGCGGCCGCGACCTGGCGGCTCGGCGTCGAAGAGACGTCCCTCACCGCCCTCGCCAAGCTGGAACAGGTGATGCCCTCGCGTCTGCGCCGCCGTGTCGACGCGATCCGCGCGACGACGAGCGTGGTTCCCGGAGCGGAACCGCCGTTGGACCTCGCGGCGCTCAGCACGGTCGCCTCGGCGATCCGCGGTCACGAGCGGCTCCGCTTCGACTACATGAAACCCGGCGGCGTCGAAGAGCAGCGGCACACCGAACCGCAGCGCCTGGTGAGCTGGGGACCGGTCTGGTACCTGCTCGCCTGGGACCTCGATCGGAATGACTGGCGCATCTTCCGCGTCGATCGAATGGTGCCGCGTGCGCCGACCGGAGCGCGTTTCCGGCCGCGTGCGATCCCGGAGGGCGACGTCGTGGAGTACGTCGTGCGGCGCGTCACGACGACGTCCACCTCATGATCTCGCTCCGGGCAGGCGGAAGGTCGTCCGGGGGATGTCGTCGACGAGCCGGTGCGTGAGGTCGAACGCCTGGTCCTCGGTGAGGCGGTGCTCGGTGACGAGTGCCGCGAGGTACCCGGCGTCGAGTCGACGGGACATGTCGTGGCGGGCAGGGATCGAGCAGAACGCCCTGGTGTCGTCGACGAAGCCGCTGGTCTTCGCGAACCCCGCACTGTCCGTCACCGCCCGGCGATACCGGGAGATGGCATCCGGGGTGTCGAGGAACCACCACGGCGCGCCGGCGTACACCGTGGGATAGAAGCCGGCGAGCGGTCCGATCTCCCGGCTGAACGAGGTCTCGTCGACCGTGAACAGGACCAGGCGGAAGGTCTCGTTCGTCCCGAAGTCGTTCAGGATCGGGGTGAGCGGCCGCGTGAAGGCGACCACGTCGGGGAGGTCGTGTCCGCTGTCGGGCCCGAACCGCGCGAGAGTGTCGCGGTGGTGGTTGCGGATGACGCCCGGATGCAGCTGCATGACCAGGCCGTCCTCGGACGACATCTCGGCCAGGCGATAGAGCATGTTGTGGCGGTACGCGATCGCCTCCTCCGCGGTCGCCTCGCCGCGCAGACCGGCGGCATGGATGCGCTCCGCCTCGTCGCTGCCGAGAGGCCACGAGCCGGCGTCGAGCACTCCGGTGTCGGTGGCCGTGCCACCGGCCGCACGGAAGGCCTCACGACGTCGCCGCAACGCGTCCAGCAACCCGGAGTACCGGCCGGTGTCGATGCCGGACACCTCCGACAGCTCTTCGACCGCCGCCACCCACCCGGGCGTCGACGGGTCCATGTAGCGGTCCGCCCGGAAGGTCGGCAGCACGTGCCCGCGGAACGTCGGGTCCTCACGGAGACGCGCGTGCGCAGCGAGGTCAGCGACGGGGTCGTCGGTCGTCGCGAGGGTCTCGATGCGGAAGCGGTCGAACAGCGCTCGCGGGCGCAGGGCGGGCGTGGCGAGCAGTCCGTCGATGTGCGCGTACAGCTCGTCGGCGTTGGCGGCGCTGGGCTGCTCCGTCACCCCGAAGATCTCCGAGAGCGACGTCTCGAACCAGTAGCGCACCGGCGTTCCCAGGAATGCGTCCCAGTTCGTGCAGAACGCGCGCCAGACATCCTGCGGGTCGGCGGGTGCGTCGCCCCGTCCCAGGGCGTCGAGCGGGACACCGACGGCGTGGAGCAGCCGCAGGACGTAGTGGTCGGGCGTGATCAGCAGCGTCGCCGGATCGGGGAACGGGGCGTCGTCGGCGAGCAGCGCGGCATCGACGTGTCCGTGCGGCGAGAGGATCGGCGCATGCGCGACGGCCTCGTACAGGCGTCGAGCGAGGTCGCGGACGCCGGGGTCGGCGGGCAGCAGCCGGTCGGCGTGCGGGCTGAGCACGGTGCTCATGAGTCTCCTTCGGGGGTCTGTCGGCGCGGTGCGGGGCCGGTCGACTCCCGCACGGTCAGGTGCGTGGGCAGCGCGGCGATATGACGTCTCTGGAGGGCACCCGCACCGACCCGCTCGCTCTGCAGCCGGTCGAGGAGCATCGACACCGATACGCGGGCCGCCTGCTCGACCGGGGCGGTGAGCGTTGTCAGGGGCGGATTGCAGAAGTCGGCTCCGAAGATGTCGTCGCAGCCCACGATGCTCATGTCCTCCGGCACGCGCACGCCCCGTTCCTTGAGACGGATGAGCATCCCGATCGCCAGGAGGTCGTTGAACGCCACGCAGGCTGTCGCCCCGGTGTTGAGCGCGGCATCCGCCGCGGCCGCCCCCGCCTTGGTGCGCGGCTGATAGGGCCCGACCCTCGTGTACTCGATGCCGAGGCGCTCGCACGCGGTCTCCACGGCACGGCGGCGAAGGTCGCTCGCCCAGCTGGTCGGCGGCCCGGCGACGTAGCAGATGCGCCGGTGGCCGAGCGAGGCGAGGTGCTCGACAGCCTGATCGAAGCCGAGCGGCGTGTCGATGAACACCGACGGCACCCCCGGCACAGCGCGGTTCAACGCGACGAGCGGGAGCTCGGCGCTGAGCTCGGCGAGCCGTTCGTCGGACAGCCGCGACGCGGTGAGGATCGCCCCGTCGTACGAGCTGCGCAGCGTCTCGAGGGTGCTCTCCTCCATTTCAGGCGACTCCTCCGTGTGCACGAGGATCTGCGAGTAGCCGGCGACGCGCAGCGCCTGCTGCGTGCCGCGGATGATGCCGAAGTAGAACGGGTTCGTGACGTCGGAGACGAGCACGGCGACCATGCGCGTCGACGGTGCGGCGTCGCCGGACGAGGCGGCGGTCGGCGTGTATCCGAGGTCCTTCGCGATGCGGATGATGCGATCTCGGGTGTCGGGATTGCCGCGGCCGGGGACCGCCAGCGCGCGGGATGCCGTGGAGATCGCGACGCCGGCGGCGGCGGCGACATCGGCGAGCGTGGGCCGATGCGGGGGAACGGAGGGGGGCGGCATAGGGCAACAGAATCACAGCATGGCAATTCCTGGCAATGGATTGCAAAGAATTGCCATGGCTGCCTACCTTGGCCAGGACGCAGTCACGTCCCTCACTGTCTCGAAGGAGAGTTCAATGAAGTCTCGACCCCTGATCGCCCTCGCGGCGACGGCCGCAGCGGCGATCGCCCTGACCGGATGCACGGGTACCTCCGGACCGGACGACGCCGGCTCCGGCGGTGCCGTCGACGGCACCGGCAAGACGCTCTCGGTGATGGTGGCGGCCAACGGCCTCTACCCCGAGCAGCAGAAGGAGTGGTTCCAGCAGGTCTCCGACGCCTTCGAGAAGAAGACCGGCGCGAAGGTCGAGTTCGAGACCTTCGCGAGCGCCAACGACGAGCTGACGAAGATCCAGACCTCCGTGCTCTCGGGCCAGGGCCCCGACGTCTACGGTCTCGGCACGACCTTCACCCCGACCGCGTATGCGACGGGCGCCTTCGTCAAGCTCACCGAAGCCGACTGGGACAAGGTGGGCGGGCGGGATCGCTTCGTGCCGTCCACCCTGGGCATCTCGGGCCCGAGCGACGAGGACGAGATCGCCATCCCGTTCGTGAGCCGGCCGTTCGTGATGGCCTACAACACCGAGCTGCTCAAGGCCGCCGGCATCGATGAGGTGCCGACGACCTGGGACGAGCTGACCGCCGCCGCCGCGAAGATCGACTCCGGCGATGTGCAGGGCCTCGCGATCGGCTACGCCGACAGCTTCGACCCATGGAAGTTCATCTGGGGCATGTCGGTGCAGGCGGGCAACCCCCTCATCGATGTGGACGCGAAGAAAGCGAAGATCGACGACCCGACGGTCGCCGCCGCCTATGACACCTACTTCGGCTGGTTCCAGGACGGGCTCGTCGACCCGGCGTCCGTCGGATGGAAGAACGCCCAGGCCGTGGCTGCGTTCGCCGAGGGCAAGGCCGGGTTCCTCCCCATGACGGCGGCCGTGTCCAAGCCCACGTTCGCCGACTCTCCGGTCGCCGACTCCTACGCCTACGCGCTGCTGCCGACCGTGCCGCCGGGCGCGACCGAGCGCCCGAAGGACGGCAAGGACGCCGCGAGCATCCTCTCCGGCGACAACCTCGTCGTCGCCCAGTACTCGCCGAACCAGGACCTGGCCTTCGCGCTCATCGAGATGCTCACCAGCACCGAGTCGCAGATCGACTACTTCGACACCTTCGGCGAGCTGCCCACCGGGGTGGATGCCGCCGCGCAGGTGGAGAAGGACAACCCCGATCTGAGCGCCAACGTGCAGGCTGCGTCCAAGTCCGTCGCGACGCCGTTCACCGGCGCTTGGGGAGACACGCAGCTGGCTCTGACCAACGTCGTGGTGCAGTCGCTTCCGTCGCTGCAGGCCGGGAGCCTGAGCGAGGGCGACATCGCCTCAGCGATCGCCGAGGCCCAGGCGAGCTCGCAGTCCTCGCTGGACAAGTCCAAGTAGCGGGGCGAGGACCGCACATGGCGATCGCCACACCGACGAGGCGCAGACGCGCCGACGACACCCCGCCGAGCGAGCGGCCCCGACCGCTGTGGATGCTGCTCCCCGGTGGCGTGCTGATGACGCTGCTGATCCTGGTGCCGCTGCTGCTGGCGTTCTGGATCTCGCTCCTCGATCTGGACCAGTACACGATCCGCCAGTGGCTGCAGGCCCCGTTCATCGCGTTCGGCAACTTCGTCGAGGCGTTCACCACCTCGCCGCTGCTGCGCGGCATCTGGCTGAGCGTCAGCTACGCGCTGATCGTGTCGGTGGCCGCGATCCCGATCGGCGTGCTCGCGGCGCTGGCCACGCAGAACGCGTTCCGCGGACGCGGGCTGGTGCGCTCGGTCTACCTGATCCCGTACATCCTTCCCGCGTTCGTCGTGGCCACCGTCTTCCGGGCGATGTTCCAGCCCGAGGGCGTGGTCGATGAGGCCTTCGGGGTGTTCGGGGTCGACCCCGGGCTGTGGCTGAACGGTCCGCAGAGCTACTGGACGCTCGTCGTCACGCAGCTCTGGGTGAGCTGGCCCTTCGTGTACCTGCTGACGCTGGCCGGGCTCCAGGCGGTCGACGCGGAGGTGCACGAGGCGGCGGCGCTCGACGGAGCCGGCTGGGGGATCAAGTTGCGCAAGGTGGTCCTCCCGTACCTGCGCGGATCGATCCTGCTGGCGTTCATCCTCACCTTCCTGCACAGCATCAACGCCTTCACCATGCCGTTCGTCCTCTTCGGCATCCCGGCGCCCGTCGACGTCGAGGTGCTGCCCGTCCTCACCTACGTCACCGCGTTCCAGAGCTTCCGGTTCGGGTTGTCCGCCGCGATGGCGGTCGCCTCTCTGGCGATCGTGGCGATCCCGCTGTTCATCTACCTGCGCGCCGTGCGCCTCGACACCGGAGAGGATGCGAAGCGATGAGCGTCACCACCACGATCGCGCAGGTCAACCCGCGCCGGAGCCGCCCCGGCGGACACAGCCAGGTGGATCGCCTGCTGCCGCGACCGCTGCTCGTCGCCGCGAACGTCGTGCTGTGCCTGCTCGTGTTCGGACCCGTCTCGTACATGCTGTTCGCCTCGATCAACGCGGACGTCGCGGTCGCCGGCGGCGCGTACTGGCCGACCGAGCTGCGCCTCGACAACTACGTCAAGGTCTGGCGCAGCGTCGACCTGGCCGGGGGTCTGGCCAACAGCCTCCTGATCTGCGGAGCGGTCGCCGTCGTCTGCGCGGCCGTGGCGGTGTCCATGGCCTGGGTGCTCGTGCGGTTCACCTTCATCGGACGCGTCACGATCCTCCGGGGACTGCTCGGGCTGCAGTCGGTTCCGGGGACGCTGATGCTGCTGCCGGTGTTCGTGATGTTCTCGACGCTGTCCTCCGTGCTGCGCATCCCCACCATCGGCACGCACTGGTCGGTCTTCATCACGTACCTCACCTTCGCGCTGCCGTTCTCGACCTGGGTGATGGTGACCTACATCCGCGGCCTCCCGCGCGAGCTCGAAGAGGCCGCCCGCATGGACGGCGCCTCCAACATCCGCGTCCTCACCCGCATCGTGCTGCCCCTGAGCTGGCCCGGGATCGTGGTCTCCGCGATCTTCGCGTTCCTGCAGGGGTGGAACGACGTCCTGTTCGCGTCGGTGATGACCAACCGCGACAGCCGCACCGCGGCGGTGGCCCTGCAGATCTTCGGCGCCACGCAGGAGACGGGCGCGGTGCCCTTATACGGCCAGATGATGGCGGCCTCGCTCATCTGCGCCATCCCCGTCGTCGTGCTGTATCTCGTGTTCCAGCGGTATCTCGTAGGCGGTCTGACCGCAGGAGGAGTGAAATGACCCCGTGGCAGCTCTCAGGTTTCGGTGACGAGATCGACGCCGATCCGGTCGTGCAGGTCGCCGTGTTGCAGGCGCTCGGTGCGCGGCACATCGAGGTGCGGAGCGCGTGGGGGGTGAACATCGTCGACCTCGACGACACCCGGCTCGACGCGCTCGCCGCGGTGCTGCACGAGCGCGGCATGGCCGTCTCGGCGATCGCGTCTCCGGTGGGCAAGGTCGACGTGTCCCTGCCGGTCGAGCACGAGGTCGGTCGCCTGCAGCGGGCGATCCACGCGGCCGAGGTCCTCGGGACCCCGTACATCCGCATCTTCTCCTTCTTCCGCGCCGAGCACCTGGCCGCGGAGGACATCCGCGACGACGTGCTGGTCCGCATGGCGGCGCTCGCCCGCACGGCCGAGGCGGCCGGCGTCACGCTCGTCCATGAGAACGAGAAGGACATCTACGCCGACGTCCCCTCCCGCGTGCTCGACGTGATCGAATCGGTCGGCTCCGAGCGGCTCCGGGTGGCGTGGGACAACGCGAACTTCGTGCAGGTCGGCGTCCGGCCGTTCACCGACGGATACGCGCTGCTGCGCCCGCATCTGGAGTACCTGCAGCTGAAGGACGCGCTCGCCGCGACGGGTGAGGTGGTGCCGGTGGGCGACGGCGACGGCGAGCTGCGCGAGACCCTCACCGCCCTTCGCGATGACGGCTACGCGGGATTCGCCTCGCTCGAGCCCCACCTCGCCGATGTCCACACGCTCGGCGGATTCTCCGGTCCCGAGGCCTTCGGCCGGGCCGGGCGAGCCCTGCGCACCCTCACCGACGAGATCGGAGTCACCCTCTCATGACCGAAGGAACCCTCGACGTCGCCATCGTCGGATGCGGCATCATCGGCGTCAACCACGCCAGAGCCATCGCGCTCATCCCCGGAATGCGGATCACCGCCCTCGTGGACGAGGTGCCGGCCGCGACCGAGCGCCTGGCCGCGCTCATCGTCGACGAGCTCGGAGGAGAGCGGCCCACGACGCACGCCGAGATCGAGGCGATCCCGGACGGGGTGTCGGTGGTCGTAATCTGCACGCCGAGCGGATCCCACGTCGAGCTCGCCGAACGGGCCGTCGCGCGCGGGATGCACGTCGTGCTCGAGAAGCCGCTCGACGTCTCGATGGCGCGCGGGCGCCGCCTGGCGGAGATCGCCCGCGACGCCGAGGCGCGCGGCATCCGGATCTCGGTGATCAGCCAGCACCGCTACGACCCCGGAGCGGTGGCGGTGGCCGAGGCCGCGCACACCGGACGGCTGGGGCGGATCACCAGCGCGGTCGCCACCGTGCCCTGGTGGCGCTCGCAGGAGTACTACGACTCCGGAGCATGGCGCGGCACCTGGGAGCTCGACGGCGGCGGCGCGGTCATGAACCAGGGGGTGCACACCGTCGATCTGCTGCTGTGGTTCCTCGGCACCCCGGTCGAGGTCTTCGCCCACACGGCGCTGCTCGCCCACGAACGGGTCGAGGTGGAGGACGTGGCCGTCGTCACGCTGCGCTTCGAGTCGGGCGCGCTCGCCGTGCTGCACGCCACGACCGCGGCGTTCCCGGATCAGCCGGTGCGCGTCGCGGTGCACGGCGCACAGGGCACCGGCATCGTCGAGAACGACCAGCTCGCCCACCTGTGGGTGGACGGGGAGACGATCGACCGCACGGCCGACTGGGTCCCCGCGGGCCATCGGCTCGGTGATGAGCGGGACCCGCAGGCCTTCGCCGACGGCCACGCCCGTCAGTACGCCGACATCGTCGACAGCATCCGCGGCGGACGCCCCTCGCGGGTCGGGGTGCCCGAGGCGCTGATTGCCCTCGCCACGGTGCGCGGCATATATGTCTCGGCGACCACCGGTTCCCCGGTGCGCATCGCCGATCTCATCGACGGCACCGTTGATGACAGTGAAGTGCGAACGGGAGGCATCGCATGAAATTCTCGGTGTTCACGGCGTCAGTGCCGGACTGGGAGCCCGCAGAGGCGGCTCGCCGCATCGCCGCGATCGGCTACGACGGCGTCGAGTGGCGCATCACCGACCAGGAGGAGGCGGAACCGCCGGGATTCTGGGCCGGCAACCGGGCGACCTGGCCGCTCACGGGTCTCGAGCAGGTGGTCCCGGAGATCGCCAGGGTCACTCGCGAGGCGGGTCTGGAGTTCAGCGGCATCGGCGGCTACGCGCCCGCCTCCGACCGTGACGACGCGCTCCGGATGCTCCGCGCGACCGCCGAGCTCGGCGCCCGGCAGGTGCGGATGCGCATCCCGTCCACCGACCTCCTCCAGGAGGGCTACCAGGCGGTGTTCGATCGGACCAGGACCGACCTGGAATGGGCGGCCGCGGAGGCGGGGCGGCTCGGCGTGAAGGTGCTCATCGAGCTGCACCACCAGACGATCACGTCATCGGCCTCGGCCGCGCGTCGACTGGTCGACGGCATCGATCCGGGCACCATCGGAGTGATCCACGATCTGGGCAACCTCGTGATCGAGGGCCAGGAGGACACGCATGCCGGGCTCCAGCTCCTCGGGGAGTACCTCGCTCACGTGCACGTGAAGAACGCCACGTGGCAGCGGACCGGTGAGATCGGCGTCGACGGCGACGTGCGCTGGGAGTCGGCGTGGGCGACGCTCCGCGCGGGCATCGCCAGCGTTCCCGACTACTTCCGCGCGCTCGCCGAGGTCGGATACGACGGCTGGGTGACGCTGGAGGACTTCTCGACCGAGGCTCCGCTGGAGGAGAGGCTGATCGACGATCTCGCGTTCCTCCGTGCGTCGGCCGGCGCCGCGGGCATCAGGTCGTGACGGGGCCCGCGCGCACGCAGCATCCTCCGGTCCGCGCTGCCCACCTGGGCCTCGGTGCCTTCCACCGCGCGCACCAGGCCTGGTACACCCAGCAGGCCAACGATCGGACGCGCGCGGAGGAGGGCTGGGGCATCGCCGCCTTCACCGGTCGCACCCCGGCCGCCGCCGAGGTCCTGTCGGGCAGCGACGGCGTGTACACGCTGCTCGAGAGGTCGGCGGAGGGGGACCGGGTGGAGACGGTGCAGTCGATCGTGCGCGCGGTTCCCGGTGCCGACGAACGGTCGTGGATCGACACGATCGCCGATCCGGAGGTCCGGGTGCTCACGGTCACGGTGACGGAGGCGGCGTACTCCGCGACCTCCTCCGTGCCCGGTCGCGTCGCCACGGCGCTCGCCCGCCGTGCCGCCGCCGGGGCCGGTGCGATCGCCGTCGTGAGCTGCGACAACCTGCCCCGTAACGGTCGGATGCTGCGCGACGTCGTGCTGGCCGCCGCCGGTGTCGAAGCGACGAGCGTCTCGGACATCGCGTCGTTCGTCGACACCGTGGTGGACCGGATCACCCCCGCCGTCACCGCGGAGGACATCGCCGTCGTGCGGGACATCACCGGGTACGACGACCCCGCCGCGGTGGTCACGGAGCCCTTCAGCGAATGGGTGCTCGCTGGCGACTTCCCCGGCGGAGCACCGGACTGGGCACAGGCCGGGGCGCGATTCGTGGCCGACGTCGGGCCCTATGAGGCTCGCAAGCTCTACCTGCTCAACGCCGGGCACAGCTTCCTCGCCGCGGCCGGCCGACTGCGCGGATACGAGACGATCGCCGAGGCCTTCGACGATGCCGTGCTGCGCGCCGACACCGAAGCGCTCTGGGCCGCGCAGCGGACGGCGGTCGACCTGCCCTCCGCCGAGCTCGACGACTGGCTGGACGCGCTGCGGATCCGCTTCGCCAACCCGCGCATCGCCCACCGGCTCGATCAGATCCGACGCGACAGCCCGATCAAGGTCGCTCTGCGGCTCGTGGCACCCCTCCGCCGGCGGCAAGACGCCCACGACGCCGTGGACGAGGCGCAGCGGTACGCCGTGGAGACCTGGATCCGCTCGCTCCTCGAACTCGATCCGACCGACTCCGGGACGGCAGCCGTCGCCCGAGCTCTCTCCGCCGTGCCCCCGACGGACCGCACACGTACCGTCATCGACCACCTCACACCCGAAGGGACCCTCGCATGAGTATCGATAAGGCTGAGGTGATCGTCACCAGTCCGGATCGGAATTTCGTGACGTTGAAGATCACGACCGCGGATGGGGTGACCGGTCTGGGGGATGCGACGTTGAACGGACGCGAGCTCGCGGTGGTCGCGTATCTGACCGAGCATGTGGTGCCGTTGTTGATCGGGGCGGATGAGTCGCGGATCGAGGACACCTGGCAGTTCCTCTACCGCAGCGCCTATTGGCGGCGGGGTCCGGTGACGATGGCCGCGATCGCCGCGGTCGACATGGCCCTGTGGGACATCAAGGGGAAAGTCGCGGGCCTGCCCGTGTACCAACTGCTGGGCGGTGCGAGCCGGAACGGACTCCTCGCCTACGGGCATGCGTCGGGGAAGGAGTTGCCGGAGCTGTTCGATTCGATCCGTGCGCATCAGGCGCAGGGGTATCGGGCGATCCGGGTGCAGACCGGGGTGCCGACCCTGAAGGCGATCTACGGGATCGCGTCGCAGGCGGCCGATACCGGGGGTGGGGAGGCGCGGTACGACCACGAGCCCGCCCGCCGCGGGGCCAAGCCGGTCGAGGAGGACTGGGACACCCGGGCGTATCTGAACCACCTGCCCGGGGCGTTCGAGGCCGTGCGCAACGAGTTCGGGGCGGAGATCCCGCTCCTGCATGACGGGCATCACCGGATGACACCGATCCAGGCCGCACGGCTGGGCAAGGATCTCGAACCGTTCGACCTGTTCTGGTTGGAGGACTGCACCCCGGCAGAGAACCAGGAAGCGCTGCGTCTGGTGCGCCAGCACACCACGACGCCGCTCGCGATCGGGGAGATCTTCAACACGGTCTGGGACTTCAAGGACATCATCCGCGACCAGCTCATCGACTACGTCCGCGGCGCCGTCACCCACATGGGCGGGATCAGCGCGTTGAAGAAGACCCTCGACTACGCGGCCATGTACCAGATCAAATCCGGCATGCACGGCCCCACCGACATCTCCCCGGTCGGGATGGCCGCCGCGATGCACCTGGGTCTGGCGATCCACAACTTCGGCATCCAGGAATACATGCAACACGGCTCCCGCACCGACCAGGTGTTCCAGCAATCCTTCACCTGGACCGACGGGATGCTGCACCCCGGCAACAAACCCGGACTCGGCGTCGACCTCGACACCGACGAAGCCGGCAAGTACCCGTACGAGCAGGCCTACCTCCCCTACAACCGCCTCCACGACGGCACCGTCCACGACTGGTGACCGCGCACCTGGTGGTACGGGGCGTACCGTGTCGACACGGTACGCCCCGCGCAGGGTTCGGCTACTTGCGGGGCGGGTTCAGCGGCAGCCACTCCTCGAGGCGCGTCTCGAAGATGTGCGCCCCCTCGATCGGGATGAGGGTGCGCTCCTCGATCCGGGCGCCGTAGTAGGGTGCCGTGTCGTCACGCACGACCGTGCGGGGGTCGCCGCGGAACGCGAGCGCGCGGCGCGCGAACTCATCCATGCCGAACGCCTCGGGACCCGCGATCTCGACGTCGCCGGCCGGCTCGCCCGCCGCAGCGCGCGCCACCGCGGTGGCGACGTCCTCCGCGGCGATGGGCTGGATGAGAGCGCCGGGAAGGCTCACCGTGTCGCCCTCGGTCGAGATGTCGGCGATGCTGCCGACGAACTCGAAGAACTGCGTGGCGTGCACGAGGGAGTAGGGGATGCCGGATTCGCGGATGAGCTGCTCCTGCGCGACCTTCGCCGCGAAGTAGGGGATGCTCTGCGGCCGGTTCGTCCCCACGATCGTGAGGGCGACGTGATGGGTCACCCCGGCCGCGGCCTCGGCGGACAGCAGGTTGCGGGTCGACGTGGTGAAGAACTCGAGCACGTCGGCCGGAGCGAACGACGGCGAGTTGGACACGTCGACGACCGTGCTCGCGCCGGCCAGGGCCTCGGCGAGCCCTTCGCCGGTGAGGGAGTTGACGCCGGTGTTGGGCGATGCCGCGACGGCCTCGTGGCCGTGCTCGGCGAGCTTCGCGACGACCTTCGAGCCGATGAGGCCCGTTCCTCCGATGACGACGATCTTTGCCATTTCCAAGCCTTTCGATGGGGACGGCGTCCGTGCGGCGCCTACAGGTATGACCGGGGTGGCGGGGCGCGTGTGACAGAGCTGTCGTCGCCCTGTCACGGATCGGCGTGCTGCGCGGTCTGAGCTTCCGAGGGAAAGCGCTACGTTGGCCACACGCAGGAGAAGGAGACCGGACGAGTGAACTCCAGGAGCGATTCCGGCCGGCAGCCCGCCGACCTCGACGATGCGGTGGACGTCTTCGCCGCGCAGCGCCGCCGTCTGTTCGGGATCGCCTACCGCATGCTGGGCACCGTGGCCGATGCCGAGGACATCGTCCAGGACACCTGGATCCGATGGCAGAACACCGATCGGGCTCAGGTGGCGGAACCGGCGGCGTTCCTGGCGACGATCGCGACGAGACTCTCGATCAACGTTCTCCAGTCCGCCCACACGCGGCGCGAGACGTACATCGGCCCGTGGCTCCCCGAGCCCGTGAACACGGACGCCGATCCGGCGCTCGGGGCCGAGCGCGCCGAAGCGCTGCAGTTCGCGATCCTGCTGACCCTCGAGAAGCTGACACCCACCGAACGTGCCGCCTACATCCTGCGTGAGGCCTTCGACTATCCGTATCCGCGCATCGCCGAAGTGATCTCGTCGAGCGTCGTGAGCGCCAGGCAGCTCGTCAGCCGAGCGCGAGGGCATCTGGCCTCTGCGCGCCAGACGACGGTCGAGCCGTCGGAGCAGCGCCGACTTCTCGAGGCGTTCCTGATCGCCGCGCAGAAGGGCGATGCACACGAGCTCGAGAAGCTCTTCGCCGAGGACGTCGTCAGCTACACGGACGGCAACGGGGTGAAGCTCGCGGCACGGATCCCGGTCATCGGGCGGGGGCGGGTCGCGACCTTCGTCGCGGCGTTCGCGCATCACTTCTGGACCGGCAAGTCGATCGACTGGGTGCACGTCAATGGGCAGCCGGCGGCGACGCTCACCGAGAACGGCGAGGTCACCACGGTCGTCACCGTGACGACGTCGGACGAGGGCATCCTCCAGCTCCTCTGGGTGATGAGTCCGCACAAGCTCAGCCACGTCGCCGCGGTCGGCGCATGATCCCGAGGCAGTACCCGGCGTGGTTGCGCCGGAGACGTCATGGCGCCCCCGACCGGCGCATGATGCAGGACCTCGCGGACGCGATGGTGGCGGCGGATGAGTGCGCGATCCGTGACATCCTCCGCCCGGACGCGGTCGCGATCATCGACGGCGGAGGACTCGTGACCGTGCCGACGACCCCCGTGGAGGGGCGCTTCGCCGCCGCGGCCGCCCTGGTCGCGGTGTCGGCGGACGAGACGTCGGCCACCGTGGCATCGATCAACGGGGTGCCGGGTTTCGTCCTCTCCCGGAAGGACGTCGTGGTCGCTGCTGTGACCGCCGAAGCGCGTGCCCGGCTGCTGTCGAGCGTCTGGGTCGTGTGCAACCCGGACAAGCTCCGGCACTGGAATCGCGGCTGACGGCCGGCCGCGCGTCTCAGGGGATCGGGACCGCGCGGTCGGCTCCGAGGCGCTTCATCACCATGGTCGACGTGAGGCGCTGCACGCCGGGGAGAGCTCCGAGCGTGTTGTCGTACAGCTCCTGGTACGAGCCCATGTCGCGGGTGAGGATGCGCAGCATGTAGTCCGGGTCGCCGAACAGGCGCTGCGCCTCGACGACGGCGGGGATGGACACGACCGCCTCCTCGAACGCGATGATCGTGTCCTTGTCCGTGCGGCCGATCGTGACGAAGACGATGGCCTCGAACGTGAGTCCGACGGCCGCGGGGGCGACCACCGCGCGGTAACGCTCGATCGCGCCGGACTGCTCCAGCTCCTTGAGTCGGCGATGGCAGGCGGAGAGGCTCAGACCGACCTGCGCGGCCAGGTTCGTGGCGCTCATCCGGCCGTCATCTTGCAGCAGCGAGAGGATCTCCCGGTCAAGCGCATCCATGGCGACAATTCTTGCACGTCGAAGGCATGATCAGACGAAGAATCGAAGCACCTCTCGCCGGATTCTTCGTAGTCTCTTCCTCGGATTGAGGAGGACCGATGGACATCACCCTGGTCATGCAGTTCTGGGTCGTCGCCGCGATGCTCGCGCTGACGCCGGGCGCCGACTGGGCGTACGCGATCTCCGCCGGACTCCGGGCCCGTTCCATCGCGCCCTCCATCCTCGGCATGATCGCCGGGTACATCGTGGTGATCGTCGCCGTGGCGGTGGGTCTCGGTGCCCTCGTCACCGCCTACCCGGTGACTCTCACGACCCTGACCGTGGTCGGCGCCCTCTACCTCGTGTTCCTCGGCGGCACCACGCTCGCCAGCCGGCCCGCGCCCATCGCCGAGAGCGGCGAACCGATCGCGAGCAGCGGCTGGGCGCAGTTCCTCCGCGGGTCGGGGGTGAGCGGCATCAACCCCAAGGGTCTGCTGCTCCTGCTCGCCCTGCTGCCGCAGTTCACCAGCCCGGACGGATGGTCCTCGACGGCGCAGATGCTCGCCCTCGGCGGGCTCCACATCCTCAACATCGCGATCGTCTACACGACGGTCGGACTGCTCGCGCGTCGGCTGCTGCGGACCCGGCCGCGGGCGAGCGCCCTGGTCACGCGACTCGCGGGCATCGCCATGATCGTCATCGGCTGCGCGATCCTCGTGGAGCAGGTGATCGAGTGGCTGTGACGGCCAGTCGCATTTCTCCGGCCGTCAGGCGCCGCGAACGCATCCGGTCGGAGTAGCGTCGAAGCACCGGCGATGAGCGGGAGATGAGGACTTCGTGACTTCCATGGCGCGCACGACCACCGCCCTCCGTCTGCTGCTGCCGGCGTTCCTGCTCGGTGCGATCATCGCGATCTCGTTCCTCGAGGCGCCGCTGAAGTTCCTCGCACCCGGGGTGACGATCCCGATCGGCCTCGGGATCGGGCGGCTCGTCTTCACGGCGCTGAACGTGCTCGCCGGCGTCGTCCTGATCGCGCTCACGCTCGTGAGCGTGCGGGCGAGGGCGGGGCGCACGATGCTCGGCATCCTGGGCGCGATCTGGGTGGTCTTCCTCATCGAGGTCATCGTCATCCGGCCGGTGCTGAACCAGCGCAGTGATCTCGTGATCGCCGGGGCCGAGGCGCCGGGCACGAACTGGGCGCACTACGCGTACATCGCCGCCGACGTGGCGATCGTCGGGCTCCTCGTCGCGGTGATCGTGGTCACGGTTCGGAGCGTGCTTCCGTCGGACAGCCGCTGAGGCCTGCGGTCAGGGGCGGACGCGGACGGTGCGGCCCTCGAACGAGACGAGGTCTCCGTCGCGCAGTTGGCGTCCCCGGCGACGATCCACCTCGCCGTTGACCGTGACGTAGCCGTCGATGATGACCTCTTTGGCGTCCCCGCCCGAGTCGAGGAGGCCGGCGAACTTGAGGAACTGCCCGAGGCGGATCACCTCACCGCCGATGGAGATGTCGTCGATCGGATCGGTGTTCGTCATCCTTGAATGCTAATCGCCTTCGAGCCGGGTCGGAGGAGATCGTCGAACTCGACGAGGAACCGATCGATCATCGCGTGCTCCTCGGCGTCGAGGTCGCGGGCCGGCGCGCGGCAGATCGCGGTGTCGAGGATGCCGCGACGTGCGGAGATCTCCTTCTCCGCGGCGATGATCAGCTCGACCGACTGCATCCAGTACGAGATGTAGGGGAGGAGGCGCGCGTGCACCGTGGCCGCCTGCTCGTGGTCGCCGCCGCTCCAGGCGGCCCAGATGGCGAGGTAGATCTCGGGGAACGACGAGCCGGGTTGCACGCCGACCGCTCCACGGCGCAGGGCGTCGATGAGCTGCACGCCCGCATAACCCACGACGCACGACAGGGCGGGCGCCGCCTCACGCAGCGCCGAGATGAGCTGCCCGGGCGGGACGGACTCCACCTTCACCTGCACGAGGTTCGGGCTCGTCGCGGCCAGGTCGGCGATGATGGTCGCGTCGAGCGCGGTGCCGGTCTGCGCCGGCGCGTACTGCAGGATCGCCGGCGTCGAACCGATCGCATCGAGCACGGCGCGGATGTGCGCACGGACGGCGGCGCCGCTCGGACTCTGCACGTGGGGCGGGAGGATGTTGATCATGTCGGCGCCCTGCTCGACGGCGCGGCGCGCGCGCTCGACGGCGACGACGGTGGCGTGGTCGGGCACGGACACCGCCACGATCATGTCGTGACGATGCGCCTCATCGAGCAGCACGCCGGTGAGCTCGTCGCGCTCCTGATCCGTCAGCTTGTAGAACTCGCTCGCGAACCCGGGGTACATCACGTTCCGCACCCCCGCGGCGGCGAGTGACCGGATGAGGACGCGGAACGACGCCAGGTCGATCCGGCCCTCCGTGGTGAACGGCGTCTCCACGACGGGGCAGACGCCTTCGATGAGTGTGCGGTTCACGGGAACGGCTCCTTCGGGTCAGAACGGGCTGCGCGACGGTTCGTCGCCGCTGGAGCCGACGAGGAAGTCGAGGTCGACGCCCTGGTCGGCCTGCAGCACGTGGTCGGTGTAGAGCCGGGTCCAGCCGCGCGTGCTCGCGGCGGGCGGTGCCGGAAGCTCGGTCCGCCGGCGCGCCAGCTCCGCGTCGTCGACGAGCATGTCGAGCGACCGTTCGGCCACGTTCAGTCGCACCGCGTCTCCGGTCCGCACGAGCGCGAGCGGGCCGCCCGCCGCCGACTCCGGAGCGACGTGGAGCACGCACGCGCCGTATGCCGTCCCGCTCATCCGCGCATCCGAGATCCGCACCAGGTCGCGCACCCCCTGATCGAGCAGCTTCTTCGGGAGCGGCAGGTTGCCCACCTCCGGCATGCCCGGGTACCCCCGCGGTCCGCAGCCCCGGACGATGAGCACCGTGTCGGCCGTGACGTCCAGATCCGGGTCCGCGGCGACCGCGAGGTACGACTCGAGATCGTCGAAGACCAGAGCCGTGCCCGTGTGGTCGAGCAGGTGGGGCTCGGCGGCGCTCACCTTGATCACGGCGCCGTCCGGCGCGAGGTTGCCGCGCAGCACCGCGGTTCCCGAACCCGCGGGCTGCACCGGATTCGACAGCGGCCGGATCACCTCGGGGTCGTCGTTGCGGGCGGCCGCGACGTTCTCGCCCAGGGTGCGGCCCGTGATCGTGGGCGCCGCGGTGTGCAGCAGGTCGCCGAGCTCCTTCATCAGCGCGGGCACCCCGCCGGCGTAGGCGAACTCCTCCATGAGGAACCGGCCGCTCGGCATGAGGTCGACCAGCAGCGGGATCGCGCGGCTGAACTCGTCGATGTCGTCGAGGGAGAGCGGCACCCCCCGTCGCCCCGCGATGGCCAGCAGGTGCAGCACGGCGTTCGTGGAACCCCCGCATGCGGCATTGACGACGAGGGCGTTCTCGATCGCCTCCCGCGTCATGATCGCCGACGGTCGCAGGCCTTCGAGCGCGAGTTCGACGGCGCGGGCTCCGGTGTCCTCCGCGAGCACGAGCCGCCGCGAGTCGACCGCGGGGAGCGCGGCGCCGCCCGGCAGCTGCATGCCCAGCGCCTCGGTGATGCTCGCCATCGTGGACGCCGTTCCCATGGTCATGCAGTGGCCGGCCGAGCGGTTCAGACAGCTCTCGAACTCGGTGAACTCCTCCTGCGTCACCTCGCCGGCGCGCAGACCCTCGGTCATCCGCCAGATGTCGGTGCCGCTGCCGACGGCACGACCCCGGAACCGGCCGTTCAGCATGGGCCCGCCCGTGAGCATGATCGAGGGGATGTCGACGCTCGCGAGCGCCATGAGGGCGGCGGGAGTCGTCTTGTCGCATCCGGTGAGGACCACGACGGCGTCGAGGGGATTGGCGCGGCAGAGCTCCTCGAGCTCCATCGCCATCATGTTGCGGTAGATCATCGACGAGGGGCGCATGAACGGCTCCCCGAGGGACAGGACCGGGAACTCCAACGCCGTGCCGCCCGCCTGCTGGATCCCGCGGCGCGCGGCGTCGGCGAGCCCCCTCAGGTGGATGTTGCACGGCGTCAGCTCCGACCAGGTGTTCGCGATCCCGATCACCGGCCGGCCGTCGAACTGGCGCCCGGAGAGGCCCGACTGCCGGAGGTGATGGCGGGCGATGAACCCGTTCTTCCCGTTCTCGCCGAGCCAGGCGCGAGAGCGCAGGGGGCGGCGTCCGATGTTCTCGGCGCTCATGCTGTGTCTCGTCTCGGGCGCACGTCGTTCTCCATTGATCGATGCCGGGGTACAGGCGTCCGTCGAACACCATCTCGAATCGCGAATAGGCAATATTCGTTGCGTTGCCGTCGATTATGCATATTATATGTTTACCCGCGCAAGGAGCGGATCACATCCCACCGGCAGCGATGCCGGCGCATCGAAGAAGATAAGGATCGCTGATGAAGCAGCACGCAGCTCGACCCGCATGGCTCCGGCTCGCCGCAGCCGGGGTCACGGCACTGACCATCGCCGCACTCGCCGCCTGTTCCTCCGGGCAGGAGACCACGGAAGGACCCGCCGCCTCCGGTGGTGCGAAGGACGGAGCCCTCACCATCGCCCTCCTGCAGAAGCAGGGCGACCAGCAGTACTTCATCGACGAGGCGACCGGCGCGAAGGACGCGGCCAAGGCCGCGGGCGACGTCACGGTCAACGTCGTCGACCTCGGGACCGACGCCAACAAGGCCATCTCCGAGGTCGAGGCCGCGATCGCGCAGCAGGTCGACGGCATCATCATCGTCGTGCCGGACGGCAAGATCGGCCCGCAGGTGATCCAGCTCGCCAATGAGGCCGGGATCCCGATCATGGCCGCCGACGACCCGATCGAGGACAGTGCCGGAGCGGCCGCCGCCTTCACCGGGTTCGACGGCACGTCGATGGGCGAGAAGGTCGGCGCCGAAGCCGCGCGCCTGTACCAGGAGGCCGGATGGACCGCGGCGGACACCCGCATCCTCTCCGCCTACCGCCAGGACCAGCCGAACTGCGTCGAGCGCGTCGAGGGCGCGGCATCAGCCTTCGCGGAGGCCGTCGCCGACGGCCCGAAGGTCATCGATATCGGCACCGACAACTCGGCCACCGACGCGCAGGACAAGGCCGGCGCCGTCATCACCGCGAACTCGGGCGTGAAGCACTGGGTCGTCTGGGGCTGCAACGACGAGAACGAGACCGGCGTCGTGACGGCGCTGCAGAACTCGGGCGTCGCCCCCGCCGACATCGCCGGCGTCGGACTCGGCGCCTACCTGACCTGCAAGGACTGGAACGCCGGACAGGAGACCGGCAACAGGTCGGCCCTGTTCATCTCCGGCGTCGAGGTCGGCAAGGCCGCCGTCGGCTCCATGATCGCGCTGCTGCGCGACGGTACGGAGCTGCCCCCCAAGACGGTCGCGAACACGGAGATCGTGGACGCGACCAACTGGGAGGACAAGGGCGTGGTCTGCACCTGATCGGCTGCACACGCGGGGGCGGCCGGACGGGTCGCCCCCGCGTCGACATCCCGACGACGGAGAGGTGAAGAGGAAGTGCCGGAAGAATCGATCGTTTTACGGGCCACGGGTGTCACGAAGAGCTTCGGCGTCGTGCGAGCACTCCGTGGCGTCGAGCTGGAACTGCGCGCGGGCGAGGTCACCGCGCTGATGGGCGAGAACGGGGCGGGCAAGTCGACGCTGCTCAAGATCCTCAACGGGGACTACCGGCCCGACGACGGTGAGCTGTTCATCGACGGAGAGCCCGTCCACTTCGCCGAGCCGGCCGATGCCCGGGCCGCGGGCCTGCGCGTCATCGCCCAGGAGCCGGAGATCATCCCCTGGGTGTCGGTCGCCGAGAACATCTACGTAGGCGCACTCGGCGGACTCGCCTACCGCCGCGGCGACCTGCTCGCCCGCGCCCGCGAGGAGCTGACCCGCTGGGGCTTCCACCGCGTCATCAAGGCGGAGACGCTCGGCTCCGAGCTCTCCCCGGCGCAGCGGCAGATCGTCGAGATCATGCGCGCGGTGATCAGCCGCCCGAAGATCATCTGCTTCGACGAGCCGACCTCGTCCCTCGGCGATGACGAGGTGTCCCTGCTGTTCGCGCTGATCCGCAAGCTGCAGAGCGAGGGCGTCGCGATCGCCTACGTGTCCCATCGGATGGGGGAGATCTTCCAGCTCGCCGACCGCATCACGGTCCTGCGGGACGGGGCGTTCGTCGGCACCAAGCTGGTCGGCGAGACGGACCACGACGAGCTCGTCCGGATGATGGTGGGGCGCGACCTCACCCAGTTCTTCCACCGCGAGCCCGCACCACTCGGCGACGTCGTGCTCGAGCTCGCCGGGGTCTCCAACCAGTACGTGAGCGAGATCGACCTCACGGTTCGCGCGGGTGAGGTCGTCGGGATCGCCGGACTCGTCGGCGCCGGTCGCAGCGAGCTGATGAAGACGATCGCCGGGGACTTCGCCCTCCACTCGGGGGAGATCCGGGTGCTCGGCACGCGCCGTCGCATCCGTCAGCCCGCCGACAGCATCCGCGCCGGCATCGGCTTCGCGCCCGAGGAGCGGAAGGCCGAGGCGCTGCTGCTGGAGCGCTCGGTGCGCGACAACGCCGCACTGGTGGTGCTGCGTCAGCTCTCGCGCTGGATCTTCGTGAAGGACCGCGCCGAGCGCGCCCTCGCGCAGGAGTACGTCGACGCCCTGCGCATCCGCACCCCCTCCACCGAGCAGCACGTCGGCAAGCTCTCCGGCGGCAACCAGCAGAAGGTCGTGCTGGCGCGCTGGCTCGCGACCAAACCCAAGCTGCTCCTCCTCGACGAACCCACCCGCGGCATCGACGTCGGCGCGAAATCCGAGATCTACGCGATCATCGACCGCCTCGCCCACGAGGGTGTCGCCGTCATCGTCGTCTCCAGCGAGCTGCCCGAGGTCCTCGGCGTCTCGGATCGCATCTACGTCATGGCCGGCGGGCGCATCAGCGGCGAGCTGCCGCGCACCGAGGCCACCGAAGAGAAGATCCTCGCGCTCGCGATGGACGAAGAGGCCGCCGCATGAGCATCGACTCCCGAAAGGAAACCACCACCGTGACCACCACCGTCGCGAACACGACAGCCGCAGAGGCGCGGCCGCTCTCCCCGCTCCGCCGAGCCATCGGCGCGATCGGCGTGCAGAACCTCTCGCTCATCCTGGCCATCGTGATCGTCGTCGCGATCATCGGGCTCCAGAATCCGCTGTTCTTCAGCGTGCAGAACCTCAAGGTCATCGGCACGGCGATCTCGATCATGGGTCTGCTGGCGGTCGTCCAGACGATCGTCATCATCCTGGGGGCGCTCGACATCTCGGTCGGATCGATCGCGGGCCTGACCTCGGTGACCTCGGCGATGATCTTCACCGTCGCCGGCCCCGCGATCGGGGTGGTCGGCGCGATCGGGATCGGCGTGCTGTGCGGCCTCGTCAACGGCTGCATCATCGTGTTCGGACGGGTGAACCCCGTGATCGCCACCCTGGCCACGCTCGCGGCCTTCAAGGGGATCGCGCAGCTGCTGTCCGACGGGCGCGCGCAGGGCTACACCGGCGCCGACCCGTTCTTCATCTTCCTGGCGCGCGGCGGCATCATCGGCATCCCCACCCTCATCTGGGTGCTCGTGATCGTCGCGGTGCTCGCGCACGTCGTGCTGCGCTACACCTCGCTCGGTCGCAACATCTACGCGGTCGGCGGCAACAACATCGCCTCGCGCCTGGCCGGCATCAACATCAACCGCTACATCATCGGCGTCTACATGGTCACTGGTGCGATCGCGGCGGTGGCGGGCATCCTGATCACCGCCCGGACCGGGTCCGGTCAGCCGATCTCCGGCTCCGAGGGCCTCGAGCTGCAGGCGATCACGGCGGCCGCCCTCGGTGGCGCCGCGCTCAAGGGCGGCAAGGGGACGATCGCCGGGACCATCCTCGCGGTCGTGCTCCTCGGCGTCCTGACCAACGGCATGACCCTGCTCGGCGTGAACACCTTCTGGCAGAATGTGGCCCAGGGCGCCCTGCTCGTGATCGCGGTCGTGATCCAGCAGCTCCGCTCCGGGGAGCGTCGCATCGGCATCCCCGGATGACGCTCGTGGCGCGGGGCGTGGCGGCGCCTCGCACCACCTTTCCGATGGATCAGCCGATCTCCTCGAGGCGCAGCCCCCAGTGCAGCGGGCGCCCGGGACCGACGATCGGCGCGGCTTCGGCCGAGACGGCATCCGCGAGGGAGTCGTACGGTGCGAGCGCGGGCTCGATCGCGACCACCGGTGCGGAGGCGAAGGCGCCCGGATCGATCCACAGCGCGACGGCGGGAAGCTCGGCCGGATCCCAGCGGAGGCGCAGCCCCCTGCCATCCGGCCGCCGCAGCACGACCCGGTCGATCGGGGTGGTCGACCACCACTTCGCTCCGGCGGCGGAGTCGATCAGCGCACCCGGGTCGACCTCGGGGCCGAGGGTGCGCCTCTGGTCCGCCGGGTACACGCGCCGCCACGACACCGCGGCGCCGAGCTCGAGGGTCGTGCCGGGGGTCCAGACGAACTGCGGATGCGCGGCCCACTGCACGGGGCGCGTCTGCGCGGAGGTGAGCTCGTAGTCGAGCCGCACGCCGGTCGGCTCCGGGACGATCGTGCGGCGCAGTCGCAGTCCGCGGACGTCGACCCAGTGCGAGTCCTCCTGCCCCGACCACCGTCGGTTCCACGCCTCTCCGTGATCGCCCCACTCCTCGAAGGAGTCCCCGTGCGGCACCCGGCACGCGTCGACGGTCGGCAGCATCTCGTCCCAGCCCCCCAGTGCGGAGGCGGTGAAGTCCGTGAGGGTGCGCTCACCGGTCGGCTGATGCAGCCACTCCTCCGTGCCGCGCAGGCGGGAGGCCCGTGCGCCGTCCGCGAGGTCGACGGCGGCGAACGAGAGTGTGCTCACAGAGAGTCTTCGTAGGACCGGACGATCAGGTCGCCGGCGGTGCTCGCCGCGCGATCGGCGTCTCCCGCCGCGACGGCGGCGGCGAGCTCGCAGTGCAGGTCGACCGCGACGGCCGAGATGCCGTGGCTCGCGACGACCTGGATGCGGTCGTCGAGCGCCGCGCCGACGAGGGAGAGCAGCTCCGCGATCAGCGGGTTCCCCGCGGCCTGGAAGAGCGTCGCGTGGAAGTCCACATCCGCTGCGGTGAAGACGTCGACGTCCTTCGGACCGAGCGCATCGCGCATGCGCTGCGCCGCGGCGACGAGTCGGTCGGCGGTCTCGGCGTCCCGGCGGAGGGCGGCCAGGCGCGCCGCGGTGGGCTCGACCGCGGATCGCAGCTCGAGGAGGTCCTGCCGGGCGCTCTGGGCATCCGGCCCGGAGAGCCGCCAGCGGAGGACGTCGACGTCGAGCGCGTGCCACGAATCCTCGGCGAGCACACGCGTGCCGACGTTCTGCCGGGCGGCGATGAGTCCCTTCGCCTCGAGGACCCGCACCGTCTCGCGGACCACCGTGCGGGACACCCCGTACTGCTCGCCGAGTTCGTCCAGCGGCAGCTGCGTCCCCGGGACGATCTCGTGGTGCACGATGCGGCGACCGAGGTCGTCGACGACGACGCCGTGCAGGCCGCGCCGCGCGGCCATCAGGCGAACCTCGCGCTGTAGGCGCCGTCGACGGCCCAGTCCGCGCCGTTCACGAAGGAGGCTCCCGGCGAGAGCAGGAAGCACACGACGGCGGCGATCTCCTCGGGCTGTGCCGGGCGCCCCATGGGCTGGACGGCGAGAGTGGCGGCGAGCTCCTCCGGCCTCTCGGCGAAGTGCGTCTCCGACAGCGGCGTCCACACGAGTCCGGGGGAGACGGCGTTCACGCGGACGCCCCGCCCGGCCACGTCGAGAGCGAGTGAGCGGGTGAACCCCAGCTGGCCCGCCTTCGCTGCGGCGTAGGGGAACATGCCGGACATCGTCATCTTGGCGTGGATGCTCGAGATCGAGACGATGGAGCCGGCGGCGGCCGTGAACATCGCCGGAAGGACCGCCCGTGCGCAGAGCCAGGAGGCCTTCAGGTCGAGGTCGAAGAAGTCGTCCCACTCGTCCACCGTCATCGTCGCCGGGTCGCTGTAGGCGTTGCGCCCCGCGTTGTTGACCAGGCCGGTCGGTGCGCCGAGGGCATCCGTGGCGGCCTCGACCCAGCGGGTGACGGCGGCCTCGTCGGTGACGTCGGCCACGATGCCGTGCACGTCGAGGCCGTCGACGGCGAGGGCGGCGACCGCGGCGTCCACGCGCGCGGCGTCGAGGTCGCAGAACGAGACGGCCGCGCCCTGTGCGCGTGCGGCGCGGACGACGGCGTTGCCGATGCCCTGGGCGCCGCCCGTCACGAGGATCACTTCGCCGTCGAGAGTCCCGGCGCCGCTCGCGGTGCCGCTCCCTCCCCCTGGAGGTGCCACTGTCGCCATGCTCAACCCTGCTTCCTCGCATTGCCGGACAAGGCCGGCGGTGCATACTATGATAATAGTATTATCTAGCGTCGATCACCCGGCGCGGGAGACATCTCAGCGAGGGAGCCGGATGCGCATCAGTCGGATCGAGACGTTCAGCGTGGCCCCGCGCTGGCAGTTCCTTCGCATGGAGACCGACGACGGAGTGGTCGGTTGGGGCGAGCCTATCGTGGAGGGAAGCGCCGACGTCGTGGCTGCGGCGGTGGAATCCCTGTCCGAGATCCTGATCGGCGCCGACCCGACGCGCATCGAGGATCTCTGGCAGACCATGACCCGCGGCGGCTTCTACCGCGGCGGTCCCGAGCGCTCCTCCGCGATCTCCGGCATCGACCAGGCGCTGTGGGACATCCGCGGCAAAGTCCTGGGCGTGCCGGTGCACGATCTCCTGGGCGGGGCGGTGCGCGACCGCATCCGCGCCTACGTCTGGATCGGCGGGGATGACCCGGCGGAGGTCGCCACCCAGGCGGCTGCCCGTGCGGCCGAGGGATACACCGCGGTCAAGATGAACGCCTCCGGCCGGATGCGCCACCTCGAGTCGCGGGATGCCGTGCGCGGAGTGGTCGAACGCGTCGCCTCCGCCTCCGAGGCGATGGCCGGCGGCGACGTCGCGATCGACGCCCACGGGCGCTGGACCGTCAGCGTCGCCAGGACCATGTGCCGCGCGTTGGAGGACAACGTGGCTCCGCTCTTCCTCGAAGAGCCGCTCGCCCCCGAGCTCACCTACCGGTTCGGCGAACTCTGCGCGGGCACGTCCGTGGCGATCGCGACGGGGGAGCGCCTCTACTCGAGGTGGGACTTCCGCTCCGCGCTCGAATCCGGCATCGCGCTGGCGCAGCCCGACGTCTCGCATGCGGGTGGCATCTCCGAGACCAGACGCATCGCGGCGCTGGCCGAGCTGCACGGCGTGGGACTCGCTCCGCACTGCCCGCTCGGGCCGATCGCCCTCGCGGCCTGCCTGCAGGTCGACATCGCCAGCCCGAACGCGGTCCTGCAGGAGTCCAGCCTGGGCGTGCACTACAACGACGGCGCCGACCTCCTCGACTATCTCGTCGACACGGAGCCGCTCACCGTGAAGGACGGCTGGTTCGAACGGCCGACCCGACCGGGACTCGGCATCGAGGTCGACGAGGCCGCCGTGCGCAAGGCCGCCGGCGTCGGACTCTGGCGCTCGCCGCTGTGGCGTCACGAGGACGGGAGTCACGCGGAATGGTGAGTCGACTGCAGCCCGGTCCCGGAGTGCGGAGCACCCGGATCGTCGCGATCGTGCGCGACCGCACGGGGACGCATCTGCGTGCCGCATGCGACACGCTCCTCGAAGCCGGGGTCTCGGTGCTCGAGGTGACGACCAACACCCCCGGCGCCGCCCGGGTGGTCGCCGACCTGGTCGCCGCGGGGGCGACCGAGGTGGGCATGGGCACCGTGCGCACGGTCGACCACGTGCGCATGGCGGCGGATGCCGGAGCCTCCTTCGTCGTCACGCCCACGGTGTCGTTGCCGGTGGGCGCCGCTGCGGCCGCGGCCGGACTGCGCTGGTACCCCGGTGCCGCCACCCCGACCGAGATCGAGACCGCCTGGACGGCCGGGGCGACCGCGGTGAAGGTGTTCCCCGCGGGAGTGCTCGGCGGCGTGCGCTTCATCCGTGAGGTCCGGGCTCCCCTCGACGACGTCCCGCTGATCCCGACGGGAGGCGTCCGGGCCGACGAGATCGCGGACTATCTCGCAGCCGGGGCGCTTGCGGTGGGGATGGGCTCCCCGTTGCTCGGCGACGCCGTCGCATCCGGAGACCTCCCGGGCCTCCGCGCCCGGGCGGAGGCGGCGCTCGCCGCGGTCCGGGCTGTCGCCGGCTGAGCCCCGGGTCGCTCAGTCGATGTCGGTGCCGACGACCGCGAAGTCGGCGTCGAAGTCGATGTCGATCGAGCGGTTGTCGGATGTGAGGACCGACGCGTCGTAGGGGCTCACACCGTCGTCGTCGACATCCAGGTCGGTGATCATGCCCTCCGCCTCGGCCAGCGCGGCGGCGACCAGGGCGCGGATCGTCTCGTCGTCCAGCGTGAGCGCGGGGCCGGTGTCGTCGCCGTCCGCCGCATCGGTCGAGACGACGGAAGCGGCGAGATCCTTGCCGACGCGGACCTCGGTCTCGTCGCCGGCAGCGGTCGTCAGCTGCACCTCCCAGGTGCCGTCGCGCTTGGCGTCGATCGAGGTGACCTCGCCCTCGGCGGCGCCGCGCGCGGCCTCCGCGATCGCGATGAGCTCGTCGGCCGAAGCCGTGCCGATGCCGGTCACCGGGCCGCGGCCACTCCCGGGGCCGTTCCCGTCGTCGTCCCGACGGTCGCCGCGGTCGTCGTCACGCTGGCCGTGGTCATCCGCGTCGTGGCGGGGGCCGTCGGACATCGAGGCGCGGTCGTCGTCGCCGAACTCGTCGCCGATGGCCGCGCCGACCGCGATGCCGCCACCCGCGAGGACCACGGCCGCCGCGATGCCGCCGCCGATGAGGAGGGCACGCTTGCGGCCGGGCTTCGGTGCGGAGGCAGCAGCGGGGGCGGGCTCGGCGTCGGGGAAGGTCGGGTGCTGCCCGGCGCCGGCACCCGGAGTGGAGGCATCCGGGGTGGAGGCATCCGCCGTCGGGGTCACCGGAACGGTCTGGGCATCCGGGGTGCTCTCGGGCATCTGGTCGGGGGTGGGTGTCTTGTCGTCCATGTCCCGATGGTCTCGCGCGGGCGCTGAAGCCTCCCTGAAGCGTCCTGAAGACCTCTTCAGGAAGCCGCGACCGACCGACTCAGGCGTCGACGGGCAGCGTGAGGACGAAGCGCGCGCCGCCCCAGCGCGACTCGTCGACCGTGAGGGTCCCGCGGGCGGAGGTGGCGATGCCGCGCGCGATCGCGAGGCCGAGGCCGCTGCCACCGGCGTCGCGGCTGCGGGCCTCGTCGAGCCGGACGAAGCGCTCGAAGATCCGCTCCCGCTCCGCGGCGGGGATGCCGGTGCCGTCGTCCTCGACCGTCACGAACACGTATCCGTCCGCCGGGGTCACTCCGATCGCGACGCGGCCCCGACTGTGGCGCGCGGCGTTGTCGGCGAGGTTGCGCACCAGCTGCCCCAGCAGGCGGGGGTCGGCGTGCACGCGGGCGGCGCCGATGCCGGAGCCGTCGACGTCGAGCCCTGCCGCGCGGAGCCGGCGCACTTCGCCCAGGGCGATGTCGTCGAGGTCGACCGCCTCGTCGTGCGTGCTCGCCCCCTCGTCGAGGCGCGCGAGGAGCAGTAGCGACTCCACGATCCCCTGCAGCCGGAGTCCCTCTTCCGATACGACCTCCGCGAGCTCGCCGATGCTCGTCACCTCGGGGTGGGCCTGCGCGAGCTCGGCGTGCTGGCGGATGGTCGCGAGCGGGGAGCGCAGCTCGTGCGAGGCGTCCGACACGAACCGCCGCTGCGCGGTCGCGGCCGCGTCGAGCCGGTCGAGCATGCCGTTCATGGTCGTCGCGAGCGCGGCGATCTCGTCGGCCGTGTCGGGCACGGGCACGCGCTGGTGGAGACGCTCGGCGGTGATGCCGTCGACCTCCTCGCGGATGCGCTCGACCGGGCGGAGCGCGCGTCCGACGACGAGCCAGGTGGTCACGGCCACGAGCAGCAGGAGCAGCGGAAGCGCGATGGCCAGCAGGGTCGCGACCGTCGCCAGGGTCTCGGCATCGTCCTCCGTCGAGACGGCGAGCACGAGCGTGTGATCGTCGTCGAGGTCCTCCGAGACGACGAGGACGGGGTCGCCGTCGACGGTCGTCGTCTGCGGGTCGTCGTCGACCGGGAGCGGCGTGGAGCCGAGCTTCTCCCGCGCGTCCTCGCTCGCGGCGCGCACGGAGCCGTCCGGTCCGATGACCTGCAGGATCTCGTCGTCGAGGGCGTCGACACCCGCGACGCCCTTGCCGCCCGGCCCGCCTGCCCGTTCGGCGAGCTCCTCCAGCCGCTGCTCCGCCGCGCGCTCCGTGCTGCCGTGGATGCTGGCGCTGAGCACGCCGTAGAACGAGAAGGCGCCGAGGAGGAGCGCGACGGCGACGACCACCGTCGCACCGAGCGTGGTGCGGCCGCGCACCGAACGCCAGCCGCGGCTAGCCACCGTCGGCCGCCAGCCGGTAGCCCGCTCCGCGGATGGTCTCGATCGCCTCGCGTCCGAACGGCTTGTCGAGCTTGCGCCGCAGGTGCCCGACGTAGACCTCGACGATGTTCGGGTCGCCGTCGAAGTCGTCGTCCCAGACGCCGTCGATCAGGGCGCGCTTCGACAGCACCTGGCCGCGGTGGCGCATCAGGAACTCGAGCACCGAGAACTCCCGGGCGGTCAGCGTCACCGGCGTCTCGCCGCGCCAGACCCGGTGCGCGGCGGGGTCGAGGCGCAGGTCTCCCGCTTCGAGGACGGCCGGCCGGGCGACGGCTCCGCGACGCACGAGCGCGCGCAGCCGGGCGACGAGGATCGCGAACGAGAACGGCTTCGTGACGTAGTCGTCGGCCCCGGTCTCGAGCGCCTCGACCTGATCCCACTCGCCGTCCTTCGCCGTGAGCATGAGCACCGGGGTCCAGTTCTCCTCGGCACGGAGCGCCTCGCACACCTTCCACCCGCTCATGCCCGGCATCATCAGGTCGAGCACGATCGCGTCGTACCGCGTCTCCCGTGCGCGCCACAGCCCGTCGACGCCGTTGTGCGCGACGTCGACGGCGAAGCCCTCGGCCTCGAGGCCCCGACGCACGCCCTCGGCCAGGCGCACCTCGTCGTCCACCACCAGGATCCGCATGCCTCCAGTGTGGCGGCTCGACGCTGAATCGCGGCTGAAGCCGGCCCGCGGCCGGAACGACTCAGCACGTACGAGTCGGCTGTCACGCCGTGGGTTCGTCTCCCGCTGCCTCCTCCGGATCCGGAACCGGCTGCGCTTCGAGCCACGCCTGGATCTCGCGGATGACCTCGCCGAGCGCGCCGGCGGCGAGGAGCCCGGGCCCGAGCGGGCCGGCGGTGTCGGTGCCGAGCGGCGGAAGCCGCCGGAGGACGGCGACGGCTCCGGAAGGGAGGCGGTCGAGCTGCCACCGCACCTCCTCGGCCCGAGCGCCGGACGCGGTCGGGTGCGCCAGCTCGACGGCCTTCGCGGCGTAGGCGGCGGCTCCGAGGGCATGGGCGCCCATGTGCGCGACACCCGCTGCCTGCGCCGCCGAGCGGGCCGCGGCCACGCCCGCCGGGGACCTCGCGCTGCCGGCGGCCCGACCCGCGATGAACCGGCGGCGGATCTCGCCCGCGGCCGTGAGCTCTCCGCGGGCGAACGCCCGGGTCCGGGCGATGGCGTCGCGCGCGCGATCGTCTTCCGGGGCCTCCGCCTCGAACAGGGGCAGCACGTGCTCGGCGCAGTCCGCGGCCCACACGGCGACGATCCGCCGGTCGGCCTCGCTCATGCCCTGCGGGGTCGCCATGCTCACCTCGCCCGGCGTTCGGTGCGGGCTCGCGCGGCCTCGTGCGCCTCACGCAGCAGAGCCAGCACGGTCTCCGCCGTCCGCCCCGCGGGGTCGATCACGCACACCCAGCCGGCCGCGCCGTAGAGCGGATGCCGGTGGAAGACATCGACCGCGGTCGGGTCGGCGTCGGAGAGGGGGAGCGAGTCGGCCCGCTCCCTCCCGATGTGGATGTTCACCCGGAAACGGCCGGGGATGCTCAGGGCGGACGAGGTGTCGTCCGGGTAGTCCTTCGTGATGATCGTCCCGTAGGGCTGGGTGCGCTCCGGCATCCGTCCGTCGGGTGCGTGGAAGAAGTAGGCGTCTCCCCAGGACAGTTCGGGGGCGTCGTCGCCCTTCTCGGGTGCGACGACCAGGGCGCCGTCGAGGCCACGGACCGTTTCGATGATCTCCTGCATTTCCATCCTTCAATGGTGAAGCTGACGTGCTTATGTGGACTCAGGGTCCGAGAAAGCGGGGATCATGATGCCAAACCCTCAAGAGCAGGTGCTGACGACGGCTGCGCTCGGCAGACGCGTGGGGTACTCGACCCAGCAGGTGCGCGACCTGGAGCGGCTCGGCGTCCTCCCACCCGCCGAGCGCGGACCCAACGGGTATCGACGCTACGGAGCGCGGCACGAGACGGCGCTGCGGGCGTATCGGGCGCTGGCCGCGGCGATCGGCCCGGTGCCCGCTCGGCGACTGATGCCGGTCGTGATCGGAGGCACGGTCGAGGGGGCCGCCGAGAGGATCGACCTGCTGCACGCCGGGCTCGCGGACGAACGCGCCCGGGTGCGCGAGGCGCTGCGCGGACTCGACGTCGCCGTGGCGGAGGCGGATGACGTCTTCGACGACGCCGACGCGATGACCATCGGCGAGCTCGCCCAGGCCCTCGGCGTCCGCGCATCCGCGCTGCGGCACTGGGAGAGGGAAGGGCTCGTCCATCCCGCCCGCCGCTCGGCATCCGCGCGCTCCTACGGGTCCGTCGCCATCACGGAGGCGCGCATCGTGGCCGCGCTCCGGTCCGGCGGCTACGGCATCCCCGCGATCGCCCGCATCCTCGACGAGGTGCGCTCGCACGCCGACACGGACGAGGTCGAGCGCATCCTCACGCGCCGGCTCGCGGATCTCACCCGCCGCAGCGTCGCGCTCCTCGCCGCGGCCGGATGGCTCCACGAGCTGCTCGACAACCGCATCGCCGGCTGACCAGCGTCGCCGGCTGCCACGGCCGGGCCTGCGGTCACACGGCTCCGAAGAACCCCCGACGTGCCGCCGTCACATCCGCGTCCTCCCGCGAGGGGTGCACGCGGTTGGTCAGCAGGACCCCGTATCCGCCGGACTCGAGGTCCACGGCGAAGGCCGTACCCGTGAAGCCGGTGTGTCCGGCGGCGTCCGCCTCCCCCATCCAGGCCGAATCGCGCACCCGCAGACCGATCGCCTGGTCATACCCCGCGGCGGCCGTGACGACCGGCGTGCGGAGCAGCCGTGCGCTGTCGGCCGTGAGCACGCGTCCGGCAGCACCCTCGCCATCGTCGCGGATCGTGCGCGCGAGGGCGGCGACGTCGTGCACCGTCCCGAAGAGCCCGGCGTGACCGGAGGGGCGCCCCAGTGCATGCGCCAGTTCGTCGTGCACCTCTCCGCGGACGAGGCCGCGATGCGGCTGCACCTCGGTGGCGACGGCACGGTCGACGGGCGGCTCCCAGGTGAGGGTCGCAGCGCCCATCGCCTCCGCGGCGTCCGCGACGAGACCCGCGAGCGGCTGCCCCGAGACGCGCTCGAGCAGCTCGCCGACGGAGATGAACCCGACGTCCGAGTAGAGGTGCGTCTCGCCGGGCTCGGCACGCAGTCCGCTGCGCAGCACCGCCGCGCGCAGCTCCTCGCCCGCGAGCCCCGTCCGCCAGGCACCGCCCTCGGCCGGGAGCCCGGACGTGTGCGTGAGGAGGTGGCGGAGCGTGAGGCGCGCGGACCCGTCGCCGGTGCCGACGCGGAGCATGCTCGACACCGGCGCATCGAGGTCGAGCAGCCCAGCGTCCACCAGGCGCAGCGCGGCCACCGTCGTGAAGATCTTGGTGAGCGACGCCAGGTCGAACAGGTGCGCGGCGTTCAGCGGGGTCGGGTCGTCGTCCGCCGGGGTGCCGAGCAGCGTCAGCTCCCCGGCATCCGCTCGCTGCGTGCTCCGCAGCGAGGCCCATGCCGAGCCCGGTGCCCCGTTCACCACGTCCGACTCACTTGCTCATGCCGGAGGTGAGGCCGTTGATGATCTGCTTGGTCGCCAGCAGGAACAGGACGACCAGCGGGATCGTCGCGATCGTGAGGCCGGCGAACAGCTGCGGCCAGTCGGTGGAGTACTCGCCGAAGAAGCGGGTGAGGCCGACGGGCAGCGTGTACGAGTTGCGGTCCCGCAGCAGGATCAACGGGTAGAAGAAGTCGTTCCACACCGGCACGAAGCGGAACACGATCACGGTCGCGAGCGCGGGTCGCACGAGCGGCAGCAGGATCTGGATGAACGTGCGGAACGGCCCGGCGCCGTCGATGCGCGCGGCCTCCTCCAGCTCGATCGGCAGAGCGCGGAAGAACACGGTCAGGACGAACGTCGTGAACGGGATCCCCAGCGCGCCGTAGACCAGGATCAGGCTGAAGATGTTGCTCGTCATCTTCAGCGAGTCGAGGAGGTAGAACAGCGGCAGGATCGCCAGGTGCACCGGGAGCATGAGCCCGGAGAGGAAGACCGCCTCGACGCCGCGGAAGAACTTCGCCCTGGCACGCGCGAACGCGTAGGCCGCGAGCACCGACACGACGGTCGTGACGATGACGGAGCCGACCGTCACGGTGATCGAGTTGACGAAGTAGGTGTCGAAGGATGCCGTGATCCACGCGCTCTGGAAGCTCGTGAACGTGGGCGGCACCGGGAGGCCGAGGGGCTCGGTCGCGATCTGCTGTTGGGTGCGCAGCGAGTTGTTGACCATGAGCAGCAGCGGGCCGATCGCGACCAGCGCGTACCCCCACAGGAAGATGTTCGCGAACAGGCGCCCGATGAACGGGGTATCCGAGGTGCGGCTCGTGCGGCGCCGCGGCGAGGAGGGGCGACGGCCCGAGACGATCGCCTCGGTGGTCGGCTCGGTGCGGGTTTCGGTGGCGGTGCTCATCAGAACAGCTTTCGTTCGGCGCGACGCATCGTGGAGGTGATGAAGACCGAGATCACCATGATGAAGATGAACAGGACGGTCGCAAGCGCGGAGGAGACGCCGATCGAGTTCGGATTCCCCGACTCGAAGGCGGTGCGGTAGAAGAGCAGCATCATGACGTCGGTGGATCCGGCCGGTGCCCCGTTGGAGCCGGCGAGGGCGAACGGGATGGCCATCGCCTCCATGCTGCCGATGAACGTGAGCACGGTGATGATGCCGATGGTCGGCGTGAGCATCGGGAGGGTGATGTACCGGAAGCGCTTGCCGGCGGTGGCGCCGTCGAGGGCGGCCGCCTCCTCGATCTCCTCGGGGATGCCGCCGAGGGCCGCGCCGTAGAGCAGGATCGGGAAGCCGATCCACTGCCAGGCGCTCACGAGCACGATCACCCAGATCGCGAGCTGCGGATCGCCGAGCCAGGGGAGCGCGAGGCTCTCGAGCCCGACGCCGCGCAGGATCGCGTTGATCGGACCGAACAGCGGCGACAGCATGAGCGACCAGAGGTAGCCGATGACCATCGGGCTCACGAGGTAGGGCAGCGCGAAGATCGTCTGGAAGAAGCGCTTCGTGCGCTTGCGGCGGTGCAGCAGGGTCGCGATGCCGAGGCCGAGGGAGTTCTGGAAGACCAGGGCGCCGGCGAAGAGCAGCAGGTTGTGCCCGAAGGCGTTCCAGAGCTGCGAGGCGTAGGGCTCCTTGGTGAGGAGGGTGATGTAGTTGGCGACGCCGGCGAAACCGCCCTGCTTGGTTCCCTGCCAGTCGAAGAACGAGTAGCTGAGCGCGGCGAGCATCGGATAGAGGATGAGCACGGCGAACAGCACCGCGGCGGGGAGGACGAACAGCGTCGCCGTCGGAGTCGACAGCGCGATCCCCGTGCGCGTGCGCCGCGTCTTCTCCCGGCGGAGGGGGAGGGTCAGGGCCATGATGCCTCTTTCACTGCGTGGTGGGGGCGCCGGACCGGCGCCCCCACCACGGTCGGGTCAGGATGCGGGGGTGAACCAGGTGGAGATGCCGGACTGCAGGTCGGCACCGAGCTGCTCCGGCGTCTTGTCGCCGAGGAACATCGCCTGGATGTCCGGGCCGAGCACGGCCGTCCCGGTCGGGTCGCCGTAGCGGAAGTCGACGAGCAGCAGGTACGGCGCCGGGTTGGCGGTGTACTGCTCGTTCATCTCCTGCATCAGCGGGTCGGAGTACTTCACGCCCGGCAGTGCCGAGAACTGGTCGACCTCGTCGGCGACGAGCTGACCGAACTCGGCCGTCGTCATCCAGTTCAGCAGTTCGGTCGCGGCCTCCTGCTGGTCGCTCGAGGCGTTGATGCCGAAGCTGCCGTCCGCGTAGCCGGGGGTGACTGCGTGGTCGAGCGCGCTGCCGGGGGCCGGCGGCACCTCGTAGACGCCCCACTCGGTGTCCGGAGCCGAGTTCTGGAACGTCGGCAGGTCGAAGGATCCACCGGGCCACTGCGCGGCCTGTCCGGAGGTGAACTGCAGCACGGCGTCGGCGACCGCGATGGCGTTGACGTTCTTGTCGAGGTACTTCTGCATGTCCTTGACGATCTGGAGCGACGAGACGTACGCCGGGTCGGTGAAGTCGACCTCGCCGCTGAGCACCTTCTCCTCGAAGTCGGCGCCGCCGTAGTTCGCCGAGCCCACGATGTCGTGGAACATCGGCAGCACCCAGTCCTCGCGGGCGCCGAGCGCCATCGGCGTGACGCCCTCCTTGAGTAGGGTCTCCTGCAGCTCGATGAACTCGTCCCAGTCGGTGGGCTCCTCGAGGCCCATCTCGTCGAACATCGTCTTGTTGTAGAACATCTGCATGGTCTGGTAGGCGAAGGGCACGCCGTAGGTCTTGCCGTCGTCCTTGCCCTGGGCCGCGCGGAGCACGGTGGGGTCGAACTGGTCGAGGCCGTCGACGATGTCATCGATCGGGACGATTTGCTCGGACTGGATCGCGGGCTGGATGCCGCCGTAGGCGCGGAGCATGGCGATGTCGGGGCCGTCGCTGCCCTCGAGACCGGTCGCCAGGATCTGGTTGTACTCGGTGGGCTGGAAGCCCTCGAACTGGACGGTCACCCCGGGGTGCGACTCCTCGTACTTGTCGAAGACCGCTTCCCACTTCGGCGAGGACGATGCCTGCCAGGACCAGACGGTGAGGGTGACGTCTCCGGCGCCGTCGCCGCTGGATGCGGCAGGCGCGCAGCCGGCCAGAGCAAGGCCTGTGACGAGAAGACCTGCGGGAAGGGCAAGTCGTGTGGTGCGGTGTCGCATGGGGTTCCTCTCGGGTTATGAGAGCCGTCTGACAGACCGGGCGTCTCTGCTGTGAAAGCCTCCCGCCCACTTTGGGCAATTTGTTACAAGATTTCAAGCCCTAGCGGAAAATTCCTTCCATTCCGACCTCGGGTCTGCGATCCTGTTCGCGTGTCCACCAGTGCGATGACCGCGATCCATCAGCGTCTTTCCGCGCTCACGCCCACCGAGCGGCGGATCGCCCAGCACGTGCTCGACGATCCCCAGAGCGCGGTCGAGTCGTCGATCACGCAGCTCGCCGCGGCCTGCGACACCTCGATCGCGAGCATCGTGCGCTTCACGCAGAGCCTGGGCTTCTCGGGGTACCCCGAGCTCCGGCTGGCGCTCGCGACCGAACTGGATCGCCGTGCTTCCGACCGCGAGCGGTTCAACGTCTCGGAGAGCGACGTGAGCCGGCACGACGACGCGCTCACCACCGTGCGGAAGATCGCGTTCGCGGAGGCGTCCGCCATCGAGCGCACGGCGAGCCAGATCGACATCGACGAGCTCGAACGCTGCGTCAGTGCCGTGCGCGCCGCCCGCCGCATCGACATCTACGGCGCGGCGGCGAGCGGTCTGGCGGCTCAGGATCTGGAGCAGAAGCTGCACCGCGCGGGTCTCGTGGCGCAGGCGCGCACCGACCTCCACCTCGCGCTCACCGGTGCGGCGCTCCTCGACGAGCGCGACGTCGCGATCGCGATCTCGCACTCCGGGCGCACGCTCGAGATCGTGCAGTCGGCCGAGGTCGCCGCGCGCGCCGGGGCCACCACCATCGCCATCACCAACAATCCGCGGTCACCGCTCGCGCGGGTCAGCACCCTCGTCCTGGTCACGGCCGTCTCGGAGTCGACGTTCCGATCCGGTGCCATGGCCAGTCGGATCGCGCAGCTCGCCGTGCTCGACTTCCTGTTCACCCGCATCGCCCAGGCCGACTACGACACCATCTCCGACAACCTTCAGCGCACCTACAACGCTGTCACCGATCACAGAATCGACTGATCCTCATGCACCTCGGCATCGACCGCCTGATCCGCCGCGACATCCGCCCCGATCTCCTCGCGCGCCTCACCGCGAGCCGACTCGGTCTGGTCACGAACGACCTCGCGCTGACCTCCGACCTGCTGCGCGGACGACAGCCGCTGGCCGCGAGCGGTTGGCGGTTCACGAGGCTGTTCGGGCCGGAGCACGGTCTCAGCGGTCGCGCGAGGGAGGGTGAGCGGGTGGGCGATCTCCTCGATCCGCTCACGGGGGTCGAGGTGCGCAGCCTGTACGGCGACGCGGTCCGTCCCGCCGCCGCCGACCTCGCCGATCTCGATGTGATGCTCATCGATCTGCCCGACGTCGGCGCGCGGTTCTACACGTACATCTGGACCATGAGTCACGTGCTGGAGGCGTGCGCCGATGCCGGGGTGGCGGTGGTCGTGCTCGACCGTCCGAACCCGATCGGCGGTCGGCTCGATCGCGCGGAGGGTCCGCTGCTCGACGAGCGGGCGCAGTCCCTCGTGGGGCGGTGGAGCATGCCGATCCGGCACGGACTCACGATCGGCGAGCTGGCGCGGCACTGGGTGCGCACCCGCGGGATCGATGTCGAGCTGGACGTGGTCGAGGTCGACGGGTGGTCCCGCGATGCGCCGATCGGGGGCGGCGAGGGCACGTGGATGCCGCCGTCGCCGAACCTCCCCAGCCCCACGACGGCGCTGCTGTACCCGGGCACCTGTCTGGCGGAGGGCGTGAACGTGTCGGAGGGGCGGAGCACGGCCGTGCCGTTCCGCGTCATCGCCGCGCCCTTCATCGACGGGGAGCGCTACGCCGCCGCCATCGCCGCCGCCGGATTGCCCGGCATCGCCGCCGTCCCCTACGGCTTCACGCCGCTGGTGCGCGACCACGCCGGCGAGGCGTGCGAGGGGGTGATCCTGCATGTCACGGATGCCGAGGCGCTGCGACCCGTGCACACCGGTGCGCGTCTGCTGTCCCTCATCGAAGAGGTCCATCCCGGGGCGCTCGTGGAACGTTCGCTGGTGCCGATGCCGGGGGAGTCCGACTGGTCCCCGCTCGAGAAGCTCTTCGGGGTCGAAGGGGCGTTCGCGCAGATCGTCGCCGGCGAGTGGGACGATCCGGAGCGCTTCGCGGTTCCGGGGTGGCGGGATGCCGTGGCGGAGGACCTCCTCTACCGCTGAACCCGCGCGTCGATCTCCGCCTCGGCCGCCGCGACGAGCGGATTCGCGTCGAGCGGATCGGTGATGATCGCGGTGATCGCGTCGAACGGCAGGACAGGGTAGCGCGACACGGCGCCGACCTTGTCCGCACTCGCGAGCACGACCGTCTCGGTGCACCGCGCGGCGATCGCGCGCTTCGTGACCGCGTCGTCGAGCTCGCCGGTGGTGAGGCCGTGCGCGGGGTCGACACCGGTCGCGCCCAGGAAGAATGTGTCCGCGGCGAGGTGCTGGATCGCCTCGAGGGCCAGGCCCCCTCCCGCCACCATCGAGTGTCGGGTGAGCTCGCCTCCGATCATGATCACGCGGGCGTCGGAGTGCTCGGCGACGGCGAGGGCGACCGCCGGGCTCGGTGTGATCACCGTGAGGTCGGTGCCGGAGGGGAGCAGCTTCGCCATCGCGAGGGTGGTGGTGCCCGCATCCAGGACGATCGTCGATCCGGAGCGGACGCCGGCGACCGCTCGTCGCGCGACCCGCTCCTTGCTCTCGGTCGCGACCTCCTGCCGCTCGCTCACGGGTCGATCGGGGGCGGGGAGCGGCAGGGCCCCGCCGTAGACGCGCAGCAGCCGGCCGTCTTCGGCGAGCTCGCGGAGGTCGCGTCGGATCGCATCCTCCGAGACGCCGAGGTCGTCGGCGACGGCCTTCGCGACCACCCGGCCGTCACGGTCGAGGAGTTCGAGAAGGTGGGCTTTGCGTTGCGCGGCCAGCATATGTTTCCTCACGAAGTTGCACGATCTTGCATGTTTCAGACTACAGTCATCCCCATGACGAAGCCACTCCTGATCCTGATCGCCGGCCCCTATCGTTCCGGCACGAACGGCGACCCCGCCCTCATCGCCCGCAATCTGGCGCGCCTGGAGGAGGCCTCGGGGCCGATCTTCCGCCTCGGACACATCCCGATGATCGGTGAATGGGTCGCGCTGCCGATCCTGCGCACCCTCGACGAGGCCACCGCCGCAGACGGCGATGTCATGTACGAGACCGCGCGCCGGCTGCTGCAGCACTGCGATGCCGTGCTGCGCCTGCCCGGGGAATCGGCGGGCGCCGACAAGGACGTCGAGATCGCGCACGAGCTCGGATTGACGGTCTACCGGTCGCTCGAGGAGATCCGCTCAGCCGCGACTCCGTAGGCTGGAGGCATGACCAAGAACATCTGGACCATCCTCGGCGTCATCCTCGCCGTCGTGATCGCGTGGTGGATCGTGAGCGCGCTGTTCTCGGTCCTCGCGTTCATCTTCAAGCTCGGGATCGTGGCGGTCGTCGCCGTGGTCGTGTTCCTCGTGCTGCGCGGACTGTTCAGCCGCAGCGACGACTGACGCCCTGCGCGCTCAGGCGCGAGCGAAGGCGCCGACGCGGTACTGCGCAGCGCGGTGCGTGTCCTGCACACGGTCGCCGCGGCCGTGGAGCTTGTGGCGGAGCGTGCCCGGCGTGTACTCCTCGGGGTAGGCGCCGCGCTCGCGCAGCACCGGGATCACGTGCTCGATCACGTCCTGCCAGGTGCCGGGCGTGACCGCGTAGGCGAGGTTGAAGCCGTCGATGTCGGTCTCCTCGACCCACGACTGCAGCTCGTCGGCGATCTCGACGCCCGATCCGACGATCGTGGGGCCGAGGCCGCCGATCGCGTTGTGGCGGCCGAAGTCGCCGACGGTCCACTCGCGGCCGAGATCCGCCTCCTCCTTGAGGTGCTGGAGCACCGACTGGATCGCGTTGGACTCGACGTTCCCGACCGGCTCGTCCTCGGCGTACTGCGACAGGTCGACGCCCATCCAGCCCGACATGAACGTGAGCGCACCCTCGGGGCTCGCGTAGGAGAGGTACTCGGCGTGCTTCGCCGTCGCCTCCTCGCTGGTGGCGGCGGTGATCACGGTGAGCAGCGTGTAGATACGGGCGTCGTGCCGGTCGCGGCCCGCCGCCTCGAGGGCGTCGCGGATGCGCTTGACGGTGCCGGCGAGCACCTCCTTCGAGGGGGCGGCGACGAAGATGGCCTCGGCGTTCTCGGCGGCGAACTTCACTCCGCGCGGACTCGCGCCGGCCTGGTAGATCACCGGCGTGCGCTGCGGTGACGGCTCGGAGATGTGGATGCCGGGCACGCTGAAGTGCTTGCCCTCGTGTCCGATCGGATGCACCTTGCCCGGGTCGGTGAAGATGCCGCGCTCGCGGTCCTCGACCACGGCGTCGTCCTCCCACGAGCCCTCCCAGAGCTTGTAGAGCACCTCGACGTACTCGTCGGCGTGGTCGTAGCGGTCGTCGTGCGCGAGCTGGTCCTCCTGGCCCATGTTGCGCGCGGCGCTGGGCAGGTAGCCGGTCACGACGTTCCATCCGATCCGGCCCTGGGTGAGGTGGTCGAGCGTGCTCAGCCGGCGGGCGAACGGATAGGGGTGCTCGAACGCGGTGCCGGCCGTGATGCCGAAGCCCAGGTGGTCGGTGACCGCGGCCATCGCGCTCACCAGGAGGATCGGATCGTTCACCGGGACCTGGGCGCCGTTGCGGATCGCGGCCTCGTTGGTGCCGCCGTAGACGTCATAGGTGCCGAGCACGTCGGCGATGAAGATGCCGTCGAAGGTCGCGCTCTCCAGCAGCTTCGCGAGATCCGTCCAGTAGGAGATGGTGTTGTACTGGCGCGACCGGTCGTCGGGGTGCCGCCACAGGCCGGACGACTGGTGGGCGACGCAGTTCATGTCGAAGGCGTTGAAGCGGATCTCGCGGGTCATGCGACCCATGAAAGGCGATGCGCGCGGGCGAATCCAGGGTCGCCGACATGGGCGGACACATTCGGAGCGCTCAGGCGAGCTCTTCCTCGTCCGGCCGGCGCGGGCTCGGGTCCGGTGGGATGATCTCGATCGGATGCGCGGCCATCCGCTGCGCCCGCCACCAGATCACGAACCCGACCGCGGTGAAGACGCCGTAGAACACGTACATGAGGCCGGTCGCGTAATAGCCGGAGCTGAACAGCAGGGGCACGCCGACCACGTCGACGGCGATCCAGATCAGCCAGAACTCGGTCCAGCCCTTGGCCATGCCGTAGGTCGCGAGCAGCGAGCCGACGAACGTCCAGGCATCGGCCCATACCGGCTCCCACGATCCGAGCAGGCGGAACAGCGGCGTCAGGGCGACGGTCCCGACGATCATCACCAGGACCATGCCGATGCGCGCGCTCGTCGGCGCCCAGCGCGGCACCACGCGTCCGCCGTCGAGGTTGCGCCAGCGCACCCACCCGTAGATCGCGACCGCGATGAACATGATCTGGCGTCCGGCCTGACCGAGCAGGTGCGGCAGCGACGGGTCGGGGCTGAGCGCCGAGCCCAGGAAGACCGTGAGCAGCAGCAGGTTGCCGACGATGCCGACCGGCCACGCCCACACCTTGCGGCGCATGCCGCCGAGTGCGCTCGCGAGTCCGAACGCGTTGCCGACGACCTCGCGGACCAGGAGCGTCTGTCCGCCCGGCAGCATCCACTGCGAGTTGAAGGCGTCGACGAGCCACTGCAGCGGATCCATGGTCAGGACCCCGCGTCGGGTTCGGCGCGCTCGTCGAGCACGAGCTGGAGCATGCTGAGGTCGAGCCAGCGCCCGAACTTCGCCCCGACCTGCGGCATCCGTCCCACCTCGGTGAAGCCCAGCCGCTCGTGCAGGGCGATCGAGGCGGTGTTCCCGCTCTCGATGCCGGCGATCATCACGTGCATCCCGGCGGTGCGGGCGTGCTCGATGAGCGCGGCCATCAGTGTGGTCCCGATGCCGCGGCCGTGCTGGCCGTCGAGGACGTAGACGGAGTGCTCGACCGTGAGGCGGTAGCCGCTGTGCGGGCGCCACTGCGCGTACGACGCGTAGCCCAGCACCCCGGAATCGTCGACCGCGACGATCACCGGGTAGCCGTGGGAGGTGCGGTCGGCGAGCCAGGCGGCGCGGTCGGCGAGGTCCACCGCCTCCTCGTTCCAGATCGCGGTGGTGTGCACCACGGCGTGGTTGTGGATCGCGGTGATCGTGTCGAGATCGGCGGTCTCGGCGTCTCGGATTCGCACGGCTGTCATCGGCGGGCGGTCTCTCTTCTGCTTCTGCGCTTCGGGTGCGCATCGCCGACGCTAGCAGGATGCCGGGGCTTCGAGCGCACGAGGAGTGCACGCGGTGCCGACGTGGCGATATGCGAGCCTGTCCGCACCGCAGGCCCAGGCTCGGGGGCAGGGCGCGCTACGACATCGCGGCATGAGCGCGCCGTCCGTCGCGCACGCTCGTCCGTCGCGCACGCTCGTCCGGTGGACTCAGCCCGCCGAGGTCGAGGCGGGCTCGATGGATTTCAGCCGGGACGTGATGGCGGCGAACCCCGCCGACCAGGCGGCGCCCAACCCCGCGGCCGTGGCGCTGGCGGCGGTGAGCTGGCCACCGGATTCGCCGACGGCGGCGAAGACGAACCAGATCACGGCCGCACCGATCCCCACGATGGCGACGGCGGAGATCAGGCGCCGGGTCCGGCGCAGCTGAGTGGCGTGATCAGAGCTCATGCTCCGATCAAACCGGAGTGGACGACAGGCCGCATCCCCCGTGCGGCGGATAGCGACGGCGGATCGCTGCGAGACGCCGCCTCAGCCTCAGCCTCAGCCTCAGACGTGCACGTCGGCGGGGGATTCCTCGCCCTCGTGGAAGTTGGGGGTCTTGCCGAACAGCCGCGCGATGCCCAGGACGATCCCGACGATCAGCAGGCCGAGGATGAGCCCGGCGATCGCCGACACGATCGTCTCGACCACCCAGACCACGAATCCGCCGAGCGGCTCGAGCGCATGCTCGATCCCGTGCAGCACGTCGGTCGTGAAGTGCCAGCCCACCTCGCCGAGGTTCACCAGCACGAGATGGCCTCCGACCCAGAGCATCGCCACGGTGCCGAGGATGCTGATGAAGCGGAACACGGCCGGCATCGACCGCACGATCCTGGTGCCGGTGTGTCGCACGCGCTGCACCGGGTTCTTCGCCATCTTCAGACCGATGTCGTCGATCTTCACCAGCAGCGCCACGGCGCCGTACACGACACCCGTCATCAGGAGTGCGATCACGGCGAGGATCGCCAGGGTCGCCCAGATGTCGAGCCCCTTCTCGAGACTCGCGAGCGAGATGAGCATGATCTCGGTCGAGAGGATCAGGTCGGTGCGCACCGCGCCGAGCACGAGCTTCTTCTCGTCGCGCGCACCCTCATCGGCGTGACCGTGCTGCACGCCGAACCACTCCAGCACCTTCTCCGCACCCTCGAAGCACAGGTAGGCCCCGCCCAGGATCAGCAGGTACGGCAGCACCCACGGCGCGAACGCGGTCAGCAGCAGCGCCACCGGGATGATGATCAGGAACTTGTTCGCCAGCGACCCCAGGGCGATCTTGCCGACGACGGGCAGCTCCCTGGCAGGCGTGAGGCCCTGCACGTACTGCGGGGTGACCGCGGCGTCGTCGATCACGACGCCGGCCGCCTTCGCCGAGGCCTTCATCGCGGCGCTCAGGATGTCGTCGACGACGGCGAGAAGTCCAACGGACATGGGTGTTTCCCCTCGGCAGGTGTGCAGTGCGGAGGCAACTCTATCGACACCGCAGAAACTCACAGCCCGCTCCCAGCGCCGCGGGACCAAAACGGGCCGCTCGACGGTTCTCCTCTATGACGCCGCAGCCAGCGACGTCGGACAAGGAGTCAAGATCATGTCGAACGACTACGCCAAGACCCCCGAGGCCGTCAGCGACCTCACCCACCTGCAGTACGAAGTGACCCAGCAGGACGCCACCGAGCCGCCCTTCCGCAACGCCTATTGGAACAACCACGACGACGGCATCTACGTCGACGTCGTCTCGGGCGAACCGCTGTTCTCATCGACCGACAAGTTCGACAGCGGCACCGGCTGGCCCAGCTTCACCAAGCCCATCGAGGCGGATGCCGTGACCACCCGTACCGACCGCTCGCTGTGGATGAAGCGCACCGAAGCGCGCTCCGCCGGTGCGGACAGCCACCTCGGGCACGTCTTCGACGACGGCCCTCGCGACGCGGGCGGACTGCGCTACTGCATGAACTCCGCGGCCCTCCGCTTCATCCCTGCGGAAAGTCTCGAACAGGAGGGGTACGGTCGCTACAGTCCCCTCTTCGCCAACCCCACCACCGATTCTTCTGAGGAGCAGTCATGACCGACACCGGAACCATCACCCGCACGCCCGGGACCGAGACGGCCGTCCTCGCCGGCGGCTGCTTCTGGGGCATGGAAGACCTGATCCGCCGCCAGCCCGGCGTGCTCGACACCCGGGTCGGCTACACGGGTGGATCGAACGACCACGCGACCTACCGCAACCACCCCGGCCACGCCGAGGCCGTGGAGATCGTGTTCGACCCGACCAAGACGACGTACCGCGACATCCTCGCGTTCTTCTTCCAGATCCACGACCCGTCCACCAAGGACCGTCAGGGCAACGACATCGGCTCGAGCTACCGCTCGGCGATCTTCCCGCTCAGCCCCGAGCAGGAGACCGTCGCGCGCGAGACGATCGCCGACGTCGACGCCTCCGGCCTGTGGCCCGCCAAGGCCGTCACCACGATCGAGCCCGAGGGCCCGTTCTGGCAGGCCGAGGAGGAGCACCAGGACTACCTGATCAAGTACCCGAACGGCTACACCTGCCACTTCCCGCGCGCGGGATGGGTGCTGCCCAAGCGTGCGGAGAGCTCCGCGGTCTAGGGCGCGACCGGCGACTCCTCGCCGGGGTCACCCCTCGGCGAGGAACGACAGCGCGGCTTCCTTGAAGTCGCGCGAACCGGGGGCGTTGAAGTGGTTCCGGTTCGGGATCTCGAAAAAGTGCCCGTCCGGAGCCGCCGACGCCAGGGCCCGCGACCCCTCGATGATCGCGTCCTTCGATCCGGTGGCGAACAGGATCGGACGCGTCGGCGCATCCGTCGGGTCGGGGTCGATCATGCCCGAGGACCGCATGCCCTCCGCCAGCGCGACCAGCGCCCGCAGGTCGTTCCCCGGCACCCGCTCGGTCAGCGCGATGTAGTTCTGCGTCGTGCGGTCCTCGACCGGCGTGCCGTCGGCGATGTAGGCGCGCACCTGATCGAGGTCGAGGCGAGCGAGCGGGATGCCGTCCGGCACGCCCCCGAGCACCGCGCGGCCGATGCGATGCGGCAGCTCGCGGACCACCTCCCAGCCCACGCGTGCCCCGAGGGAGTAGCCCACGTAGGACGCATCGTCGACGAGATAGGTGTCCATGACGGTCTCGACGTCGGTCACCAGCGTGCGGATGCCGTAGCCGCCGGCGTCGTGCGGCTTCTCGCTGAGTCCGTGACCGCGCTGGTCGAGGGCGAGGACCCGGTACCCGGCGGCGATGAGCTCGCGCACCCACCCGGTCAGGACCCAGTTGTCCCGCGCGTTCGATGCGAACCCGTGCACGGTCACCACGACCGGGGCGTCGAGCTCACCCCAGGTGTAGGTCGCCAGCCGCGTGCCGTCGCCGGCGTACACGTGCTGCGGGTCGGGCATGCTGGTCAGGTCGGAGAGGGGGACGGCCACCCTTCCATCTTGGCCCTGTTCCCGGTCCGAGGGTCAGAGCACCACGAGGAAGCCGAGCACCGCGCTCGCGACGCCCAGCACCGCCAGGACGAGCGCCGGCGCGGCGGGCTCCTTGCGGCGCAGGTGCACGACGACCGCGCCGATCATGATGATCGCGATCCCGGTGCCGGCGAGCGCGGCGAGGATCGGGGCGATGCCGGTGGCCAGCGGCAGGATGAGCCCGAACGCGCCGATCACCTCGAGCGCCGCGATGGCTTTGATCGTCCCGGCGGAGAAGTCCTCCGTCCAGGCCATCCCGCGTTCGGCGAGCGTGGCCTTCGGGGTGACGAGCTTCATGAAGCCGCCGCCGAGCATGGCGAGGGCGAGCAGCCCGTTGACGATCCAGAGTGCGATGAGCATCCGAGGTTCCGTTCTGTGTCTTTGTTACGATCAGTAACCAAGACTGGAGGATGCAGATGACCGCTGCAAAAGGCACACCGATGTCACTGACGCACATCGACGAGACCGCGCTCGCCGGATTCCCCGGATACGAGAGCTCCTGCGAGCTCGACGAGAGCGCGGGCCGCGCGATCCGCGAGGTGCTCGATCGCGTGGGCGACAAGTGGTCGCTCCTGGTCATCGCCACGCTGCGGCACGACCGGCTCCGCTTCAGCGAGCTGCTCCGACACATCCCCGGTATCTCGCAGCGGATGCTGACGCTCACCCTCCGCCAGCTCGAACGCGACGGACTGATCAGTCGCACCGCCTACGCGGAGGTCCCGCCGCGCGTGGAGTACGAGCTCACCGACCTCGGCGGCACCCTCATCCCGATCGCCAAGACCATCGGCGACTGGGCCCTCGCGAACCACCCCGCGATCGAGGAGTCGCGCACGCAGTACGACGCGACGCGCGGGGCCTCGGCCACCGCACGCCGCGTCGCAGGAGATGTCAGCGCGTCCGCGTGATCGGCCGGACGAGGAAGCCCGGCCGATCAGGGATCACACCTGGGTGCGCAGGGCCGCTCCGAGCGTGGCGTCCACGTTCGTCCAGTACTGGAAGAAGCGCTCGCGGATCTCGTCGACCGTGATCGAACGCCCCTGCCCGATGAGCGTCTCGATGAACCGGGCGCGCTGCTCGTCGTCGAAGACCTCGCGGTAGAGCGTGCCCGGCTGCCCGAAGTCGTCGTCCTCGGCGTGCAGCGTGGCCGCCGAGCGGACGAGTTCGCCATCGGCCTCCCAGTTCGCCTCGATCCCCTTCGACGGGTCGGCCTCGGGACCGCCGGCCGCACCGAACGAGTTCGGCTGGTAGGTGCGGTGCGCCGCGCCGTTGTACTGGTACCGCATCGCCCCCTCGTGCTGGTAGTTGCGCGCCTCGGCGGCGTGCGGCTGGTTCACCGGCAGCTGGTTGTAGTTGGCCCCGATGCGGTGACGCTGCGCATCCGGGTACGCGAAGATGCGACCCATCAGCATCTTGTCCGGCGAGATGCCGGTGCCGGGCACCTGGTTCCCCGGCGAGAAGCCGGCCTGCTCGATCTGGGCGAAGAAGTTCTCCGGGTTCCGGTTCAGGGTCAGCGTGCCGACCTTGATGCGCGGGTAGTCCTTGAGCGAGATCGTCTTGGTGAGGTCGAACGGGTTGAAGCGGTACGACTTCGCCTCGTCGTAGGGCATGATCTGCACGTACAGGTCCCACGAGGGGTGCTCGCCCCGCTGGATCGCATCGAACAGGTCGCGCCGGTAGTAGTCGGCGTCGGACCCGGCGAGCTGCTGCGCCTCCTCGGCTCCCATGGCCTCGACGCCCTGGTGTGACACGAAGTGGTAGCGCATCCAGAAGAGCTCGCCCTCCGCGTTCACCCAGGAGAAGGTGTGCGAGCCGTAGCCGTTCATGTGCCGCCAGCTGCGCGGGAGCCCACGGTCGCCCATGAGGTAGGTCACCTGGTGCGCGGTCTCCGGGGAGAGCGTCCAGAAGTCCCACTGCATGTCGGGGTCGCGGAGTCCCGAGTCGCCGAGGCGCTTCTGCGAGTGGATGAAGTCGGGGAACTTGATCGCGTCGCGCAGGAAGAAGGTCGGGGTGTTGTTGCCGACGATGTCGAGGTTGCCCTCCTCCGAGTACAGCCGCAGCGAGAAGCCGCGCACGTCGCGCCAGGTGTCGGGGGAGCCCTGCTCGCCGGCGACCGAGGAGAAGCGGATGAGCGCCTCGCTCTTCGCGCCCTGCTGGAAGACCGCCGCCCGGGTGTACGCCGAGACGTCTTCCGTGACGACGAACTCGCCGAACGCACCGCCGCCCTTCGCGTGCGGGTTGCGCTCCGGCACGCGCTCGCGGTTGAACGCGGCGATCTTCTCGACGAGGTGGTGGTCGTGCAGGACCGTGGGGCCGTCGGCGCCGACCGTCAGCGAGTGGGTGTCACTCGCGATCGGGGCTCCGGCCTGCGTGGTGGTGGCAGGTTTCGTCATGGTGTTCTCCTTCTCCGCGCGGGCGCGACGAATACCCCCATCCGTGGATGGGCGATCAGCGGTCGGCTATTGCGCGGCGTTCTGGCAACTGGGGCACAGGCCCCAGAAGGTGACTTCGGCTGTCTGGACGGTGAATCCCCCCGTCGAGGACGGGGTGAGACACGGAGCTTCGCCCACGACGCAGTCCACATCGCCGACGGCACCGCAGGAGGTGCAGACGACGTGGTGGTGGTTGTCGTGGATACGTCGCTCGTAGAGCGCCGCGGAACCTGCCGGTTCGATCCGGCGGATGAGACCCGCCGTCGTCAGGTCCGCGAGGATGTTGTGCACCGACTGGATCGACGTGGTCGGAAGCACGTCGGACACGGCGCGGTAGATCCGCTCCGCATCCGTGTGGGCCATGGAGTCCAGTGCCTCGAGAACGGCGACGCGGCCCGCGGTCGCCCGAAGCCCGGCATCGCGAAGCGCCGAGTCGAGTTCTGTCTCCATGCCTCGAGTGTACCCCGTCATTTGAATAACTCAAAAGAACAGCATGTCGGGATGCTGCTCCCGTCGAGGGGTTCTCGGTTCAGGCGCCGCCGGCCCAGTCGAGGACGCGCGTGCCGATCAGCGTGAGCCAGCGGGAGGGATGGCCCTCGCCGGCATCGACCGGGAACCAGGTGCGACCGGCGAGCGGAGCGCCCTGCGTCCACGAGCCGTCGGGCCGTCGCGCGGCACGCACCAGCTCGACGGCATCCGCGATCCGCTCGTCGGGGGCACGACCCTCGACGAGCGACGCCTCGCGGAAGTGGTCCAGGGCCGCCATCGCGCTGTACCGATGGCGGTTCGGATACACGAAGCGCCCGACGAAGGGACCGACCTGCTCTCCGGTCGACTCGCGGTACAGCAGCCGTCGCCGCAGCAGGTACTCCTCGCCCGAGTGCCGTGCCTCCCGCAACGACGTGTCGCCCGTGAGCCGCTCGTAGGCGAGCATCCCGCGCAGGGCGTTGAGCGTGGAGTGGAAGGACGACCGCACCGAGTCGCCCTCCTCCGCCTCGCAGTTCCATCCGCCGTCCTCCAGCCGGTGGGCGGGGAACCAGCGGGCGAGCGCGGAGACGTCGGCACCCAGCCAGGCGCCGTTCGCCAGCGTGTAGGCGTTGATGCACACGTCGACCTCGCCGCCCCAGTAGGGCAGGTCGTCGTACTCCCATCGACTGTTCTGCGCCAGGCGCTCCGCGGTGTCGCCGAGCACCGCGGCGTCCACGCCCCATTCGCGCAGATCGTTCAGCGACCAGGTCGTGGCCGTCCACGGCTGCCCCGGCTCCTCCGCCTCCGCACTGCCGAAGAACCCTGCCGGGAAGAAGGCGCCGCCGGCCCACTGGCCGTCATCGTCCTGCCGGGCGAGGAGCGCGGCGCCGAAGCCCTCGGTCGCGACCCGAGCCCGCGTCGCCTGCCACACCTCCTCGGGCTCCCGCAGTAGATCGCGCTCGACCTGCCAGCGCAGCGCGGGATCCCCGTCGAGCAGCCAGTCCATCGTCTCCGTCGCGATCGCCATGCGGGCACGCTACTCCGTCGGTGCGGCATCGGATACCCCGACGGCGATCGAGTTCGGCGGGCCTCAGCCGCGGGTGATCGTGAAGCCCGTTCCGCGCACGCGAACCCGACCGCCCTGGGTCGCCCGGCCGTCCGGAGAGCCGTCCGCCTCGTAGGCTCGCCCCTCGCCGGGTGCGAGCGGAGCGACCCGCTGGTCCTTCCGTGCGCCGTTCGCATAGAGCACGGCGGCTCCCGAGGTCGTCGCGTACACGGCGCTCACGACCCGCGGCTGGATCACCAGCGCATCCAGGCGCACGTCGCCGCGACTCGTGCAGCGCACCGTCACCGCGGTCTCCGGCAGATCGCCGCCGAGGAGCTGCGGCACGAGCATCCCGTCGGCCTCGGTGAGCCCGCGGTCGCCGACCCCGCCCGCGGGCGTGCGCGTGCGCCGCACCCGGCGACGCCCGCGGAGCACCTCCCACTCCGCCTCGCCGGCATCGGCCGCCTGCCGCCACACGAGCCCGTGCAGGATGCCACCCGCCTCCGTCACGTCGAACTCGACCCACTCGCCGCGAGGGACGCGCACATACGCCCCGCCCGAGAGGTTGCCCTCGCCCGTCCAGGCGCCGCCCTCAGGACGCTCCACCACGCAGCCGGGGGAGAGCCGTGCCGTCTCGGCGTCGATCACCCGCAGGCCCGAGTGCGCCCGCAGCCCCGTGATCGACGTCGCGAGCTCCGCCACGTCCCGATTCGCGTCGAGCAGCTGCATCGTGAGCAGCCCGTGGATCGTCGACTCGGCGCCGGAGTTGCGGTTCACCCGTCCGTCGGTCTCGACCCCGTCGAACGTCACACCCGTCGCGGGGTCGTACACCGGCACCCCCGCCGTGTTCGCGCCGAAGAACCAGCCGGCGGCGAGGCCGGCGACCGCGCGGAGTCCGACCCCGCCCACGGCTGCCGCCTGCAGCGCCCCGGCCACGCGACCGTGCGCGCCGTAGGCGATCTGCGCCTCGGCCGGAAGCGGCGCCCACGCGTTGTGCGGCCCGCCCGCGGCGAGCACCTGCGGCGTGAAGCGTCCGGCATCCGCGAGTGCGGCGGAGGACCAGTCCCGGCGCCGGAGCAGGGCCCCGGCGCGGGCGAGAGCCTCCGGTGCGGCCGCACCCCACGCGTGCCAGAACCCGAGCGAACCCGTCCACGGCAGCACCGCCCCGAACGGCCAGCCCCGCGCCGGGTCGGTGGCCATCGCGGCCACACCCTCCCCGTACGTCAGCAGGGCCTTGCGGCTGCGGGAGTCGCCCGCCTCGGTGGCCGCGGCGAGGCCGAGCATGGCCTCTGCCGTGGCATCCGCACCGCCCGCGATGAGCCAGGCGGGGAGCCGCCGCCCGTCGCTGCGCACCCACTGCCCGGCGCGCGAGAGCGATTCCCGCCCGAGCGCATCCAGGCACAGGTGCAGCCGGTCGAGGAGGAACGCCGCGAACGCCGGGTCCGCCCGACGGAAGGCCGCATGGCCCTCGCCGAACGCCCAGACCGACCGGGCGAGCCAGTACGACTCGGCCGAGTCCGAGGGGTCGGGCAGCTCGACCGGGATCGCGCTGGGGGTCAGGGTGCCGTCCTCCTGCTGCCACAGCACCACGCGCCCGGCGTTCGGGCCGGAGGTCGTCTGCAGGAAGGCCAGCGAGCGGAGCACATCTCGCGCATCGTCGCGGCTCCGGGTATCGCCCGTCGCCCTCCAGTCGCGGAGGAACACGATCGCCGCGCGGGCGATGTCGTCGGCGTTGTAGGCGCCCTGCGACCAGTAGCCGGTGACGGCATCGCGGGTGCCCCCGCCGACCGGCCGATATCCGCCCGCGCCGTCGGTGTCGGCGTAGGTCCAGGGCGCGCGCACGGTCGGCTGCGACTCGATGCCGAACGTCGTGTGCGCCGCGCTCGCCGCGACCGGCACCTCGGCGAGGAGGAAACGCAGATGGGCGAGGTTCGTCAGCCGACCGCGCCGATCGGCCTCGAGCGGGTGGGACCCGGTCCCGGTGGCGACGCCGGCGCCGGTGGTCGGGGTCGTCGCACCGACGGCCGCATCCACCGGGACGAGCGCCAGGGCGGAGGCGGCTGCCGCGAAGGTCAGGAACGTGCGCCGAGAGGCGTCCATGGCGTCACTCCCCGGCATCCACGCGGGAATCGGCGCCGTCGCGCAGCGCGCGACCCCACGGCTCGGCGGGATCGTGGATCGCCACGGCCAGCGTCGTGTCCGACTGCCCGTAGTACGCGAACCACTTCTCCTGGAACTTCACGAGCCCCTCGACGAAGGTCACGTTCGAGACCAGCCCGTGCATGTCCTCGAAGGTCTGCGGGCGCAGCCACGGCTCCTGCAGGCGGGCGATGACCGTGGTCGGCTCATCCGGATCGATGGCGATCTGCCCGCAGCGGTAGTCGACGTCGACCGAGCCGTCCTCGTGCACGACGCGGGTCGCACCGTTCGTGAGGAAGAGCAGCAGTCCGTTGTCGGTCACCACGGGCGAGGTGCCGATCTCGACGAGGGCCTCGTCCCAGGTGCCGGGCGTCGGCGAGTACATCGGCTCGGTGTCGGGGGTGCCCGGTGTCCAGTGGATGAGGTCATCGCTGGTCGCCCAGTAGATCGCGCCCTCGCCGAAGTACATCCACCACTTCCCGTGCATCCGCTGCGGCACGATGACGCCGGCCTTCGACCAGTTGAATCCACGGGGGTCCATGGTCTTGAAGGTGTCGAAGTCGTCGAACAGCGGCCCGTGCTTGGTCCACGTGCGCAGGTCGGTCGAGGTCGCCAGGCAGAGCTGCGCGCTGCGCCGGTCCCAGCCCGTGTAGGTGAGGTAGTAGGTGCCGTCGATCAGCGCGATGCGCGGGTCCTCGCAGCCGTACCGCTCGTAGTCCTCCGACGGCGAGAGGATCGGCGCATCCTCGCGGGTGAAGGTGACGCCGTCCCGGGAGCGGGCGATGCCGATGTGGGAGATGATGTCGTCGGCGTGTGCGCGGTAGAGCAGCACGACCTCGTCGCCGTCGACGAGCGCGGCCGGGTTGTACAGGTTGGCCGACTCCCAGCTGTCGCCGCGCGGGCGCAGGATGGGGTTGCCGTCGTACGGCGTGAACGGTCCGAGGGGGAAGGAGGCTCCGGTGAACATGGGGTCCCTTTCTGGTCAGCCTTTGACGGCTGCACCGAGGTCGGTGGCGCGGAAGAACCGCTGGAAGACGACGAACAGGATCACGACGGGGAACGCGAGCGCCGTGGCGCCGGCGAGGATCGCACCGTTCGGGTTGGCCGTGGACTGCGCCACGTTGGAGATGTAGTTCGCGAGGGACACGGCCAGCGGCTGCAGGCTCGCATCCTTCGTGATGAGGAAGGGCCAGAGGAACTCGTTCCAGGGGCCGATGAACGTGACGAGGACGACCGTCACCAGGACGGGACGGATCAGCGGGATCGCGACCGAGGTCAGCAGACGTATCTCGCCGGCGCCGTCGATGCGCGCCGCCTCGAAGATCTCCACCGGCAGCGCCTTGAAGAACTGCACGAAGATGAACACCGCCGTGGTGTTGATGAGGAACGGCAGGATCATGCCCAGGTACGAGTCGCCGAGGCCGTAGCTGCGGGTGATCTGCACGTAGAGCGGGATCATCAGCAGCTGGAACGGCACCATCTGCACGAGCAGCATCAGCACCCAGATCACGCCGCGGCCCCGGAAGTCGAGGCGTGCGATCGCGTAGCCGGCGAGCAGACCGAACACGACGGTGCCCAACAGCACCCCCGCGGTGAAGATGAGCGAGTTCAGCAGTGAGCCGACCAGATCGATGCGCGAGTCGATCGCGATGAAGTTGTCGACGGTCCAGCCGCTCGTCGGGAACAGCTCGCTGGGGGAGTTCGTCGGATTCTCCTGGAACGCCCCCACGATCATGAAGTAGAACGGGAAGGCGAAGCCGATGGCCGCGATCGTGAGCAGGATGATGCTCAGGACGCGGGGCAGTGAACGCTTCTTTCGCATCATCGCTCCCTGGTCGCGCGGTTGGCCGCCAGCGACAGCATCCCGACGAGGATCACGAGGATCATGCCGATGGCCGCTGCGGTGTCGGGGTTCTGCTGCTGGATGCCCAGCTGGTAGATGAGGAGCACCGGTGTGGTCGATGCGCCGTCGGGCCCGCCGCCGTTGGTGAGCAGGTAGGGCTCGGTGAAGAGGTTGGCTCCGGTGATGATCGACAGGATCAGCACGAGGGTGGTGGCGCTGCGCACGCCCGGGATGGTGACGTGACGGAAGCGCGAGAGCACCCCGGCCCCGTCGGTCTCCGCCGATTCGTACAGCTCCTTCGGCACGTTCTGCAGCGCCGCCAGATACAGCAGGATGTAGAACCCGAGCTGCTTCCAGGTCACGTAGAACGCGATCATCGGCATCGCGAGCCCGCTGTTCACGAGCCAGGACGGATCGGGGGCGAGCGGGCCGAGGATCGTGTTGATCAGCCCGTTGCCCGAGAACAGCAGCATCCACACGCCGACGAGCGAGACGCTCGCCGTGAGGTACGGCACGTAGAAGGCGACGCGATACGCCGCCACCCAGCGGATGCCGGTGTTGAGCGCCGCCGCCAGCACGAGCGAGAGCACCGCCGTCAGGGGCACGTTGATGACCAGGAAGATCAGGGTGTTGCGGAACGAGCCGAGCACCCGCGGGTCGGTGAGGACCGTGACGAAGTTGTCGAAGCCCACGAAGGGGCGGTCGACCTCGGTGCCGGGAGCGGTGAAGAAGTAGTCGTGGAAGGCGATGTACACCGCGAACGCGAGGGGATACGCGAAGATCGCGATCACGAACACGAAGTACGGCAGCGCGAACAGTCCGCCGATCGGTTGCGCACCCAGCCATCGGGTGCGCAACCGCTTCTGGTCGGTCACGGTGTCACTCGGCGACGAGCTTGTCGATCTTCGTCGCCGCGTTCCCGAGGAAGTCGTCGATCGACTCCTTGTCGAAGATCACGGCGGAGGAGTACTCGTCGCGGAACGCCTGCCAAGCCTCCACGGAGTTCGGGATGCTGGGCACGTCGGCCGTCTTCTCGGCCTGCTCGGCGAACGCCACGTAGTTCGGGTTGGCCGCGAAGTAGTCGGCGTAGGTGTCGGTGAGCCCGGTGCGCATCGGCATCTGCCCGGTGGCCTCCAGGAGCTGCCCGTCGCTGTCCTCGCTGGTGGAGAACTTCAGGAACTCCCACGCCGTGCCCTGGTTCTTGCAGGCCGTGAACATCGACACGCTCTTCGAGTCGGCGAAGGTCGTCGGGTTCTCGCGGCCGTCGCTGGTCGGCACCGGCATGAAGCCCACGTCGACCGTGTCGGCGTAGGACGGGATCGCCCAGGGGCCGGCGAGCTGCATCGCGGTGGTGCCGGCGGACATCGCGTCGTCGGTCGAGGCCTCGTTCGGCGAGAGCTTCTCGTCGTAGAAGGTCTTCCAGAACTCGGAGACGGTGCGCCCGGCGTCCGAGTCGAACGTGGCCTTGCCGTCCTCGACGAGCATCGTGCCGTCGGTCTCGGCCAGGTAGAGCGGGTAGAAGTCGAACCACGGCTGATAGAACTCGCTGGTCGGCGCCGGCCAGATGGCACTCTGCACCCCGGAGGCGACGATCTTGCGCGACCCCTCGAGGAACGCGTCGTACGTGTTCATCTGCGGGTCCTCGGGATCGATGCCCGCGGCCTGGAAGAGCGCCTTGTTGTACATGACCATGACGGGGTTCGACTTCCACGGGAGCTGGTAGAAGCTGCCGTCGCTCTGATAGGAGTCGATCTCGCCGCCGCGCTTCGTGATGTAGTCGCTGCCACCGTCGATCTTGCTGAGGTCGACGAGTCCTCCCTGCTTGACCCAGCCGGAGACCGCGGCGGGCGCCACGTTGTAGACGAGGCAGGGGGCGGTGCCGGCGGTGATGGCGGCGGTGATCGCCTCCTCCGAGGAGGAGCCGGCGGGGATCTCCTGCGCCTTGACCTTCTCGTCGGGGTGATCGGCGTTCCAGGCCTCGACGACGGCCTTGCCCCAGGCGACCTCCTGCTCGTTGTTGGAGAGCCAGATGGTGATCGGGCCGGTGCCTTCGGCGGCGCCCTCTCCGCCACCTCCGCCGCCGGACGAGCATCCGGTGGCGACGAGAGCGAAGGCGCCGATCAGGGCGAGTGCGGGGAGCTTCTTCATGGTGTCCTCCTTGACACGGCGGGTGATGACCCGGTGGGGATGGCGGTGCCGACTAGCTGGTGCTGTCGCGGAAGTGCACGACGTTGCAGTCGACGATCTCGGTGCGCGGCTGCGCTCCGAGGATGTCTGCCCGCAGGAGGCGGGCGGCGGCGCGGCCTCGGGCCGCGGGGTCGGATGAGACGCTGGTGAGCGCCGGGGACAGGTGGGCGGAGAGGTGGTCGTCGTCGAACCCGGAGATCGCGAGGTCCTGCGGGATCGCGAGGCCCTGGGAGCGCGCGTAGGAGAGACCGGCGATCGCCATGGTGTCGTTCGAGTAGAGGATCGCGGTCGGCCGCTCCGGGAGCGCGAGGAGCTCGGCGGTGCGCGTGCGCCCGCTGGCAGCGGTGAAGTCGCCCTCGCGGAGCAGCTCGTCGCCGCCGATCGCCTCGACGTACGCCTCCGCGCGCGCCTTGGAGTGGACGTAGGCGAGAGGTCCGGAGACATGGGCGATGCGCTCATGCCCGGCGGCGCGGAGGTGCGCGATGATCTCGCGGACCGGGGCGGCGTCGTCGGTGCGGACGCAGGAGAATCCCGTCGGCTGGTCGTAGGCGCCGACCAGGACGGTGGGCAGGCCGAGGTCGTCGAGGAACGGGACGCGCCAGTCGTCGGTGCGCAGGTCGAGCAGGAGAGCTCCGTCGGCTCGGCCGTGGGTGAGGGTGCGGTAGGCGCGCTCCTCGGCGTCGCGGCCGGAGACGACCTGGAGCAGGAGTGCCGTCTCGGTCTCGGCGAGCACCGATTCGACGCCGGCGATGAAGGCGGGGAAGAACGAGTCGTTCGCGATGACCTCGGGGTCACGCGCCAGCACGACGGCGACCGCGTTGGCGCGCCGGGTGGCGAGGGCCCGCGCGCTCTGGCTGGGTGCCCAGTTCAGCTTCTCGGCCGCGGCGAGGACCTTCGCCTTCGTCTCCTCGGAGATCGGGCGGTTGCCGCTGAGGGCGTGCGAGACCGTGGCCTTCGTGACGCCTGCTTCGCGAGCGACATCGGCGATCGTCGTGCGGCTCATGCCACCTCCTCGGGGGACCGGGCGGCGCGACCTGCGCGGCGTGAACCGGTTTGATGAGTGTGAACATGAGTGTAAACCGGTTTGATTCACGGTGTCAACGGTGAGGCCGCCTGCGGTCGGGCAGGGGGAAGCGGGGGCTCAGACGAAGCGGACGGTCTGCTGCAGACGGGTGCGCACGTCGAACAGCTCGTTGCCGCCGATCGCCCGCGCCTGAGGCACGCCCTGGCGGAGCACCATCGCGAGGGCGCTGCGGCGCACCACGACCACCGGCACGCCCCGGCTCGTCCCGAGTGGGGTGACGGCCTGGGACAGGTCCTCGTCGGGCAGCACGATGATCGCGCCGCCGAACCGCACGCGGGCGGCCTTCGCGACCGCGCGCATCCGACCGAGGGCGGCGGTCACCGGCGCCCGGGTTCCCAGGCTCGGGCCGGTGATCTCGCCGCGGCGGAAGCCGACCACCCCGCCGAAGTCCTCCGACATCACGCCGTACAGGCCGGAGGGGCCCAGGATCACGTGATCGAGCTTGTCGTCGGGGTCGGCCCCCACGGCGACGTCGTGCCACACCGTGAAGCCCATGCCGAGGTCGGACACCGTGCGCGCAGTGGCCTCCTCGGCCAGGGCATCGGCGAGGAGCCGCCGCAGATCGCGAGGTGCCGACCGCACGAGCGCGGGGTCGTAGGGGTCGGGGACCTCGACGCCCCGGCCCGCCCATTCGCGGATGAGCGTGAGGTAGCGCTCGCGGCGCCAGCCACCGGGGTGCCCGTAGGAGCGGGCGCGCGGACGCGTGTCGGTGCGCGTCGCGGGCGGTCGCCATCCACTCCACTCGTCGCCGGCGTCGTGAGTCACACCGGTCCGACGGTCGTAGGCGGCGCGACCCTCGACGGTGCCGATCAGCTCCCACGCCCGCTGCACCTGGATGAAGATCGCGGCGTCGCCGCCGGTGTCCGGATGGGTCTGGCGCAGGCGCAGACGGTAGGCGCGGCGCAGCTCGACGTCATCGACGGACGGGTCGACTCCGAGGATCTCGTAGGCCGAGGCCGAGAGCGGGCTGTCGAACATCGCTCTCCTTCCGCGATCGCGGCATCCAGGATATCGGGCGGTCGTTGTGCGTTCGCCGATCCTCCGAGGGCTCAGGCGCGGACGTCGACGATGCGCTCGACGCCGAGCACGGGGACGACCGCGCCACCGGATGCCGCGGCGAGGTCGGCCGTGAGTCGGGGGATCTCGGGCTCCGGCGTCCACAGCTCGAGCGTGGCCGCGGCCGCGTACGTCGGCTCGCCGAGTGTCGCACCGTGATGCCCCGCCCAGTCGCGGAGCAGGTTGTCGTAGCGGCCGGCCTCGGCGTGCGGCACCTCGAGCGTCACCTGCCGGAGGGCGGCGCGGTGCACGAGCGCGGCCCGGTCGAGCGCCTCCGACACCGCGGAGGAGTACGCGCGCACGAGCCCGCCCGCTCCGAGCTTCACCCCGCCGAAGTAGCGCGTCACCACCGCGACCACGTCGGTCAGCTCCCGGCGTCGCAGCACCTCGAGCATCGGGATCCCCGCGGTGCCGGACGGCTCCCCGTCATCCGACGAGCGGGCCTGGTCGCCGAGCAGCCCGGTCACCATCGCGGTGCAGTTGTGGTTGGCGTCCCACGCCCGCTTGCGGATGCCGGCGATGACCTCCTCGGCCCCCTCGACCGAGGAGACGGGCTGGATGCGGGTGAGGAAGCGCGACTTCCGGATGACCGTCTCGTGGTCCACCGCGGCCGCGATGGTCGCGGGGTAGCTGCGGGCGGAGGTCACCCGCCTCACGATACCGAGGCCGCGGGCGGCTCAACGGTCGACGAACGCCATCTGCTGCGGGTTGTAGCGGTCGCCCGCCACGCCGATCCGCGTCGCGAGGGCGGAGAGATCGGCGACCTCGTCCGCCGACAGTGCGACCGCCGTGCTTCCCGCGTTCTCGGCGATGCGGGTCGTGCGCCTCGTCCCGGGGATCGGCACGATCCACGGCTGCTGCGCGAGGAGCCAGGCCAGGGCGATCTGTCCCGGCGTGGCATCCTTCGCCGCGGCGAGCTCGGCCACGTGCGCCACGAGCGCCCGGTTCGCCGCCCGGTTCTCGGCCGTGAAGCGCGGGATCGTGGCACGGATGTCGCCGGCAGCGAAGTCGGCCGTCGTGTCGACGGTCCCGGTGAGGAAGCCCTTGCCGAGCGGGCTGAACGGGACGAACCCGATGCCGAGCTCGGCGAGCACCGGCAGGACCTCAGCCTCGGGCTCGCGGGTCCACAGCGAGTACTCGCTCTGCAGGGCGGTGACCGGGTGCACGGCATGCGCGCGGCGGATGGTGTCGGCCGACGCCTCCGAGAGCCCGAAGTGGCGCACCTTCCCCTCGGCGATCAGTTCGCCGACGGTGCCGGCGACGTCTTCGATCGGCACGTCGGGGTCGACGCGGTGCTGGTAGAAGAGGTCGATCACGTCGGTGCGCAGGCTCCGCAGCGAGGCCTCGGCCACTCGGCGGATCTGCGCGGGACGGCTGTTCAGCCCGACGCTCTTCCCGTCCTGGATGTCCCACCCGAACTTCGTCGCGATCACGACGCGGTCGCGGATCGGCTCGAGTGCCTCGCCGACGAGCTCCTCGTTCACGTACGGTCCGTACACCTCGGCGGTGTCGAAGAAGTCCACGCCGTGGTCGACCGCCGAGCGCAGCACCGCGATCATGTCGTCGCGGCTGCCGGGGTTGGGCCCGTAGCTCTGCGACATGCCCATGCAGCCGAGTCCGACCGCCGAGACCCGGAGGCCCTGTCCGAGAGTGCGTGTGTGCATGAGCTGTCCTTTCGTCGTGGCCGCGGACGGATCCGCGGCCGTGGTTCCGACGCTACGCGCGGGCGTCGCATCGGGGGAGGGTCTGTCGGAACCCCGCTGGCCGGAACCCCTCATCCTCCGGCGGATCGATCGAACGATGGAGGCGCCGCAGCCGGGTCGGGGGAAGAATGTGACCATGCCGCCCACCGAGTCGTCGCCACCGTCGCCCGCCCGCACCTGGGCGAGCCTGGTCGGATCGATCCGGATCGGCCAGGCCGTCATCACGGTCGTGCTGCTCGTGGTCGGCGCCTGGCGTGCCGCAGCGGACGGGGTCCCGCTGCCGTGGGTGCTCGCCCTCTCCCTCGTCTTCCTGGGCTGGTACGGCGGCGGGCTGCTGCTCAGCGAACGCACCTCCGACCGTCGGCTGGCGACCTGGTGGCTGCTCGGATTGACGCTCATCTGGCTCGGCGCGGTCGTGGTCTCGCCCGAGTTCGTCTGGCTCGCGTTCCCGCTGTGGCTGCTCGCCGGCTTCGTGATGCGCCTGCGGTGGGCGCTGCTGCTGAGCGTGGCGATCCTCGCCGTGGTGGTGACGGCGCCGCTGCTGCACACCGGCACGACGAGCTACGCGAACGTGATCGGCCCGCTCGTCGGGGGCGTGTTCGCTCTCGGGATCTCCCGTGGGTACCTCGAACTCGTGCGTGACGGGCGGGAGCGGCGACGACTGATCGCGTCGCTCGTCGCGACGCAGGAGGAGATGGCGGCGCTCCAGGACGAGCTCGCCCGCACCCAGCGCGAGTCCGGGGCGAGTGCCGAGCGCACCCGGGTGTCACGCGACATCCACGACACCGTCGCGCAGAGCGTGTCGTCGATCGGGATGCTGGCGCGCTCGGCCCTGGAGGCGGATGACCCGGCGCAGAGCACGCGCGCCCTCGGGCAGATCGACGCGCTCGCCGCCGAGGGGATGGCGGATGCGCGGCGCATCGTGAACGCGCTGATGCCGGCCGAACTGGAGTCCAGCGCTCTCGGTGACGCCCTCGTCCGGATGCTGGAGCGCCTCGCCGAGGAGACCGGGCTCGAGGCGACGCTGCACGCCGACGATGACCTGCCGTCGCTCGGCCTCGACGCCGAGGTCGCCCTGCTGCGGACGGCGCAGTCGGCCCTCGCCAACGTCCGCTCCCATGCATCGGCCTCCCGCGTCGTGGTCACCCTCGCCGATGCCGGCGACGCCGTGCGGCTCGACATCGTCGATGACGGGATCGGGTTCGACGCGCGGCACTGGGATGACCAGAGCGGGGTCGGCAGTCGGGGTGGCGGCTACGGTCTGCGCTCGATGCGGGCGCGGCTGCGGGAGCTCGGCGGAGGACTCGACGTGGAGAGCGCCCCGGGAGACGGCACCGCGCTCTCGGCGCACGTCCCGCTCGGGCGGACCGCCCCGGCGCGACGGGCGGGAGGGGAGGCATGACCCCGGTGCGCGTGCTGCTCGTCGACGATCACCCCATCGTCCGCGCCGGCGTGCGCTCGCTGTTCGACCGCCGCGATGACGTCGAGGTGGTCGGGGAGGCGGCGTCGGGGGAGGAGGCCGTGGCGCTCGCCCGGCACCTGCACCCCGACGTGGTGCTCTGCGACCTGCGGCTCGGCGAGGGCATGGACGGGGTGCAGACGACCGCGGCATTGCGCGCGCAGCAGCCGGCCCCTGCGGTGCTGATCCTCACGACGTTCGACCGCGACGCCGAGATCCTCGGAGCGATCGAGGCGGGAGCGGCCGGCTACCTGCTCAAAGACGTCGCCCCCGACGAGATCGTGCGCGCGATCCGGCAGGCGGCCTCGGGCGGACTCGTCCTCACCCCCGAGCTCAGCGAGCGGGTCGTGCAGGTGATGCGCGCGCCGCGGGTGCGTCTCACCGACCGCGAGCTCGACGTGCTGCGACTGCTCGACACGGGCGCGTCGAACCGCGAGATCGCGAAGACCCTGTTCGTGACCGAGGCCACCGTGAAGACGCACCTGGTGCACGTGTTCGAGAAGCTCGGCGCCGACAGTCGGGCCCGCGCCATCGCGATCGCCCGCGACACCGGACTCCTCTGAGCGGGATTCCTCACCCGCGAGTCGTCGCGTTCAGCTCCAGAACCGCTGCACGCGGGTGGCGAGCTCGCGCATCGCGGTGCCGTCGAGCACGATCCTCCGCTCCTCGACGCCGAGCGCCGGCCACTGCAGCACGAACTCGATCGGCCCCTCCGGAGGGAGCGGCCAGAGCCACAGGCGGTCGCTCGACGTGAAGCGGCGGTCATCTCCGCCCGCGCCGTTGCTGTTGCGCGACAGGGAGTGCACCTCGGAATCGGACGGCAGGTCACCGTGACCGAAGTACGGGAATCCCTCGTCGAGGACTTTCTCGCCGTCGCCGAGGACGAGGCCGAAACGGAGTCGTCCGCCCGGATCGGGCAGGCCGCCCATCCCACCGTGTCCGACGAAGTCCGTGCACAGCTCGCTCCACTCCCGCGGAGGCATGTCGTTCCGCCGGAGTCGTCCCTCCAGGTGGAACTCCACGCCGTCGCTGTAGACGGCGATCCCGAACAGGCCCAACGCGAGATGGTCGGTGACCGCCAGGGTCTCGGAGACGGGGAGCAGCACGGGCAGCTCGTCGTCCGCAGCCTGCCAGCGCGGTTGACGCACCGACATGCTCACCTCGGGCTCGGGGGTCTCCGGGTCAGGCGGGAAGAAGTCCATGCTGCCAGGTCATCACATGCCCCATCGGAGGCACAAGAGGCGACCGCCTCGGCTTCTCAACCGTTCGATGGATCCCCGGATCGGCGGCTCCGCCGAGGCTGGAATCAGACCGAAAGGAACCCGATGCGCCGCCTGTTCTACGCCGCGTTCGCCTACATGATCGTCGGCGTCGCCTCCGGACTCTTCTACCGGGAGTTCACCAAGATCAACGACTTCCCCGAGGGGGAGTCGACCCAGCTCGGCCTCGTGCACACGCACCTGCTGGTGCTGGGCTTCGTCGTCCTGCTGATCGTCCTGCTCCTGGAGAAGGTCTTCGTGCTCTCCGAGAGTCGCCTGTTCGGCTGGTTCTTCTGGATCTACAACGCCGGTCTCGTGCTGACCTCGGCGATGCTGGTCTGGCACGGCTCCCTCACCGTGCTCGGCGAGGAGTCGTCGAGCATGATCGCCGGCATCGCGGGCCTCGGCCACATCCTGCTCAGCGCCGGCATGGTGATGCTGTTCCTCGCCCTCCGCACGCGCCTGGGGGCCTCGACGGCGGACGTTTCGTCCCGTCGCTCTGCTCCTCGCTCGACGACCGGTCGTTGAGCGAGCGCAGCGAGACGAAACGCCCCGACCGCGGCCTCAGTCCGAGTCCGCCTCCACCGAGTCATCGCGCAGGTGGGCGATGTGCGCCTCGTGCCGTGCCAGGTGGTTCGGCGACCGCCGCACGAACAGCCACGCCACGACCAGCACCGCGAACCAGATCGGCGTGACCAGCAGTGCGGTCAGCGTGTCGGGCTGGGTCGTGAGCGCCCACAGGATGAACACGAAGAACGCGAGCACCACGTAGACCATGAACACGCCTCCCGGCATCCGGAACGTGGAGGCCGCGACCTTGTCCTTGCGGGTGCGTCGGTAGACGAGGTAGCTGCACAGGAAGATCGTCCACACGAACATGAAGCACAGGGCCGAGACCGTGGTCACCATGTCGAAGGCGGTGCCGATGTCCTTGCCGGCGTAGAGCAGCACGACGCCGGACAGCAGCAGGATGCATGACAGGAACAGGGCGTTCTGCGGCACCCGGCGGCGGGAGAGGCGGGCGAAGATCCGCGGGGCGTCGCCGTCCTGCGCGAGGCCGAACACCATGCGCGAGGTCGAGTAGATGCCGGAGTTCGCGCTCGACATCGCCGAGGTCAGCACGACGAGGTTCACCACGGTCGCGGCGATGCCGAGTCCGGCCAGGGCGAACATCGCGATGAAGGGGCTCTCGCCGGCGACGTACTCGGTCCACGGGGTGACCGCCATCAGGACGATGAGCGCGCCCACGTAGAACAGCAGCACGCGGATCGGGATCGCATTGATGGCCTTGGGCAGGTTGCGCTTGGGATCCTTGGTCTCGGCCGCGGCCGTGCCGACGAGCTCGATCCCGACGAACGCGAACACCGCGATCTGGAAGCCGGCCACGAAGCCCATGAACCCGTGCGGGAACATGCCGCCGTGGTCCCACAGGTTCGAGAAGCTCGCGGTGCCCGCATCGTGCTGGAACCCGGTGAAGATCATCACGAGACCGGTGACGATGAGCGCCACGATCGCGACGATCTTGATCAGTGCGAACCAGAACTCCATCTCGCCGAACGCGGCGACGGTGGGGAGGTTCAGGGCGAGCAGGATGACGATCACGAGCACGCCCGGGATCCACAGGGGGACACCGGGGATGAGCGCATCCGTGTATCCCGCGATGGCGATCACATCCGCGACACCGGTGACCACCCAGCAGAACCAGTAGGTCCAGCCGGTGAAGAACCCCGCCCACGGCCCGAGCAGGTCGCTCGCGAAGTCGCTGAACGACTTGTACTTGAGGTTCGACAGCAGCAGCTCGCCCATCGCCCGCATGACGAAGAACAGCATGAACCCGATGATCATGTACACGAAGATCACGGACGGCCCCGCGACTGAGATCGTCTTGCCGCTTCCCATGAACAGGCCGGTGCCGATCGCGCCGCCGATCGCGAGCAGCTGGATGTGGCGGTTGCTCAGCGCTCGCCGCAGATGCTGCTCCTCGCCGGGTGCCCCCGCATCCGGTGCCTGTTCGTGTCCCCCTGCATACTGCTTCGTCACTCTCTCGCTCCTCCGGTCGTCATCGACTCCGCCGCCGGCCCGCGAGGCGGGCGGCATGCTGATGCAGAGTAGTTCACGATGCCGCCGACCTCCGAAACCGACCCGGTATGCCCGCAGAGAGGGAACGGGGGATGTGCTCCGCCGAATCGATTCGATAGGCTTGTGCGGCCCCGATCCGTTTCCCCAGTTCTGCGAGCCGCTCCCTCATGGCCACCTCCCTCACCACGGGCCGTCCGTGGCGCGTCATCCTTGCCTTCTCGATCCCTCTCCTCCTCGGCAACGTGGTGCAGCAGCTGTACCAGTTCGCGGACGCGATCGTCGTCGGCCGGCACCTCGGCGTCACCTCCCTCGCGGCCGTCGGCGCGACCGGAAGCCTGCTGTTTCTGCTGCTCGGGTTCGCCTGGGGTCTGACCAGCGGATTCGCGATCCCGATCGCCCAGGCGTTCGGGGCGAGGGATGACGCGGCTGTGCGCCGCTCGGTCGCCACCGGCGTGTTCCTGAGCGCCATCACGAGTGTGATCCTGACCGTCGCCGCCCCGCTCCTCGCCGGCCCGATCCTGGCGCTGCTGCAGACGCCGGCGGAGCTGATGCCCGAGGCCACGATCTTCACGCAGATCAGCTTCCTCGGTGCGAGCGCGACGATGTTCTTCAACTACCTCTCCGCGATCATCCGCGCGATCGGCGACTCCAAGACGCCGCTGGTGTTCCTCACCGTCTCCTGCGCGCTGAACGTCGGTCTCGTCGTGCTGATGGTCGGCCCGCTCGAATGGGGCGTGGGTGGTGCCGCGCTCGCCACGGTCGTCGCACAGGCGGTCTCGGTGGCGCTGTGCCTCGAGTTCGTGCGCCGCCGCCTGCCGATGCTGCACCTGCGTCGCGCCGACTGGCGCATCACGCGCGACGACATCGCCGAGCACCTGCGCCTCGGACTCCCGATGGGGTTCCAGGCCTCGATCATCGCGATCGGCACGCTTACGGTGCAGGTCGCGTTGAACACGATCGGCGCCGACGCGGTCGCCGCTTACACGACGGCCTCGCGTGTGGACAGCCTCGCGGTCGCCCTCCTCTCCTCCCTCGGGCTCGCGGTGTCGATGTACGCGGCGCAGAACCACGGCGGCCGTCGTCCCGACCGCATCCGCCGCGGTGTGGTCGAGGCGACGTGGATGTCGGTCGGCGCCGGTGTCGTGCTCGGCGCCCTGCTGATCGCGTTCGGCGCCCCGATGGTGCGCCTGTTCATCGGCGAGGGGGCGGACGGCGTGGTCGACAGTGCCCATCGGATGCTCATCATCAACGGCTGCGGCTACTGGGCGCTCGGCATGCTGTTCGTGCTGCGCGGTGCGCTGCAGGGACTCGGTCACACGCTCGTGCCGACCGTGACCGGGGTGATCGAACTCGTCATGCGAGTCGGTGCGGCCATCGTGCTCGGCGCGTGGATCGGCTTCGACGGTGTCGCGCTGAGCAACCCGCTCGCCTGGATCGGCGCGATCGTGCTCCTCGTGCCCGCGTACGTCCGCGCGCACCGGGCGCTCGGACGCCTGCCCATCGATCCGGCGGAGGCGACGGAGACCTCGGCCATCGCGATCGTCGGACCGACCGACGGCTCGATGGTCGTCGACGCCGTCGTCACCCAGCCGGTGCGCGTCGTGCGCACCCGCCGGCTGCGGTGGCTGAACCGTCGCTGACACCCTCCGCCGGAGCCTTCTCGGCCCGGCCGGATATCCGTCTGCAGGATGATGCGGATCGGACTTGAGACGGATGGCCTTTCCGGGACACACTTCTAGTGTCGAGGTAGCGGAGTTTCCGCTGACGGGGGGTCGTCATGACGACAATGAGAATGGCCAGCGATCTGGCTGCGATTCTGGTGCCGATCGGTTACGTGGGCGCGGCGCTCGCCGCGCTCTGCGCGATCGTCGCCGGGGTGGCGATCGTCCGCGCGAAGGCGGGGCTCACCGGAGGGGCGGTCGGTCTCTGGATCGTGTGCGCGCTGATGAGCTTCACCGCCTCGTTCGCGAGTCAGTGGATGCCGTTGATCGTGTCCGGTGCCGCGCTCGTCGCGATGCTGGTGATCGGCGGCGTCGTGCGCGGGATCGTGAACGCGTCCGGCTTCGGGCGACCGGACCGCGAGGTCGACGAGGCGCTGCCGAAGGCGGTGCCCGCCTCGAAGGCCGAGCCCGTCGCCAAGCCGACGCTCGCGACCAAGGCCGCGGTGACGTCGTCGATCCCGGTCGTCTCCTGAGCGTCGTCTCCTGAGCGTCGTCTCCTGAGCGCTCAGCGGTAGTCGCGGTCGCGGTGCTGTCCGGCGTCGTCGCCGGACTCCACCCGTGCGGCCTCGCGCGCGCGGAGCTCGACGCGCCGGATCTTCCCGGAGATCGTCTTGGGCAGCTCCGGCACGAACTCGATGATGCGCACCCACAGGTGCGACGACAGCCGCTCGTGTGCGTACGCGAAGATCGCTCGGGCGGCGTCGGCCTCCGCGGCGGTGGCGTCGGGCGTCAGGCAGACGTAGGCCTTCGGCACGGCCAGGCGCGTCGGGTCGGGGCTGGGGATCACGGCGGCCTCGATCACGAGGTCGTGCTCGAGCAGCACCGACTCGAGCTCGAACGGCGAGATCTTGTAGTCGGAGGCCTTGAACACGTCGTCGGAGCGTCCGACATAGGTGAGGTAGCCGTCGTCGTCGCGCACGGCGATGTCGCCCGTGTGGTGGTAGCCGCCGGTCCGTGACTCCGCGGTCTTCTCGGGATCGTCGTAGTACCCGGCCATGAGTCCGAGCGGCGGCTGGGCCAGGTCGAGCGCGATCTCGCCCTCGCCCTCCACGACCTCTCCGCTGACCGGATCGAGCAGCACCACGGGGTAGCCGGGCAGCGGACGGCCCATCGACCCGACCTTGACGGTCTGACCGGGGGAGTTGCCGATGCACGCGGTCATCTCCGTCTGGCCGAAGCCGTCGCGGATGGTCCCTCCCCAGGCGTCGCGCACGCGGTCGATCACCTCCGGGTTCAGGGGCTCGCCCGCGCCGACCAGCTCGCGCGGCGGGTGCGTGAGGCGGGCCAGATCGGCCTGGATCAGCATCCGCCACACCGTCGGCGGGGCGCAGAAGGTCGAGACGTGGTGCGTGTCCATGACCTGCATGAGGGTGTTCGCGTCGAAGCGGGCGTAGTTGTAGACGAACACCGTGGCTTCGGCGAGGAACGGCGAGTAGAAGCTCGACCACGCGTGCTTCGCCCAGCCGGGGGAGGAGATGTTGAGGTGCACGTCGTCGGGCCGCACCCCGAGCCACCACATGGTCGACAGGTGCCCGATCGGGTACGACACGTGCGTGTGCTGCACGAGCTTCGGCCGGTTCGTGGTGCCCGAGGTGAAGTACAGCAGCGCGGTGTCGGAGGCGGGCGTCGGGCCGTCGGGATCGAAGGTGGTCGGGGCCGCGGTCGAGTCCGCGAACCGCACCCAGTCGGTCGGGGCGTCGTCACCCACGCCGATGCGGAGGATGCCGGCGTCGACGCCGTCGAGGCGGTCGGCGAGGCTGCCGAGGGTGATGACCGCGCTGGCTCGTCCGTGGTCGATGCGGTACGCGAGGTCGGACGCGGAGAGCAGGGTCGAGGTGGGAATCGACACGGCGCCGATCTTGGTGATCGCCAGCATCACCTCCCACAGCTCGATCGTGTTGTTCAGCATCACGATCACGTGGTCGCCGCGACGGACGCCGAGGCCGGTGAGCCAGGCGGCGACCTGGTCGGAGCGCGTCGAGAGCTCGCCGTAGGTCCAGGTGCGCAGGCTCAGGTCGGCCTCGACGATCTGGACCGCCGGTCGGTCGGGCGTCTCCGCGGCGACGACGTCGAACCACTCGAGCGCGAAGTTGAACTCGTCGACCTCGGGCCAGGCGAAGCCCGCGCGGGCGGCGGCGTAGTCGGTCGCGTTCGCGAAGAGGAAGTCCCGCATCTCGCGGATGGTGTGGGTGGCGGCGGTGGCGATGCGGCTCATGGTGCTCCTGTGCTCCCTTGCTGACGTGCGTTCCATCCTCGCGCACGTCACCGCCGCGGGTGCTCACGACGCGGGTGTTCCTCCCTGCAGGGCGGCGATCTCGGAGCGGGCGGCGGTGACGATCTCGTCGTTGGTGTGGGCGTGGCCCCAGAGCCCCCATCCGCCGGGAGTCGCCTCGCCGAGGGTGACCCAGGTGCGCAGGGCGAGTTCCTCGTCACCCGCAGCCCGTGCGACGAGATCGGTCAATCGGCGCACGACGGCGATCTGCTTCTCGCGGTCGAGTGCGCCGGCATTCGTGAGCACCTGCACCCGGACATGGTGCGAGGAGCCGTCGACGTCGGAGAGGTTCCCCGGGGGCAGTTCGTGGACGAAGGCGGCGGTGTTGGAACGGAACATCGGCATGTCGGGCACCTGCTCGACCTCCTTCACGATCGTGGCCGCTTCCCGGGCGAGGGCGGGCGCATCGGCGAACGTGCCTGCGGTGGCGTAGATGTCGATCATGGGCATGGTGAGCCCCTTCCGGTATGTGTAAATCGGGCGTCACTATGACGACCGTCATAGAACTGTAGGATATGACTGTCGTCATAGTCAATGCGGAGGGTGAGATGGTCACGGAGACGCGCGAGAAGATGGTGCGCACGGCGGCGCTGCTGCTGGCCAAGCGCGGGCTGCAGGGCGCGTCGTTCTCCGAGGTGCTCGCCGCCTCCGGTGCACCGCGCGGATCCATCTACCATCACTTCCCCGAGGGCAAGGATCAGCTGGTGGCCGAGGCGCTCGCCCTCGCTCAGGCACGGGCGATGGACGAGCTGGAACGCCATCGGGGGGAGAGCGCCCCCGACGTGGCACGTGCGTTCGTGCAGCTCTGGCGCGATGTGCTGTCGGCCTCCGACTTCTCCGCCGGCTGTGCGGTCGTCGCGGTGACCGTCGCCGCCGACGCGGAGCCGCTCGTGGAGAAGGCCGCCGCCGTGTTCCGCGAGTGGCAGGGGATACTGACGGATCTCCTCGCGACGGGTGGCGTCCCGTCGGCGAGAGCAGCGTCGCTCGCGTCCCTGCTGATCGCCGCGAGCGAGGGTGCCGTGATCGTGGCGCGCGCCGAAGGGGCCATCGACCGCTTCGATGCCGTGGCCGACGAGCTCGTCGAGGTGGTGGCCGCCGCCCGGTGAGGTGAGCGGGACCGAGTGCTAGCGGGCGAGCACCCCCGGTCCGTCGCGCAGCTCGAACACCAACTGGGTCTCGGTGCCGCGCACGACCGGATGGACCGTGATGTGCTCGAGCACGATGTCGCGGAGCGCCGTCGCGTCCTGCACCGCCACGTGCACGAGGAAGTCGTCGACGCCGGCGACGTGGAACACCTGCAGCACCCGCGGGATGGCGGCGAGAGCGTCGAAGAGCGCCGTCACCTTGTCGCCGGTGTGGTTCGCGAGGCGCACCTTGATGATCGCCTGCAGCGGGAAGCCGAGCGCCGCCCCGTCGATGCGGATGCGGGTGTCGCGGATCACGCCGCGCTCACGCAATGCCCGCACCCGGTGGGCACAGGTCGACTCGGCGAGTCCGAGTCGATGCGCCAGCGCCTTGTTGGTCGTCTCGGCATCGCGGCTGAGGATCGCGAGCAGGTCGAGATCGATCTCGTCGAGTTGTGCTTTCGCCAACGTCAGGCCTCCTTGCCCGTCGGGTTCTGCACAGAATAGCGTTCTCCCTCGGAATCATGGCGGATCCTGTCGACTTCCTGCGGATTCCTCGTGATTCCGGCAACGTGGAAGCATGACTGCACCGCTGCATCCTGACACCGTCGCCGTCCACAGCGGGCGCTCCGATCTCGAGGGTCTCGGGGTCCACGCGCTGCCGATCGACCTGTCCACGACGAACCCGCTCCCCGACATCGAGCGCGGAGGCGAGTCGTACGAGGCGATGGCGACGGGCGGCCGCCCACCGGCCGACGGCAGCATGGTCTACGCCCGGCTGTGGAACCCCACGGTCGCCCGCTTCGAGGAGGCGCTCGCCGAGCTCGAGCACGCGGAGGCCGCGGTCGCGTTCGCCTCCGGCATGGCCGCGATGACGGCCGTGATCCTCGCGCACACCGGTGCGACCGGGGCCCGACACGTCGTCGCGGTGCGTCCGCTCTACGGCGGCACCGATCACCTGCTCGGCTCCGGGCTGCTCGGCGTCGAGACCACGTACTGCCACCCCGACGAGGTGGCGGCGTCCGTGCGGCCCGACACCGGACTCGTCGTCGTGGAGACCCCGGCGAACCCCACGCTCGACATCGCCGACATCGCCGACGTGGTGCGCCAGGCAGGGACGGTGCCGGTCGTCGTCGACAACACGTTCGCGACCCCGGTGCTGCAGAACCCGATCGCCCTGGGCGCCGCGATGTCGCTGCACAGCGCCACCAAGTACCTCGGCGGGCACGGTGATGTGATCGCCGGAGTCGTCGCCTGCAGCGAAGAGACCGCGGAGGCGCTGCGCCGCGTGCGGGCGGTGACCGGGGGGCTGCTTCATCCGCTCGGGGCGTACCTGCTGCACCGCGGACTCACGACCCTGCCGGTGCGGGTGCGGCACCAGCAGGAGAGCGCGCGACGGGTGGTGCAGTGGCTGATCGACCGCCCCGAGGTCGCCGAGGTCTTCTATCCGGGGCTCGACGGTGATCCGCGCGGCATCCTCGAACGGCAGATGCGCGGCACGGGGGCGATGATCGCGATGCGGATGCGGGGCGGATTCGCCGCGGCATCCGCGATCACCTCGGCGACGCGCCTGTTCACGCACGCGGTCTCGCTCGGTGGCGTCGACTCGCTGATCCAGCATCCGGCCGCGCTCACGCACCGTCCGGTCCCGCCGGAGGCGCGTCCCGCCGCCGATGTGCTGCGTCTGTCGATCGGGCTCGAGGACGTGGACGATCTGATCGCCGACCTCGCCCAGGCGTTCGCGGGGGTCACGGCCCTCGACGTCGAGCCTCCCCTCTCCGACCGGGTCACCTCCTCCCGCGCGACACACCGGGGGGCGGTTCGCGCCTGAGGAGGTGGCTCGGCGGTTCGGCGGACGTGCGTCAGATCGAGGGCAGCCGGATCGTGCCGGTGGCGATGCGCTCGGTGGGCATGCGATCGCGGTCGTAGGTGATCTCGCGGTAGCCGTGCGGCGTGGGGACGCCGTCCTCGTCGAGGCTCACGAAGACGATCTTGTCGATCGTCAGGATGCGCTTGCGCGTGATCATGTTGCGGGCCACGGCGCGCATGGTGAGCGAGGTCGTGCCGAAATGCGTGGCCTGCAGGCCGATCTCGATCAGGTCGCCCTGCACGGCCGAGGCCTCGAAGTTGATCTCGGAGATGTGCTTGGTCACCGCGCGGTAGTTGCCCAGCTGCACGATCGCGTAGATCGCCGCCTCCTCGTCGATCCACTTCAGCAGGCTCCCGCCGAACAGTGATCCGTTCGCGTTGAGATCCTCCGGCCGCACCCACTTGCGCGTCCGGAAGTTGAGCCCGTCCTCCGACCACTGCCAGGCCGGCGTCTTCTGCTTCACCATGAGCACGAGGGTAGGCGGACCGTGAGTCCGCGATGTTACGGCCGGTTTTCGGGGAGGGCACAGGCGCGCGGGCGCGGCTTTGTGCACTCACCACAAGAAACTGAGTCCCAGGTGCCATGAGACTTGGTTTCGAACGGCAAATCCGAGGGTCGCGATCGACCGCGCCCATACAGTCGCCGGTGGCAACGACGCCACTGACCTCGGGAGTTCTCAATGACGAGTACGAAGCCCCACGCTCACACCCACGGAACCGGCATGCGCATCGCGGTGATCGTGCTCAGCCTGCTGCTGGCCGCGATGGTGATCCTGTTCTTCGCGACGACCAGCAGGATCGCCGCCGGCGCCTCCGAACTCGCGGACGGCACCACGTCCGCGAAGGACGGTTCTGCCGATCTCGCCGCCGGTGCCGCCGATCTGTCCTCCGGTGCCGATCGGCTCGCCGACGGCAGCGACGAGCTCTCTGCCGGCGCGGCCACCGCGGAAACGGGTTCGCAGAAGCTGAGCGACGGCGCCACGAAGGCGGCCGCCGGCGCGACGGACCTCGCCGAAGGGGCCGGCACCCTGGCCGCCGGTGCGGCCAGCGCCGTGGACGGGGCGGGCCGGGTCAGCGGCGGTGCGCAGTCCGCCCTCGACGGAGCGCAGGAGCTCGCGGCGAAGCTGGCGAAGGCGGATGCCGGGGCGCAGACCCTGGCCGACGGCACCGCCCGGCTCGCGGCCGGTGTCGACGGGGCGCACCGGTATTCGAACGGCGTCCTCGACGGCGCGACCACGCTCTCCGAGGCCCTGCACGCGAAGGTGGACGCGAAGGTGCAGCAGCTCGCGCACCCCGACTCGAAGGCGGCGCTCGAGGGCCTCGCGGCCACGGCCCCCGGACACTCGCAGCAGCTCGCCGACGCCCTCGCCGGGATGCTCGCCGCCGACCCGCAGAACCCGAGGCTGCAGGGTCTCGCGGCGCTCGCCGCGGGGGTCGACAAGGAGGTCGACGCCATGGCCGCGCCGGCGGCCGCCGCTCCCGCCCTCGCCCAGGGACTCGTCGCCGCCGCCGATGGATCGGCCCGCGTCACCGCCGGGGTCGGCGCCATCGTCAACGGCGACCCGGCGAAGAAGTGGCCGGGCACCGTGGCGCTCGTCTCCCCGCAGGGGGCTCCTGCGCTCGTCGCCGGGTCGATCGCCCTGCAGTCGGGCACCTCGCAGCTCACGGCCGGTGCGACCAAGCTCGCCTCCGGTCTGCAGACGCTGTCCACCGGAGCGTCCTCCCTGTACGCCGGCACGGCCAAGCTCGATGCGGGGGTCAGCCGGCTGAACGACGGCGCGAGCACGCTCGCCACCGGGGTGGGCACGCTGCAGTCCGGTGCCGAGGACCTCAACGCCGGAATCGGAAAGCTCTCCGACGGTGCGGACACCCTGGCAGCAGGCTCGGGCGACCTCGCTGCGGGTGGCGACAAGCTCGAAGCCGGCGCCGCCGACCTCGCGACGGGCAACGGCCTCATCGCCGACGGCTCGGGCACGCTCGCGACCGCGACCGCCGGCGCCGCCCCGTCGATGCTGCCCTGGATCCTCGGCATCGCCCTGGCAGGACTGATCGCGATCGGCTTCTGGGTCGGTCACCGCATCGCGCACCGCCGGTCCCTGGCGCTCGCCGCCTGACCCCACCCCGTCCCCGTCCCACCCCGAAGCGGATGCCGCCCCACCGGCATCCGCTTCGGCACGGCGTGGTCGGACAGCGTGGTCGGAAAGTGTCGTCGGACAGCACCGCTCAGAGCAGCACCGCTCAGAGCAGAGCCGCTCAGGGCAGAATCCACCTCGGCGTCGGACCCGGCGGCGGATGCTGGGGACATGAGCGAAGACAACCCCTCCATCCCGCAGTTCGGCCCCGAGGCCCGGCGCGCGCTGTTCCACGAGCGGGTGCTCGTGCTCGACGGCGCTCTCGACGACGACAACGGCACGCTGCTGATGACGCAGCTGCTCGCGCTGTCGGCCGAGGATCCGACCGCCGACATCGCCCTCTGGATCCACTCGCCGGGCGGCTCGGTGCCGTCGATGCTCGCGATCCGCGACATCATGCGGCTCATCCCCAACGACGTCGCGACCCTGGCGCTCGGGCTCGCCTGCAGTGCGGGGCAGTTCCTGCTCTCGGCCGGCACCCCGGGCAAGCGGCGGGCGCTGCCGCACGCGCGGATCCTCATGCATCAGGGGTCCGCGGGCATCGGCGGTTCCGCGGGCGAGCTCGAGACGCAGGCCGACGACCTGCGGCACATGCGCGACACCGTGCTCGGACTCATCTCCGATGACACCGGTCAGCCCATCGCGCGCATCTTCGAGGACTCGCTGCACGACCGGTGGTACACCGCCGGACAGGCCCAGGAGTACGGGTTCATCGACGGGATCGTCACCTCGATCGCCGAGGTGATGCCGCGACGACGCGCGCGCGTCGGACTGGGGGCGGACGCATGAGCGGCTACACGATCCCGAACGTCATCGCGCAGCATCCCCGAGGCGAGCGCATCATGGACGTCTACTCGCACCTGCTCGCCGAGCGGGTCATCTACCTCGGCACCGGCATCGACGCGGGCGTCGCGAACGCTCTCATCGCGCAGCTGCTGCACCTCGACGCGGACAGCCCCGAGTCGGGCGTCCAGTTCTACATCAACAGCGAGGGCGGCGATCCGGGCGCGGCGCTGGCGATCTACGACACGATGCAGCACATCCGTCCGCGCATCGCGACGACGTGCGTCGGCCAGGCCATCGGCCCCGCGGCCCTGCTCGTCGCCGCCGGTGCTCCCGGGGAGCGGGCCGCGCTCGCGCACGCCCGCATCGTGCTGCATCAGCCGGCCGGCCAGTCGCGCGGTGCGATCCCGGACCTGATCCTCGCGGCCGACGAGGTGGTGCGGGTGCGCTCCGACATGGAGGAGATCCTCGCCCGGCACAGTGGCCGGACGGTCGCCGAGCTCCGCGCCGACACCGACCGCGACCGGGTGTTCACCGCCACGGCCGCCCTCGGCTACGGGCTGATCGACACCGTGCTGGGGCCGCGGGCCGCGTGACGATCGAGTGCGGGCGGCTCAGGCGGCGAGGGCGAAGGTGCCGCGCGCGGCGGACACCGACACCACGGCGGACACCGGCACCGACCGCAGCTCGTCGGCCACGGCGCTCGTCAGCTCGATGAGGCTCGTGTCGAGGGCGCCGGCGATCGCGGCGATCATCTCGCTGGACGGCTCCTTCAGCCCGCGTTCGACCTCGGAGAGGTACTGGGGCGAGACGCCGGCCTTCTCGGCCGTCTCGCTCAGCGTCTCCTCGCGGTCGTGGCGTCGGCGACGCAGCTGGTCGCCGAGCAGCTGACGCCACAGCGGCTCGGGGTCGCCGGGCTGCGGACGGGCGGGACGAGGGGAGCGCGGGAACGGGACGATGTCGGCCATGCCTCACGATAATCCGCGGCCTCCGCAGGGTTCGAGCGGTTCTGCTCAGAGCAGAACCCGTGCGCGACACCCTCCGCCCGTCGCCGTTCACGCGGCGGGAACAGGTGCGTGAACGGACTGCTGGTACGTTTCTGCGCGCCGGTGGCGGTTGGGGCTGCGACCGGCACACGCCCGGCTGGGGCTGGCGCGCAGGGGAAGGGCGAGGGGCGAGGCAGAGGAGGGACGTTTCGCTCCCCGCTCCTCCGTGCCGCATCGCGTCCGCGCCGTCACCATTCCCACATCAGCGTGACCGTGCCGGGGCCGAAGGCGAACTCCGCATGCGTGACCCCCGCGCCGTTGAGCGTCACCGCGTGGGTGCGCGAGGTGTCGCCGGATTCGACGAGCACCCGGCATCGCCGCGGCAGACGCTGCGGGTCGAAGCGCAGATGCACCAGGATCTCGGCCTGGCGGCGCGGGGCCACGACCGTGAATCCCTTCTCCGGCACCGAGCCCTCCGGCGCGATCGACTCCCGCTCGGTGAGCGCCAGCTCGCCCTTGCGGAGCGGCGCGCTCAGCTGGAGAGTGGCCCGGACGAGCTGCTGGTCGAGGTCGATCCGTGTGTCGACGAGATCGCAGCCGAGGATGCCGCGGATCTCGGGCGGCGCGGAGTCGGCCGGGTTCAGTCCGTAGAAGACGGTCGCGCGGCGTGCGCCGTCTCGATGCGCCTGCCAGAGCGTGCGGTTCACCGTGCGCGTGATCCTGCTCCCGGCGTCGATGTCGATGAGGAGCGATCCCGACCGCTCCAGCAGCTCGGGCGTCGGCTCGGTCGTGAACGGACTGTTCGGCAGATCCGTCAGCGAAGCGTAGGTCCGATGCAGGCTCGGCGGGATGCGACGGGAGGGGCCCAGCGTGTCGGTGAGGGTCCCGGGGTCCAGCAGCAGCAGGTGCTCCAGCTCGCGGATGGCGTCGAAGGACGTGTCCTTCTCCGGACGCCGCGCACCGGACTGCCACATGGAGAGCGTGGCCACGCTGAGCTCGTATCCCCGATCCCGCAGCCGTCCGCGGAGCATCCGCAGGGAGTGTCCGCGCCGCTTCACGGCCCGTCGCAGCGTCGACGCGAAGTCGGCGATCTCGCTCCCCGATCCGCCGCTGTCGGCACCGCCCTGCACGTGCGGGAGGTCGTCGTGGTCGATGGCTCCTCCAGGTCATCGGGGCAGTGAGCGCCGGTGCCCTCCGCGGGAGACACATGCTATCCCTGCGGCTCCGCCAGGCCAACCGTCGGGAGGCGACATGACGTGCCGCGTTACGATCCGAAGGTGACCGCGTACTTCGAGAGGCTCTCCGCGACCGAGTTCCGTGCCACGGCTGCCGTGCAGGGCGCCTGGAACACCGCCGAGCAGCACATCGCCCCCACGATCGGACTGCTCGCGCACCTCGTGGAGGTCGATCGCGACGCGCGCCGTGACGATGCGCTGACGCTGGGGCGGGTCTCGTACGACATCCTCGGCGTGCTGCCCATCGACGTGGTCGACGTCGAGATCCGGGTCATCCGTCCGGGGCGGACGATCGAGCTCGTCGAAGCCACGCTGCGACACGACGGGCGGCCCGCCGTGATCCTCCGCGCCTGGCTGATGCAGACGACGGACACGGCCGCGATCGCCGGCGGGGCGCTGCCGGTGATGCCGCCGCTCGACGCCCACGCCGCGTGGGAGGCGGGTGCCATCTGGCCCGGCGCCTTCGTCCGCTCCGGCGACTTCCGGCATCGGCAGGAGGAGCCCGGTCGCGCATCGGCGTGGATCATGCCGCACCATCCGCTGCTGGAGGGCGAGACCGTGAGCACGACCGCGCGGGCGCTCGGCATGATCGACCTCGCGAACGGGCTGACGCCGCGCGTGCCGGTCGGGGACGCGTTCTATCCGAACGTCGATCTCACCGCGCATCTGTTCCGCACGCCGGACGCCGGCTGGATCGGCCTCGACACGACGGTGACCTTCGGGGCATCCGGGATCGGACTCACCCACACCGTCCTGAACGACGCGTCCGGTCCCTTCGGCGTCTCGATGCAGAGCCTCACCGTCCGCGCCCGCTGAGCAGTGCCGAACCGGCGGAATCGTGCGGGCTCACGGGCCCTTCCGGCTGCGTCGAGCGTTCAGAAGTCGGGTCGGCCGGCGTTGTGCTCCGGCGTAGGCTCGGGAGTGTTCGCGGCGGCGGGTGCCGCCACATCCGTCGCCGCCCAGCTGGCGAGCATCCTGAGCTTGTCGGCCGAGGCCGTCCCCGGCTCCGCCGTGTAGGTCGAGAGGTGCAGCCCGGGATCGGCGGGGAGCTCGAACGCCTCGTAGGTCAGCTCGATCTCGCCGATCACCGGATGGTTGAGACGCTTGACGCCCGAGCGGTGATAGCGGACGTTGTGTGCCGCCCACAGCGTGCGGAAGCGCTCGCTGCGCGTCGACAGCTCGCCGACCAGATCGGTGAGCCGCCGGTCGAACGGATTGCGCCCGGCCTCTCCGCGCATCGCCGCGACGAGCTCCTGGGTGTTGCGCTCCCACTCGGGGTAGAAGTCGTGTGCCGCCGGGTTCAGGAACGCGAAGCGGGCGCTGTTCGGTGCGGGCTCGGCGAACAGCGGGGCGTAGAGCGCGCGGCCCAGGGCGTTCCCGGCGAGGTAGTCGAAGTAATTGTTGCGCAGCAGCGCCGGCGCCTCGGTCATCGCGTCGAGCAGGCGCAGGATGCTGGGGCGCAGCACCTCCGCCTTCTTCCGCGGCGTGCGCGCCAGGGGGGAGGCGTTGGCGGTGCGGGCGAGGTCGAACAGGTGCGCGGTCTCGGCGTCGTCCAGCTGGAGCGCGCGGGCGAGCGCGTCGAGCACGCTGTCGGAGGCTCCGGACAGGTCGCCGCGTTCGAGGCGGGTGTAGTAGTCGACGCTGACGCCCGCGAGCAGTGAGACCTCCTCGCGGCGGAGTCCCGGCACCCGGCGGTTGCCGCCGAACACGGGCAGGCCCGCCTGGTCGGGGGTGATGCGTGCGCGCCTCGTGGAGAGGAACTCGCGCACCTCGCTGCGGGTGTCCATGACACCGACGCTACGCCGTCCGCGGGTCGCGAGGGAGGTACTGCCAGTACCCGTCGTCGAGCTCTCCGGTGGCGGAAGGGGGTGACGCCAGGCCCTCCCTCCTGCCGTCGAGCGGGCGCACACTGGAGACATGACCAAGGAACTCATCCTCAACAACGGCGTCACGATGCCGGCCCTCGGGTTCGGCGTGTACCAGGCGGCTCCGGAGGAGACGGTGGATGCCGTCGCCACCGCGCTCGAGACCGGCTACCGCCTCATCGACACCGCGGCGGCCTACGGCAACGAGCGCGAGGTGGGCGAGGCACTCCGCCGCGTCGGCATCCCGCGCGACGAGGTCTTCCTCGAGACGAAGGTCTGGATCAGCGACTACGGGTACGACGAGACCCTGCACGCCTTCGAGAAGTCGACCGGCAAGCTGGGCGTCGACCAGCTCGACCTGCTGATCCTGCACCAGGCCCTTCCGACGCGGTTCGACCTCACGGTGGGCGCGTACCGGGCGCTCGAGAGGCTGCTCGCCGACGGAAGGGTCGCCGCCATCGGTGTGAGCAACTTCATGGTCGAGCACCTGGACCGCCTCGCCGCGGAGACGAGCATCATCCCGGCGATCAATCAGATCGAGGTGCACCCCTACTTCTCGCAGCGCGCGGTGCAGGAGGCGGATGCCGCCGTCGGCACGGTCACCCAGGCCTGGTCGCCCATCGGCGGGATCACCGCGTACCGCCCCGACGGCGCCTCCGCGTTCGAGGACGAGACGCTCCGGGCGATCGGCGCCGCGCACGGCAGGACCCCCGCCCAGGTGATGCTGCGCTGGCACCTGCAGCAGGGCCGCTCCGCGCTGCCGAAGTCGGTGCGTCCGGCCCGCATCGCCGAGAACTTCGACGTGTTCGACTTCGAGCTCACGGACGCGGAGCTGTCGTCGATCGACGCGCTCGACACCGGCGTGCGCCGGGGCCCCGCGCCCGAGGACGTGACTCTCGAGGCGTTCGGCCGCCCCATCCCCGAGGCGTGAGCAGGGCCCGAGGTGTGAGCAGGACCCGAGGTGTGAGCCGATCGCCTACAGGGCCGCGGTCACCGCGGGCAGCAGCTTGCCGAGGATGCCGCTCAGCTGCGCGCGCTCCTCGGGGGTGAGCGGGTCGAGCACCAGCTCGCGCACCTGCTCGACGTGCACGGGCGCCGCCGTCCGCAGCATCTCCCGGCCCTCGGGGGTGAGCGCGGCGGAGAGGGTGCGCTTGTCGGTGCTGCAGGATGTGCGCTCGACCCAGCCGCGCTCCTCGAGGGAGTCGAGTGCGTGGCTGAGGCGGGAGCGGCTGAGCCCGGCGATGCGGGCGAGTTCGGTCATGGTGACGACGCCCTCGCCCTGCCCGGCCAGCGTGACGAGGATCGCGTAGCGCGCGTGGTTGAGCCCGACCTCCTCCTTCAGGGTGCGGTCGAGCACCTGGGGCAGCAGCTGGACGAACCGGATGACGGGGAGCCACGTCTCCATCTCGGTGTCGTCGAGTCGACGCGGATGCTGCTGCTCCGCCGTCATGATGTCCTCCTGGAGCGTCAGACCGGGTGTCACGTGTCAGTCCGGGTGTCACGCCGCCGACAGGTCGAGCGTGTGCGCGGTGTGGTCCCGCTTGGCCTGCAGGTAGCGGGAGTTCGACTCCGACAGGTGCACCTCGGTGCGGACCCGCTCCGTGACGCGGATGCCGAGCGCCTCGAGCTGCACGGCCTTGTCGGGGTTGTTGCTCAGCAGGCGGATGCCGTCCACGCCGACCGCGTTCAGCATCTGGGCGGCGACGGTGTAGTCGCGCTCGTCCTCCCCGTGGCCCAGGGCGACGTTCGCCTCGTAGGTGTCGAGCCCGGCGTCCTGCAGGGCGTAGGCGTCGAGCTTGGCGTACAGGCCGATGCCGCGACCCTCCTGGCGCAGGTAGAGCAGGAATCCACCCTCGTCGGCGATGCGCTCGACGGCCTCGCGCAGCTGGGGGCCGCAGTCGCAGCGCTCCGAGCCGAAGACGTCTCCGGTGAGGCACTCGCTGTGCGGGCGCACCAGCGGCGCGTCTCCGCCGTCGGTCGCGCGTTCGAGCGCAGCGCGCCAGTCGCCGAGTCCGAGGAGCAGGTGCTCGCGGCCGTCGACGAGGCCGTCGAAGGTGACGACGTCCGCGGTGGTGGAGAAGCCGTCGCCGAAGCGCAGCGGCACGCGGACGCGGGTGCGCTCCGTGGCGACCGGAGCGACGGTTGAAGTTTCAATCATGCCGGGTGCAACGCGCGGTCCCGCCGAGTATTCCCGGATGGGCCGATCTCGAAGGGGTTCCCTCAGTACCTCCCATCCGTCGCGGAATCGGTGTGGACTGGAGGTACACGACAGAAGGAGCATCAGGAATGCGCGGAGTAGTCATGTACGCCCCCGGCGACGTCAGGGTCGAGGAGCGCGAGAAGCCCACCATCACCCGGCCGACGGATGCCGTCATCCGCATCGCCGCGACGTGCATCTGCGGATCGGACCTGTGGCCGTACCGCGGCGCGAACGAGGTCGATCACGCCCCGATGGGTCACGAATACGTCGGCGTGGTCGAGGAGATCGGCGCCGAGGTGCAGACGCTGAAGGTCGGCGACTTCGTCGTCGGCTCGTTCATGGCGTCCGACAACACGTGCGAGATCTGCCGGGCCGGCTACCAGTCCCGCTGCGTGCACGTCGTGCCGATGGGCCGCTACGGGACGCAGGCCGAGTACTCGCTCATCCCGCACGCCGACGGCACCCTGGTCGTCACGCCCGGGCAGCCCGATGCGGACCTGATCCCCTCGCTCCTCGCCGCCTCCGACGTCCTCGGCACGGGATGGTTCGCGGCGGTCGCCGCCGAGGTGGGGCCGGGCAAGACCGTCGCGGTCGTCGGCGACGGGGCCGTGGGTCTGCTCGGCATCCTGGCGGCCCGGGAGCTCGGCGCCGAGCGCATCATCGCGATGAGCCGGCACGCCGACCGGCAGGCGCTGGCCCGCGAGTTCGGCGCCACCGACATCGTCGAGGAGCGCGGGGATGCGGGAGTGGCGCGGATCAAGGAGCTGACGAACGGCCTCGGCGCCCACTCGGTGATCGAGGCGGTCGGCACGCAGGAATCGATGATGCAGGCGATCCGCTCGACCCGTGCGGGCGGCCATGTCGGCTTCGTCGGCGTCTCGCACGATGTCGCGCTGCCCGGTGAGGAGCTGTTCTTCTCCGGCGTGCATCTGCACGGCGGGCCCGCCCCGGTGCGCCGCTTCCTCCCGGAGGTGATCCAGCTCATCTGGGATCGGAAGATCGACCCCGGCAAGGTCTTCGACCTCACCCTCCCGCTGGAGGAGGCCGCCGAGGGCTACCGGGCCATGGACGAGCGCCGCGCCACGAAGGTCCTGCTCACGGTCTGACGTCCGGGCCCGTCGCGTCCCGTGTCCGCCGCCGCACGAGCTTCAGCTCGCTGGCCAGGATGCCGAGCACGACGAGCGCCCCGCCGATCAGCGCCGTCAGCGGCAGGCGCTCGCCGGCGATGCGTCCGATCACCCCGGCCCACACCGGCTCGCCCGCGTAGATGATGGTCGCGCGCGTGGGGGAGACCGACTTCTGCGCCCAGTTCATCGTCAGCTGGATCAGGCAGCTCGCCGCGCCCAGCCCGACCGCGCAGCCGACCCAGATCCAGGAGAACTCGGGGACGCCCTCGCCGGCGACGGGCATGGTGAGGATGCCGAGCACGCCGGCGGTCAGCAGCTGCACGACCGTGATGCGGCCGAGGTCGATCTTCCCCGCGAACAGGCTGATCAGGATGATCTCGGCCGCGATGGGGAGCGTGCTGATCATGGTGGCGATCTCGCCCGCGCCGAGCGTCAGGGAGAAGGCGTCGGGGCCGGCGATGAGCAGGAGTCCGAGGAAGGCGAGCCCCGCGCCCACGAAGGCCATGGCGGGCGGGCGCTTGCGGAACACCGCCCACTGCGCGAACGGCACCAGGGGCACGTACATCGCGGTGATGAAGGCGGAGGTGCTGCTGTCGATCGTCTGCAGACCGAGCGTCTGGAGGCCGTAGCCGAGGTAGATCATCACGCCGATCGCGGCTCCGGCGCCGATGTCGCGCCAGCGGATGCCGCGCAGCACGCGGCGGAAGATCACCATGCTGATGAGCCCTGCCACGAGGAACCGCACCCCGACGAAGAACCACGGCCCGGAGTGCTCCATCGCCCAGTGCACGAGCAGGAACGTGCCGCCCCACACCGCGGTGATCGCGATGAGCGCGGCCTCCTGCGGGCGGAAGCGCATCCAGCGGAGACGTGAGGGCATCGCGGCCCTTTCTCGACGTTGCCGGGTCGAGCCTAACGTGACGCGGGAAGACGGCGAGGCGCCGGATGCCGCGATCGACTCGGTAGCCTCGCAGCATGAGCGACTTCGTGAGTGCGGCCGAGCTGAACGACCTCCTGACCCAGGGTGCGCCGGTGCGCGTGCTCGACGTGCGCTGGCGCCTGGATCGTCCGGAGGCCGGACACGGCGACTACCTCACCGGGCACATCCCCGGCGCGGTGTTCGTGTCGCTCGACGGCGAGCTGTCCACGCACGGCGAACCGTCGGAGGGGCGGCATCCGCTTCCCTCGACCGAGAAGCTCCAGGCGGCCGCCCGCCGCTGGGGCCTCCGCGACGGCGACACGGTCGTGGCGTACGACGACTCCAAGGGCATCTCCGCTGCCCGCGCCTGGTGGCTGCTGCGCCAGGCCGGTGTCGACGTGCGCGTCCTCGCCGGCGGCATCCGGGGCTGGCAGGCCGAGGGGTTCGAGGTCGCGACCGATGACGTGAGCCCGGAGCCGGGCGACATCGTGCTGGAGGGGATCGGTCGCGATGCCCTGTCGATCGACGAGGCCGCCGCGTTCCCCGAGTCCGGCGTGCTGCTCGACGTGCGTGCGCCCGAGCGCTACCGCGGCGAGACCGAACCGCTCGACCCGGTGGCCGGCCACATCCCCGGAGCCCGCAACCTCCCGACCCTGCTGCACCTCGACCCCGAGGGGCGGATCCTCGACCCGGAGACGGTGCGCAAAACCTTCGCCGACGTGGGTGTCACCCCCGGCACGCCCGTCGCCGCGTACTGCGGTTCGGGAGTGACGGCCGCCCACACGGCACTGATCCTGCACGAGGTCGGCATCGAGGCGAAGGTGTTCCCGGGCTCGTGGAGCCAGTGGTCGAACACTCCCGGTCGTCCGGTCGCGACGGGTGATCAGCCCGGCTGATCGGCGGAGTCCCGCGGGCCGTAGCCCCAGCGCAGCTCCAGCGTCCCGGGACCGAAGGCACGGCGCACCTGATGCACCGAGGTGCCGCGGGTGAGCGACACCGGGGTGACGGTCACCCCGTCCGGCGTCTCGACGACCTCCTCGCACCAGTCGGGGAGGGCATCCGGATGGAAGCGCGTCCACACCAGCAGCTCGCGGCACTTCTGCGCCAGCGCGTGGCCGGTGTCGCGCGTCGGCGGGTAGTCCGGCGGGTACGCGACCGACCACTCGACCATCGCGGTGTCCGGTGCGGTCAGCGGCACGTCGAGCTCGAACAGCATGCCGTGCACCTCGCCGTCGGGATGCGAGTAGTGCGCGGCGGCGCGTCCTCCGGACACGGCGTCCAGGAAGGGCGCGGGCGTGCGGACGCCGGGCGTGATCTCGAGGAACGGGATCGCCGTGATCGTGCCGACCGTGGACTGCACGATGCTGCGGGTGATGCTGCGGGTGACGTTGCCGTCGGGGCCGACGTCCGTCACGGAATGGGTCGTGAGCTCGCGCGAGGTGTCCGGGTACGTCGCGCCGAGGGAGCGGAAGGCGTGCATCACCGCGCGCTCGAGCTCCTCCTCGTCGATCGGGAACCGGTTCGGCCCGAGCGGACCCGTCCGATTGGTGGAGCCGAGGTGGCGTCGCAGCGCGCCGACCTCGAGCCCGAGGAGCTCCTCGATGTCGATCAGCGCCGCGAGCGACTGGGCGCCCTCAGGGCGTCGGGCGCCCGAGCGCCAGTAGCTCAGCGTCGCCATCGACACGCGGTTGCCGCGGGCGGAGAGCTGCTGCTGCAACCAGGACAGGGTCACATCCCTGGCGTTCACCGCGTCACGCAGTGCGCCGGCGAAAGTGTCGGACCCGGACCTGCGCTCGTCATATTCGTCACTCATCACAGCCCCCGTCCGGTATGTGAAGCGAACCGCCCTAAAGTGAGCTTACGACCGCATGCGCAAACCTCAGGGGACCGGGTGGGCACGTGGGGTCACTTGGCCGTCGTCGCGGGCAGGGTGCCCGATCCTGCGACTGACCGGCCTGACGCAGTGATGCCCCCCTTGCTGCGTATGTCGTGAAGCCCGGCAATCGATCTGGGGAGATCCGCCGGGCTTCACGAAACCCCCCTCCGCCCGCCGCCGGGCGATACCGCTCCGCGCCCCCGCGTAGACTGGGAGGAACACCCCGGAGGACTCTGGACCGTCATGTCTGCCCCTGCTCGCGCATTCACCATGCGCCACGTGCAATTGCTGCGCGCCCTGTTCGCCGCGGTCGCCGCGCTGATGATCACGTTCTCGTCGGACCACTCCGCGCCGGTCGGCCTCGCCGTCTTCAGCGGCTTCGTCTTCGTGACCGCCCTCGTGCAGGCGCTCGCCGCCTGGCTGGTCCTTCCGGCGGGGTCGCGCTGGTCGTACGTGCTGCTCGCGGCGCTCGGCGTCGTCGCCGGCATGGTGAGCGGCATCCCGGCCTGGCGCTCGGATGACCTGTTCTTCTTCGTGGTCTCGGTGTGGGCGATCGTCAGCGGGGGCATCGAGCTCCTCGCCGGCATCCGCGCACGCCGCACCGGCGACACCCTGGCGCGCGACGCGATCACGGTCGGCGCGCTGGGCATCCTGCTCGGCATCGTCCTGCTGCTGATCCCGGCCGGCTTCCTGCAGGAGTACACGATCGAGAAGGCCGGCACCTTCGTGCTGTCCGGCATCATCCTCGGCGTCGGGATGTTCGGCGGCTATGCCGCGATCGTCGCGGTGTTCCTCGGCATCGCCGGGCTGACGCCGAAGCGAGTGGATGCCGCCACCGCGGCCCCCGAATCGAATCACGGCACCGCACCGGCGGAGCATGGAGGAGAGCAGCGATGAGCGACGAGAAACCCACCCGTCGGGACATCCTGCGCCCCCTGCACCTGCTGGGGATCGCCCTGGCCTGCGGCATCTTCGCCATGATCGTCACGCTCGTCTCGACCGGTGCCTTCACCGCGCGGGTCAACGCGTCGATCGCGAACGGCACCTACGACGGGCTCACCCCGGTCGCCCTGGGGCTCGTGGTCGGAGGCGGGGCGTTCATCGTCACGCTGCTGGTCCTGGCGATGCTGATCCTCGCCGTCGACCCCGCCGACGTCACCAAGACCATCGATCGCCCGGTGCTGTACGACCCGGAGCCCGAGGGCGAGACCCCCGACTCCGAGGAGCCCGGTCGCACCTCCTCCTCGTGACCGACGGGCGGGCCGACCGCGGCGGTCTTCCGGGTGCTTCCGGAATATCGGCGCCGCGCAACCGCTTGTCCCTGAGGTGACTGCCTCCGTCGACCGCGCCTCCATCGGACTCCGGTCGAAGCGAGGCCCGATCCTCGGCGCGCTGATGCTCGCCACCGGGCTCATCGCCATCGACGCCACCATCCTGGCCACCGCGGTTCCGAGCATCGTCCGCGACCTCGGCAGCTACCAGCAGTTCCCGTGGCTGTTCTCGGTGTACCTCCTGGCGCAGGCCGTGAGCGTGCCCATCTACTCGCGGTTCGCCGACACCGTGGGCCGCAAGCCGATCATCCTCCTCGGCATCGCCCTGTTCCTGCTCGGGTCGGTGCTCTGCGGATTCGCGTGGAGCATGCCCGCGCTGATCGCCTTCCGCATCGTCCAGGGACTCGGCGCCGGCGCGGTGGCCCCCATGGCGATGACCATCGTCGGCGACATCTACACGGTCGCGGAGCGCGCGAAGGTGCAGGGCTACATCGCGAGCGTGTGGGCGATCTCCTCCGTCGTCGGTCCCGCCCTCGGCGGCGTCTTCGCGCAGTTCGACGCCTGGCGCTGGATCTTCTGGGTGAACATCCCCCTCTGCCTGATCGCCGCGTGGATGCTCCTGCGCAAGTACACGGAGGAGAAGCAGACGCACCGGCATCGGATCGACTACGCGGGCGCCGTGCTCCTCACGGTCGGACTGACCGGTCTGATCCTCGGGATGCTGGAGGGCGGGAACGCCTGGGCCTGGGTCTCGGTCCAGAGCGCGCTGTGCTTCGGGATCGGCCTCGTGGCGCTCGCGCTCTTCGCCGTCGTCGAGCGCCGTGCTGCGGAGCCGATCGTCGACCTCCGCCTCGCGGCCCGACCGCTCATCCTCACCACCACGCTCGTGTCGCTCGGGGTGGGCGCGCTCATGATCGGGGTCACCAGCTTCGCCCCCGCCTACCTCGAGGGCTCGCTCGGGATCGCTCCGCTGCTCTCGGGCCTGGCCGTCGCCGCCCTCACGCTCGGGTGGCCCATCGCCGCGGCGAACGTCGGCCGCCTGTACCTCCGCATCGGATTCCGCCGCACCACGCTGATCGGCATGAGCATCGCCAGCGTCGCCGCGATCGTCCTGGCCTCGGTGTCGTCGTGGCCGAACCCCTACGTGATGTCGCTGATCGCGTTCGTGCTCGGCTTCGGACTCGGATGGAGCGCCGCGCCGACCCTCATCGCCGCGCAGTCCTCGGTGGGCTGGGGCGAGCGGGGCGCCGTGACCGGCATGAACGCGTTCGCGCGCTCGGCGGGGAGCGCCGTGGGTGTCGCGGTGTTCGGGGCGATCTCGAACGCGGTCATCGCGCAGGGCGCCGGGCCCGACGATCCCGACACGATCATCCACGCCTCGGTCTGGGTGTTCGTCGCGGTCGCCGTGACCGCCGTGCTCACCCTGCTGGCCGCCGCCTTCATGCCGAAGGACACCGTGGAGGCGCACTCCGGAGAGCCCGCGTCCTAGCCCCCGTGCACTCGGCGATCGTTCCGGAGTGCAGCGGGGGCGGAACCCGGGTCAGCGGGCGAGGCGCTCCGCGATGCCCGTGTACGTCGCGGGGGTGAGCGCGAGCAGACGCTGCTTGGCGGCGTCGCCGATCTCGAGACCCTGCACGAACTCGGCGAGGTCGGCCGCGCCCACACGGTGACCGCGCGTCAGCTCCTTGAGCAGCGCGTACGGGTCCGTGATCGTGGATCGTCCGGCGACGACCTCGGCGCGGATGACGGTCTGGATGGCCTCGGCGAGCACCTCCCAGTTCACGTCGAGGTCGGCCAGCAGCACGTCGCGCGACAGCGAGATCGCGTTCAGGCCACGGCGCAGGTTGTCGAGCGCGAGCAGCGAGTGCCCGAACGCGACGCCGATGTTGCGCTGCGTGGTGGAGTCGGTGAGGTCGCGCTGCAGGCGGCTGGTGACCAGCGTCTGGCCGAGCGAGGCGAGCAGGGCACCCGAGATCTCGAGGTTGGCCTCGGCGTTCTCGAAGCGGATCGGGTTGATCTTGTGCGGCATCGTCGAGGACCCGGTGGCCCCGGCGACCGGGATCTGCGCGAAGTAGCCGAGCGAGATGTAGGTCCAGATGTCGGTGGCGAGGTTGTGCAGGATGCCGCCGGCGTGACGGACGCGGTCGTAGAGCTCGACCTGCCAGTCGTGCGACTCGATCTGGGTGGTGAGGATGTTGAAGCCGAGCCCCAGGCCCTCGATGTACTCGCGGGCGATGGTCGGCCAGTCGGCGTCGGGGTCGGCCGCGAGGTGCGCCGACCAGGTGCCGGTCGCGCCGGAGAACTTCGCCAGGTAGTCGGAGGCGGCGATCTGGCCACGCACGCGCTCGAGGCGCCAGGCGAAGACCGCGAGCTCCTTGCCCATGGTCGAGGGCGTGGCGGGCTGGCCGTGCGTGCGGGACAGCATCGCGGCGTCGGCATGCTCGACGGCGAGCTCGCGCAGCTTCGCGATCACGGTGTCGAGGGCCGGGAGCCAGACCTCCTCGACCGCGCGCTTCACGGTCAGGGCGTACGAGGCGGAGTTGATGTCCTCGCTCGTGGCGGCGAAGTGCGTGAGCTCGGCGATGCCGTCGAGCCCGAGGGTCGAGAGCCGGTCGCGCACCAGGTACTCGATCGCCTTCACGTCGTGCTGCGTGACGGCTTCCTTCTCGGCGAGCCAGTCGATCTCGGCCTGGCCGAAGTCGCGGTACAGCGCGCGCAGACGCTCCTTGTCGGCGTCCGACAGCGGGGAGGTCTCGAACAGCGAGCGGTCGGTGAGGGCGATCAGCCACTCCACCTCGACCTCGACGCGAGCCCGGTTCAGGCCCGCCTCGGACAGGAAGTCGGCGAGTCCGGTGACGGCGCCGCGGTAGCGACCGTCGAGAGGGCTCAGGGGCTGCGGCGGGAGCGAGGGCTGGAAAGTCAGGGGAGTCCTCCTGATCGGGCCCCTCAGATGCGGGGCGTGCGGGGGAGACGCAGAGCGGGTTCGAGCTGGCGGAACAGGCCCCGAGTCGCCGCCTCAATCATACCGAGCACGGAATCGAACATGTCCGTGCCCGCGTAGTAGGGATCGGGCACGTCGTGGGTCGAGGCGTTCGGGTCGAAGGCGAGCAGGAGTGTGACCTTCCCCTCCTCGTCTTCGTCGTGTGCCCACTCCCGCAGGATGCGCTCGTGCGTGCGGTCGAGGGCGACCACGAGGTCGTTGTCGGCGAAGGTCGCGGCGGTGAACTGCCGGGCGCGGTGCTGCGAGCCGTCGTAGCCGCGGCGGGCCAGGGAGTCGATCGTGCGGTGATCGGCGCGTTCGCCGAGGTGCCAGTCGCCCGTGCCGGCGCTGCGCGAGACGATGCGCGAGCCGAGTCCCTGGCGTTCGGCGAGGTCGCGGAACACGATCTCGGCCATGGGAGAGCGGCAGATGTTCCCCGTGCAGACGAAGATCACGCGGAAGGGATCCGGGGATGTCACAGATACATTCTGCCCGCCTGCGGCTCTCCTGCCCAGCGCGGACAGTCACGGGCACCGCCTCTGCACGCGCGGGAGCACCGTGAGACTCTCCACCGGTCGCGTGATCTGGGCCGCATGAGACCCCGCACATGGCAGAGGCTGACGGCATGTTCTCCCTCGCACACGACCCCTCCGTCGCCTCTCACGAGCTCTGGACCCGGATGCTGGTCAGCGGCGAGATCGGCGCGGCCCTCTCGGCGCTGGAGCACGCCGGATCCGCCCTCGTGCCCCTCGCCGCCGACACCGACTGGCAGTCCGAAGGGCTCCGCGCCCTGCATGAGCTGCTCGGGCGGCTACGTGACGACGTGGGCGCCGAGATCGGCGAGCTGCGGGTGCGCCAGTGGGAGCTCGACGCGGGAGCGGGCGAGTGAGCCGCGTCGTCGGTGCGAGCGCCTCCGCGTCCGCCGACGGCCTCAGCATCGATCACGGAGGGGCGATCGCGGTGGACACCGAGCAGCTGCGCGACGTCGGCGCCCGGATGCGCGGGGTGGCGGCCCAGCTCGACGAGGCGCGCGCCGCCGTGGACCGCGCGCACGCGCTCGTCGTGTCGGAGCCGGAGCTCTTCTCGCACGTCGACGGCGGGGCGCTGCGCCGCAGCGGGGAGCGGCTCGGCTCGCTGCGTGGTGAGCTGGAGGAGGCGTGCGCGGGGACGCTCCTGATGGCGGAGGCGTTCGAGGTGGTCGAGCTGCGGGCGCGGGCCGAGGCGCTGGCCCTCACGGATGCGGTGGCGGCGGGCGTGATCCGGATCCGGCTGGCGCGGCTGCTCGCGAGCGACGAACGGATCGGGGCCATCGCCGACGGACTGGTGTCCGGTTGGGAAGGGCGTCGCTTCGAGGGGCTGGGCGATCAGTTCGACCTGGGCGGCCTCCTCCCGCCGGTGTTCATGGCCGGAGCGATCGTCGGGGGTGCGACGGGGTTCGGGAAGGTGCTGCCGGGCATGACGCTGACCGGGAGAGGCGATCCGGTGCGCGTGACCGCGGGGAAGACGTCGCGGCCGTCCGCGCTCACGAGCCTCGCCGGCGCCTTCCGTCGGCTGCCGTCGGGGAGTGCGCAGGTGGCGGTCGAGAAGTACACGATGGCCGACGGTGCGACGCGCTTCGTGACCTACCTGAAGGGCACCCAGAACGCCTCGCCCTGGCACGCGGGGCAGGCGGAGCCGTGGGACATGAAGTCGAACGTGCAGCTCTACCAGGGGCGCACCTCGGCCTCGTATCGGGCCACGCTCGACGCGCTGGACGCCGCGGGAGCGGAACCGGGCGACCGGGTCGACGTGGTCGCGTACTCCCAGAGCGGGATGATCGCCACGCACCTGGCGATGGAGAGCGAGTACGACGTCTCGATGCAGCTGACCGCGGGGAGCCCCACCGAGCCGACGCTCGGCGACGACCAGACGCTGATCCAGCTCCGCCACACCGACGACCTCGTCTCCGGGTTGGCGGTGGGCGGCTCGGCGGCGGGGACCGGGTCGGACGACAGCTTCACCGCGAGCAGGGTCGGTGACCCGCACGACGGTTTCCAGGACCTGACGCTGCAGGCGCACGGCATCGAGACCTACATCGAGACCGCCGAGCTGGTGGATGCCTCGGAAGACCCGCGCGCCGAGGCTCTCGACGACTACTGGGAGGACCTCGGCGAGGCGGTCGAGATCGAACGCACCGAGTACCACGCGGAGCGGCGGCGGTGAGCATGACCCTGACCGAGGGTGTATCTGAGGTGTACGGTCGGTGTATGGCGCGCACGAACATCGACATCGACGAAGACCTGGTGCGCGAGGTGATGCGCAGGTACAACCTCTCCACCAAGAAGGAGGCCGTCGATCTCGCACTCCGCCGCCTCGTCGGAGTGCCCCTGACGAAGGAGTTCCTCCTCGGCCTGCGGGGGACGGGCTGGAGCGGCGATCTCGACGCGATGCGCGACGACGCACCGGCGTCCTGGGGCGACGAGTGATCCTCGTCGACACCTCCGTCTGGATCGCCTATCTCCGCGGGACCGACTCACCGGCCGCCGAGCAGCTGAACGGGCTGATCGCCGAGGGGGCAGACCTCGCGATCACGGAACCGGTGATCATGGAGCTCCTGGCGGGCGCCGCGAAGCCCCGGGAGCGGGCGAGGGTGGAGGTGCTGACGAACGGGCTGCCGCTGATCGGGATCGACCCGGTGGGCGACTTCCGGGACGCCGCGGACCTGTACCGTGCGTCCGCGTTCAACGGGCACCCGATCCGGAGCATGACCGACTGCCTGATCGCGGCCGTGGCGATCCGCAGCGACGTGGCGCTGCTGCACGGCGATCGTGACTTCGAGTTCCTCGCGGAGGTCAGCCCGCTTCGGCTCTGTCCGACCGAGTAGCGCTCGACTCAGTCGCGGCGGGAGCTCTTGCTCTGCGGGCGCAGGATGAAGCCGAAGATGCCGTTGATCACCGAGATGATGAGCGCTGCGAGCACGCCCCACCAGAAGTCGCCGACGGTGAGGCCCCAGCCGAAGCCGCTCGTGATCCACGCGGTCAGCCACAGCAGGAAGCCGTTGATCAGGAAGCCGATCAGGCCGAACGTGATGATGTAGAGCGGGAAGGCGACGATCTTCACGACCGTGCCGATGATGGTGTTCACCAGCGCGAAGATCGCGGCCACCGCGAGCAGGGTCAGGACCAGCTGCAGGGTCTCACCGGGAGGGAACGCGGTGATCGTGACCTGCAGGGCAGGGATCAGCGTGACGACCCAGAGGGCGAAGGCGTTGACGACGACGCGGATGATGAAGCGCATAGTCCGACCAGTGTCCCACGGACGCCTGCGGGTGTCAGCCCGCGGTGTCCTCGGGGTGTGCGCGGCGATGACCTCTCCGCCCTGTTTCGGCTCCGACCGACTCTCGTAGACTCGACCTCGTGACCGAGCCGATCCTGCCCCGTATCCGTCCCGCCATCGCCGCTCTCGCGCCGTACCGCCAGGGCAAGCAGGCCGGTCCCGATGCGTTCAAGCTCTCGAGCAACGAGAACCCGTTCGATCCGCTGCCGTCGGTGGTCGAGGCGCTGCAGCGCACGACGCCGATGAACCGGTACCCGGACGCGACCGCGGCGCGCCTGCGCGAGCGACTCGGTGCACGCTACGGCGTCGGGCCCGACCAGGTGCACGTCGCCTCCGGCAGCGTCGCGATCCTGCACCAGCTGATCCTGGCGACCGCATCCGTGGGCGACGAGGTCATCTACGCGTGGCGCTCGTTCGAGGCGTACCCGAGCCTGCCCCTCGTGGCCGGTGCGAACGGGGTTCCGGTGCCCCTCACCGCCGACTCCCGTCACGACCTCAACGCGATGGCGGATGCCGTCACCGATCGCACCCGCGCGATCATCCTGTGCACCCCGAACAACCCGACCGGCCCGATCATCACGAGCGCCGAGTTCGCCGCCTTCGTCGAGCGCGTCCCGAACGACGTCCTGATCATCCTCGACGAGGCGTACGCCGAGTTCGTGACGGCGCCCGACGCCGTCGACGGCCTGGCGGAGCGCGTGTTCGAGCAGCACCCGAACGTCGTGGTGCTGCGCACCTTCTCGAAGGCCTACGGTCTCGCCGGCCTCCGGATCGGCTACGCGATCGGGCACGAGAAGGTCCTCGACGCCGCTCGGACCACCGGCATCCCGCTGTCCGTCACGTCCGCCGCCGAGAACGCCGCGATCGCGAGCCTCGACGCCGAGGCCGAGCTGCTCGAGCGCGTCGCCGTGATCGTCGAGCGGCGCGGGCGCCTGGTGGCCGGCCTCCGCGCGCAGGGCTGGGACGTGCCGGACTCGCAGTCGAACTTCGTCTGGCTGCCGACCGGCGACCGCACCGATGCCGCAGCCGTGACCTTCGTCGAGAACGACCTCATCGTGCGGCCGTTCTCGGGCGACGGCATCCGCATCTCGGTCGGCGAGGAAGACTCGATCGCGCGCGTGCTCGAGGTCGCGGCCACGCTCCGCTGAGTCGCCCCCGCGCCCGGCCTCGGGCGGTTTCCCGCGGTTTTCTCCGGTTTCCGGGCAGTTACAAGGGCGTCCTAGGTATGCGTGACCAAGCATGCGGGCGCGGGTAGCGTGAGAGCGTGACCACCTCCGAGACACCCCTTGTGAGCGTTCTGGACGAGACCGGACGGTACGCCCCGTCCGCCGCCGCTGAACGATACCTTCCCCTGATCGAAGCGATCGGCGACGCGGAACTCGAGCAGTTCTACCGGGACATGGTCGTCATCCGCGCGATCGACACCCAGGCGACCAACCTGCAGCGGCAGGGGCAGCTCGCGCTGTGGCCGCCGAGCCGTGGGCAGGAGGCGGCGCAGGTCGGCTCCGGCCGTGCCGCCCGCGCGCAGGACACGATCTTCCCCTCCTACCGCGAGCACGCCGTCACGCGCATCCGTGGCGTCGACCCGCTCGACATCATCAAGCTGATGCGCGGCGTCTCGCATGGCGGCTGGGATCCCACCGACCCGAAGAACGGGAACACCCGCCTCTACACGCTCGTGCTCGGCTCCCAGGTGCTGCACGCCGCCGGCTACGGGATGGGCCTCGCCTTCGACGGCCGCACCGGCACCGGCGCCCTCGAGCGCGATGAGGCCGTCATCGTCTATTACGGCGACGGCGCCTCCAGCCAGGGCGACGTGCACGAGGCGATGGTCTTCGCCGCGAGCTACCAGGCGCCGACCGTCTTCTTCCTGCAGAACAACCACTGGGCGATCTCGGTGCCGGTGTCCACGCAGTCGCGCGTGCCGCTGGTGCAGCGCAGCGCCGGCTACGGCATCCCCAGCGTCCGGGTCGACGGCAACGACGTGCTCGCGAGCTATGCGGTCTCCCGCGTCGCGCTCGACGACGCCCGCAGCGGCGGAGGCCCCCAGGCGATCGAGGCCGTCACGTACCGACTCGGCGCGCACACCACGAGCGACGACCCCACGAAGTATCGGGGATCCGACGAAGAGCAGTACTGGGCCGGTCGCGACCCCATCGTCCGCATGCGGGCGTTCCTCGAAGGGCGCGGCGCCTCGGCGCAGCTCTTCGCCGACGTCGAGGCCGAGGCGGCGGATGCCGCCGAGGACCTGCGTGCTCGCACCGTCGAGCTCGGACCCCCCAGCCCCGACAAGATGTTCGACCACGTGTACAGCGAGCCGCATCCGCTGATCGATCAGCAGAAGGCCTGGCGCGCACGGTACGAGGCCTCGTTCGAGAACGCCTCGGTCGAAGGAGGAGTCCGGTGACCCTGGAGACGATGCCGCTCAGCAAGGCCCTGAACGCGGGGATGCGCAAGGCGATGGAGGACGACCCGAAGGTCCTGCTCATGGGCGAGGACATCGGCAAGCTCGGTGGCGTCTTCCGCGTGACGGAGCATCTGCAGCGCGACTTCGGCGACCGCCGGGTGCTCGACACCCCGCTGGCCGAATCCGGGATCGTCGGCACCGCGATCGGCATGGCGATGGTCGGTTACCGCCCGGTCATCGAGATCCAGTTCGACGGCTTCGTGTTCCCGGCGTTCGACCAGATCACCACGCAGCTCGCGAAGCTCACCAACCGGCACGAGGGCGCGATCAACATGCCCATCGTGATCCGGATCCCCTACGGCGGGCACATCGGCGCCGTGGAGCACCACCAGGAGAGCCCGGAGGCGTACTTCGCGCACACCCCCGGCCTGCGCGTGGTCTCGCCGTCGACGCCCAACGACGCCTACTGGATGATCCAGGAGGCGATCGCCTCGAACGACCCCGTGATCTTCATGGAGCCGAAGAGCCGCTACTGGCAGAAGGGCGAGGTCGAGCTCGACGCCTCCGCTGTCCCGCTGCACTCCTCGCGAGTCGTCCGCACCGGCAGCGACGTGACGCTGGTCGGACACGGCGCCATGGTCACGACGCTGCTGCAGGCCGCGGCGCTCGCCGAGGCCGAGGGCACGAGCTGCGAGGTCGTCGACGTCCGTTCGCTGTCGCCGGTCGACTACGAGCCCATCCTCGACTCGGTGCGCAAGACCGGACGCATGGTCTACGCGCAGGAGGCCCAGGGCTTCGGCAGCATCGGCGGCGAGATCGCGGCGACCGTCATGGAGCGCGCTTTCTATGCGCTCGAGGCTCCCGTGCTGCGCGTCTCCGGGTACGACACCCCGTTCCCGCCGGCGAAGCTCGAGGGCGCCTACCTCCCGGATGCCGACCGCATCCTCGAGGCCGTCGACCGCTCCCTCGCCTACTGACATCCCCGCTCGGCCGAAAGGACTCGTCATGAGCACGCAGAACTTCAACCTCCCCGACGTCGGAGAAGGACTGACCGAGGCCGAGATCGTGGCCTGGAAGGTCGCCCCCGGCGACACGGTCGCGATCAACGACGTGGTCTGCGAGATCGAGACGGCCAAGTCGCTGGTCGAGCTGCCGTCGCCGCATGCCGGTGTGGTGGGCGAGCTGCTCGTCGAGGAGGGCGCGACGGTCGAGGTCGGCACGCCCATCATCACGTTCGTGACCGAGCCCGCTGCGGGGGCGCCGGCTGCTCCGGCCCCCGCCGCTCCCGCTGCGGAGGAGGGCGGCGGCTCGGTGCTGGTCGGCTACGGCACGGGTGGCGGCGCCACCTCGCGCCGCAAGCGTCCGGCCGAGCGTCCGGTCCGCTCCTCGGTGGGCGTGATCGCGAAGCCGCCGATCCGCAAGCTCGCCCGCGACCTCGGCGTCGACCTCACGACGGTCGCCGCGACGGGTGCCGACGGCGAGGTCACCAGGGACGACGTCATGAAGCATGCGTCGCAGGCGAGCGTCTTCCGCAACATCGAGACCCCCGAGTGGGGAGCCGTCCGCGAGGAGACCGTGCCGGCGCCGCAGGCCGCACCGGCCGGACTCGCACGCGGTCTCACCGCGACCCGGCCCTCTGCCGCCGGCGACGACCGCACCGAGTCGATCCCGGTCAAGGGTGTGCGCAAGGCCACGTCCTCGGCGATGGTGCAGAGCGCGTACTCCGCCCCGCACGTGACGGTGTGGAAGGAGATCGACGCCAGCCGCACGATGGAGCTCGTGAAGCGCCTCAAGGCCTCGCCCGACTACGCCGACATCCGGGTCTCGCCGCTGCTGATCATGGCCCGCGCCGTGATCTGGGCCGCCCGTCGCACCCCGATGGTGAATGCCGCCTGGATCGAGACGGAAGCCGGCGCCGAGATCGCCGTGCGCCACTACGTGAACCTGGGCATCGCCGCCGCCACCCCGCGCGGCCTGCTGGTGCCGAACATCAAGGACGCGCAGGACCTCGGCATGAAGGACCTGGCGCGGGCGCTGAACCGTCTGACGCTCACGGCGCGCGAGGGCAAGACCCCGCCGGCCGATCAGCAGGGCGGCACGATCACGATCACGAACATCGGCGTGTTCGGGATGGATGCCGGCACCCCGATCATCAACCCCGGCGAGGCCGGCATCGTGGCGATGGGCACCATCAGCCAGAAGCCGTGGGTCGTCGACGGCGAGGTGCGTCCACGCTGGGTGACCACGGTCGCCGGATCGTTCGACCACCGTGTGATCGACGGCGACGGCATGAGCCGCTTCATCGCCGACGTCGCCTCCGTGCTCGAGGAGCCCGCGCTGCTCGTGGACTGACACGGTCATCGTTTCGCTCCGGGATCTCCCCTGGTGCTGCGCAGCACCTCGACCATGGCGACCGGGCACAGCCTCCAGGGTCGAGTGCGTCTGGCGCGACTCGATGGCGTCGCCTATGGTGACGGGCATGACCCCAGCGCGCCGGATCGCGAAGTTCGTGCGCGCTGTCCTGCTCAGCCTCTGCATCCTCGCGATGGCGTTCGGAGTTCGCGACGCGATGCTCTCCTGGGGGACGTCGATGGTTCTCCTGGGGGCCACGACGGTATGCGCGGGGTTGCTCGGAGTGGTCATGATCTTCCTCGACGAACTGCTCCGCCGCCGGTGAGTTCCACACCGAGCGGGGAACTGCAGCGAGGCGCGCGGGCGTGATCCGCCCCGGCGCCGACCACCGCAAGAAAGAAGGAGTCCTCCTCTCATGACCGACGCGCTTCTCGCCGAGACCCGCACCGCCGACGACGCCGCCTGGTGGCGTCAGGCCGCCGTCTACCAGATCTACCCGCGCAGCTTCGCCGACGCGAACGGCGACGGGATCGGCGACATCCCGGGCATCGTCTCGCGGGCCGACTACCTCCACGACCTCGGTATCGATGCGGTCTGGCTCAGCCCGTTCTACCCCTCCGCCCTCGCCGACGGCGGATACGACGTCGCCGACTACCGCGACGTCGACCCGCGGCTCGGTACGCTCGCCGACTTCGACGACATGGTCGAGGCCCTGCACGCCCGGAGCATCCGCGTGATCGTCGACATCGTCCCGAACCACTCCTCCGACCAGCACGCGTGGTTCCAGGAGGCGCTCGCCGCCGGTCGCGGCTCGGCCGCCCGTGAGCGCTACATCTTCCGCGAGGGCACGGGACCCGACGGCTCCGAGCCGCCGACCGACTGGGAGTCCGTGTTCGGCGGCAGCGCCTGGGAACGCGTGGCCGACGGGCAGTGGTTCCTGCACAACTTCGCCGTGGAGCAGCCCGACCTGAACTGGGGCCACCCCGAGGTGCGCGCCGACTTCCTGAAGACCCTGCGCTTCTGGTCGGACCGCGGCGTCGACGGATTCCGCATCGACGTCGCCCACATGCTCATGAAGGACCTCAGCGAACCGCTGCCGTCGCGCGCCGAGCTCGACGCGATGGACCGCACCTCGGGCACGCATCCGATGCTCGACCGCGACGACGTGCACGAGATCTACGCCGAGTGGCGTGCGGTGTTCGACGAGTACGACCCGCCCCGCACCGCCGTCGCCGAGGCCTGGGTGGAGACGCCGGAGCGCCGTGCGAAGTACGCCTCGGCCGAAGGGCTCGGGCAGGCGTTCAACTTCGACCTGCTGGTGGCCGACTTCGACGCCGCGCAGTTCCGGAGCATCATCGCCGACAACCTGCAGCAGGCGGAGGCGACCGGATCGTCGACGACCTGGGTGCTGTCGAACCACGACGTCACCCGCCACGCCACACGCTACGGCCTCCCGGCGCTGAACGGTCGCCCCGTCAAGCAGGGCACCGAGTGGGTCAAGGCCGGCGGTCCGGCAGAGGGACTCGACCGCGAGGGCGGCCTCCGCCGGGCGCACGCCGCGACCCTGCTGCTGCTCGGCCTCCCCGGCAGCACCTACCTCTACCAGGGGGAGGAGCTCGGACTCCACGAGGTCGCGCAGATCACGCCGGAGCAGCGTCAGGATCCCGGATTCTTCCGCGGCGCCGACTTCGACGGTCTGGGTCGGGACGGATGCCGGGTGCCGCTGCCGTGGACCGCGGCCGGCTCGTCGTTCGGCTTCGGCGCGGGGGACGCCCACCTCCCGCAGCCGGACTGGTTCGCCGAGTACGCGGTCGACGTCGAGGCCGCCGACCCGTCGTCGACCCTGTCGCTGTATCGCGAGGCCCTGCGCCTGCGGCGCCTGCTGCAGACCGGTGAGGCCCTGGAGTGGATCGACACCGGCCGCGCCGACGTGCTGCGCTTCGCCCGACCGAACGGATGGCAGGTCGTGTCGAACTTCGGCACCGCGTCGTTCGACCTCGGAGCTGATGCCGCCGACGTGGTGCTGGCGAGCGCTCCGCTCGAGGGCTCCGCCCTGCCCGGCGAGGCCACGGCTCTGCCCGGCGAGGCCACGGTGTGGATCGCGCGGTAGTCGCCTGACGCAGCGGAAACGGAGACGGTTCGCTTCTCGCGCGGGGCGTCGGGCACCGACCCGCCGTGCGGAGGACGGATCGTCTCCGTCTTCGCGTCCGGGCGCCACAGTCCGATTTGATAATGGTTCTCATTAGCGTTTAGAGTGAGGGCATGAAGAAGCCCGTCCTCACCCTCGCCCTCGCATCCGTCGCCGCACTCACGCTGGCCGGATGCTCCACCCCCGCAGCGGGAGAGGGCGACGGCGGCACCATCACGGTCGTCGCGAGCACCAACGTCTACGGCGACATCGCCTCGACGATCGGCGGAGACCGGGTCGACGTGCAGTCGATCATCACCTCCGCCTCGCAGGACCCGCACTCCTACGAGGCGAGCGCCCGTGACCGCCTGACCGTCCAGAAGGCCGACCTCGTGATCGAGAACGGCGGCGGCTACGACGCCTTCATCGACACGCTGCTGCAGGACGCGAACGACCCGCACGTGGTCACCGCCGTCGAGTACTCGCACGACTACCCCGGCAACGAGGGCCATGACGACGAGGCCTCGACGGATGCCACCGAAGAGGCCCACGACCACGACCACGCCGAGGGGGAGGACGGGCACGAGGGCCACGATCACATCGAGGGCTTCAACGAGCACGTCTGGTTCGACCCGCACACGATGATCCACGTCGTCGAGGCCATCGCCGACGAGCTGACCGAGCTCGACCCCGACGGCGCGAAGGAGTTCGCCGCCAACGCGGCCGACCTCACCGCCGACCTCGAGGGCTTCGAGGCCGACCTCGCGACGCTGAAGACGGATGCCCCGGACACCAGCGTCTTCCTCACCGAGCCGCTGCCCGGCTACCTCGCCGCCGCGGCCGGTTTCACCGACGTCACACCGGACGGGTTCGCCGAGGCGGTCGAGGAGGGCACCGATGTCGCCCCGGCCGTGCTGCTCCAGGCGCTCGACGTCATCGACAGCGGAAAGGTGACGGCCCTGCTGACCAATGCGCAGACCGGCGGCTCCGAGACCCAGCGCGTCGAGGCCGCGGCGAAGGATGCCGGCATCCCCGTCGTCGCCTTCACGGAGCTGCTCGAAGACGGATCGTCGTACTCTGAGTGGATGAGTGACGCGATCCAGAGCCTCGCCGCCGCCGTCCAGTCGTGAGCGGGGCCACCCCGGTCCTCGAGATCTCCGACGCGGCCCTGCACCGCGGCGATCGCGAGCTCTGGTCGGGACTCGACCTCACGGTCCGCCCGGGGGAGTTCATCGCGGTGCTCGGCCCGTCCGGGTCGGGCAAGACCACGCTCCTCCGCAGCATCCTGGGTCTGCAGCCGCTGTCGTCCGGATCGATCAGGGTCGCGGGCGAGCCGGTGCACCGGGGGAACGCCCGCATCGGCTACATCCCGCAGCAGCGCTCGCTCGCTCCGGACACCAGCATGCGGGCCCGCGACCTCGTCGCCCTCGGCGTGCAGGGGAGCCGCTTCGGCCTCCCGATCCCGCACCGCGGCGACCGGGCCAAGGTCGACCGGCTGCTCGAAGCCGTGGGCGCCGCGCACTTCGCGGAGCGCCGGGTCGGACTCCTCTCCGGCGGCGAGCAGCAGCGGCTCCGGGTGGGGCAGGCCCTCGCGGACGAGCCGACTCTGCTCCTGTGCGACGAGCCGCTATCGAACCTCGACCTCGCCAACCAGGTCGCCGTGACCGACATCATCGATCGCCAGCGCCGGGAGCGCGAGGCCGCGGTGCTGTTCGTGACGCACGACATCAACCCGATCCTCGGCCGGGTCGACCGCATCCTCTACATCGCCGGCGGACGGTTCCTGCTCGGGACTCCCGACGAGGTGCTGCAGACGCGCGTGCTCACCGACCTCTACGGCACTCCGGTGTTCGTGCTCCGCGCCGGCGACCGACTGGTCGTCGTGGGCGTGCCGGACGCCGAGCCCCACCACGACCACGGCGACCACGAGCACGGAGGAGCGGCATGAGCGTCGCACTGGGCATGGTGCCAATGGTCGACTGGAACGACGTCTTCTCCTTCCAGGACTACGGCGAGCTCGTCGCCCTCCTCGCGAACTCGATCATCGCGGGTGCCGTCCTGGGCATCGTCGGCGGACTCATCGGCGTCTTCGTGATGCAGCGCGACCTCGCGTTCGCGGTGCACGGCGTCAGCGAGCTCTCGTTCGCGGGTGCCGCCGCCGCGCTCCTCTTCGGCGGCAGCGTGGTGGCCGGATCGCTCGGCGGAGCTCTGGTCGCCGCGATCCTGATCGGCATCCTCGGCGCGAAGGCGCGCGACCGCAACTCGATCGTGGGCGTGCTCATGCCGTTCGGCCTCGGCCTCGGCATCCTGTTCCTCTCGCTCTACGACGGCCGCAGCGCCAACCGCTTCAGTCTGCTCACCGGGCAGATCGTCTCGGTGTCGAGCCCCGACCTCGGCTGGCTCATCGGCATCAGCATCGTCGTCCTGTTCGGGCTGCTGATCATGTGGAACCCGCTGCGGTTCGACTCGCTCGACCCGGAGTCGGCCGCCGCGCGCGGTGTGCCGACCCGTGCCGTCAGTCTGCTGTTCATGGTGCTGCTCGGGCTCATCGTCGCGGTGAGCGTGCACATCATCGGCGCGCTGCTGGTGATGGCGCTGCTGGTCACGCCGGCGGCCGCCGCGATGCGGGTCACCGCCGGACCCATCGCGGTGCCGCTGCTGGCCGCGCTGTTCGGGTTCGTCTCCGCGGTCGGCGGCATCCTGCTCGCCCTCGCCGGCACGCTGCCCGTGAGCCCGTACATCACCACCCTGTCGTTCACGATCTACGTCGTGTGCTGGATCGTCCAGAAGGCGCGGGCCCGGGTGCGGCGTGTACCCGCCTGATCCCTCCCAGCCCTCCCCAACCCCTGCGGCCTAGACTCGTCGTATGGCTCAGCGGAACACCTGGCAGCGCGAACGCGTGCGCGAAGCACTCGCCGACGCGCGCGGTTTCGTGAGCGCGCAGAGTCTGCACGCCTCGCTGCGCGACGACAACACCGGCATCGGACTGGCGACCGTGTACCGCGCCCTCGCCGGGCTCGCGGCATCCGGAGACGCCGACTCGCTGCAGAGCCCCGAGGGGGAGGCGCTGTACCGCGCCTGCACCACACAGGGGCACCACCACCACCTCATCTGCCGATCCTGCGGTCTGACCGTCGAGATCGAGGCGAAGGACGTCGAGCAGTGGGCCCACCGCACCGCGGCCCTGCACGGCTTCACCGACGCCGCCCACGTGGTCGACATCTTCGGACTGTGCACCCCGTGCGCGAACAAGCGCGACGTCGAGAGGGCTGCGACCGCGTGAGTCCCTCCGCAGCAACGGCGACCCGTCACGGCCACACCCATCGCCCGGCACCCTCGCCGCGATCGGCGTGGATCGGCGTCGGCCTCGGTGCCGTCATCATCGCCGCCCTGTTCCTGATCGACGCCTTCCTGCCGAAGCTGTTCCCCGCCTCGCTGCCCACCCGCGCGCAGGACGGCCTGACCCTCGCGCTGAGCGTGCTCATCGAGGCCCTGCCGTTCGTGATCCTCGGCGTGCTGCTGTCGATCGTGGTGCAGGTGTGGCTGCCCGCCGACGTCATCCACCGCTGGCTGCCGAAGCGCGCCTGGGCCCGACGTGCCGTGCTGTCGCTGCTCGGCATGCTCATCCCGGTGTGCGAGTGCGGCAACGTGCCCTTCGCCCGCGGTCTGATGATGCGCGGCCTCGCGCCGGCCGAGGCGATGACGTTCCTCATCGCGGCGCCCATCGTGAACCCGATCGTGATCCTCACCACGCACGCCGCGTTCGGGTGGGACGGCGGCATCCTGGTCGCGCGTCTCGTCGGCGGCTACCTGATCGCGAACCTCATCGGCTGGATCTACAGCCGCCACCCCGACCCCGACGGCATGCTCACGCAGCGCTTCGTCGACACCTGCGAGCGCGTGACGCACGAGCCCGGCACCCCGGTGCGCCGCAGCCTGACGCAGTTCCTCGTCGAGCTCCGCGCCGTGATGCCCGCGCTCGTGATCGGCTCCGCGCTCGCCGGCGCCGTGCAGGTGCTGATCCCGCGCGAGTGGCTGCTGGCCATCGGATCGAATCCGGTGCTGTCGATCGTCGCGATGATGGTGCTCGCGATGACCGTCGCGATCTGCTCGAACGTCGATGCGTTCTTCGCGCTGTCGTTCGCCTCCACGTTCTCCTCCGGCGCGCTCGTCGCCTTCCTGCTCGTCGGTCCGCTGGTCGACATCAAGATGCTCGCGCTCATGCGCACCACCTTCACGACGCGCACGCTCGTCGGGATCGTCGGCATCGTGCTGGCCTCGGCGTTCGCCATCGGGATCGGGGTGAACGTCCTTGTCTGAGCAGACCGCCACCCGTGCGCGCGCACTCGGTACCCGTTGGTTGGGTGTCGGGCTCGCCGCCGTGATCTCGGTCGTGACGCTCGGCCTCGGTCTCACCGGGCGCCTCAATCTCTACATCAGCCCCGAGTCGGTGTGGTTCGCGTGCGCGGCCGCCGTCGTCACGCTGGCCGGTGCGATCTGGTCGTGCACGCTCCCGCTGGGCGAAGAGGGCGACCACGGACACGATCACGGGCCTGCGCCCGTACCCGTCGATGACGCAGACCCCGACACGGCCCGGGTGGCCGGTCGTCGCAGGCTCGCCGGGGTCGGAGCGGTCGCCGGCGGCGTCGTGGCGTCGGGCGTCGTGATCGCCGCCCTCGTGCTGCCGCCGGCATCGCTGTCGGTCGAGCTGGCGATGTCCCGCGCGGGGGAGCAGACCGCCCTGTTCGTCGGGGCCGACACCGTCGCCCTCGGCGTGGCGGACACCTCGACGTTCGGCGTCGGTGACTGGGCGAGCGTCTTCGCCGCGGCGACGAACACCGCGGCCTACGACGGTGCCGCCGTCACGCTCACCGGCTTCGTGACGCCGGACAGTGCGGATGACGACGCGGTGAACCTCACGCGCCTGGTCATCACGCACTGCGTGATCGATGCGCAGACGGCCGCGCTGCCGGTGACCATCGACCCGGGTGACTACTCGACCGGACAATGGGTCGAGGTCACCGGAACCGTGCGGGCGGATGCCGACGGCAAGCTCCGCATCGAGCCGACCGACGTCGTCGCGATCGACGAGCCGGGAGACCCGTATGAGTATTGACGACGAGCGCCCCGAGGTGCCCGCCGTACCGCGGACCCGCGCCGAGATGCGTGCTGCCCGGGAAGCCGCCGAGGCGGCGGAGGCCGAGCGTATCGAGCGTGCGAGCGCGCCCGCCGATCATGCCGCACAGCCCGTCGACGAGGCGGATGCCGGCATCGACGCCGTCCACGAGGCTGCTCGCGACGACCCTGCCCACGATGACCCTGCCCACGAGGAGGCCGCCCGAGAGGCCGCTGCCCGAGAGGCCGCCGCGCGTGAGGCTGCCGTCCGCGAGGCCGGTGACCGCGAGGTCGCGGAGCAGGAGGCCGCCGCCAGGAAGATGGCGGCGTTCGAGGCCGCCGCCCGCGAAGACGTCGAAGCGACGGCACTGCCCCCGGTGCCCGAGGCCACCGAACCCGTGTCCATCGGCGCGACGCCCCTCCACGGCGCGGGCCCCGTCGACACCGAGTCTTCCTCCCCCGACGCTGCTCCCTTCGCCGCAGACCCCGCTGCACACCCCGCGGCGCACGAGGGCGGGGAGCCGCCGTTCACGCCCACCGACGGCGTCGCCGCGGACGCGGAAGCGCCCGGTCGGCCCCCGTCCTCCCGCCGTTTCGTGCTCACCCTGGTCGCGGTGCTCGGCGTCCTGGTGCTGGCCGGCACGGGCTTCGGCATCGTGAGCCTGATGCAGGGTCCGCGGCTCAGCAACGTGCAGGTGGACGCGTCGCAGGCGATCGAGTCGTCCGGCAGCCGGGTGATCCTCACCGCGAACCAGTCGCTCGCCGACATCGATCCGAAGCAGGTCACGGTCGAGCCGGCCGTGCCGTTCACCGTCGACGCCTCCGGTCGCGGGGTCGGGGTCCGGTTCACGGTGCCGCTCGACGACTCGACGGAGTACCGGATCCGCGTCGCCGACGTGACCGGCGCGAGCGGGGGACCGTCGGCCACGCTGACGACGACCTTCACGACGCCGCCGTCGACCATGTTCCTGCTGCGGCGAGACGTCGAGGGCAAGGACAAGATCTTCCTCACCGATCTCGACGGCAAGGGGAAGGCGGTCTTCGAGCACGACAAGATCAACGACTTCCGAGCGACGTCGACGCAGCTCGTGGTCTCCGTGGAAGAGGACGAGGGCTCCCGGCTGCTGGTGATGGACCGCGACGGGAAGAACCAGCGCGAGCTCGCCCTGCCCGGTGACGGCTACGTGGGCGCGATCCAGGTCTCCGAGCGCGGCGGACTCGTCGGCTACAGCTACTCCGACAAGGAGCTCAGCGACACCGAGGGACGGGCGAGCGTGCTGGTCACGCAGTCGCTGAGCGGCGACGACAAGCCGCAGATCATCGAGGTCGCCGGTGCCGAGGCGAGCGTCTTCGTCTGGCAGTTCGTGCCCGACAGCGCGGCCGTGCTGTTCATCGACTTCGACGGAGCACTCTCCCTCGTCGACCGCTCGAGCGACGCCGGCGTGCAGTCCCTCGGGCTCGCGGCCACGATCCAGGGGATCTCCCGCGGCACGTACACCGCGATCGTCGAGCGCCTCGACGGCGCCGTGGTCGAGCTCAACCTCGCCGACGGATCCGAGCAGCCGCTCGCGGCCTCCGACCCGGACTACGGCACGGCCACCTCGATCACACCGTTCCCGGGCGGCACCCTCCGCCACGTGGTCGCGCGCGACGAGGCGGGGCTGCCGGTCGGGCAGGCGGTCGTGCGCGTGGACGACGACGGCAAGGCGACCCCGCTCGTCGAGGTCAGCTCGGCCGACTCGATCCTGCAGGCGTGCGCGTCGCCGAGCGGCCAGTACGCCGCGATCGTGGTCGCGCCGGACCTGGCGAACAACCCCTACGACGGCATGCTGCTGCCGCTGCCGGGGAACGTGGAGACGCACCTGATCGACATGGACTCCGGCAAGGAGATGGTCGCCCTCACCGGCTTCGACTCGTCGTGGTGCCAGACGGCTCCGCGATTCTGACATGGCGCAGGATGCGCTGCGGCGCGCGGTCCGCGACGACCTGATCGGCTCGGCGGTCGACGTCGCCCCGCGCCTGCTCGGGGGAGAGCTGCGCACGGTGGTCACGACGGCGACCGATGCCGCTCCCGTCGAGGTGCGGCTGCGCATCACCGAGGTCGAGGCGTACCACGGGCAGGGCACGGGCGACATCGCCGATCCGGGCTCGCACGCCCGCATGGGGCGCACGGCCCGGAACGCGACGATGTGGGGCGAGCCGGGGCACCTGTACGTGTACCTGAGCCACGGCATCCACTCCTGCGTCAACGTGGCCTGCGGTCCCGAGGGCCAGGGCGACGGCGTGCTGCTGCGGGCCGGCGAGGTCATCGCGGGAGTGGATGCCGCCGCCCGCCGCCGGGGCGCCACCCCGCCGCTCGGCCGCATCGCGCTCCGCGACCTGGCGCGCGGACCCGGAAGGCTCGGTCAGGCGGTGGGGCTGCGGCATCCGCTGCACGACGGCATCGACGCGGTGACGGGCGAGGAGTGGCACGGAGCGCGGGCCGAGCTGTGGCTGGGCGCACCGCGGGACGACGTGGCACGCGGTCCTCGCGTCGGGGTCGCCGGTGTCGCCGGGACGGACGCCTTCCCCTGGCGCTTCTGGATCGCGGCGGATCCGACGGTGTCGCCGTTCCGCTGGGGGCGGGGCGCGGCCGAGGCGGCGGCGCAGGCCGGGTCGACGGGCATGCTAAACTGACTCTTTGTCTGCGCACACTCCTGTGCGCAGTTCGCGTGCCGCTGGGTCCCTGAGCTTGTCGAAGGGCCCGTGGCGTGCAGACAAGGGATCTTGGGTGAGGCCGTCCGGCCTCACGGTATAGAAGGAGTCACCATCATGGCAGCAGTGTGCCAGGTGACCGGAGCTGTTCCCGGCTTCGGTCACAACGTCTCGCACTCGCACCGCCGGACGAAGCGTCGCTTCGACCCGAACGTGCAGAAGAAGACTTATTTCGTTCCGTCGCTCGGTCGTAAGATCACGCTCAACGTGTCCGCCAAGGGCATCAAGGTGATCGACGTCCGCGGCATCGAGAACGTCGTCAAGGACCTCCAGGCGAAGGGTGTGAAGCTCTAATGGCCAAGAAGGCTCAGGACGTACGTCCGATCATCAAGCTGCGTTCGACGGCAGGTACGGGTTACACGTACGTGACGAAGAAGAACCGCCGCAACACCCCCGACCGCCTCGTGCTGAAGAAGTACGACCCGGTCATCCGTCAGCACGTCGAATTCCGAGAGGAGCGTTGATCAATGGCTAAGAAGAGCAAGATCGCTCGCAACGAGCAGCGCAAGGTCATCGTCGAGCGTTACGCCGAGCGTCGCGCCGAGCTGAAGAAGACCCTGATCGACCCGAACGCCACCGACGAGGCCCGCGAGGCCGCACGCGTCGGCCTGCAGAAGCTGCCGCGCAACGCGTCGCCGGCTCGCGTGCGTTCGCGCGACGTCATCGACGGCCGCCCCCGTGGTGTCCTCACGAAGTTCGGCATCTCGCGTGTCCGCTTCCGTGACATGGCGCACCGTGGCGAGCTGCCCGGCGTGACCAAGTCGAGCTGGTAAGTCGAAACCCCGGTCCCTGAGCTTGTCGAAGGGGCCGAAAGGGGCGAGGATCTTCGGATCCTCGCCCCTTTCGCGTACCCGCCCTCACGCGACGGATGCCGTGGCGTGCGCGACGGCCCACGCGAGGGCCTCGTCGGCGATCTCCTCCCAGCCGTCCTGACTGACCAGGCGGTGGGTGCGCCCGGGGTACTCCTTGTAGTCCACGACGGCGGGGCTGCCGGTGGAGCGGTACTTCTTGACGATGGCGCGCCCGATGGCCGGCGGCACCACATGGTCGATCTCTCCCGTGATCACGAAGAGGGGAGCGCGGTCGGTGCGGCCGTAGTCGACGTGCGTGACCCCGCCCTTCTCGTTGAAGGCCGCGGCGACGCCCTCGAAGAACACCCGGTTGTAGGAGTTCACCGCGGACTCCTCCCAGAGGCGATCCGACTCACTGCGCGGAAGGTCGTTGCCGAACGTGAAGTGGAAGTGGCGCTTCGACAGCGGCTTCGCGCCGTTGCGCCCGAAGGGGTTGGAGAGGATCGGGGTGCCGGTCCACAGGGTCGACAGGGGGAGCGTGGTGATGCCTGCGGTCTGCCCGGGGGCGACACCCACGTAGGCGGCGCCCACGCCGCGGTCGGCCAGCATCTGCGTGATGACGCCGCCGAAGGAGTGGCCCATGACGATCGGCTTCACGGGCAGGGCGCGGATGATGCGCTCGTAGTGGTCGACGATCTGCTTCAGGCCGATGCCCTTCAGGGCGGACGGGTCGCGGCGGATGTCCTCGACCGAGCGGTCGTCGATGCCGGGCCAACCGGGGACGATCACCTCGTGCCCCTTCGCGCGGAAGCGCTCGGCCCAGGTGTTCCAGCTGGTCGGCGTCATCCACAGGCCGTGGATCAGGACGATGGGGGTCTTGTCGGTGGTGTTCATGATCTCTTCTTCTCTCTGTTCCGGCTCCCGCTGCTCGGGAGTGCGTTACGCTGATAGTAGACCGAACGTTCTATCTACCGCAACGTATTCCCGAAAGTCGTGAAGTCGTCGCCGGGAAGCCGCGGTTCGGATGCCACGATGAGGAAGGACGATCATGAACACCACGACGAAGCGCCCCAGCCCCGCCCGAGACCGCCTGATGGATGCCGCCACCCGGCTCTTCTATGAGGAGGGCATCCATGCGGTCGGCGTCGACCGCGTGATCGAGGAGGCCGGCGTCACCCGCGCCACCCTGTACAAGCAGTTCGGCGGCAAGGAGAACCTCGTGCTCGCCTACCTCGCGCGCGAGGACGAGATGCTGCGGGCGCTGTTCGCCGAGGCGGGAGAGGCCGTCGCCGATCCGGATGCCCTGCTCGACGCCGTGGTCCAGGGCATCGCCGCCGACATCCGCGGACGCCACACGCGCGGCTGCCCCTTCATCAACGCGGCCGCCGAGTATCCGGATGCCGACGGTGCCGTGCGCCGGCTCATCGACGAGCACCGCGAGTGGTTCCGGTCCACGCTGGGGGAGGTCGCCGCGGCCTCCGGACTGGACCGCCCGGACGAGGTCGCGGCATCCCTCGTCCTGCTGCGGGATGCAGCCCTCGTCGGCGGATATCTCGACGGGGAGGACCGCGTCACGACGGCCTTCGAGCGCACCGCCGGGGCCGTGATCGACGCGCACCGGCCGCACTGACGCGTCCGGAATGTGTGGCTGGAGTGACGAATGTGACGCGACACGCCCAGTAATTGCCCAAAACCCGCGAAATGACGGGGAAATCTGGGTGGTCGTTGATACATTCGAGGCGGTCACTAGACCAGGAGCATCCGCTCCGATACCCACAACGATGCGACGGGATCTCGTCGCTGGAGGATGACATGGCTGACAAGTCCATCACCAAGACCGAGCTCGTCGCGAGCATCGCAAGCGCCACGGGCCAGAGCCAGGCCACCGTCTCCGGTGTCCTCGACTCGCTGTTCGCCACGGTCTCCGACGCTGTTGCCAAGGGCAGCAAGGTCTCCATCCCGGGCTGGATCTCCTTCGAGCAGGTCGACACCGCTGCTCGCACGGGCCGCAACCCGCAGACCGGCGCCGAGATCAAGATCCCGGCCGGCAAGCGCGTCAAGGTGACCGCTGGCTCCAAGCTCAAGGCTGCCGTCAAGTAATCTGACCGCACCTGTTCGAAGGCCGCTCCCGTTCGACGGGGGCGGCCTTCGTGCTTTCTCACCGCCGGGCGCGCCTAGGCTGGAGGGGTGAGTTCCCGCAGCGAGTCGACGAGTCGGACTTCGGCGTATCGCGTCGCCGGGATCGTCATCCTCCTCATCGCCGCGCTGGTGGCCGTCGTCCTGGCCCTCCTCGTCGGCGGCGGTGCCAAGCCCCCGCTCCTGCAGGACCCGGGACCCCTCGTGCTGTGGGGCACTCCGGTCGCCAAGCTCGTGATGAACATCTCCGGCGCGGTCATGCTCGGCTCCCTGGTCCTCGCGCTGTTCGGCCTGCGTGCGGGCGAGCGCTCCTTCGATGCGGCGCTGAACATCGCCTCGGTCGGGGCGGCCGTCTTCACGATCTCCGCGGGCCTCGCCGGGTTCCTCGCCTTCATGGCCGCCTTCAACCCGAAGCTCAGCATCGAACGCGAGTTCGGCACGCAGCTCGGCCGCTTCCTGCTGGAGCTGCCGCTGGGCCAGTCGTGGCTCATCACGACGATCTTCGGCGCGATCATCACGGTGCTCGCATTCGCCTGGCGCTCGTGGACGCCGACGCTCATCACCGCTCTGCTGGCGGCGGCATCCTTCCTCCCGCTCGCGACCCAGGGCCACGCCGGCGACCTCGCCGGGCACAACATGGCCGTCAACTCGATCCTGCTGCACACGATCGGCGCCGCGGTGTGGCTGGGCGGGCTCCTGCTCCTCGTGCTGCTGCGCGGACGGGGCGACATCGACACCGGCCGCTTCGTCGCGCGGTACTCGTCGCTCGCCATCGCGGCGTTCGCCGTGGTCGCCGTGTCCGGCGTCACGCGGTCGATCGTGGCCGTCGGGAGCTGGGACGCGCTGTGGACGACGCCGTACGGCTGGATCGTGCTCGCGAAGGTCGTGCTCCTGGGCGGGATGGGCCTGCTCGGCGCCTGGTACCGCGCCCGCCTCATCCCGAAGCTCGAGGGTCCTCGCGCCGCGGGCTGGTTCTGGCTGCTGGTGCTGTGCGAGGTCGCGCTGATGGGTCTCGCCTCGGGGGCGGCCGCCGCGCTCGCGCGCACGCCTCCGCCCACCGGAGAGGTCGCGGCTTTCGCGCAGACCCCTGCGCAGATCCTCACCGGCGCGACCCTGCCGCCCGAGCTGACGTTCGAGCGCTGGTTCACGGCGTGGGACATCGACGTGCTCTGGCTCATCGCGGCCGGATTCGGACTGTTCCTCTACCTCGCCGGGGTGCGCCGACTGTGGCAGCGCGGAGACCGCTGGCCGATCCACCGCACCGTGTTCTGGGTGCTCGGGATGCTGATGCTCGTCTGGGTCACCGGCGGGCCGATCAACGCCTACCAGGAGTACCTGTTCAGCATCCACATGATGGGCCACATGATGCTGTCCATGGCTATCCCGCTGCTGCTGGTCTCCGGAGCGCCGGTCACGCTCGCGCTGCGTGCCATCCACAAGCGCGACGACGGCACCCGGGGCGGCCGGGAGTGGATCATGTGGGCCGTGCACTCGCCGTTCGCCCGCGTGGTGACGCATCCGTTCGTCGCGGCCGCGATCTTCATCCTGTCGCTGTGGGCCTTCTACTTCACCGACCTCGTGCGCTGGTCGATGTTCGAGCACCTCGGGCACGAGTGGATGGTCATCCACTTCCTCATCTCGGGCTACCTGTTCGTGATGAGCCTGATCGGCGCCGACCCGGTGCCGTACCGTCTGCCGTACCCCGGCCGCCTGATCACCCTGATCGCCGTCATGGCGATGCACGCCTTCTTCGGCATCGCGATCATGATGCAGGAGGGCCTGATGGTCGCCGACTGGTTCGGGTCGATGGGCCGCGACTGGGGTGCGAGCCCGATGGACGACCAGTACGTGGGCGGCGGCATTGCCTGGTCGATCGGTGAGATCCCGACCCTGATCCTGGCGATCACGGTCGCGATCCAGTGGAGCCGCAGCGATACGAAGCTGCAGCGTCGACGTGATCGCCACGCGGATCGCACCGGGGATGCCGAGCTCGAGGAGTACAACGCCAAGCTCGCCGCCCTCGCCGAGCGCGATCAGCGCCGCGAGGAACGCGAAGCCCGCTGACTGCTCGCGGCCGGACGCTCAGTCGACCGGGACCTCGCCGGGGGAGCCGATCCTGATGGAGGCCTTGCCGTCGGGCAGGATCACGATCGTGCCGTTGACCTGGAACGGCACGTCCTCCGACAACTCCGTGACGGAGCCGTCGAACAGCGAGACGATCTCGACGTCGACGTGGGCGACCGCGTTCGTCGGCGGGATCTGCCACTGACCGCCGTCGGGCGTCACCGTGACCTGGGGCTGGGTGGCGATGGACCACTTCGGCGTCGACGAGATCCGGTTCGTGACGCGCAGTCCGAACGGGCAGGCGGTCGGCTGGAGCACCTCCTGCGTCGTGCACGTGGTCAGGAACTCCTCGACCTGCTGCTGCACGACGTCGACGAACTCGTCGGTCGGCGTGGTCTGCACGTCGAGCGGCGTGATCGCGAGCGGCGTGTCGGCGAGGACGCCGTGGCCGGCCGCGGTCGCGATCGGGGTGTCCACCGAGACCGAGTACAGTCCGGGCGTGAACACGAGCAGCGGCAGCGGATCGAGCGATTCGGCCGCCGGGCCGTCGGCGGAGACCTGCCGACGATCGACCTCGAAGTTGTTGACCGCGAACTGGTCCGCACCACGAACGGTGAGCTCCACGACCGCCAGCGGGCTCTTCGTGAACCGCCAGTTCGGCGTCACACCCGCCCAGCCGTCCTGCTCGATCACGAACGTGCTGGTCCCGGGGTGACCGCTCGCCTCGTAGCTGACGGTGACGGCGGTGCCACCCTCCACGGGCTTCTCGGACTCCACCTCCACATCGGTCAGCGGGGCGAGCGCGGCGTGGCGCAACATCGCCTCGGAGGCCGCGGGGTCGATCCCCGCCTTCTCGAGCGTCTCGCGGTCGACCGCGACGCCGGGCACCCGGAGGGCGTCTGCGGCGCGGCCGGAGGAGAGCAGGTCGAGGTAGCGCACCACGAACGCGGAGGGGCCGTAGAACTGCTGGTAGAGCGTGGCACCACCGGCACCGAGGGCCGCGATGAGCACCAGCCCCACGACGGCGAGCATCGACAGGTCGAGGGCCAGGCGCGCACGCCTGGAGGTACTCGTCCTGACCCGCTCCATGGCGTCAGTCTAGAAGGCGGGTCCTGAGGGGACGCCGAGCGTCGGCGGCCCGGACGGGATGCGGCGACGTAGCATGGGTGGGCGCCCCGTGTCCGTCCTCCCGCCCCTGTGAGCACCGTGTCCCTTCCCGCCCTCTCCGAGGAGCAGCAAGAGCTGTTCCGGCTGATCGAGGACACCGGCGAGCACGTCTTCATCACCGGACGAGCGGGCACCGGCAAGTCCACGTTGCTGCAGCATTTCGCCTGGAACACGAAGAAGCAGATCGCGATCTGCGCGCCGACCGGCGTCGCGGCGCTCAATGTCGAGGGACAGACGATCCACTCGCTGTTCCGGCTGCCGATCGGCCTGATCGGCGATGCCGACATCGATCAGAACGATGCCACCCGGCGCATCCTCAACGCCATCGAGACGCTCGTCATCGACGAGATCTCGATGGTCAACGCCGATCTGATGGATGCGATAGACCGCTCGCTGCGCCAGGCGCGCGGCCGCCGCGGTGAGCCGTTCGGAGGCGTGCAGGTCGTGATGTTCGGCGACCCGTACCAGCTCGCCCCGGTGCCGCCGCGGGGCGATGAGGCGCGCTACGTGCAGGACCATTACCGGTCGTTCTGGTTCTTCGATGCGAAGGTCTGGGCGGGCACGCTGACGGGCACGGGGGCCCACGGCGTCGGCTCGTCCGACCAGGCGGGGCTGTTCGAGGTCGACACGCGCGCCGAGCTGCACGTGCGCGAGCTGGTGCAGATCCACAGGCAGTCCGACGACGGCTTCAAATCGATGCTCAACGCCGTGCGCTACGGGCGGGTGACGGCCGAGATCGCCGGTGTCCTGAACACCCAGGGCGCGCGCACCCCGCCGGAGCCGGAGCCGGGCGAGGTGCCGATGATCACCCTCGCCACCCGGAACGACATCGTGAACAAGATCAACAGCCAGCACCTGAACGCGCTGCCGGGCAAGGAGCAGACCGCCCGCGCCGAGGTGAGCGGCGACTTCGGACGCGGGGAGGCGTCTCTGCCCGCGGAGTCCGAGCTGAAGCTGAAGGTCGGGGCGCAGGTGATGTTCCTGCGCAACGACACCGCCATGTCCGGTGAGCCGCCGCGCTGGGTGAACGGCACCATCGGCACCGTGACCCGCATCCTCGGCGGTGCCGTGCGCGTCGACATCGACGGCGAGGAGGTCGACGTCGAGCCGGCGGTGTGGGAACGGTTCCGCTACGCCTACGACCAGAGCACGAAGAAGCTGTCTCGCGACGTGGTCGCCGAGTTCACGCAGTTCCCCCTGCGCCTGGCCTGGGCCGTCACGATCCACAAGTCGCAGGGCAAGACCTACGAGCGCGCGATCATCGACCTCGGCTCCGGAGCGTTCGCGCCGGGGCAGACCTATGTGGCGCTGAGCCGGCTGACCTCGCTCGAGGGGCTGTACCTGTCGCGGGCGCTGCGTCCCCGCGACATCCGGGTGGATGAGGACGTGCGCCGCTTCATGCGCGAGGCCTGGCTCGCCGCGTCGACCCCGGAGCTGCCGAAGAGCTGAGCGCTGTGCTCCCTCGCTCAGGCGGCGGCGCGCGCCCGGTCGAGGTCTTCGAACAGTTCGGTGTTGAAGCGGTAGGCCAGCAGCACCTCGTCGATCACGCGCTCGCGCTCGGCCTCGTCCCACGGAGCGGCGTCGAGCTGCTCGCGGTACACGTCCTTGAAGGCGGCCGGATCGGCGATGTCGTCGAACAGGTAGAAGCCGATGCCGTTGGTCTCGAAGCCGAAGCGACGGGCCATCACGCGGCCGATGAAGATGCCGCCGGACAGGTCGCCGAGGTAGCGGGTGTAGTGGTGCGCGACGAAGCCGCCGGCCCACGTGGCCCCGACCTGACGGATGCGGTCGACGTAGCGCTGCGTGGTGGGGAGCGCGACGATCTGCTCGCGCCAGTCGGCACCGAGCAGGAACTCGAGGTCGGCCTCGAGGGCAGGCAGGCGCGTGAGCTTGTCGCTGATGAACACCGCGGCCACGGGGTCCTGGCGCATGCGCTCGCCGGCGCTCTCGAGCGCCTCGTAGATGAAGTAGTGCTGGGCGACGAGCGAGATGTAGTCCTCGCGGGAGCCCTCGCCCTTCAGGAGGTCGGACATGAAGCCGGCGGTCTCGCTGCGGGAGTGCGATCCGGACGAGCGCTCGCGCAGGGCGGCGGAGAAGGAGAGGATCTCGGGCATGACTTCAGTGTAAGGCTCGCCTTACCTCATGCGAAAGTCGAAAGATCCGGCCCGCCGCTCTCCGCGGTCATCCGGGCTCGTTCAGGCGTGCGGGCGGGGCTCGACGCCGAGTCGTGCGCACGCCGCGTCGTACAGGGCGACGACCTCGCGACGGACAGCGGGACGATCCGAGATCGGACCGCCGGGCCACGGGACGTGCAGCTCGGAGGACTGCCCCGCCACGGTGATCTCCCACACGCCGCCGTCGCCGTCGAACCCCGTCATCACGGAGTCCGAGATCTCGGAACCGGCGGGCTCGGCGAAGGCGCGGGCGATCAGGAGGTTGTCATCGGTGTGGTCGCCGTTCATGTGGCGGAGGACCGCGGCGATCACGTCGGCGTCGAAGATATGGGGCACGATGACACCCTACGCGGGCCGCGCGGAGCCCGGCACGGTGCCGACTTTCAGGATCCGCGTTCTAGACTCGGGAGACACATCCTCGGGGGTACCTTCATGCAGCTTCTCTCGTCGCGCCGCTGGCGCGCCGCTGCGGCCAGTGCGGCCGTGCTCGCTCTCGTCCTCACCGGATGCTCCTCCGAAGACTCCTTCACGTACACTCCACCGGCCCAGGTCGACGGTGCGCTGCCCGACGACATGGTCGCGACCATGCAGTCCGCGGTCGACAACGCGCTCGCCGCGTCCGGTGCGTCCGGAGCGATCGTCGGGGTCTGGGCGCCGTGGAGCGGGAGCTGGGTGACCGCGGTCGGCACGCAGGATCGCGACGGCGGGGGCGAGCTGACCACCGACATGTCGTTCCGCATCGCCGACGTGACCCGGCTGATGACGTGCGACGTGCTCTACGCGCTCGCCGACGAGGGCACGGTCAAGCTCGACGCCCTCGTCCCGAAGTACGTCTCCGGTGTCGGCAACACCATGAAGGAGATCACCCTCCTCGACCTGTGCAACGGCACGAGCGGCGCCGGATCCTCCGAGTCGACCGTCAAGTCGGCCTGGATGAACACGCCGGAGCGCGTCTGGGCTCCGCTGGAGCTGGCCGGCTACGGGCTCTCGCGGCCCGGTGTCGCGCCGCACACCACCTACCGCGACTCCGACGCGGGGTATCTCATCCTCGGCCTCGCCCTGGAGCGCGCCTCCGGCCTGACGGCGTCCGAGCTCATCGCGAAGTACGTCACGGACCCGCTCGATCTGGCCGACACGTCGCTTCCCGACGCGGCGCCCGCGGCACCCGGTGCCGATCCGATGAAGGGGCACTACCTGCCGGCCGTCGAGGGCGGATTCACCTGCGCCGCCCCGGTCGACATCAGCAAGATCTCCTCCACCACCGGCTACACGGACTCCGGCGTCGTGTCGACCATCAACGACCTCGGCCGCTACATCCAGGCGGAGGCGCAGCAGGCGCTGCGCACCAAGGAGAAGCCCGACCGCTTCGGCGCTCCGCTCCCGGTCAGCGAGAAGAGCCCCTCCTGGTACCAGGCGACCGGCGGCGCGTATCTCCTCGGATCGATGATCGGCCAGCACGGCTGGGTTCCCGGCTATGCCACCTCGGCGTACTCGGATCCGGCGACGGGCTTCACGGTGGCCGTCGTGCTGAACGACTCCACCATGGGGTCCCGGTTCGCCCAGCAGCTCTCCTGGGAGCTGGCGGCGATCGCGTCGAAGGCGCCCGCCGCGTCCGGCCAGACCGCGCCGGAGTTCGGGCTTCCGTTCACGGCGGAGCAGTACCACAAGGCGATCACGGACTCCGCGATCGCCTGCGTCCCGCCGGCGGGGTGATCAGCGGCTGACCGGAGAGACGCCGGTCGGCGGAAAGGCGGCGACGATGGCGATCATCGACAACGCGATCTACGTGGACGGCGTCCGCACCGAGAATCCGCAGAGCCTGAGCGAGACCTTCGAGCGCATGCGGGAGCGCGGCGGGATGAGCTGGATCGGCCTCTACAGGCCCAGCGAGGAGGAGATCCGCGAGGTCGCCGACGAGTTCGGCATCCACGCGCTCGTCGTCGAGGACGCCCTCTCCGGTCATCAGCGCTCCAAGCTCGAGCGCTACGGCGACGTGCTGTTCATGGTGCTGCGCCCGGCCCGCTACCTCGACGATGTCGAGGAAGTCGAGTTCGGCGAGGTGCACGTGCTCGTCGGCCCCGACTTCGTGGTGACGATCCGGCACGCCGAGTCGCCAGACCTCGGACGCGTGCGACGCCGCCTGGAGGGTGACCCCGGCCTGCTCGCGCACGGCCCCGAAGCGGTGCTCTACGCCATCCTCGACGAGGTCGTCGACGAGTACGCGCCGGTCCTCGCCGGCCTCGAGAACGACATCGACGAGATCGAGAGCCAGCTGTTCGAGGAGGACACCGACGCCACCCAGCGCATCTACGATCTGGGCAGGGAGGTCATCGACTTCCAGCGGGCGACGCAGCCCCTGTCCGGGATGCTGGAGGCACTGCTGCGCGGATCGGACAAGTACCGGGTGAGCGAGGAGCTGCAGCGGTACCTGCGCGACGTGCTCGATCACACGCTGCGGGTCAGCGACCGCGCCACGACCTTCCGCACGGTGCTCGACAACGCCCTCACGGTCGAGTCGACGATCGTGGCCCGTCGCCAGAACGAGGAGATGCGGCGGATGACGGAGCTCAGCATCCGCCAGAACGACGAGGTCAAGAAGATCTCCGGGTGGGCGGCCATCCTGTTCGCCCCCACGCTCGTCGGAACGATCTACGGCATGAACTTCGACCACATGCCCGAGCTGCACTGGCTGCTCGGCTATCCGATGGCGGTCGGCATGATGGTCGCGCTGGGCTTCGCCCTGTACGCGGCGTTCAAGCGCAAGGGCTGGTTGTAGCCGGACTCAGTCCTCGACTCAGTCCTCGGGATCGGCCTCGGGCATGCCGGGACCGGGTCCCGGTCGCACCGGCGCCTCCGGGGCGATGTCGATGCGCGTGTTGCCCTCGTGCTCGGTGACCTCGATGCGGGGCGCGGCGTCGGCCTCGGTCGCATCCGGTGCGGAGGTCAACTGATCGTGACGCTTCTCGGCGCTCGTCATCTCCTCGTCGGGCGTGTGCTCAGGCGTGCTCATGGGACTCCTTCTGGTTGTCGACGGGGTCGCCGTCGGGGTGGGTGTTCCGCTTCTCGGCGTGCTTCCTGCCCCAGCGCGCCAGCACGTACAGCACGCCGCCGACGGCGATCAGGATCGCGCCGAAGAGCCAGACGACCGGCCGCTGCTGGGTGAGCAGCAGGATGCAGGAGGCGACGCCGAGCACCGGGACGAAGGTCCACACGCGGAAGTGGTCGTTGTCGACGTGGTCGCGGCGCAGCACCAGGACCGAGACGTTCACGCTGAGGAAGGCGACGAGCAGCAGCAGGACGACCGTCTCGGCGAGCGTGGCCAGGTCGCCGACGAGCGTCAGACCCATCGCGACGAGCGTGGTGGTGAGGATCGCCACCCACGGGGTCTTCCGCTTCGGGAGCACGCGACCGAGGCCCGCGGGCAGCAGCCCCTGCTCGGCCATGCCGTAGGTGAGGCGGCTGACCATGATCATCGTCAGCAGGGCGCCGTTCGCGACGGCGACGAGCGCGATGAGGCTGAACAGCCAGGAGGGGATGCTGACCCCGGTCGCCTCGACGACGGCGAGCAGAGGGCCGCTCGACTCCTGCAGCTCGGAGGGAGGCAGGGCGATCGAGCTCGCGAGTCCGACCAGGACGTAGACCGCTCCGGCGGTGGCGAGGGCGCCGAACAGTGCGCGCGGGTAGGTGCGACGCGGGTCCTTCACCTCCTCGATCATGTTCGCGGAGGTCTCGAAGCCGACGAACGAGTAGTACGCGACGACCGCGCCGGAGAGCACGGCCACGGCGACGCTCGTCCCCTCCGGCGCCTCGGCCACCCGGGAGAGGTCTCCGCCTCCGCCGCCGACGAAGATCGCCACCACCGCGACGACGATGACCAGTCCGCTGAGCTCGATCGCCGTCATCACCAGGTTCGCACCCATCGACTCGCGGATGCCGCGGGCGTTCAGCAGGGCGACGACCGCGAGGAAGACGATCGCGACCGGGATGGTCGGCAGGTCGATGAACGTGCTCAGGTAGTCGCCCGCGAAGGCGATGGCGAGCCCGGCGGCGCTCGTCACTCCGGCCGCGAGCATGCTGAACCCGACGAGGAACGAGACGAGGGGACTGTGGAACGCCCGCTCCGCGAAGACGGCGGCGCCTCCGGCGCGCGGGTACTTCGTCACGAGCTCCGCATAGGAGCCGGCGGTGAGCAGCGCGAGCAGCAGGGCCAGCAGGAGGGGCGCCCACAGCATCCCGCCGACCTTCGCCGACAGCACCCCCATCAGGGCGTAGATGCCGGCGCCCAGGACATCGCCGAGGATGAAGGCGAACAGGAGGGGCCCGGTGATCGCTCTGCGCAGCCGGGTCGGATCATCGGCGCGCGGCGCGGTCTCTGTCATCACTCCTGCACGCTACGGGCGCGCGGGAGAACCGGCCACGGGGTTGACATCCTCGCCCCGCACCCGGGTCGCCCATTGCCCCCGCGGTGGCATCCGTGATTTGATCCGGAGCATCGTGAGCACGCACACCGTCTTCAATCAGGCCCCGCCGCGCGTCGACGTCGACGAGTTCGGGGCGAACGTCGCGCTGGTCGAAGCGGTGCAGCAGCAGGGTGCCGGCTGGGCGGCCGAGAGCCTGCACGGGATCGGCCGTCGCGTCGGATCCGCCGACTTCCAGGACGATGCCCGGCGGGCGAACCGGCACGAGCCCGTCCTGCACACGCACGATCGCTGGGGCGAGCGCTGGGACGAGGTCGAGTACGACCCGGCATACCACCGGGTGATCGGCGCGGCGGTCGCCGACGGGGCGCACACCGCTGCGTTCGCCGACCCGCGTCCCGGTGCGAGCGCGGCCCGGGCGGCCACCTTCATGCTCTACGCGCAGATCGAGCCGGGGCATGCCTGTCCGGTGTCGATGACGCACGCCGCCGTGCCCGTGATCGCGCAGCATCCGCAGCTCGCGGCGGAGTGGATGCCGCGACTGCTGTCGCGCGACTACGACCCCGCGCTGCGCCCGGGCAAGCCCGGCGCGCTGTTCGGCATGGCGATGACCGAGAAGCAGGGTGGCTCCGACGTGCGGGCGAACACCACGTCGGCGGTCGCGCTCGGCGGCGGGCGGTATGCGCTGACGGGCCACAAGTGGTTCTGCTCGGCACCGATGTCGGACGCGTTCCTGGTGCTCGCGCAGGCGCCGGGAGGGCTGTCCTGCTTCCTGATGCCGCGGCTGCGGGAGGACGGCACGCGCAACGGGCTCCGGTTCCAGCGCCTGAAGGACAAGCTGGGCAACCGCTCGAACGCCTCCAGCGAGGTGGAGTACGAGCAGGCCGAGGCGACGCTCATCGGGGAGGAGGGGCGCGGGGTGCGCACGATCATCGACATGGTGACGCGCACGCGGCTCGACTCGATGCTCGGCTCTCTCGCCGGGATGCGGCAGGGGGTCGCCGAGGCCGCCTGGCACGTGCGGCACCGCGCCGCGTTCGGGCACACGCTGATCGACCAGCCCGCGATGACCGCGGTGATCGCCGACCTGCAGCTCGAGGTCGAAGCCGGCACCGCGGTGGCGATGCGGCTGGCGCGCGCCTACGACGACGACGCCTCGACGCAGGAGGTGGCCTTCCGTCGGCTCGCGACCGCGGTGATGAAGTACTGGGTGTGCAAGCGCGCTCCCGCTCACGCCGCCGAGGCGCTGGAGTGCCTGGGCGGCAACGGCATCACCACGGACTGGCCGCTGGAGATGCGCTACCGCGAGCAGCCCGTCATGGCGGTCTGGGAGGGATCGGGCAACGTGATCGCGCTCGACGTGCTGCGCGCGATCGCCCGGGAGCCCGAGTCCCTGGCGGCGTTCGATGCCGAGGTGTCGACCGTGCGGGGAGCGGATGCGCGCTTCGACGTGCACCTGATGCACACCCGGACGCTGATCGCGGAGCTCGAAGATGATCCGATGCCCGAGCTCGCGGCGCGACGGCTCGTCGAGGCTCTCGCACTCGCGCTGTCGGCGTCGCAGTTGCTGCGGACCGCACCGGCCGAAGTCGCCGAGGGGTTCATCGCCGCCCGCCTCGGAGGAGTGCCCGGCTTGTTCGGAGCGCTGCCGAGGGGCGTGGACATCGCCGCGATCGCAGCGCGCGCCTAGGGTTCAGGGAATTCACAGAAATTCCGCGCGGCTCCCGATATTCCGGTGTACGCACCGATAGCGTCAGTGCCGCAAGGCGGGTGCGTCGGCCGGGGTGCGCGGGCGGACGGGTGGCCGCCTCATCGAATCCCCAACGAAAAGAGCACTCTCATGACCGGTACCGCACGTAAGGCGCTCGCAGAAGCGATCGCCACCTTCCTCTTCGTCCTCGCGATCATCGCAGCGGTCAACAGCGGCAGCCCGCTGACGCCGCTCGCGATCGGCTTCACCCTGATGGTGCTCGTGTACTCGACGGGTCACATCTCGGGCGCCCACCTGAACCCGGCCGTCTCGGTCGGTGTGTTCCTGCGCGGCGGCCTCAGCGTCGTCGACTTCGTCGCCTACCTCATCGCCCAGTTCGTCGGTGGCGCCGTGGCCGCGCTCGTCGCGCTCGCCGTCTGGCCCGCCGGTGAGAAGGCCATGGTCATCGAGGTCGGCCCCGCGTTCCTCGTCGAGGCGCTCTTCACGCTGATCCTCGTGTGGGTCGTGCTCAACACCGCCACGTCGAAGGACACCGCGGGCAACTCGTTCTACGGCCTCGCGATCGGTGCCACCGTGTTCATCGGTGCGGCGACCGTCGGCTCCATCTCGGGCGGCGGATTCAACCCGGCCGTCGCGCTCGGCCTGTCGGTCAGCGGCCACTTCGCGTGGAGCTCGCTGTGGCTCTACATCGTCGCGCCGGTCGTCGGTGCCGTGATCGCCGCGATCCTGTTCCGTCTGCTCAACACGGACGACGCCAAGAAGATCGCGGCGGCGGAGTAACCCTCCCCGCACGCACGAAGCGCCGCATCCTCCTCGGAGGGTGCGGCGCTTCTGCATCTGCCGGTGCGGTCAGCCGACGGGAACCCGTGCGGTCAGCCGACGGGAACCCGTGCGGTCAGCCGACGGGAACCGCGGTGGTCGGCGTCGACTCCGGCTGCTGCGCTCCCGCGGCCCGGGCGCGGGCCGCCGCGATGACCATCACGACGAGGGCGACGGCCGTGAGGATCGCGCCCATCCAGATCGGGGAGGTGTAGCCGAGGCCCGCCGAGATGCCGACACCGCCGGCCCAGGCGCCGAGGGCGTTGCCGACGTTGAAGGCGCCGATGTTCGCACCGGAGGCGAGCGTGGGCGCTCCGCCGGCGTACTGCATGACACGGCTCTGCAGGCCGGGTACCGTGCCGAAGCCGAAGCCGCCCATGAGGAACAGGGCGATGATCGTGGCGATGCCGGACTGGGCCGACACCGCGAACACGGCGAGGACGACGACCAGTGCGCTGATGAAGATGACCAGCGTGCGGTCGATGGCGCGGTCGGCCAGGCGTCCGCCCAGCCAGTTGCCGAGCACGAGGCCGGCGCCGAACAGCACGAGAAGCCACGGCACGGCCGAGGTCGCGAAGCCGCTGACCTCGGTGAGCGTGTACGCGATGTAGGTGAAGGCGCCGAACATGCCGCCGAACGCGAGGATCGTGACGACGAGCGAGAACCACACCTGACCGGAGCGGAAGGCGGCCAGCTCCGTGCGGAGGCTGACCTGCGCGGTCGGGCGGGGGAGACGCGGGACGAGTGCCGCGATGCCGACGAAGGCCAGCACGCCGATGCCGGAGATGGCCCAGAAGGTCGAGCGCCAGCCCAGCTCCTGGCCGAGGAAGGTGCCGAACGGGACCCCGAAGACGTTCGCGGCCGTGAGACCCGTGAACATGATCGCGATGGCGCCGGCCTTCTTCTCGGGGGCGACGAGGCCCGCCGCGACGACCGATCCGATGCCGAAGAACGCGCCGTGGCAGAGGGCGGCGATGATGCGGCCCAGCATCGCGACGCCGTAGTCGTCGGCGAGGGCGGTGAGGACGTTGCCGATGATGAACAGCACGATCAGGCCCAGCAGGACGGGCTTCTTGGGCAGCCGGGTGGCGGCGGCGGTGAGGACGAGGGCGCCGACGACGACCGCGAGCGCATAGCCGGAGATGAGCCAGCCGGCGGCCGACTCGGTGACGCCGAAGTCGCGGGCGACCTCGGGGAGCAGGCCCATGATGACGAACTCGGTGAGTCCGATGCCGAACGCCCCGATGGCGAGGGCGATCAGTCCTAGAGGCATGACGATTCTCCTGGTACATTGAAGGGGATACTTGCAGACGCGGCATATTGCGCGTCGAAGGACAATGATTGCACACGCAAGTATCCAGCGCAAGCAACTATCTCGGAGGATGGCCATGGGTATCGGTGACGACGCGGTCGAGGTGCGTGCGCAGGGCTGGCGGACGCTCGCGGCTCTGCACGGCCTGATCGAGACCGCGCTGGAGCGCAGCCTGGCCGAAGCCGTCGAGCTCTCCGTGGTCGAGTACACCGTCCTGGACGCGCTCGACCGGCAGGACGGGTGGCATATGCGCATGCAGCAGCTCGCCCGCGCCGCCGCCCTGAGCCCCAGTGCCACCACCCGCCTGGTGAACCGCCTGGAGGACCGCGGACTCCTGACGCGGATCCTCTGCGCCGACGACCGGCGCGGCATCTACACCGAGCTCACCCCCGCGGGCCGCGAGCTCTACGAACGTGCGCGTCCGATCCACGACGCGGCTCTCGAGCAGGTGCTCGAGGATGCGGCCGCCCAGCCCGAGCTGGCACCCGTGGTGGACGCGCTGCACGGTGTCGCGCTGCCCGCGCTCGCCGCGGGCTGAGTGCGCGCGATGGACGACTCCTCCGCGCCGGTGCCGCACCGCACGCTCCTGGTCGGCTACGGCAAGCTCGCGGCACGTCTGGCCCCGCGTCTCCTCGAGGCCGGAGGCGAGGTCATCGCGCTGCGCCGGAGCGACGGCCCCCTCCCGGCGGGCGCGGCGGGCGTCCGCGCCGACCTCGCCGTTCCCCCGGTGCCGCCGCTGCCCGCGGTCGACGCGATGCTGGTGACGCTGCCGCCGGGCGAGACCGCATCCGCGTACCGGGAGGCCCTGACGCATCTCGCGCACGCCCTCCCGGTCGTTCCCGCGCGCACCGTGTTCGTGTCGTCGACCGGCGTCTTCGACGGGACGGGCGCGGAGCAGCCGCTGACCGAGCAGGATGAGCCGGCGCCGACGACCGAGCGCTCGCGGGGGCTCCAGGACGGCGAGCGGGCGGCGGTCGAGATCTTCGACGCCGTGATCGTGCGACCGGCGGGGATCTACGGGCCGGGTCGTGACTTCCTCCTCCGGAAGGTGCGCGAGGGGGCGCCGAGCAATCACCGACGGCGGACGAATCGCATCCACGAGACCGACCTCGTCCGCGCCCTGGAGCTGCTGCTGCGGATGGATGACCCGCCGCGACTCGTGCACGCGGTGGACGCGGCGCCGGCTCCGCTCGGTGACGTGGTCGGCTTCATCGCGCGGACACTGGGCGTCGAGGTCCCGCCCGACGACGCCTCCGCGGAGCCGAGCGGGTTCGTGTACGACGGGGCGCTGCTGCACTCTCTGCTGGGTGACCTGGAGTATCCGACGTACGAGACCGGGTATGCGGAGATGATCGCCGCATCCGGCCGCACGGACGCCGGACACCCGTAGCCTGGGGGCATGACGACTTCCCCCGCACGCACGGCCGTCGAGGTCGTCGACTGGAGACGACGGGTCTTCGCCCTCTACGCGGCCGTGCGCCTCGCCGACTCTCCCGAGGACGCGCACGAGCTCTGGCGGATCGAGCGGGACGAGCTGATGCTCCGGCATCCGGCGACCGCGCTCCTGTCCGAGGACCGGCCGCTGTTCGAGGGGCTGCCGATCTCGTCGTACGACCCGGAGTGGCGCTTCGAGCTGCCCATCCTCCCGGCCGAGCCCGGCGGCTTCGACTTCGAGACGGGGACCGACGGCGTCGTGCCGTTCGAGCGGATCGGCAGGGTCGAGATCCCGGATGCGGGTTCGCTCGACGTGTGGCGCCTGAAGTCCTACGGCGGAGGTCTGTTCATCCCGGTGCGCGACGCGCTCGCCGGGCGACCCGGCGGGACCTACGGCGGCGGCCGCTACCTGATCGACACGATCAAGGGCGCCGACCTCGGCTCCGACGCCGAGCGCGGCACGATCGTGCTCGACTTCAACTTCGCCTACAACCCCTCCTGCGCCTACGACCCCGCGTGGGCGTGCCCGCTCGCGCAGCCCGGCAACGTCCTCGACGTGCCCGTGCCGGTGGGGGAGATGTACGGCGGCTGATCGGATCGGGGCGCTCGACGGTCCGAGTGCGGCGGCGGGTCAGTCGGATCCGCGCGTCGCGAAGTCGGGCCGGTAGATCCACTTCACGGTGTCGACGAAGCTGATCGTCTCGGTCTCGGTCACGCCGGGGACGGCGCGGATCGACATCACGAGGTCGAGCAGGTGCTCGTTGTCCGTGGCCATCAGCTCGGCCATGAGGTCGTAGTGCCCGGTGGTCGTCACCAGGTAGTAGACCTCGTCGATCGCGGAGATGGCCTCGCTCACCTCGTGTACACGGTGGTCCACGCGGACGCCGACGAGCGCGGACTGCGCGTAGCCGTGGGTCTGGGGGTGGGTCATCGCCCCGATCGTCACGACGCGCTCGTTGAGAAGGCGCTGGATCCGCTGTCGCACCGCCGCGTGCGAGAGGCCGACGGCTCCGGCCATCTCGGTCACCGAGCGGCGACCGTCCTCCTGCAGCAGGCGGACGAGCTTGCGGTCGAGCTCGTCCAGCTGTGCGGGGACGAGTCCGTGGAATTCACCGGATCGCATCGGTGGGTGCTCCTCTCGTGCGGCCTGTAGGCCCGCTGTCAGCGTACTGGAAACCGTCAATCTCATCGCCGACATGGCGCGTGGCAATCAAATTGACGGTCAGGCCTCCATCAATATCCTAAAATCGTTGCAGTCCGAACGAGTCGCCGCTATATTCGTGTCCAGACAGATCTTCGACGATGAAATCAGCGGTTCAAGGAGTTCGTGATGAGCAAAATCACGGTAGTGCAGGCCGGGCGTCTGCTCGACGGCACGGGGCAGGCGATCGACGACGCGACGATGGTCGTGCGCGACGGCACGATCGAGGCGGTCGGACCGCGCGGCAGTGTGACCGTTCCGCCGGATGCCGAACGGGTCGATGCCGGTGACATGACCGTCATGCCGGGCCTCATCGACTGCCACACCCACCTCGGCGGAGCCTCATCGCCCAACTACACGACCTGGGTCGTGGAGGACGACCTGCGCCAGGCGATCCTCTCCGGACAGCAGATGCGCGCGCTCATGGAGCACGGCGTCACCACCATCCGCGACATCTCCCGCAACGGGCTCCGTCTCAAGTGGGCCGTCAACAACGGGCACATGGAGGGCCCGCGCATCGTCGCCTGCGGACCCGGCCTGTCGCGCACGGGCGGCCACGGCGATGCGCACAACCTGCCGTGCGACATGATCCAGCGCAGCCACCCGTGGGCCATGCTCGCGGACGGGCCGGAGGAGCTGCGCAAGTCGGTGCGGCTGCTCAACCGGATGGGCGCCGACGCCGTCAAGATCTGGGCGACCGGCGGCGGGATGTGGGACAAGGAGCTCGAGACCGACCAGCACTACGACTTCGAGGAGCTCTGCATGGTCGTCCGCGAGGCGGCGATGGTCAAGATCCCCGTGCTCGCACACGCCGAATCGCTCGCCGCCGCGAAGGACTGTCTGCGCGCCGGCGTCGCGACTCTCGAACACGGCGAGGAGCTCGACGACGAGTGCCGCCGGATGATGGTCGAGAACGGCGTCATCCACGTCCCCACCCTGCAGCTGTTCCTCGGGCCGTGGTTCGACGAGTACCCGCCGCCGCCGCGCGAAGGCCTCGAGAACTACCGGGGCGACACCATGGTGGAGAAGGAGAAGAACCGCGTCGCCGATAACTTCACGGCCTCCCGCCTCGCCGGGGTCACGATCGCCGTCGGCAGCGACAGCTTCTCGAGCATCGACGTCCCCTACGGCGCATCGACGCTCTCCGAGGTCCACACCATGGTCGAGACCGGCATGCCGGAGTCCGACGCCATCGTCGCCGCCACGCTGAACGGGGCCAAGGCGCTGCGGGTGGACCACCTGACCGGATCGCTCGAGGCGGGCAAGGCCGCCGACTTCCTCGTCGTCGACGGTGATCCCCTGGACGACATCCGCTCCCTCGCCCAGGACCGCCTGCGGTATGTTCGCCGCGGCGAACAACTGTGGCTGGACGAGCTCACCCCGCACCGCTCACCCACTCGCTGAAACGCCGAACCCGAGGACGATGATGACCCCGACAGCCCCCTCAGCACCGCACGCCCCCGCCCAGGCCTCCGAGCCGCAGACGCTCCGCCGCGCAGGCCTCGGCACCGCCGACCTCGTGTTCTTCGTCGTCGCGGCCGCCGCCCCGCTCACCGTGGTCGCGGGGGTCGTGCCGCTGGCGATCCGCACCGGCGGGGAGTCGGCGGCGTACGGCTATCTCGTCCCCGCCGTCGTCCTGATCCTCTTCGCCGTCGGCTTCACGGCGATGAGTCCGCGGATCAAGAACGCGGGCGCGTTCTACTCGTACATCACCCACGGCATCGGCAAGCCGTTCGGCGTCGGCTCCGCGCTGCTCGCCGTCGTGTCGTACAACGCCATGACGATCTGCCTGATCGCGGGGTTCGCGGTCTATGCCCAGAACATGCTCGCGTCGCTGTTCGGGCTGAGCGTGAACTGGGTGATCCTGGCGGCGGTCGCCGTGATCGGGATCGCCCTGCTCGGGTACTTCAAGGTGACGCTCGGCGCCAAGGTGCTGGGCATCGCCCTGGCGCTCGAGGTCGCGGTGCTCGTGATCTACGAGGCGTTCATGCTCGGTCAGGGCGGCAGCGGCGACATCGCGGAGACGGTCGCGATCTTCAACCCGGCCGTGATGGCCGACCCCGGCTTCGGCGCGATGCTCGTGCTCACCGCCGGCGGGTTCATCGGCTTCGAGGCCACCGCGATCTATGCGGAGGAGGTCAAGGACCCGAAGCGCACGGTGCCGCGCGCCACGTACATCGCGATCGCCTTCCTCGGCGTCTTCTACACCTTCTCGGTGTGGTGCATCTTCGCCGCCTACGGCACGCAGGGAGCGCTGGACGCCGCCGCGAGCGACGACGTGGCGCTGCTGACGTTCACCTCGATGGAGCAGTTCGTCGGACCGTGGCTGTCGGACTTCTCGCAGCTGCTGCTCTGCACGAGTGCGTTCGCGGCCGCGCTCGCCTTCCACAATGCCGCCTCTCGGTACCACTTCACCCTCGCCCGCGAAGGCATCCTGCCGCGGGGCGTCGCGAGGATCAGTCGCGCCCACGGATCGCCCCTCGGCGGAGTGGCGCTGCAGATCGCGATCTCGGTGGTGGTGCTCGGCTTCGCCGCCGTCGCCGGTGCGGATCCCTACCTCGTGGTGTTCCTGTGGTCGGCCGCTCCCGGTGTGCTCGGCATCCTGCTGCTCGAGGGGATCGCCGCGATCGCCGTCGTCGCGTTCTTCCTCCGCGACCGGCACGGGCACAGCGTCTGGCGCGTGATCGTGGCGCCGGTGCTCGCCGCGATCGGACTCTTCGTCTTCGTCGGGCTCAGCGTCTCCCAGCTGGAGCTGCTGACCGCGGCCGAGCCCTTCGTGAACGCCCTCCTGCTGATCCCGATCCCGCTCGCCCTGGTGGCGGGAATCGTGATCGCGCGCGTCCTCCGCGCCCGCCGCCCGGAGCGTTACGCCGCCCTCAACACCGTCGACGTCGAGGCCGACACCGACGTCGAGGCCTGAGCCGTCGCTCCGGGGGTCCGCCGAACTCCTGGACGCCGGAAGTGCGACGTCTTGCCGTGACGGCGGACAGGTGGTTCTCTTAGCTGGCTCAGTCCAGTGAGGAGACGACGTGACCCGACCCGAAGAACTCTCCGACGACGAGCGGAAGCGCCTGGCCGCCGAGCTCGCGCAGATCGAGGAGCAGCAGGCGGAAGCGCTCGAGGAGGGCTTCCGCCTCGGGGGCGGGCTGGGCAATCACGAGTACCGGGCGGGACTCGAGGAACGCGCCGAGACGCTGCGCCGACAGCTGGGCCATACGTCCGCTCAGCCGCCGAGGAACACGGCGGCGGGTCGCGGGTGGGTCGGGTGGGCGATCCTGGCCCTGGCGTGCGTCGCGGTCGTCGTGACCCTCTGGCTGGTCGGGGGCGGACTCTCCTGACACAGCCGCAGGAAGCAGCCGCGGGCTGCCGGCGTCGACGTCACATGTGGAGGGGCTGACGGGAATCGAACCCGCGCTGTCTGCTTGGGAAGCAGAAGTTCTACCATTGAACTACAGCCCCGCACCCGCATCCGAGGAGCGGGAGAAGGCCAGCCTACCGGGCAGTCGCCTGTCGGCCAAAGCAGCGGGGCGCGCGGAGCCTGTGGCAACTAGGCTGGTGCCGTGCTTCTCAGCGACCGCGACATCAGGGCAGAACTCGCATCCGGCCGCATCGGCCTCGAACCGCATGAGCGGGAGATGATCCAGCCGTCGAGCATCGACGTGCGCCTGGACCGCTACTTCCGCCTGTTCGACAACCACAAGTACCCGTTCATCGATCCGTCGGTGGACCAGCCCGAGCTCACGCGACTGATCGAGGTCGACCCGGAGGAGCCGTTCATCCTGCACCCCGGCGAGTTCGCCCTCGGTGCGACCTTCGAGCAGGTCACGCTCCCCGACGACATCGCGGCCCGCCTCGAGGGCAAGTCGTCGCTCGGACGCCTCGGACTGATCACGCACTCGACGGCCGGCTTCATCGACCCGGGGTTCACGGGACACGTCACGCTGGAGCTCGCCAACGTCGCGACCCTGCCGATCAAGCTGTGGCCGGGGATGAAGATCGGGCAGCTCTGCTTCTTCCGCCTCACCTCGCCCGCCGAGAACCCGTACGGCTCCGGCCCCTACGGCAACCGCTACCAGGGGCAGCGTGGCCCGACGGCCTCCCGCTCGTTCCAGAATTTCCATCGAACGGACGTCGGCGTCACCGACGTCGGAGCAGTCGGAGGCTGAGATGAGCGATGTCAGCGGCACGTCCCCGGAAGAACCCGTCGTCCCCGACGAGACGGTGGTCCCGGACGAGCCGGTGATCCCGCCCGCCGACGTCGTCATCCCGCCGCCTCCGCCCGAGATCCCGATCCCGGACGGCCTGCTCGCCCCGCCGCCCTCGGAGATCCCGTCGGACGACGACGCCCTGCCGCCGCCTCCGCCCGCGACGCGTCGCGGAGCCGACCGTCCCCGTCCGACGCCCGCCATCCTCGAGGGCGAGCAGCCCGCCGCCGTGGCCGACGACTGGGCGCAGCCGTCGGTCGCACCCGAAGTTCCGACCTCCGGCGGCTACCGCGTGCTCACGGTCGTGATCTTCGCGTTCCTGTTCCTGCTGCTCGTCGCCGCGATCGTGGTCGGCGTGTACCTGCTGAACACGACGACCTTCCCGTTCGCGGGCGCCGAGGTGTCGCCGTTCCCCCTCGCCCAGCCGCTCTGACCACCGGAGCTCCGGCTCCGACGCCTGCCCTCAGCTCGCGCTGACCGCCAGGAGGAACCAGGCGGAGTGCGGGATCCACTGCTCCGCCCACCGCCACGAGTCCGGTCCCTCGGCCGTCTCGGGCGTCAGGAACGCGATGCCGTTCTCGTCGTCCGGATGGCTCGTGATGCCGTTCACGATCCCGCCCGGCAGGTTCGGGAAGTCCGGCGAGTACTCGACGTTGTTGCGACCGCGTCCCTGCAGCATGCACACGTCGAACGGGTTGCGGCCGAGCACCCACTGCACCTGGTCGGCCGCGAAGCGCCGCAGACGTGCGGCGAGCCCGGGTGCGCACTCCGGCAGGTCGGCGACGGCGAGGGCAGCGAACGCCAGCGATCCGAGGTTCGCGTTCTCGCCCTGCCACCAGTACCCGGTGTCGTTCTCGTGCGGGAAGAAGAAGGACTCGCGCACCTCGCCGCCGCGTGGCTGCACCCGCTGACGGGGGTAGCCGAACGGGTTGGCGACCGCGTCCGTGCGGCGCAGCAGATCCTGCATGACCACGACCGCCAGCTCGCGGGCCGCGTCGCCGTGCCGTGCACCGGCGACGACGTCGGCGTAGCGCAGCAGCGCGATCACGGGCAGGCCCGCTTCGACCGCGGAGAAGAACGGTCGCCCGTCCTCCCACGCCTCGAACCACCCGGGCTCATCCCTGGAGATGCGATAGCGGTCGAGCAGGGCGGCGGCCCGACGGTCGGCAGCCTCGGTGAATCGAGCCGCGTCGGCGGCGTCCGCTGCCGCCACGAGTTCGGAGGCGGCGAGCAGCGCGCAGTAGTCGTCGACGACCGACTCCGAGCTCGCGGTGAGCGCCCCCGACTCCAGGTCCAGGCCGAACAGGTACTCGGCGTTGTGCGCCTCGAGGTCGTCGAAGGCGCCGATCGCCGCCGCGAGGTACTCGGCGTTCGTGAAGTCGCCGTGCTCCTGCTCGCGTGAGGCCCGTGCCAAGGCCGCGATCGCGAGACCGCCGCCACCGCGGTACGACGCCCGGTAGCGGTCGGTGCGCACGCACTCCGGCAGCGGGGCGTTGATCACCCGCTCCTCGAGGTTCTTGGTCAGCGCATCGAAGATCCCGCTGTAGAAGGCTCCGTCGGGCGTGCGGAAGCGCACCAGGAAGTCCGCGCCGAAGAGCGCCTCGTCGCGCAGTCGGGCACCCAGCGCGCGATGGAAGCGCGGATGCCGTGCCGCCAGCTGATCGCGCGCCTCCAGGAACGACCACGCGCACAGCGGGATCTGCTGCGGGCTCATGGTCGGCGAGTAGGTGAGGTGGCTGAGGAACTTGCTGGTGTCGCCCGACGCATCGAGCCAGCCGCCACGGGCGTCGACGGTGAAACCGGAGTCGTCGCCGTAGCGGAGGGCCGCGGCATCCTTCCGCTCGATCTCGCCGCTGGAGCGCCCCGCCTTGAACGCGAACAGGATGTCCGAGAGGGTGCCGGCCGCGAGCCGCTCCTCGCCGATCGTGAAGGTCGGAGACGACACCACCTCGTCGCCGACGGCGGCGACCAGCAGATAGCGCCCGGGCTCGTCGACGTGATCGAAGTCCACCCGGGAGTAGGCGCCGGTCCGCCAGGCGTCGACGGCCGTCGCCGGCCGGGCCTCGAGGCGGAGGCGGGAATCGTCGTCGAGCGACAGCAGCTCCACGTGCGGCGTCGCGCCGGCGTGGGGCAGCTCGACGAGCGCGGACTTCGGTGCCCCGGTGTCGTAGCCGAGGTGGGTGGTGAGGATGCGCATGTCAGCCCTTGAGTGCTCCGGCGAGGACCGCGTTCTCCATCTTCTCCGCGAACACGGCGTAGACGAGGTACGCGGGGATCAGGGTGATGAGGATGCCGGCGGCAAGAACACCGTACTGTGCGGCGTTCGCGATCGAGAGCGTCGGCAGCGCCACCTGCGCCGTGCGCAGCGACGCTTCGGGCCCGATGATCACGAGTGAGAAGAAGTACTCGTTCCAGAACGACAGGAAGTTGAGGATCGCGACCACGGTGAGCGTGGGGATCGCGAGCGGCACGTACACCGACCACAGCACACGCAGCGGACCGGCGCCGTCGAGCAGCGCCGACTCCTCGAGCTCGGCCGGGACGGCGCGCATCGCCTGGGTCAGCAGGATGACCGTGAGCGGCATGGCCGAGGCGGGGAGGAAGAGGATCAGGAACTCACGGGTGTGGAACAGCCCCATCATGATCGACAGCAACACGGTCGGCACCAGGGCCGCGAACCCGGGGATCAGGAACCCGAGGGCGAACACGCGCTCCACCATCCGGCCGATGGCTCCCTTCGCTCGAGCCAGGGCGAACGCGGCGGGCACGGCGAGGGCGAGGGTCAGGATCTCCGCGCCGACCGTGATGTACGCCGAGTTCAGCAGGGCCGTGCCCAGCGAGGCCTGCGAGAACGCGAGCCCGAAGTTGTCGAACGTGAGCGGGGTGAAGGGGGAGAACGGCTGGTTGAAGATGTCGGTGTTGTGCTTGAACGCCGAGATCAGCAGGTAGTAGAGGGGCGCGGCGAGCAGGATCACGTACAGCCAGACCCCGGCGTGCGCGAGGTACTTCATGGGGCCGGTGCGGGCGAGTGCCCCGCCGCGGGTGCGACGACGGGCTGCCGGACGGGACTGCGGCGAGGAGGTGCGCGGGGCGGTGGGAGCGGAGACGGCGGTCATGCGAGCAGGTCCGATCAGTACTTCTGCCGGAAGGCCCGGCGGATCACGAGGATGCCGGCGACGCCGACGATGAACAGCACCACGGCGACGGCCTGGCTGTAGCCGACCTTCGACTGGTTGAACGCGAAGTCGTACACGAGGAAGGAGAGGGTCGCGGTGGCGTTGCCCGGTCCTCCCTTGGTGAGCAGGAGCACGACCGCGGCGGAGGAGAACAGCGTCCACAGGAACTGCAGCATCGTGACGACCCCGACGAACTCGCGGCACATCGGCCAGGCGATGCTCCACATGCGGCGGAAGTGCCCGCAGCCGTCGATCTCCGCGGCCTCGAACACCGAGGCGTCGATCGAGTTCAGGCGGGCGGCGAGCATGATCGCGGAGACCGACATGCTGCACCAGATGGTGACGATGATGATGGCCCACATCGCGCTGTCGCCGTTGGCGAGCCAGGGGCGCGCGAGCTGGTCGAGGCCGATCGCGTCGAGGAAGCCGTTGATCATGCCCTTCGGGGCGAAGACGCCGACGAACACCATGGCCAGGGCCGAGGCCGACAGCAGCACGGGGGTGAACATGAGTGCGCGCACGAAGCGGTGTCCGCGGGGCTTGAGGTTCAGGTAGTAGGCGATCATGAACGCGCCGACCACGACGATCGGGAGGGTCACGACGAGCTGGAGGATCGTGTTGCCGGTCGCGAGCCAGACGACGGGGTCGTTCAGCAGACGGGCGAAGTTGTCGAGGCCGGCGGGCGTCCGCGGCGCGATCAGTCCTCGCCAGTTGACCGTGGAGAAGTAGAAGAGGCTGACCAGCGGGCCGATCGTGAAGACCAGGAACCAGAGCAGCGCCGGGAGGGTGGCCGACAGCTGCACCAGCTCGCCACGGCGTCTGGCCTTCGCGCGTCGGAGGGCGACGACCTCGGGGGAGTATGCGGTCATGGGGGAGGGCTCCAGCAGTGAGGAGGGCGGCCCGGCGTGGAGGCCGGGCCGCCCTGACGGGTTACTTCGCGGCGGCGTAGATGTCGTCGACGGTCTTGCAGATCGTCGCGGCGTCGGTGCCGGGGGTGAACGCGACCGAGGTCGCGCGGTACATCGGGTTGGAGACGTCGGCCGGCACGTAGATGTCGGGCATCACCGGGAAGTCGACCACCTCGGGCAGGTCGGTCAGGGACTGCGCCAGCAGCGGCGAGGTGACGCCGGAGGTGTCGCCGCCGAAGTCGGCGACCGGGATCACGCCGCCCTCGTCGAGGATGCCCTTGAGCACGTCGTTGCCGTACATGTAGGTGATGAGCTGCTCGACCGCGTCGATCTTCTTCTCACCGTTGGGGCTGATCCACCAACCAGCCGAGGTGGACCCGCGGTAGGCCAGCGGCTTCTCGAACGGTGCGCCGTCGGCGACCGGGAGACCGCCGAGGACGGTCGCCGCGGCGAGCTCCTCGGAGGCCGCCGGGTACGCCCAGGAGCCGAGCGGAGCGATCGCCGCCTGGCCGTCCATGTACGCGGCCTGAGCCTGGTCGGCCGTGTAGCCCTCGACGCCGTCGACGAAGACGCCCGCGTCGCGCAGCTCGACCAGCAGCTCGATGCCCTTCATGGCCCCGGGGCTGTCGCACGTCGCGCCCTCGGCGTAGACCTGCTTCGCCTCGTCGGTCGAGAGGAACATCTCCAGGAACTGCAGGAAGATCTTCTGGCCGGACCAGTCGATGCCGCCGAGCACCACGGGAGCGATGCCCGCGGCGCGCAGCTTCTTCGCGGCGTCGACGAGCTCGTCGGTCGTGGTCGGGACGCCGTCGACCCCGGCCTTCTCCAGCAGGTCGGTGTTGTACCACCAGGGCCACGTGAACCCGGAGTAGGGGAACGCGCGGATGTTGTCCTCGGAGTCGGTCCAGTCCACGAGGGCGTCGTCGGGGATGCGGTCGGCGATGCCCCATTCCTCGATGTAGTCGTTCACGGGGACGACGGCGCCGTTGACCGCCCAGTCCAGCTGCTTCTCCAGGAGTCCGACCAGCAGGACGTCGGCCTCTTCGCCGGCGAGGAGGGACGTCTCGTAGACCTGGTTGAGGTTGTCGCCGGACTCGAGGACCTTGACGTCGATGCCGGTCTCCTCGGTGAACGCCTCGAAGGCGTCGAAGAGCGGCTTGTTCTGGGCCTGGCTGGCCGTCCAGTTGGTCTGCACGACGATCTGGTCGGGTGTCGATGATTCAGTGCTCGCGCAGGCGCCGAGGCTCGCGGCGAGCACGAACGCGGTGGCACCTGCCAGGGGGATGGACACGCGCTTCTGCACGGAGGACCTCCTTCTCGGCCGGCCGGGCGCCGGCGGTTCCTCGAATGGTACTGTCCCGGACTCAAAGTGGTCAATACTGGTATTTCTTCTCGTGATCAAACAGTGATCCACCGAAGGCGGCTGATCATCCGTGGTCGGGGAAGAGCACCACGCCCTTGACGAAGTCGGCGGGCCGCGCCTCCATCAGCTCGTACGCCTGATCGATGTCGGCGAGGTCGAAGGTGTGCGTGATCAGCGGCAGATAGCTGAACCGTCCGTCGGCGATCATCGCGAGGCCGTCCGCCATCGCCCGCAGCGTCCGCGGGCGCGCGGGGGAGAAGCCGTTCACGATCGTGGCGCCCTTGTACCAGAGCTCCATGTCCATCGGGGCGTCGCCGGTGTGGTGATAGCCCACGATGCAGACCGTGCCGTACGGGCGGACGAGTGTGGAGGAGGTGACGAGAGCCGAGTTCACGCCGGCCGCCTCGACCACGACGTCCATGCGCTGCTCGCGCCGACCGGATGCCGAGGCGAACTCGGGCGGCAGCTCGTCCGGGTGATAGGCCTCGTGGGCGCCGAGGGTGAGCGCGCGCTCCCGCGCCGCGGGATTCGGGTCGACCGCGACCAGCAGCCCGGGCAGGCGGGCGGCCGCGAGCTGCACCAGGCCCAGCCCCATGAAGCCGAGGCCGACGACGGCGACGCGGTCCCCCGGGCGGATGCCGCTGCGGGAGAGCGCCTCCTCGAGGTCGGCGAGCGGCTCCCCGATCACGTGCTGCGGGGCGAAGCCGGCGGGGACGCGCAGGATCGAGTCGGCGTCGAGGGCGACCTTGGTCGCGAAGCCGTCGCCGCCGAGGCCGGTCACGACCTCGCCCACGCTCCAGCGGCCGCCGGGGTCGCCCACGGCGCTGATCCTGCCGACGGTCTCGTGTCCGAGCCGCACCGGTGCCTCCGGCGTCCCGTGCTCCCGCCACGGGGTGCGGTCCGAGGTGCACACGCCGCAGGCGAGCACGTCGATCACGACCTGCGAGGGCGAGGGGATCGGGTCGGGTGCCGACACGATCTCGGAGCGACGCGGACCGATGACCTGGCTGATGAGCATGGAATTCTCCTCCGGCTGGCTTCATTGCGAGTCCCACGAGCTTGTCTCAAATGGACAGCAAGTGGTTGTGCTCATCATAGAAGCGTATTAGCTTGGCCCTCAGTGGTATTTTCATGGACTACTACAAACGCTCAAAGGAGAGGCCATAGTGTACCAGTTCACCCATCGAGCAGGGCCGAGATGACGACGGTACGCACCGCCGCCGTGGTCGGTGCGGGTGCACAGGGTGCGGTGCACGCCTTCGGTCTCTCCCGGATCCCGGATCTGCGCATCGTCGCGATCAGCGACGTGGATGCCGACGCGGCCGACGCCCTCGCCGCCCGTCACGACGCCCGCGGATACCGCGACCTCGAGCGCCTGCTCACCGAGAACCCCGTCGACGTGCTGAGCGTGTGCGCTCCCGCCGCCGTGCACCGCGACGTCGTCGGCCTCGCCCTCGTGCACGGCGTGACGGCCATCCACTGCGAGAAGCCGATGGCGCTCTCCTACGGCGATGCCCGACACCTGGTCGAGGCCGCCGCCGCGCACGGGGCCGTCCTCACCGTCAACCACCAGCGCCGCTTCGACCGTATGCACCGCGCGGTGCGCGACCTCGTGCAGTACGGCACGATCGGCGAGCTCACCGGCGCGCAGGGCTACTGCGCCAACCTCTTCGACTGGGGATCGCACACGGTCGACCTGCTGCGCCTGCACCTCGGCGACCCGCGTGCCACCTCGGTGCTCGCCCAGATCGACGTCGCGGCGCGCAAGCGCGTCTACGGAGCCCCGACCGAGACGGCCGGCATCGTCAAGGTGCGGTTCGACTCCGACGTCGACGCCGTGATCATCACCGGACGCGACGAGCGCCTGCACCCGCTCGGCGACAACGGCATCGTGCTCCAGGGCACCCGCGGCCGGGTCGAGATCTTCGGCGGCCGGGCCCTCGTGCACGTGGACGGCCGCGACCCGCAGGAGATCCTCGAGAGCGTCGACCCCGAGTTCGCGATCGAGCTCGGCGGGGTCGATCCGGCCATCATCGAGCAGACCGCGCTCGCCCTCGCCGACCTCGTGCGCGCGGCGGAGACCGGCGCGGAGCCCGTGCTGCACGCCCGGCACGGACTCGCGGCCGCGGAGATCATCTTCGCCGCCTACGAGTCGAGCGTGCGCCGCGGTCTGGTCCGACTGCCCCTCGACGTGCTCGACAACGCCCTCCAGCGCGGACTGGACCAGGGGCTGTGGGCGCCGGCGACCGAGATCGTTTCGACGTACTGACGTGAGAGAGATGGATGAGATGAGAGAGGCCGTGGCATGAGAGTGCTCCTGCGGCGAGGACTGTTCTATCTGATCACCGCGTTCGCGGCGATCACGATCAACTTCTTCCTGCCCCGGATGATGCCGGGAGACCCGATCGAACGCATGCTGACCCGATTCCAGGGACAGCTGAGCCCGGACGCGGTCTATGCGCTCCGGCAGCTGTTCGGTCAGGGCGACGACAACCTGTGGAACCAGTACTGGGAGTACTGGGGCAACATCTTCACCGGGAACCTCGGGGTGTCGATCAGCGCCTACCCCGCCCAGGTCTCCACCATGATCCTGCAGGGCCTGCCCTGGACGCTGTCGCTGATCGGCATCTGCACGGTGCTCAGCTTCGTGATCGGTGTCGGCCTCGGGATGCTCGTCGGCTGGCGCCGCGGGTCGTGGATGGACGGGCTCGTCCCGGCGACGACGTTCATCTCATCGATCCCGTACTTCTGGTTCGGCCTCATCATGGTCTACATCTTCGCGGTGAACCTGCACTGGTTCCCGCTGTCCGGCGGATACCAGCCCGGCCTCGTGCCCGGCTTCAACCTGGAGTTCATCAGCAGCGTCATCTCCTACGGCATGCTCCCCGCGATCACGATCATCGTGTCGTCGATCGGCGGCTGGCTGCTGGGCATGCGCAACATGATGGTCACCACGCTGAGCGAGGACTACGTGCTGCTCGCCCAGGCCAAGGGCCTGAAGACCAGCCGCGTGATGCGGACCTATGCGGGCCGCAACGCCGTGCTCCCCTCGCTCGCGAGCTTCGCGATGTCGCTCGGCTTCCTGGTCGGCGGCTCGATCGTCACCGAGGTCGTCTTCAACTACCCGGGCCTCGGCTACACCCTCTTCCAGGCCGTGCAGCAGCAGGACTACCCGCTGATGCAGGGCATCTTCCTCGTGATCACGATCACCGTGCTCGTCGCGAACCTCGTCGCCGACTTCGCCTACGTGCTCCTCGATCCGCGCACCCGACAGGAGGCCCGCCGATGACGACGCCGCTCACCGCCACCATCGCCGCCCCGAAGCCCGCGGCGAAGAAGGGCCGCAACCTCGACTGGCTGCGCGGCCTCCGCTCCGCCAAGATCATCGTCGGCGGCAGCGTGTTCCTGCTGTTCATCCTCGTCGGGGTCTTCGGACCGATGCTGATCACGACCGATCCGAGCGCCGTGAGCACCGAGGTGCTGCTGCCGCCGTCGCCCGAGCACTGGCTCGGCACGACGCACACCGGGCAGGACCTGTTCGCGCAGATGGTCTACGGCACCAGGATCTCGCTGTTCGTCGGCGTGGTCTCCGCGTTCTTCGCCACCGGGCTCTCCCTCATCGTCGGTCTCACGGCCGGCTACGTCGGCGGACTCGGCGACGAGCTGCTGTCGGTGCTGTCGAACATCTTCCTGGTCATCCCGGGCCTCCCGCTCGTCGTGATCCTCGCCGGCTACCTGCCCAGCACCGGCTCGGTCGGCATCATCATCGTGATCGCGATCACCGGATGGGCGTGGGGTGCCCGCGTGCTGCGCGCCCAGACGCTCTCGCTGCGCAACCGCGACTTCGTGGAGGCCGCACGCGTGGCCGGCGACCGCACGTTCCGCATCATCTGGAGCGAGATCCTCCCCAACATGCTCGCGATCGTCGCCTCGTCGTTCCTCGCGACCGTGACCGGCGGCATCCTGACCCAGGCCGGGCTCGCCTTCCTCGGCATGACCGACGTCACCGAATGGTCGTGGGGCGGCATCCTCTACTGGGCCCAGAACAGCTCGGCGCTGCTCTTCGGCGCCTGGTGGTGGTTCGTGCCGCCGGGACTCGCGATCGCTTTCGTCGGCACGGCGCTCGCCCTGGTCAACTTCGGCATCGACGAGTTCGTCAACCCGCGTCTGCGGGCGGCGGGTCTCGGCACGAAGGCCGGCACCAAGACGCAGTTCAAGCGTCCGCGTCAGCCGCTGCTGAACCTGCGCCGTCCGCGCCGCGACCTCGACGACACCGGCGACTTCGTGGCCGGGGAGACCGTGCTGCAGATCTCGAACCTCACGGTCGAGTACCAGACGCACGAGAACGGCGCGTTCCGCGCGGTGGACGACGTCAGCCTCACCCTGCACCGCGGCGAGATCGTCGGTCTCGCCGGGGAGTCCGGCTCGGGGAAGACGACCCTCGCGTACGCCGTGACGCGTCTGCTCCGCCCGCCGGCCGTGATCACGAGCGGCGAGATCGTCTACACCGGACGCGACGGCGAGCAGCTCGACGTGCTCGCGCTCGACGACCGCGACCTGAAGGCGTTCCGCTGGTCCGAGGTCGCGATGGTGCTGCAGTCCGCGATGAACGCGCTGAACCCGGTCATCTCGATCGGAGACCAGATCGAGGACATCTTCATCGACCACGATCTGCGCCTCAGCAAGGAAGAGCGCCGGCGGCGCGCGGCCGACCTGCTCCGCACCGTCGGCATCGACCCGCTGCGCCTCGCCAGCTACCCGCACCAGCTGAGCGGCGGCATGCGCCAGCGCGTCATGATCGCCATGGCGCTCTCGCTCAAGCCGCGCGTCATCATCATGGACGAGCCGACCACCGCGCTCGACGTGATCGTGCAGCGCAGCATCATCGACGAGATCGCCCGGCTGCGGCACGACTTCGGGTTCGCGGTGCTGTTCATCACGCACGACCTCGGTCTGCTGCTCGAGATCAGCGACCGCGTCGGCGTCATGCGCAAGGGGCGCCTGGTCGAGGAGAACACCCCGGCCGCGCTGCTCGATCACGCCGAGGACGACTACACCCGCCACCTGCTGAAGTCGTTCCCGAGTCTGCGCGGCGACGCGCCGATCTCCGGCGGCGGACGCTACGTCGCGGAGGACGGCGAGCCCGCCTCCGAGGAAGTGGGAGCACGATGACCACCCTGCACGCGGTGAAGCTCACCAAGGACTACCACCTGGGCCGTCGCGGCGACACGCTGCGCGCGGTCGACGGCGTCTCGCTCACGGTGCGGCCGGGGGAGACGGTGGCGCTGGTCGGCGAGTCCGGCAGCGGCAAGTCCACGATGGCGAAGATGATCCTGCGCATCACGGATCCCAGCGAGGGCGAGCTCCGGCTCGACGACGAGGTGGTGCCGCGCGGACAGCACGGCATCCGTCCCTACCGCTCGCGGGTGCAGATGGTGTTCCAGGACCCGTTCGCCTCGCTCAATCCGCTGCGCACCGTGCGGCACCACCTGCGGCGGCCGCTGCGCGTGCACCGCATCGTGCGCGGGCCGAAGGAGGAGCAGGCGGAGCTGGAGCGCCTGATGGATTCGGTGAACCTGTCGGCCGAGTACCTCGACAAGTTCCCGCACGAGCTCTCGGGCGGCCAGCGCCAGCGCGTCGCGATCGCGCGTGCCCTCGCCCCGCGACCCGAGGTGCTGATCGCGGACGAGCCGGTGTCGATGCTCGACGTGTCGATCCGCATGGAGATCCTCGAACTGCTCGACCGCCTCAAGGTCGAGCGCAACCTCGCGGTCCTCTACATCACCCACGACCTCGCCACCGCCCGGCACTTCTCGAGCCAGATCGTCGTCATGCGCAACGGCCGCGTGGTCGAGCGCGGCCCCAGCGACGAGGTCATCGCGGTGCCGGTCCACCCCTATACGCAGCTCCTCGTGCGCGCGGCCCCCGATCCGCGCTCCGAGCCGTTCGAGGTCGACGTCGACCGGCGCCTGCGCCATCCCGAGGTGCGGGTGAGCGATGCGGACCCGACCGAGGAGCGCGGCGTCGACGGCGTCCACTGGGCGCGCGAGTGGGACGACGACGAGAGCGTCGCCCGTCTGCTCGCCGACAGCCGCATCCCGGGGAAGGAGGGCATGGGCGCCGCATAGCGGGCGCCACCGCAGTCCCGTATGACCACCGCAGTGTCCTTGCAGTCCCAACGAAAGGAAGTCGGCATGCCCATGCGCACGTCGAAACGAGCGGCCATCGCCACGCTGGCCGTCGCAGCACTGATCACCGGCCTCGCCGCCTGCGCCCCCAGCACGGGAGGCAGCAGCGGAGGAGGCGACACCATCCTCACGGTCGGCCGCTCGTCGGCCTCCGTGCAGAAGGTGTTCAACCCCTACCTGCCCACCACCGCCTACCAGCTCGGCTCCGAGGGCATGATCTACGAGCCCCTCGTGCAGGTGAACACGACCAAGGCGGGCGACTTCAAGCCGTGGCTCGCGACCGAGTGGGAGTGGAACGCCGAGGGGACGGAGCTCAGCCTCCAGCTCCGCGACGGCGTCACCTGGACCGACGGCGAGGACTTCACCAGCGAAGACGTCGTCTACAGCTACCAGCTGATCAAGGACCACCCCGAGCTGAACCTCACCGGCATCCAGTTCGACACCATCACGGCCCCGGACGAGCACTCCGTCGTGATCTCGTTCGCGACCCCGTCGGCGAACTTCTTCGACAAGATCATCTACCTGAGCATCGTGCCGGAGCACGTCTACGGCAAGATCGACGACGTCGCCGGCTACGCCGACGAGAAGCCGGTCGGCACCGGGGCGTTCATGCTCGACACCTTCACGCCCGAGAGCTACACGCTCGTGAAGAACCCGAAGTACTGGCAGAAGGGCAAGCCCGCCATCGACGGCCTCCGCTTCGTCCCGTACAAGGACAACACCGCGGTCTCGCAGGCCATGGTGCAGGGCGACGTCGACTGGTGCAGCTGCTACATGGCCAACGTCGAGGAGACCTTCCTCTCCAAGAGCCCCGACTTCCACATCCTGTGGTCGGTCGTCGGCGCCGACGGCCTCATCACGAACAACCAGAACTTCCCGTTCAACGAGAAGGAGATCCGCGAGGCCGCGAGCCTGGCGATCGACCGTCAGCAGGTCGCCGATGTGGCCAACCGTCCGGCGGCGACGTGGAAGGGCGGCCTGCCCCTCCCGGTGTTCGAGGACTCCATCGCTCCCGGGCTCGAGGACGAGCTCTACGACTACGACGTCGACGGTGCGAAGAAGATCCTCGAGGGCCTCGGCTTCACGATGGGCGACGACGGCTACTACGAGCGCGACGGCGAGAAGCTCGCCTTCCAGATCACGATCCCGCAGGCGTTCACCGAGCAGGTCGCGGCCGCGCAGATCATCCAGTCCAACCTCAAGGAGGCCGGATTCAAGGTCGACGTCAACGGCGTCGCGGTCGAGGCGATCAACGGCATCACCAGCAAGGGCGAGTTCCAGGCGACGATCGGCTACCCGATCGCCACCCAGCTCCTCGCGGTGAACCTGTACGACTCGTGGATGAACCCCGCGTACTCGCTGCCGATCGGCGAGGCCATCCCGACGTACCAGAACATCCAGCGCACGGAGGACCCGGAGATCGCGCAGTACTTCACGGACTACTTCGCCGCGACCAGCGACGACGAGCGCACCGCCGCCGTCACCGGTCTGCAGGAGCAGTTCATCGAGGAGACCCCGTGGGTCGTGCTCTCGTACTACCAGGCCTACGCCGGGTGGAGCGAGAAGAAGGCCACCGGATGGCCCCAGGAGAAGGACCCGTACTGGGGCGCCTTCGTCAACCCGGTCGTCGCACTGGAGCTCCAGCCCCGGTGATGACCGCACGCGGCACCGCCGTGTGACCACAGGGGGCGCCTCTCCGGAGGCGCCCCCACCCGAACCACCCGAGGAGAACGTCCCATGTCCACCAGCCCCCGCGCCCTCGTCGTCGTCGGCGGCGACGACACCCACCACGACCTCCTCGGCGCCGCCGACGTGCTCACCCGCATCGGGGCGAGCGCCGGATTCGCCATATCGCCCGCCGTCGGCATGCAGCGGTTCGTGGACGCGCGCCCCGAGACGGCGGACGCCGACGTCTTCGTGCTCTACGACTCCGGCGCCTCGTTCCCGGCCGCGCAGCAGGCGGCGCTCGCCGCATCGGTGGCCGCGGGCAAGGGCGTCGTGGCGCTGCACATGTCGAACGTGATGGGCGACCCCGCGGGCGCCGACAGCGCCTTCCACGCACTCCTCGGCAATCACTACCTCTCGCACGGCCCCGGACACCACGAGGGCCGGCACCGCATCGAGATCGTCGCGGCGCACCCGATCACCGAGGGCGTCGACGACTTCGAGCTCTTCGACGAGTACTACGAGTTCGCGTTCGCCGACGACGACCACACGGTCCTCGCGGAGCGCACCCGCGACGACGGCGTGCGCATCCCCGTGCTCTACGTGCGCGAGGTCGGCGAGGGGCGGGTCGTCTACCTCGCGCTCGGCCACGACATGCGGGCGTGGGGCGAACCGCCCTTCCGTCGGCTCCTCGCGCAGGCGATCCGCTGGGCGGGCCGCGCATGAGCCTCCCCGGTGCCGCCGTCATGCTCTACACCGTCGACGCGCTGCTCGACGACGACTTCGAGGGCGTGCTGGAGCGTATCGCCGCCCTCGGCTACACGGGTGTGGAGACCTACGGCCTGCACGGCCGGTCGGCCACCGACGTGAACCGGATGCTGCATCGCACGGGCCTGAGCGTCGTCAGCGCGCACGCGCCGTTCCCCTTCGGCCCCGATGCCGCACGCATCCTCGACGAGTACGCCGAGCTCGGCACCCCGAACCTCGCATGGAGCATGGAGGCCGAGGAGTTCGACGACCTCGACGCGATCGAACGCGGACTCGAACGAGTCAACGGCGGTGTCGAGGCCGCCAAGGCGCACGGCATGACCGTGGCGTACCACAACCACCACGCCGAGTTCCGGAACGTGATCGACGGTCGGAGCGCCTACGACCTGCTGCTGGAGCGCCTGCACCCCGATGCCCGCGTCGAGCTCGACCTGTACTGGGCCGCGGTGGGCGGGGCGTCTCCCGCCGAGGTCGTGCGGTCGATCGGTCCGCGGCTGCGCTACGTGCACGTCAAGGACGGCCCCGCCCTCACCTACGGGCAGGACACGCTCGTGCCGATCGGACAGGGATCGGTCGATGTGCTCGGCGCCCTGCAGGAGCCCTCGACGCTCGAATGGCACATCGTGGAGCTGGAGAAGCTCGACGTCGATCCGTTCGACGCCCTCGACGAGTCGTACCGGTACCTCACCGGCCACGGCGTGACGGCGGGTGCCCGATGAGCGCGCTGCGGGTGCTGTTCCTGGGCGGCGCCGGCATGATCGGCTCGGCCGTCGCGCGCGAGGCCGTGCAGCACGGGATCGACCTCACCGTCGTCACCCGGGGCGAGCACCGCCGCGCCCTGCCGGCGGAGGTGCACGGCATCCGCGCCGACATCCGCGACGGGGCCGCCCTCGACGCCGCGCTGGGCGACACGGAGTACGACGTCGTCGTGAACTGGGTGGGCTTCAGCCCGCAGGACGTGCTGCCCGACGTCGAGCGCTTCGCGGGGCGGACGGGCCAGTACGTGTTCGTCAGCACCTGCTCCGTGTTCGGCCGTCCGGTGCCGCAGCTGCCCATCACGGAGTCGAGCCCGCGCCGCCATCCGGTCTTCGGGTACGCCCGGGAGAAGCTGGCCGCCGAGCTCGTGCTGGAGGACGCCTACCGGGAGCGCGGTCTTCCGCTCACGATCGTGCGTCCGATGCACACGTACGACGAGACCACCATGATCTTCCCGGTCACCTGGACCGCGATCGAGCGCCTGCGTCGGGGCGACGCCACCGTGGTGCACGGCGACGGCACCTCGCTGTGGACCCTGACGCACTCGAGCGACGTCGCGCGCGCCCTCGTGCCCCTGCTCGGCAACACGCACGCGATCGGGGAGAGCGTGAACCTGGTCAGCGGCGACATCCTCACCTGGGACCAGATCCACACCACCCTGGCTGCCGCCGCCGGAGTGCGCGATCCGCTCCTGGTGCACCGCTCCAGCGAGTCCATCGGCCGCGAGGTGCCCGGCTGGGCCGAGGTGCTGCAGGAGGACTTCCGGCACTCGATCCTGTTCGACACCGCGAAGCTGCAGCGGCTCGTGCCCGGCTACCACCCGAAGGTCTCGTTCGCGGAGGGCGCTCGCCGCATCGTCGCGTGGCACGAGGAGGACGCCGCGCGCCGTGCCTTCGACGACGAGCTCTCCGCCGCGTTCGACCGCCTGATCCGGAACGGATGACATGACCGACACGACCGTCCCGCCCTCGGCCGACACCGCGTCCGCGCTGTCGATCCAGCTCTACAGCCTTCGCGACCGGCTCGGCGACCGCCGTGCGGCGACCCTGGCCGCGCTCGCGGCGCTCGGGTACGCGCAGGTCGAGCCCTACGACATCCTGAGCGACCCGGAACAGCTCGCACGCGAGCTCGCCGCCGCGGGGCTCACCGCGCCGACCGCGCACGTCAAGCTGCTCGACACCCCCGTCGAGCGGGCGATCGCCGCGGCGCGCACGGTGGGCGTCGAGACCCTGATCGTGCCGTGGGCGGATCCCGCCCTGTTCGCGGACCGCGCCGGCGTCACCGCGCTCGCCGAGCGGATCAACCTGGCCGCCGCGCGCGCCGCCGAACACGGCCTGCGCGTCGGGTACCACAACCACGACTTCGAGTTCTCGGCGCGCATCGACGGCCGCCCGGCGTGGGAGGTGCTCGTCGAGCTGCTCGACGAGCGGGTCGTGCTGGAGGTCGACACCTACTGGGCGAGCGTCGGCGGTGCGGACGTGTTCGAGCTGCTGCCGCGCCTGGCCGACCGTATCCGCGCCGTGCACGTGAACGACGAGGAGCCGGAACCGGACGACCCGCCCACGCTCGGCGTCCCCGTGGTCGGACGCATGCGCGAGGTCACTGCACTCGCCGCGGACATCGACGCCCTCGTGGTGGTCGAGGTCGTGGTGGACGGCGACCCGCTGCCCGCCGTCGAGCGCAACACCCGGTTCTTCGCGGAGGCCCTGTCATGACCCACGAGCCGGTGCGCGTCGGAGTGATCGGCGCGGGCAACATCTCGGACGAGTACCTCGCCACGCTGCGCGCGGCACCCGGCGTCGACGTGATCGGGGTCGCCGACCTCGACCGCGAGCGCGCGGCGGCGCAGGCGCGGAAGCACGGTGTGCCCTTCTCCGGGGATACCGCGGAGCTGCTCGCCCTGCCCGGGCTCGAGCTCGTGGTCAACCTGACGATCCCGGCAGTGCACGCACAGGTCGCGCTGCAGGCGATCGCGGCGGGGAAGCACGTGTGGGGCGAGAAGCCGCTCACGCTCGACCGCGCCTCGGCCCGCGCGGTGCTCGACGCCGCGACAGCCGCCGGGGTGCGCGTCGGCAATGCGCCGGACACTGTGCTCGGCCGCGGCATCCAGCAGTCCCAGCAGCTGATCGCCGAGGGGCGGATCGGCACCCCGCAGACCGTGCTCACGCTCATGCAGGGTCCCGGGCCGGACGCCTGGCACCCGCGCCCGGACTTCCTGTTCGCCCGCGGCGCCGGTCCGCTGTTCGACATCGGTCCGTATTACCTGACGACGCTCGCGCTGCTGTTCGGCCCGATCGACACCGTGCAGGCGATGGGCCATCGCGCGTTCGATGTGCGGACGGTGCCCTACGGCGAGCGGGCGGGCAACCGCATCCCGGTCGAGGTCTGGACCCACGTGAGCGTGCTCACCCGGTTCCGCTCCGGGGTGGTGGGCACATCGATCTACAGCTTCGACTCTCCCGTGCGGCGCCAGCTGTTCGAGGTCACCGGCTCCGGCGGCACTCTCACCGTGCCGGTGAGCGGCTTCGACGGTCCGAGCGTGCTCGTGCCGGCCGGTCGGCCGCAGCCCGAACCCGAGGAGCTGATGCCCTCGGGCGCCGAGCGCGAGCGCGGCATCGGCGTGGTCGAGATGGCCGCGGCGATCCGTGCCGACCGCGAGCCGCGGGCCAGCGGTGCGCTGGCCTTCCACGTGCTCGACGCGATGCTCGCGATCGAGGAGTCGGTCGATGCCGGCGCTCCCGTGGCCGTGGCCAGCTCCTTCGATTCCGTGCCGCCGCTGGACCCGCAGTGGGGCGCGGGCGGGTCCTGGCAGTGACGGTAACGCTGAGGACTTAGAATGGTCGTTACTGGTATGGTGCGTCGGCGCCGTGTACGGTGCAGAGTGGAAGCCACACATCCGAGGGGGCAGGGATGACGAGCAGCATCAGTGAATCGCCGATTCGTGCGGACTACCCGGAGCCGTTGTGGATCCAGGCCGTCAACCTGATCAAGGTCGAGATCTCGTCCGGCCGTCTCGCCGAGGGCATGCGCCTGCCTCCGGAGCGCGAGCTGTGCACACAGCTCGGCATCAGCCGGGTGACCCTGCGCAAGGCGCTGCTGCAGCTCGTCGACGAGGGCGTGCTCAGCTCGTCCCACGGGCGCGGCTGGTACGTCGCCTCGGCTCCCGTCGCGAAGGAGTGGCCGAACAGCCTCGAGTCCTTCAGCGAGACCGCGCGGAGGATGGGACTGGAGTCCACGTCGATCGTCCGGCGCGCGGAGACCGGACACGCGAGCCTCGACGAGGCCGAGGCCATCGGTGTGGCTCCCGGCACGCCGATCTTCCGTCTCGACCGCATCCGTCTGCTCGACGGCGTGCCCATCGCGCTGGACGCCTCGGTCGTGCCCGCCGCGCTGCTGCCCGACGTCTCGAAGATCGACTTCGCCGTCGACTCGCTCTACGACCTGCTCGACTCCGCCGGTTCCGGCCCCGAGCGCGCCGACAGCACCGTCGAGGCGCGCGAGGCGGACGCGCAGGCGGCCGAGGCCCTCAACGTCGCGGTCGGCAGCCCCCTGCTCGTGATGCGCCAGGTCGCGCACGGCTCCGACGGCCGGGTGGTCTCGCTCTCGACGATCCGCTACGTGGGCGAGCGCTACCGTCTGCGCACCGTCTTCACGCGCGGCGCCGGCCCCACCCGCTGAGGTCCCGCCCGCTGAGGTCCCGCCCGCTGAGGGCGAGCAGACCCGGTGAGCACGCCGAGGTCACACGAGCGCCCAGACCCGCGTCGCGTCAGTCCAGGTGGTTCGCGAGGTACCAGGCGCCGGCGACGGGCTGCTCGTCGAGGAGCACGAAGCCGAGATCCGGATGCTGCTGCGCGAGCAGTGCGCGCACCGCATCGGCCAGACGCGGCTGCGCGGTGATGACGCCACCGGCCGCGACCACGGCGTCGCCCACCGCGCCGCGTCGCCGCAGCTGGGTGACCAGGCGCACGAGATGTGCGGCGCCGTCGTGGACGATGCGTGCCGCGAGGGCGGAGCCGGCATCGGCGGCCCGGAACACGGCGGCGGCGTGCGGCCCCCAGTTGGCCATGGTGGGCTCGTCGTTCACGGCACGGGCGAGGCGCTCGGCGTCGGCCACGTCGAAGTCGGCGAGCAGGGCGCCGAGGAGTCCGTCGTCGGGTTCGCCGTCGTCGTGGGCGAGCAGGGCGGCCCTGGTGGCTTCGCGGACGAGACCCGCGGCGCCGGCCTCGTCGCCGATGACCCATCCCCAGCCGCCCGCGGCGAGTGGGCCTCCGGTCGCATCGACACCCACGCCGATCGCGCCGGTACCGGCGATCAGACCGATGCCGGCGTCCAGCCCCGCGGCGGGGACGAGGAGCGCGGCGTCGTTGACGCAGCGCACCCGCGCGTGGCCGCGGAGACGCAGCGCCTCCGCGAGGTCGCGCGCGACCGGGACGTTGTCGAGTCCCTGGGCGCCGATCGCGAGGGCGTCGACGACGGCATCGGCGGGGAGCGCACGCGCCAGGACGTCGACGAGCCAGTCCGCGGCGGCATCGACGGGCTCGGCATCCCACTCGGCGGAACTCACCACGACGTCGGCGACGAGTCGACCGTCTGCCGTCGTGGCGCGCACCGCGGCCTTGGTGCCGCCGACGTCCATGCCGACGATGAGTCCCTCGCGCGGGGCGAGGGCGTCATCGGATGGGGTCACTGAGCCGCTCCGGCGTCGACCTTCGTGTCGTCGTTGTGGAACACGAACTCCTCGATCTCCACGCCTCTGGCCTGCGCGACCCGGGCGACCAGGCCCTGCAGGAACAGGGCCTCGAGCACGGCTCGGGCGTTGGGCGAGCTCTGCGGCAGGCGGACGACCTCGAGCAGCTCGGCGCTCTCGACGTCGTCGGTCGTGACGAGCACGACCCGGTGCCCGGCGGCGCTGAGCATGCGGGCGACCTCGTGCTCGCGCTCGCTGCCGAACAGGACGTGGGCGCCTTCACCGGCCGACTCCATCGAGCCGTGCAGGTACTGGCGCGTGCCCATCGCGCTCGCCGGGATCCGGGCCACCTCGCGGAAGAGCAGCGCACCCGCCTCGGCGGAGCCGGTCGAGGACCCGCCGCCGACGAAGTCGAGGCTGGGGACGGAGGTGATCAGATCCGCGGCGCGGTCGATCTGCGGGGCGAGCATGGTCTCAGTCTCGCGGAAGAGCGCGGCGAAGTCGTGCCAGGCCGGGTCGACCTCGCCGCCGGCCCACGCCTCGGCCAGCATGCTGAGGGCGACGACCGTCGCGGTGTATCCGATGGTCGAGGCGTAGCTGTCCGGGATCGAGCCGAGTCCGACCAGGCGCGTGGCCAGGTCGGACAGCGGGGAGGGGACCGTGTTGACCACGCCGTATCGGAGGGCCTCGGGGATCGTGTTCAGGGCCGCGATCGTCTCGCTGCTCCGCCCGCTCTGGGAGACCGCGATCACGGGGTGCTCGCCGGTCGCGAGGGGCAGCGGGGTGTCGCCGGCGTCCAGGCGCCAGGCGGTGATGCCGCGTTCGCGCAGGTGCCAGACGGCGGGCGCGGCCGCGGCGAGGCTGGCGCCGATGCCGAGGAAGAGCGGCCCGACCTCGCCCAGGGCACCGCGGGCGGCGAGCTCGACGACCTGCCGCTCGATGTGCGGGATCGCGGTCGCGAGGCCATCGGCCTGGGCCGCGGTGGCCTCGGCGTAGCTGATGTATCCGTCCATGTCTTTCCTTGTGCTCGTGCTCGTCCGGTCAGTGCCCGGCGTGGTGGTCGTGGTGACCCGGCGAGGTCGCGCAGTGGTCGGCCGCGCCGGGGATGTCGAGGGAGGGGTTGCGTCCGAAGAACCCATGCGGCTTGAGCACGAATCCGGCGGTGTCGACGGGCATGATCGGCCAGTCCTCGATGCGCGGGAAGTGCGTCAGGCCGAAGGTGTGCCACAGCACGATGTCGGTGCCGTCGATGGGGCGATCGGCCTCGACCCACTGCGGGATGCCGGCTCCGCCCGGGTGCAGGTTGACGAAGTCGCCCGCCGGGTACTGCTCGCTCGGCTCGTACGCCGTGACCCACAGGTGCTTGGTCGTGAACGTGGCGCGCTTGTGGATGTCGGACTCGGCATCGGCCAGCAGCAGCGGCTTCCCCTCGGGGTAGAGCACCCAGCCGACGGGCTCGCCGAGCCGGTTCTGCACCTCGGTGTTGCCCACGAACCACACGCGACCGGTGAGGTTGTCGGCGATGCGCTGAGCCTCGGACTCGGTGCGCAGCCGCGTGATCTGCTGCGTGAAGCCGGTGCCGTGCGGGTTCTGCGGTCCCCGCGGCACGGCGACCGCCTCCACCTCGTCGACCGCGTTGGCGAGCCCGTCGACCGCGACGTCGAGTCGCGCGCTGAACAGGTGCTGGTGGTTCGGGGCGCCGAGCCCGGGCGCCACCTGGGTCGCGAACGGGTAGCCCTTGCCCGGGTAGGCGGAGGTGAACACGATGCCCGTGGCCTTGACCTCGAACTCGATCGTGCCGTCGAGGCCGAAGTACCAGTAGAAGCCGTAGTCGTAGTTGCCGACCGTCATGAAGAAGCTCACGACCAGACGACGGTTGCGTCGCGTCTCGGACGAGCCGTTCCAGTTGTCGGAGTGCTTCCAGAGCACACCCGCATCCTCCTCGTGGATGCAGATGGCCTGGCGCACCACGCGGGCATCGCCGTCATTGCCGGCCACCACCGCGTCGAGGTAGGTGATGTCGCCGACGCAGTCGCAGCCCAGCTCCAGCGAGTTCGCGAAGCCGCCGAAGAGGTACTCGCCGCCGTCGAAGAAGTTCTGGAACCAGCGCTGCGGGCTCGGGTCGCCGTAGGGGACGACCATCTCGGCGATCGACGCGCGGTACAGCACGGAGCGCTGCACGTCGCCGTCCGCGATCGACACGTCGTGCAGCACGAGGCCCTCGCGCTGGTCGAAGCCGACCTGCAGGCGCCAGCCGGCCCAGTCGAGCACGCCGTCCTCGTCGATCGTGAAGCTGGGGCCCTCGGGCTGCGTGATCTCGATGGGCTTGAGGCCCTGGCGGTCGGGTCCGCGCCACGAGGACAGGTGGTAGTTGCCGTCCTCCTGCGGGACCGGGAGGTCGATGTGGTCGATCACGTCGAGCACCTCGCCCGTGACGACGTCGACCATCACGGTCACTCCGTCGACCGGGTGGGCCCAGCCCAGGTCCTCGGGGGTGCGCTGCACGAACGTGAAGCAGCGCTGGATGCGGCGACCGCTCTCGTCGTCGGCGAGCACGCCGGCGGACAGCGGGTTCACGCGCAGCTGCGAGAGGTCGGTCAGTCCGCGCTTCGCCATCGCGGCGATCCAGCGCTCGTCCTGGTGCACGACCTCCTCGACGTAGCCGAACTCGCGGAGCACCACGGGTACGGCGCCGTCGACGACGGGGTCGAGCTCCCGGGAGGAGACGACGGCACCGGCGGCCGGATCGACCACGACGTCGTGCGAGACCCCGGTGGTCATGTCGATGAGGAAGCTGCGCACCAGACGGGGGAGCTTCTCGCCCGCGAACAGGCGCCGCTTGTCCGGGGCGGTCAGCCCCACGTACGAGTAGTGGGTCTCCGGGGTCGCGATGCCGGCGGCCTCGAGGGTCGCGCGGTTCGCGACGATCTCGGCGGCGGTCAGCGTCGCGAGCAGCGCGTTCGCTCCGGCGGGCAGTGTGTTCGTCATTCTCAGGTCTCTCCTTGTCTGTGCGAAGGCCGCGGGAAGGAGGGCGCGTCTTCGTGCCCTCGGTCGGTGCTCACCGTTCGAGGCGCACCGGCTCCCACGTGCCCGAGCGCATGGCGCGGTAGCAGGCGTCGAGGATGCAGTTGACGACCCAGCCGTCCTCGAACGTCTCCATCGGCGTCTTGCCCGCCGCGTAGTGGTCGATGAAGTGGCGCATCTGCTGCGAGAAGCCGTAGGCGCGCGTCTCCTCCGGCACCGGGTGCACCCAGCCGGTCTCGGAGTCCGCCTTCTCGACGAGGTAGCCGGTCGGGTTGCCGAGGAAGCCCCACACCGGGGTCACGGAGGTGTCGGTGACGAGGCGGCCGTCGGTGCCGCTGAACTCGTGCCGCAGCTGCATCCCACCCTTCTCGGCCCAGGAGGACTCGATGATGGCGAGCTGTCCGCCCGCGAACTTGAGGAGGGCGACCGCGGTGTCCTCGCCGGTGGTCTTGTCGGAGTGGACCAGCGTCGACCCCCAGGCGAAGGCCTCGGTGACGGGGTTGTCCTTGCCGAAGAAGTGCCGGGCCGATTCGACGGTGTGGCAGCCCATGTCGAGCAGGGCGCCACCGCCCGCGGTCTCCGCATCCCAGAAGTGCGGGGCATGCGGGCCGGAGTGCGCCTCGCGGGCGCGCATCGTGAGCAGGGTGCCGATGCCGCCGGCCTGCGCCATCTCGTGCGCCTTCGCCACGTTGGGCGAGAACACCGAGCTCTCGGCGTAGCCGTGCCAGACGCCGGCCTCCTCGACGATGCGCAGGATCTCGGCGGCCTCGGCGCCGGTGCGGGCGAGCGGCTTGGTGCAGATGATGCCCTTGCCCGCGGCGGCGGCGATGCGCACGGCGTCGACGTGGGCCTCGTTGGGCAGGGCCACGACCACGACGTCGATGTCGGGGTCGGCGCACAGGTCGGCGATGTCGGTGTAGCTGCGCGGGCTGTTCCAGCGGGCGGCGAAGTCGGCGGCGCGTCCGGCGTCGCGGGAGAAGTTCGCCGCCAGCACACCATCGCGCACATCCAGCAGGGAATCGGCGTACGAGTCTGCGATGAACCCGGAGCCGAGGATGCCGACACGAATCACTGGAGCCTCCTTCAGAGGTTGTTATCCACAAGATACCACTTGTCTTATGAATGTCTATCAGAAGGACCAGAGTAAGAACAATGATCAGAAATGGTAGATACCTCTTGCTACCGCATTGAGACCTATATATGCTGACCTGCACCGCGCGCCGCCGCAATGGTGTGGCAGGTCCTCCCGAGACCGCGCGTCCTCTCAGAGAGAAGGTCATGATGCGTTCCGCCAGAGCACCACTCGCCGCCCTCGCCGTCACCACCCTCGCCCTCGGCCTCGCCGGATGCGCGTCCGGCGGTGGCGACGACCCCGATTCCGTCACCCTCACGCTCGGCACCTGGCGCACCGAGGACGCCACGATGTGGGAGAACGACATCATCCCCGCGTTCGAGGCCGACCACCCCGGCATCAAGGTCGAGTACGCGCCGATCGACACCAACGACTACAACGCCGCGATCCAGTCGCAGATCGACGGCGGCACCGGTCCCGACGTGATCATGTGCCGTCCGTTCGACGTGAACCGGTCGTGGATCGACAAGGGATACTTCGAGCCGCTCGACGGACTCGACGCGATCGGGTCGTTCCCCGAGTCCGCGCTCTCCGCCTGGGAGGGCGACGACGGCACCCCGTACTGCGTGCCCGTCGCGTCCGTGCTCGCCGGCTTCTACTACAACACCGCGATCTTCGACGAGCTCGGTCTCGAGGTGCCGAAGACGCAGGACGAGTTCCTCGAGGTGCTCGACGCGATCAAGGCGGACGGGCAGTACGCCCCGCTCGCCCTCGGCAGCGCCGACGGCTGGCAGCTGGCCTACAACATGCTCTACCAGGTCGGACCCAACGCCTGGAAGGGCGAGGAGGGGCGGCTCGGACTCATCGACGGCTCGAAGAAGCTCACCGACCCCGACTTCGTGGAGGGCTTCCGGGTCTTCGACTCCTTCAAGGACTACCTGCCCAAGGGGTACGAGTCGATCTCCTACGAGGACATGACGCAGCTGTTCACGCTGGGCAAGGCCGCGATCCTGCCGGACGGATCGTGGCAGATCTCGCAGGTCACCTCGACCGGTCTCGACGTGGGCGTCTTCGGCGCCCCGCCCGCCGCCGAGGGTGACCAGCGCTACCAGCAGGAGATGGCCGACATGGCCTTCGGCCTGAACGCCGCGAGCAAGGAGAAGGAGGCGGCGACCGCGTTCCTGGAGTGGCTGGGCACGAGCGAGTTCCAGCAGCTGTACGTGAACAAGCTCCCCGGGTTCTTCTCCATGGGCACTGAGCCCGTGAAGTACGAGAACGCCCTCGCGCAGGAGTTCGCCGACCTCAAGGTGGACGCCGAGCTCACCTCCCGTCTGGCCCTGGACCGGCTCAGCGCGGGACAGCCGCCGCTCGACGACGAGATCTGGCGCGTCGCGCAGCTCATGTACAACAGCGGGCTCTCGCCCGAGGAGGCGACCGCCGAGCTCCAGGCCGGACTCGACTCCTGGTACACGCCCGCACCGTGACCCTCCGCCGGAGGCGGGAGCGACGCTTCCGCCTCCGGCATCCGATCCGCACAGGAGCCCCGGCATGATCCGCACACCCGCTCGCTACCGCCTGCTGGCGATGTTCGTGCTGCCCGCACTCGTGGTCTACGTGGCCTTCTCGGTGTACCCGCTGATCAGCTCGGTGGTGCTCAGCTTCTTCGAGTCCAGCGGGCAGCAGAGCGCCTTCGTCGGCATCGCGAACTACGTCGACCTGTTCACGAACCCGACCACGAGCGCCCGCTTCTGGAACGCGCTCGGCAACAACGTCGAGTTCTTCCTCATCCACCTGCTGGTGGAGCTGCCGATCGGCCTGCTCATGGCCGCCCTGCTGACCTCGGGGCGACTGCGCCGATCCGTCGGGGCCTACCGCACGCTGCTGTTCATCCCGGCGACCCTCTCGGTCGTGATCGTGGGCTTCATCTGGCGCCTGATCATCAACCCGCTGTGGGGACTGGTCGAGTTCCCGCTGCTGGGCACCGAGGCGACCGCGCTGCCGACGATCTCGCTGATGTCGGTGTGGCAGTACATCGGGATCCCCATGATCTTCCTCTACACCGCGCTCCTCGCGATCCCGGACGATGTGATCGAGGCGTCCCGCATCGACGGCGCCGGCTCCTGGACGGCCTTCTGGCGGATCAAGTTCCCCCTCATCGCGCCCCAGTTCGGACTGATCGTGATCCTCACGTACATCTGGACGTTCAACGGGTTCGACATCGTCTACGCCCTGAACGGCTCGGCTCCCGGCCCGAACTACTCGACCGACATCCTCGGAACCTTCTTCTACCGATCGTTCTTCGGCTCCAGCGGCCAGGTCGCCGACCTCGACCTCGGCGCGACCGTCGCATCGGTGATCTTCCTCCTCATCCTCGCGACCACCGCCGCCTACTTCTGGCTCGTGCAGCGCCGACTGAAGACCTACGAGCTCTAGGAGCCCCCGATGGCCATCGACACCCGACCCGCAGCGGCCGCCCCGAGCCGCCGCCCTCGCCCCGAGCCCGCGGCGCCGAGGCGCCGTCGTCCCCGCCGCGCGGCCGACGTCTTCGCCGGAAGCGGCGTGCATCTGCTGCTGATCGTCATGGGGCTCTTCTCCGTCGTCCCGATCCTCATCGTGCTGATGAACTCGTTCAAGACGACGCAGGGCATCTTCGGCGCCCCGTTCGCGCTTCCGGACGCGGAGACGTTCAACCTGCAGGGCTACATCAACGTGTTCACGCGTGGGAACTTCCTGCTCAACTACCAGAACAGCCTCATCGTCACCCTCGCCACCATCGTGCTCACGATCGTGCTCGGCACGCTCGCCGCCTGGGCGCTCGTGGAGTACAAGGTGCCGATCACGCCGGTGCTCGCCGGGTTCTTCGTGGTCGGCATCATGCTCCCGATCCGCCTCGGCACCGTGCCGCTGATCAAGATCATGACGTTGTGGGGGCTGATGGACACCCTCACCGCGCTCATCCTCGTGTACACCGCGATGCAGCTGCCGCTCGCGATCGCCCTGATGACCACGTACTTCCGGGCCGTCCCGAACGAGCTCAAGGAGGCCGCGCGCATCGACGGGGCGGGGGAGTGGCGCACGCTCGGGATCACGCTGCCGATCGTGCGGGTCGGGATCGCGGCCGTCGCGTCGATAACGATGCTGCCGGTGTGGAACGACCTGTGGTTCCCGCTCATCCTCGCCCCGAGCAAGCAGAACCAGACCGTGACCCTCGGCGTGCAGCAGTTCGTCGGGCAGTTCCAGAACGACTACCCGGCCCTGCTCGCCTCGCTCACGCTCGGCGCCGTGCCGCTCGTCATCCTGTTCGCCGTCTTCTCCCGGCAGTACATCGCCGGGCTCACCAAGGGCTACGGCAAGTGACCGCGACCGTCCCGACGACCACCACCACCGACACGAGACACAGGGAGTGCTCATGACCATTGCGACGATCGATCCGACCACGGGTGAGCTGGTGCAGGAGTTCACCGCCCACACCGCCGATGAGGTGGAGCGCATCCTGGCAGCGGCGGAGGCCGCGAACGCGACGATGGCGCAGACGACCTTCGCGCAGCGGGCGGAGTGGATGCGGCGGGCCGCCGACCTGCTCGACGCCGACCTGGAGCACGCGGCCGGCCTGGCGGTGCTCGAGATGGGAAAGACCATCGGCACCGCGAAGTACGAGGTGACGAAGTCGGCCAACGGCATGCGCTGGTACGCCGACCATGCCGCGGAGTATCTCGCGGCGGAGGAGCCGGTGCCGGCGGCCTCGGTCGGAGCATCGGCCGCCAGCGTCGTGTTCCAGCCGCTGGGCACGGTCCTGGCCGTCATGCCGTGGAACTACCCGTTCTGGCAGGTCATCCGCTTCGCCGCCCCTGCCCTCATGGCCGGCAACACGGGGCTGCTCAAGCACGCGTCGAGCGTGCCGCAGACCGCGCTGTACCTGGGAGAGCTGTTCCAGCGCGCGGGCTTCCCGGAGGGCGCGTTCCAGACCCTGCTGATCGAGGGTGCCGCGGCCTCGGCGCTGCTCGACGACCGTCGCATCCGCGCGGTCACGCTGACCGGTTCGGTGGGCGCGGGGGCGGCGGTCGCCGCCGCCGCCGGACGCAACATCAAGAAGAGCGTCCTGGAGCTCGGCGGCACCGACGCCTTCGTGGTGATGCCCTCCGCCGACATCGCGCGCTCGGCACAGTTCGCGGCGGCATCGCGCACGCAGAACAGCGGGCAGTCGTGCATCTGCGCCAAGCGGTTCTTCGTGCACGCCGACGTCTACACCGAATGGGTCGAGGCGTTCGTGGCGGAGATGGCGAAGATCACCGCCGGCGACCCGCGCGCCGAGGGCACCGGGTTCGGGCCGATGGCGACGGCGCAGGTGCGCGCGGACGCGCACGAGCTGGTGGAGGATGCCGTCGCGAAGGGGGTCACGGTCCGTCTCGGCGGCGAGCTCCCCGAAGGGCCGGGGTGGTTCTACCCGGCGACCGTGCTGACCGAGGTCACGCCCGAGATGCGCATCTTCCGTGAGGAGTGCTTCGGCCCGGTGGCCTGCGTGTACGAGGTGGGTTCGATCGATGAGGCGATCGTCGCGGCGAACGACTCCGACTTCGGGCTCGCGGCCGGCGTGTGGTCGGCGGATCCCGACGAGATCGCCCGCCTGCAGGCCGAGCTGGAGTTCGGGAGCGTGTTCGCGAACGGCAACTCGGCGTCGTTCTTCGGACTGCCGTTCGGCGGCGTGAAGGACTCCGGGTACGGTCGCGAGCTGGGCTCGTTCGGCATCCGCGAGTTCGTGAACGCGAAGACGGTGTGGACGGCCTGAGCCTCACCGCCGGTCCTCGGCGGGCGCGGCTGCGGAGCGCGGCGGCAGCCCCTGACGGCGTTGTCGGGGCGGCTGCTCACATCGCGGCGGCGGGAGGCATGGCTCTGCTCATGATCCCCGCCGCCGCGGAGGGCCACGCATCGCTGACGGGCATCGGCGTGACGTTCGCGTTCTTCCTCTGGGCGGCCGTGGCGGGGGCGCGGGCTCGACGTCGTCCGTCGCCGCCCGGGGCCGTGGGTGACCCCTTCGCGATGGGTCTCCTCATGGCGGTGCCCTATGTGGCGCTCGGCTTCGCCGGCCATGCGCACGGGCAGACATCCGGTGCGCCCGGCGCGGCGGTGCTCGTCGTCGTCCTCGGCCTCGCGGTGCTCGGCGGCTGGCTGCTGCTGCGTGCGGGCAGCGCCCGTGCGGACCGCGCCGAGCGATTCGCCTTCTGGTCGTGCCTGCTGATGATGGCCGGCATGCTGCTCCTGATGAGCGTGCACGGCTGAGGTCGGGCGGGCAGGGCTGAGGTCAGGCGCGCTTCGTGATCTGCCGGCGCCGGAGTGCGGCCGACGCCACGGCGACGAGCGTGCCGACGGCCACGCCGATCACGGTCTCGATCGCCCGGTCCTGAAGGAGCACGTCGACCGGGGTGGGGGCGGCGAGGTGCACCATGAGCAGGGCGAGCGGCGTGATGAACACCATGGCGATGCCGTAGTTGCGTCCGACGAACAGCTCGGCCGAGGCCTGCAGCACCACGACGAGGGCGATGACGGCGAGGGGCGGCAGATCGAGGGCCAGGACCCCGGCCGCGACGAGCACGCCGAGCAGGGTGCCGATGAGGCGCTGGACGCCGCGGATCACCCGGGCGTTGAGCTGCGGACCGCTGACGGCCGCCACGGCGCCGACCGCGGCCCAGTACCAGTGCGAGTCCATGATCAGCAGTCCCGCGACGCCCGCGCCCGCGATGGCGATCGCGACCGACACGGCCATCTCCCACGCGATCGGTCCCACCGGCTGCGGGGGCTTCGGCGCCACCGCCTTCGTGCTGCGGGTGAGGACGCCGATGAGAGCGGTGACCGCGAGTCCGAACAGCACGCTCGGACCGCCGACGACGAGGACGTCGCCGAAGGAGGCGACGGTCGCCGGGATGGTCGCGCAGGCCCCGACCGCGAACACCGGGAACAGGGGGCCGGGCGGATGCCACCGCATCGTGTAGGCGAGCAGCGTGACCGCGAACGCGATGAGCGCGACGACGAGGATGCTGACCGCGGCGGGAGCGGCGATGACCGACAACGCGGTGCCGACGAGCATCGAGGCGAGGATCACCCCGCCGGCGCTCGCCTGCATCCGGATGCGATCGCGGAACAGGTCGTGGCGCCCGTAGAGGGCGGCGAAGGCGCCGAAGCTGGCGTAGATGCTCAGGTCGAGGCGACCCACGGCCCACAGCACGAGGAGCGGCACCGCCACGCTGACCGCGGCGCGAAGCGCCACCCGGTGGTCGCCGCGGTGCGGTTCGACGCGCAGGACGCCGGTCCATACTCGTCCCCGGGAATCCGCCACTGATCCAGCCTACGTCCGGCTGCTGCGGAGGATCACGCTCCGGTGCGGCCGGTCAGGCTCGCATCGACGCGGTCTCTCGAGCCGCAGGTGCCGTGGTCGTCGTGCCGAGGGCGTCGATCCCCTCCAGCCCGTCCGTCACGAGCGCCACGACCGCGTCGAGGGTCGCATCCGCCGACAGCACCCGCGTGTGTCCGAGGCCCTCGGTGCGGAGCAGGCGGGACCGCTCGGGGTGGGCGTCGTGCAGGCGGAGGGAGTCATGGTCGGGCATCCGCCGGTCGCCACGGTCGTGCACGACGAGGAGCGCGGTGTCGGCGGGGAGGGGATGATGGGCCGCGTCGTAGCGCTCCGACACGGTCTCTTCGTCGACGTCGAGTCGCCGGCGGAACCGCGCGGACAGGCGTGCGCTCGTGGCGGCGTCGAGGCGGAGGTCTCGGGCGAACTGCGCGAGGAAGGCCTCGGGACTCGCCGCCCCGGCGATCGCGACGACCGCCGGGGCCGGAACGGTCGACCGCGCGATGGTCAGGGCGGCGAGGGCGCCGAACGAGTGCCCGACGATCGCGGCGAAGGGGCCGTGCCGGTCCTGCAGCTGCTCGGCGGCGTCGACCCAGTCGCGGATGTCGGTGCCCCGCCCGGCCGACGAGCCGTGGGCCGGGGCATCGAACGCGAGGACGTGGAACCCCTCGGCGACGAGCTCCCGCACGAGGGGCGCGAACTGCGAGGCGCGTCCGCGCCATCCGTGCAGGAGCAGCGCCGTGCGCGGCCCGGTGCCCCACTCGTACGTGACGACCTCGATGCCGCGCACCGACAGTCGTCCGCGGCGGGCGTCGGCGTGAGTGGGAGCATCCGCATCGCGCACCGCCATCCGCGGTGAGGTCGTGAAGAACAGGCGGTAGGCGATGTCGCCGGCGAGTGCGGGGGAGGCGGCGGCTGCGGTGTGGATGCTGCGCGCGAGCATCGCGGGGAGGGACGGCATGGGAGCTCCTTCGCCAGAACAATACGAACGATCATACGTATATTAGGCGAACGATCGTTCGTATACTAGGGGCATGTCGGAGAGTGCGGTTCTGGACGGGCGGAGAGCCCGGGGTGATGCCTCGCGGCGGATCGTGCTGCAGAGCGCGACCGATCTCGCGTCGGTGGAAGGTCTCGACGGGCTGACGATCGGCCGCCTCGCGGAGGCCTCCGGGTCGAGCAAGAGCAGCATCGCGACACTCTTCCAGAGCAAGGAGGGGCTGCAGCTCGCCACGGTCGCCGCGGCCCGGGAGATCTTCACGGCGCGGATCGTCGAGCCGGCGCGGGAGCATCCGCGCGGCGTGCGCCGCCTCGCCGCGCTGCTGCACAACTCCCTGACCTACTCGAAGGACCGCGTCTTCACGGGCGGATGCTTCTTCGCCGCGACCGCGGCCGACGTGGACTCGAAGCCCGGACCGGTGAGCGATGCCGTGCGCGCCGCCCTGGTCGACTGGTACGGCTACGTCGAGGCTCAGCTGCGTCACGCGGTGACGGCGGGCGAGATCGATGCCGACCCGGAGGTGCTCGCGTTCGAGCTGGTGGCTCTGAACGAGGAGGCCAATTCGCGCTCGCTGCTGATGGACGATGAGCTTCCCTACGCCCTCGCCGCCTCTGCAATGCGCGCCCGGCTGCGCGCCGCCGGTGCCGACGAGTCGGCCGTGGCACTGCTCGACCTCTGAGGCGTGGGTCGGGGCGTTTCGTCTCGTCGCTTCGCTCCTCGCTCGACGACCGTCCCCGCCCCGCCTCTCTCCCGTTCGTCGAGCGAGCGAAGCGAGACGAAACGCCTCACCCGAACAGGTCGGGTGAGGCGTCTCGTGGGGGTGCTTCTGCTGATCAGGCGTCGCGACCGCGGGTGAAGCCCGCGTCGAAGCCACGCTCGAACGCATGCTGAGCCATGCGCTCGGCACGGTGCGGGCCGTGACCGCGGTGGCCGTGGTCGCCGTGACCGGGGTGTCCGTGTCCGTGACCGCGGTGGCCGGCACCGGGCTCGCCGTGGCGGCATCCGTGCTCGGCGTCCATCTCGGGCCCGAAGCCGCGTCCGCGTCCGTGCTCGAAGTCCTGACCGTGGTCGGAGTCCTCGCCGTGACCGAAGCCGCGGCCGAACGGGCGGCCGAAGCCGCGCGGGAAGCCGCGCCCGTGGCGGGGTCCGCCGAAGCCGTGCCGGCGACCGCGGGGAAGAGGAGTCTCCTCGTCCCAGCCGAACGCGCGGGCGATCTTCTCGAGCGAGGCCAGCGTGGTGGCCATGTCCTCTTCGGGCACGGCGTCGGCGACCTTCGCGCGGATCTCGTCGACGATGGCGCCGAGGCGCTCCTTCGCGGAGCGGCCCTCGTCGGTCAGCGTCCAGCCGGTCCCTTCCGGGGCGACCCAGCCGCGCTCGACGAGGCGGTGCAGCTTGTGGGCGTTCAGCGGGCGGTCCGATGCGACGGTGCCGTCCACGAGGTTGAGGATGCGCCAGTCGCGGCGGCTCGCATGCTCGCTGTCGAACGCGGTCGCGAACTCGGCCGCCATCAGGCGGTCGGCGGCCTTCAGCCAGTAGCCGAAGGGGCGGGAGGTGTTCTCGGGGTTCTGTGAATCCGTGGTGTTCATGGGAAGTCCTTAGTTGTCAGTGTGCATGTGAATGTCACAGTGCATGTACATGTAGTGTGACATGGAGTGGTGATACATGTCAAGTCGCATGTAAAATCGAGCGGTGACCACCGAATCGCACGAGCCGACAGAGCCGGATCCCGCCGAAGCCATCGCCCAGGCCCTGTCCCGTCTGCGCGGTCGTCGCCCGGGCGGCCCCGGCGGCTCCGGGGAGCGTGGCGGAGGCCGCGGACACGGCGGTCCGCACGGATGGCACGGCGGCCCCCACGGCGGACACGGCGAAGACCCTCGCGATCACTTCGAGCACCACCGCGGTCATCCGGGGATGCCGCCCTGGATGGCGGATCCGTCCGGCCGCCTCGGTGGACCCGCGCGCATGCGGATGCTGGAGGCGCTTGCCGCGGCATCCTCCCCGCTCAGCGTGAGCGCTCTCGGCACGGCGATCGGCGTGGATCAGCCGCGCGCCTCCCGCCTCGTGCAGCAGGGGGTCGAGCGGGGCTTCGTGCGCCGTGAGGCCGACCCCGACGACGCGCGCCGCACGCGCATCGCCCTGACGGACGAAGGGCGTCGCATCGCGCGCGGCGCTCGCGGGGAGAGGCGGGAGATGCTCACGGCCGCGCTCACGCCGTTCACCGACGCGGAGCGGGTCGAACTCGCCCGGCTGCTGAACAAGCTCGCCGACAACTGGCAGCGCTGAGCGGGTCGAGCTCGCCCGGCTGCTGAACAAGCTCGCCGACAACTGGCAGCGCTGAGCGCGGGCCACCAGAGCGCGCTGCTCGTCTCCGTCTAGGCCGAGGCGAATTCCGCCGAGGGCTCGTCGTCGACCGACAGGGAGAGCACCGCGGTCTCGACCGCCTCATGCTCCTCGATCCGCTGCTCCAGCTCGCGCAGCCGCAGGGCCACGTCGTGCTCGCGGGCGTCGCCGGCCAGGTCGACCTCCGCGACGATGAAGAGCCGGTTCGGTCCCACGTACTCGATGTGCAGGTAGGTGACGCGCTCGATCTGGGGCAGGCCGAGCAGGGCCTTCCCGACACGCGCCCTCAGCTCCGGCGCGGCGGTCGCGCCCACGAGGAACGCGATGTTCCGCCGGATGAGGATGATGGCGACCACGCCCAGCAGCACCCCGACCAGGATCGAGCCGATGGCGTCCCAGGCGGCGACCCCGGTGATCTGGTGCAGGAGGATCGCGCCTCCCGCCAGCACCAGGCCGATGAGGGCGGCCGAGTCCTCGAAGAACACGGCCCGCAGCGTGGTGTCGCTCGTCTCCAGCACGAAGTCCCAGGTCGACGAACCCCGCTCCTTCGCGAGGCGGCGGGACTTCACCATCGCCTGGGTGAACGACGCACCCTCGAGCACGAACGAGATGCCCAGCACGATGTACGCCACCATCGGGCTCTCGACGGGACCGGTGTCGGACAGCTCCTGGATGCCGTGCATGATCGACACGATCGACCCGGCCGTGAAGATCCCGAACGCGGCGATCAGCGACCACACGAAGGCGTTGCGGCCGTAGCCGAGCGGATGCCGCGCATCCTTCGCCTTCGCCCCGCGGCGGTCGGCGATGAGGAGGAACACCTCGTTCCCGGCATCCGCCCACGAGTGGGCCGCCTCGGCGACCATCGATGCGGAGGAGGTGATGAGCGCCGCGATCGTCTTCGCCACCGCGACCAGGACGTTGGCGAGGAAGGCGAGGAAGACGGTCACGCGGTCAGGCTACTCCCGCCGCACGTATGTCCGGGTCAGCGCGGGGCCTTCACCGGCAGCAGCAGCAGGAAGCCCGCGATCAGGACGATCACGATGCCCAGGATGCCGAATGCCGTCTGGGCCGTCAGCACGATCAGCAGCGTCCAGGCCCCGGAGGCCATCCAGCTCGCGGCCCGACCCGTCGTGGCGTACAGGCCGAAGATCTCGCCCTCGCGCCCTGCCGGGGTGACCCGGGCGAGGAAGGAGCGGGCGGAGGCCTGTGCGGGGCCGACGAAGGCGCACAGGATGAGGCCGCCGATCCAGAAGACGATCGTGCCGCCGTCGCGCAGGAAGAAGACGCCGAGGCCGGCGACCACCATCGCGCCGAGCGACAGCAGGATGATCCGCTTGGGGCCGAACCGGTCGTCGAAGCGGCCGGCGATGATCGTGGAGACGCCCGCGATGAGGTTGGCCGCGATGCCGAAGATCACGATGTCGAGGAACTGGAAGTGGAAGACCGTCGACCCGATCACGGCGCCGAACGCGAAGACGCCGCCCAGTCCGTCGCGGAACACGGCGCTCGCGAGCAGGAACCAGAACGTCGGCCGCGTCTCGGGGGAGCGGTAGAGACCGATGACGTCCTTGACCAGCAGCCGGTAGGAGGCGAAGAAGCCGACCTTGCGGTCCGGGCGGCCGAGCGACGGCTCCGGCACATTCAGGAAGATCGGGATGCTGAACACGATCGCCCAGATCGCACAGCCGACCGCGATGATGCGGAACGGGAGGCCGCCGTCTTCCGGGAGGCCGAACCAGTCCATCATGTAGAAGACGATCACGATGACGAGCGCGATGATGCCGCCGAGGTAGCCGAAGCCCCAGCCGAGCCCGGAGATGCGGCCCACGGTCTTGGGGTTCGCGATGCCGATGAGCATGGCGTTCGAGTTGACCGCCGCGATCTCGCCGAACACCGATCCGGCGGAGATGAGGGCGACGCCGAGCCAGAACAGCGTGGGCGTCGGCTCGGCGAACCAGAGGCCGAACATGCACAGGATGAGGGCGCCGGTGCCGATGCCGAGCCAGAGCTTCTGCCGCCCGGCGGCATCGGCCCGCTGACCGAGGACCGGCGCGAGGAGGAGGATGGCGAAGGCCGCGATGGTCGAGCCGAGCCCGAGGCCCGAGGTGAGGTCGGCGATGGCCGCCTCGTGCGCCTGGCTCTTCGGGTCGAGGGCGGCGAGCTCTGCGGGGAGGAACGCGTCGGTCGTCAGGTAGAGCGCCGTGAAGATGAACGTCAGGATGACCGTGTTGAAGGGCTGCGTCGCCCAGTCCCACAGCGCCCAAGAGTAGACCTGCTTCTTCGGGGCCGGCGTCTCGCCGCGCAGATCCAGGCCGACGACGGCCACGGCGCCGCTGTTCGCGGTCGCCACGGGCTCGGGAACGCCCTGGCGAGGTTCGGGTTCGCTCATGCTGGAAGTCTGGCGGCCCCCGGTGAACGCCCGGTGACGGCGCGCCGTACTGATATTCCGGGGTCGCTCGCCCGCGCTCAGTCCGTGCGCAGCGGCCGGAGCGTGCGGGCGTAGTCCTCCTTCAGCACCGCGAGGTGCAGCCAGGCCTCGATGCGCGTGACGCCGGGGAGGGCGCGGAGGCGCTCGAGGCTCGCATACAAGGCGCCGGCCGAGGGCTCGACGAGCGTGGCCACGGCGTCGAACCGACCGAGCGTGCGCGCGGCGAAGTCCACCCCGCGGCCGCGTCGCAGCTCGTCGATCACGGCCTCGTCGTCGTCGCCGAGCGTCATGCCGACCCCCATCGACAGCTGCCGGTGCGCGAGCCCGCGGGCCTCCACCGCGCTGATCTTGATGACCCCGGCGTCGATCAGCCGCTGCACCCTGGTCGCGACGGCGGAGGGGGAGAGGCGCACCTCCTCGCCCAGCGCGCGGAAGCTCTTGCGTCCGTCGGCCTGCAGCTGCTCGATGAGCGCCTCGTCGATCGTGTCGAGCGTGACGCCGCCGTGGTACTCCGAGACGAAGAAGCCCTTGATCACGGTGGAGTAGATGATCGTGCTGATGTCGAGCACGCCGTCGATCGCACGGATCAGGGCCAGCAGGTCGTGCAGCTCCGACATCGACCCGACGCGGACCTCGGTGACCACGTCGTGCGCGCCGCCGACCGCCGACACCAGCACGGTCTCGCTCATGTCGCGGAGGTGCTCGGCCACGAGCTCCACCGACCCGTCGGTGCGGATGGAGACGTGCGCGAGCACATGCTGGCCGAGGAAGACCGGATCGACCGCGGCCACGACCCGTACCGTGCGATCGGCGAGCATCGTGCGCAGGCGGGCCGCGACGGCCGCTCGCGACTGTCCGAGTCTCTGGGCGAGCGAGAGCACGCTGGCCCGACCGTCCTCCTGCAGCGCACGGATCAGTTCGGCGTCGAAATCCATGGTCCCGCCCATTTCGTCAGTTTCCCGCGAACGCACGCTTCGCCGCGCACAAGTTCAGTGTAGGAGCAGAGCGAGCCGTCGGGAAGGCGAGCATTGCACGGATGCGCGATCATATATCCAGTGAATCCCCGTTATCACTGGAGTTCTGCCCTTGCCGGCAGGTCCGTACGTCCGTAGCATCCTTCGCTATCCGACATCTTCCGCAAAGGAGCGGGCACCCCCATGACCACTACCCCCACCAGCGGCACCCACAGCCGGGCGCGACGCGCCGGCATCGCCGCCTTCGTCGGCACCACCATCGAGTGGTACGACTTCTACGTCTACGCGACCGCCGCGGCGCTCGTCTTCGGTCCGCTGTTCTTCCCGAGCGGCGACCGGCTGGCCGAGACCGCAGCGGCCTTCGCGACCTTCGCGGTCGCCTTCCTCGTCCGCCCCCTCGGCGGCATCATCTTCGGCCACATCGGCGACAAGCTCGGCCGACGCACGTCACTCGTCATCACGCTGCTGATGATGGGCGCGGCCACCGTCCTCGTCGGCTGCCTGCCCACGTACGAGAACATCGGCATCCTCGCCCCGATCCTCCTGATCCTGCTCCGTGCGGTGCAGGGCCTCGCGGTCGGCGGCGAGTGGGGCGGCGCGGTGCTCATGAGCGTCGAGCACGCCCCCGAGAAGTCGAAGACCTTCTACGGCGGCTTCACGCAGCTCGGCAACCCGGCCGGCGCCCTGCTGGCCTCCGGCATCTTCGCGATCATGACCCGCATGGGCGACGACTTCATCATCAACGGCGGCTGGCGCATCCCGTTCCTGCTGTCGATCGTGCTGGTCGGTGTCGGCTTCTGGGTCCGCTACCGCGTCGAGGAGACCCCGGTCTTCGAGGCGAAGGTCGAGGGTCGCAAGCAGTCGATGCCGCTGGCCTTCGCGCTGCGCACCAACTGGCGTCCGATCCTCCTCGGCATCGGCATCCTGCCGATCTCGACCGGCGGCTACTACCTGGCCACCACGTTCGTCACCGCGTACGCGACCGGCGAGCCGATCTCCGTGAGCGAGCAGGTCATCCTCGACGCGATGACGATCGCCTCGTTCGTGGAGTTCGTCGTGACCCTCCCGGTCGCCTGGTTGGGCGACAAGTGGGGCCGCAAGAACGTCATGTACATCGGCCTGATCACCTCGGTGCTCACCTTCGTGCCGTTCCTGCTGATCATGCCCGGCCGTATCGAACCGCTCATCTTCCTGTTCGCCTCGCTGGTGCGCATCGCGATGAGTGCGACCTACGCGCCGATCGCCGCGCTGCTCTCGCAGATGTTCCGTCCGCAGGCCCGCTACACCTCGATCGCACTGTCCTACGGCGTCGGTGCGGCGATCTGGGCCGGGTTCTCGCCCTGGTTCGCGACGCAGCTCATCGCGTGGACCGGCAGCATCTGGTCGGTCATCGCGATGTTCATCGGCATGGCCGTGATCGCCGGCATCTGCACGCGTCTCGCGCCGCAGCACTCCGACGAGGCCCCCGTCACCGCCTCGTTCACCGCCCGCACCGACACGACCGCGAACAGGCTGCCGTGATCGGCGACCTCTCCTTCACCGCCCGCACCGACACGACCGCGAACAGGCTGCCATGAGAAAGCTCACCCCCTTCGACCGCTCGGCCCAGACGGCACCCGTCCTGCTGACCGCGCACGCGATCCACACGGCGGATGCCGCGGCCACCACCGCGACGGCGATGCTGACCGACCGCGGGCGGATCCTCGCGATCGGCACCCTCGCCGAGTGCGAGGCGGCGGCCGAACGGGGTGGGTTCTCTCCGGAGCGCATCGACCTCGGTGACGCGGTCATCGTCCCCGGCTTCGTCGACGCCCACGCGCATCCGCTCATGTTCGGGCAGATGATGAGCTGGGTCGACTGCGGGCCGGAGAAGGCCGGCAGCATCCCCGAGATCGTGGCCCTGCTGAAGGCGGCGGCCGCCGACCTCCCCGAGGGGCGCCCGGTGCGCGGCTACGGCTACGAGCAGCGCAACCTGGCAGAGAAGCGGCATCCCACCCGCTTCGAGCTCGACGAGGTCGCCGCCGACCGCGAGGTGTACCTGATGAACGCCTCGGGCCACGGCGGCGTCGTGAACTCCCACACGCTGGAGATCAACGGCGTCGACCGCGACACCCCCAACCCCGAGGGCGGCGAGTTCTTCCGCGATGCGGACGGCGAACTCACCGGTGAGCTGTCGGATGCCGCGTGCAACATCCTCACCGGCGTGCACGGCGTGAAGATCGGCCACCACGGTCCGAACTTCCACCTCGCCGACGAGCCGGAGGAGCACCTGCGCCAGCTGGACGCCGCGACCCAGCGCTTCCTGGCCGGCGGGGTCACGTCGATCGGCGACGCCCAGGTCACGCGCCGCGAGTTCGACATGTACCTGCGCCTCGCCGAGGCCGGGCGCCTGGAGCTGCGCGTGTCGATGTACCTGCTCTCGCACCTGCTCGACGAGGCGCTCGAGATGGGCCTCGTCGGACAGTTCGGCAACGCGCACCTCAGCTTCGCCGGCATCAAGTTCTACGCCGACGGCACGCTCGGCGGCTGGACCGCGTACTTCCCGGACGGCTACGTCGGCGACCCCTGCCGCACGGGCCAGCTCTACCACGAGCCCGCCGAATACGCCGGGCTGATCCGCAAGGCGCACGCCGCGGGGCTGCAGACCGCCACGCACGCCCAGTCGCCCACCGCGATCGAGATGGTCGTGTCGGCGATCGAGGCCGCGCTCGCCGAGCACCCCGATGCCGACGCCCGCCACCGCATCGAGCACTGCGGCCTGCCCACGCCCGAGCAGATCGAGCGGATGGCTGTGTCCGGCATCCGCCCGGTCAACCAGACCCAGCACTACTTCAACTGGGGCGAGGGCGTCGAAGAGGCCATCGGCACCCCGGGCGAGCGCTTCAACCCGCTGGGCGAGTTCGAGCGCGCGGGTGTCCCGTTCACCATCTCGTCGGATGCTCCGGTCGCCGAGCCCATCCCGCTCGAGGCCATCCAGACCGCCGTCACCCGCGTCACCCGTCGCGGGCACAAGCTCGGCCCGGACGACCTGCGCGTCTCCGCGCTCGCCGCTCTGCGCGCCCACACGATCGAGGGCGCCGTGTCGATCGGCCGCGAAGACGACCTGGGTTCGCTCGAGGTCGGCAAGTACGCCGACTTCGCGGTGCTCTCCGGTGATCCGCTGGCCGTGCCGGCCGAGGAGATCTCGGCGATCACGGTGCGCGAGACCTGGGTCGACGGCACGCGCCGCCACCAGGTGTGAGGATGACACGATGAGCACCGAGAGCACGACGGCAGAGCAGTACGCCGACACCGCCGGTCGGGCGGTGCTGGAGACGATCCGCGCCTACGGCGTGACCGCGATCTTCGGCATCCCCGGCACCCACAACCTGGAGCTCTACCGCCCGCTCGCCGACCTCGGCATCCGTCCGGTGACGAACCGCCACGAGCAGGGATCCGGCTACGGCGCCGACGGCTGGGCGCAGCAGACCGGCCTCCCCGGCGTGGTCATCACGACCTCGGGTCCCGGCCTGCAGAACGCCATGAGCGCGATCGGCACGGCGTTCTGCGAGTCCCGGCCCCTCATCGTCCTGTCGCCCGGGGTGCCGCTCGGCGCGGAGTTCGCCGACGTGGGCACCCTGCACGAGACGAAGGATGCGACGGCCATGGTCGGCGCGATCGCCGAATGGTCGCGCCGGGTGAGCAGCGCGGCCGAGGCCGTCGAGGCCGTGCACGACGCGTTCACGCTGTTCCGCACCGGTCGCCCTCGTCCCGTGCACATCGAGATCCCGCTCGACGTGCTGGAGGCCCCGGCCGACGTCCCCGCCGAGGCGCGGCAGCCGCGTCCGGTCCCGGCGCGGGTCTCGGGGGAGTCGACCGCGCTCGCCGAGGCGGCCCGTCTGCTCGCCACCGCGAAGACCCCGGTGATCGTGGCCGGCGGCGGAGCCGTGGATGCCGCGCACGAGGTCACGACCCTCGCCGAGCGTCTCGGCGCCCCGGTGCTGACCACGTTGAACGGCAAGGGCGTGGTCGACGAGCGGCATCCGCTCTCGCTCGGCTCGAATCTCCGGCTCGCGTCCGCCCGCGCGGTCGCCGAGGAGGCCGAGGTGCTGCTCGTGGTCGGCTCGAAGCTCGGCGAGGCCGAGCTGTGGGCGCCGCGACTCGACGCGCGCGGAGCCGTGATCCGCATCGACATCTCACCGGCGCAGCGCGACAAGAACCTCGCCGCGACCGTGGGCCTCACGGGAGACGCGGCCGCCGTGTCGGGTGCCCTCCTGGACCTGCTCCCGGACGAGACCCGCCCGCCGCGCGACCTGTCCGCCGAACGCGCCGCGATCGACGCCGAGGGGCGGGAGACCGCACCCGAGACCGTGGCCCTCGCCGAGATCATCGCCGGCGCCCTCCCGGAAGATGCGATCGTCGCGGGCGACTCGTCCCAGATCGTGTACATGGCGCTCGGCAGCGTGCTGCGGTCGGAGCACCCGCACTCCCTCCTCTACACGCCCACCTACGCGACCCTCGGCTACGGCCTGCCCGCCGCGATCGGTGCCGCCGTCGCGCAGACGGGGCACCCGGTCGTGACCGTGATCGGCGACGGCGCCCTGATGTTCTGCGTGAACGAGCTCGCGACCGCCGTGGAGCAGCGCCTCGACGTCACGGTCGTGTGCGTCGACAACGGTGGGTACGCCGAGATCCGTCAGAACGAGGTCGACCGCGGCATGGAGCCGATCGGCGTCGACCTGGTGCAGCCCGACTGGGCGGCCCTCGCCACGGCTTTCGGGGCGACCGGCCGCCGGGTGGAACGGCGCGACGACATCGCGTCGAGCATCCGCGCCGCGGTCACCGACGGAGGAGTGCAGCTGGTGCACATCCCGCAGCACGCCCTCTGACCTCCAGATTCTGAGAACTCCCTCTCCCCGACGAACAGGAACGAGCAATGACCGAGAACGTGGGACCCATCGACGCGTCCGTGAACCCCCGCTACTCCGGTATCGCGACCTTCGCGCGGCTGCCGCGGATCGAAGACGTGCCCCGCGCCGACATCGCCGTCGTGGGCATTCCGTTCGACTCCGGGGTGAGCTACCGCCCGGGCACCCGGTTCGGTCCGTCGCACGTGCGCGAGTCGTCGCGCCTGCTGCGGCCGTACAACCCGGCGCAGGACGTGTCGCCGTTCGCGATCGCGCAGGTGGTGGATGCCGGTGACATCCCGGTCAATCCGTTCGATCTGACCGAGGCCGTGACCGAGGTCGAGCGCGCGGCGCTGGCGCTCGGCGAGCAGGTGCAGCGCATCGTCACGATCGGCGGGGATCACACGGTCGCGCTGCCGCTGCTGCGGGCGGTCGCCGCGAAACACGGACCCGTCGCGGTGCTGCACTTCGACGCGCACCTTGACACGTGGGACACCTACTTCGGCGCACCCATCACGCACGGCACGCCCTTCCGCCGGGCGAGCGAGGAGGGGCTGATCGACCTCACCGCAAGCTGCCACGTCGGCACCCGCGGCCCCCTGTACTCGAAGCAGGACCTCGAGGACGACGAGCGCCTGGGCTTCTCCATCGTGTCGAGCGAGTACATCGAGGAGCACGGCGTCGTGGCCGGCATCGCCCGCATCCTGCAGCGCATCGGCGACAAGCCGCTGTACGTGTCGATCGACATCGACGTGCTCGACCCCGCGCACGCGCCCGGCACCGGTACCCCCGAGGCCGGCGGACTCACCAGCCGCGAGCTGCTGCGGATCCTGCGGGCGCTGAAATCGCAGAACATCGTCGGTGCGGACGTGGTCGAGGTGTCGCCCGCCTACGACCACGCGCAGATGACCGGCATCGCCGCGAGCCACGTGGTCTACGAGCTCGTGACCCTGCTGGCCGCCCGCCTCGCCGCCTGACCCCGCCTCGCCGCCTGACCGCGCCGCACCGCCGGAGCCGCCGCCTCCGGCCTCGCGTGTACGACGCGGCGAGCATCTCGGCGAAGAGCTCCTCGGCGTCGCACTCCACGCGGCGCCGGGTGAACCAGTCGCAGATGTTCACGCAGTCGCGGTGCAGCAGGTCGAGTCCCTGCGGGTTCGCGATGATGTCGACGATCTGCGGGAGGTCGATCACCCGCACCCGACCCTCGTGCACGAGCAGGTTGTAGGCCGAGAGGTCGCCGTGGGCGAAGCCTGCCGCGGCGAAGATCCGCATCAGGTCGACCACCTGTGCGTAGTACCCCTGCAGCTCGGCGCGGTCGCCGCGTGCCTGGGCCAGGCGTGGCGCGGCCGTGCCCTCGGCGTCGCCGAGGAACTCCATCAGCACCTCGGTGCCGTTCACCTGCACGGGATAGGGCACCGGCGCCCCGAGCTCCCACATCCGGCACAGCGCCTCGAACTCGGCGAACGACCACTGCGCGGCGGCGACCTCGCGTCCGTGCTCCGACTTCCGGGCGAGGGCGCGCGCGTCGCGGGTGTTCCGGGTGCTGCGGCCCTCGGTGTAGACCGACGAGCGGTGGAAGCTGCGGTGCTCGGCGCTGCGGTAGCGCTTCGCCGCGAGCAGGGTGCGCTGCGCGGGGTCGCCGGGGACCGCGCGTTCCAGCAGGAACACGTCGGCCTCCTTGCCGGTCTTGAGGATGCCGCGCTCGGTGTCGAGCGCGCCGGCCGAGGTCACGACCCACGCGGGCCAGGGCTCGGGGCCGCGCTCGGACGGGGTGATCGCCGGCCACGTGGACCAGCGCTGGCCCTCGCCGGGGTCGACGTCGGCGAAGGAGAGTTCGGTTTCGAGGGTTTCGAACGCGGTGGGATCGAAGGCGGATGCATCGAAGGACGCGGCTTCCGAGGAAGCGAAGAGATCAGACAAGATGTGGCTCCGGGAGCGGGAGGCCACGCCAGGATCAGGAGCGGGTGGCCTCGGAGGGAAGGTGGTCGGCGGTGAGCGCGACGACGACGGTGTTCATGTCCTCGGCTCCTTCCGCTCGGGCTTCCCGGGCCGGTCCCGGTGCGTCGTCGAGCCTAGGGCGTGCGCGTCGGGCTTGTCCAGACCCGGCGGCGGCCTGAGCGCTCAGCCGAGGGGCTTCGGCGGCGTGACCCGCACGAGCACGCCGCCGTCTTCGCCGCCGATGGCAGCGACCCACGACGTTCCGGTCCAGGCGGCGGCATTCACCCCGCACAGGAAGGGCAGCGGCTGCTCCGCTCCGGCAGTGCTCACCTTCAGCGCATCCGGGCGCAGCACCGCCTCACAGCTCGTACGCTGCTCGACCAGGACGCGCGCCGCCGCGGATCCGCCGACGACGACGCCGCGGACGCTCGACTCCTCGGCGGTTCCGCCCCACCACAGTGCCGTCCCGTCGGGGCGCACGGCGACCTTCGGGAAGTCGGCGGTCTGCGGATCGCTGCTCAACTCCGACCCGTCGCTGTCGAGCACGATCCGCGCTGACGGGGTGGCCAGGTGGATGCGGCCGGCGGCGTCGACGTCGAGCGCGACCGGCGGGACGCCGGGTCGGGCGGCCCACGCGTCGGTCAGCGCGAGCGGCGCGCGGTAGAGGAGCGCGCGCGAACCGTCATCCAGGTCGATGCGCAGCACCTCGAGATCGAGGTACGCGGACGGGTCGGGCTGGGTGCGCACCAGGATGGCGTCCCCGTCGTGCACGGCCACGTCGGCGAATGCGAAGTCTTCCAGCCCGTCGGCGGAGATATCGCGCATCGTGAGGGTGCTCATGTCGACGACGGACAGCACCGCGGGATCGTTGCGGATCACGACGAACTCGTCCGGCGCGACGGCCGCCATCGACTCGATGTCGGAGAGAGGATCCTCGGGCTTCGTGCCGAAACGTGCGATGGTCTCGCCTCCGGCACCGATGTGCAGCCACGACCCCGACGCCGTCGCCCAGAATCCGCCTTCCTCGTCGGCTGCGACGACCGACACCCCGAGGCCCACGTCGACCAGCTCCCTCTGGTCGTCCGCGAATGGACGGTCCGCGAAGAACGTGTCGTCCGGACGTCCGGTGCCTCGGGAATCGAAGGGGATCGGCTCGAGCGTCCATTCGTCCGGCCCGACCTCGGGCGCGCATCCGGCGAGGAGCCCGACCGCGAGGATGGCACCGAGCAGGGGCAGCATCCGCCTGTTCGTCCGACCGTCGACTCGCATGTCTCCCACCCTGGAGTCTTCGGATGGGAACTCGGTGAAGACCCGCTGGCCGTCTGCCCGATGCGTCGGACGATCGGTCGGTTGCCCCGGACGACCGGTCGGGCGACGGCATCCGGATGCTGCGAACGTGGAACCATGACCACGACAGCGCCCGTTCCCACTCTGCCGACATCGGCGGCCTCCCGCATCCGCTACGGCGGACTGATCGTCCTGATGCTGATGGGCTTCCTGCTGGTCACGGCCGAGTTCCTCCCCAACGGCGTGCTCACCGAGATGGCGGACGGCCTGGGGGTCACCCCCGGTCAGGCCGGGCAGACCGTGACCGTGACCGCGCTGGTCGGCCTCATCGTGGCTCCCACCGTCGGGCTCGTCTTCCCGCGCCTCGACCGGCGATCGCTGCTGGTGTGGATGGCGCTCGCCGCCGCGGTGTCGAACCTGATCGTGGCGATCGCCCCGAACCTGATCATCGTGCTGCTGGCGCGCTTCCTGCTGGGTGCGGCGATCAGCGCGTTCTGGGCGATGTCGATCACGGTCGCCGCGCGCCTCGCGGGACCGGCCAACCTCGGTCGCGGCGTCATGTTCACCTCCGCCGGCGTCTCGCTGGCGACGGTCGCCGGCGTGCCGCTCGGCGTGATGCTCAGCGAGCTCGTCGACTGGCGGATGGTCTTCGCCCTCGCCGGCGGATTCATGATCGTCCTCGCGGTGGTCCTGCGGTTCGCCCTGCCCTCGGTGCCGGCGGAGCGGGCGTCGAGCCTGCGCCTGCTCGTCGACACGCTGCGCCGCCCCGGCATCGGGCTCGGCATGGTCGGACACGTCCTCGTGGTGCTCGGGCACTTCCTCGCATACACCTATGTGCGTCTCGCCCTGGAGCGGATCCCGGAGGTCGACCCCTCGACCATCGTCGTGCTCCTCGCCCTGTTCGGCGTCGGCGGTCTGCTCGGCAACATCACGATCGGACTCGTGATCGACCGCACGTTCGCCTTCTTCGCCGTGTTCGCGCCGGCCGTGATCGCCGTGTCCGTGATCTCGATGATCCTGTTCTCCGGATCGATCGTGGGCGTCGGCATCGTCGTGCTGGTGTGGGGCTTCTTCTTCTCGTCCTGGCTGATCGTCGCCAACACCTGGGTCGGGCACCGGATGCCGGATCGCCTCGAAGCCGGCGGCAGCCTCGTCGTGGTGGGCTTCCAGGGTGCGATCACGCTCGCGGCCGGCATCGGCGGACTGCTCGTCGACACCCTGAACGTCGAGCTGGTCTACGTGATCGGCGCCGTCGCGCTGGTCGCCGGGGCCGTGCTCTTCGGCGCGTCGAACCGCGTCAGCAGCCGAGCCTGACGGTCATCGGACCGCACGCGATCACGGCGTCAGGCCGGGATCGGCGTGCGGTTCGCCATCCGCCAGGAGGACGGGGTGAGGCCGGTGCGGCGTCGGAACGCGCGGCTGAACCCCTCGTCGGAGGCGTAGCCCAGTTCGCGCGAGATCTCCGACACGCTCCGTCCGGCGTCGAGCATCCGCTTCGCCGCATCCACGCGCACCTCGGTGACATAGTCGGCGGGGGAGCGGCCGACCGCGGTGCGGAACCGCTCCGCGAAGGTCGAGCGCGACATGGCGCCGATGGCGGCGAGGCGCTCGACCGTCCAGTCGCGGCCCGGCTCCTCGTGGATGGCGTCCACGACGCGGTCGAGGAACGGGTCGTTCGACAGCGACGGCCACCCCGAGGGGGCGCAGCCGTTCGCCGCCCAGGCGCGGATGACCGACAGCAGCACGGTCGTCGCCATCATGCGGCAGATCACCGGGTCGCCCTGGCGCGCGGGGAGGACGGTGTGGTCGATCACGCCCATGTTCAGGGCGAGGGCCGCCGCGGCAGGCTCGATGGCGTCGAACCCGGTGACGGTCAGGAACGACGGCAGCAGCGCGGGCAGCGGTGATGCCGCGTCCGCGAGCACGATGTCGGCGATCATGAGACTCGTGTCGTCCTGCGCCTCGAGGGCGAAGGAGGATCCGCCGAGCGCGAGGAACGCGTCGCCGGCGACGAGGAGGTCGCGGCGGCTCTGCGGGTCGAGGGTGAGGCGGTGCGAGCCGGGATCGACGTCGAGACGGCAGGTGTCCCCGAGCGGAGGATGCCCGGTCACGCGGCCCTCGGCGATGTACACGAGGGTGATGGTGCCGGACGGGATCGGCAGCAGCGTACCGGCCGCCAGCGCGGTGCGGCGGCCGATGCCGACGCGGAGGTCGACGGCGCCGAGCACCTGCGAGATCGCATCCGGGTCCACTGTCACCATGCCTTCGGCAACACCCTCGCGCCGCCCGGTATTCCGGGGCGGAGATCTTCCCTCCTCGGAGGGCGGAACGGCGCGCATCGTCCGGGCGGCCTCAACCATTCGATTGATTCGAGGGGGATGACGGCCGGATACGGTGGAAGGACCCCACCCGAGGAGTCCCGCGTGTTCCGCACCCCCGACCGTCTGTTCCGAGTTCTCGCGATCGCGGAGGCGATCACCTGGACGATTCTGATCGCCGCGATCATCGCCCGCGCCGTCGGCTCCCCGGGGATCGTGGTGACCGTGGGTGGCGGCATCCACGGATTCGTGTTCCTGGCCTACGCGGCGACGGCGATCCTGGTCGCACTGAACCAGCGCTGGCACCCCGGCGTCGGTGCGCTCGCCGTGGTGAGCGCGGTCATCCCCTACGCCACGATCCCGACCGAGATCTGGCTGCATCGCACGGCGCGGCTCGACGGCTCCTGGCGCCTCGAGGCGACCGACGACCCGCGCGATCGCCGCTGGTACGACCGGCTGATGCGCTGGTTCCTGCAGCGCCCGTGGGTGCTCGCGGTGCTGCTGGCCGTCGGCATCGTCGCGCTGTACGTGATCCTGCTGCTGGTCGGTCCTCCCGGCGGCAAGTGAGTCCGGGGCGTTTCGGCCCGGTTCCCGGTCAGGGCGTGACGACGATCGCGCTCGCCTCGTTGACCGCGTCCATCGTGGCCTCGGCGTCTCCGGCGGTGCAGTCCACGATCGTGTAGAGGCTCGCCCCGGTCCGGGTGAACGTCCGCGCGGCCATGAGCCAGGTGCGGCTGCCCTCCTGCCCGACGACCTGGCGCATCTCGACCCCGCCGTTCCCACCGGCCATGTAGCTGAATTCGCCGGTGGTCGCGAGCGGGGTGACCTCGGCCGTCGACGTCTGCAGCAGCAGGGCGAGGACCGCGTCCGATGACGCGCTGTCGTCGCCCGGGACGATCTGCAGGTCGCCGATGTCGCCCTGCCAGAACCGCACCGTGCAGGTGCCGTCGACCGTGCCGTAGGTCCATCCGCCGTTGCCGTCGTCCGGCGACACGATCTCCCAGGAGTCGTCGACGATGAGGCCGTCGCCCCACTCGATGCGGGCGGTGCTCGACAGGTCGAGGCCCTCGTCGAACGTCAGCGTCGAGCCCGGTGCGCCGTCGACCGGGGCATCCGTTCCCGTGCCGGGCGCCGTCGCCGCCGACTCCGGGGGGATCTGCGCGTACAGACATCCGCTCAGCGGCAGGATCGTGAGCGCGGCGAGCGCGGTCGCGGCCAGGCGCAGGGTGAGGGTCGAGGTGCGCGTCATGCCGGTCAGCCTAGCCGCGGCCTCCGCCACGCGCCCGCACCCGTCAGTGCGCGGTGGCCACGCCGATGGAGTCGTGCACGATGACGGCGGCGGCGCGGGCGCCCGCCCCGGCCGCGACGATCAGCTGCTGCGGTCCCGGTGCGGCCGCGTCTCCGGCGGCGTACAGACCGGGGACGTCGGTGCGGCCGGAACGATCGGTGAGCAGGTGCCCGGAATCGTCCAGCGACGGCGCGATCCCGTCGAGGAACGACAGGGTGCTCTCCCACTCCGGCCGCACGAAACCGCCGTCGACGGAGACCGCCGTGCCGTCGGCGAGACCGATCTCCTCGAGGCGGCCGCGGTCTCCCCGGAGCTCGAGGATCGGCTGGCGGCGCACCGCGATCCCCGCGGCGGCGAGCTCCTCCTCCTCGCCCGCGGTCACGACGTCCGCACCATGGGTGAACACGGTGAGGCTCTCGGTCCACCGGCCGATCAGCCGCGCGCGGTCGGCGATGTCCGGTGTCTCGCCGATGAGCGCGAGGCGCCGCCCCTGCAGCTCCCAGGCGTCGCATGCGGCGCAGCTGAACAGGCTCATGCCGTAGAAGCCGCGCAGGTTCGGCACGGCGGGGAGGGACTCGAGGAGCCCGCTGGCCAGCAGCACGGCTCGGGCCGACACCGTCGACTCCGGCTCCCGTCGTCCGATGTCCGCCGCGAACCCGTCGCCCTGCCGGCGGAGCGCGAACACGCGGGTCCGCGAGCGCACCTCGACGTCCGGATAGGCGGCGAGCTCCTCCCGCGCGAGGCGCCGCAGCTCCTGCGGCGGGATCCCGTCACGCGTGAGGAACCCGTGCGAACGCAGCGTGGCGGCGTTGCGCGGACGATCGGCGTCGACCACGAGCACCCGCGCCAGCGAGCGTCCGAGGTTCAGCGCAGCCGAGAGGCCGGCCGGGCCTCCGCCCACGACGAGCACGTCGTACTCGGTGTGCTCCTCGGTCAGCCGTGTCGCCGGTGCGGTCATCCGCGTCGTCCTTCCGGAAGGGCGGGTCCATCGCGCGGCATCGGCCGAGGCGACGCCGCCGGGCGGCCGGTTAGGCTCGCCTTACTCCTATCCTGCCACCGTTCGCGGAGTCGGACCCCGGGCGTCGCCGGCGACGCTCAGGCGCGCCGGACGGGTTGCTGCAACTCGGTGACCCAGTCGGACTGGTCGTCGGAGACCGCGCGCACGTACAGCTCTCGACAGGGGCCGTCGTGCACGAGGCCGCGGGCGAGGATCTCGGTGTGGATGGCGTGCCAGCTCTCGGAGATCCGCTCCATCGACCCGAGGTGGATGCCGCACACGGCATCGGCCGCGGCGGGGAGCTCGACGATCTCGAATCCGTCTCCGGCCTCCCCGGCGTACGTGTATCCGACGATGACCTCCATCCCGTCGTCGAGCGTCGCGTACTGTGCGATCGGCGTCGCCAGCGAATGCCCGTCGCCGATGATCTCCGCCACGGCATCGAAAGAGGGGCCCACGACGCCCGCGACCGCGGGCTGATCCCGCACGACGGTGCGGACCGCTGCGAGGCGGACGGCCGGGAGGGGCTTCTCGATGATCTCGATCTGTGACATGTGCTTCTCCTTCTCGATGAGGTGGAGGCGCCGCTCGACGTCGACGAGTCTCTCCGCGGCGATCCGGTGCTCCTGCTCGACCTCGGCGCGGCGGATCCGCAGCAGCGAGGCGATGCGCTCGGCATCGACGCCGCGGTCCAGGATCGCCGAGATGTCGTTGAGCCCGAAGCCCAGCTGGCGCAGGGCGACGATCCGGTGCAGTCGTTCCAGCTGCGAGGGGTCGTAGGAGCGGTAGCCGCTGAACTCGTCCACGTGGGCGGGGACGAGCAGGCCCGCCGTGTCCCAGTGCCGCAGCATGCGGTGGGTCACCTGGCCGATCTGCGCGAACGCTCCGATGGACAACATGTCTCCGTTCTCCCGTCTGCCACTGTGTCAGGGTCAAGTATCGCGTCGATGGGGGCGTACGCCGGAGATCGCGGACCCGGATCGATACCGCTCCGCACGCCGTTCCGGTATATCGCTTTTCCGCCCTGATCTGGCACTTCGAATGTCGGTGGCCCCTGGTTCGCTGAGGGTATGACGGCGCTGGCAGATGCAACCCTGGAGCAGGTGGATGCGCTCGCTGCGCTCACCGAGATGCTCGTCGAGGTCGAGCGCACGATCAGCAGTCTGCAGGCCGCACGCGACGGCATCCTGGCGGTGGGGTCACGGCTCGCGCTCGAGGTCGCCGAGCAGGGGGAGCACCCCGACCACGGAGAGATGTCGGCGCGCACCGTTGCCGCGGAGTTCGGCGCCGCGCTGCGGGTGAGCGACCGCACGGTGCAGCGCCGGATGGCGGATGCGGCGTGGGTCGTCGAGCGCTTCCCGCTGGTGTGGGAGGCGCAGGGCGCCGGGCGTCTCAGTGCTGCGCACGCGCGGGTCGTCTGCGAAGCGGGCGAGCACCTCGACGATGCCGCGAGTCGCGACGCCTATGCGGCCCAGATGATCGTCTTCGCCGAGACCGAGTCCCCGGCTCGGGTGGGGCGGATGGCTCGACGGGTGGCCGAGCGGTTCCAGGCGCGGTCGCTCGATGAGCGGCATGAAGACGCGCGGGAGAAGCGGGCCGTGTGGGTGAGAGACGTCGGCGACGGGATGACGCAGCTCGGGATGCTCGGTCCGTCCGCGCTGGTCCACGGTGCCTTCGAGCGATTGACCCGGATGGCCCAGGCGGTGCAGGAGCAGAGGGCGGCACACGAGCGCGACGAGGTGCAGGAGCGCGACTCCGCGCGGGAGCATCCCGACGTGGACGAGCGCACCGTCGCACAGCTCCGCACCGATATCGCCCTCGACCTGCTCCTCACCGGTGCTCCGGCCGGACATGATCTGCCCGACGGCCTCCTCGGGGCGATCCGCGGCTCCGTGTCCGTCACGGTTCCCGTCATGACGCTGATCGGGGTCGACGCGACACCGGCCGAGCTGAACGGCCGCATCCCGATCGACCCCGCCACGGCCCGCAGGCTCGCCGGCGCGGCGTCCGGATGGGACCGGATCCTCACCCACCCCGCCACCGGGGCGTTGCTCGCGGTCGACCGCTACCGACCCGGTGCGGAGCTGAGGCGGCACCTGAGTGCCAGGGATCAGCGCTGCCGATTCCCCACCTGCGGATACCCGCCCGCCGACTGCGACATCGATCATCATCAGGACGCCGCGCTCGGGGGATCGACGACCGAATCGAACCTCGGCCACCTGTGCCGACGGCATCACATGCTCAAGCACCACTCGCCGTGGGGCGTCGAGGCTCTGGGCGGCGGTGTCTACGCGTGGACGAGCCCGACCGGGGCGGTCTACATCGACCGACCCCCACCACCGAACACCGTCACCTTCCGTGAGGCGTGCGAGGACCCGCCGTTCTGAGCGGCGGTGCCGAGCGCTCCTCGCGTGCTCCTCGAACGCTCCTCGGCAGCTCTCCGAGCACGCCTCGGCAAAGTTGAGCCGACTCATATCAAGTTCATTTGACACCTCTCGACCCTCGGAGTACAGTTGAGTCATCGCGACTCAGGTTTCCCTGATCGCCGCAGATTTCCGAACCACAACGAACTTCCAACAAAGGAGAGAACACATGGCACGTGCTGTCGGTATCGACCTCGGAACCACCAACTCCGTCGTCAGCGTCCTCGAGGGTGGCGAGCCCAAGGTCATCGCCAACGCCGAGGGCTTCCGCACGACCCCCTCGGTCGTGGCCTTCACCAAGGACGGGGAGGTGCTCGTCGGTGAGACCGCGAAGCGCCAGGCCGTCACCAACGTCGACCGGACGATCGCTTCCGTCAAGCGCCACATGGGCACCGACTGGAGCTTCGACGTCGACGGCAAGAAGTGGACGCCGCAGGAGATCTCCGCGCGCATCCTCATGAAGCTGAAGCGCGACGCCGAGGCGTACCTGGGCGACACGGTGACCGACGCGGTCATCACCGTCCCCGCGTACTTCAACGACGCCGAGCGTCAGGCCACCAAGGAGGCCGGCGAGATCTCGGGCCTCAACGTCCTGCGCATCATCAACGAGCCGACCGCGGCCGCTCTGGCCTACGGCCTCGACAAGGGCAAGGAAGACGAGCTCATCCTGGTCTTCGACCTGGGTGGCGGAACGTTCGACGTCTCGCTGCTCGAGGTGGGCAAGGACGACGACTTCTCCACGATCCAGGTGCGCTCGACCGCCGGTGACAACCGCCTCGGTGGAGACGACTGGGACCAGCGTCTCGTCGACTACCTGATCAAGCAGTTCAAGGAGACCACGGGCGTCGACGTCTCGGGTGACAAGATCGCCCTGCAGCGTCTCAAGGAGGCTGCGGAGCAGGCGAAGAAGGAGCTCTCCTCCTCGACCTCGACCAGCATCAACCTGCCGTACCTGTCGCTGACGGAGTCCGGCCCGGTGTCGCTGTCCGAGACCATCACCCGCGCGAAGTTCGAGGACCTCACGAAGGACCTGCTCGACCGCACCAAGAAGCCGTTCGAGGATGTCATCCGCGAAGCCGGCATCAAGGTGTCCGAGATCGACCACATCGTGCTCGTCGGTGGATCCACGCGTATGCCCGCCGTCGCCGAGCTCGTCAAGCGCGAGACCGGCAAGGACGCGAACAAGGGCGTCAACCCGGACGAGGTCGTCGCCGTCGGCGCCGCTCTCCAGGCCGGTGTCCTCAAGGGTGAGCGCAAGGACGTTCTCCTCATCGACGTCACCCCGCTGAGCCTCGGTATCGAGACCAAGGGCGGCATGATGACCAAGCTCATCGAGCGCAACACGGCCATCCCGACCAAGCGCAGCGAGACCTTCACCACGGCCGACGACAACCAGCCGTCCGTCGCGATCCAGGTCTTCCAGGGCGAGCGTGACTTCACGCGCGACAACAAGCCGCTCGGCACGTTCGAGCTGACGGGTATCGCTCCGGCTCCCCGTGGCATCCCGCAGATCGAGGTCACCTTCGACATCGACGCCAACGGCATCGTGCACGTGTCCGCCAAGGACAAGGGCACCGGCACCGAGAAGTCGATCGTCATCTCCGGCGGCTCCTCGCTGTCGAAGGAAGACATCGAGCGCATGGTCCGCGAGGCCGAGGAGCACGCGGCCGAGGACAAGGCGCGCCGTGAGGCCGCCGAGGTCCGCAACCAGGCCGAGACGCTCGCGTACTCGATCGACAAGCTCATCACCGAGAACGACGACAAGCTGCCCGAAGACGTGAAGACCGAGGTCAAGGCCGACGTCGACGCGCTCAAGACGGCGCTGGCCGGCGAAGACGACGAGGCCGTGAAGACCGCGTTCGACAAGCTCAACCAGTCGCAGTCCAAGCTCGGCGAGGCCATCTACGCCTCCTCGCAGGCGGATGCCGCTCCCGGCGCTTCGGCTGACGGCGAGGCCCCGGCCGGTGACGCTCCCTCCTCCGAGGAAGACGTCATCGACGCCGAGGTCGTCGACGACGAGGACGAGAAGAAGTAATCATGACGGACAAGAACTTCGACGAGAACCAGTTTCCTGAGTCCGCCGAAGGTCGCAGCGAGGGGTCGGATGCTCAGGCATCCGGCCCCGCGCCGCAGAACCCGGACTCCCGCGAGGCGAAGGCTGCCGAGGGGGCGGACGAGACTCCTGTCGACGGTGCCGACGACGACCTCACGGTCGACGACATCCTCGGTGCCACGCAGACCGGCGAGGCCGCGGCGGAAGACGCCGTGCTCGCCGACCTCGAGTCGACGCTGCTGAACGACCTCAAGCGCCTCCAGGCCGAGTACGCCAACTACCGTCGCCGCACCGAGGAGCAGCGCCAGGTCGAGATCGAGCGGGCGAAGGGCGAGGCCGCCAAGGGCCTCATCCCCGTGCTCGACGACCTCGACCGCGCCGCCCAGCACGGCGATCTCGTGGAGGGCACGCCCTTCGCCGTGATCGCCGAGAAGGTGCGCGTGGTCGTGGAGCGTCTCGGAGTGGTCGCGTACGGCGAGAAGGGCGAGGAATTCGACCCGCAGCGCCACGAGGCCATCTTCCAGCAGCCGACCCCCGGCGCCGAGAAGACCACGATCCTCGAGGTCGTCGAGGTGGGCTACCGCCTCGGTGACGTCGAGCTGCGTCCCGCGAAGGTCGTCGTCGCTGTCCCTGCGGAGTAGGTGATCGATGGCCAGCCAGGATTGGTTCGACAAGGACTTCTACAAGACCCTCGGGGTCTCCAAGGACGTCAGCGATGCGGATCTGAAGAAGACGTATCGCAAGCTCGCGCGGAAGTACCACCCGGACTCCAATCAGGGTGATGCCAAGGCCGAGGCGAAGTTCAAGGAGATCAGCGAGGCCTACTCGGTGCTCTCCGACGCCGAACAGCGCAAGGAGTACGACGAGATCCGCGCCATGGGCTCCGGCGCCCGCTTCACGGCGGGCGGTCAGGGCGCCGGCGGGTTCGAAGACGTGTTCAGCCGGTTCGGCCAGCAGGGCCGTGGGCAGACCGCGGACTTCGAGGACATCTTCGCGATGTTCAACCAGGGTCAGGGCGCGAGCTTCGGCAACGGTCGCTTCGGGCAGCCGAGCGGCGGGTATCGCGGCTTCGGCGGTCCGCAGCGCGGCGCCGACGTCACGGCGCGCACCACGCTCGACTTCGTCACCGCCGTGCAGGGCGAGACGATCTCCCTGCAGGGCGAGGACGGCAAGCCGTTCAAGGTGAAGATCCCCGCGGGCGTCGCCGACGGACAGAAGATCCGTCTGCGTGGCCGCGGTCGTCCCTCACCGGACGGCGGAGAGAGCGGTGACATCGTGGTGCAGATCGCGGTGCGTCCGCACCCGGTCTTCACCCGCGACGGTCTCAACCTGCGCGTCGTCGTCCCGGTGACGTTCACCGAGGCGACGCTCGGCGCGACGATCGAGGTCCCGACGCTCGGCGGTGACGTGGTCAAGCTCCGCGTCGCCCCCGGCACGCCCTCCGGGCGGGTGCTGCGTGTCAAGGGACGCGGAGTCGCGACCTCGAAGGGGACGGGCGACCTGCTCGCCGAGCTCCAGGTCGCGGTGCCGACGCACCTCGACGACGCCGCACGCGCGGCGCTGGAGAAGTTCCAGGAGCTGGAGCCCGAGGAGAACCCGCGGGCCGAGCTCATGGCGAAGGCACGGCGATGACCAGGCACGCGCAGGGGCGCACGGCGGTCGCCGAGCGAGCGCAGCGAGACGAAACGCCTCACCCGCGTTTCGTCTCGTCGCTGCGCTCCCCGCTCGACGACCGGGGAGCCCTCGGCGGCCGAGGTGTCCTCGGCGGCCGGGAGCCGAGGAGCCGATGATGGACGCCGACACCCCGGTGTTCGCGATCGCGGCCGCCGCCGAGCTCTCGGGCCTTCATCCCCAGACCCTGCGGCAGTACGACCGCATCGGGCTCGTGGTGCCCGGGCGCACCTCCGGCGGGTCGCGCCGCTACTCCACCCGCAACATCGAGCAGCTGCGCGAGGTCGCCCAGCTCTCCTCCGAAGGCGTGAGCCTTCCCGCGATCGCGCGCCTGCTCGATCTCGAAGACGAGAACCGGATGCTGCGCACCCGTGTCGCCATGCTCGAGGGTGCCCTGCGCACCGAGCGTGAGAGCCGCCCCGGTGTGCGCGTGTTCGCCGCCGGCTCCGCGGGCGTCGTGCCGATGCCGACCGGACGTCGCATCCGCCGCTCGACCGACGTCGTGCTCTGGAACCCGCGCGGCAACGCCTAGCCGCCCCGCGCGAGAGCACCCTCTCGCGCGGAGCGCCCGGTCAGTCGCCGACCCTCGTCCAGACGCCGCATCCCAGCGATGTGAACCCCACATCGTCGGGGTAGATCCGCACGTACTGGGTTCCGCCCGTCGTCAGGTAGTCGTTCTCGATGATCTCCTCGAACGTGCCGCCGAAACCGGACACGATCTCCCAGTAGCACCCGGCCTTCGCCGTCGTCGTGCCGTAGACGCCGGGCGCGAGGTGCACGTTCACGGCGTGGGTGCCGTTGCCGGCGGACCCGCTCAGGCTTCCGACGAGCTTCGTCCAGCGCCCGCACTGGGCATTGGTCTGGAAGAACCGGTCGGTCTTGGAGATCGTCACGATCACGCGGCCGGTCGTGGCGCGGAAGTCGTTCGCGATGATGCCGCTGAAGCTCGTGCCCGCAGAGGACCGACGCTCCCAGTAGCACCCGGGTTGCGGGCTCGCGAAGTAGGTTCCCGGGGCGATCCCGGATCCCACGCGATAGGTTCCGGCGCGGCTGATCGAGGGGGCGGGGGCGGCGATCTTCGCCGTCGCGAAGCTCGTGATGCCGGTGGCTGCGTAGCCGGTGGCGCGGCCGGTGACCGTCACGGTGACCGCCTTGCCGTAGTCGGTCGTCGACAGCCGATAGGTGCGTGCGGTGGCCCCGGGGATCGTGACGCCGTTGCGCTTCCACTGATACGTGAACGAGGCCTTCGGCGACCAGGCGGACACGCTCGCCGTCAGCACGGCACCCACCCGGGCGGTTCCGGAGATGCGGGGGCGCGGAGCCTTGGCGAACGGCTTGACCACGGCGGCCGTGGCGGCGCTCACGCTCTTGGTGGTGGTGTAGCCGACGGAGACCGCGGTCACCTCGACCGTGATCCGCTTCTTCCAGTCCGCCGCGACGAGCTTGTACGTCGAGGCGGTGGCCCCGCGGATGGCCGACCCGTTGCGCAGCCAGCGATAGGTGAGCTTGGCGGAGGGGCTCCACGTGCCGGGGGAGACCTTGAGGGCGACCCCGATCTTCGCGGTGCCGACGATGGTCGGCTTCGGGGCGCTGCTGAACGCGCCGCTCCCGATCGTGCCACCCTCCGTGGTCGACTCCACCGAGATGTAGCCGTCACGGCTCGCCGTGAGCGCGAGCGACAACTTCTTCCCGAAGTCGGCCGTCCGCGGCGTGAAGGTGGTGCCGGTCCCGGCCACGACGCCGTCGACCACCCACGAGTACGAGATCGCGATCGCCTGCGGTTCGGTGATCGGAGCGCTGACCGTGAGCTCCGACCCGACGCGCACCGTCCCGACGATCGTGGCGGGCTGGATGAGCGCGAGCGTGCCGATGAGTTCGTGGGTGTCGCTCGACACCGCGGTCTCGGCGTAGTCGGCATGACGCGCGATGACCGTGACCCCCACGAGGCGACCGACGTCGGAGGGCGAGAACGTGAACGTCGGGCTGTCCTGCTCGGCGCTCGGGACGCCGTCGACGGTGAAGGCGTAGGTGAGCACGGTGCCGTCCGGCCACGTACCGGGGTCGACCGTCACGGGCTGTCCGGCGACGATGAAGCTCGGAATCGTCGGCGTCCCCGTCGAGGGGAACTCCGGAGCATCGGCGGGCGGGTCGGCTTCGCCGGTGCCGTCCGGGACGGTGCCGGCGACGGAGCCGGTGCCGTCCGACACGCTGACGATGTCGTCGGCGAACGCGGCAGCGCCCCCGCCGATGGTGGCCAGCGTCAGGCTCGCCACCGTCACGATGCTCACCGCGAATGCGCGGAACGGGCGCGCTCGGTCCCGTCGGACTCGTGTCACGATCGATCTCCCCCAGATTGGTCGCCACGACGTCACACGACGCGGTCCGACAGAGCGCACCAGCGCGCACTTCGCGCAGTATATCGATCGAACGGAACAACCGCACCTGTCGGCGACCACGGAGAGACCGCCGGGACCGCGTCACTAGATCGCTACAGTTGGGGCATGTCCAAAGCGAAGCGGGTGACCATCACGGACATCGCCCGGCTGGCGGGGGTGTCGCCGGGAGCGGTGTCCTTCGCGCTCAACGGACGTCCGGGGGTGAGCGAGCAGACGCGGCAGCGCATCCTCGACATCGCCGAGGAGCACCAGTGGCTCCCGAGCTCGGCGGCGCGGGCGCTGGTCGGCTCGCGCGCCGGCGTCATCGGCTTCGCGGTCAACCGCTCCGCCGGGACGCTCGGCGCCGAGGCGTTCTTCACCGATCTCATCGCGGGCGTGCAGTCGGCGTTGGCCGAGCACCGCATCGCGATGCAGATGGTGCTCGTGGCGTCGGTGGAGGACGAGGTCGCGACCTATCGGCGCTGGCGCAGCTCGCACCAGGTCGACGGCGTCATCGTGATCGACCCGCGCGACGACGACCCGCGCCTCCCCGTGCTCCGCGACCTGGGGCTGCCCGCGATCGTGATCGGCAGCGACGCCTCGGAGGAGGGGCATCCCGCCACCATGTGGCTCGACGACAGCCAGGTCGCGCATTCGCTCTTCGACTACCTCGTCGCGATCGGCCACCGCTCGGTCGTCTACGTCGCGGGCCCCGCCGAGTTCCAGCACACCCGCCTCCGCACCGACGTCCTCACCGGACTGGAATCGCGGGGGATCACCGGGGAGACCATCGCGACCGACTTCTCGCCGGCCGCCGCGTCCGCCACCATGCGGCGTCTGCTCAGCCGGGCCGACCGGCCGACGGCCGTGGTCTTCGACAACGACGTGATGGCGATCGCCGGTCTCCGGGTCGCCCAGGAGATGGGCCTGTCCGTGCCGGCCGACATCTCCATCGCCTCCTTCGACGACTCGGTCGTCGCGGGCCTCGTGCATCCGTCCATCACCTGCATCACGCGTGACACGTTCGCGCTGGGGGCGGATGCCGCGGCGTTCCTGCTCGAGCAGATCGAGGCGCCGGAGCCGCTGCCCGACCGCGGCGCCCCGGTCCCGCAGCTCACCGTGCGCGAGAGCACCGCCGCCCCGCGCTGACGGCCGTGCTCCCGCGGCGGCGTCAGACGACGGTGTTCCGCGAGGCGTACTCGGTGCGCTCGACGACCGGACGGACGAGCTCCGTGATGCCGCGTGCGGCCAGGACCTCGGGCTTCGCGGCGTCGATCGACGTGACGATCGACGGATCCGCGCCGGCCTCGCAGGCGTCGACCCAGGCCTGGAAGATCGTGCCGCCGGGGCTCATGGCCCCGCGACTGATCGGCGTCTCGGCCTCGTCCACCTCGACGACGATCCCGAGGGTGCGGGCCGGGGCGGGCCGACGCTCGCGCAGCTCGGGGATCAGCTCGGCGAAACGACGGCCGATCGGCTTGGCCTCGCCGTTCTGGTCGACGAGGCCGAGCGTGTACTCGAGCTCCGGGAAGTCGGCGAGGCTGCGGCTCACGTCGTGCGAGCACCACCAGGTCACACCCCAGAGGTTCTCGGTGCGGGCGACCGAGCGCAGCGTCGCCTCGAGGAAGTCGGGGGTCTGCTCGGGCGTCAGGCAGTTCGACGGGGCGCCGACCTCCTGCAGCCAGATGGGCTTCGCGGGATCGGTGGCGAACCCGCGTGCGAGCTCGATCATGTACTCGGCGTGCCGGTCCGACGCGACCGAACGCCCGCCGTACTTCTGCGCGGTGCCGTTGAAGATCCACGAGTGCACCGTCGTGATGTCGCCGAGCCGGGAGGCGAGCGCGGGCGTGAAGCCGTGTCCGTCCATGTACCAGGCGGCGTCGTATTCGCTGTGCACGTGCTGCTGCGCGGGGGCGGCGGTGTGCGCGGCGTCCAGCAGCGTCGTGATCCAGTTCGCGGCCTCGGCCTCGGTGACCGGCCACGGGGAGGGGTGCGTCTGAGCCGAGAACTGGTTGGTCTCGTTGCCGAGCGTGAAGCCGAGGAAGTTCGAGGCGCCGCCCAGGCGCTCGCCGAGCCGGGTCACGAGCTCCGCCTGGCCGCTGAGGGCGTCGGGGTGCGTGAACATGTTCTTGTCGTGCCAGGTGAACAGCCAGGACGGGATGAAGTCGAAGCTCGACAGATGCCCCTGGATCACGTCGACGCTGGCATCGAGTCCGAACTCCGCCGCGACGTCGACCACTGCGCGCACATCGTCGACCGCCTCTTCGCGGATCAGCGTGCGGTTCGGCTGCAGCACCGTCCACAGCGGGAAGATGCGCAGGTGGTCGAGGCCGAGCTCGGCGAGCGCGCCGAAGTCGCGGCGCACCTCGTCGAGGTCCAGCGACATCCAGGCGTGCATCCACTGCGAGCGCGGCGTGTAGTTGGCGCCGAAGCGCAGGGGAACGTTGGTGGGGGTGGGCATCGCTGTCCTTTCCGGGATCGGCAGGGGGTGAGGCCTCGCGGAGGTGGACGCCTCGAACGCCGATGTGTCATGCTATGGTCACTATATCGTTTTAGTAGAGGTTGCCACAGCGACTCACACGAGACGCCGCACCCTGGATCACTTCGAAGGAGAATGTCCATGAAGTTCCGCACCACTGTCGCCGCAGGCATCGCGGTCGCCACTGCTTTCGCGCTCACCGCCTGCACGGGCGGAGCCACGACCTCCGGCGGATCCGCCGCCGACGGCGAGATCGGGGGCGAGATCACCTTCCAGACCTGGTCGCTCAAGAACGACAAGTTCACGCCCTACTTCGAGGGCGTCGTCGCCGCGTTCGAGAAGGAGAACCCGGGCACCACGGTGAAGTGGATCGACCAGCCGGCCGACGGCTACGAGGACAAGATCCTCCAGCAGGCCGAGTCCGGCGAGCTGCCCGACGTCATCAATCTCCCGCCCGAGTACGCGTACTCGCTCGCCTCCGCCGGTCAGCTGCTCGACCTCGGCAGCGCATCGAAGGTCATCGACGACTACGTCGACGGCGGCGTCGCGGCGTACACCTACGACGGCATCGACGGCTCGTTCGGCTTCCCCTGGTACCTCGGCACCGAGCTCAACTACTGGAACAAGGCGCTGCTCGCGAAGGGCGGCGTCACCGAGACGCCGCAGACGTTCGAGGAGACGATGGACGCGGCCGAGAAGCTCGCCGCCGCCGGCATCCAGACCATCTCCGATGTGCCGAGCCCCAAGTCGCTCCAGATCATGGTGTCCGACGGCGGTGGCACGCAGGACGTGTACAAGGACGGGAAGTTCGTCTTCAACACGCCCGAGGCCGTCGCGATCGTCGAGCGCTACGCCGAGCTCTACAAGGCCGGTGCGATCTCGCCGGAGGCGCTGCAGAACGCCGGAACGGCGAACGCCAACATCAACAACTTCAACAAGGGCACCGTCGCCTGGGCGACCGCCGGGCCGAACTACATCGACAAGGACATCGCGGTCAACGCACCGACGCTCCTCCCCGACGTCGACGTGACCAACGGCTTCGGCAACCCGCCGCTGTTCGTGCAGGGTATCAGCGTCTCGGCGAACTCCGACAACGCGGCCACCGCGCTCGCCTTCTCCGAGTTCCTCACGAACACCGACAACCAGATCGAGTTCGTCAAGCTCGCCACCGGCTTCTTCCCCGGCACCAAGGCCGCGAACGAAGACCCGTCGGTGTTCGCGGAGACCGCCCAGAACGAGATGCAGGCCACGGCCAACGACCTCGCCGCCTCGCAGATGAACGACGCGCGGATGCTCGGCGCACCGCAGTTCACCGAGGCCATGGAGACGTACGCCAAGCAGCAGATCGCGCTCGCGGTCAAGGGGGACATCTCGGCGAAGGACGCTCTGGACAAGGCCGTCGAGTACGCGGAGCAGAACGTCGTCGGCTGAGCCGGCGACGACGAGATGAAGGGGGTGGACGCCTCATGAGACGACAGCGCTGGTACACGCCGTACCTGCTCGTGCTTCCCGGTGTCATCTGGGTGTTCGTGTTCGCCCTCTGGCCGTTCCTGAACACGATCGCGCTCGCGTTCACGGATGCCCGCCCCCTTCGTCCCGCCCAGTTCGTCGGGCTCGACAACTTCGAGAAGATGCTCGGCGACGACCGGTTCGGCTACGCGCTGACGACGTCGCTCGTCTACGTGGTGGTGTGCGTGCCGCTGCTCACCTTCCTGCCGCTGCTGCTGGCACTCCTCGTGCACAGCAAGATCCCGGCGATCGGTTTCTTCCGAACCACGTTCTACTTCCCCGTCATCGCCTCGGCGGTCGTCGTGGCCATCGTGTGGGAGTTCCTCTTCTCCGGCAGCGGCACGATCAACTCGGCGCTGAGCTTCTTCGGGCTGATCGATCGCCCGGTGGAGTTCCTCTCCGACCGCTGGCTCCTGATCGGCTGCGCCATCGGCCTCACGGTGTGGAAGGGGCTCGGCTACTACATGGTCGTGTACCTCGCCGCCCTCGGGAACGTCGGCCGTGAGCTGCACGAGGCCGCGGCCATGGACGGTGCCGGTCGCTGGCGCCGCTTCTGGTCGGTCACCGTGCCCGGTGTGCGCGGCCCGATGATGCTCGTCTCGGTGCTGGTGTGCGTCGGCGCGATGCGCGTGTTCACGGAGCTGTACGTGCTCTCCAACGGCTCCGGCGGTCCCGGGGGTCAGGCCATGAGCATGGTGATGCTCATCCAGTCCATGGGCAAGGGGCTCAACGGCCAGGTCGGCTACGCATCCGCGATCTCGCTGGTGCTGTTCCTGCTGACGCTCGTCCCGCTGGCGATCGTGGGCATCGCCAACAACAGCGACACGATCAAGGAGGCCCTCGCCGGACGGCGTGCGGCCCGGGACGCGAAACTCGCGCGGATCGCCGCCGCAGAGGAGGCCCTGCGATGACCGCGACACAGACCGAGGCGCACGTGACGCAGCGGACCGAGGACGGCACCGGACGCCCGCGCCGCGACCGGCCGTACCGCACGCGCGGATCCGCCGACATCATGAAGCCGTCGCTCGGCGGCCTCATCGGCAAGTACGCGCTGCTGCTCGGCGTGCTCGCCATCATGGTGTTCCCGTTCCTGTGGCAGATGTCGACGTCGTTCAAGGGTGCGACCGAGAACATCTACGACTTCCCGCCGTCGCTGCTCCCGCAGGCGCCGACGCTCGACAACTACGCCGAGGTGTTCCGCACGATCCCGGTCCTCGACTACGCGTGGCACTCCCTGCTCGTCGGGGTCGGCACGGTGCTCACGAACGTGGTGTTCGCCACGATCGGCGGCTACGCGCTCGGAACCATGAAGTTCCGCGGCAAGTGGATCGTGCTCGCGATCTTCTTCTCCACCCTGCTGCTCCCCGGCGAGGTCACGCTGACCAGCCAGTACCTCACGATCAAGTCGCTCGGACTCGCGAACACCCTGTGGGGCGTCTTCCTCCCCGGCGCGATCGCGGCGATCAACGTGCTGCTCATGATGGCCGCCTGCCGCATGATCCCGCCGGACACCCTGGACGCCGCGACGATCGACGGCGCCAACACGATGCAGCGGCTGCGCCACATCGTCTGGCCCAACGTGCGCGGCATGGTGTCGGTGGTCGCCCTGTTCGCCTTCATCGGGGCGTGGGACGACTTCCTGTGGCCCCTCGTCGTGCTGTCCGACCCCGCGAACTACACGCTGACGGTCGGCATGCAGTATCTGAGCTCGAACTTCGCGGCCAATCCCCGGGTGATCGCCGCGGGGACGATGATCGCGCTGGTCCCGATCATCGTGCTGTTCGCGGTGCTGCAGAAGCAGTTCTTCAAGGGCGTCGAAGAGGGAAGCGTCAAGGGGTGACCGCGATTCCGGATGCTGCCGCGCAGGCGGTGCGGTGGCTGGCGATCCCGCAGCCGACGGCCCTCGATCTCCGCGCCGACATGTGGCGCCCCGCGTCGGTGTGCGTCCTCGCGGAGGAGCACGTGTTCGCGCGCGAGGCCATCCGGCTCCAGGGCGAGCTCGCCGCGTGCGGGATCCCCTACGGTGACGACGCGGTCATCCGGCTGCGGCGGGACGACCAGACCGGGGAGTCCTTCGCCATCGACGTCGCCGCCGACATCGAGGTGCGGGCGGGGCGTGCGGACGGAGTGTTCCGGGCGACCCGACAGCTGCTGCACAACCTGCGGGCGCAGGGCGGGATCCCACAGGGGCGGGTCTCCTCCTCACCCGCGGTCGCCGAGCGCGGGTTCCACCTCGACGCCGCCCGCAAGCACTTCCCTGCCGCGTGGATCATCGACCTGCTGCACGCGCTCGCCGACGTCGGCATCACCACGTTCCAGTGGCACCTGTCCGAGAACGAGGGGTTCCGGATCGGCTCCGACGCCTTTCCCGAGGTGGTCTCGGACGCCCACATCACCCGCGCCGAGGCGCTCGAGATCGCGGATGCCGCGGCCGACCTGCACATCGACCTGGTGCCCTCGCTCGACATGCCGGGGCACCTCCGCCACGTGCTCTCCGTGCATCCGGAGCACCGGCTCGCCGACGCCGGCGGCCTGCCGACCGGCCATGCCCTCGACATCACCAGTGCAGCGGCGAGCGCCTTCGCGCGAGTGCTGATCGACGACGTCGCCGAGCTGTTCCCCCGCAGCAGGCGCTGGCACCTCGGTGGAGACGAGTTCGTCGACTTCGCGCGGATCGACGAGTATCCCGCGCTCGCCTCCGCGGCTCGGGATCGCCACGGTCCGCGGGCGACCGGATTCGACCTGCTGACGGGGTTCGTGAACGAGATCGCCGCCCACCTCCGCGCGCGAGGACTCGCCCCGCGGGCCTGGAACGACGGGATGCTGCGCAGCGAGGCGGTCGCGCTCGCCGCCGACGTCACGCTCACGTGGTGGACGAACTGGCACCCGCAGATGCGACCGCTCTCGGCGGCGGTCGATGCCGGGCATCCGCTCGTGAACTTCCACGACGGGCTCTTCTACTACGTCCTCGGCGAGAAGGCCGGCTACACGTATCCGACGAGCGCGCGCATCTGGGAAGCCGACTGGCACCCCGGGCTGTTCCCGACGCTGCCGGGCGGGATCCGGCAGGAGATCGCGGCGCCCTATCCGTCCGCGCTCCTCGGCACCTCGTTCTCCGTCTGGTCGGACGACCCGGCCGCGCAGACGCCCGACGAGGTCATCGCCGGCATCCGTCGACCGCTGCGGGCCATGGCCGAGCGCGCCTGGAACGGCGGGAGCGTGCTCTCGCATGACGACTTCTGCGCGATCGACGCCGCCATCGGTGTCGCGACCGGACCGCGGCGATCACGCGGGTAGCGTCGACCCCGACTGCGCCGAACACAGCCCTGACCCCTGACCACCCACCGTCGAGCCCGGAGACCCACCCATGCATGACGACACCTCGCTCACCGTCGGCCGCGTCAAGCGCGTGCTCGAGGAGCGCATCCGCCCGGCCATCCACTCGGCCTCCGTGCCGCTGGACGTCGAGATCCATGAACTCCCCGGCGAGCCGATCGCCCCGGCCGAGGGCCTCGCGCTCGACTACGCACCCGGCGTCGTCGGTGCGCCCTGGGGGCCTGCGTGGGGGACCACCTGGTTCAAGCTCACCGGACGCGTGCCCGCCGGGTGGGCGGGACGCCGCGTCGAGGCGCTCATCGACCTCGGCTTCGACGTGAACATGACGGGCTTCCAGTGCGAGGCCCTGGCGTACCGCGCCGGCGACGCGGGGTCCGACCCGATCCCGGTGAAGAGCATCAACCCGCGCAACCAGTGGGTTCCGATCGCCGAGACGGCCGCGGGCGACGAGCCCGTGGAGCTGTACCTCGAAGCGGCATCCAACCCGGTGCTCCTGGACTACCACCCCTTCCTGCCGACGCAGGAGGGCGACATCCTCACCTCCTCGAAGGAGCCGCTCTACCGCGCGCGGCGGATGGACCTGGCCGTGTTCGAGCCGGAGGTCTTCGACCTGTCGCTCGACCTGGAGGTGCTGTTCGAGCTGCAGGCCGAGCTGCCGGCGACCTCCCCGCGGCGCATGCGCATCCTGCAGGCCATGGACGACGCGCTCGACGTGCTCGACCTGCAGCGCATCGTGGAGACGGCCCCCGACGCCCGCGCTCGCCTCGCCGACGTGCTGGCCGCTCCGGCCGAGGCGAGCGCGCACCGGATCTCGGCCGTCGGCCACGCGCACATCGACTCCGCGTGGCTGTGGCCCGTGCGCGAGACGATCCGCAAGGTCGCGCGCACCACCTCCTCGATGACGACGCTCATCGAGGAGCAGCCCGAGTTCCAGTACGGCATGTCCAGCGCGCAGCAGTACGCCTGGATCAAGGAGCACCGCCCCGAGGTGTGGGAGCGGGTCAAGGCTGCCGTCGCCGCCGGGCGCTTCCTGCCGCTCGGCGGGATGTGGGTCGAGTCCGACACCGTCATGCCGACGGGGGAGTCGCTCGTGCGGCAGTTCTCGCACGGGCAGCGGTTCTTCGAGCGCGAGTTCGGCATCCGCTCGAAGGGCGTGTGGCTGCCGGACAGCTTCGGCTACTCGCCGGCTCTGCCGCAGCTGATGCGCCGTGCCGGGTTCGAATGGTTCTTCACGCAGAAGATCTCGTGGAACCAGCAGAACGTCTTCCCGCACCACTCCTTCCTGTGGGAGGGCATCGACGGCTCGCAGGTGTTCACGCACTTCCCGTCGATGGACACCTACAACTCGCAGCTGAGCGGCATGGAGGTCGCCAAGGCGTCGCGGCAGTTCAAGGAGAACCGCCTCAGCTCGCGGTCGATCGCTCCGGTCGGCTGGGGTGACGGCGGCGGTGGCACGACCCGCGAGATGACCGGCAAGGCCGAGCGTCTGCGCGACCTCGAGGGCAGCGCGCAGGTGGTGTGGGAGCACCCGGACGTCTTCTTCGACGCCGCCAAGGCCGAGCTGCCGCATCCGGCCGTGTGGGTCGGCGAGCTCTACCTCGAGCTGCACCGCGGCACGCTCACGAGCCAGCACGCCACCAAGGCGCTGCACCGCTGGGCCGAGCACGCGCTGATCGAGGCCGAGCTGTGGGCCGCGACCGATGCCGTGCGCACCGGCGCCGCCTACCCGCAGGCCGAGTTCGACCGGCTCTGGCAGGCCGTGCTGCTGCACGAGTTCCACGACATCCTGCCCGGCACCTCGATCGCGTGGGTGCATCGCGAGGCGGTCGCCGTGCTGTCGGACGTGCTGTCGGATGCTCGCGACATCGCGGACGCCGCCCGTCGCTCGCTCGCCGGCGAGGGCGATCGCAAGCTGCTGTTCGAGCCGTCGTCGGTTGGTCGCGCCACGAAGGATGGACGCGCACTCGGGGCGGCGTTCGTCCCCGAGTCGACCGCCGCCGCGGTCTCCCTCACCGAGGAGGACGGCGGCTGGCGGATGGAGAACGAGCTCGTCTCGGTGCTCGTCTCGGCCGAGGGGCTCATCGTCTCCGCGGTCGACAAGGCCACCGGTCGCGACGCGGTCGCGCCGGGCAAGGCAGCGAACCTGTTCCAACTGCACCAGGACTTCCCGAACATGTGGGACGCGTGGGACATCGACCGGTACTACCGCAACAGCGTCGAAGACCTCACCGCGGTGTCGTCGATCGAAGCGTCGGTGGTCGGCGCGTCGGCCCGCATCGTGGTCGTCCGTCCGTTCTCGGAGTCGACCATCGAGCAGACGATCATCCTCACGCCGGGCTCCCGGACCGTGCTGCTGCGCAACGAGGTCGACTGGCACGAGACCGAGAAGCTGCTCAAGCTCGCCTTCCCGCTCGACATCCAGGCCGCGCACACCGAGGCCGAGACCCAGTTCGGGTTCCAGTCGCGTGTGACGCACACGAACACCAGCTGGGAGGCGGCCAAGTTCGAGACGTCGATGCACCGCTTCGTGCTGGTGCGCGAGCAGGACTTCGGTGCCGCTCTGGTGAACGACTCGATCTACGGCTACGACACCTCGCGCGAGGTGTCCGACGACGCGGTCACGACGACCGTGCGGCTGTCGCTGCTGCGGGCACCGCGTTTCCCCGACCCCGACACCGACCACGGCCACCACGAGATCGAGGTCGGCTTCGTGATCGGTGCGGATGCCGCGATCGCCACGGCCGAGGGCATCCGGATCAACGCCCTGCCCACTCTCGTGCGGGGTGCGCGCGAGGTCGAGCCGCTGGTGTCCGTGCAGGGCGAGGGGATCGTGGTGTCGGCGGTCAAGCTCGCCGACGACGGCTCCGGCGACGTGATCGTGCGCGTCTACGAGGCGCTCGGACGGCGTGCCGTCGGCGAGCTGACGGTCGGCTTCGAGCACCGCGAGGTGCGCGAGGTCAGCCTGATCGAGGACGACATCGAGGAGGCGCGCCGGGGCGGCGAGCTGAAGCTGCGGCCGTTCGAGGTGCGGACGCTGCGCATCACGCGCTGAGGGACGCGCGGAACGCCGCGTGGTCGGCCGACGACACCGCGGCGTACGCGCGCGCCCACTCGAGAAGGGCCCGGCCGAGCACCCGTCCGCTGCCGACGTAGCCCGCGACCTCCGTCGCGGTGAGCGACTGGCTGTGTGCCCGGGCGATGGTCGCGGCGCAGGCCTGCCCGTACGTGACGAACGGACCGTCGTCGAGCTCCTCGACGTCGATGCTGCCCTTCATGTCGTGGAACTGCCGCACGTAGAAGTCGGCGTTCGCGTTGCGCATGTGGCCGAGGAAGGGGTCGGACAGCGCCTGCAGGATGCGCTGCATCGCCACCACGCGCGCCCCTTCGCCGCCGGCGTCGATCGCCTCGCGCAGAGTCGCCGGCTGCGGGATGCGTCCGTACTCGGCGAGCACGCTCCGCGAGGCCTGCTTGGGCTGCATCAGGACCGCACTGCCCTCGCCGTCCTGGAAGAGCACGAGATAGCAGCGGGTGCCCACGCTGCCCACGCCGACCACGCGCCGGGCGACGTCGCTCACGGTGAAGTGCTCGAACAGCAGAGCCACGTCCGGGCTCGTGGTGCGCCGGTACTGTGCGAGCAGATCCTGCACGTCGTCGAGGACCGCGGGGCCGACGGGCGATGTGGTCGGCTCCTCATGCCGGAACCGGCGCCGACCGTCCGCGTCCTCCTCGGTGAGGCGGCGCACCGCGCGCTCGCCGGTGCGCCGCTCGGCCTGTTTCACGGCGCTGCGGATGGCTTTCTGGGAGGCCTTGTCGAGCATGGTCCGTGCGGAGGCGACGTCGAAGTGCGTGAAGTAGCGAGCGGTGGGGCTCAGCTCGGTCGCTCGCGCGATGCCGCGCGCGTATCCTGCGACGGCCGCGAGGACGGCGGCGTCGATGACCTCGTCGCTGCGCCCGCCGGCCTGTCCGCCGATGACGATGCTCGCGACCAGGCGCTTCACGTCCCACTCCCACGGCGCCCACGCGGCCTCGTCGAAGTCGTTGAGATCGAACATGAGCCTGCGCTCGGCGGAGGCGTAGAAGCCGAAGTTCGACACGTGCGCGTCACCACACGAGGCGACGAGGATGCCGCTGTGCGGAGCATCCGCGAGGTCGGCGGCCATCAGTGCCGCGGTGCCGCGGTAGAACGCGAAGGGGCTGGCGACCATCCGCTCCGCGCGCAGCGGCAGCAGCTCGGGGATGCGGGAGCGGTTCTGACGGGCGAGGATCCCGAGCGGATCTCGCTGCCCGGTCGCGAGGTCGGCGAGCGTGCGACGAGGCGCGCGTCTGCGGGCCTCGGCCCCGCGGTCGAGGAGTTCGCGATGTGTCGGTGGGCGCGTCCAGGCCGGGAGCATGGGGCCATTGTGGCAGGAGGTCGAGTGCGCGACGATGGCGGGATGGTGAGCATCGAGGATGTGCGGGCGATCGCCCTCGCCCTCCCCGGCGCGGTGGAGGCCGTGAGCGGTCACACCGGCGCAGCGGCCTGGAGGCTCAAGAGCGGCCAGTTCGCGTGGCTGCGGGGCCCGACCGGGGCCGATCTGCGGCAGCTCGCCGAGATCGGCCGGGACTGGCCGGAGGGGGCGGTGCTCGCGGTGCGCGTCGCCGACCTCGGCGAGAAGGAGGCGCTGCTCGCCGCCGAGCCCGAGGCGCTGTTCACGATTCCGCACTTCGACGAATACCCCGGGCTGCTCGTGCGGCTCGACGTCGTCGACCGGGACCGGCTGGAGGAGCTCATCGCCGATGCCTGGCTGGTGCGGGCGCCAGCCAGGGTCGCGAAGGACTGGCTCGCGGAGCGCGGGCTGGACTGAGCATCGCCCGCGGGCGTCCGGTCGCGGGCGATGCTCATCCCGCCGCGGTCAGGAACGGGCGTGCGGCGTCGAGGAACGCCCGCGGCTCGTCGGCCCAGAGACGGATGCGCGTGACCTCGTGTTCTCCACCACGCGGAGGGAGGCCGGGAAGCCGGATCGCGAGCGGGCGCTCGAGCTCGATCTCGATGTTCGTCTCGTCCTGCATCCGTTCGGCGTACTCGGCCCCTGTGTCGGAGGGGGTCACGCGGGGCTGCTTCGGCTGGTCGATGCGCTTGGCGATCGCGACCGACGCGACCGCCTCCCAGGGAATGGGGACGTCGACCTCCAGACCGCTCCGCACGTGGATGCCGTCCGAGGCCACCGCGTGCGGTCGGAAGAGCATCGCGCAGAGCAGCCCCAGCATCCACGTCAGGCCCCAGATCCCGATGATCAGCAGCGGGATGCGCACGGCCGGCCACGGGTGCACGATCAGGTCGAGGATCGGGATCTCGACGGCGGACAGCACGATGAAGACGAACAGGATCGTCAGGATCGGCCGGTGGTAGCTGAGCCCGGTTCCGCCGGCTGGGACGGCGGGACGGCGAGCGATCGCGCGACCGATGCTGGCATAGACGCGTCCCTCGGCATGGAGCGCGCGGCGGAGTCCGCCGAGCACCCGCGCGCCTCGAGACGGCGCCGCCGCGTGGGTCCGGGTCGGGCCGGTCCGGCTCGGGTCGGTGCTCATCGTGCCGCCGCCGTCGTATCTGCCGCCGTGGGTGCCGCGGATGCGCCTGACGGATCGGACGCTTCCGCGGTCTCTGCTCCGACCGCCTGCGCCACGAGCACCTCGAGGTGGGCGGCGATCATGCCGATGCCTCTCTCGACGGCGTCGCGGTCTTCCGGCGCGACGGCCCCGACGAGGGTCGCGTTGAGTGCGGCGTGCTCGTTCTGCATCTGCGTCATCGTGGCCGCCGCCGACGGGGTCAGCTCGACCAGCACCGCGCGTCGATCGGTCGGATGCGGCGTGCGACGGACATGACCGGATGCCTCGAGCGCATCGACGAGTCCGGTGATGTTGCGCGGCGTGACCTCGCACAGGCGGGCCAGCCTCTGCTGCGTCGACGGCCCGGCATGGTGCAGCGTCCACAGCAACTGCACACGCGCCGTGGTGAGGCCGGTGCCGGCGAACGCGCGCGCCATGTCCTTCTGGAAGAGGTCGGCGATCTGCAGCAGGCGGTCGAGGAGCAGCTGGTTCATGATTGTGATGCTACTGCATTGTTACCTCTCTTCACTAATTTGTATCGCGCACGGGCGCGCACGCCACTGGATCGCGTCCGAGGGGTGCACTAGAACGGGAACATGACCTCAGACGTGAGCGGTATCGGCGGCCTCTTCTTCCGCAGCAGAGATCCGGAGGCGCGGGCCGCCTGGTACAAGGAGCATCTCGGGATCAGCGCCGGCCACACGGGGATCTGGCAGCAGGAGGCGGGCATGACGGTGTTCGCCCCGTTCCCCGCCGACAGCGACTACTTCGCGGCCGACCAGCAGTTCATGCTGAACCTGCGCGTGGCCGACATCGAGCAGCTCGCCGCGCGGCTGGAATCCGAGGGCATCCCGGTGGAGCGTCGGGACGAGTGGAACACCGCGGAGTACGGCACGTTCGCCCGCATCCACGACCCCGAGGGCCTCGCGATCGAGCTGTGGCAGCCGCCGGCGGAATCCGCCTGATCGGACGCCGTCCCCGCGCTCAGGCCGGATCGAGCCGCAGCACCTCGGGGGACTCCCCGCCCGCGAGGTCGTCGGCGATGCGGATGCTGCGCGCCAGCTCGTCGAGCGCTCCGATCAGCGTTCCGAACCGCTCCTTGTCGCTGCACACCGCGGTGAGCGTCACCAGATGCGTCCCGGTGTCCCAGGTGTACGTCGCGAACGGGGGCGACGACGGCGAGGGCGGCATCGGCACGAGCAGCTTCTCGCCCACGCCGAGCCGGGTGGGGAACGACTCGGTGTCGTCGTAGTCCATCGGCATCGAGGCCCGGGCGATCCGCACGTCCGGGGTCAGCACCTGCGCGGTCGCCATCGCCACGACCAAATCGGGCTCGGCCTTCCACGTCCACACCAGCACGCGCCCGTCGGCCCGCTTCATCAGCATCGGCGCCGCCTGGCTCATCGCCCACGCGCCGAACCGCGATCCCGGGCGCTCGGTGGCGCCCACGGCGGCATTGACCTGACCGAGCAGCATCCGGATGGCGGCCTTGCGGTGTCGGCGGCCCCTCCATCCGAGCGAGTCCGTCACGGGAATCCACAGCTGGGGATCGGCGTCGGCAGTCAGTCGCATGCCTCCACGGTAACGGCTGGTGCTGGGTGATGCCGGTACGCCTCGGCCGCGCGATCAGGGCCCTCGGGTAGAGTGGCCAGCGCCCGACCAGGGCTCCTCCTTGGCCGCCACATCGTAAGGCAGCATGTCTGTGACCTCCTCCGACGATCCGATCGATCCGTCGAGCGGCCCCGCCGCCGAACCCGCACCCCGCCCGCTGAAGATCGTGATCGGCTGCGACACGTTCGCGCCCGACATCAACGGCGCCGCCCGCTTCGCCGAGCGCCTCGCCGCCGGCCTGGTGCAGCGCGGGCACGATGTGCATGTCGTCGCCCCCAACCAGGCCTACCGCCGCGCGCAGCCGCACACCGAGGTCATCGAGGGCGAGCCGATGACCCTGCACCGACTGCCGTCGGTGCGCTGGGCGCCGCACGACTGGCTGCGCTTCGTGTGGCCGTGGCGCTCGAAGCCCTACGCCCGCAAGGTCATCGACCAGGTGCAGCCGGATGTCGTGCACATCCAGTCGCACATCGTGATCGGCCGCGGTCTCGCGTACGTCGCGCACGAGCGCGGCATCCCCGTCATCGCGACCAACCACGTCATGGCCGAGAACATCCTCGACCACACGACCATGCCGAAGTTCATCGACGACATGGTGCTCAAGTTCGCGTGGGCCGATGCCAAGCGCACCTTCGATCTGACGCGGGCGATCACCACGCCCACCCGCCGCGCCGCCGACTTCCTGGAGAAGACGGTCGAGGTGAAGGGTGTGATCCCGGTCAGCTGCGGCATCGATCGCACGCAGTACACCCCGGTGATCGCCCCGCGCGAGAAGAACCGCATCATCTTCGTCGGCCGCCTCACCGCCGAGAAGCAGGTCGAGGTCATCCTCAAGGCGATGACCGAGCTCGACCCCGCGCTCGAGACGACGTTCGACATCGTCGGCGGCGGCGACCAGCGCAAGCAGCTCGAGAACCTCACGACCCAGCTCGGCCTCGCGGACCGCGTCACGTTCCACGGACGCACGTCCGACGAGGAGCTCCGCGCCCTGCTGTCCCGGGCGAGCCTGTTCGTGATCGCCTCCATCGCCGAGCTGCAGTCCATCGCCACGATGGAGGCGATGGCTTCGGCCCTGCCGATCGTCGCCGCGGATGCCGTCGCCCTCCCGCACCTCGTGCACGACGGCGAGAACGGCTACCTCTTCGAGCCGGGCAACGTCACGGAGCTCGCGGCGCGCCTGACCGACGTGCTCACCGCGGAGCCCGCGGAGTACGAGCGGATGCAGCGGGCCTCGCTCGACGGTGTCGCGATCCACGACATCAACCGCACCCTCGACACGTTCGAGGCGCTGTACCGCGACGAGCCGCTGCCGGAGTAACCCGCCATGCACGGTACCCCCATCGGATCGCGCCGCGGTGACGCGGCGGCGGCGGAGTAACCCGCCATGCACATCGTCTTCTTCGGCGATCAGCACCTGGACTCCCTCGGTGGAGCGCAGGTGTCGATGCGGCTCCAGCGGGAGTTCCTCGAACGCGCCGGTCACACGGTCACGGTCGTGGCTCCGAAGATGCACGGGTCGCGCACGTCGTCCGGCTCCCACGGCGGGGCGTACATCGACCTGCCCTCGATGCCGATCACGGTCGACCGCGAGTACTCGATGAGCTGGCCCGGACGCGCGACCGACCGCTTCCTCGACCGCGCCATGACCCATCGGCCCCCGGTGGATCTGGTGCATGTGCAAGCCGACTTCTGGGGTGCGTTCATCGGACACCGCTACGCTCAGCGGCACGGCATCCCGGTCGTGCACACCATGCACAACCGCGTCGACGTCGGGATCGCCGCCGTCACGCCGCTGCACCGCCCGGTGCTGGCCGCCCTGAACGCCTGGCGCCGCATCGCGATGCGCGGCATCGGGAGCCCGGTGCGGGGCGGCGACGGCTGGGCCTTCCTGCGCGGACTCGCGCTCGGTGCCTCAGCCGTGACCGCCCCGTCGACCCATTTCGCCCGGCGCCTGGAGCAGCACGACGTCTTCCCCCGCGTGGACGTGATCTGGAACGGCATCGACGACGACCTGCGCGAGCAGACCCTCGCCGCCGGACCCGCGGAGCGCGAGCCCGGACGCCCGCGCTTCGTCTGGCTGGGACGCATGAGCCCCGAGAAGCGCCTGCTGCCGTTCCTCGAGGCGTTCGTCGCGTCCGGTGTCGACGCCGACCTGGAGATCATCGGCGGCGGGGCGCAGCGCTCGGCAGCCGAGAAGATCGTCCGGGGGCGCGAGGGCGTGCGCTTCGCCGGGCGCCTGACGTATCCGCAGACCCTGGCGCGGATCGCTGCCGCCGATGCCCTCGTGCAGACCTCGATCGGTTTCGAGACCCAGGGCATGACCCCGTTCGAGGCGGCGACGCTCGGAACCCCGTCCGTGATCTGCGACCCCGACATCGCCGCCGAGCTCGGGGGCGGACTCTGGGCCGTGCCGGATGCCGGCGACCGGCGGAACGCCCGTGAGCGCGAGGCGCAGCGCACCCGCGCACTCGCCGAGACGCTGCGGCGCGCGGCATCCGACATCGCGGGCGGCACGGCACCGGTCCCCGTCCCCGAGGTCGCCGACGCCTTCCGCCAGTCGTCCCGCACGGCGGCGATGGTCGAGGTCTACGAGCGCGTGCTCTCGGCGCGCTGAGGGTGAAGGCGACTCCGATAACCCCGGCTCGGGCGATGGTCGAGGTCTACGAGCGCGTGCTCTCGGCGCGCGCTGAGGGGCTGCTGAGCCGCCTCAGAAGTAGCGGAGCGCGACCATGATGACCCCCGTGAAGGCAACTCCGATCACCCCGACTCCGGCGATGCCGATCGCGATGCCGGTGAGCAGCCGCGATGCGGCGCGACGCGCGGCGATCAGCCCGAGCACCAGTGCCAGCGCGTAGCCGAAGAAGCTGAAGAACCCGATCCCGTTGTCGATGACGAGCATGAACTCGTATCCGCCCGTGCCGCTGTAGACGAGCGGTCGCGCGAGCGAGGCGATCAGGTTGATGGCGAAGGTGGCCACCGCGATGACGAAAGCTGTCCGTCCGAGCGGGTTGCCGCCGCGCGCCTGTGCCGGCGCTGCATACGGCCCCGCATACGGCCCCGGATATCCCGGAGCGGAGGGCGTGAACGCCTGTGCCACGGGGGCTGCGGTCGGATACCCCGGCGGCGGCGCGGTCGGATACGCCTGAGGTGCGCCGGGCGCGGCGGGTCGGGCCTGCGGCGCGGCCGTCGACAGGGTGGCGCCGAGGTCATGCGTCCCCGCCGGATACTGCGGTTCCGCGGGTAGATGCGGAGCGGCCGGCGCCTGCGGGGTCGGCTGCGCGGACGACGGCACGGGAGGCTGCTGGGGGTCGCTCATGTCGACGAGCGTAGCCCCGGCGGTCATGAGGCGCACGGGAGGATGCCCGTTCTCGTGCGGAGGCAGGAGATCAGCGGTAGCCGTGCCCGGACTCGGCCTGCTGGGTGATGTCGCGGCCGGCGAGACGGTTCCAATCGGTGGGGTTGCGGCGGTAGCCGTCACGGCGCAGCTCGATGACGGTGGCGACGGCCGCCCACACGATGAGGGCGATGAGTGCGATGAGGAGTACCATGGCAGAAACGCTACGTTCGATGCCGAACCGCCACGAGTGGCAGACAAGACGATGAACGTATGAAAACTGCCAATCGGGGAGTGTGCATGAAGACGGTCGCCTGCGTGATCCAGGACGGGTTCGCCCCCTTCGAGTTCGGTGTCGCCTGCGAGGCGTTCGGTCTGGACCGCGCCGACGACGGGGTTCCGAACTTCGACTTCCGCATCGTCGCCCCCCGCGCGGGCGTCGTGAGATCGAAGATCGGGTTCTCGGTCAACGTCGAGCACGACCTGTCCTTCGCGTACGAGGCCGACCTCGTGGTGTTCTGCCCCGTGCCCCGGGAGAGCTGGGGCGACATCGATCCGCTCCTGCTCGACGTCGCGAGGGATGCCGTCGCTCGCGGCGCCTGGGTCATGAGCGTGTGCAGCGGCTCCTTCATCCTCGCCGCGGCCGGGGTGCTCGACGGGCGTCGCGCGACCACGCACTGGATGTACGCGCACGTCATGGCCGACATGTACCCGCAGATCGACATCGACCCCGACGTGCTGTTCGTGCAGGACGACAAGATCATCACGAGCGCGGGCACCGCCGCCGGCATCGACGCCTGCCTGCACCTGCTCCGCCAGGAGGTGGGCGCCGAGCTCACGAACCGCATCGCCCGCCGGATGGTCGTGCCGCCGCAGCGCGACGGCGGTCAGGCGCAGTTCATCGATCGGCCGATCCCCGTCGTCCCGACGGACTCCCTCGCGGCCGTCGCCGACTGGGCGGTCGAGCATCTGCGCGACGACCTCGGCGTCGACCAGCTGGCGGCCCGGGCGCTGATGTCGCCGCGCACCTTCGCCCGACGTTTCAAGGCCGAGTACGGGGCGACGCCCGCGGCCTGGCTCGCGCGGCAGCGCATCATCCACGCGCAGCGGATGCTGGAGCGCACCGACCTCCCGCTCGAGCACATCGCCGACGAATGCGGCTTCGGGTCGGCGGCCGTGCTCCGGCAGAACTTCGCCCGGGTGCTCGGGCTCACGCCCACCGCCTACCGGGCGCGGTTCTCCTGCGCCGAGGATTCGGCGGTGCCGGCCGCCTGATCCGGGCGCCTGACTCGGGGCCCGCGGCTATTCGGTCCAGTGGGCGGGCGACGGCAGGGCCACGTCGCGCACCTCGACGCCCTCGGCGGTCACCGAGGCCACGCAGTAGAGCAGCGACTGCGTGGAGTAGCCGTGCGGGCGGTTGTCACGGATGATCGCGCGGTCGTCTTCGGGCGGGAGCTCGGTGGATGCCGCGAGCAGTGCGGTCCACTCCGTCGTCCAGTCCGCACTGTCCGCAGTCGGGCCGAGCGAGCGGAACTCCGGCAGCCAGGCCGCGATCCGCGGGGTCGTCGCATCGTCGAGGTCGTCGTGGGCGATCATGTGCGTGCCGGGGACGATGGGGGTCTCCCGCAGCTCGACGCCGTCCCAGGACAGCACCCGGGCGCCCTCGGGGCCGACCTCGAGCAGGTTGAAGCCGTGCATCTGCAGCGGCGCGACGGGGGAGCGGCCGAGGACCGACTCGAGGGCGAGGGAGCCGCGGGAGACGGCATGACCGTCGGTCAGGTCGCGCACGTCCGCACGGTTGAGCAGCACGGCCAGCCGGCGTTCGGCGGGGTTCGCCGCGAGCCACGCCCCGCCCGCGCGGCGATCACGGATGCCGATCACGCCGGGGTAGTCCTCCGGCCACCAGGTGCCGAGCGAATCCCAGGCCCGTAGCGGGTCTTCGTCGCGCACGGCCAGCAGTCGTGCGAATCCGGCATCTTCGACATCGATCACGACCGTGCACACGCGCTCAAGTCTAGGTCGAGCGGAAGACGTCGGCCCGAGCGGGTGGATGCTGGGGCAGAATCGAGACGTGAACATCGTCGTCGGAGTCACGGGCGGCATCGCCGCGTACAAGACGGTGCACCTCGTGCGCCTGCTCACGAAGGGTGGGCACGACGTGACCGTGGTGCCCACCGAAGATGCGCTGCGCTTCGTGGGGCTGCCGACCTGGGAGGCGATCAGCCGCCACCCGGTCACCACGAGCGTGCACGAGGACGTGGCGAAGGTGCGGCACGTCGCGCTCGGGCAGGCCGCGGAGCTCGTCATCGTGGCGCCCGCCACCGCGAACTCGATCGCGAAGATCACCGCGGGCCTCGCTGACGACCTCCTCGGCACCACGCTGCTCGCGACCGAGGCGCCGGTGCTGATCGCCCCGGCCATGCACGCGGAGATGTGGCGGAACCGGGCGACGCAGGCGAACATCGCGACGTTGCGCGAGCGCGGTGTGCACCTCGTGGGTCCGGCCGACGGGGAGCTCGCCGGGGGCGACAGCGGCCCGGGGCGGATGGCGGAGCCCGAGGAGATCTTCGCGGCGGCACAGGCGCTGCTGACCCCGGGTGATCTGGCCGGCGTGCGCGTCGTGGTCTCGGCGGGCGGTACGCGCGAGCCGATCGATCCGGTGCGCTTCCTCGGCAACCGCTCCAGCGGCCGTCAGGGCGCGGCGCTCGCCGCGGAGGCCGCCGCCCGCGGAGCCGAGGTGACGCTGGTGTCGGCGAACATCTCGGGTGACGTGCTCGCCGAGGTACGGCATCCCGCGATCCGCGTCGTCGTCGTGGGGGCCGCCGCCGAGCTCGCCGACGCGATGAAGCGGGAGGCCGTCGAGGCCGACGTGGTCGTGATGGCCGCCGCGGTCGCCGACTACCGCCCGGCCGCGGTCTCGGAGCGCAAGCTCACCAAGGAGGGTGGGGGAGTCCCCGCGATCGAGTTGATCGAGAACGAGGACATCGTCGCGGCCCTGGCCTCGGCACGCCGCCCGGGTCAGCTTGTCGTCGGCTTCGCGGCGGAGACTCCGGAGGATGAGGCCGAGCTGCTCGCGCGCGCTCGCGGCAAGCAGCAGCGCAAGGGTGTCGACCTGCTCGTGGTGAACGAGGTCGGCTGGGAGCGCGGTTTCGAGAGCGCGGAGAACGCCGTCCATATCCTGGGCCCCGACGGTGCGGTGTCGGCGACCGCATCGGGTTCCAAGCGCGCTGTCGCGTCCGCGATCTGGGACGCGATCGTGCGGGAGCGCTGACGGGAGGCGCGGACTGGAGGAGAAACTCGGCGAGTGCTAAACTTGAGTCAACAAGACTCAACTTTGACCCCGCCTCCCGCCTCCCGATCCGGAAGGCGGGAGACGACCAGAAGGAGCATCTCCAGGAGGAGCGCATGACCACCCCGCAGACCGGTAACCAGAATCAAGACCAGCAGTCCGCCCTCGAGCAGTTCGGCATCAACCTCACCGATCGTGCACGGCAGGGCAAGCTCGACCCCGTGATCGGACGCGACAGCGAGATCCGTCGCGTCAGCCAGGTGCTCACCCGCCGCACGAAGAACAACCCCGTGCTGATCGGTGAGCCCGGCGTCGGAAAGACCGCCGTCGTCGAGGGACTCGCCCAGCGCATCGTCGCGGGTGACGTCGCGGAGTCCCTCAAGGACAAGGAGCTGGTCACGCTCGACATCTCCGCCCTCGTGGCCGGTGCCATGTATCGCGGGCAGTTCGAGGAGCGGCTGAAGCAGGTCCTCAAGGAGATCACCGAGTCCGACGGCCAGGTCATCACGTTCATCGATGAGCTGCACGTGCTGATGGGCGCCGGGGGTGGCGAGGGCTCCGTCGCGGCCTCCAACATGCTCAAGCCCATGCTGGCCCGGGGCGAGCTGCGTCTGATCGGCGCGACCACGCTCAACGAGTACCGCGAGTTCATCGAGAAGGATGCCGCGCTCGAGCGCCGCTTCCAGCAGGTCTATGTCGGCGAGCCCACGGTCGAGGACACCATCGCGATCCTCCGCGGCCTCAAGGGACGGTACGAGGCGCACCACGGAGTGACGATCTCCGACAGTGCGCTCGTCGCGGCAGCCGCGCTGTCGAGCCGGTACCTCCCCGCGCGGCAGCTGCCGGACAAGGCGATCGACCTGATCGACGAGTCGATGTCGCGGCTCAAGATGGAGATCGACTCCTCGCCGGTCGAGATCGACCAGCTCAAGCGCCAGGTCGACCGGATGAAGCTCGAGGAGCTCGCGCTCAAGCGGGAGAAGGACGCGGCGTCCAAGGAGCGCCTCGGCGCTCTGCGCGAGCAGCTCGTCGGCCTGGAGAAGCAGCTCGCCGAGCTCGAAGCCCGCTGGGCGCGCGAGCGCCAGGGCCTGAACCGCGTCGGTGAGCTGAAGAAGCAGCTCGACGACGCGATCACGCAGCGCGACCTCGCCATGCGCAACGCCGACTACACGAAGGCCTCGAAGCTGGAGTACGAGACCATCAAGCGTCTGGAGCGCGACATCGCCGAGGCCGAGCAGGCCGAAGCCGCGACCCCCGCGGAACCCCGCATGGTCAACGAGCAGGTCACCGACGAGGACATCGCCGCCGTGATCGCCGCGTGGACCGGCATCCCCGTCGGACGTCTGCTGCAGGGCGAGAGCGAGAAGCTGCTGCACCTGGAGAACGAGCTCGGCAAGCGCCTGATCGGCCAGAAGGACGCCGTGAAGGCGGTGTCGGATGCCGTCCGGCGCTCGCGCGCGGGCATCAGCGACCCGGGTCGCCCGACCGGTTCGTTCCTGTTCCTCGGCCCGACCGGCGTCGGCAAGACCGAGCTGGCCAAGGCGCTGGCGGAGTTCCTCTTCGACGACGAGCACGCCATGGTGCGCATCGACATGTCGGAGTACGGCGAGAAGCACTCGGTCTCGCGGCTCGTGGGTGCCCCTCCCGGGTACATCGGCTACGAGCAGGGCGGTCAGCTGACCGAGGCCGTGCGTCGTCGCCCGTACAGCGTGATCCTGCTCGACGAGGTCGAGAAGGCGCACCCCGAGGTGTTCGACGTGCTGCTGCAGGTGCTCGACGACGGACGTCTGACCGACGGTCAGGGGCGCACGGTCGACTTCTCGAACGTGATCCTGATCCTCACGTCGAACCTCGGCTCGCCGATCCTCATCGACCCGGTGCTCGCACCCGATGAGAAGCGCGACCAGGTCATGGCCCTCGTGCGGCAGGCGTTCCGTCCGGAGTTCCTGAACCGCCTCGACGACATCGTGATGTTCTCGGCGCTGAGCGAGGACGACCTCGCCCAGATCGTGGAACTGTCGATCGACCAGCTGCACAAGCGTCTGAAGGACCGCCGGCTCACCCTCGCGGTCACCCCGGACGCCCGGTCGTGGCTCGCCGAGCGCGGCTACGACCCGATGTTCGGTGCCCGGCCGCTGCGCCGCCTCATCCAGAGCGAGGTGCAGAACAAGCTGGCGACCGCGCTGCTCTCCGGCGGCGTGCACGATGGCGACACCGTGCGCGTCGACATGGCGGCCGACGGCACCGGACTGGTGCTCACCTCGACCGCGCCCGAGCCCGTTCCGACGGACGAGCCGGACGAGGACGAGGTGATCGAGGCGGAGCTCCTCGACGACTGATCGTGTGTCGGGTGGGAGTCAGGCGAGCGGGGCTCGACTGGTTCCCACCCGGTTCCTGAGATCGAGGCGTGATCGCGCGCGGAGCGCTGCGGCGTTCGAGACGCTGAAGAGGAACCGCACGAGTACGAGGCCGGTCCAGAGCGCCGCGGCATCGGGCGCGAGGAACCGGCAGGCGAGCAGCACTGCCGGGGCGAGCACGAGATACGTGAGGATCAGCCCGAGCAGACCGGCGGTGGCGCCGAAGACGACCTTCAGATAGGCGAAAAGCGATCCGGAGAAGGGCTCCAGCAGCAGCTGCACGGCGATGAGGACGCTCAGCGTCGCATCGCCCACCGGGCTCACGCCGACGGCGGCGAGCAGGAGGAGCGCCGCTGCGGCCGGTACGACGAAGATCCCGACGGCTGCGAACGACGCGATCAGATGGTTCGAGCCTCGATCGCGATCCTGGAGGCTCATCCGGCCGGCGGTCTGTCCGATCATCTTCAGCGGGATGATGATCGTCCGGCACAGCGCGACCCCGGCGGCGACCTGGGCGGCGACGCCCACCGAGATGCTCGCCGCGATCGTCTGCGCGAACATGAACAGCAGCAGGAAGACCGCTCCGTCGAGAGAGTTGAGGACTCGATCCCCGATGCGTCGGGGCGAGAAGTCGGGCGCGCGGAGGAGGCGAACGCGGACTCCGGCTCGGACCAGTCGGCGCCGACGTTCCACGAGCATGGCGAGGACCATGACCGAGGCGAGCGCCGACTGCAGCGCGATGGCGAGGAGCGGATCCGGGACGAGCAGGACGATTCCCACGCCGAGGGCCAGACCGACCAGCGATCGGGTGAGCGTGATCGTGAGGTTGTCCTTCTCACGGCCGAGGTGTTGGAAGGCGGCTGAGAGCACGCTGGTGTGCGACGACAGGACGTTCGCCGGAAGCTGTACGACCAGCGCGACCCAGAGCGCCACCACGAGGGTCGAGCCGGGCGGTGAGGCGGAGCTGAGGGCGACGCCCGCGGCGGCGCTGATCGCGACGACGAGGAAGGACACCGCCGACGCGAGGCGGAGGTTGCCGGCGAGGGCGTCCGCGATCCGGACCGGATCGGTGCGTGCCTGACCCAGATCACGCAGGGTCCCGATCCCGACGCCGACGTTGATGAGGGTCCCGAGCCCACTGATGGTCGCCGTCGTGCCGATGATGGCGGCGAAGTCGGTTCGTCCCGCAGCCAGAGCCACCGCCAGCAGGACGAACGAAGCGCCGAGCGGGATGACCTGTGCCAGCATCATGGGCGTCGCGTGCTTCAGCACGCGGGACAGGTCCTGCCGGATTCCTCGTAGGCTCACCGTCGGCCTCTCAGGACGGCGATGTTGTGCCGGGAGGCATCAATGCGCGTCCAGACATCACTGAAGTCCTTTGCGCTCAGATCGACCCTGGTCTCGGGCGGTATCGAGGCGAACGGCACCGTGGCGAAGCAACCACCGCCACGGCCGAAAACCGGAATGTGTGCCACCTCGAGCCGCTTCACCAGATCGGCGCCGATCGCCTGCTGCGCGCGACTCCGGGCCAATGCCATTGCGACGATGCGCGGGTCACCGAAGGCGTCGATCACCGCCGTCGAGAGGAGATCCCAGTACTTCTGTTCCTGCTGCAGTCGCGGGAATGCTCCGCTCGGTCGGATGACGCCGCCGAAACGGGTGGCGGCGAGACTGGCCAGCTTGGACAACGTGAAGGCGACGGCCGCTCCACGCTCCAGCCACCACGAGACGGTCGCGCGAAACTCATCTCCGAAGGGCACCGCGTAGGCGGCGTCGACGAGGAGATGAACCCTCGGATCGCCGCTCCTGACATCCGTCATCGGTTGTGCGGTGTCGATCGGGTTGCCCGGAACGGTGATCACCATCACCGTCTCGACGGAGGCAGGCGACTGAGCCATCTCCCGCAGTTGAGCTTCATCACGGTAGGTGGTCACCTGCGCGCCGATAGAGCTGCACGCTCTCGCGTATCCCGGGTAGGAGTATTCGGGAATGATGACGCGTCGAGCAGCGCATGACCGGAGGACTTCGAGGATTGCCTGCTCTGCCCCTCGAGCGAAGATCGTCGTGGCACCACTCGCAGAGAAGTCCCAGGGCGTCCTCCGCAGGACTTCCGCGGAGACAGACGGATAGCGGTTCCACGAAAGAGCGCTCATCCGATCGAGGATCTTCCGCTGAAAGTCGCTGGAGGGTGTCATGTCCGGAAGCGCGAAGCTCCCGCCGCTGGGGGGCTCAAGCACATGCGCGAGCGAGTTCATCGGACAGCTCTGACCTTCGTCACTCCGACGGATCTGATTCCAGGAGCTCTGAGATGTGCGTGTGCGCGCCGAGGAGAAGCCACGGTGAGTCGTGGGGGAGCAGTACTTCCGCACTCTCTTCGCGCCCGAAGGCGTTGATCTCGGCAAGAGACATGCCCATCTCGCTTTCCAAGAAGCCGGTGACCGTCCACAGCGCGGCGCTGCGTTCCGTGAATGGTCCGAAGTTCTGGACGTAATCGGGTATCCACTGCACGAACTCGCGCACGAACTCTCGATCACCGACGCGGTCGTAGTATCCGGTCGGTGAGATGGACTCATGGTGCAAGAACTGCTTCCCCGGCAGACTCGCGCACAGGCGGACATAGGCGACGGTCTGGAGGATCAGCTCGTGCCAGACCCGGTCGACCTCCGGGATGACGGCGATGCGTCTCCCGGAGGTCGAGGAGGTGATCGCAAGGAACTTGAGGCACTCGACGAACTGCTGCTCGACCGTGTCGCGATTCGAATCATCGATGCGATCGATCACCGTCATCGCATATCCCACGTCGAGGGGAATCTGGGGCGCCATCGTTCCTTCGCCTGCTTTCGTCAGAGCTCGACCGGCGCGGGCGCGGCGCAGCAGCTGGTTTCCGCGTTCTTCGCCTCGGTGCGCTTGTCCGCCAGGATCTGGTCGATGAGTTTGTCCATGATTTCTCCTTGGTGTGGGTGGGGTGGTGTGCTTCTTCTGGGTGGGTGGTCTACCGCGCCGTCAGCCGACGACGACGCAGCAATCCATGTCGACGCTCTTGATCTCCTCGATCTTCAGAGCCAGTACGCGTTCGATGAGTTGTTGCAACGTGGCCTCCACGCGGATCTCGATGACGGCTTGCTATGCCGTATGGACTCATATAGCAGTCATATGAGGCTAAAGGGTCGAGCTCTGCGGAGGAAGGCTGCGTGTGACGAAAGTGCTGGAGTATCGGTTCGGTGGGGCGCGCTGGACCCCGGAAGCGCGGACGACGTCCGCGACGTTCCCGACCCCGCGACGAAGGGCCCGGCACGTCATGCATGCCGGGCCCTTCGTCGTGTTGCGCGCGAGGTGGGGTCAGCGCAGGGGTGGGCGGTGCAGCCCGCCGAGCGCGTCCTTCTCGAGTTCCCGCCCGATCAGCGAGTGCCGCCGCGAGTACGCGAAGTAGATCACCAGGCCGAGCGCGAGCCAGATGGCGAAGCGCACCCAGGTCTCGGTGCTGAGGTTCAGCATCAGCCAGAAGCAGGCGAGCGCCGAGATCCACGGCAGCCACGGCGACAGCGGCACCGTGAACGGGCGCTCCAGGTCGGGGCGGGTCTTGCGGAGGATCGGCACACCGATGCTCACCAGCACGAAGGCCGACAGCGTTCCGATGTTGATCATGTCGCCCAGCACCTGCACATCCGTGAAGCCGGCGATGATCGCGATCACGACGCCCACGATGAGCTGGATGCGGATCGGCGTGCCGCGCTTCGCGTCCGTCACGCTCAGCGAGCGCGGGAGCAGGCCGTCACGGCTCATCGCGAACACGACGCGGGCGAGGCCCATCAGCAGCACCATGACCACGGTCGTGAGGCCGACGAGGCTGCCGATCGCGATCACCTGCGCCGCCCAGGTCGCACCGACGAGCTCGAACGCGCTCGCCAGCGAGGGCTCGTCGAGCTTCGCGAGCTCGGTGTACGACACCATGCCGGTGATGACGATCGCGACCAGCACGTACAGCACGGTCACGATCACGAGACCGAGGATGATGCCGCGCGGGACGGTGCGCTTGGGGTCCTTGGTCTCCTCCGCGCTCGTGGCGACGACGTCGAAGCCGATGAACGCGAAGAACACCAGGGCCGCACCGCTGAGAATGCCGAAGACACCGTAGATCGACGGGTCGGCGCCGGTCAGGAACGAGAACAGCGACTGCGTCCAGACGCTCTCGGATGCTGCGCCCTCCTGTGCCGGCGGCACGAACGGGGAGTAGTTGGCGCCCTTGACGAAGAACAGTCCGACGACGATCACGAACAGCACGATCGCGACCTTGATCACGGTGAAGACGCTGTTGACGCGGCTGGACAGGCGCGTGCCGAGGGCGAGCAGCAGCGTGAAGATCGCGACGATCACGACCGGGCCCCAGTCGAAGCTGAGCGGTCCGAGGTGGAGGGTCATCGGGATCTGCAGGTCGAACAACGACACCGCGTCGCCCAGGTAGACGCCCCAGTACTTCGCGATCACGGCCGAGGCCATGAGCATCTCGAGGATCAGGTCCCAGCCGATGATCCAGGCGAGGAACTCGCCGAGCGTGGAGTAGGTGAACGTGTAGGCAGAGCCCGCCACAGGGATCGACGAGGCGAACTCGGCGTAGCAGAGGATCGCGAGTCCGCACACGGCCGCGGCGATGATGAACGAGATGATGACGGCCGGGCCGGCGTGCCGCGCCGACGCCTCGGCGCCGACCGAGAAGATGCCCGCACCGACGGCGACCGCGACGCCCATGACCGCGAGGTCCCAGACGCCGAGGGAGCGTTTCAGGGAGCGTTTCTCGTCGTGCGTCTCCGCCATCGACTGTTCGACGGACTTGACCCTGCGCTGGATTGCCATGCCGACGATTGTAGGTCGGGGCATCGCGCCGCACCCCTCACAAACATGCCCGGTCGCATTTTCCGTCGGACCCGCGGCGGTGCGCGCGACGGGGAGCGGGGAGTGAGGCGGGAACTCAGGAAGATGCGGGTGCAGAGGCAGATGCAGAGGCGGCTGCGAGGGCGCGGCCGGTGAGCGAGCCGGTGTCGCGCACGATCTGCGCCGGGGTACCGGTGAAGATCAGGCGGCCGCCGTCCGACCCGGCGCCCGGACCGATGTCGATGATGTGGTCCGCGCGCGCGACCACCCGCAGGTTGTGCTCCACGACGACCAGCGTCGCCCCCTCGTCGAGCAGGTCGTCGAACAGGCGGTTGATCGTGTCGACGTCGTTCGGATGGAAGCCGGAGGTCGGCTCGTCCAGGATGATGCGGTCGGCGCGATCGCGCTGCGGGTCGCTCAGGTGCCGGGCCAGAAGCAGCCGCTGCTTCTCCCCGCCCGAGAGGGTGTCGAGCGAGCGTCCGACCGGGATGTAGCTCAGCCCGGTGCGCTGCACCCAGTCGAGTGCCGCCACCACATCGTCGTGCGCGGCGAACAGGGCGCTCACCTCGGCGGGCGTCGATGCCAGGACATCGGCGATCGAGGCACCGTCCACCTGCACCTCGAGAGCCGTGGGGTTGAAGCGCAGGCCCCCGCAGGCGTCGCAGGGCAGGGAGACGTCGTCGAGGAAGGCGAGCTCCGTCGTGATGTGTCCGCGCCCGCGACAGGTCGGACAGGCGCCGCGGGAGTTGAAACTGAACCACGACGGGTCGAGGCCGGAGGCCGCGGCGAAGACCCCGCGCACGGTGTCGGCGATGCGCAGGATGCTCAGCGTCGTCGACCGCGCCCCGCCGCGCAGCGGATCCTGTCCGACGACCGTGAACTCCGGATGCCGACGCGGCAGCTCCACGGTCGCGAAGGAGCTCTTGCCCGAACCTGCGACCCCCGTGACGGCCGTGAGCACCCCGAGCGGGATGTCGACGTCGAACCCGCGGAGGTTGTGCGAGCGGGCGTTTTCCACGGTGACGCTGTCGTGCGCCGGACGGGTCGACATGGCGAGGTGCAGCGGCTCCGCGAGAAGGCGCCCGGTGAGGGTGTCGCTGCGGCGCAGATCGTCGGGTGCGCCCTGGAACTGCACGATGCCGCCGGCCGAACCCGCACCGGGGCCGAGGTCGATGACGTGGTCGGCGACCGCGATGATCTGCGGGTGGTGCTCGACGACGAGGATCGTGTTCCCCGCGTCGCGGAGGCGCTGCAGCAGGGCGACCAGCCGTTGGATGTCGGCTGGATGCAGGCCCGTGCTCGGCTCGTCGAACACGTAGGTGACGTCGGTCAGCGCGCTGCCGAGATGCCGCACGATCTTGACCCGCTGGGCCTCGCCGCCGGACAGGGTCGCCGACTCGCGGTCGAGAGTGAGGTAGCCGAGGCCGACCGAGAGCAGGGCGTCGAGCACGTGACGGATGCCCTCGACCGCCGGCGCCACCCGCGGGTCGTCGAACTCCTCGAGCAGTGCATGCAGCTCGGCCACCGGCAGCCGCATCCAGTCCACGATGGACCGCCCGTCGATCAGGCTCGCCCGTGCCGCCTCGTTCACCCGCGCGCCGTGGCAGTCGGGGCAGGTGTGGTGGGTGACCAGCCGGTCGAGCTCCTCGCGCACGGAGGCGGACATCTTCACCGGACGCTGCTTCAGGAACACGTCGCGCATCCGGGTGATCACGCCGTCGAACCGGGCGCTCTGCGGGAACCGCGGATCCGGGTCGTCGAGCTTGAGCCGGTCGGCGTAGAGGAACTGGTCCATCTCCTCGGCCGTGTAGTCCTTGAGCGGCTTCTCGCGGTCGAACAGTCCGCAGTAGGCGAAGCGCTTCCACCGATACACGCCGGGGCGGAACAGGCTGAAACGCACCGGCCCCTCGTCGATGTTCTTCTCGGGGTCGATCAACGCGTCGATGTCGATGTCGTACACCGTGCCGAGGCCCTCGCAGGTCGGACACATGCCGGACGGGTCGTTGAAGGAGTACGCGGGCGAGTACCCGGCCGAGGGTGATCCGATGCGCGAGAACACCAGGCGCACGAGGGAGGCGAGGTCGGTCGCGGTGGCCACCGTCGAGCGCGCGTTGCCCGTGAAGCGGCGCTGGTCGATCAGCACCGTGAAGGTCAGCCCGTCCATGGCCTGCACATCGGGCACGGGCAGCTGCGGCAGCCGCGCACGGATGAAGGTCGAGTAGGAGTCGTTGACGAGCCGCTGCGCCTCGGCGGCGATCGTGTCGAGCACGAGCGACGACTTGCCCGAGCCGGAGACGCCGGTGAAGACGGTCAGGAGCTTCTTGGGGACGTCGACGGAGACGTCGCGGAGGTTGTTCGTCCGCGCTCCGGTGATGCGGAGGGAGTCCATCCGGAAACGCTAACGGGGCCCCCGGACATCCGGAGGCCCCGTTCGCGAAGAGGGGTGTCGAGAGCGTGGAGGTCAGGCGCTGAGGACGACCGTCTCGGAGATCGGGCGACGCACGCGCGGGGCGACCTCGCGCTCCTGCAGCACCTCGGGAAGCGTGGCGACGTCGCCGAATTCGCCGAGGGCGAAGACCGTGGTCGGCACGAAACGGGCCTCGAGGTCGGCGAACTCGCGGACGACCTCCGGGTCGAAGCCGCTCATCTGGTGCACGACGAGGCCGTCGTGGTGGGCCTGCACCGAGAAGTGCGCGACGGCCTGGCCGAGGTCGTAGAGGGCGTGCGTGATCGGGGTGCCGTCGGCGGTGGCCGTCTCGGCGATCGCGACGACGAGCACGGCGGCGTTGCCCGCCCAGGCCTGGTTGAAGCCCATCAGCGCGTCGACGACCTGCGCGTGCAGAGCCGTGCCGCGGCGGGCGACGATGAAGCGCCAGGGCTGCGTGTTGTTCGCGGAGGGGGTCCAGCGGGCGGCCTCGAGCGCGGTGGCGAGCTTGGCCTCGTCGATCGAGTTCTGCGCGTCGAAGGCGCGGGGGCTCCAGCGGCCGGCGAGGACGTCGAGGACGGGGTGCTCGGTCGGTGCGGTGCGGTCGATGACGGGAGTGCTCACGGAAGTGCCTTTCGGAAGGAGTGGTTCGGACTCCATCGTCCGGGTACATCGAGGGCCAACAGATGCATGTGCATGCATATTCCCCGAGGGTGACATGTTCCGTCACACTCCGTGCGGGGCGCCCGAGGCACCCACGCGGCCCCTCGCGCGCGCGGCGAGGGCGAGGGAGAGCGAGCGGGCGCCGATCGCCGCGACGAGCACCGTCACCGCGAGGGCGAGTGCGAGGGCGATGCCTCCGGCGAAGGGCACCGCTCCCACCTCGAGCCACGCGATCGCGTACGAAGCGACGGCGGCCACCGGGAACGTGAACGACCAGAACCCCAGCGTGAAGGGCAGCCGCCGATAGCGCGGGAGTGTGGCGAGCTGGGCGACCACGAGGATCGCCGTGAGGCCGGCGAACGCGAGCGACAGCGGAGACGAGACCTGGTCGGTGAGGGCGAACAGCGCGAGCCCGCCGACCGCCGGCGGAGCCATCACCACGGCGAGGGTCGGCACCAGCGCGTCCGGGAGCGGGGGTCGGCTGAGCATCCGCACGAGCACGAGCGCGGTCATCACCGCCCAGAACAGCGAGGCGATGCCGAAGGCCGCCCAGCCGAGTCCGCGCAGGCCGATCGTCTCGGCGGCGCTCGCGGCCACGAAGCCGCCGGCGACGGTCGGCAGGAAGTAGCCGCCGTGGATCGCGGCGAGCTCGATCCCCCCGGTGGTCCAGGTGCTGACGAGCCATCCGGCGTATCCGGTCGCGGCGACCATCGACGCGATCACGAGGATCCGGCCGGCCGTGGGGAACCACGGGACCATGTCGCTGCCGAGGAGCATCCCGACGATCGGGACGATGGCGGCGAGCGGTCCCTGGATCGGATGGCGCAGCTGCTCCCGCAGGGGCGATCCGCTGCGGAGCCCGCGCGTCGCATGCGCGGCGAGGAGCCAGACCATCGACGCGGCGGACAGCGCCCAGAAGACCTGCGCCACCTGGGGCGGGATCCCGGCCACGGGGGTCGCCGCCGTCCACGTCTCCGCGACGCCGGCGATCCCGAGGGAGATCGCGAACGTGTTCAACGGGAGTCGCGTGACGGCGGCCGCCGAGTCGGGAGTGGCAGGTAGAACGTCACGTGTCATATGACGGTCAAGCGCCGGGTGACGCCTCGTATTCCCCGCCCTGCTGTTCGCCGTGCGGCCTCCCGCCGCTCAGGCCGGGAGGTTGTGCGAGGCGGCGTCCGCGAGCGCGGTGCGCACGGCACGGATCGAAGGGGCGTCCGCCGACACCCGCCGTGCGGAGGAGAAGATCTCCCGGCGCGGATCCTCGGGGAGCGGCGCCAGGTCGACCGTCGGGGTGTCGCCGGCCCACACCAGATCCGGCAGCAGCCCGACCGCGAGACCCGCGTGGATCAGCCGCACATGCGCGGTCAGGTCGGCGATCTCGAACCGCACGTCGGGCTCGAATCCGGCGGTGCGGCAGAGCTGCTCGGCCCAGGCGCGCGAGGCCGTGCCGGCGGGTTCGAGCACCCAGGGCTCCTCGCGGGTGGCCCACAGGGTGGCGAGGGCGTCGTCATGCGCGGCGGCCCCCGGGTGGCGGGCGAGCGCGATCGCGTCGTGCGCGAGCACCACCCGGTCGAGGTCGGCGTGGATCGGGCGCGTGCGGCCCGGGTACTGCTCCGCGAGGATCAGGTCGAAGTCGCGGCTGGAGACGCCGACCAGTCCGGTCTCGGGGTCGCATTCGGTGACCTCGACGCGCAGGGCCGGATGCCGGTCCTTGAGGGACTCGAGTGCGCGGGGGAGCAGTGAGTGCGCCGTCGACTGGAACACCGCGATGCGCACGGTGCCGGTCACCTCGGTGAGGGACTCCGCGACGGCGACCTCGGCGTGCTCGAGCTGATCGAGGATGCCGATGGCCTCGGCGACCAGCACGTTCCCCTGCGGCGTGAACTGCACGCCGCGCCCGACCCGACGCAGCAGTGGCACGCCCACATCGCGCTCCAGCGCGCTCAGCTGCTGCGACACCGAGGCCTTGCTGTAGGAGAGGGCGTCGGCCACGGCGGAGAGCGTTCCGCGGCGGGAGAGCTCCACGAGCATCCGCAGTCGATTCACGTCCAGCACGGTCGTATCCTTCGTTCAGCGTGAGTGAACAGAATCCACGCAAATCGGTTGATAGACGGAGCCTACCGAGCCGCAGGACAATGATCCAGCCGCACACGAAACCCCGGTGTGCTCCTGCCTGGAAGGTTCCCGTCCATGACTGTCATCGATGACACCACCCCCCGCACCGAAGACGTCGCCGCCCTCGTGCAGCGCTGGCTCGTCGAGAGTGAGACCCACCCCGTCGAGCCGGCAGCCCAGCGCCTGTCCGAGGTGCTCAAGGACCCGAACGGCCTCGCGTTCACGGTCGGCTTCGTCGACGGCGTGATGCGGCCGGAAGACCTGCGCGTCGCGGGTCGCAAGCTCGCCGAGCTGAGCGACATCACCCCGTCGCTGCTGCCCGGCTACCTGCGCGCCGCGATCAAGACCGGCGGCTTCTGGGCGCCCAAGCTCCCCGGCGTGGTCGTGCCGATCTCGCGCCGCGTGCTGCGTGCCATGGTCGGGCACCTCGTGCTGGATGCCACGCCCTCCAAGCTCGGCCCCGCGATCGCGAAGCTGCGCAAGAGCGGCAACCGCCTCAACCTCAACCTCCTCGGCGAGGCCGTGCTCGGCGAGCGTGAAGCAGGGCACCGTCTGCAGGGAACCCGCGACTTCCTCGCCCGCGACGACGTCGACTACGTGTCGATCAAGGTCTCCAGCGTCGTGAGCCAGCTGTCGATGTGGTCGTTCGACGAGGCCGTGGCCGATGTCGTCGAGAAGCTCACCCCGCTCTACGAGCTCGCCGCCCAGGCCGAGGCCCAGGGGAAGGCCAAGTTCATCAACCTCGACATGGAGGAGTACCGCGACCTCGACCTGACGATCGCGGCCTTCACGAGCATCCTCGACCAGCCGGGTCTGGAGGACCTCGAGGCCGGCATCGTGCTGCAGGCCTACCTGCCCGATGCCCTCGGCGCCATGCAGCACCTGCAGGAGTGGGCCGCCGCCCGCCGGGCGAAGGGCGGAGCGCCGATCAAGGTGCGCGTCGTCAAGGGCGCGAACCTCGCGATGGAGGAGGTCGACGCCGCGATCCACGGCTGGCCGCTCGCGACCTACGGCACCAAGCAGGACTCCGACACCAACTACAAGCGCGTGCTGGACTGGGCCATGACGCCCGAGCGCCTCGACGCCGTCCGTATCGGCGTCGCGGGCCACAACCTGTTCGACATCGCGTACACCTGGCTGCTCGCCCAGGCGCGCGGCGTGGCCGACCCGTCCGGCGCGGACCCGCTGGTCGAGTACGAGATGCTGCTCGGCATGGCGACCGGGCAGGCCGAGGCCGTCCGCAAGGACGTCGGTCGTCTCCTGCTCTACACGCCGGTCGTGAACCCGGCCGAGTTCGACGTGGCGATCGCGTACCTCGTGCGCCGTCTCGAGGAGAACGCCAGCCCCGAGAACTTCATGTCCGCCGTGTTCGAGCTGGCCTCCAACCCGACGCTCCTCACCCGGGAGCGGGAGCGCTTCGAGCGCTCGCTCGCCGCCCTCGAGCTCGACCGTTCGGTGCCGGCATCCCACCGCGTGCAGGACCGCACGGCGGAGGCGCCGGCCGGCACGACGACCGGCTTCGAGAACCAGGCCGACACCGACCCGGCGCTCGGCGCGAACCGCACCTGGGGACGCGAGATCCTCGCCCGTTCGGTGAGCTCGACGCTGGGGCTCGACACCATCGCGATCGCCAAGGTCGAGACGGATGCCGAGCTCGACGGCATCTTCGCCGCCGCGACCGTCGCCGCCGAGAAGTGGGCCGCGCTGCCGGCCGCCGACCGTGCCGCCGTGCTGCACCGCGCCGGTGACGAGCTCGCCGCACGCCGTGGTCAGCTCATCGAGATCATGGCCCACGAGGCGGGCAAGACCATCGCCGAGGCCGACCCCGAGATCAGCGAGGCCATCGACTTCGCGCACTACTACGCCGAGCGCGCGAAGGACCTCGAGACCGTCTCGGGCGCCGAGTTCGTGCCGTCGAAGGTCACGGTCGTCACCCCGCCGTGGAACTTCCCGGTCGCCATCCCCGCGGGTGGTGTGCTCGCGGGTCTGGCCTCCGGCTCCGCGGTCATCATCAAGCCCGCGAAGCTCACCCAGCGCTGCGGCGCCGTGATGGTGGAGGCGCTGTGGGCTGCCGGCGTGCCGCGCGACCTGCTCGCGCTCGTCGACCTGGCCTCGCGCGACCTGGGCACGCGCCTGGTCGCCGGCCCCGCGGTGGATCGCGTGATCCTCACGGGCGCGTACGAGACGGCGCAGCTGTTCCGCTCGTTCCGCTCCGACCTGCCGCTCCTCGCCGAGACCAGCGGCAAGAACGCGATCATCGTCACCCCCTCCGCCGACCTCGACCTCGCGGCCGCGGACGTGGCGCGCAGCGCATTCGGGCACGCCGGGCAGAAGTGCTCCGCGGCCTCGCTCGCGATCCTCGTCGGATCCGTCGCCGACTCGAAGCGGTTCGAGCGCCAGCTGGTGGATGCCGTGACCTCGATGCGCGTCGGGCTGCCGGACGACCCCGCCACCCAGATGGGCCCGATCATCGAGCCGGCGAACGGCAAGCTGCTCACAGCGCTCACGAAGCTGGAGAAGGGCGAGCGCTGGCTCGTCGAGCCGCGCAAGCTCGACGACGAAGGAAAGCAGTGGACGCCCGGTGTGAAGACCGGCGTGCGCGAGGGCTCGTACTTCCACCTGACCGAGTTCTTCGGCCCGGTGCTCGGCATCATGCATGCCAAGGACCTGGACGAGGCCCTGCGCCTGCAGAACGCGGTCGACTACGGCCTCACCGCCGGCATCCACTCGCTCGACTCCGACGAGGTCGGCACGTGGCTCGACCGCGTCGAGGCCGGCAACCTGTACGTGAACCGCGGCATCACCGGGGCGATCGTGCAGCGTCAGCCGTTCGGCGGCTGGAAGCGCTCGGCGGTCGGAGCGGGGGCGAAGGCCGGCGGCCCGAACTACCTCTTCGGCCTCGGCGAGTGGGCTCCGGCGGAGCTTCCCGCGGTCGCGCCCGAAGCGGCCGTGGCGCCCGCGGTGGGCGCACTGCTCGACGCCGCGGCCACGGAGCTCGACGCGACCGAGTCCGACTGGCTGCACCGCGCCGCGGCATCCGACGAGCGCGCCTGGGTCGACGAGTTCGGAGCCGTGAGCGACAAGTCCGGCCTCGGGGTCGAGCGCAACCTCTTCCGCTACCGCCCGGTCGCGGTGGACGTGCGCATCGCCGAGCACGCGCCCCTCGCGGACGGCATCCGCGTGCTCGCCGCCGCCCTGCGCAGCGGCAGCCCGTTCACGGTGTCGGCTCCGGCCCTGCCCTCGCGCGTCGAGAAGGCGCTGCGGGCGCACGGTGTGACGGTGAAGCACGAGTCGGATGCCGCGTGGACCAAGCACTACGCCAAGGCCGCGAGCACGTGGCACCGCGTCCGTCTGGTCGGCGGCGATGCCGCGGCGCTGTTCGAGGCGCTCGACGGTTCGCCGGACGTGGCCGTGTGGTCGCACGCCGTGACCGGTGCCGGCCGCGTCGAGATGCTGCCGTTCCTGCACGAGCAGGCCGTGTCGATCACGAACCACCGCTTCGGCAACCCGACCACCCTCGCCGACGGCGTGATCTGACCCGAGGGTCTTCGCACGGACGAAGAAGCCCCCTGCTGCGCGTGATGCGGAGCAGGGGGCTTCTCTCGTGCGCGTCAGCCGCGCAGCGCCTCGGAGAGCTTGACCCGCGAGCCCATGCGCAGGAGCGAGTTCTCGTAGATCTTCGCGCCGATCACGATCGCGGCCACGCAGCTCACGAGCAGGATGACCAGGCTCAGCAGCGGCTCCCACCACTGCGCCTCGCCGACGAACAGGCGCATCGGCATGCCGACCGGGGCCGAGAACGGCACGTACGACATGATCGTCAGCACCAGCGGGTTGTCGTTGAACACGATCACCAGGATGTACGGGGCCATGATCAGCATCGTGATCGGAGTGGTCGTGGATCCGATGTCCTCCTGGCGCGACACCATCGAGGCCGCGGCCGCGAACATCGCCGCGAGCAGGATGAAGCCGAACAGGAAGAACACCGCGAACCAGATGATCGGGGCTCCGAGGGTCGTGAGCACCTCGCGTTGACCGGTGACGATCAACCCGATCGTGGCCACCGCCGCGAGGGCGAGGATCTGTCCCATCGCCAGCACCGTGTTGCCGATCACCTTGCCGGCGAGCAGCGTGCGGGCCGGGATCGCGGACAGCAGGACCTCGACCACGCGCGTCTGCTTCTCCTCCACGACGCTCTGCGCGATCGTGCCGCCGAACGTCGCCGCGGCCATCATGAACACGAGGCCGAAGGCGATCGCGATGAAGTAGCGCAGCAGCGGGTTGGTCGTCGCCGGTTCCAGGATGACGACCTCGGGAGAGATCGAGAGTGCCGAGACGATCGAGCCCGGAGCATCCTGCAGGGCGATGATCGTGTAGCCCGAGGGTCCGTCGCCCTCCAGCACCGCGGCGTCGACCTTGTCGTCGCGCACGAGCTTCTCGGCTTCAGCCTGGTCGGCGACCTCGGTCACCTCGACCCCGGGGATGGCCGACACGGCGGACGCGGTCTCGGCGGTCGCGGCGATCGGCGTCGTGTCGGTGTTCTTGCTCGCGAAGCCGCCGAGGATGATGCCGGCGAGCGCGAGCACCAGCAGGATGCCGGTGGAGATCAGGAAGGCCTTGCTGCGGAGCTTCGATCCGATCTCGCGCTCGGCGACGAGCCAGATGCCGTTGGAGCCGCGGGCGGGGGTGGGGGTGCTCACTGGATGACCTCCTTGAAGATCTGCGCGAGGGACGGATGCTTGGGGGCGAAGCTCGCGACATCGCCGCGCTGCACGGCCGACTGCAGCACGCGCTGCGCGGTCTCGGGGCCGTCCGCATCGAACAGCGCGTAGCCGCCCTCGAAGTCGACGACCGTCACGCCGGGCTCGGTGCGGAGCCAGCCGGCGTCTCCGGCCGAGACCAGCTCGTAGCGGTCGCGGGCGTGCTCGGCGCGCAGTGCGTCGCGGGAGCCGGACGCGCGGATCGTGCCTCCGGCGAGGATGACGAGGTCGTCGCACAGGCGCTCGACCACGTCGAGCTGGTGGGAGGAGAAGAGGATCGATGCGCCCTTGGCCGCACTGGACTGCAGCACGCCGGCGACCACGTCGACCGCGAGCGGGTCGAGGCCCGAGAACGGCTCGTCGAGGATGAGCACCTCGGGATCGTGCACGAGCGAGGCGGCGATCTGCGCCCGCTGCTGGTTGCCCAGCGACAGCGACTCGATCGTGTCGTTCAGCCGCTCGCCGAGGCCGAGCTCCGTGAGCAGGGCCGTCGCGCGCTCCGTGGCGTCCGACTTCCCGAAGCCGTGCAGGCGGGCGAGGTAGACGATCTGCTCGAGCACCTTCATCTTCGGGTAGAGGCCGCGCTCCTCCGGCATGTAGCCGAAGCGACGGCGGTCCTCGGCGGTGAGCGGCGCGCCATCCAGCTTCACGCTTCCCCCGTCGGAGGAGAGCAGACCGAGGACGATCCGCATGGTGGTGGTCTTGCCGGCGCCGTTGCCGCCGACGAAGCCCGTCAGGCGCCCGGGGGCGACCGTGAAGGACACGTCGTCGAGCACGCGCCGAGAGCCGTAGCTCTTGGTGATGCCGGAGAGTTCGAGCATTCCTGTCGTCATGTCTCTCACGCTACGACCGGGCCCCTCCCCGGGGCATCCCCCGCACGGCGGACCCCGCGGCATCACCCGCCCGGGGGAGCCCCCGCCTCCTGCCTCCCTCAGGCGTCGAGTGCACGGGATGTCGCCGAGTGCACGGGAGCCCGGCGCATATCCGCCGTGCGCTCGACGAGTACCCGTGCACTCGACGACGGTGACGAGGAGGGGAGGAGGGGAGAGGGGGGAGAGGAGGGAGAGGGGGTCAGGGGCGGGGTGGGCGGAGGACCGTGCGGACCAGGAGGCCGGCGACGAGAGCCCAGAACGCGGCGCTGACGCCGAGCACGGCGATGCCGGATGCGGCCACCAGGAAGGTCACCACGGCGGGGATGCGCTCGCCCGGTTCGTCGATCGCCTGCTGCACCGACGAGCCGAACGCCGCGAACAGCGCGAGACCGGCGACGGCGGGGATCACGGCGGCGGGTGCGAGCACGACGAGAGCGGCGAACGCGGCGGAGAACGCGCCGAGCACGAGGTATGACGCCCCGGTCGAGACGCCGGCCACCCACCGCCGCTTCGGATCGGGGTCGGCATCCGGCGAAGCGGCGAGGGCCGCGCTGATCGCGGCGAGGTTGATGGCGTGCCCGCCCGCGGTGGCTCCGACCGCGGTGCCCAGTCCGGTGACCAGCATGGCCGGACGCCAGGGCACCTCGTAGCCGAAGCTGCGCATGATCGCGATGCCCGGCACGTTCTGGGAGGCCATGGTCACGATGAACAGCGGGAGCGCGAGGCCCACGAGGGCGCCGACCGTGAACGTCGGCGCCGTGAACTCGAGGTGCGGCAGCAGCACGCGCGGATCGAATGCGGCACCCTCACCGATCAGGGAGACCGCGACCACCACGGTCGCGGCCACGAACGCGAGCGGCACCGCCCACCGGGGCGCCAGGCGCGCGAACACCAGCCAGGTGAGCACGACCGGGATCACGCCCCAGGGATTCGTGACGATCCCCGTGATCGGGGCGAGGCACAGCGGCAGCAGCACGCCGGCCAGCATCGCCTGGGCGATCGACGGCGGGATACGGGCGATCAGGGCGCCGAGCGCCGGCCAGAGCGCCGTGAGCAGGATCAGCGCCGCGGTCACCAGGAACGCGCCCACCGCCGCGGACCAGCCGCCGTCGACGGTGCCGGTCGCCACCAGGAGCGCCGCGCCGGGAGTGGACCACGCCACGGTGATCGGCATCCGGTACCGCCAGGCGAGCACCACGCACGCGAGGCCCATCATGAGGCTGACCGCGAGGAGTCCGCTGGCCGCCTGGGGCGCATTCGCCCCGACGGCGTCGAGCCCGGTCAGCACGACCGCGAAGGAACTCGTGAATCCGACGAGGGCCGTGACCACCCCCGCCGTGATCGGGCGGGACAGGGGCGCGGCGTCGGGCATGGCTCCGAGGTTATCGCGGGGTGCCGGTGTGCGGGACGACCCTCACCGTCCGGTCGGCCCACTCGGTGCCGGCTTCGTCCAGGACAGCAGGTAGCGGTAGTAGATCCCGCGGCGGAGGCGGGCGCCGGGGAGCAGGTCGCGGGCGAGGGAGCGGATGTCCGCGATGCTCTCGGTGGGCGCGGCGGTGGGGACGCCGATGTCGCGCGACTCGCGGTGGAGCATCGACCCGAGCCGCGCCCACGGCAGCGCGAGGGCCGACAGGGTCCAGTCCGCGGGCGTGCGGTCGGCGGCGAGTCCGACGATCAGCAGCCTCCCGCCGGGGCGGAGGAGCGTCACGGCCTTCGCCAGCGACGAGCGCGTGTCCATGTGATGCAAGGTCGCGACGAACGTGAGGAGGTCGAACCGTCGGTCGCCCGCGTCGAAGTCCGCGAAGTCGGAGAGGACGACGGTCGCATCCGGGACGTCGCGGAGTCGCGCCCGCGCGCGCTCGGCCGTTCCCGGGTGGGGCTCGATGCCGGTCACGCTGTCGTACCCGGGGGCGAGTCGCTGCAGGAGGAGCCCTTCGCCGCATCCGACGTCGAGGGCATCGCGCCGATATGCGCCCGCGGCGGCCCTGATGATCCACCCGTGGTAAGCCGCGTTGTGGTTCCAGTACTCGCTCACGGCTGTCGTCCTAGGCGAGGCCCATGCGATGCGCGAGGACGACGGCCTGCACCCGGTCGCGGGCGCCGAGCTTCTGCAGGATGCGTGAGACGTGCGTCTTCACGGTCGCCTCGCCGATGAACAGCGCTCGCGCGATCTCGGCGTTGCTCCGGGCATCCGCGAGCAGCGTGAGCACCTCGGCCTCGCGTTCGGTGAGCGGCTCGGCGAGGGACACCTTCGCGACCGGGACGCCCGCCGTCGCGACCGGGACCGATGAGGCCGGGACAGACGCCGGTTGCTCCGCCGTTGTCGCGGCGAAGCGCGCGAGCACCCGCCGGGTCACCTCGGGCGCCAGCATCCCGTCGCCCGCGGCGAGGGCGCGGACGGCGCCGATCAGATCCTCCGCCCCGGCGTTCTTCAGCAGGAAGCCGCTGGCTCCGGCATCCAGCGCCTGGTAGAGGTAGTCGTCGCGGTCGAAGGTCGTCACGATCGCGATGGCCGCGCCGACCGCCGGGTCCGCGACGATGCGCCGGGTCGCCTCGATGCCGTCCATGTCGGGCATCTGCACGTCCATCGTGATGACGTCGGGGAGGAGAACGGATGCCTGTGCCACGGCGTCTGCTCCGGACGACGCCTCGCCGACCACGGTGATGTCGGGCTGGGTGTCGAGGATCGTGCGGAAGCCGGCGCGCAGCAGGGCGTGGTCGTCGACGAGCAGCACGCGGATCGGGGTGCTCATCGGTTCATGCTCGATTCGCTCGCGACGGGAAAGGGCACTCGGGCGCGCACACGCAGGCCGCCGAACGGTCGGGGGGTCACCTCGAGCGTGCCTCCGGAGGCCGCGGCGCGCTCCCGCATTCCCAGCTGGCCGAGCCCGGGCCGCAGCTGGGCGACCGGGCGCCCCGTGTTCACGATCTCGACCTCGACGCCGTCGTCGTCGTAGCGCACGCGGACGTCGGCGGTCGCATCGGGGCCGGCGTGACGGCGGGCGTTCGTCAGCGATTCCTGCGCGATGCGGTAGAGATTCACGGCGATGAGCGACGGGACGGGCGCCGGATCGCCGATCACCGTGTAGGCGGTCGGCAGTCCCGCCTCGGTCGAGGCCTCGACGAGATCGGCGATGTCGTCGAGGGCGAGGGTCGAGGCGGTATCCGTCGTCTCCCCTCCGGGGGTCCGCAGAGTCTCCAGCAGCTGGCGCAGCTCGTGGATCGCGTCGCGCGCGGAGCCCTCGATGCCGGTGAGGATGCGCGCGGACTCGGCCGGATCGCGTTCGAGCACCAGGCGCGCGGCTCCCGCCTGCACGCCCATGACCGAGACGTGGTGGGCGACGACGTCGTGCAGCTCCCTGGCGATGCGCACCCGGTCGAGGGCGACGGCCTGGGCCGCGGTCACCTCGCGCTCGCGCACCAGCTCGGTGGTGCGCTGCTCGAGCACGGCCAGCTGGACGGCTGCCGCCCAGGAGCGCTCGCCGAAGTAGTACGCCCCGCCGAAGTAGAGCACGTTCAGCAGCAGCTGGATGAGCATGAAAGCCACGTAGGGCGACATGGCGCCGGCGATGACGTCCGCCTTGTCGGCCTCGCGGATCGCGTCGCGGTACATGGTGATCAGCAGCCACACGAACATGCTGACGATGATCCCGACGCGGACGATGATCGCGCGTCGGCGGTCGTTCATCCATGCGCCGGCCGTGTAGATGGCGATGAACATCGCGATGTTGCCGACGTAGATCTCCGGGATGCGGATCGTCACGGCGGTGAAGTAGGCGGCCACGACGATGATCGCGACCGTGCCGGGCCACCGGCGTCGGACCGCCAGGGGAGCGCAGACGACGACCGCGTACACGAGGGCGGTCCACAGCGGGGCCTGCTCGTCGCCCCACACCTCGGCGATCGAGGAGAGGCCCGCGCTCAGCACGGCCCCCACGAACATGACCGCCGCGAGCACGATGTCGCTCCGCCGTTCGCGCTCGGTCGGCGTGCGGATGAACGGGGCGGGCATCTTTCCACCGTAGGGCGGAGGCTCCCGGGACCGCATCCCCCGTGCGGCGGATGGATTCATTACTTGCTATTGACAAGCTTGGTTGTTTTTTGCAAGCTTGTGGACATCCAGGAATGACCACTCGGCATCCGGAATCGACAAAGGAGTCATCATGACCAAGGTCTTCGTCAACCTGCCCACCAGCGACCTCGAGCGCGCCAAGGCGTTCTACACGGCGCTCGGCTGCGAGATCAGCCCGCAGTTCACCGACGAGAACGCCGCGTGCATCGTGTGGAGCGAGGACATCTACTTCATGGTCCTCAAGCGCGAGTTCTTCGCCACCTTCACCGACAAGCCGATCGCCGACCCCAACGAGGTCGCCCAGGTGTCGGTGGCGTTCAGCCGGGACTCGCGTGAGGACGTCGACGCGATCCTCGAGAAGGGCCTCGCCGCGGGCGGTGCGGAGCCGAAGCCCGTGCAGGACTACGGGTTCATGTACTCCCGCGACCTCGACGACCCCGACGGCAACTCGCTCGGCTTCCTCTACATGACCCCGGAGGCCGTGGAGAACGGCCCGGATCACGTGGCCGACTCCACGGCATCGGCCTGACGTGGCAGCGCGCAGCTACGGCCAGTACTGCGGTGTGACGACGGCCGTCGAGCTGATCGGGGAGCGGTGGGGTCTGCTCATCGTCCGCGATCTGCTCGTCGGGCCCCGTCGCTACACCGACCTCAAGCAGGGGCTGCCGCGCATTCCGACCAACATCCTGTCCACGCGGCTGAAGGAGCTGCAGGAAGGCGGGGTCGTCCGCCGGGTTCCCCTGCTGAACTGCGGCCTCGTGTACGAGCTCACCCCGTACGGCCGGTCGTTCGAGCCGATCATGCTCGCTCTCGGCCGCTGGGGCTTCCAGGCGATGGGCGATCCGGAGGAGGGTGACGTCGTCACCCCGGACTCGCTCACCATGGCCCTGCGCACGGCGTTCCAGGCGGATGCCGCGGCGGATGCCGAGTACGAGCTGCACGTCGGCGACGTCGCCCTCCGCGCGTCGGTGCGCGACGGCGAGCTCCGTGTCGCGCAGCTCGCGCCTCCGGCGCCACCCGTCGGCGGCCGTCTTCCCGACGGGGAGCCGGATGCGGTGATCGTCGCCGGTCCGGGTATCCGCCGTCTGATCGGCGGCGAGATCACGCCGGCGGAGGCGCTGGCGGAGGACGTCGTCGCCGTCGTCCGCGGGGAGGAATCGCTGCTGGACTCGTTCGCCGACACCTTCCACATCGCACGAATGACAGTAGGGAGCATGACATGAACGACCACACATCCGGTCGCATCCTGATCGACCTCTTCACATCTCTCGACGGTGTGGCACAGGGGCCCGGCGGCACCGACGAGGACACCTCCGGTGGGTTCCGCTTCAGCGGCTGGCAAGCCGGGCATCCGTCGTCCGGCGTCGGCCCCGAGATCGAGAAGGGGATGCGCGGCCTGGATGCGCTGCTGCTCGGGCGGCGCACCTACGACATCTTCGCCTCGTACTGGCCGCATCACACCGAGGGGGAGTCGGGCGACATCGGGACGCTCTTCAACCGGGTGCCGAAGTACGTGGCCTCCCGGGACGCCGACATCGCGCTCGGCTGGGAGGGCAGCACGCGCGTGGGTTCCGACCTGGCCGCCGAGGTGGCCGCGATGCGGGCAGCCCACCGAGAGGTGCACGTGATCGGCAGCATCGACTTCGTGCACACGCTGCTCGCCGAGGGACTGTTCGACGAGCTGAACCTCTGGGTGTACCCGATCCTGCTCGGCGCGGGCAAGAAGGTCTTCGACGACCGTGCCCTGCCGTCGGTGCTGGAACTGCTCCAGGAGCCGATCACCGACGACGGCGGCGTGACGCTGCTCCGCTACGGGCGCACCGATCGGGTGCCGGAGGTCGGGACGTTCGACTGAAACGGGGGGAACTCAGCCGAGGAGCCGCTCGATCATCTGCGCCACACCGTCTTCATCGTTCGAGGCGGTCGTCTCGTCGGCGGCCTCGCGCACGACGGGCTCGGCGCCGGCCATCGCGACACCGCGGCCCGCCCAGCGGAGCATCTCGACGTCGTTGAGCGCATCGCCGAAGGCCACCACGTCGGCGCGGTCGATGCCCAGGTGCTCGCAGAGCCGGGCGAGGCCCGTGGCCTTGGTGACGCCCTCTGCCATGACCTCGACGAAGGGGGCTCCCGAGAGCGTCGCCTCGAAGCCGGTCAGCCCGAGCGACCGCAGCGCGTCGAAGAGCGCGTCCGGGGCGAGTTCCGGATGCCGGATCACGAACTTCAGGCTGGGGGCCGCGAGCACCTGGTCCAGCGGCACACCGCCCATCGTCGCCGGGTCGCGCTTATGGTCGGCGAGCTGGGCGATCGCGGCGTAGCCGTCCTGGGCGACGAACGTCTCGCCGGCATCGCGCACGCTCGCGAACAGCAGCCCCGGGATGCTGGCGCGCAGTGCCTCGGCGAGGGCGCGGATCATATCGGACGGAAGCTCTTCGGCGAACAGCATCCGTCCGTCGTCGAGGCGCACGGCATAGGCGCCGTTGCTGCACAGCGCCCATCCCTCGAATCCGGCGTCGGCCGCGATGGCCCGCAGACCGATCGGCTGCCGTGCCGTGACCGGGACGACGTGGATTCCACGGGCACGGGCCGCGTCGAGTGCCGCCCGCGTGCGCGGGGTGACGGTGGACGTCGAGTCGAGGAGAGTGCCGTCGAGGTCGGTGGCGATCAGTCGGATGGTCATGGCGTTTCGTCTCGTTTCGCTCGCTCAGCGAACGAGTGGGGCGTCAGGAGAAGATCATCGGCATGTCGTCGTCGTCCTCGGTGCCGCCGAAATCGAGGTCGACGACCACCGGGACGTGATCGCTGGGCTGCTCGCCCTTGCGCTCGTCACGGTGGATCGACGCGCCGGTCACGGCCTCGGCCAGCGTGCGCGAGCCCAGGACGAAATCGATGCGGACGCCCTCGTTGCGGGGGAACTTCAGCCGCTGGTAGTCCCAGTAGGTGAAGCCCTCGGGGATGAGCGGGCGGACCACGTCCGTGACCCCGGCGTCCTGGAAGGCGAAGAACGCATCGCGCTCCTGCGGGGAGACGTGCGTGGAACGGCCGATCACGATGTCGGGGTCGCCGTTGTCGACGTCGAACGGGATGATGTTGAAGTCGCCCACCAGGGCGAGCGGAAGGTCGGGGTTCGCCGAGAGCTCGGCAGCCGTCGACTTCTTCAGCTGCTCGAGCCAGTGCAGCTTGTAGAGGTAGTGCGGGTCTTCCAGCGAACGGCCGTTGGGCACGTACAGGCTCCACACGCGCACGCCGTCGACCATCACGCCGAGCGCGCGGGCCTCGAGCGGAGCATCCGGGCCCTCATGACCCTTGGCGAAACCCGGCATCCCGTCGAACGACGTGCGCACGTCGGTGATGGGCAGGCGGCTCGCGATGGCGACACCGTTCCACTGGTTCAGGCCGTGCACCTCGACGTGGTACCCGGCCTCCTCGAACGGGCCGTAGGGGAACTGCTCGGGCTTGCACTTGATCTCCTGCATCGCCAGCACGTCGATGTCCTCGCGGACGGCGAACTCGACGGTACGGGTGACGCGGGTGCGGATGGAGTTGACGTTCCAGGTGGCCAAGCGCATGCGTCCAGCCTAGTTGCGGCATCCGACACGAGCCGCCGCGGACGACCGTGCTCGCGCCTTCTACACTGGATGCCGTGACCGCACTCGACGCAGACCGCCAGACACTCCTCGACCTCATCAAGGACGAGGCGGTGTTCCACGGTGACTTCACCCTCTCCAGCGGCAAGAAGGCGACGTACTACGTCGACATGCGCAAGCTCACACTCGACCACAGGGCGGCCCCGGCGATCGGCCGGATCATGCTCGACCTGATCGGCGACCTCGACGTGGTGGCCGTCGGCGGCCTCACCCTCGGTGCCGACCCGATCGCGAACTCGGTGCTGCACGCCTCGGTCGCGGCCGGTACCCCGCTCGACGCGTTCGTCGTGCGCAAGGAGCCCAAGGACCACGGCCGCGGCCGCCAGATCGAGGGCGCCGACGTCAAGGGCAAGCGCGTCGTCGTGCTCGAAGACACCTCCACCACCGGGCAGTCCGCGCTCAAGGCCGTCGAGGCTCTGCGTCGCGAAGGCGCCGAGATCGTCGCGGTCGCCGTGATCGTCGACCGCAAGACGGGCGCGCGGGCCGCCATCGAAGCCGAGGGTCTCGAATGGCGCGCAGCCTTCGACCTCGACGACCTCGGGCTCGACCCCCAGTGACGCGCCACGCCCTCGCCGTCGACGTCGGCGGCACGAAGATGGAGGCCGCGCTCGTCGCGGAGGACGGTGTGCTCGTCGAGGGCAGCCGCAGTCGCCAGGCGACCGGTCGCGAGGCCACGTTCGCGTCGCTGGACGCCGCGGTCATCGCGATCGTCGAGCACGCGCTCGCGGCGCTCCCCGCGGATGCCGAGCTCGTCGGGGCGGGTATCGGCAGCGCCGGTCCGGTCGACCGGACCGCTGGTGTGATCCTGCCGGTCAACATGCCGCTCGCCCGCGGCTTCGGTCTCACCGAGGCCGTCCACGCCGCCGCATCCACGGTCATGGGCCGTGACGTCCCGACCGTCCTGGGGCACGACGGAGGAGCGCTCGCGCTCGCCGAGTCCTGGCTCGGCGCCACGCAGGGTGCTGGTGCTTCGCTGTCGATCGTCGTGTCGACCGGGGTCGGCGGCGGTTTCGTGGTGAACGGCGCGTACGTCCCCGGAGCCACCGGCAACGCCGGGCACCTCGGCCAGGTCCGCCGTGAGGGCGGCCTCACTCTCGAGGAGATCGCCTCGGGGCCGGCGAGCGCCGCGTGGGCGCAGGCGCAGGGATGGCGCGGAGCCACGGGTGAGGATCTCGCTCGAGACGCGGCGGCGGGCGATGCGATCGCCCGTTCGGCGATCGAACGCTCGGCCCGCGCGGTCGGAGAGGCGCTGGCGGACGCCGCGACCCTCGTCGACCTCGACGTCGTGGCCATCGGCGGCGGCTTCTCGCGCGTGTCTCCGGACTACATCGACCTCGTGCAGCACGCCCTCACCGCGAGCGCCGTGCACGAGTACTCTCGCCGTACGCGGGTGGTGCGATCAGGTCTGGGCGACGAGGGGCCGTTGATCGGCGCCGCCGCCCTCGCCCTCGCCCTCCGCTGACGCGGCGCGCGCGGACGCTCGGTCGTCTCGTCGTCGAGGCGTCAGCGGCTGGCTGTGAGGAGGTGTCGCGGCGGTCCTTCGAGGCGGGCGACGGAGATCTTGAGGTCGGTGACGTCGGCGGCGACGGCGTCGATGCGACTGCTGAGTTTCTCGTCGACGGCGTCGATGCGGGTGCTGAGTTTCTCGTCGACCGCGTCGATGCGGCGGACCATCCAGGCGGCACCGACGAATGTGCTCGTGCCGAGAGTGAGGACGATGCCGATCGCGCTGATGACGATGGTCAGGGTGTCCGTGGCCACGATCTCAGCTCCGTCCGATGGTGAGGAGGTGTCGCGGCGGTCCTTCGAGGCGCGCGACGGAGATCTTGAGGTCGGTGACGTCGGCGGCGACGGCGTCGATGCGGGTGCTGAGCTTGTCGTCGACGGCGTCGATGCGGCGGACCATCCAGGCGGCGCCGACGAACGTGCTCGTGCCGAGAGTGAGGACGATGCCGATCGCGCTGATGACGATGGTCATGGTGTCCGTGGCCACGATCTCAGCTCCGTCCGACGGTGAGGAGGTGTCGCGGGGGTCCTTCGAGGCGGGCGACGGAGATCTTGAGGTCGGTGACGTCGGCGGCGACCGCGTCGATGCGCGAGCTGAGCTTGTCGTCGACCGCGTCGATGCGGGAGCTGAGTTTCTCGTCGACCGCGTCGATGCGCCTGCTGAGATTCTCTTCGACGGCGTCGATCCGGTCGCTGAGCTTCACGTCGACGGCGTCGATCCGGTCGCTGAGCTTGTCGTCCACAGCATCGATGCGGCGGACCATCCAGGCGGCCCCGGCGAACTGGCTCGTGCTCACGGTGAGGACGATGCCGATCGCGCTGATCACGATCGTCATGGTGTCCGTGGTCACGAGTGCTCTCCTTGCCGTGTGCGGGTATGCAGGAGACGCTACGCCGCTTCCGGGGTGGCGATCGCCGGAATTCCGGCATCCGTGGAGAGGTCGCAGACGTCGTGAAATGTGGAGGAGGGGTCAGCTCGTCCTCCGCCCGCGGTGCACGGCGGCGAAGGTGTCGCGGAGCGCCTCCATCGAGCGGTCGTAGTTCGACTGGGCGACCCCGATGAAGATGCAGTCGACCACCATGAGCTGGGCGATCCGGCTTCCCAGCGCGCCGGAGCGGAAGCCCGTCTCGCGAGCCGCGGTCGTCAGCACGATGTCGGCGTGGTCGGCCAGCGGAGCGCCCGCATGGTTCGTGAGGGCGATGGTCGTCGCCCCGGCGCTGCGCGCGAGGAGCAGGAACTCGATCGTGTCGGTGGTCGCACCGCTGTGGGACACCGCGATCGCGACGTTGCCGGGGCCGAGCGTGGCAGCCGAGGTCCAGGCGGCATGCGGGTCGGACCACTCCAGAGCGGTGCGCCCGATGCGGGTGAGCTTGCGCTGCAGGTCGAGCCCCACGATGGAGCTGGCGCCGACGCCGAAGATGTCGACGCGGCTCGACGCGGTGATGGCCTCGACCGAGGCGCGGAGGGACTCGGTGTCGAGCACCTTGGCGGTGTCGGCGAGGGACAGCGTCTCGGCGAGCGAGACCTTGGCGACGATGTCGGCGAGGGTGTCGTCGCGGTCGATGTCTCCGGAGACGGCGGGGAGCGCCGCGGTGTCGAACGTCTCGCGCTCCACGTCGCGCAGCACGTGGTTGCGCAGCTCGCGCACGTGCTCGTAGCCGAGACGCTTGCAGAACCGCACGACCGAGGTGGTCGAGGTGTCGCAGCGCTGCGCGAGCTCGGCTACCGAGAGCCCCGCCGTGCCGGCCGGGTCGGAGAGGAACAGATCGGCGATCCGCTGCTCGCTCGGACGCAGCTCGGGGCGGAGCGCCCGCATGCGGACGAGCACGGGATGCGCGCCGACGGCTTCAGGGGGCATGGGGTCTCCGATCGATGTCTCATACACTAGGGGAACGACTGTTACATCAGAAGCGGTCCGCGTGTACTTTCCATACACATCGAGCGGGCGGCATCGCGAGGAGATCAGGAAGCGATGACCATGGAGGATCTCGGCGGGCTCGCCACGGAAGCGAGCGATCCCCGGTACGCGGAACTCGACCTGATGAGCGTCGCGGAACTCGCGCAGACCATGAACGAAGCGGATGCCACGGTTCCCGCCGCCGTGCAGCGCGCGCTCGGGCAGATCGTGCCGGCGATCGAGGCCACGGCCGCGCGCATGGCGCAGGGGGGACGCCTGGTCTACGTCGGCGCAGGGACCCCCGGCCGCATCGGCGTGCTCGATGCCTCGGAGTGCCCGCCCACGTTCAGCACCCCGCCGGAGCTGGTGTTCGCGATCATGGCCGGCGGCCCCGGGGCGATCGTGAACCCCGTCGAGGGGGCGGAGGACGACGCGGAGGCGGGTGCCGCGGCCATCGACGCCGCGGGGATCGGACCGCTCGACACCGTGATCGGCATCGCGTCGAGCGGGCGCACGCCCTACGTGATCGCCGCCGTCCGCCGAGCCCGCGAGCTCGGCGCGCTCAGCATCGGTCTGTCCTGCAACGCCGGCACCGCCCTCAGCGCAGCGGCCGAGCACGGCATCGAGGTCGAGGTCGGCCCCGAGGTGCTCTCCGGCTCGACCCGGCTCAAGTCCGGCACCGCCCAGAAGCTGGTGCTGAACATGTTCTCGACCATCACGATGGTGCGGAACGGCAAGGCCTACGGCAACCTGATGGTCGACGTGAAGGCCACCAACCACAAGTTGCGCGAGCGGGCGATCCGGATGGTGGAGACCATCGCGGATGTCGACCGCGACACGGCCGTGACCGCACTGGAGGCTGCCGCCTACGACGTGAAGATCGCGTCGATCATGATCCGCCGCGGTGAGGACCTCGCCGCGGCCACCGCACGACTGGACGCGGCCGACGGTCGGCTGCGCACCGCACTGGAGGAGAACTGATGCGTGTCCTCGGACTGATCTCCGGCACCTCGCACGACGGCATCGACGCGGCCGTCGTCGACTTCGCGACCAACGGCGGCTTCACCGCCCACGGCGTGGATCTGCACGGCACAGTGCTCGCGGCCACCAGCGTGCCCTACGCCCCCGAGCTGCGGGCGCGGCTGATCGCCGCCCTTCCGCCCGCACAGACGACGCTCGCCGAGGTGTGCGAGCTCGACACTCTCATCGGGCAGGCGTTCGCGGAGGTCGCGGCCGACATCGCCGCCGAGGTCAGCGGGGTCGACGCAGTGTGCTCGCACGGGCAGACCGTGTACCACTGGGTCGACGGCGCGCACGCCCTGGGCACTCTGCAGATCGGTCAGCCCGCCTGGATCGCCGAGAAGGTCGGCGCCCCCGTGGTGTCGGACATCCGGATCCGCGACATCACGGCCGGCGGACACGGCGCCCCGCTGGTGTCGTTCCTCGACGAGCTGCTGCTGCGCTCGCGCGCCGGCGTCTCCGCCGCCCTCAACCTCGGCGGCATCTCGAACATGACCGTGGTGCGCGAAGACGGCCTCGTCGCCTACGACATCGGTCCGGCGAACGCGCTGGTGGATGCCGTCATCGTGGAGCACGGCCTCAACCCGCTCGGCTACGACGACGACGCCGCGATCGCCCGCACCGGGCAGGTCGACGAGGCGCTGCTGACGGCTCTGCTCGAGGACCCGTACTACGCCCTCACTCCGCCCAAGAGCACGGGCAAGGAGCACTTCCACCTCCGCTACGTGCACGAGCACCTCGCCGCGCAGGGCCGGGAGATCCCGGTCGCCGACGTCGTGCGCACCCTCACCGAGCTCACGGTCCGCACGGTCGCGCGCGACGTCGAGGCCGCGGGCATCGGGTTCCTGGCCGTGTCGGGCGGCGGATGCCGCAACCCGCTGATCCTCGACGGACTGCGCGCCGCCCTCCCCTCGACCGAGGTCGTGCTGGCCGACGAGCTGGGCGCCGCTGCCGACAGCAAGGAGGCGATCCTCCTCGCGCTCATCGGCTGGTCGACGCTGCACGGCGTCCCGGCGATCGTCCCCGGCGGCACGGGTGCGCGCGAACCGCGGATCCTCGGCACCATCACTCCCGGTGTCGGACCGCTGGAGATGCCCGAGCCGGTCGCGTCGATCGACTCCCTGGTGCTGACGGAGGCCTGACCGCCACGGGGCCGGCGGGCTCAGCGCCGGCGGTCGTCGTCGTCCCAGGGGCCTTCCCACCAGCCGGCGCGACCGTCGTCGTCGGGACCTCGGCGCCGACGGGAGCGCACGAACTGCACCACGAACACGGTCAACGAGCTGAGCAGGATCAGGAAGACGACGAGGAAGAGCACGTCACTCTGGTTCATGGGCGTTTCCCCTCCGCGGCGTCCGCGACGATCTTCGCGATGCGGGCGGACCGGGTCTCCGGGCGCTTGGCCATCGCGATGTGCGTGAGTCCGAACTTCCTGACCGACTTCGGGAACGCGTCCCAGTTCTCCCGCGCGGCCGGGACGGCGTCGAGTGCCGCCGCGAACTCTTCCGGCTCGATCCCGGCCTCCGGTCCGTCGAGCACGGTCCAGGAGCCGTTCGCCTTCGCGACCTCGAGCACGCGGATGCCGGCCGGCGCGAGCAGCCCTGCGGCCTCGAGCTCCGCGATACGTGCCTTGTTCGTCGCCGCCCATCCGCTGCCGGGGCGTCGAGGGGAGAACCACTGGCCGTTGGCGCGGTCGTCCGATCCGTCGCCGAACACGCGCACGGGGCCGTCGATCCAACCGAAGCACAGCGCCTGCCGCACGGCATCCTCGTAGCCGACGCCGCCCGCACCGCTGCCCCGCACGCTCAGCAGCCAGACGCCGGCGGCCCGCTCATGGTTCTCCTCGAGCCACGCGCGCCAGGCCGCGGCATCCGCTGCCGTGATCCGTTCGCCGTCGTCGAGCGCGCCCATGCCTACTTCTTGGTCTTGACCGTCGTGATCGTCTCGGTGATGCGCGGCAGCAGATCGGCCACGGACTGCACGATCTCGTCGGGACGGAACGGGTACTTCTCGATCTCGGCCTGGTCGCTGATCCCGGTGAGCACGAGCACGGTGTGCAGGCCCGCCTCGATGCCGGCGACGACATCGGTGTCCATGCGGTCGCCGATCATGCCGGTGCGCTTCGAGTGCGCGCCGATCTTGTTGAGCGCCGAGCGGAACATCATCGGGTTCGGCTTTCCCACGACATACGGCTCCTTGCCCGTGGCCTTCGTGATGAGCGCTGCGATCGCGCCGGTGGCCGGCAGCGGTCCGTCGGTGCTCGGGCCCGTGGCATCCGGATTCGTGACGATGAAGCGCGCGCCGCCGATGATGAGGCGGATCGCCTTCGTGATCGCTTCGAACGAGTAGTTGCGCGTCTCGCCGACGACCACGAAGTCGGGGTTCGTCTCGGTCATGATGAAGCCGGCATCGTGCAGAGCGGTCAGTATGCCCGCCTCGCCGATCACGAACGCGGAGCCGCCGGGGAGCTGCTGCTTCAAGAAGTCGGCGGTCGCGAGGGCCGAGGTCCAGATGCGCTCCTCGGGCACGTGCAGTCCGCTGATGCGGAGGCGTGCCGACAGGTCGCGCGCGGTGAAGATCGAGTTGTTGGTGAGCACCAGGTAGGGGATGCCCGCGCTCTCCCAACCGGCGAGCAGCTCGGACGCCCCGGGGATGGCGTCGTTCTCATGGACGAGCACGCCATCCATGTCGGTCAGCCAGCATTCGATGTCGTCACGTTGTGCCATGTGCACAGCCTAGAGGGCGCACCTGTCCATTCGAATCGCGCAAATGGCTCAGTTTCACCTCGAAACGCAACCACTCGCGCGGTTCGAAACCGGGAGGCTACGGGGCAGGGGTCTCGGTGGCGAACTTCGGGTCGCCGGGGGTGATGCCGAAGAACAGCGGATCGGTCGGGGACTCGGAATCCGACGGGAGGTAGCCGCCGAGGAAGACCTCATCGCCGAAGAGCATGTCGGAGAGATCGTGGGCGTTGCCGGGGCGGCAGGTGGTGGCAGCCGAGATCTGGGCGTTGCCGTTCTTGCGGAATTCGACGAGGAGCAGCTCGAAGCCGCGTTCGTCGGCGACGGCGATCTGGACGAGCGAGTCCTTTCCCTCGCCGAGCGTGCGGCGGCTGGGAGACAAGCCGGCATCCGTGAGGTACTGCTCGACGGCGTCGGCATTCTGCTCGCGATCCGCGAGGTCCATGGTGAGGCGTCGCCCCAGATGGAACTGGTACCCGTTGCCGTCGTCGCAGTTGTCCGGCTGCATGCCGTAGTCGCCGATCTGCCCGACGATCCAGGGGCCGGTGGACAGGACCGACTGCACCCCGTTCACGAACTCCCGGTAGTCCATGTAGGTCTGCTCCGCGTCGGCGTACAGTGCCTCGCCCGTCGGGACGGGTTCCGCGGTGTCACATCCGGTCATGGTCATCACTCCTGTCAATGCCAATGCGAGAACTACCAGCGCGCGCTTGCGCTTTCGCGTACGTCGGATCACCACAGCCACCAATCATCGCTTCCGTATCCGCCCGGGGTCGTCAGCGGTTCGCCGGTCTCGATGATGTTCACGATGTTCGCGAACGATTCGGACCCTTCTTGAAGGTACCCGCCGGGATGACCGGTCGAGCCGATGGGGAAGTCGCCCTCGTCGTGTGTTCCGTGCCCGGGCGTCTGCAACAGCGGCTCACCGTCGTGATGCTGCGACGTGGGGGCGGAGCCGTCGCGGTTCGGGGCGTAGCCGCCGTTGCTGTCGAACGACACCGCGCCGTCGAGGCTGCCCGGATCGATGGGGTGCGATCCCCAGGTGAACGGATTCTCCGGAGCCCACCGCCCTTTTCGCGCCCAGGCGTCTTCGGGAGAGGTCGATGCGTAGATGTTCGTGCCGGTGTAATCGACGCGCGCGTCGGGGTCGCCGCCGAGAGCATGATCGGTGAGACCCGCCGAGCCGATCGCGATCAGATTGTCGACGCCCAGGTTGTCGTCGGCGCTGCCGACCGCGAGGAACGCGGTGGTACTGCCGTAGGAATGGCCGATCACCGTGGTGACGGCATCGTGCAGGGCGGCCTGATCGAGCCCTCGCAGGAACGTGGTCAGGCTCTCGGCGCCCGTGACGGCCTGATCCGTGCTGCTGACCGTCACCAGGTTCGGGGTGTCGTAGCCGAACCACACGATCGTCGCGCCCCGACCGCCGTCGTTGCTGATCGCACGGTTCATGTCGATGGAGGTCTGTCCCCAGTTGCCGAGCTGATTCAGCTCCGACATCATTCCGCCGAGGAGGACGTTGACGTTCGTCACCCCGGTGAGCGGGTCGGAGAAGGCTCCCTCGACATACTCGAAGCCGTCGACGTAGAGCAGTGCGGCCGTTGCCTGGTTCTTGTCGAACAGGTTGAGCGAGATGGGCACGCCACCGCGGCGGAGTTCGTCGATCAGGACGTCGAGCTCCGTGTCCCGCGGCTCGCCCCAATCGATGGCGTCCGCGTCCAGGAGGGTCTTCGCGTTCGCCGCGATCCGGTACGCGTAGGGAACGCCTTCGAGGTTGCCGATGAACCCCGGGTACGCCTCGACGTAGTGCTCCTTCTGCGCGTCGGTGAGGGTGTCCCAGATCGCGGCGACCTCGGCGGGCGAATCCGCATCGGCGAGGGAGGCGAGGGCGGCGGCATCCGCGGCGGACACGTAGTCGTCGTCGACGCTCGCGAGGGCCGCGACGGCGCGGGCATAGGCGTCGTCCCACGACTCGAATGCGCGCTCCCACGCTGCCCATGCCTCTTCGAGGTCGGATGCTGCGCCGGCGCTGCCGGTCTGCGCGGTCTCCACGGCGTCCCGGTAGCGCTCGTCCCGCGCCTGCAGGGTCCGGGCGGGCGTGGCCACGTCTTCACCGGAGCTCCACGCGTCGTACTCGTCGCTGCGCTGCCAGGTGCTCAGCTCCGTCTGGGCATCCGCGAGGTCGGCGTCGGCCGTCGCGACAGCGGCCTGAGCCTGGGTGACCGAATCCATCAGCTGGTTCGCGCGGCCCCCGTGCTCCTCGGCGCCCTGGCCGTAGGCGAGGACGATGCCCTTGATGCGGCGGATGCGCGCGGACGGAGACGCGAACGCGGCGGCGACGTCGCCCGCCATGGCCTTCGCCTGGTCGAGCGCCTGCCCGCGTCCTTCGAGGTTGTCGGTCACGTTGCGCAGCACGAGCTGCATCGCCGCGACCTCGGCGGCGGCATCCTCGAGGTGTCCGTGGAGACTGTTCAGCTGTCCCACGTCGTAGTCGATGCGCTCGAACGGATAGCCCTTGGGTGAGGCGGTCACAGCGGAAGGTCTTCCCAGTCGGCGCCGAGGCGCAGGTCGAGGTCGGCGGTCTGCGTCTCCAGCATCAGGAGCCGACCGGCGATCTTCTGCACGTCATCCTGACCGATCTGCACCAGCGCATGCGTCTCCCCGATGGCGCCCTCCAGCATGTCCCGCAGCGACGTGCGACCGACCGGCGCCTGCACCCCGGTGTCAGCGGCGTGCGCGGTGCTCATCTTCGCTTCGAGGTCACGCGCCGACACCTCGAGCTCCGTGCGCTGCGTCGACAGCACCAGCTGCGTGATGCTGAAATCCTGTGACATGAACCAACCCCCCGGGTCTGGACAACAGCCTAGGAGATCAGCGCGAGGTGAGACGGGGGGGAATTCCCCATGCCTGTCTCAGGCCGTGAGCCAGATCGCGTCGGCGGCGTGCGCGACCTCGGCCTCGGTCCCGCCGATCGAGAAGCCGTTGGCGGTGACCGTCACCTCGACGCCCACGGCGAGGCCCGAGGCCTCGACGGCGCGCAGCACCTCCGGGTCCTGGTCGCTCACGCGGAGGACGTGCCCGACGTGGCCGACCGGGGCGTCGGCCAGCAGCACGAACGGCACGCGCTCGATGTGGCCGTCGGCGTCGGGGATCGCATCGCCGTGCGGGTCAAAGCGGGGGCGGCCCAGACGCGCGTCGATGCCTTCGAGCAGCCGGTCGCTGATGGTGTGCTCGAGCACCTCGGCCTCGTCGTGCACCTCGTCCCAGCCGTAGTCGAACTCCTGCACCAGCCAGGTCTCGATGAGGCGGTGCCGGCGCACCATCGAGAGGGCGCGGACGGTGCCGGCATCCGTCAACCGCACCGCACCGTAGGGAACGTGCGAGACGAGGCCCGCGGCGGCGAGCTTCTTCACCATCTCGGTGACCGACGAAGGGGCGATGCCGAGCTTCGCGGCGAGCACCGATGGTGTGATCGGCGCGTCCTGCCACTCGGTATGCGCGTAGACGGTCTTCAGATAGTCGTCAGCTGCCGGGGATGCCACCGGTCCAGCCTACGGTGTGCGCTCGCGCGCCCACGCGGTGAGCCCGTGGATCAGTGCGCGCACGCCGATCTCGAACGTGCGGCGGGCAGGGTCGTCGCTGAGGCGCGCGCGGGCGGCTTCGGCCGCGGCGAAAGCGGGGAACTCCGGGGCGAGCTCTCCCGGCGCCATGTTGTCGGCCGGGGCGAGGGCGTCCAGCGCGGAGCCGATGATGAACGACTCCAGCGCGACGATGGCATCCACGATCGTGTCGGTCGGCCACCCGTCGTCGGTGAGGAGCCGGGCGATCTGCTCGTAGTCCGCGAACGAGCCCTCGTCGGCGTCGATCGGCGAGGTGGCGAGCATCACCATGGCCTCCGGCGCGGCGATCGCGGCGTCGCGGTAGCTGTGCGCCCAGGTCAGGAGCGCGTCGTCGACGGGCATCTCGTGCAGCACGGGGGAGACGAGCGCGCGGCTCACCTGCCCGCGCATGGCCCGGATCACGGCGTCGCGGTTCGCGAAGTGGTGGTACAGCGCCGAGGTGCGCACGCCCAGCGATTCCGCGAGTGCGGTCATCGTGAACTGCCGCGGCGTGCGCTGCGCGCTGAGCCGGAACGCGGCCTTCAGGATGCGCTCCTCGGTGAGCACCTGCGTGGACGGTCGACCGACGCTGCGCGGAGATTTCGTCATCGTGCTCGATTCTGCTCGGGTGTCTGGTATTTTATTGAAACTCTTTCAATACTGACGAAGGCACAGCCATGACCGGTTTCGACGCCGACACCATTGTCACCGGCGCGCACGTGGTGACGATGGACCCGCGCCGCCCGCACGCCACGGCCTTCGCGGTGCGCGACGGCCGTTTCCTCGCGGTCGGCGATGACGCCCTGGTCCGCGAGCTGCGCGGGCCGCGCACCGTCGTGCACGACCTCGGCGGCGCGGCCGTGACCCCCGGACTCATCGACGCGCACCTGCATCCGATCCAGGGGATCGAGCTGACGGCCGGGATCGACCTGGGCGGCCTGACCACGGGAGCCGCGCTTCTCGCGGCGCTGCGTGCCGAGGCTGACCGCGCGCTCGCCGAAGACGCCGACCCGTGGGTGCGCGGCTGGAACCTCGACTACGACGTCTTCCACGACCTGCCGATGACGGCGGAGGCGATCGAGGATGCCGTGCGCGGCCTCCCGGCCCTGCTGATCGTGTTCGACGGCCACACCGCGCTCGCCAGTCGCGCGGGGCTGAGCCGGGCGGGTATCACCGGCGCACGCGAGTTCGAGGACTCGTCCTGCGTCGTCGTGGACTCCGACGGCCGCCCCACCGGAGAACTGCGGGAACTCGGCGCCTACGAGCCGGTGCGGCTGAGCGCCCCGGCGCTGAACCGCGACCAGACCCTCGCCGTCGGCCACGAGCTGCTGCGCGGGCTGCGCGACTCCGGCCTCACCGGCGGCACGATCATGGACGGCGGCTTCGCGACGCTCGCACTGCTCGATGCCCTGGAGCAGGGGCCGGGCCTCCCGATCCGCATCGTCTCGGCGATCGACCACGAGCCCGGATTCGACGAGGAGCGGACGGCCGCGAACCTCGCGATGCGCGACCGCCGCGGTGACCGGTGGCGTGGCGGCGTGGTCAAACTCTACGCCGACGGCGTGGTCGAGACCGGCACCGCCTGGCTGCACGAGCCGGATGCCGCCGGCGCGGGCCTGGAGCCGTTCTGGAAGGATGCCGCCGCGTACGCCCGCACCGTGCGACGGTACGCCGATGCCGGGTTCCAGGTCGCGACGCATGCCATCGGCGACCGCGCCGTCGCGGAGGTCGTCGACGCCTATCTCGCCGCCGGTGTGCGCAGCGCCTCGGGCGCCCCGCACCGCATCGAGCACCTGGAGACGACGACCGACCGGGACGTCGCCCGCATCGCCGCTGCGGGTATCACCGCCTCGATGCAGCCGCTGCACATGCAGTGGCGCAAGGCCGACGGCTCCGACGACTGGTCGAGCAGGCTTGGACCCGTCCGCGCCGCGCGTGCCTGGCGGGTGCGCGACTACTGGGACGCCGGAGCGCCCCTCGCCCTCGGGTCCGACTGGCCCATCGCGCAGAACGACGCCCGCATCGGCCTCGCCTGGTCGATGCTGCGCCGCCGCCCGGGCGACCCCGACGCCCCGGTCTTCGAGCCGGCGCAGGTGCTCACCCCGTACCAGGCGCTGCACGGATACACCGTCGGCGCCGCCCGGGCCCAGGGAGACGCCGACCTCGGCCGCATCGCCCCCGGGTTCCGGGCCGACTACGCCGTGTGGGCGGAGAACCCGCTGCACGTCTCCCTGGACGACCTCCCCGACCTGCCCGTACAGGCCACGGTCGTCGGCGGCACCGAGCCCTGACCCCCGGCTCGACCGCACCCTCCTCCGCATCCCCTTCACACTGAGGTGACTTCCATGCCTGAATTCGGCGCTCTCGCGCTCCTCCCCATCGCGGTGATCCTCATCGTCGCGGTCGCCACCCGGCGCACCCTCTTCGCCCTGCTCTGCGGCACCGTCGCCGGGGCCCTGATCCTCGGCGGCTGGGGCGGGTTCGACGTCTGGGTCGAGTACACCGGCAAGGCGCTGTCCAACGAGACGGCGCAGTGGCTCCTGCTGATCGTGGCGCTGTTCGGCATCCTGATGATGCTGTTCGAGAAGTCGGGCATCGTCACCGACTTCGCGAACTGGGCCGAGCGCTTCGTCACCTCGCGCCGCAAGTCGACCGTGCTGACGTTCCTGCTCTCGGTCGTGCTGTTCGTCGACGACTACCTGAACGTGCTCACCACGGGCACCTCGATGAAGCAGGTGACCGACCGCTACCGGGTGCCGCGCACGCAGCTCGGCGCGATCATGAAGATGACGGCCGCGCCGATCGCCGTCCTCATCCCGGTGTCGACGTGGGCGCTGTTCTTCTCCGGACTGTTCGAGGCGCAGGGCGTCACGGTCGGCGGCACGGGCTTCGGCGCCTATCTGCAGGCGATCCCGTTCATCTTCTTCGGTTGGGCCGCTCTCGCGGTCGCCCTCCTCATGAGCATCGGCTGGCTGCCGAAGCTCGGTGTGATCAAGCGCGACGCGATCCGCGCGGAGCGTGACGGCGACGTCTTCCCGCTCGGCACGACCGACGACGAGCGTCGCGCCGAGGGCGTGGCCCTCCTCGCCGAGCTCAAGGCCGACGACCCGGACGGCTCGACCGCGCAGCGCGTCGCCACCGCGCTGGCCACCTCGACCGATTCCTCGACCGGCACCGGGCGCAAGCCCCAGCCGTGGGGCTTCCTGATCGCGATGGCCGTGCTCGTGGGCGTCACGATCGCGACCGATGCGAACGTCGTCGCCGGCACCGCTGCCTCGCTCGCGGTGACCCTCGTGATCGTGCTCGTGCAGCGTCGGCTCAGCATCCGCGGAGTCCTGGACGCCGCGCTCGAGGGCATCGAGAGCATGCTGTTCGTGATGATCCTGACGGTCCTCGCGTTCATGGTGCAGGAGATGAACATCACGCTGCAGCTCGCCGAGTTCGTGATCCAGGTCACCGAGCCCGTGCTCACCCCCGCGCTGCTCCCCGCGATCGTCTTCGCGGTGTGCGGCATCTACGCGTACGCCACCGGATCGTTCTGGGACCTGGCCGCGGTGATCACCCCGGTCGTGCTCCCGCTGGCACTCGCGCTCGGGGCGGACCCGATCCTCGCCGGCGCCGCCGTGTTCTCCGGCGCCGCGCTCGGCAGCACGACATGCCTGTACGGCGACGGCATCATCCTCGCGTCGAGATCCATCGGCATCAAGCCGATCAACCTCATGCTCGCGATCCTGCCCTATGCGGGCATCGCCGCCGGTCTGTCGTTCGTGCTGTACCTGGTGACGGGTTTCGTCACGGCGTAGGCGGACGGACCCGCTCGGCGATACCGGTCAGCCGAGTGTGGTCAGGATGATGAACGCGGCCTGACCGGCGAAGAACAGCACGAGGAATCCGAGGAGGGCGGCGGCCAGCGAGAGCCGGCCGTCGAAACCCTCGACCTCGTCCATGCCGATCTTGCGGGCACGGAAGGCCAGCACGAGTGTGGCGACGCCGAGCGCCAGCTGCACCCACGGGCTGCCGGGGCCGATGACCTTCGGGAAGGCGATCAGCAGGCCGCCGATCACGCCCGTCGCGAAGCCGATCCAGGTGAGGATGCGGACAGTGCGACGGGCGTTCTCGGCAGACATGTGTCGAGCCTATCCGGGCTCAGGCGCCGGTCAGCACCAGCCAGAGCAGGGCGCCGTTGAGCGCGATCAGCAGCACGGACGCGAGGATGCCGGCGGCCGTGGTCCAGCGTCGATTCGCCCAGGCGCCGAGTGTCCGCTTCTGCGCGGTGAGCGCGACGAGCGGGATCAGCGCGAACGGGATGCCGAACGACAGCACCACCTGGCTGAGGACCAGCGCGAGCGTGGGGTCGATGCCGGCGCCGAGGATCACGAGCGCGGGGATGAGCGTCACCAGGCGGCGGAGCAGCAGCGGGATGCGCACGTGCAGCAGTCCATGCATGATCTCCGCTCCCGCGTAGGCGCCCACCGAGGTCGAGGCCAGCCCCGACGCGAGCAGGCCGACCGCGAAGAAGGTCGCCACGACCGGACCGAGGCCGGCGGCGAGGGCGGCGTGCGCGCCCTCCAGGGAGTCGGTGCCCTCGACACCGGCGAGGTTCGCGGCGGCGAGCAGCAGGATGCCGAGGTTCACGGAGCCGGCGATGACCATCGCGATCGAGACGTCCCAGCGGGTGGCGGTCAGCAGGCGGCGGATGCGCGAGGTCTCGGTGCGCGCCGCCTCGTCGCCGGCGTGCGCAGTGGTGGCCCCGAAGCGATCGCGGGCGAGGGAGGAGTGTGCGTAGATCGCGTGCGGCATGATCGTGGCGCCGAGGATGGACGCGGCCAGCAGCACCGATCCGGTGCCCTCGAAGCGCGGGACCATGCCGCCGAGCACGCCCGCCGGGTCCGGAGGAGCCACGAAGAGCCCGGCGAGGAATCCGATCGTGATGATGAGCATGAGCCCGATGATCACGAACTCGAACGGGCGCGCACCGCCGCGGTTCTGCACCGCGAGCAGGATCATCGAGACCGCCCCGGTGATCAGTCCGCCCAGGAGCAGCGGGACGTCGAACAGCAGGTTGAGGGCGACCGCGCCGCCGATCACCTCGGCGAGGTCGGTGGCCATCGCGACGAGCTCGGCCTGCAGCCAGAAGGCGCGGCGGGCCCAGGGGCGCTTCAGGCGGGTGCCCAGCACCTCGGGAAGGCTCTGCCCGGTGACGACGCCGAGCTTGGCCGAGAGGTACTGGATCAGCCAGGCCATCACGTTGCCCGCGAGGACGACCCACACCAGCAGGTAGCCGTACTGCGCGCCCGCGGTCATGTTGCTGGCGACGTTGCCGGGGTCGAGGTAGGCCACGCCGGCGACGAGGGCCGGTCCGAGCAGCCACAGGCTGCGAGGCGCTCTCGCCGCGGGCGCGGCCGGGGTCGTCATCAGGAGATCCGAATTTTTAGGCACACCGAAACCGTAGCGTATTTTTCGGTCCACCTAAATATCTTCTGCGTCGGAACCGACGTGTCGCGGCGATAGCCTGGCGGGATGGACGACGAGGCGCCGGAGAGCACCACCCCAGACGCCCCGACGGGTTCGATCGCCCAGCCCGGCTACGGCGTCGGCCCCTGGCCCGGCGGCGAGGAGGCCTGGCCCGAGGGCCCGCAGTACGATCCCGAGCTCCTGGCCGCGGGAGACACCCGCAACGTGATCGACCGCTACCGCTATTGGCGGATGGAGGCGATCGTGGCCGACCTCGACACGCAGCGGCATCCGTTCCACGTCGCCATCGAGAACTGGCAGCACGACATGAACATCGGGTCGATCGTGCGCAGCGCCAACGCGTTCCTCGCCGACACCGTGCACATCATCGGCCGCCGCCGCTGGAACAAGCGCGGCGCCATGGTCACCGACCGCTACCAGCACGTCGTCCATCATGAAGACGTCGAGACGTTCGCCGCGTGGGCCGCGGCCGAGGGCATCCCGATCATCGCGGTCGACAACGTCGACGGTGCGGTCCCGGTCGATCGCGCCGACCTCCCGCAGCGGTGCGTGCTCCTGTTCGGTCAGGAAGGGCCGGGCTTGTCGGCGGAGGCGCTCGCCGCGGCATCCGCCCACATCGAGATCACCCAGTACGGGTCGACGCGCTCGATCAACGCGAGCGCCGCCGCCGCCGTGATCATGTACGAGTGGTGTCGGAGATACGCGGGCTGATCGCGTTCAGGAACCCCTCGACAGGCCGATTCGGCGGGCGTAGCGTGAGTGCCGATCGAGGAGGCCGACATGGCAGGTGTCACACCCATCCGCCCGTATCTGTGGTTCGTCGATTCGGCGCAGGAGGCGATGGAGTACTACGTCTCGGTGTTCCCGAACTCGTCGATCGATCGCGTGACCCTCTATCCCGACGAGAACCTCAGCGAGCACTTCGAGGGCATGTCGGGGAAGGTCATCAACGGCGAGTTCACTCTGGATGGCACGCGGTTCGGCTGCATCGACGGTGGCCCGGTCTTCCGCTTCAACGAGGCCGTGTCCTTCGTGATCGAGTGCGCCGACCAGGAAGAGATCGACCACTACTGGAGCGCGCTCTCGGCGGTGCCGGAGTCGGAGGCGTGCGGCTGGTGCAAGGACCGGTTCGGCGTCAGCTGGCAGGTGATCCCTGCCGGCCTCGACCTGCTGCAGCAGCGGCCCGAGCAGATCCAGGCGCTGATGCACATGAAGAAGATCGTGATCGCGGAGCTCGAGATCGCCTGACCGCGCGCTCCGCTCGCGGGACCGACGCCGGTCAGCCGCGGTCGATGCCGAACAGGTGGCGGTAGATCGCGTTGACGTCGCGGTCGAGATGGTCGATGCGTCCGTGGACCGCCCGGATCTCTCCCCGCACACTCGCGAACTCGGTCCGCACACTCGCGAACTCGCTTCCGAACTCCCGCCGCATGCTCGCGAACTCGTTCTGTATGCTCCGCAGGAAGATCGTCGACACGAGCGTGATCGTGCCGAACATCCCGGCGGCGAAGACGCCGATCAGCGTCCAGACCTGTGGTTCCGTCATCCCCAACATCCCTTCAGTGTCTCCCGATCATCGTCGAGGTGCCAGGGCGGGGAGACGCTGTATTCCGGGGATTCCAGGGGATGGGGAGAAGTCGCGATCAGCAGAGTCGGTGCAGGAAAGAGCTGGTCGATGCGCGCAGCGGTGTCGTCATGCGTTCGCTCCCAGCCATCGGCCCGATCGGACGCGCCATCCCAGGGTGCCGAGGCGCGCGAGCAGGTACACCCCGAAGAAGGCGACCGCGAGCCAGATGAGTCCCGCCATGCCGTCGACCCCGCTGGCGGCGATGATCCAGAGCGCGGGCAGGAACGGGACGAGGTTCAGGCCCCCGGCGATCGCGAGGTACCGAGCGTCGTTCGCGCCCATGAGCACCCCGTCGAGCACGAACACCACGCCGGCGATCGGCTGCGCGACGGCGAGCACGAGCAGCGCCGGCTGGACGAGCGCCGCGATCTCGGCATCGCCCGTGAACACGATGCCGAGCACGCCGGACAGGGCCGCTATCAGGCCGCCGACGATCACGCCGAACCAGGCGCCCCACGCGACCGTGCGACCGAGCACACGATGCACCTGCTGCTCGTCGCCGGCGCCGAGCTCCTTGCCGATGAGGGCCTGGGCGGCGATCGCCAGCGCGTCGAGCGCGAAGGCCGCGGCGGAGAAGATCGTGAACACGATCTGCCACCCGGCGAGCTCCTCGGTGCCGATGCCGGTCGCGACGCCGACCGTCGCGAGCAGCGCGACGCGCAGGCTCACCGTGCGCAGGAACAGCCAGCCGCCCGAGGTGGCCGTGTTGCGGATGCCGGCGCGCTGGGCGCGCAGAGACGCGCTGTGCCGGGTGGCGAGGCGGCGGATGACGAGCACATAGGCGGCGACCATGCCCCACTGCGCGGTCACCGTGCCGGCGGCCGAACCCGCGATGCCCCACCCGAACCCGTAGATGAACAGCCAGTTGAGCAGGGCGTTCGCGCCGAAGCCGAGTCCCGCGATCCACAGCGGGGTCATCGTGTCCTGCATGCCGCGGAGCAGACCCGTCGCGGCGAACACGATGAGCATCGCCGGCAGGCCCCACATCGAGATCACGAGGTACTCGTCCGCCTGGGCGGCGACGGCGTCGCTCGCTCCGAACAGGGAGACCAGCCACGGCGAGGAGACCGCACCGACGACCGCGAGCACGGCGCCGAGCCCGAGGGCGAGCCACATGCCGTTCACGCCGACGGACACGGCCTCGCCCGGCTGCCTCGCACCGAAACGGCGTGCCACCGCGGGGGTGGTCGAGTAGGCGAGGAACACCATGAGCCCGACGATGGTCTGCAGCACCGCGCCGGCGATGCCGAGTCCGGCGAGCGGTGTCGTGCCCAGGTGCCCCACGAGCGCGGCATCCACGATCAGGAAGGCCGGCTCCGCGATGAGGGCGCCGAGGGCGGGGACGGCCAGGCGCAGGATCTCTCGGTTGAGGGAGGTGCGCGCGGTCATCCTCCGAGCCTATGGCGTGGGGCCGACGTCCTCGCGACCGTCCGTCAGGGGAGTCGTAGGGTGGAGAGGAACCCGGATGCCACGGAGGTGGATCATGACGGACCCCAGGGACGCGGCGGCGCGATACCTCGCGAATCAGCAGCACGGCGGGGGCGCGGACGGCGATGAGGAGACGGGGACGCCACCCGGGGCGGCCGCCGCGGTCGACCGCGCGGCGTTCATCGAGACCGCCATCCAGGTCGCGATCCGTCGCGGCGAGTTCGATGACCTGCCCGGTGCCGGGAAGCCTCTGGAGGGGCTCGGCACCCACCACGACCCGGACTGGTGGATCCGCCGCAAGATCGAGACCGAGAACCTCACGGGGCTCGGCCCTCCCGCCATCCTGCTCCGCACCGAGGATCGCGAACTGGACGACCAGCTCGACCTGCTCGGGCGCGAGTCGGACGTGCGCGACGTGGTGGAGGACTTCAACCGGCGTGTGCGCGAGGCGCGGCGTCAGCTCCAGGGCGGTCCGCCCGTCGTCACCGCACCGCGGGACGTGGAGGCCGAGGTCGAGGCGTGGCGCGCTCGCCGAGCGGCACGGCCGGCGCCCGCCGCCCCCGAGGCTCCCACCCGTCGCGGACGCTGGTTCCGTCGGCGCTGAGTCGCGGATGCCGACACGGGGAGGAAGGTGCTTCTCGACACAGTGGGGGAGGCGGGTCATAGGCTGGGGCGCATGACTGACGTTCTTCCCGTGGGCCTCGCCCTTGATGAGTTCAGCTCCGACATCCGCCCGCAGGACGACCTCTATCGCCACGTGAACGGCGCCTGGCTCGCCCGCACCGAGATCCCCGGCGACAAGGCGCGCTGGGGCTCGTTCCACCTCCTGGCCGAGCAGGCGGAGAAAGACGTCCGCGCGATCATCGAGGAGTCGCAGGACGCGGCGGAGGGCACCCTCGCCCGCAAGATCGGCGACCTGTTCGCGAGCTTCATGGACACCGAGCGCATCGACGCCGCCGGTGTCGCCCCGCTGGCGGAGACCCTCGCCGAGATCGATGCGATCGACGGCATCCCGGCCTTCCTGCGCACGGTGGGCACCTACGACCGCGACGGCCGCGCGTCGGTGATCGGCCTCTACGTCGACGGAGACCCCGGCGACCCGGAGCGCTACCTGCCGGTGCTCGTGCAGGCCGGGCTGTCCCTGCCCGACGAGAGCTACTTCCGCCTCGACACCTTCGCCGACACCCGGGCCGCGTACCGCGCGCACCTCGAGCGCCTGCTCGGGCTGGCGGGCGTCGCGGATGCCGGGGCGAACGCCGACCGTGCCATCGCGCTCGAGACCGAGCTCGCGGGCCACCACTGGGACAATGTCCGCAGCCGTGACGCGGTCGCGACCTACAACCTCAAGACGTGGGAGGAGCTGCAGGAGCTCGCGGGCGTCGATCTGGCCCCGTGGCGCGAGGCGGTCTCGCCCTCGAACCCCGCGGCCTTCGACGAGGTCGTCGTCTCGCAGCCCAGCTTCTTCGAGGGCCTGGGCTCGCTGCTCACCGCCGAGCGCCTGGACGACTGGAAGGCCTGGCTGCGCGCGAAGGCCGTGCACGCGGCGGCGCCCTACCTCACCGACGATCTGGTGCAGGAGAACTTCTCCTTCTACGGCACCGAGCTCACCGGCGTCCCCACGATCCGCGAGCGCTGGAAGCGCGGCGTCTCGCTCACCGAGGGGGCTCTCGGCGAGGCGATCGGCAAGGTCTACGTCGAGCGGCACTACCCGCCGACGGCGAAGGCGGCGATGGACGAGCTGGTCGCGAACCTCGTCGAGGCCTACCGGCAGAGCATCACCGAGCTCGAGTGGATGACGGCGGAGACCCGTGAGCGCGCGCTCGCCAAGCTCGACGCGTTCACCCCGAAGATCGGCCACCCCGAGGTGTGGCGCGACTACTCGAGCCTCGAGATCGACCGGGCCGACCTGTTCGGGAACGTGCGCCGGGCCTCGATCTTCGAACACGACCGCAACGTCGACAAGGTGGGCAAGCCCATCGACCGCACGGAGTGGCACATGCCGCCGCAGATGGTCAACGCGTACTACAACCCGTCGATGAACGAGATCGTGTTCCCCGCGGCCATCCTGCAGTACCCGTTCTTCGACGCCGGACGTGACGCGGCCGCGAACTACGGCGGCATCGGTGCGGTCATCGGCCACGAGATCGGACACGGCTTCGACGACCAGGGCAGCCGCTACGACGGCGACGGCCGGCTGCAGGACTGGTGGACGGATGCCGACCGCTCGGCGTTCGAGGAGCGGACGAAGGCGCTCATCGCGCAGTACGACGCTCTGGTGCCGGAAGGCCTCGATGCCGAGCACCACGTCAACGGCGCGCTGACGATCGGCGAGAACATCGGCGACCTCGGCGGACTCGGCATCGCCCTGAAGGCCTACGAGCTGTCGCTCGGCGGGGCCGAGGCGCCCGTGATCGACGGTTACACGGGCGTGCAGCGCCTGCTGCTGTCGTGGGCGCAGGTGTGGCAGCAGAAGAGCCGCGACGCCGAGACCCTGCGGCTGCTGACGATCGATCCGCACTCGCCGAATGAGTTCCGCTGCAACCAGATCGTGCGCAACATCGACGCCTTCTACGAGGCCTTCGGGGTGGCAGAGACCGACGCGCTCTGGCTCCCCGCGGAGTCGCGGGTGACCATCTGGTGACCAATCGTCCGACTCTGTGAGGCATCCCCTGGCGGTGGGGTTACGATAGCCCTGCCGCTGGGGAGCGCCTCCCCTCGGTATCCCGCACATCCACCCCCCTAAGGATCAGCGTGGGCGCTCTCGAGCCTGGTGAAGGGTTCCGCAACTCCTCGGCCCCCGAGTCTCTCGGTGGTGCTCCGGAGTCCGCCGCTGCGGGCCGGCGCTCGCACCGCACGAGTCGCCGTGTTCCGCGTCGCGCCGCCGTCGGGCGTCGTTCGTTCACGGCCACGCTCCGTTCCCTGGAGGGCCTGGTCGACTCCGGCGCTCAGGTCTCGGTGCACGTCGTCGACCTCGACAGCCATGTGCACGTGCTGGCCGGTGACGACCACGTGACGATGCCGGTCGCGGGGCTCGGGGTCGTGCCGCTGCTGATCGAGGTGGCGGCCGGGTTCGAGGACGGGACCCTGGATCCCTTCGAGATCGTCGAGCGCTCGACCGTCGACGCGGTCGAGACCTCGGGGCTGTGGCGCCACCTGCACGCGCCGGCGCTGCCGCTGGAAGACCTCGCCGTGCTGGCCGCCACCGCGGGCGACCCCATCGCGGTGAACGCGCTGCTGCAGAAGGTCGGCCACGACCGGGTGCGCGAGCGCATCGAATCGCTCGGTCTGCGACGCACCGCCGTGCTCGACCGCTTCCGTGACCGGCGCGGACCGGACGACGCACCCCAGGTCGCGGTGGGGTCGGCGCGCGAGCTCGCCGGACTGTTCTCCGCCCTCGTGAACTCGCAGGTCGTCGACGCGGCCGTCAGCGCCCAGGTCTCGGAGTGGCTGAGCCTGAACCAGGACCTGAGCCTGGTCGCGGCGTCCACCGGGCTCGACCCGTTCTCGCACGATCATGACGCCCACGGCCTGCTGTTCGTGAACAAGACCGGTCGTGACCGCGGTGTGCGGGCCGAGGCGGGCGTGCTCGCCGGTCCTCGCGCCGGCGTCGCCTACTCGCTCATCGTCTGCTTCGACGACCTCTCGATCACCCATCGGCTGCGCGCGCACGACGCCTTCCGGGTCCTCGGCGTCGAGCTCATGGAGTACACGCACTGAGGACCCTGTTCTGGCTAGCATCGGAGGATGCCACGCCCCGACTGGACCCCGCACCGCCGTGACGACGGCGAGCTGCTCGGCTGGATCCACCCCGCCGGCGACGACTGGGTCGCGGTGGACGTGCTCGGCCGACCGGCATCCGACCCGACCGAGTGGCTCGATGCCGAGGCGGCGTTGGAGGATCACGGGATCTCCTGGCTGGCCGATCCGTGGATGCTCGAGGGGGAGGGCGACCGTCCGCTGCGGGTGCGCATCCTCGAGGTGACGCCCGACGAGGAGGGCGCTCCGGGGCGGATCGTGGTGAAGATCGACGACTTCGGCGACATGACACGTCCGGCGACCGCGCAGTTCATCCTGGCCTGGCCGATCCCCGACCGACTGCGAGCGCCGCGCGAGGACGATCCGGACCCCCGCACGATCTCCCGCTGAGCCGGGTCCGCCGGGCGATCAGCTCGGAAGCGAGGGGTGCTGTTCGGAACTTCGCTGCTTCGGGATGAAGAGCGACAGCACCACGGCGATGAGTCCGGCGGCGATGGCCAGCCAGAAGCACAGGTCGAACGCGGCCCTCGTCGGGACGGCGACACCGTCGACCTGCACGCTCATCGACGCGAGGATGCCGCCCATCACGGCGGACGCGCTGGAGGTGCCGACCGAGCGGAACAGCGCGTTCAGCCCGTTCGAGGCGCCGGTCTCGTTCGCCGGGACCGAGCGCATGATGATCATCGGCATCGCGGCGAACGTGAACCCGATGCCGACGCCGATCAGGATGTTGGCGACGAAGATGTGCCACACCTCGCTCGACCAGAGCAGCACGAACACGTAGGCGAGCACGATCGCGGTGGCCCCGACGGTGAACAGCGGCCGCGGTCCGACCGTGCGCTCCAGCCAGCCGGACAACGGCGAGATGACCATCATCACGAGGCCCGCCGGCATGATCACCAGGGAGGCGCCGACCATGTCGAGGCCGAACCCGGACCCCGAGCCGATCGGCATCTCGAGCAGCTGCGGGAACGTCACGTTCGAGGCGAAGAGCGCGAAGCCCATGCCGATCGCCGCGATGTTCGTGAAGAGGACCGCCGGTCGGGCGGCCACGCGCAGATCGAGCAGCGGATCCTTCGTGCGCAGCTGGTACCAGCCCCACGCCAGCAGCACGACGACCCCGCCGATGATGCAGGTGAGCGTGAGGGGAGCGGTCCAGCCCCACTCGGCGCCGCGGGAGACGAAGAGCAGGATGCCGGTGAGGCCGATCGCGAGCCCGATCGCGCCGAGCACGTCGAGGCGTCCGGGGAAGCGCAGCACGTCTTCCGGGACGATGGCCAGGACCAGCGCGAGGCCCACCACGCCGAGCGCGGCCGCGAGCCAGAACAGCATGTGCCAGTCGGCGTTCTCGGCGAGGAGAGCGGCCACCGGCATCCCGATCGCACCGCCGACGCCCATCGTGGCGCTCATCAGGGCCACCGCGGTGCCGAGGCGCTCGGGCGGCAGGACGTCTCGCATGATGGCGATGCCGAGCGGCACGACGCCCGTCACGGCGCCCTGCAGCGCGCGGCCGATGATGACGCCGACGATCGACCCGGAGAGGGCCGCGATGAGGGAGCCGACGATCAGCAGGATCAGCAGGACGGTGACGACGCGGCGCTTGCCGTACATGTCGCCCAGGCGACCCGAGATCGGGGTGGCGACGGCGGCGACGAGCAGCGTGATCGTGACCACCCAGGTGGTGTCCTCGCGAGAGGCGTCGAGCAGACGGGGCAGCTCGGCCTGCAGCGGCACGACCAGGGTGAACATGAACGAGGAGCAGAGCCCCGCGAACGCGAGCACCGCGACGACGGCCCACCGCGGCGGGGTGTGGGAGAGGCGCTTCCTGGCTCTGTCGTCGTTCGCACCCACCGGCTCAGGCTATCGGCGATCGGGCGATGCGGGGCCGATCGGCCCTGACTAGCATGTGGTCATGGTCACGAGCAGCGTCGCTCCGGACGATCCCGCAGCGACCCGGGGCATCTCCCGGCGCACCCAGTCCGACATCTATCGCGCCGGCATCAGCGGGACGAAGCCCGCCGCGCCGGTGGACGCCGCCGCGCTGGAGGACGCCGCCCGCGGAGCACTGAGCGCCGAGGCCTTCGCCTACATCGCCGGAGGCGCCGGCGCCGAGCGCACCATGGCCGCCAATCGGGCGGCGTTCGGCCACTGGCAGGTGTGGCCGCGGCCGCTGCGTGACGTGGCGCAGCGCGACCTGGGGGTGGAGTTCCTCGGCACGACCCGGCCCACGCCCCTGCTGCTCGCGCCGCTCGGGGTGATGGAGATGGCGCACGCCGACGCCGATCTCGCGGTCGCGCGGGCCGCGGCGTCCCTCGGCGTGCCGTACACGCTCTCGAACCAGGCGTCGTTCCCGATGGAGCGGGTCGCGCGGGAGACGCCGCTCGGCTCACGGCTGTTCCAGCTCTACTGGTCCGCCTCGGACGACCTCAACCGCTCGCTGCTCGCCCGCGCCGAGGCATCCGGATGCGAGGCGATCGTCGTGACGCTCGACACGCACCTCCTCGGCTGGCGCACCCGCGACCTCGATCTCGCGTATCTGCCGTTCACGCGGGGGATGGGCATCGCGCAGTACACGAGCGATCCGGTGTTCCAGCAACTGGTCCGCGAGCGCGCGGCCGCCCCGAAGAGCGCGGCGCCCGGAGTCAGGGTCACCCCGAAGGCGGTCGCCGCCGCCGTCACGATCGCCCGGAAGGGGGCACCGCTGACGGGCGGCGGCTCCCTGCGGGACAACCTGCGCTCCCCGCTGCCGAGAGCCGCGGTGGAGACCTTCCTCGACGTGTTCTCCACCCCTTCGCTCACCTGGGGCGACCTGGCGAAGGCCCGCGAGTGGACGAGCCTGCCGATCATCCTGAAGGGCATCGTGCACCCCGACGATGCGCAGGCCGCACTGGATGCCGGGATGGACGGCATCTGGATCTCGAACCACGGCGGCCGCCAGATCGACCAGTCGGTGCCCACGCTCGACGTGCTGCCCGACATCGCGGAGCGCGTGGCCGGTCGGGTGCCGATCGTCTTCGACTCGGGGGTGCGCGGTGGGGCGGATGCCGTGATCGCCCTCGCGCTCGGGGCCACGGTCGTCGCGCTCGGCAGGCCCTATGCCTACGGCCTCGGCATCGCGGGAGAGACAGGCGTGCGCGAGGTCGTCCGGAACGTGCTCGCCGAGCTCGACATCTCGCTCGGTCTCGCGGGTCTGACCGCCGTGGCGCAGCTCGACCGCGGCGCGCTGCGCAGCGTCTGAGGCACTTCCGATTCCTCGAACCGGCCGAGGAGGGGCAGACTGGGTGCGTGCGAACCATCCGTGACCTCGACACCGTTGAACTCATCCTCGACGCGCAGGGCCTGCTCGACTCCATCCGGGGTCCGCAGCGCGTGGTGGATGCCGGCACCCTGCGCGCCCTGCAGCAGTCGGGCAACTACGTCGTCGGCTTCTTCGACGGCGAGGGCGACGACGAGCGCATGGTCGGCGCGTCGATCGCGTTCTTCGGTGAGCCCGCCCGGCGTGCGATGCACTCGCACATCACGGCCCTGCTGCCCGAGTACCGCGGCCGCGGCTGGGGGCGCGAGCTCAAGGAGCACCAGCGGCAGTGGGCGTTCTCGCGCGACGTCGGCCGCATCACCTGGGTGTTCGATCCGCTCGTGGCGCGCAACGCGCACTTCTTCTTCACCGTGCTGGGCGCACGCGCGACCGGCTACTCGGTCAACCGCTACGGCATCTTCGGCGGCGGTGACGCGGGCGATGAGAGCGACCGTCTCGACGTCGAATGGGCACTCGCCGACATCGCCAAGCCGCCGGCCGACGACGCGGTCGTCGAGACCCTCGAGATCCCGGCCGACATCGAGTCGTTGCGCGTGTCCGACCCGGAGGCCGCCCACGAGTGGCGCCTCCGCCTGCGCGCGCAGATGGAGGGCCTGCTCGGCAGCGGCCTGAAGGTCGCCGGCTACGACAACGAGCGCGGGTACCTCTTCACGGCGTGATCCTCGTGCCGGTGGTGCTCAGCGCACCCCGCGCATGAGCTTCAGCACGGGCTTCACGCTCAGCAGCAGTCCGATGCCGACGACGATCGCGATGCCGCCGAGGATCGAGAAGTACGGGACCTCGTTCTTCGGGTCGTAGAACTGCACGAGCCATCCGGAGATCGCGGTGCCGAGCGCGATCGACAGGAAGAACAGCGCGACCATCTGCGTGTGGAACGCGGCGGGCGCGAGCTTCGTCGCCACCGAGAGTCCGACGGGCGAGATGAGCAGTTCGGCGACCGTGAACACGAACAGGATGCCGACGATCGCGAGCAGCGGGGTGGAGTTCTTCCCGCCGCCGGCGAACGGGAGGAACAGCAGGAATGCCGCTCCCATGATGATCGCTCCCAGGGCGAACTTGGTGGGGGTGGACGGCTGGCGCTTGCCCAGACGGGTCCAGATCGCGGCGAAGACGCCGGACAGGATGATGATGAAGACCGGGTTGATCGACTGCACCCAGGAGACCGGCATCGTGATCCCGAAGATGTGCCGGTCCAGGCGCTGGTCGGAGTAGACGGTCAGCACGGTGAACTGCTGCTGGTAGAGCGACCAGAAGGCGACGCTGGTGACGAACAGGGGCAGGAAGCCCCAGACGCGTGAACGCTCGGTGGCGTCGATGCGGCGGCTCGAGAGGATGACCGCGAAGTACGCGATCGCGGCGATGATCGTGCCGTAGATGACGAGGCTCGCGAGGTTGTCCGCGCGGATCAGACCGACGAGCACGAGCACGGCGATGAGCACGATCGCGGCGACGGCGATGATCGCGACGAGGGGATAGCGCTTCTTCGGGAGCGGGTTCGGCACCTCGCGCACCGACACGGGCAGGGCTCTGCGACCGAACGCGTACTGGATGAGACCGAGGGTCATGCCGATGGCCGCCAGCCCGAAGCCGTAGTGGAAGCCGAGGGTCGACTGCAGGATGCCGGTGAGGATCGGTCCCAGGAAGGCGCCGAGGTTGATGCCCAGGTAGAACAGCGAGAAGCCGGCATCCCGGCGCGGGTCCTCGGGGCTGTAGAGGCTGCCGACGACCGAGGTCGCGTTCGCCTTGAGGCCGCCGGAACCGAGCGCGACCAGCACCAGGCCGACGCCCACGCCGACGAATCCGGGGAGGAGGGCGAGGGCGACGTGCCCCGCGACGATCACGATCGCGCTGACGAACAGCACCCGTTCCGAGCCGAACAGCCGGTCGGCGAGCCAGGCGCCGAGGATCGTCGACAGATAGACCGACCCTCCGTAGGCACCCACGATGCCGCCAGCGACCGCCTCGGGGATGCCGAGACCGCCCTGTGACACCGAGTAGTACAGGTAGATGAGCAGGATGCCCTGCATGCCGTAGAAGCTGAAGCGCTCCCACATCTCCACGCCGAAGATGTGCACCAGTGCCCAGGGCTGCCCGAAGAAGCGGGTGTCGTCGTTGCGGGCCGGAGGTGTCCGCGCTGCAGTGCTCATCCCAAGGACGGTACTCCGACGCAGCCGCCGGGGCCAGGGAGCGCGCGGGAACCACGGATAGAATGAGATGCCCGTATTCACGGGTCTCCTCCCGCATCCGACCATTGGAGCCACCATGGCCGAACAGTCCCGCCTCGACAAGGTCATCGCCCTCGCCCGCCACCGCGGGTTCGTGTTCCAAGCGGGTGAGATCTACGGCGGTTCTCGATCGGCCTGGGACTACGGCCCCCTCGGAACGGAGCTCAAGGAGAACATCCGTCGCCAGTGGTGGCAGACGTTCGTGCGCGGCCGTGGCGACATGGTGGGCCTGGACTCGAGCATCATCCTCCCCAAGCGCGTGTGGGAGGCATCGGGCCACGTCGCGACGTTCACCGACCCGCTGGTCGAGTGCCTGCAGTGCCACAAGCGCTTCCGTGCCGACAACCTCATCGAGGACTTCGAGGCGCGCAAGGGACGCAAGGCCGAGAACGGTCTCGCTGACATCCCGTGCCCGAACTGCGGCACCAAGGGCCAGTACACCGAGCCCAAGGCGTTCTCGGGTCTCGTGAAGACCTACCTCGGCGTCGTCGACGACGAGTCGGGCCTCTACTTCCTGCGCCCCGAGACCGCGCAGGGCATCTTCGTGAACTTCTCCAACGTGCTCACCGCGAGCCGGAAGAAGCCGCCGTTCGGCATCGGCCAGGTCGGCAAGGCGTTCCGCAACGAGATCACCCCCGGAAACTTCATCTTCCGCACCCGCGAGTTCGAGCAGATGGAGATCGAGTTCTTCACGCCGCCGGCCGAGGCGCAGGAGTGGTTCGAGCACTGGGTCGAGGCTTGCTGGAACTGGTTCATCGACCTCGGCATCGACCCCGAGAACATGCGTCAGTTCGACGTGCCCGAAGACGACCGCGCGCACTATTCGGCCGGCACGATCGATGTCGAGTACAAGTTCGGCTTCGCGGGCAAGGAGTGGGGCGAGCTCATGGGTGTCGCCAACCGCACCGACTACGACCTCTCCAGCCACAGCGAGGCCTCGGGTCAGAGCCTGACGTACTTCGACCAGGCCACGGGCGAGCGCTACACGCCGTACGTGATCGAGCCGTCGTTCGGCCTCACCCGCGCGATGATGGCGTTCCTCGTCGACGCCTATGTCGAGGAGCAGGTGCCGAACGCCAAGGGCGGCACCGACGTGCGCACCGTGCTCCGGCTCGACCCGCGCCTCGCTCCGGTCAAGGCCGCCGTCCTGCCGCTGTCGCGCAACGAGAAGCTCTCGCCGCTCGCCCGCGAGGTCGCCGACACGCTCCGCAGCTCCTGGGCCGTGGACTTCGACGACGCCGGTGCGATCGGCCGTCGCTACCGTCGCCAGGACGAGATCGGCACCCCGTTCTGTGTCACGGTCGACTTCGACTCGCTCGACGACCGTGCCGTCACGGTGCGCGACCGCGACACCATGGCGCAGGAGCGCGTCTCGATCGACGAGCTGCACGCGTACCTCGCGGAGCGCCTGCGCGGCGCCTGAGATGTCGTCGCCGGGGGGAGACGGCACGCGGGTGCGGCCGGACTCCCCGGTCCGGCCGGTCGCCGCGATCGTCATCGGAGCGCTCGCGCTCGTCTGGATGATCCTGACGACGCTCGACCTCCGCGAGAACGACGGCATCGCCCCGCTCATCGCGATGTTCGGAGTGCCCGCGCTGGCCGCCGCCGTCATCATCCAGACCGTGATGACGCGTCTTCGGCGCAAGGAGCGGGTGAGCGGTGCCGTCTTCTGGTGGGTGCTCGTCGTGCTCCCGCTCGGGACGCTCGCCGCCTTCGTCGTGGCGGTTCTGCGTGACCCCGAGTACTTCATCGGGGGCGCCGGGCCCTGGATGCTGATCTGGGTGCCCATCTTCATCATCGTGGCGATCCTGCTCGGAGCGCTCGTCTGGTTCTTCTTCGTCTTCCCCGCGGTCATGCTCGTCGAGGTGAGCCGCAGGATCCTCCGCGGCGAGGCCAAGCCGACGGCGATCCTCCCGTCGCTGATGCTGCTCGCGATCGGGGTGCTGTGCATCGTCGGAGGCCTGTCGATCGACGCCGACAGCAGCGGACGCGCGTCGTGGGGCGCCATCATCGCCGCCTTCCTCGGCGTTCACGGCGGGTATGACGTGGTGTACGAACCGGGTCTCTGGATCGTCCGCGGCATCATCCTGGCGATCGTGCTCGTGTTCGCGGTTCCGGCGATCGCGCGGCGCATCCGCTCCTGAGAGCCGGGGTCAGCTCCCGGCCACGGCGCGCGCGTAGCGCTCGGAGAGCAGCTGCAGGCGGGGGAGCAGCTCGGGCGGGCTCTCGACCGTGAAGTCCATCATCAGCATCCCGATGTACGCGGCGACGGTGTCGAGGCTGTCCGCGCCGGTCACGAGGATGCAGTGCTCGTCGTCGACCGGTTCGACCACGCCGACCGCGGCGTGGATCCGCGCGAGCACGGCCTCGGCGGGCGCGTCGATGCGGAGTCTGGCGTGCACGACCCAGCCGCTCACGGCGATGGTCCGCATCGCGAACGCCGTGTAGTCGCCCCCGGGCAGCGGCTGCGGATCGAAGCGGCGACGCGTCGGCATCCGCAGCTCCATCCAGTCGACGCGGTACGTGCCCCACTCGGTGCTGTCCGCATCGCGCGCCACGAGGTACCAGCGTCGGTGCCAGGTGAGCAGGCGGTACGGCTCGGCGAGCACCGGCGTGCCCTCGTAGTCGAAGCGCAGCCACTCCTCGTTGCGGATCGCGCTCGCGATGGCCTGCAGCGCCGCCGCGTCGACCTCGGGATCGGGGGCGTCCGTGTCGTTGTTCTCCGGGGCGCGGTCGACGCTGGAGCGAAGGGCGTCGACCGTGGGGCGCAGGTGCGAGGGCAGCACCTGTTCGAGCTTGGCGAGCGCCCTGGCCCCCGACTCCGCGACACCCGCGATGCCGGCTGCGGCGCGAAGGCCGACCGTGACCGCCACCGCCTCCTCGTCATCCAGCAGCAGGGGTGGGAGGCGCCCGCCCGCGCCCAGACGGTATCCGCCGACGGAACCTCTCGTGGCGTCGACCGGATAGCCGAGGTCGCGCAGCCGCTCGATGTCGTGCCGCACCGTGCGGGAGGAGACGCCGAGGCGCGCGGCGAGATCACTCCCGGAACGCTCCGGGCCGGTCTGCAGCAGTGCCAGCAGGGAGAGCAGTCGAGCCGTCGGATCGGCCATCAGAACTCCTCGAGAAGTCATCCATCCATTAGGAACAGATCCAACCTAATGCGCTCGTACCTTCGAGATATGGACAACACGACGCTCACCTTCCGCCCCTTCACCGTCTCGGTCTCCGCCGCCGAGGTCGCCGATCTCCAGGATCGTCTCGCCCGCACCCGCCTTCCGCAGCCGTCGCCGACGGATGACTGGGATGCCGGCACCCCCAACTCCTACCTGCGCGAGGCCATCGCCGCCTGGCGCGACTTCGACTGGGCCGCCGCCCAGGAGCGGATCAACGCGGTCCCGCATCTCACCACCGAGATCGACGGCCAGACGATCCACTTCCTCCACGTGCGCTCGGCCCACGAGGGCGCGACGCCGCTGCTGCTCGCGCACACCTATCCCGGCTCCTCCATCGACTACCTCGACCTGATCGACCGGCTCGTCGACCCGGTGGCACATGGCGGTCGGGCGGAGGACGCGTTCGACGTCGTGATCCCCGATGCTCCGGGCTACGGCTTCTCGCAGCCGCTCGCCTCGGCCGGGTGGACGACCGCCCGGGTCGCCGAGGCCTACGACCGCCTCATGCGCGGACTCGGCTACGACAGCTACGGCATCCACGGTTCCGACAACGGCGCCATGGTCGCCCGTGAGCTGGGGCTGCGGGAACCGGAGGGCTTCCTCGGACTGCACGTGCTGCAGCTGTTCTCGTTCCCCTCGGGCGACCCCGCGGAGTTCGAGAAGCTGGAGCCCGCGGACTACGCCGGCCTCGAGCACATGCAGTGGTTCCAGTCGGTCGGCGGGTACAACACGATGAACGCCTCGCGCCCGCAGACCGTGTCGGTGGGGATCAGCGACTCCCCGGTCGGACTGCTCGCCTACAGCGAGCTGTTCAACTCGTTCGGCAACGGCACGTCTCTCGTGCCGCTCGAGAAGATCCTGCTCGAGGTCAGCGTGAACTGGTTCGCGAACGCCGCATCCGGCATGAGCCGCAGCTACCTGGAGAACGCCAGGGCGGATGCCGCGGGCGAGGGCGCCGAGGGTGCCGAACCGCGGATCAACACCGCACGGACCGGGGTCGCGGTGTTCGCCGACGACTTCCAGACGATCCGTGTCTTCGCCGAGCGCGACAACGCGAACATCGTGCACTGGAGCCGCTTCGACGAGGGCGGGCACTTCGCCGCTCTGGAGCGCCCCGACCTGCTCGCGGGTGATCTCCGCACGTTCTTCGCCGGAGCGCGCTGACGCCCGCATCGATCCCGAGGCCCACCCGTGCGCACCCTGCGCGGGTGGGTCCGGTGCGTCTCAGCCGGTGCGTCTCAGCCGGTGACGGTGAGCTGCACCTCGGGGGTGCCGCCCGCCTCGACCCAGGCCAGGGAGCGCTCCAGGATGCCGCGCAGCACGTCGAGGTCGACCTGCTCGAGGTCCTTGATGTACAGGCATCCGACGCCCGTGGTGTGCGGTCCGAGCTCCGCCAGGGCCTCGGTGTGCGCGTCGACGCCGTCGAACAGGTAGATCGTGGACGCGGCCTTGCGCGGGGCGAAGCCGAGGAGTCCGCTGTCGCCCTCCGTGCCCGTGGGGTAGCGGTAGTGGCACGAGCCGAACCCGATGATCGTGCCCCACGTCTGCGGCTCGCGTCCGGTGATCTCCTGCATGAGCGCGGTCAGCGTCTCGGCGTCGCGGCGTCGCACGGCGGGGGAGGAGCGGGCGATGAGTCCCGCGACGTCATCACCCGTGGGCTTCATTTCGGAGCCTTCGCCGCGGCCTTCATGGCCTTCTTGTGCTCGCGCACCTTCGTGAGCGAGTCGGGCGAGACGATGTCGGCGACGCTGCGGTACGACCCGTCCTCGCCGTAGGGGGCGGATGCCTCACGCCAGCCCTCGCCGGTGAAGCCGTACTGCTTGCCGAGGAGCGCGAGGAAGATCTTCGCCTTCTGCTCACCGAAGCCGGGGAGCGCCTTCAGCCGCTTCAGCACCTCGGGGCCGGACGGGTCGCCCTCGGTCCACAGGGCTGCGGCATCGCCGTCCCAGTCCTCGACGAGGGTCTGGCACAGCGTCTGCACGCGCGTCGCCATCGATCCGGGGAAACGGTGCACGGCGGGTGTCTGTTTGAACGCCTCGAGGAATTCGTCCGGGGCCATGTGCGCGATCGTCGCGGCGTCGGCCGCTCCCGTGCGCTGCTCGATCTTGAGAGGACCGGCGAACGCGGTCTCCATCGGCACCTGCTGGTCGAGCAGCATGCCCACCAGGAGGGCGAGCGGGTTGTCGGTCAGCAGGGCGTCGGCGGCGGTGTCTCCGGTGATGTGAAGGGCCATGCCTCCAGTGTCCCACCCCGCGCCCGGGGCGACAGCCCGCAGCGTCAGGCGGTGGCGGCGTCGTCCGCGGCGGAGGCCTCGGCCTCGGGCGCGATGCCGTAGAGGGCGGCCAGTGCCGCGGTGAACTCGTCGGCCCGGCCGGCGGCGGCGAGCTCGTGCGCGCGGACCGTCGGGGTGTGCAGCAGCACACCGGAGAGGTGACGCAGAGCCTGCTCGACCTTGCCGTCCTCATCGCCGCGTGCGCGGGCACGGTCGATCTCGCGCTCGAGCAGCTCGAAGATGTGCGACCGCAGCGCCACGACCGACGGGGTCACGCTCTGACGGGCGCCCACCACGTGGAAGGTCTCGGCCGCTTCGCGGACCACGCTGCGTGCGGCATCCGTCGCCTGCAGCTCTTCGAGCGGTGCGTGCAGGCGGATGGTCTCGAGGTCGAGCAGGGCGACGCCCTCGAGCGCAGCGACCGCGGGGTCGACGTTGCGCGGCATGCCGAGGTCGACCACGAGCTGGTTGTGCGCACCGACGGGGCAGCCCGCGGCGGCGAGGCCGGTCGGCAGCTGCAGGTGCTCGGGCCCGAGCACGGGTTCGGTCGCCGAGGTGCAGGTGATGAGCAGGCTCGACCGGGCGGCGGTGTGCGCGTACTCTTCGGCGGCGATCGGACGGATGCCGTGCTTCGCGGCGAAGACCTCGGCGCGGCCGGAGGGCGAGTACACCGAGATGTTCTCGGCGCCGCGTTCCCGGAGCGTGGCGAGGGTGACCGCGGCGTAGGCCCCGGTGCCGACCAGCAGCACGCGCTCGGCGGACCAGTCGGCGATGCGGCTGTCCGCGAGCTCGAGGGCGAGGCGGACGAGCGATCGACCGGCGCGTCCCAGGGCGGTGACGTTCTTGACCTTGCGCTGCGCCTGGCTCGCACGCTGGAAGAGGCGCTCGAGCTCGGGCGAGGTGGTGCCGTCCTTGCGGGCGGACTTGAGTGCGCGGCGGACCTGTCCTGCGATCTCGCCCTCGCCGGAGACGACGGACTCGAGCCCGGAGGCGACGGAGAAGAGGTGCTCGGCGACGCGGCGCCCCGAGTGCACGGCGTAGGCGCCGTCGAGTTCTGCGGCGGGGATCCCGGTCGCGGCTTCGACGGCCTCGATCACGGCTTCGACGCCGATCGCACCGGCGGCGGTGACCGGTTCGTCCATTTCCACGTACGCCTCGAACCGGTTGCACGTCGCCAGAACAACGGCACCCTGCACGCACGGCGTCATGCCCACGAGAGTGGGAGCGACGTCGTCGGGGGTGCGGCTCAGGCGTTCGAGCAGTTCGAAGGAGGCGGTCTTGTGACTCGCCGTCACACACAGCAGCACAGATCGATTGTACCGGAGCGTCCGCGGGCGAAGGTTCGACCGGTCGAACTCGGCGGCTCCATAAGGCTCGAATGGGAGGATGGAGGCATGGCCCTCTCCGACGCTCCGCTCCTGCGCGCCCTCTCCGGCGACCGCCCCGCTCAGACCCCGGTCTGGTTCATGCGGCAGGCCGGAAGGTCGCTCCCCGAGTACCGCGACCTGCGCGTCGGGACCCGGATGCTCGACGCCTGCCTCACGCCCGACCTCGCGGCCGAGATCACGCTGCAGCCGGTGCGTCGACACGGCGTGGACGCGGCCGTCTTCTTCAGCGACATCGTCATCCCGCTGCGCCTCGCCGGCGTCGAGGTCGAGATCGAGCCCGGTCGCGGTCCGGTGTTCGCGAACCCGGTGCGCACGAAGGCCGACGTCGAGCGCATCACCGCGATCGACCCGGACGGCCTGGACGGCACGGCCATCGCCGAGGCCGTGCGCCTCGTCACGGCGGAACTCGGCGACACCCCGCTGATCGGCTTCGCGGGCGCACCCTTCACGCTCGCGGCCTACCTCGTCGAGGGCGGCCCATCCAAGGAGCACCTCCGCGCGCGGGCCATGATGCACTCCGACCCGGACTCGTGGAACCGTCTCGCCGGGTGGCTCGCCCAGGTGTCCCGCCGGTTCCTCGAGACCCAGCGCGACGCCGGAGCATCCGTCGTCCAGCTCTTCGACAGCTGGGCGGGATCGCTCAGCACCGCCGACTACCGCGCCTTCGTCGCCCCGCACTCCCGCGCGGCGCTCGAGGGGATCGGCCTCCCGACCATCCACTTCGGCGTCGGGACCGGCCCGTTCCTCGCCGACATGCGCCTCGACGGCATCGCCGATGGCGTGGGAGTCGACTGGCGCCTGCCGCTCGACGAGGCGGCGGCCATCCTCGGGCCGGACGTCACGGTCCAGGGCAACATCGACCCCGCTCTGCTCTCCGCTCCCTGGCCGGTGCTGGAGGCGCACGTCCGCGACGTGATCGAACGGGGCCGGGCCGCGCGCGGCCACATCCTCAACCTCGGCCACGGCGTTCCGCCGGAGACCGACCCCGATCAGCTCACCCGCATCGTCGAGCTCGCGCACACGGTCTGACGCGGGCGGCAGGCGCTCAGGCGCTCCGCCTCCGCCGCACGCGACGGGTGATCCGCAGGTCCTCGAGCGTGAAGCGGCCGGTCGGCAGCGCGGCGCGGATGCGCGCGTCGTCGAACGACCGCGAGGGGCGGATGTCGGCGGGAGCCTCGGGTGCGTACGGCGCCGCCTCGCTCACGCCTTCGGTGAGCATCCGCGCCTGAGCCTTCGCGACGAGCGGGACGACCATCGTCCATTCCGTCACCTGGGCGAGCACGCGCACCATCCACGTCGGTACCGGGAGGAAGGCGGGGCGGCGTCCGGCCACGCGGGAGATGCGGCGGATGGCCTCGCCGAGCGTGACCTCGTCCGCACCCAGGACGGCGATCGTCGGATCCGGGATGCGGCCCTCGAGCGCGGCGACGAGCACGTCGACCGCGTCCTCGACCGGCACCGGCCGCGCGGTGCGCTCGCGATAGCCGACCGTCCAGAAGAACGGGAGGGTGCGCACGGCCTTCGTCACGTGATCGACCATGTGGTCGCCGGGACCGTAGATCATCCCCGACTTCAGGATCGTGTGGGGGATGCCGGACGCGCGGACGATCTCCTCCGCCTCCCACTTCGACTCGTGATAGCCGGAGCCGCAATCGGGCCGTGCCCGGAGGAAGCTGACCAGGACGATGCGCTGCACACCCGCGCGGCGGGCGGCCTCCACGACGGCCCGCGTCCCGTCGACGTGCACACGCCGGAAGGTCTGCTCGCCGATCTCGCGGTTGATGCCGGCGCAGTGCGCGACGGCGTCGCAGCCCTCGAACGCCGCGGCGAGGGCGTCGACATCCGTGATCTCGACACCGCTGCGGCGAGAGATCACGACCGCGTTCTCGAGCCGCTCGGCGAGGTTCCTGCCGACGAAGCCGGTACCGCCTGTGATCGCAACCTTCATGACACCCATCCTTCGCTCATTAGCTATGCGGCTAAAGACTATCTAGCGAACGTGCTATATTGCAACCATGGCAGACAGCGCGACCGACATCTTCGCGGCGCTGGCGCACCCCACCCGCCGCCAGATCCTGCAGGACCTGAAAGACGGTGAGCTCGCGGCCGGTGAGATCGCGGCGCGCTTCTCCGCGAGCGGCCCGACCATCTCCCGCCACCTGAGCGTGCTCCGCCAGGCGGGACTCATCAGCGAGCGCCGCGACGCCAACCGCATCCTCTACTCCCTCGTCGGCGAACGGCTCGCGCTCTCCGTCGGCGACTTCCTCTCCACCGTCTGCCCCGAGCAGATCGTGCTCCGCGAGGTCCGCAAGCGCGGGCGCGGCGCTACGGAGACCGTCGAGGCCTGAACCGTCCCGGTGCGAGAATTGGGGGCATGACCCCTGAGTCCTCTTCCGCCGAGCCCTCCGACCTCGCCGCCCGCGCGGCGGAAAAGCACGTCGTCGTGGTGGGCGGCGGAATCGGCGGACTCGTCGCTGCGCGCGAGTGCGCGAAAGTCGGCATGCGGGTCACGCTGCTCGAAGCGGACGACGACCTCGGCGGCGCGATCCGCCGGGTCGAGCTCGATGGCGTGACGGTGGATGCCGGTGCCGAGAGCTATGCCACGCGGGGCGGCCATGTGCGCGCACTCGTGAAGGATCTCGGGCTGTCCGACCGGATCGTCGCCCCGCGTCCGGGCGGCGCGTGGCTCGCCGGCATCCCCGGCGTGGGGGCGGCGCCGCTGCCGGTCGGCGGCATCCTCGGCATCCCCGCCAACCCCTTCCAGGATGACGTCCGTCGCATCATCGGATGGTCCGGCGTCTGGCGTGCCTACCTCGACCGGGTGCGTCCCCCGCTGACGATCGGTCACCAGCTCAGCCTCGGCAAGCTGGTCGCCTCGCGCATGGGGGCGAAGGTGCGCGACCGCCTCGTCGCGCCCGTCACCACCGGCGTCTACTCGGCGTCGCCCGACGACGTCGACATCGATGTCGCCGCCCCCGGTCTCAACGCCGCCCTCACCCGGGTCGGCTCCCTCTCCGGCGCGGTGCAGACCCTGCGCGACGATGCGGCGGCCCGGTCCTCCGCCGCGCCGACCGCGGCGAAGGCGCCGGGCGCCGCCGTCGAGGGGCTGTCCGGCGGGATGAGCACCCTCGTCGATGCGCTCGCCGAAGACCTGGAGCAGCTCGGTGCGGAGGTGCGGACGGGCGTGCGCGTGCGCGGCATCCGGAGGGCCGGGGCATCCTGGACGATCGAGACCGCCGTCGCTCCCGCAGGTCTCTCTCCGGAGGACGACCCCGACGCGATCGTCGCCGAGCTGCGCGCCGCCGAGGTGGAGGCCGGCGCCGACCCGGTGATCGAGGAGATCTCCGCCGACGCCGTGATCGTGGCGACGCCCGAGGCCGCAGCGCGGGAACTCCTCGCGGTCGCGGTCCCGGCGCTGAAGCGGACCGACGCCGCCTCGTCGCCCGAGATCGAGATCGTCACGCTTCTGCTCGAGGCGCCCGAGCTGGATGCCGCACCGCGCGGCACCGGCGTGCTCACAGTGCCCGGCAGTCACACCGCGAAGGCGCTCACGCACTCGACGGCGAAGTGGGGCTGGGTGCGCGACGCCGCGGGGACCCAGCAGATCGTGCGGGTGTCGTTCGGTGCGCAGGGCGAGCCCGCGGCCACTTCCGGTCTGGACGACGAGGCCGCCACCGCGCTCGCGCGGACCGAGGCCGCCGCCATGCTCGGCGTCGCCCTCGCTCCCGACGCGGTGATCGCCGCCCATCGCGGCCGGTTCGTGCAGTCGCAGCCCGCGTCGATCATCGGATCCGGTGAGCGCCGCGCCGCCGCTCGCGCAGCGGTGCAGGCGGTGCCGGGTATCGCCGCGGTGGGCGCCTGGCTCGCCGGAACCGGCCTCGCACAGGTCGTCCCGGACGCGCGTGAAGAGGCCGACCGCCTGCGGCGCGCCCTGTTGTGGGACTGAGAAGACTCTCCGTGTCAACCCTCTGACCCATAGATGCCGAAATCGGCATACGGGGTTACGCTGGGTACCTGATCGAGGGGCGACAATCCCTGCGGTCGGTCCCAACCGGGCGAATCTGGCCGGACTACCGGAACAAGGTGAGGAGACCCCATGAAGGGGAAGATCGGACTCGTCGTCGGGCTCGGCGTGGGCTACGTCCTCGGCACCCGTGCCGGACGTGAGCGCTACGAGCAGATCAAGACGCAGTGGCTCAAGGTATGGCACCTCGATCCCGTGCAGGAGCAGGTCACCAAGGTCAAGGGCTTCGTCGGCGACAAGGCCGCGGCCGTCCCCGGAGCGATCTGGACCGGTGTCGTGAAGGTCGCCAAGTCGGTCAGCGGCTCGGGTACTCCCGGTCAGCGACTCGACTCCGCCATCGCCACCGGCCGCGAGGCCGCGGAAGACCTCGCGGAGGCGACGGAGGAAGCGGTCGAGGCCGCGAAGGCGACCGCGTCGTCGGCCAAGCCGGCGTCGAAGACGGCCGCCAAGAAGCCCGCCGCGAAGAAGCCGGCGGCCACCAAGGCCGCCCCGAAGAAGTCCGGGGCCTGACCATGCCCCGCGGGTACCGAGATCGTGCCGACGACAGCCTGCTGACCCTCCTCGGGGATCTACCGGAACTCGTCACGAATCTGGTGAAGGCCGAGATCAACGCCGCGAAGGCGTGGATCTCGCGCACCTCGAAGGACGCGGGCATCGGCTCGGTGTGGTTCCTGGTCGCGCTGTTCTTCCTGTTCTGGGCGGTGCCGGTGATCCTGGTCTTCGCGATCGCCGGGCTCTCGTCCTGGTGGCCGGTGTGGCTCTCGGCGATCGCCGTGTTCGGCATCCTGATCGTCGCCGTGCTGCTGTTCGCGCTGCTCGGCATCCTGAAGTTCCGCAAGGTGCTCGCCCGCCAGAACCCGGCGCAGGCCGTCGCCGAGGACATCCGACTCGTGAAGGAGGCCGGCGATGACGAATTCTGAGTCGCTGCCGCGCACCGCCGTTCCCGGCGGGATCGTCGACCCCGTCGCCTCGGCGCGCGCCGAGTTGAAGGCCGCCCTCGCGGCGATCGAGGTGAAGGGCAACATCCCTCGCCGCGTCGAGAAGGCTTCGACGCGTGCCGTGGCCAGGGCGCGTGTCTTCGCCGACCGCAACCCGATCGGTGCGGTCGCCGCCGCGGTCGGCATCGCCGCTGCCGTGGGGGGCGCGGTCTGGGCGATCGCGCGCGCGATCTCGCGCTGACGCACAGCATTCCGGGATGCCGTCTGTCGCCCCCGGGGGTGATTAGCGGCTCCTGCGCAAACGAGGCAGACTGGGGAGCATGATGTCCGAAGAGCGCGATGAGAACCCGTCCGGCTTCACCCTCTGGGCTGTCTGGCGACGGAATCCCGACGTCCCCGTGACGGAGACCGAGTCGACCGAGCTCGAGACGATCGTCTCCTACATCGAGGACTCGGGCGTGGCCGTCCGCGGGTTCTACGACGTGTCCGGCCTCAAGGCCGACGCCGACCTCATGGTGTGGCTCCACGGCGAGACGGCCGAGGAGCTGCAGAAGGCGCTGCGTCGCCTGCGCCGCACCGAGCTGCTGCGTCCGCTCCTCCCCGTCTGGAACGTCATGGGCGTGCACCGCGACGCCGAGTTCAACCGCGCGCACGTGCCCGGCTTCCTCCGCGGCGTCGAGCCGAAGGACTGGCTGTGCCTGTACCCGTTCGTGCGCACGCCGGAGTGGTACCTCGCCCCCGAGGAGGAGCGTCGCAAGATGCTCGCCGACCACGGACGCAAGGGTGCCGCCTTCACGGGCGTGCTCGCCAACACCGTCGCGTCCTTCGCCCTCGGCGACTACGAATGGCTGCTGCCGCTCGAAGCCGATGAGCTGACCGACCTCGTCGACCTCATGCGCGACCTGCGCTACACGGACGCCCGCATGTACGTGAAGGAGGAGGTGCCCTTCTACACGGGGCGCAGGCTCCGGTTCGACGAGATCGCGGACGTCCTCCAGTAATCGCCATGAGCACCCCCATCCGTCTGGGTACCCGTCGCAGCGCGCTCGCGCAGGCGCAGTCGGGTCATGTCGCCGCCGCCCTCGAGAAGCTCTCCGGGCGCCGGGTCGAGCTCGTCCCGATCACCAGCGAGGGCGACACGAACCGTGCATCGCTCTCCGAGATCGGCGGCCAGGGCATCTTCGCCACGCGTCTGCGTGAGGCGCTGCTCGCGGGGGAGTGCGACTTCCTCGTGCACTCCCTGAAGGATCTGCCGACCGCCATCCCCGAGGGGCTCGTGATCGCGGCGACGCCGAAGCGCGAAGACCCGCGCGACGTGGTCCTGACCCGCGACGGGCTTCCGCTGCACGAGCTGCGCGCCGGCAGCACCGTCGGCACCGGATCCCCCCGCCGCATCGCGCAGGTGCGCCGTCGTGCGCCCGGTGCCGAGGTGGTCGACATCCGCGGCAACGTGGACTCGCGCCTCGCACGCGTCGCCTCCGGAGAGCTGGATGCCGTGATCCTCGCGGCGGCCGGACTCTCCCGCCTGGGATCGGACTCGCCGCTGCGTCGCGAGGAGCTCGGTCTCGCCGAGTGGCCGACCGCACCGGGCCAGGGTTCGCTCGCCGTGGAGACGCGGACGGACGCCCCCGAGGAGCTGCGCGCGGCACTCGCCGGCCTCGACGATCCGGACACCCGTCTCGCCATCACGGTGGAGCGCGCGATCCTCGAGGGACTGGACGCCGGATGCCAGGCGCCGATGGCCGCGCACGCCGTCGTCGACGGCTCCTCGATCCGCGTCAGGACGGTCGTCTACGCCACGGACGGCAGCCGTCGGATCGGGCTCGACGTCACCGAAGCCCTGAACGGGGAGTATATTCGTCGGAACGGCAGTGGCAATGGAGCGGATGCTGCCGATGGTGCAGACCCGATGCACGCAGCGCGCGAGCTCGGGTTCACTGTTGCCCGTCGGCTGCTCGATCAAGGGGCGGCCGGCCTCGTACCCCGAGAGCAATAAATCCTCATGACCACTTCCGAAATCAAGCAGGACCGACCGCTGGACGGCTGGCGCATCCTCGTGCCCCGTGGCGGGCCGTGGGGCGACAGCGTCGCCGCGAGCCTCCGGGTACTGGGCGCCGTCCCCGTGGTCGCACCCCTCATCAACTTCGCCCCGACGACCGACCAGGCGACGCTCGACACCGCGCTCGCACAGCTCGCGGCGGGGGAGTTCGACTGGCTGACCGTCACGAGCGCCACCACGGTGGACGTGCTCTTCGCACACCGGGCGGTCGTGCCGCGTTCGACCAAGATCGCCGCCGTCGGCGAGACCACCGCCGCGGCTCTGCAGGCGGTCGGCTACGAGGTCACCCTGGTGCCGGAGCAGGACAACTCCGCCGAGGGCATGGCGCAGCAGCTCATCGCGCTGGAGCGGGAGCCGCGTCGCATCCTCGCCCTGCGCAGCGAGATCGCGAAGCCCGTGCTCAGCCGACTCCTCTCCGAGGCGGGGCACGACGTGCACGGCGTCGTCGCGTATCGGACGGTCGGTGTCCCCGTGACGGAGCGCATCCGTCGCGACGTGGAGAACGGCCGCATCAACGCGATCCTCATCACCAGCGGATCGGTCGCCGAGCAGGTACGCGAGCAGTTCCCGGAGATCCCGGACGAGACGCTGCTCGCCGCGATCGGACCGCGGACCGCGAAGGATGCCGAGCGTGCGGGGCTGCCCGTGTCGGTGGTCGCCGATCGACAGACCGTCGACGCGCTGATCGACGCGGTGTCGCACTTCACCCTTCCGCACGCGGCCGACGAGTTCGCGCCGTGAGCTTCCCCGACGTCCGGCTGAGGCGACTGCGTCAGTCGCGGGCCGTCCGCGATCTCGTGCGCGAGACCTCGCTGCAGCCCCGTCAGCTCGTGCTGCCGCTGTTCGTCCGCGAGGGCCTCACGGAGTCGGTCGAGATCGGCTCGATGCCCGGTGTCGCCCAGCACTCGCTCGACTCCCTGCGTGCGGCGGCCGTCGAGGCCGCGGAGGCGGGTGTCGGCGGCGTGATGCTGTTCGGCGTGCCGGCGGTGCGTGACGCGCAGGGGTCCGGCGCCGACGATCCTCGCGGCATCCTCAACGTCGCGACCGAGGCTCTGGCGGCAGAGGTGGGCGATGCGCTCGTCGTGCAGACCGATCTGTGCCTGGACGAATTCACCGACCACGGGCACTGCGGCGTTCTCGCGTCCGACGGATCGGTCGACAACGATGCGACGCTCGAGCGCTACGCCTCGATGGCTCTCGCCCAGGCGCGCGCCGGATCGCAGCTGCTGGGACTGTCCGGGATGATGGACGGCCAGGTGGCGGTGATCCGCCAGGCGCTCGATGCCGAGGGCTTCACCGACACCCTGCTGCTCGCCTACGCCGCGAAGTACGCGAGCGCCTTCTACGGCCCGTTCCGCGAGGCCGTCGACTCGCAGCTGAAGGGCGACCGACGCACGTACCAGCTCGACCCGGGCAACCGCCGCGAGGGTGTGCGCGAGGCGGTCGTCGACGAGGCCGAGGGGGCGGACATCGTCATGGTGAAGCCGGCGATGGCCTTCCTCGACGTGCTGCGCGAGGTGCGCGACACCGTGAGCATTCCGGTGTGGGCATACCAGGTCTCCGGCGAGTACGCCATGATCGAGGCCGCCGGTGCGAACGGCTGGATCGATCGCCGTGCCGCCATCCTCGAGTCGCTGCTTTCCATCCGTCGCGCCGGGGCCGACGCGGTCCTGACCTACTGGGCCACCGAGGCCGCCGGCTGGCTGCGCGACTGACTTCTCCGAGGAGCTCTCTCATGACCGACCGCAATGACGACCTGTTCTCCGCTGCCCGCGCAGTGATCCCCGGTGGGGTCAACTCGCCGGTGCGGGCCTACGGGTCGGTCGGCGGCACGCCGCGGTTCCTCGCCTCGGCGAAGGGCGCGCGCGTGACGGATGCCGCGGGTCGCGAGTACGTCGACCTCGTCGCGTCCTGGGGTCCCGCTCTTCTCGGTCACGCGCACCCGGAGATCGTCGCCGCCGTGCAGGAGGCCGCATCGCGGGGCCTGTCGTTCGGCGCTCCGACCGAGGGCGAGGTCGAGCTCGCGGCGCTGATCGCCGATCGCGTGCGGTTCGGCGAGACCCGTCCCGTGGAGCGCGTGCGGCTGGTGTCGACCGGCACCGAGGCCACGATGACGGCGATCCGTCTCGCCCGCGGTGCCACCGGGCGCGACCTGCTGGTGAAGTTCGCGGGGCACTACCACGGCCACTCGGACGGGCTCCTGGCCGAGGCGGGCTCGGGCGTCGCGACGCTGGCCCTCCCCGGTTCCGCCGGAGTGCCGGCCCCGATCGCGGCGCAGACGCTCGTGATCGGCTACAACGACCCGGAGGCTCTCGCCGCGGTGTTCGCCGAGCACGGGGAGCGCATCGCCGCCGTCATCGTGGAGGCCTCGGCGGCCAACATGGGTGTCGTCGCTCCGCTGCCCGGCTTCAACCGTCTGATCGCCGAGACCGCGCACGCGCACGGCGCGCTGATGATCCTCGACGAGGTGCTGACCGGCTTCCGCGTGCACCCCGCCGGCTTCTGGGGGCTGCAGGCGGCAGCGGGCGAGGACTACCTCCCCGACATCTTCACGTTCGGCAAGGTCGTCGGCGGCGGGATGCCGCTGGCCGCGCTCGGCGGTCGCGCCGAGGTCATGGACCTGCTGGCACCGCTCGGCCCCGTGTACCAGGCGGGAACCCTGTCCGGGAATCCGCTCTCGGTCGCAGCGGGCCTCGCGACGCTGCGGCTCGCGACGCCGGAGGTCTACGCGACCGTGGACGCGGCAGCCGCCCGGGTGTCGGACGCTCTCGATGCCGCGCTCACCTCAGCCGGAGTGACCCATGCGGTCGCGACCGCCGGGAACCTGTTCAGCGCGTCCTTCCGCGCCTCCGCGCCGCGGAACTATGCCGAGGCGCAGGCGCAGGAGTCGTTCCGCTACGCGCCGTTCTTCCACTCGCTGCGCGAACAGGGCGTGGCTCTTCCGCCGAGCGTCTTCGAGGCGTGGTTCCTCACCGCCGCCCACGGCGAGGAGGAGCTGCAGCAGATCGAGGCCGCACTCCCCGCTGCCGCCGAGGCCGCGGCGGCCGCGCGTCCGTAGCGCGGGTGCGACGAGCGCTCCTGCTCGCCGGTGCTCCTCGGCGCCCGGATGGTGGCGAGGGCTATGACGCAGCCGCGCCCGCTCTGCCCGCCTGGATGAGCGATGCCGCGGCCGTGGCGAAGAACGCGACCACGACGGTGACACCGCACACGAGGGAGAGGGTGCCGTCGCTGACGAGCGCGACGATGCCGGCGACCGCGCTCACCGCGAAGCCGATCCAGACCGTCGGGGCGGCCGATCGGTGCGCCGCGGACCAGGCGGCGTCGCTCCTCATGGTCGCGCGAGTGCGGATGCCGGCGATCCGGTTGCGCCGTAGTCGACCGCGGCCCGCCAGCTCCACCAGCACCGTGGTGACCAGCAGCAGGAGCGGGACGACCACGGCGATCACGACCATGCCGCCAGTCTAGGTCGCGCCCTTCGAACGGTCGCCGCTCAGCCCCGCGGGGACGTGCGTGTGCTCGGATGCGGGACGAGGGTCGGGGCGAGTGGTGGCAACCGACAAGGGATCGTTGCGTTCCTGTGAGCAACTTCCAGACAACTGGCAGGGCCGCGCTGGCAGACTAAGTGACATGGTGACGTTGCTGCTGGACCAGACGCAACTGGAGGTCGTGCTCTCGCCGATCGAACGTGCCGCGACGTTCCACAGGGAGAACCTCCGGATCGCGCGCGACACCATCACCAAGGTCCAGCTGACGGAAGACGCCTGGACCTGGCTCCGCGGCGTGCCGAACCCCGGGACGCATATCCCCGGTGTGCTCGCCGCCGGCAGCTGGAAGGCGGCAGGCAGCCTCGACTTCGTCCTGATCCGTCGCCGACGTCCGAGCGTCGTCATCGACCTCGAAGGCGACGAGCAGTACGGCCGACTGATCCTCACCACGCGGCACGGCGTCGCCCTCACGCAGGCGCTGCGCCTGGACGTGTCGGACGAGCCGGCGACCGTCGAGGAGATCGTGGCGTCCGCGTCGATTCCCGTGTCGAAGGGGAAACGGCGGCCCGTGATCCGTCCCCGACCGGCCTGACGCGAACCGGCCTGACGAACCGGCCCGCCGGCTCATCGGTCCTGAACGACAACGCCCTCCGCGACCAGCAGGTCGGGAGGGCGTTCTCGTGGGCCGAACGCACTCAGCCGTGGTGGTTGTCGCCGTTGTGGTGCTCACCCTCGCGGTGCTCACCCTCGCGGTGCTCGCCCTCGGCGTGCTCGCCCTCGTGGTGCTCACCCGCGGGGTTCTCGCTGGCGTCGTCGGCGTGCTCGTCGTCGGTGGGGGCGCCCGCGGAGTCGGAGCCGTGCTCCGCCGCTGCGGCGCTGTCGTCTGCTTCCAGCGGCACGGTGTCGATGACGCCCGTGGAGGCGACGCTCCAGTGGGCGCCCTCCGCCGCGGTGTCTTCGCCGGCTTCCTGACCGTCCGAGCTCAGCGGGTAGTCCCGTGGCTCATCCTCGTAATAGGCGCGAGCCGCTGCGGCGAGCATCGAGCTGACAGCAGCGGAGCGGGGGTCCGACTCCTCGCCGTCGCTCTCCTCGTCGGTGCGGGTGTCGCCGTCGGCGGACGACGCGGCGTCGTCGACGCCGGACTCGCTCGCCGCGTCGAGGTCGGCGAAGATCTCGACCCCGGCATGGTCGTCCTCGGACGCGGCTTCGTCCTCCGACACGGCTTCATCCTCGGGCGCGGCTTCGTCCTCCGACGTGGCGTCATCCTCCGAGGAGGTGTCGCTCTCCGGCCCGGCGTCGGCGACGTGGTCCGGAGCCTGCTCGGGCTCGTCCGCATCGGTGGGCGGGGTCGTGAAGATCTCGGCGACGCTGTCGCGGACATCTTCCGCGGGGGTGGGCTCGACGGCGGTGACCGGCGCGGCCGCCCCGAAGAGGATCTGGTCGAAGGACGGCGCCGGCGACTCCTCGGCCGCGGTCTCGTCCTGCGTGTCCTCGGCGGGGGCGTCCTCGGCGGGGGCTGCGTCGGCGGGGGTCTCCTCGACAGAAGGCTCGTCGGCGGAGGTCACGTCTGCGGATCCCTGCTCCGTGGGCTCGCCTTCAGCGTCCTCGGCCGGTGCTTCCTCAGCAGTCGCGACCTCAGCAGTCGCGTCTTTAGCAGTCGTGTCTCCAGCAGGCGCTTCCGGAGCGGCGACGGAGGCGGCGAGGTCGTCCGCGACATCCTCACCCTCCGGAGCGGCAGCGGCTTCGGCCGCCCATGCGGCCGCCGCGGCCACGGGAATCGCGACCACGGAGTCGACAGGCCCGACCGGGGCATCCGTCACGTCGTCGGAGGGGCCGTCGACCTCGGCGGTCACGGGGGCAGCGGTCGCGGGGGCAGCGAGCTGCGGGGCCGCGTCCTCGATGCGCGTGCTCAGTCGGCCGCCGCGCATCAGGTCGATGAAGACGTCTTCGAGCGTCGGACCGCGCTGCACGAGCGTGCTCAGGGCGATCCCGGCGTCGGCGGCGACGGCACCGACCGTGCCGGCGTCTCCGCCGCGGACGGTGAGGCCGGAGCGCAGCACCTCGATGTCGAACCCGGCAGCCGACAGCGCGGCCGTGAGTGCGCCGCGATCCGCGGCATCCACGATCACGGAGCCGCCCTTCGGGTCGGCGAGGGTCTCGATGCCGCTGGCCAGCACGAGCTGGCCCTTGGACAGGACGAGCACGTTGTCGGCGACCTGCTCGACCTCGCTGAGGACGTGCGAGGACACGAGGACGGTACGGCCCTCGTCGGCGAGGCGGCGCATCAGGAGCCGCATCCAGCGGATCCCCTCCGGGTCGAGTCCGTTGGCCGGTTCGTCGAAGACGAGGGCACCGGGGTCGCCGAGGAGGGCGTGCGCGACGCTCAGCCGCTGACGCATACCGAGGGAGAAGCCGCCGATCCGCGAGTCGCCCTCTCCGTCGAGTCCGACCAGGGAGAGGACCTCGCCGACGCGAGCCAGCGGGATGCCGTTCGCCTTCGCGGCGATGGTCAGCTGTCGTTCGGCGGTGCGGCGGGGACGGTAGACGGTCTCTTCGAGGACCGAGCCGATCGTGCGCAGCGGCTGGCGGAGCTCGGCGAAGGCCGTGCCGCCGATCGTGGCGGTTCCGGACGTGGCACGCAGCTGACCGAGCAGGATGCGCAGCGTGGTGGTCTTGCCGGCTCCGTTCGGCCCGAGGAATGCGGTGACGGCACCGGGCTCGACGCGCGCGGAGAAGTCCGAGACGGCGGTCACCTCATTGAAGCGCTTCGTCACGTGCGTGAACTCGAGCACCTGTCCTTCAGGCATCCGTGACCTCTCGTCGCATTGAACAGTTCCTCCCTATCCTGCCGGAAAACCCTGTCGGATCCCGCATTTCGCGCGGAATACCGCCGCTGGCGACGGGGTAGCCTGGCACGCGTGACCGATTCTCGCGCTGCATCCCGCGTCCTCGTCCGCACCGAAGGAGCGCTCGGGCGGCTCACGCTCAATCGCCCCGAGGCGATCAACGCCCTCGACGTCGAGATGATCGGCCTCCTGACCGAGGCCCTGCACGCCTGGCGCGACGACACCGACGTGCAGATCGTGCTCATCGACGGCGCGGGGGAGCGCGGCATGTGCGCCGGCGGCGACGTCCGTGCCCTGCACGCGCAGATCGTCGCCGGACAGGCCGAGCAGACGGCGGAGTTCTTCCGCGCCGAGTACGCACTGAACGCGATGATCGCGGAGTACCCGAAGCCGGTCGTCTCCTTCGCCGACGGCATCACGATGGGCGGCGGCATCGGCCTCGCCGGCCACGCCGCGATCCGCATCGTGACGGAGCGCTCGAAGCTCGCGATGCCCGAGACCCGCATCGGCTTCACCCCCGACGTCGGCGGCACCTGGCTGCTCGGCCGCGCTCCGGGACGCTTCGGCGAGTACTTCGGCCTGACCGGGGCGACCATGAGCGGAGCGGATGCCGTGTACCTGGGCTTCGCCGACCACTTCGTGCCGTCCGACCGTCTCGACGCACTCAGCGAGGCGCTCGCCTTCCGCGCGGACCCGACCGGGCCCAGCGAGATCGTGCTGCTGTTCGACGAGACGCCCGAGCCCACGCAGCTCCCGGAATCGCGCGAGTGGATCGACGACGCCTTCTCGGCGCCGACCGTGACCGAGATCATCGAGCGTCTCCAGGCGCGGGGGACGACGGAAGCCGCCGCGACCGCCGACCTCCTGGAGGGGCTCGCCCCCACCGGTCTCACGGTCACGCTCGACGCCGTGCGCGAGGCGCGCGAGCTGCCGGGGCTGCGCGCCGCGCTGGAGGGCGAGTACCGCCGAGTGCTGTGGTTCGTGAACGAGCACCCCGACCTCGTCGAGGGGATCAGGGCGCAGCTGGTGGATAAGGACCGGAACCCGAAGTGGGACCCGCCGACGCTCGCCGAGCTCACCCCTGACGCCGGTGCTCCTGCGCGCGACTACGTGCCGCAGCATCCGCTCTTCTGACGTTCCCCTCGGACGGCTCGTGCCCCCGCGGGCGGACTCGCCCGCGGAGAGTGGGGTGCGCCGGGCCTACTCCTCGCCGTCGGCCATGACGGAGGGGTCGGAGCGCGTCTGCCAGATGGTGCGGAGCACGTCGATGACGTCGTCGGGATCGGCATCGGCGGACGCCGCCTCCTCGACCAGGTCGCGGATGCGCCGGATGACCGAAGCAGGGAGCACTCCGGCCGACTCCGCGACCCGTGTGCCGGCGGCCGTCCGCGAGACCACGAGTCCCTCACCCTCGAGCATCTTGTACGCCCGCGCGACGGTGCCGGGAGCCACGCCCAGATCGCTCGCCGTCTGGCGGACGGTCGGCAGTCGTTCGCCCGCGCCCAGCTGCCCCGACACGATGAGGCCGCGCAGCTGGCGGTAGATGTCGAGCGCCGGATTCGCCTCGGCTGCCGGTGCGAGCTTCGGCGTCGGACTCATCGTGCCGCCCCCGAGTCGGCGGTGGCCTCGACGGGCTCCGCGGACCCGGCGCCGTACGTGAAGGGGCGCAGCTGCGCGGTCACCAGGAGCAGCAGCGCGAAGGCCGCGATCTCGAGCACCGGTGCCAGCCAGCCGCCAACCGCGGCGATCTCCCCGTAGCGCCAGAACGCCTCGTACGAGTCGTCGCCGCCGTCGCCCATGACGGTGAGCCCGCTGACCGAACCGGCCTCCGCGATGAAGCGCCAGGCGCCCGCGAGGGCGAGGAGGGCCGAGGCGGTCACGATCCGGGCGATCCCGGTCGCGAGGTCTCGGCGCTCGCGCTGCTCGGCGACGACCGTCTCGGGGCGCAGGAACGCGCGCGCGGAACTGGCCTGGAGCGCGCCGACGGCGAGGCCCACGAGGGCGACGATGCAGAGCAGGACGGGGATGCCGTACGCCCAGCCGTAGAACCAGGGACGGATCGGATCGATCGCCTCGTTGGGGACGCCGATCTCGAGGTACACGTAGGGGCCGTCGCCGATGTTCGACGAGGCGAGGCCGGCGGCCACGGTGGTCGCCGTGAGGGCGAGCAGCGCGATGGCGGCTCCCGCAGACCCGACGCGGGAGCTGAAACTCCGCCACGTCCGACGGACGGCGGGCAGGACGGGGCGCTCCGGCGGTGTGCTCCCGCGACCCACGACGAACATCAGCAGGACCGCCAGGCCGACGGCTGCCGTGAAGAGCGGCGTCGCGTAGCGCCACCAGGAGACGACGTTGTAGAGGTCGAGGAAGTACCCCATGACCACGTTCTCGACCGTGAAGGCCAGGATCACGGCGATGGCGGTGATGCCGAGCACGCGGTGCTCCGGCGTGTAGCGGGAGACGACCCCGGCGGCCGCCGAGGGGGCGAGCCGGACGCGACCCCGGCGTCGCGCGGGTTCGCGGGACAGAAGCGTGATGCCGCCGACGATGATCGCCGCGAGCACCAGGGAGACCACGGGCAGCGTGAGGGCGGCGCCGAGCAACGGGCCCGGGTCGATCAGGGAGGCAGGGTGCAGAGTCATGCGGTGTCCGTTCTGTTTGTACCGCATGTCTATCACAAGTTGTGTCAAGTCGTAAATACAAGAGAGGGCAGCCGCGAGCGTCGTCCCGTTGTTCGCCCGTGTGCAGAAAGCGCTGGTCGCAGCGGGAACCGGTTCGCTCTCAGCGAAGGTCCTCCCTGAGGGGGATACGAATGTCGGCGGTTCGTGGCACTCTGTCTTGTGGCCGATTGTCGGTCGGCATCCGTCAGCCGAGAAATCCGCCGTTCCATCCTTCCTAGAAAGTCCGCCTGTGCTGGGAAAAATCCTCGTCCGCTATCTGTCTCGATATCGATGGCTGCTGCTCGCCGTGCTGGTCTTCCAGCTCGCCAGCGTCGCCGGTACTCTCTATCTCCCGAGCCTCAACGCCGACATCATCAACAACGGCATCGCGCGCGGTGACACCGGCTACATCTGGGGCACCGGCCTGTTCATGCTGGCGGTGTCGCTGGGGCAGATCATCGCCTCGGTCACCGCGACCTACTTCGCTGCGCGCGCCGCGATGGGCGCAGGCCGCGACATCCGCGCCGATGTGTTCGGCAAGGTCAGCGGCTTCTCCGAGCGTGAGGTGTCGCAATTCGGCGCCGGCTCGCTCATCACCCGCAACACCAACGACGTGCAGCAGGTGCAGATGCTCGCGATGATGGGCGCCACCATGCTCGTCACCGCGCCGCTGCTCGCCATCGGCGGCATCATCTTCGCCGTGCGAACCGAGGTGACCCTCAGCTGGCTGATCGCGGTGTCGGTGCCGCTGCTGCTGATCCTCGCCGCACTCGTGATCGGGCGCATGGTGCCGCTGTTCCGCAGCTACCAGGGCAAGCTCGACAACGTGAACCGCATCATGCGCGAGCAGCTCACCGGCGTCCGCGTCGTGCGCGCTTTCGTGCGCGAGCGCATCGAGGAGGAGCGCTTCCGCGGCGCCAACACCGACATCATGGTCGTCGGTCGCAAGGTCGGCTCGCTGTTCGTGCTGCTGTTCCCGCTGTTCATGCTCATCCTCAACGTCACGGTCGTCTCCGTGATCTGGTTCGGCGGCATCGAGGTCAACAACGGCTCGGTGCAGGTCGGCACGCTCTTCGCCTTCATGCAGTACATCGGCCAGATCATGGGCGGCGTCATCATGGCGAGCTTCATGGCGATGATGATCCCGCGCGCCGCGGTCTCGGCCGAGCGCATCGGCGAGGTGCTCGACTCCGAGTCCACCCTGGTGCGGCCCGAGAACGGCGTCACCGAGTTCCCGGTCCCCGGATCCGTGGCGCTCGACGACGTCGAGTTCACCTACCCCGGAGCCGACTCCCCGGTGCTCACCGGCATCAGCTTCGGCGCACAGCCGGGTGAGACGGTCGCGATCGTCGGATCCACCGGATCGGGCAAGACCACGCTCATCTCGCTCATCCCGCGCCTCTTCGACGTCTCCGGCGGCTCCGTGCACGTCGGCGGCACCGATGTGCGCGAGGCCGACGTCGAGTCGCTGTGGGACAGCATCGGCCTCGTGCCGCAGCGCCCGTTCCTCTTCACCGGCACCGTCGCGTCGAACCTGCGCTACGGCCGTGAAGACGCCACCGACGAGGAGCTCTGGCACGCGCTCGACATCGCGCAGGGTCGCGACTTCGTCGAGGAGATGCCGGACGGCCTCGACTCCCGCATCGCCCAGGGCGGCACGAACGTGTCCGGCGGTCAGCGCCAGCGTCTCGCCATCGCCCGTGCGATCGTGCACCAGCCGAAGATCCTCGTCTTCGACGACTCGTTCTCGGCCCTCGACCTGACGACGGACGCCCGTCTGCGCCAGGCACTGTGGCGGGAGCTGCCGCACGTGACGAAGATCGTGGTCGCGCAGCGCATCTCGACCATCACGGATGCCGACCGCATCGTCGTCCTCGACGGCGGCACGATGGTCGGCGTCGGCACGCACGAGGAGTTGCTCGAGACGAGCGACACCTACCGCGAGATCGTCGAATCGCAGCTGGGGGTGGACGCATGAGCGAGCAGAGCAACGAACAGGGCAAGATCAAGCGTGGCCGTGGCCGTGGCAAGGCAGGAGCAGCAGTGGCCGAGGTCGAGCTGACCGCCGAGGAGAAGTACGAGGCCGAGCTCGCGGAGCAGGCCCGTCAGAACTCCGGCGACTGGGACAGCGTGGCACCGGGCAAGGCCGACAACTTCGGTCCGAGCTTCGCGCGCATGATCGGACTGCTGAAGCCGTCGGCCCTCTGGTTCGTCTTCGTGTCGATCCTCGGCGCCATCGGCGTGGTCCTCACGGTCGCGGCGCCCAAGGTGCTCGCCGAGGCGACGAACCTCGTCTACAAGGGGTTCATCTCGATCCAGCTCGGTCAGTCGACCGACGGCCTCCCCGGCTTCCCGGCCGGCACGCCGCAGGACACCGTCATCGAGGCGCTGCGCGCGCGTGGCCAGGACGACTACGCGAACCAGGTCGGCGCGCTCGGCGACTTCACCGTCGGCCAGGGCGTCGACTTCGACGCGCTGCGGCTGGTCATCGCCGCGGTCCTCGGGATCTACGTGGCGGCGGCGTTCCTCACGTGGATCCAGGGCTACGTCATCAACGTGATCATGGTGCGCACCATGTGGCGACTGCGCGAATCGGTCGAGGCGAAGATCAACCGCCTGCCGCTCGCGTACTTCGACAAGGTGCAGCGCGGTGAGCTGATCTCACGCGTCACGAACGACATCGACAACATCACGCAGACGATGCAGCAGTCGCTCTCCGGTGCACTAACCTCGGTGCTCACCGTGATCGGCGTGCTCGTGATGATGTTCTCGATCTCCTGGCAGCTCGCGCTCGTCGCCCTCGTCACCCTGCCGCTGATGGGCATCATCTTCGGCGTGATCGGACCCCGCTCGCAGAAGGCGTTCGGCACGCAGTGGCGCAAGGTCGGCCGACTGAACGCCCGCGTCGAGGAGGCGTTCTCCGGCCACGCGCTGGTGAAGGTCTTCGGACGTGAGAAGGACGCGCTGGACAAGTTCCAGGCCGAGAACGAGGAGCTGTTCCAGGCGAGCTTCAAGGCGCAGTTCCTGTCCGGCATCATCATGCCCGCCATGATGTTCGTCGGAAACCTCAGCTACGTGGGCATCGCGGTGCTCGGTGGTCTGATGGTCGCGAACGGCCAGCTCCGTCTCGGTGACGTGCAGGCGTTCATCCAGTACTCGCAGCAGTTCACGCAGCCGCTGTCCGAGCTGGGTGGCATGGCCGCCGTCGTGCAGTCCGGCACGGCATCCGCCGAGCGGGTGTTCCAGCTGCTCGACGCGGATGAGCAGGAGGCCGACGACGCCGATGCTCCCGAGCTCGTGGAGGGCAAGGGCGTCATCGAGTTCGAGAACGTCGCGTTCTCGTACACGCCGGATCGTCCGCTCATCCGGGACCTGTCGTTCCGGGTGGAGCCGGGTCAGACGGTCGCGATCGTCGGTCCGACCGGCGCGGGCAAGACGACGCTGGTCAACCTGATCATGCGTTTCTACGAGCTCAGCGGCGGACGGATCATGCTCGACGGTCAGGACATCGCCGAGGTGACCCGCGACGAGCTGCGATCCCGCACCGGCATGGTGCTCCAGGACCCGTGGCTGTTCGCCGGCAGCATCCGCGAGAACATCCGCTACGGTCGCTCCACCGCGACCGATGAAGAGGTTCTCGCCGCCGCCAAGGCGACCTACGTCGACCGCTTCGTGCACGCCCTCCCCGAGGGTTACGACACGGTGCTCGACGAGGATGCCGCGAACGTGTCGGCGGGTGAGCGTCAGCTCATCACCATCGCCCGGGCGTTCGTCGCGCAGCCGTCGATCCTCATCCTCGATGAGGCCACGTCGGCGGTCGACACCCGCACCGAGCTGCTGCTGCAGCACGCGATGGCCGCGCTCCGCGAGGGACGCACGTCGTTCGTGATCGCGCACCGCCTGTCGACCATCCGCGACGCTGACCTCATCCTCGTGATGGAGCACGGCGACATCGTGGAGAAGGGCACGCACGACGACCTCATCGCCGCGCAGGGCGCCTACTGGCGGCTGTACCAGTCGCAGTTCGAGCAGGCGGCGACCGACATCGACGCCGAGGACGCGCTCACCGGTTCCACGCCCGTGGTCGTGACCGGCGAGGCGGGCGCGGGCGAGAGCGCGCTGTCCGAGTCGGCAGCCGCGGTGGCCGGAGCCTCGGTCGGGGCGAACGTCCCGGCTGCCGAGACCGCCGCCGCTCAGTCGCTGCTCGAGGACGGAGCGGACGGCTCCGGCCCCCGCGCCTGATCAGCGAGACGCCGACGCCCCACTCCGGTCATCCGGGGTGGGGCGTCGTGCTGCGGCGGCAGTGCTGCTGCGGCGGCGGTAGTGCCACGCGTCGGGGTAGTGCCACGCGTCGGTGGTAGTGCCACGCGTCGGTGGCAGCGCCAGGCGTCGGTGAAGCGGTCAGGGCTTCTCGGTCGTGATGCCGAGGAGCTCCAGCGGGTGGGTCAGCCGCCACCACGGGCTCGGGTCGGCCACGTCTTCCGCCAGGACCAGCGGCGTCGAGGTCGTGTTGATCGGGCCGACCGTGGTCAGCGTGCCGACCGTGCCGTCCTGGTCGCGCTCGTCCCCGAGATCGAAGGCGACGGTCGACGTGGGGAGAGCGCCGTTCCACAGGACCACGTCGGCGTCGGCGTCGGCGACGACGTCGACCTTCTCGCCCCACAGCGTGGTGACCCGGCCGACGACCGTGCCCTGGGGGACGGCCGGTGCCTGCGCCTCCAGCTCCGCCTCGGCCTGAGCGAACAGGGAACGGGTGAGGGCCAGGCGCGCCTTGTCGTCCGCCTGGTTCAGCGCGGCGGCGTACAGCTTCACCGTCGTGTCGCCGATCGTGACGTCCTTCGCGGTGAGGAGGTTCCAGCCGACGAGCGTGCCGGTCTTGATGCCGACGACGCCCGGGTCGGCGAGCATGCCGTTGGTGTTCACGACGGTGCCCGCGCCGGGAAGGTCGACTGATTTCGTGCCGACGATCTCCGCGAACACGGGGTTCTGCATCGCCTTTTCGCCGAGGGCGATCAGGGCGGCGGGCGTGGCGACGTTGCGCTCGTCGAAGCCGGACGGCGTCACCACCGTGATGCCGCTGAGGCCGCGCTCGCGCAGCCAGACCTCGGCGGCGCGTGCGAACTCCTCGTCGGAGCCCCAGATCTCGGAGGCCAGGCGGTCGATGTAGTTGTTCGCCGAGCCCAGAAGGGTGCCCTGCAGCATCTGGTACTCGGTCAGCACGCCGTCGACGGGGACGTCGAGGGCGGACTGGTCGCTGCGCCGGTAGTCCCAGTACTTGACGCTGTCCCAGTAGGTGAAGGAGAACTCGCGTCCCTGCTCGCCGGGCGCGAGGGGCATCCGGTCGAGCACCATCAGGGCGCTGACGACCTTGGTGATGCTCGCGATGCTCACCGGAGCGGTGCCGGATGCGCTGGTGCTCATGCCCGCGATGCCGACCGCTCCGCTGCCTGAGGTGGGCCACGTGACGGCGGCCGCGGGCGCGGCGACGGGCTCGAACGCGACGGACTCCACGGTCGGAGGGACCTCGTGCAGCGGCCAGAGCAGCGTCGTGCCGGCGTATGCGGCGACGAGGCCGACGAGGGTGGCCAGCGGCACCAGGATCCCCGGACGGAGGATCGCCGGTCGCAGCTGTGCGCCGCGCAGGAGGCCGCCGCCCTTCTCGACCTCGGCCGTCTCGTCGAGGGTCGCGAGCGGGGAGTGCGCGGCGACCTCCGCGGCATCGACCCAGGTCAGCGCGGTCGCGGTGGTCTCCTCATCCGCCCACTGCGGGGCGGTCGCATCCGCCAGCGCATCCGCATCCTCGGGAGAGGGCTCCCGGGTGCGGCGCCCCGAGGGGACGAACGGCGGCTTGGTCAGCGGAGGCGTGGAGTCGGTCGGGACCGCCGGCTCGGGCGTGAGGCCCGGTTCGGGGGAGAGGACGGGCTCGGGCGAGAGGACGGGCTCGGAGCCGGCCCCCTTGTCCCCGGTGAACAGGGCATCGAGCACGGCCGCGTCGACGGGGATCGCGGGAGCGACGGAGGCATCGGGCGGCAGCGCGTCGCCCGCGAACAGCCGATCGGCCGCGAACGAGGTGCTGCTGTGAGCGGGGTCCGCGGCATCCGGTGCGACCGGGAGGCTCTCGTCGGGGCCGGAGGGGACACCGGCCGGAGAGCTGTCGTCGCTGACGACGCCCGTCGCCTCGTCGGCGGGATCTGTTGCGGTCACTCGCTTACGGTACCGAATCCCTGGAGCGTTCCGCGGCGCGGAGCCCCCGGGGGCGCGGGGTGTCGCCAGCGGGTAGGATCGTCAGCACAACCACGGGAGTCCGGCGAGCCGGGCTGAGAGGGAGCGAATCGCGCTTCGACCGTCGAACCTGATCTGGGTCATGCCAGCGCAGGGAGGAGTTCAGATGAGCACGTCCACATCCACGTCCGCATCCGCGAAGACGCAGGCACCTGCCCCGGCCAGGAGCTTCCTACGCTGGCGCATCGTCGACATCGTCGTCGCCAGCGTCATCGGCGTCGCCGCCGGCCTGATCTTCCTCGCCTGGAACGTCGGCTACCTCGGGCCGAAGGCGCTGCTGGAGCCGCTGCTCCCCGGCGTCCAGGGTCTCCTCGACGGTCCGTGGCTCTTCGCCGGCGTGCTCGGCGGGCTCATCATCCGCAAGGCCGGCGCGGCGATCTACGTCGAGCTGCTCGCGGCCGTCGTCTCCGCGCTCATCGGCAACCAGTGGGGTGGGTTCCTCACGCTCGAGGCCGGCCTCGTGCAGGGCCTCGGCGCCGAACTGATCTTCCTGCTCTTCTTCTACCGTCGCTGGTCGCTGCCCGTGGCGATCCTCGCGGGCGCGGGCGCCGCCCTCGCCGGCGGGATCAACAACCTCGTGCTCTGGTACGCCGGCTCCGGTCCCGCCTTCACGACCATCTACCTGATCAGCACGGTCATCTCCGGAGCCGTCATCGCCGGAGCCCTGTCCTGGGTGCTGGCGCGAGGCATCGCCGCGACCGGAGCCCTCGACCGGTTCGGCTCCGGGCGCGAGGCGCGCGTCCGCGTCTGATGGCGGCGGACGGGGCCGTTCCCGCCGCCGTCGAGGCACGCGGCTGGGGGTGGAGGCACGCGAGTCGTCTCGCCTGGGCGCTGCGCGACGTCTCCTTCCGCATCGAGCCGGGGGAGCGCGTGCTGGTGCTCGGCGCGTCCGGTGCCGGCAAGTCCACCCTGCTGCACGGCCTCGCGGGCGTGCTCGGCGGCGAGGAGGAGGGCGAGAGCACCGGCGACCTGCTCGTCGACGGTGCTCCCGCCGTCGCGACCCGCGGCCGTGCCGGGCTCGTGCTGCAGGACCCCGACTCGCAGGTCATCCTGGCGCGTGCAGGGGATGACGTGGCGTTCGGCTGCGAGAACCTCGGCGTGCCCCGGGAGGAGATCTGGCCGCGCGTGGAGTCGGCGTTGGAGGCGGTCGGGCTCGATGTGCCGCTCGACCACCCGACCAAGGCGCTGTCCGGCGGCCAGAAGCAGCGGCTGGCGCTCGCCGGGATGCTGGCGATGCGTCCGGGACTCGTCCTGCTCGACGAGCCGACCGCGAACCTCGATCCCGCCGGGGTGATCGAGGTCCGCGACGCGGTGGAGCGGATGCTGCAGGCGCGGCCGGCGACGCTCATCGTCGTGGAGCACCGACTCGAGGTCTGGCTGCCGCTCATCACCCGTGTGATCGTGATCGGGGCAGGAGGAGTGATCGCCGACGGAGCGCCCGCAGAGGTCCTCGGTGCGCAGGGGGCGCGACTCGCCGCGGACGGTGTCTGGGTGCCCGGGCATGCGCCGGCCACGCCCCCTCCTCCGCGGTCGGCCCCCGGGGACGCCCTGCTCTCGGCGCGCGGCCTGGCCGTCGCCCGCGTCAAGGGACGTCCGGTCGCCACCGGCATCGACCTCGACGTGCACGCCGGGCAGGTGCTCGCGATCACGGGGCCGAACGGAGCGGGCAAGTCCACGCTCGGGCTGACCCTCGCCGGCCTCCTCCCGCCCGCCGGCGGAGCGCTGACGGCATCCGCTCGGCTGGCGGACGGCGCCGACGCGTCGCCGATCCGCTGGGCGTCGAAAGACCTGCTGACGCGCATCGGCATGGTCTTCCAGGAGCCCGAGCACCAGCTGCTCGCCAAGACCGTCCGCGACGAGCTGGCCGTCGGCCCGCGCGCGCTCGGCATGACCGAGGAGGAGATCGCCGTCCGCAGCGACGAGCTTCTCGCACGACTGCGCCTCGACCACCTCGCCGCCGCCAACCCGTACACGCTCTCCGGGGGTGAGAAGCGCCGGCTCACGGTCGCCGCCGCGATCGCGACCAGGCCGCGCGTGCTGGTGCTGGACGAGCCCACGTTCGGGCAGGACGCCCGCACCTGGGCCGAGCTCGTCGCGATGCTCGCGGCCCTCCGCGACGAGGGGTCCGCGATCGTGACCATCACCCACGACATCGACGTCGCGCGGGCGCTGCGGGCCGAGCGGTTCGAACTCGGGGGTGCGGCATGACCGTGCTCGACACACGTGCGCGCACCGGTGCCATCGCCGCGATCAATCCGGTGGCCAAGCTCGGCGTGAGCGCCCTGATCGCGGTGCCGCTGATCCTGACGCTGGATCCGGTGTCGGCGTCCGTGGCGCTGCTGCTGGAGTTCGTGCTGTTCCTGTTCGCCGGCATCGGCTGGCGCGAGTTCTGGGTGCGGACCTGGCCGGTCTGGCTCGCCGCACCGCTCACCGGACTGACCATCGCGCTCTACGGCGAGACGAGCGGGGTCGTGTACGTCGACTGGTTCGTGCTGCGCATCAGCGAGGGGTCGCTTGCTCTCGCGCTCGCCACCATGCTGCGCGTGCTCGCGATCGCGCTGCCCTCGGTGGTGTTGTTCATCACGGTGGATCCGACCGACCTGGCCGACGGGCTGGGGCAGGTCCTGCGGCTGCCGGCGAGGTTCGTGCTCGGCGCCCTCGCGGGGCTGCGCATGGTGGGGCTCTTCCTCGACGACTGGCGTGCGCTGGAGCTCGCGCGGCGTGCCAGGGGCGTGGCCGATCGCGGACGCATCCGGCGCTTCCTCGGCATGGCCTTCGCGCTGCTCGTGCTCTCCATCCGCCGCGGCGCGAAGCTCGCCACCGCCATGGAGGCGCGGGGCTTCGGTGCCCCCGGGCGTCGCACCTGGGCACGCGAGTCGCGGTTCGGCGCGGCCGAGTGGACGCTGCTGGCCGTCGGCGCGGCGATCTCCGGCATCGCGATCGCCGCAGCCGTGGCCACCGGGGCGTGGAACTTCATCCTCGGGCCGAGCGCCTGACCGCCGTCCCTGTCGGATCGGTCAGGGGCCGGCGAGGGGCTCCGTCCGGAAGTAGAGATCCCGGTGCAGGGCGCACCGCTCGTTGAACGGGGCCGCGCATCGCGGGCACGCCGTCACCGCGAAGTACTCGGCGATCGTGAGCTCGTGCCCGCACGCACCGCACAGGATCGCCGCGGTGTCGTGCTGCTCTGGTGCCCACTGCTCCGCCGGATGTCCCGCCGCCTCCTCGTGACAGCGGTGGCAGGGGTAGTAGTCGCCGCAGCAGGCGAAGCGGATCGCGATGATGTCGGTCGGGCCGCGGTAGTGCACGCACCGGGTCATGTCGTCGACGACGGCGCCGAGCACGGCGGGGCGGTCGAGGGGCGGCGGGGTCATGCTCACGTCTCGTTCCAGAGTCGGCGGTAGTACTCCAGGCGCTGACGGTCGGGCTCGATCCCGTAGGCCGCGATGAGCGTGTCCTCCCAGCCGGGCCCGAAGTTCCACTCGGTGCTCATCGATGCGACGGCGATGTCCGCCCAGCGGTCGGCCGTGCCGAGGGCGGCGAGATCGACGAAGGCGACGGGCCGGCCGGCGGCGTCCAGCAGGGTGTTCGGCATGCAGGCGTCCCCGTGGCACACCACCAGCCGGTCGATCGGCGGCGCCGGGATCAGGTCATCCGGAACGACGATGCCGCGCGCCGCCGCGCCCGCGATCCGCCCGTCCGTGCTCCACTCCCAGGGGCAGTCGGCGACGGGCAGGGCGTCGTGCAGGGCGCGGAGCCCTTCGCCGACCGCGCGCACGGCCTTCTCCGCCTCGTCGGCCCAGCGCGGACCCACGGCACTACTCGCATCGATCGCGACGGTGACGAGCCATTCATGCGCGTCATCCTGCCCCTGCTCGATCACCTCGGGGACCGCGATCCAGGCGCGCGCCCACCGCAGGCGCTCCGCCTCGTCGCGCATGTTCGCCTCGTCGTCCAGCGGACCCCACTTGATGTAGCGGCTGTCGTCGGTGCGGAACGTCAGACCGCCGAGGCCGTTGCGCCAGACCGGGGTCAGCGTGGCACCGCGGGCGAGGGTGAGGACGCGCGGCGGGACCTCGACGGATGCGGAGGGGATGCTCACGTCTCCATCCTGCCCGACGGGCGCGGAGCCATCGAGAGCGGATCGTCGAGACGGTGTCGTAGGCTCGCTCTCGACGCGGTCCCCGGTCGTCGGCAGCATCCGATCGGTGCGTCGGGACCGACCGCATCAGAGGTTCGTGGTGGAACCAGGAACCACGTAGGCTGAAACTCAGTCGCACGACGACGTTCGAAGGAGAACATCAGATGCAGATCAGCGGACAGGGTGCCCTCATCACAGGCGGAGCCTCGGGGCTCGGCCTGGCGACCGCGCGCCGACTCGTCGCCGCGGGCGCGCACGTCACGATCATCGACCTCGCCTCGTCGAAGGGGGCGGAGCTCGCGGACGAGCTCGGCGGCCTCTTCGTCGCCGCCGACGTCACCAGCGCCGACGAGGTGCGTGCGGCGGTCGCAGCCGCGCAGTCCGCGGCCCCGCTGCGCGTCGTCGTGAACTGCGCCGGCATCGCGCCGCCGGCCAAGGTGCTCGACCGCGAGGGCAACCCCGCGGTGCTCGCCGACTTCGAGCGCGTGGTCCGCATCAACCTCGTCGGCACGTTCAACGTCATCTCGCAGGCCTCCGCCGTGATCGCCCAGAACGAGCTGCACGACGAGGAGCGCGGCGTCATCGTCAACACCGCGAGCGTCGCGGCGTTCGACGGGCAGATCGGCCAGCCCGCGTACTCGGCTTCCAAGGGCGGCGTCCACGCCATGACGCTCCCCGTGGCGCGCGAGCTCGCACGCCACGGCATCCGCGTCTGCACGATCGCCCCCGGCATCATGGAGACCCCGATGCTGATGGGGCTCCCGCAGGCCGCGCAGGACTCGCTCGGCCAGCAGGTCCCCTTCCCGTCGCGCCTCGGCCGTCCCGACGAGTACGCCGCCCTCGTGCAGCAGATCGTCGAGAACGGCTACCTCAACGGCGAGACCATCCGCCTCGACGGAGCCATCCGCATGGCACCGCGCTGACCCCGCGGCCGCTTTCCCCCTTCGCGATCAGAACCCAGGAGAACCCATGTCCCTTGCAGGCAAGACCATCCTGATGTCGGGCGGCAGCCGCGGCATCGGCCTCGCGATCGCGCTGCGTGCCGCCGCCGACGGTGCGAACATCGCGATGCTCGCGAAGACCGACACCCCGCATCCGAAGCTCGAGGGCACGATCCACACCGCGGCCGAGCAGATCCGCGCGGCCGGCGGGCAGGCCCTGCCGATCGTCGGCGACGTGCGCGATGACGACGACATCACCGAAGCGGTCATGAAGACCCAGGGCGAGTTCGGCGGCATCGACATCGTGATCAACAACGCCAGCGTGATCGACCTCTCCCGCTCGCTCGACCTGAACGCCAAGAAGTACGACCTGATGCAGGACGTGAACGTGCGCGGCACGTTCATGCTGTCGCGCGCGGCGGTGCCGATCCTCAAGGACGCCGAGAACCCGCACATCCTCTCCCTCTCGCCGCCCCTGAACCCGACGCCGAAGTGGCTCGGCGCGCACACCGGCTACACGCTCGCGAAGTTCGGCATGACCATGGCGACGCTCGGCCTCGCCGCGGAGTTCGCCCGTGACGGGATCGCGGCCAACACGCTGTGGCCCCGCACCACGATCGCGACGGCGGCGGTGCAGAACCTCCTCGGCGGCGACAAGGTCATGGCCGCGAGCCGCACGCCCGACATCTACGCGGATGCCGCGTACGCCGTGCTGCTCAAGCCGGCCGCGTCGTACACCGGCCAGACGCTCATCGTGGAGGATGTGCTCGAGGCCGACGGCGTGACCGATTTCTCCGGCTACGCGGCGATCCCCGGCACCCCCGACAGCGCGCTCTTCCCGGACATCTTCCTCGACTGAGCCCGCCGGCACTCGACCGCGCGCGGGAGGACGAGGCCGAAACGGAGAGCATCCGCTCGCGGCAGAGCGGGCCGGGCAGGGTCAGATCAGCAGGTAGACCGCGCCGACGATCGTGAGGGCGATCACGATGCGGTCGAACACGCGCTGATTCATCCGGCGCGCGACCCGCAGCCCGAGGAGGGCGCCGATCACCACGAGCGGTGCCAGCACGGCATCCATCAGCAGCACGGGCGCCTCGAACAGACCGAGGCCCGCGAGGAACGGCACCTTGATCACGTTGATGATGGCGAAGAACCACGCGGATGTGCCCAGGAACACCTGCACCGGGGTGCGGGTGGCGAGGAAGTACATCGACATCACGGGCCCGCCCGCGTTGGCGACCATCGTGGTGAAGCCGCCGAGCGTGCCGTACGCGCCCGCGAGCAGGATGCCGCTGGAAGGCGGGGCGACGGTGTCCGCCCTGCTCTGCCGCCAGCGGCGCCACAGCGTCACGGCGATCATCAGCAGCAGGATCACGCCGATCGCGCGGCGGACCACCCCGTCGCCCGCGAGCGCGAGGAAGGCGAACCCGACGAGCAGACCCGCGATGACCGCGGGGGCGAGGCGCAGCAGCGTCGGCCAGTGGGCGTGACGGCGGTAGGCGGTCAGCGCGAAGAGGTCGCCCACCATGAGCAGCAGCAGCGTCGCAGCGGTCGAGGTGCGGGCGGGCAGGACGGCCGCGAACAGCGCGATGGCGAGGATGCTGCCGCCGGGCAGCGCGGTCTTCGAGACGCCGATGATCACCGCGGCCACGGCCAGGGCCGTCCACGCCCACGGATCGAGGGCGATCACCGTTGGAGCTCGGAGACGATCGCGTCGTAGCCACGGCTCGCGGCGAGGTCGACCGGGAGCACGCCGTCGCCGTCCGGGATGCCGGCGTCCGCACCGCCGTCGAGGAGCGCGCGCACCACGTCCACGTAGCGGGGGGAGCCGTCTCCGAGCACGATCGCCTCGTGCAGCGCCGTCCAGTTCAGGTTGTTGACGTGGTTCGGGTCGACGCCGGCCTCGAGGAGGATCTCGACGGTCGCCAGCAGTCCGCGTTCGGACGCGGGGATCAGGGCCGTGCCCCCGAAGCGGTTGGTGCTCTTCAAGTCGGCGCCGTGCTCGAGGGTGAGCACGAGGATCTCGTCGTGTCCGCGAGCGCCCGCGTACAGGTATGCCGAATCCTGGATGTCGTCCTTCGCGTTCACGTCGGCGCCCGCCTCGATCAGGATCCGCGCGGCATCGACATGGTTCGCCTTGGTCGCGGCGACCAGGGCCGTCATCCCCTCGGAGCCGCGCGCCTCGATGTCCGCTCCCGCGTCGAGGGCCGCCCGCACGGCGTCGGCTTCCCCGGCAGCGGCGGCGGTGAGCAGGTCGTGCGTGGCGTCGGTCATGGCGGTCTCCTGTGTCGGCGGTGACGGATGCGCTTCCGCGGCGCAGCCCGACGCGGTCAGCAGGGTGGCCGCGAGGGCGGCGATGATCGTCATCCGTCGCACACGCATGCGTCTGGTATACCAAACGAGGCTGGAAGCGCGCGCCCTCAGCCCCGCGTGGCGGCCAGCGCCGCGGCGAACCGCGCGGCGCGCTGCTCGATGTCGGCCCAGTCGGCGGCCTTGATCGACGCGCCGTTCGCCAGGTCTCCGCCGGCGCCGACCGCGACCGCGCCGGCCGCGAACCAGGCGGCCAGGTTGTCGGGGCTCACGCCGCCGGTGGGCATCAGCGGGGCGTCGGGGAACGGGCCGCGCAGTGCGCCGAGGTAGGACGGGCCGCCGAGCGATGCCGGGAAGATCTTCACGACGTCGACGCCGAGTTCGAGTGCGCCCATCACCTCGGTGGGGGTCATCGCTCCGGTCATCACGACGCGTCCGGTGTCGAGCATCGTGCGGGTCAGGTGGGGGAGCGTGCCGGGGCTGACGAGGAACTGCGCGCCCGCCTCGGCGGCCTGGGCGGCCTGCTCCGCTGTCGTCACGGTCCCGGCGCCGATGTACGCGGCGTCGCCGTGGCGGGCGATGAGCTCACGGATCACCGCAGGGGCGTCGGGGGTGGAGAAGGTGACCTCGATGCCGGTGACCCCACCGCGGATGATGGCCTCGGAGGCCTCGAGCGCCAGCTCGGGGGACGGGGCGCGGAGGACGGCGAGGATGCCGGTGGCGCGGGCGGTGTCGAGACGGTCGGTCATGAGGCTCCTTGGAGTGAGGGACGCTCCCATTCTCCCCCGCGCAGGGTGCGTCGCCGCGCGTCGTCCGTGACGGGTCAGCTGCGGTGCGGTGCCCAGCCGTCGATCAGGGTCTTCGATTCCTTGAGTCCCAGTCCGGTGTGCTCGCGGAGCGCCTTGATGGCCGCGATGTTCGAGCCGGCCGCGACCAGCCTGTCGATGTCGGATGCCACGGCCGCCGGGAGCGACGCCCGGACCGCCGAGACGGTGGGGGTGGCCGGGGTGATCGAGGAGTGCACGGCGGTGGCGTTCGAGACCGCGGCGAGGTGCGGCGCCGTGGTGCTGACCGACCAGTGGTCGATGCGATCCTTGGCCTCCTTCAGGCTGACGCCGGAGCGGTCGCGGTACAGCTTGATGGCATGGATCTTCTGGTCGGCCGCGACGAGCCGGTCGATCTCGGCGACAACATCGCCCGTCAGGCCCGACACGGTCGTGGTCGCGGAGGAGGCGGCCGCGGAGTGCGACGTCGCGGTCGTCGGTGTGAAGACCTGCGGCTCCGGCAGCTTCGGCCGCGTCTTGCGCATGGCGACCACGATGATCCAGATGCCGCCGATGACGACACCGCCGATGACGAGGAAGAACCCCAGGAAGAGCCAGGGGATCGTCTCCCATGCGTCCATCATGAGGGGGAGTCTACGGGAGCGGTGTCGCCCGCCCCAGGGGCTTCCCATCCGGTACCGCGTACCCTGGAGGGTATGACCGAGACTCCCCGCACGCGCGAGACGCGCCCCGCAGCATCCGCGTCCGCCCCGCAGGGTCGTCCGGCCCCGGGCAAGGTCCGTGAGACCCGCACCGCGCAGGTGCGCCCGAAGACCGAGGGATGGACCCAGCAGAAGGATGCCGAGGGGCGTCCGCTGCTGCAGTTCGCGAGCCCGAAGCGCGGCAAGCCGCCGGTGCACCTGGCCGACCTCACCCCGGCCGAGCGCATCGAGAAGGTCAAGGAGCTCGGGCTGCCCGGCTTCCGTGCGAAGCAGCTGTCGACGCACTACTTCCGCCACTACACGTCCGACCCCGAGCAGATGACCGATCTTCCGGCCGACACCCGGGAGCAGCTGGTCGCCGGGATGCTGCCGCCGCTGCTCACCGAGGTGCGACGCCTCGAGACCGACCGCGGCGACACGATCAAGTTCCTCTGGCGCCTGCACGACGGCGCCCTGGTCGAGTCGGTGCTCATGCGCTACCCCGGCCGCATCACGCTGTGCGTCTCGAGCCAGGCCGGCTGCGGCATGAACTGCCCGTTCTGCGCCACCGGACAGGCGGGCCTGACCCGCAACATGTCGACCGCCGAGATCATCGAGCAGATCGTGCGCGCCAACCGTCTGATCGCCGAGGGCGGCCTCGGTGGCAAGAAGGCCGACGACCACAGCATGGAGCGCGTCTCGAACATCGTCTTCATGGGCATGGGGGAGCCGCTCGCCAACTACAAGCGCGTCATGGATGCGGTGCGGTCGATGGTCGCCCCGCAGCCCGACGGCCTCGGGATGAGCGCCCGTGGCATCACGGTCTCCACGGTCGGTCTCGTGCCCGCCATCAAGAAGCTCGCCGACGAGAACATCCCGGTCACGTTCGCCCTGTCGCTGCACGCGCCCGACGATCACCTGCGCGACGAGCTCATCCCGGTGAACTCGCGCTGGAAGGTCGACGAGGCCCTCGACGCCGCGTACGAGTACTACGCCAAGACCGGTCGTCGCGTCTCGATCGAGTACGCGCTCATCAAGGACATGAACGACCACGCCTGGCGCGCCGACCTCCTCGCGGAGAAGCTCAACCAGCGCGGACGCGGCTGGGTGCACGTGAACCCGATCCCGCTGAACCCCACTCCCGGCTCGATCTGGACCTCGTCGGAGATCCCGGTGCAGAACGAGTTCGTGCGCCGGCTCAACGACGCCGGCATCCCGACCACCCTCCGCGACACCCGCGGCAAGGAGATCGACGGGGCGTGCGGTCAGCTCGTCGCCACCACCGAGGATGAGGCCGCTTCCGCCGCGATGGCCTGAGGCGCCGCGATGGCCTGAGGCGTGCCCGCTCGGCGCCCGTCGGCGGCACCGAGGCGCTCGGCGCGGTCGAGCCAGCGGGTGATGGTGGCGCTGCTCGCGTCCTTCACACCGAGCATGCGGTGCGTGCGCACCGAGCGGATGCCGCAGAAGCGCATCGTGCCCCGGGCGACGTGGGTCTGCGCGGGCAGCCCGGTGAAGGGTACGAAGTACCAGGGGGTGTCCGCGAGCAGGAGCAGCCTGCCGTGACGGGCGGGCAGCAGCCCCTCGACGAGACCGAGCTTCGTGTAGCGGTACTCCTGCTGCGGCAGCAGGGCGCGGTCGAAGAAGCCCTTGAGCAGGGCGGGCACCGACCCCCACCAGAGCGGCGTCGCGATGACGATCCGGTCGGCTTCGTGCAGCGCCCGCTTCGCCTCGACGAGGTCGGGCTCGAGCGTCGTGCGCGCCCGGTAGCCGAAGCGCAGGTTCGGGTCGAAGTCGAGGTCGCGCAGCGCGAGCACGCGAGCATCGCCGTGCCCGTCGGCGTAGCGCCGGGCGATGGCGGCGGTCAGCGAGAGGGCGTCGGGGTGGCCGTCGATCACGAGAGTGGGCATGTCATCTTCCTATCTGGACAGTGTCAAGCTGGGTGGACAGTGTCAAGATAGGAGACAATGTTGCTCATGTCAAGTTCGAAGGACGGCTACCACCACGGCGATCTCGCCCGTGCCCTGGAAGACGCCGCCATGCAGCTGCTGGAGCGGATGCCCGCGGCGGAGATCAGCCTGCGCGAGGTCGCCCGAGCTGCGAACGTCAGCCACAACGCCCCGTACCACCACTTCTCCGACCGGCTCGGTCTGCTCAAGGCGATCGCCGAGCGCGCCATGGCCGATCTCCTCGATCAGGTCCGCTCGGCGGCGGAGAAGGCGTCGACCCCGCGGGCCGCACTCACCGACGGCGGCTCCGCATACGTCCGCTTCGCCGTCGAGCATCCGCATGCGTTCGACGCCGTCTACGACCCGACCGTCTGCGTGCCCGGATCTCCGACCCCGACGATGGCACCGCTGATCGACGGACTCGAGGCGGTGCTCGCCGAGGGGGCGGCCGCGGTCGGCCTCGACCGACCGACCGACGTCGTGGCGCTCTGGGGTCTGATCCACGGGCTCGGCACGCTCGCCGCCGCCGGGCACTTCACGCTCGACGAGGGACTGTCCGCGTATGCCGCGGCCCTCGATCGACTGCTTCCCGCGGAGTGATCCGGCCCGGTTCCGTGATCCAACCTGTGAGTCGCTCAAAGCGCTCTTCCACGCGATGCACAGGCGACATTTCGTAGATTGTTCGAATGCCCTATTCCGCCCATCGACCGGGTCGCTACGACTCGCAGGGTCGGATCATCCTCGACAGCGAACCCGACGCCGTCACGGATGACCTCGACTTCCTGCGCGAGTTCGAGCCCACCGGCACCGACGACGCCACCCGTGCGGCGTCCGCATCCGTGCCGTCCGAGGCGACCCCGATCGCCGATGCCCTCGCTGCTGACGAGTCGACCGCTGACGAGTCGACCGCCGCAGAGCCCGCCCCGGTGAAGCCGCCGCGCGAGCCCCGCCTGCGCCGGCCCCGCAAGGCGCGCAAGGCGCGCACGCCCGGGTCCCGCGCCCGGACCCTGGCCATCCTCGGTGGCGCAGAGGGCGAGATCCTCGACCGTGTCCCCGGCGAGACGCCGCGCTTCGTGCAGATGTTCTTCGTGCTCGCCGGCACCGCGCTCGTCTCGGCGATCTCGATGCTCTTCGCCCTGACCACGGGCGTGCAGGCAGCCCTGTGGCTCGCCGTGCCGCTCGCGCTCGTGTGGGCACTCATCATCTTCAACCTCGACCGCTTCCTCACGTCGACCATGAGCTCGACGCGCAACGTCTGGCGGCTCATCGGCCTCGCGATCCCCCGTGTGATCATGGCCGCGATCATCGGCTTCGTCGTCGCCGAGCCGCTCGTCCTGCAGATCTTCCACAACGACATCGCCCGCGAGGTCGCGTCGACCAACATCACGCAGTCGCAGACCGACCAGGAGGCACTCGAGTCGGGGCCGGAGAAGCTCGCGCTGGACGCGGCCACCGCCAAGGTCGCCGAGCTCGAGAACCAGGCGGCGACCGGCATCGTGGCAGGGACCGACGCCTCGTCGGCGACCGAGTCGGCGGCGCAGGCGACCGTCGACGACGTGACCGCGAAGATGACCGCCCAGCAGACCGTGATCGACCAGGCCCGCGCGCTCTACCAGTGCGAGCTGACCGGTGAGGGCGCCGGGACCGTTCCCGGCTGCACCGGCGTCAACGGCGAGGGCGCGAGCTCGAGCGCCGCCAAGGCCCAGCTCGCCGAGGCCCAGCAGACGTACGACGCGCTCGCCGCTCAGCTGCGCACCGCCAACGAGGAGCTCGCCGCCGCCGGCACCGCCGCGAAGGAGAACACCTCCTCGTCCGAGGCGCAGAACCGCGAGCAGGCGAAGTCGCAGCTCCCGACCGCCCGCAAGACCTATGATCAGGCGCTCACCGCGTACAACGCGCGCGCCGACGCCGTGGCGCAGGGCAACGCCGGAGCCGTGGGCCTCCTCAGCCAGATCAGCGGACTGAACCGGCTGAGCGAGAAGGAGCCCTCGATCCTGTGGGCGCACATCCTCATCGCCGCGCTGTTCTTCATGATCGAGCTGCTGCCGGTGCTGGTGAAGGTGCTCACGAGCTACGGCGACCCGAGCCTGTACGAGAAGGCGGCGGCGATCCGCAAGCAGGTCGCCCTCGACCGGGTCACGGCCGAGGGGTTCCGCGACCGCGCCGACATCGTCACGACTCCGACGCCACCCGCGGCGACGGCCTCGGCTCAGGCGACCTGACGCTGCGGCGTCCTGCTCCCGCCCGCCCCGTCGTCGTCCGCTCGCGCGACGAGCGACAGCCTCTGAGGCGGGAGCAGGACCTCCGCGATCACGGACGCGGCGTGCCCGGGTGCGGCGAGGGTCAGTGAGCGGACCAGCGCGACGGTCGACGGCGTTCGCGACCACGGCGCCCCGGTCAGGGCCGCCTCGATCAGGGCGAGCGGATGCCGCAGCGCCGGGTCGTGCGGACGGGCGTCGTCGTCGCTCAGCCACGTGATGAGCTCCGCGATGGTCCAATCCGGGCTGATTGGTCCAAGATTGTGCATCAGGGTGGTCATCTTCTCGTCCATTGGTCCAGAATCAGGTCTCATGAGCTCCGATGACAGGGCCAATGATCGGCCGGTGGACCACGGATCGGCCACGGATGGTTCCACGAACCTGGTGCGCGCCGGTGAGGTCTCCTCGGGCGCGCTCTCCGCGCGGCTCGGCCGCTGGACGCACGGCGACGGCACCCTCGCGACGCGACTCGCCCGCGGCATCGAGGCGCTGATCGCGAACGGCGAGCTGCGTCCCGGAGACCGGCTGCCCGCCGAGCGTACGCTCGCGGCTGCGAGCTCCGTCTCCCGCGGCACGGTCGTCGCGGCCTACACGGACCTCGCCGAACGCGGACTCGTCGAACGGCGTCAGGGGAGCGGCACCCGCATCGCCGGTGCGGTCGCGCCTGTCGCGTCCACGCAGCGTCCCGGCCGGGGCGAGGCCCTGTTCTCCGCGCTTCCGAACGCGATCGATCTGCTGCGCACCGTGCCGCAGATCTCCGACCTCGGCGTGCAGCTCATCCGCGATCACGAGCCGCGGCTGGATATCGCCCTGCTGCCCGAGACCGACCCGGCCGGACTCCCCGCTCTGCGCACCCTCATCGCGGACATGTACTCCGCCGAGGGTACGCCGACCACACCGGAGCAGATCCTCGTCACCCACGGTGCGCAGCAGGCCATCAGTCTGGTGGTCAACGCCCTCGTCGGTCCGGGTGACATCGTCCTCGCCGAGGAGATCACGTGGCCGGGGGTCACCGACTCGGTCGGCCTCCGCGGCGGCACGGTGCACGGCATCCCGATGGGTCCCGACGGGCTCGACGTCGACGCCCTCGAACAGGCGCTGGCCCGGTTGCGGCCCGTCGTCGTCGCGCTCAATCCGCACCACCAGAACCCGACGGGCTCGCGCCTCCCGGCCGCCGCTCGGCATCGTGTCGCCGAGCTCGCCGCGCAGTACGGGGTGCCGGTGATCGAGGACCGCGTGCTCGCCGGGATCTCCTTCGACGGCGTCGTGCCACCCACCCTCGCCGCCGAGCGCGCCGACGCCCCGGTCATCGTCGTCGAGTCCGTGTCGAAGTGGGTGTGGGCCGGCCTGCGGATCGGATGGCTGCGGGCCGACCCCGTGCTCGTGCGTCGCCTGCGCGGTGCGCGGCAGCTCGCCGACCAGTCCACGAGCGTGCCCGGTCAGCTGCTCGCGCTGGATCTGATCGCTCGCGCCGACGACCTCCGCCGGGCGAACAGCCGGATCCACCAGGAGCGTCTGCAACTGCTGCAGACCCTCATGGCCGAGCACCTGCCTGACTGGGCGGTCGAGCCGCCGCGCGGTGGACTGTCGCTGTGGGTGCGGGTGCCGGCGGGGTCCGCGGCCGCGCTCGCGAGGACCGCGGCCGCGCACGGTGTCTCGATCGCGGGGAGCGCCGCCTTCGCGGTGTCGGCCTCGCCCGACGACCACATCCGCATCCCCTTCACGGCGCCGGACGACGTGCTCGCCGAGGGGATCCGTCGGCTCGGTGCGGCCTGGCGCGAGTATCGGGACTCTCTCAGCGGACCTGCCTAGGGTGACCGCATGAACCGGATGCGGCGACAGACCCTGGGGATCTCGATCGTGGGCGTGCTCGCCGTCACGGCCTACGCCGCCTTCGCCGCGGTCCAGATCCTCGTGCTCAACCCCCTCGCCGCGGCACCCGGCCTCACGCTCGACGAGATCGACTCCGAGATGGCGAATGCGGGGGAGAGCCTCAGTGAGGGCGCGATGTTCTTCATCCTCGGCATCGGCGTGGTCCTCGCCGTGGTGGTCGCCGTGGTCTCCATCGGTGCGGGCGCACATCCCCTGGTGCCGACGATCGGGTTCCTGGTGCTGCTGATGCTCGGGACGATCGGCTATTTCGCCGCCTCCTTCGGCGCCGGCATGGCGCTCGCCGACACCTTCGGGATCAGCGGTGCCGACTACTCGCCCTGGGCGCGCCCGCTCTACGCCGTGAGTGCGCTCTCCGCGGTCGCCCTCATCGTCGTGGGCGTCGTGCGGGCTGTGCGCCAGCGCCCGGCCCGCGCCGTCGCCTGACTTCGGACGCCGCATCCGCCCCCGCCCTCCGAGCCAGCCAGTAGCGTGGATCCATGGTCAACTATCGCTATCTCGGCAACAGCGGTCTCAAGGTCTCGGAGATCACCTACGGCAACTGGGTCACCCACGCCTCGCAGGTCGGCGACGACGCCGCCGTGAAGACCGTTCATGCCGCCCTCGACGCCGGAATCACCACGTTCGACACCGCCGACACGTACGCCAACACGGCCGCCGAGGTCGTCCTCGGAAAGGCTCTGGAGGGGCAGCGCCGCGAGGGTCTGGAGATCTTCACGAAGGTCTACTTCCCGACCGGTCCGAAGGGTCCGAACGACACCGGCCTGAGCCGCAAGCACATCTTCGAGTCGATCAACGGCTCGCTGCAGCGTCTCGGCACCGACTACGTCGACCTGTACCAGGCCCACCGCTTCGATTACGAGACCCCGCTGGAGGAGACGTTCCAGGCGTTCGCCGACGTCGTCCGCCAGGGCAAGGCGCTCTACATCGGCGTCTCGGAGTGGACGGCCGAGCAGCTGCGCGAGGGACACGCGCTGGCGAAGCAGCTGGGCATCCAGCTCATCTCGAACCAGCCGCAGTACTCCATGCTGTGGCGCGTGATCGAGGGCAAGGTCGTGCCCGCCTCCGAAGAGCTCGGCATCTCGCAGATCGTCTGGTCGCCGATGGCGCAGGGCGTGCTCAGCGGCAAGTACCTGCCGGGCCAGCCGGTGCCGGAGGGCTCGCGCGCGACCGATCCGCACAGCGGCTCCGACTTCATCAAGGCGCTGCTGCGGGACGACATCCTCACCGCCGTGCAGCGTCTGAAGCCGATCGCCGAGCAGGCCGGACTCTCGATGCCGCAGCTCGCGATCGCGTGGGTGCTGCAGAACCCGAACGTGGCGGCCGCGCTGGTCGGAGCCTCCCGTCCGGAGCAGCTCGCCGAGACGGTCAAGGCCTCGGGCGTGAAGCTCGACGCCGACACGATGGCTGCGATCGACGAGGCCCTGGGCGACACGGTCAACCGCGACGCCGAGGGCACCTACTCGGTCTCGCCGAAATCCCGTCTGGTCTGAGGCCGGACACGAAGAAGGCCGCCGTTCTTCGGAGCGGCGGCCTTCTCCACGTCCGGGTGCTGCTCCTCAGCCGGCCCCGTTCAGCCGAGGGTGATGTCGACCTGGATCTCGGCGGCGAGGCGCTCGAGGTCGTCGCGCAGCGCATCCAGATCGACGGATGCCGGGACCTTCGCCACCACGGATGCCTCGAACAGGCGGCCCCCGGCCATCGCGGCGTCCCGCGTCTCGGTCGCGAGCTCCTCGATGCTCAGGGCGTGGGCGCTCAGCACGGTCGAGACCTCCCGCACGATGCCGGGTCGATCGTTGCCCAGCACCTGGATCTCGAGCAGCTGATCGTCGGCGGCGGCGGCATCCGGCGTGCCCGTGAGCACCGCGAGCGTGAGCAGCCCCTGTCCCTGCAGCCCGCGCAACGCGGACTGCAGGTCGCTCGACCGCTCGTCCGCGACCGAGACCTCGATCACGCCCGCGAACGTGCCGGCGAGCTCGGCCAGCGAGCTGTTCTCCCAGTTGCCGCCGTGCGCATCCACGACATCGGCGACGGCGGCCACGAGGCCAGGACGGTCTGCACCCGCGACGGTGAGGATCAGAGTAGTCATGCGGCCAGCGTAGCCCGCAGGTCTCACTCCACCCAGGTGCCGGACTCCAGGAACGACTCCAGCCGCGCGCGGTGCGGGGCGAGGTCCCAGCCCTGCGCCGCGACCCACTCGTCCGAGTAGTACGTGCCAGCGTAGCGGACCCCGCTGTCGCAGATCAGGGTCACGACGCTGCCGGTCTCGCCCGCGGCCCGCATCCGGGCGATGAGCTGGAACGCGCCGTACAGGTTCGTGCCGGTCGAGCCGCCGGCCCAGTGCAGGGTGCGCTCGCGCAGCATCCGGATCGCGGCGATGGACCCGGCATCCGGCACGCGGATCATCTCGTCGATCACGGTCGGCACGAACGAGGCCTCGACCTGCGGGCGGCCGATGCCCTCGATGCGACTCGGGCGCCCGGCCGGCGGGTCCACGGTGCCGGCCCATCCGTCGTAGAACGCCGAACCCTCGGGGTCGACGACCGCGACCTTCGTGTCGTGGCGACGGTACTTCACGTAGCGGCCGAACGTGGCGCTCGTGCCGCCGGTCCCGGCGCCGGTCACGATCCAGGTGGGGATCGGATGCCGCTCCTGGGCGAGCTGGCTGAACACACTCTCGGCGATGTTGTTGTTGCCGCGCCAGTCGGTCGCGCGCTCCGCGAACGTGAACTGGTCGAGGTAGTGGCCCGTGCAGTCGGACGCCAGGCGCTGCGCCTCGGGCGACATGTCCTCCGCGCGGTCCACGAAGTGGCAGGTGCCGCCGTAGAACTCGATGAGGTCGATCTTCTCCTGCACCGTCGAGCGCGGCACGACGGTGATGAACGGCAGCCCCAGCATGCGGGCGAAGTACGCCTCGGACACCGCGGTCGATCCGCTCGACGACTCCACGAGCGTGGTGTCCTCGCGGATGCGGCCGTTGACGAGGCCGTAGAGCAGGAGCGAGCGCGCGAGGCGGTGCTTGAGCGACCCGGTGGGGTGGACGGACTCGTCCTTCAGATACAGGTCGATGCCCCACTCCGGCGGCAGTGGGAACAGGTGCAGGTGCGTGTCGGCGCTGCGGTTCGCGTCGGCTTCCAGCAGGGCGATCGCGGTGCTGGTCCAGTCGCTCATGCCATCGAGACTACCGGCCGGTGCAGCCACCTCTCGGGCCGGTCACGCCGCGGCGGGATGCTCGGGACCGAGGTGCGCGTCCGTCGGCTCTCCGGCCGCGTCGCCCTTCAGCTCGATGAGGATCGTGTGCGTCGGCGTCGTGCCGGTGTTCTCGCCGGAGTGGCGCTGCGCGGGAAGCCAGACGGCCTGCCCGGTGGTGAGGGTCGTGTCGAACGTCCGCTCGCCCGCGCGGAGGCGACGGGAGAAGTCGCTGAGGGTGACCATGACCGAGTTGGGATGGTCGTGCGGGGTCGTCGCGTCGCCCGGGACGTCGGTGTACTCGAGCACGCGGACGTGCTCGTTCTCCCAGAGCGTGCGGTAGTGGTCGGGGTTGGTCAGGGTGGGATCGTCGGCGATCATGCGGCGACCGTACACCCGGGAGAGCCGGCGCGGCAGGCCCTCTTCCGGTGGTCCGCAGGCCACTCGTCCGGGGTGCGTCGACCGGCGCTCAGGGAGCGGTCGCGTGGCGCAGCCAGCGCTCGATACCGGCGATGTGCGCGGTGGTGAGAGAGGTCGCCAGGGCGGGGTCGCGCTGGGCGATGGCATCCGAGATGGCCCGGTGCTCCGAGAGCGTGCGCTCCACGGCCCCGGTCTCGGTGAGACCGCGCCAGGCGCGCGCCCGCACCGTCTGACTGCTCAGGTGCTCGATCAGGCTCGCGAGATACGCGTTGCCGGCCATCGCCACGATGTCCCGATGGAAGCGGATGTCGTGGTCGACGAGCTCCTCGATGCTGACCGAGGCGTCGATGCCGTCGACCTCGCGCTGCAGTTCCATGATCTGCTCGTCCGTGCCGAGCGTGGCGGCCAGCCCGGTGGCCTGCGACTCCAGCATCCGTCGCACCGCGAAGATCTCGAGCATCGAGTCGTCGTCGTGCATGTCGACGACGAACGAGATCGCCTCCAGCAGCAGGTGCGGTTCCAGGCTCGTCACGTAGGTGCCGTCACCGCGGCGCACGTCGAGCACGCGGATCACCTCGAGAGCCTTGACGGCCTCGCGGAGGGAGCTGCGGGACAGGCCGAGCCGTTCCGACAGCTCCTTCTCCGGGGGGAGGCGGTCGCCGGGGGCGAGCTCGCCGGACACGATCATCGCCTTGATCTTCTCGATCGCGTCGTCCGTCACTGCCATGGCGTCATCCTAGCGATTGATCCGATGTCTGCGGCAGGATGGGGGCATGCGAGTTCTCGATTCCCATCTGCACCTCTGGGACCCCGAGGTGCTGACCTACACCTGGCTCGAGGGCCCGATGGCGTACCGGTTCGCCGACCTCGAGCTCGAACTCGCCCGTGTCGTGCAGGCCGAGCCGGAGAAGTGCGTCTTCGTGCAGGCCGAGACCGTCGAGGACGACTTCCTCGACGAGGTGCGCTGGGTCGCCGGACTCGCACCGGCCCTCGGCCTCGTCGGCATCGTCGCGGGCATCCGTCTCGACCGGGGGACCGACACCGTCGCCCACCTCGAAGGGCTCGCTGCCGAGCCTCTCGTCGTCGGCGTCCGGCATAATCTGCAGGGCGAGGTGGACGGGCTGGCCGTCTCGGCGGCGTTCGTGACCGGTGCGCGCGAGGTCGCGGCGCGCGACCTCGCGTTCGACGCCTGCGTCCGCGCCGCGCAGCTGCCGGAGGTCGCCCGTCTCGCCGGCGCGATCCCGGAGCTGCGGATCGTGCTCGACCATCTGGGCAAGCCCGCGGTCGGCACGGCCTCCGCCCCGCTCGCCCCGACGGCGGAGTGGGTGCGCGACCTCGCCGAGCTGGCACGGCATCCGAACGCCTCGTGCAAGCTCTCCGGTCTGCCGGGCGAGGCGGGCGGCGACTGGAACGCTGCGCAGCTGGAGCCGTTCCTCGATGTCGCCGCCGATGCGTTCGGGCCGGAGCGACTGCTGTGGGGGAGCGACTGGCCGGTGTCGGTGATCGGGCCCGCCGAGGAGGACGACCCGCATGCGCCGGAGGACGGCTCCGCCACCTATCAGCCCACGGGGCGCACGCGCTGGGCGGACACCGTCATCTCCTGGGCGCAGTCGCGAGGGCACGACCTCGACGCCATCCTGTGGGCCAACGCCGAGCGGGTGTATCGCACCGACGCCCCGCGCGACAGCGCTCCTCCCGAGGCGCCGCGCACCGGCCTCCGCGCCTGGCTCCGCGGCACCCGCGGCTGACCGCGACCGGACACGGGGGCCGCGGAGCCGACGGAGGGAGCGGTTCTACTCGGCGCGGAGGCGCAGTCGCGCCATGCCGCCGTCGACCTCGATGGACGTGCCGGTGGTCGAACCCGCGTCCGGGCCCACCAGGTACGCGACCGCCGCGGCCACCTCGGCCGGGTCGACCAGGCGCCCGTGCGGCTGCCGGGCCTCGAGCGCGGCACGCTCGGCGGCGGGGTCGGTCGCGGAGTCCAGCAGTCGCCCGACCCAGGGGGTGTCGGCGGTACCGGGGTTGACCGCGTTCACCCGGATGCCCTCGCGCAGGTGGTCCGCGGCCATCGCGCGGGTGAGCGCCGACACGGCGCCCTTCGACGCGCTGTAGAGCGCCCGCTGCGGCAGCCCGGTGGTCGAGGCGATGGATGCGGTGTTGCAGACCGCCGCGGCGGGCGACTGCCGCAGCCAGGGCAGGGCGGCCGTCGTGACGCGCGCGATGCCGGTCACGTTGATCGACAGGACGCGTGCCCACTCGTCGTCGTCGTTCGCGGCGATGTCGCCCTGGGCGCCGATGCCGGCGTTGTTCACGAGGATGTCGATGCGCCCGAACCGCTCGGCCACGGCGGCGACCGCCGCGTCGACGCTCGCCCGGTCGGACACGTCGGCCGTGAACGCGGCGAAGGCGGGGTCCGCTGCCGTGGTGTCGCGGTCCAGCACCGCGATGGTCGCGCCATCCGCGTGCAGTCGTCGCGCGATCGCGGCGCCGATCCCGGATGCTCCGCCGGTGACGATCGCCACGAGGCCGTTCAATGCGCTCACTTCCGGGCCTCCCATGCCACGAACTCCTGCCGCTGACGGCCGAGGCCGTCGATCTCGATCTCCACCACGTCGCCCGCGGCGAGGTAGGGGTACTTGCCCGACAGGGCGACGCCCTGCGGGGTGCCGGTGAGGATCAGGTCGCCGGGCTCGAGGGTCACGTACTGCGACAGGTGGTGCACGATGTGCTCGACCGTGAAGATCATGTCGCTGGTGTTCGAGTCCTGGCGCGGCTCGCCGTTCACGAAGCTCCGCAGCCCCAGGGTCTGATGGTCGACCTCGTCGGGGGTGACCAGCCACGGGCCGGTCGGGTTGAAGCCGGGGGCGATCTTGCCCTTGGACCACTGGCCGCCGGACACCTCGAGCTGGAACGCACGCTCCGAGACGTCGTTCGCGGCGACGAAGCCCGCGACGTGCGCGAGCGATTCGGCCGGGGAGTCGAGGGACGAGGCGCGCGCGCCGATCACGATGCCGAGCTCGACCTCCCAGTCGGTCTTCTCGCTGCCGCGGGGGATGGTCACCGCATCGTTCGGTCCGACCACCGTGTTCGGCGTCTTCAGGAAGAGGATGGGGATGGTGGGCGGTTCCGACCCCGACTCGGCCGCGTGGGCCGCGTAGTTCATGCCGATGCAGATCACCGCGCTCGGGCGGGCGATGGGGGCGCCGATGCGCATCGTCGCGGCGTCCGCGATCTCGGGCAGCTCACCGGCGTCCCGGGCGGCGGTGACCCGGGCGACGAAGTCGCTCTCGAGGAAGTCCCCGTTCACATCGGATGTCACAGGGCGGAGGTCGAGGTAGCGGTCACCCTCCACGAGGACGGGGATCTCTGTCCCGGGGGTGCCGAGCCGCGCGAACTTCATGTTTCTCCTGATCGGTCGGGTGGCCGCTGCGATGCGGCCCATCTCGTTGACAGTATAGACATCGGATGTTTACACTCCAAAGCATCCGCACGGACAAGACCCGTGCTCCGAGAGGACCCCCACCCGTGAGCCGCATCGTCGCCCTCGACACCGCCGACATCCGCTTCCCCACGTCTCTGAGCCTGGACGGATCGGACGCGATGAACCCCGATCCGGACTACTCCGCGGCCTACGTCGTGGTGCGCACGGATGCCGGGGACGGCATCGAGGGGCACGCGTTCGTCTTCACGATCGGGCGGGGGAACGACGTGCAGGTCGCGGCGATCGACGCTCTCGCCGGACACCTCGTCGGACGGGAGGTCGAACCCCTGCTCGACGACATGGGCGGCACGTTCCGCGACCTCATCGGCGACTCGCAGCTGCGGTGGCTCGGCCCGGAGAAGGGCGTCATGCACATGGCGATCGGCGCCGTGATCAACGGGCTGTGGGACCTCAAGGCCAAGCGCGCCGGCCTCCCGCTCTGGCAGCTGCTCGCCCGCATGACGCCGGAGGAGATCGTCGACCTCGTCGACTTCCGCTACCTCACCAACGCCCTCACCCGTGAGGACGCCCTCGACATCCTGCGCGCCGCGGAGCCGGGCCGCACCGAGCGGGAGCAGCAGCTGCTCGCGACGGGGTACCCGGGGTACACCACGAGTCCCGGGTGGCTCGGGTACTCCGACGAGAAGCTCGAGCGCCTCGCCCGGGAAGCCATGGCCGACGGCTTCACCCAGATCAAGCTCAAGGTGGGCGCCGACCTCGACGACGACATCCGCCGGTTCCGCAAGGCGCGCGAGGTGTGCGGGCCCGACTTCCCGATCGCGATCGACGCGAACCAGCGTTGGGAGGTGGCGGAGGCGATCGAGTGGGTGAACGCCCTCGCCGAGTTCCACCCCGCGTGGGTCGAGGAGCCCACCAGTCCCGACGACGTCCTCGGTCACGCCGAGATCGCCCGCGGCGTCGCGCCCATCCGCGTCGCGACCGGCGAGCACGCGCAGAACCGCGTGATCTTCAAGCAGCTGCTGCAGGCGGACGCCATCTCGGTCATGCAGATCGATGCGACGCGGGTGGCGGGCGTCAACGAGAACATCGCGAACCTGCTGCTCGCCGCCAGGTTCGGCGTGCCGGTGTGCCCGCACGCGGGCGGTGTCGGGCTGTGCGAGGCGGTGCAGCATCTGTCGATGTTCGACTTCGTCGCGGTCACCGGCACCCGCGAGGGCCGCATGATCGAGTTCGTCGACCACCTGCACGAGCACTTCGTCGTCCCGACCGACATCCGGGGCGGGTCCTACATGGCGCCGACCGCGCCCGGATCGAGCATGGAGATGAAGGCGGACAGCATCGCCGAGTACACCTGGACGGGCACGCACGCCGGGGCGTGATCGCGGCCGTCCGCGGGCGGGCTCCGGTCAGCCGGCGGCGCGGCGCGCGCGATACGCGGCGACCGCGTTGCGGTTCGCGCACGTCGTGGAGCAGTACCGCTTCGAGCGGTTGCGGGAGAGGTCGAGGGCGATGGCCAGGCAGGTGTCGTCCTCGCAGACCGAGAGGCGCGATCCCTCGTCGGAGCGGATGACGTCGATCAGGGCCATGGCGGTCTCGAGGAGCACGCGTTCGTCGAGGGGATGGTCGTCGGTCACGGTGTGCAGGTGCCAGTCGGCGCCGTCGTGTCGGAGCAGACGCGGGGTGAGCCGGACCTCCGCGAGAGCCTCGTTGACGTGCGCGGCCATCTCGTCGCGGGAAGCGAGCAGCATCGAACGCAGGCGCGGACGCAGCGCGCGCAGGGATGCCACCTCGGCCTGATCGAGATCGAGCCTGCCGGTGTAGGGGAAGTCGCGGAGGAACGCGGCCTCGTCGTCCACGTCGTTGAGTGTGTCCGGATCCTCCGCGGAGTTCACGAGCCAGACGGCGGCCCGCAGAGCATCCTCGGTGTCATCGGTGAAGATCATGTTGACATCTTACAACTCGCGCGAGTAGCGTCATCGATCATGAGCACGGTGAGCAATGACTCAAGGCTGAGGTCCGCACGGGACGTGCGCCTCGGGCTGCCGCTCGCGATCGCCGCGGCCTTCGCCTTCGGCATGTCGGGCGGATGGGCGCGCGGACTCATCGACGCCGGATGGACGCCGGGCGCCGCGGTCACGGCGCGCATCTGGGTCGCGGCGCTCGTGCTCCTGATCCCGACGATCCTGTCCCTGCGTGGGCGGTGGGGGCTGCTGCGGCGCAACGCGGGGATGATCCTCGCCTACGGACTGCTCGCTGTCACCGCGACCCAGCTCTTCTACTTCCAGGCCGTCGCGGTCATGGACGTCGGCCTCGCGCTCCTCATCGAATACACCGCTCCGGTCGCGGTGCTGCTGTGGCTCTGGGTGCGGCGGGGTGAGCGGCCGAACCGCACGAGCATCATCGGCGCGGTCATCGCGTTCGTCGGTCTGGTGCTCATGCTCGACATCCTCACCGGCGCCGACGTGAACGTGGCCGGCATCCTGTGGGCGCTCGGGGCCATGGTGGGCGCGGCGACGTACTTCGTGCTCTCGGCCAAGGCCGACACCGGCCTGCCGCCCATCGCCCTCGCCGGGAGCGGACTGCTGCTCGGCGCCCTGGGTCTGACGGTCGCGGGAGCGATCGGCGTGCTGCCGATCTCGTGGACGACGGAGGACATCGCGTACCGGTTCGGCAGTGTGCCGTGGTTCGTCCCGGTGCTGGCCATGGGCGTCGTCGCGACGGCGCTCGCGTACCTGCTCGGCATCGCGTCGACCCGGATGCTGGGTTCGCGGCTCGCCTCGTTCGTCGCGCTCGCCGAGGTGGTCGCCGCCCTGCTGTTCGGCTGGCTGCTGCTCGGACAGCTCCCCGACCTGCTGCAGGCCCTCGGCGGCGTGCTCGTGCTCGCGGGTGTCGTCGTGGTCAAGCTCGGTGAGCCGGTCGCCCCGGAGTTCGTGGAGCCGGTGCCCCCGTCACGACTGCCGGTCGCGAAGGGGGAGCTCCCTCCGACCTGAGCGTTGCGGGGGGATGGGTCTTTCTCCCCATCGCCGGTGATCCGCATCTGCACTTATGCTGGCCTCGGCAGTGCGGAGGAGTGGCATGGCAGATGGGGTGGACATCCCGCTTGATTCGATGCGGGAACTGAGCGAGACACTGGGCCTGATCATGGCCGAGTTCGGTGATAAGGGTGCGGGGGCGCGAACCGGCAGGCTCCTCGACGCGATCGGCGAGCCCCTGGGCGACACGAGGCTCGCCCGCGCCGCCGACGAGTTCGAATCGGCCTGGGACGACAAACGGGAGACGCTGCGCCGCGAACTCGAGGAGATGAAGACCCGCATCGACGATGCACGCGACGGCTGGCGCGAGGCCGACCTCGAGCTCGCCAGGAGTATGGAGCCCAAAGAGTGACCGAGAACTCATACATCTACTCGCGCGTCGACATGCCCCACACCCCCGGCGGACGCGAGGTCAGGATGATCGACGGTTCGCCGAGTGCGATCGCGGCGCATGCCACCGACATCGAAGAGCTCGGGCAGAAGATGGCCAACGCCGCACTCACGCTCGAACTCTTCGCCGACGGCGCCGTCGGCAAGGGGGAGTCCTTCGAGGCGATTCGCGAGCAGGCGAAGAAGGTGCACGCCGACCTGTCCGCCGCCGCAAAGAGGTACCGACCGAGCGGCGCGGCGCTCGGCGCCTACGGGCGAAGCCTGGAGACCGCTCAGAGCGAGACGGGATGGCGCGTCAGCGGGGCCGAGCGCACCTGGGAGGAGGTTCGCGCCGCCTCTCTCGCGCTCGGCGGAGCCGCGGCGGAGAAGAGCGAGTGGGAGCGCAACGACCGCAACGGCGTCGAGCAGACCGGCACGGCGCCCAGCGATGCCTCGGAGCAGGCGGCCTTCGACACCGCCGTCGAGGGTTGGGAGTACTACTGGGCCGGCTTCGATGCGCCGACCCAGACCTGGGAGACCGCCTACGAGGCCGCGTGCGCGGGCCTCGAGAAGGTCAATGCGGATGGCGTCTCCGACAGTTTCTGGGACAACTCGATGCCATTCGTCGAGGCGATGCTCGCGGTGCTGCTCGTCGTCGGCATCGTGCTCATCATCGTCGCCTTCGTCGTGACGGGGCCTCTCGCGCTCCTCGCCGGAGTCCTCGCCGCTGTCGCGGGCGTGCTCAGCCTGCTGGGCGAGATCGCGAAGCTGAACGCCGGTCGTGGTGACTGGCAGAGCGTCGCGCTCGCGGCCATCGGCATCATCCCGTTCGGCAAGCTCGCCAAGTTCGCGACGTTCGTCAACCCCGGCAAGTTCCCGCAGATCGCGGCCGTGTTCCGCATCGCCGGAGATGACTTCGCCCAGTACGGCAGCAAGCTCGATGATTTCCTGAAGACGCGGATTCCTGATCTTTTCGAGGGGGCGCACGGTCTGAATTCGCAGAACCTCATGCGAATTCTCCACACACCCCAGTTCCTCCTTCAGGGCAACATGCGCGTCGGCGGTTGGCGTGCGGGGTGGCAGGCGCTCGCGGGCAATCCGACCAACGCCGCGCAGGCATTCGGAGGAGCTGCCGACGTGTACGTGCGATTCACCAGCACCCTCAAGGACCTCAACGAGGCGTTGACCTAGAGCCGTTAGGCTCGACACCGGCGCATCCGACGCCGGTCGATTCCAGGAGGCTCCCCGATGTCGCTGCGCGCTGAAGTTATCGACGCGTCCGCGGGTATGCCGGCGTTCGCCGTCCTCCTGCCCGCGGGGTGGGAGGCGACGGATGCCTCGTTCGGATCGATGCGCCCTCGTCTCGATGCCGTGCTCGATCAGTTCCCGGTGGCGAATCGCGCTGTGATGCGCGCTCGTGTCGAGGAGATGATGGCGACCGCGCGCGCCGAGGCCTCTCGCGCCGAGGTGGTGCGCGTGTTCGCTCCTGCCGGCGCTGACGCCGAGGACTTCGTCCCGGTGAGTCTGGTCGCCTCCTGGCTGCGTGCGCCCGGTGGCGGTTCGCTGCAGGATCTCGGGAGCGGCTTGATCGCGAACCGCGGAGCGACGCCGCTCGACTCCGGCGGAACCATCCTGCGGTGGACGATGGATCAGAAGAGCACGGTCGAAGGCGGCGAGGTCGACATCGCCGGCTCGGGCTATCTGCTTCCCGTGCCCGGGCATCCGTCCGTCGGCCTGATGTTCCGCTCGCAGATACTTCGCGGCGCGGATGGCTCGCAGCTGCCCGACGAGGGGCTGCGGGCGATCTCGCTCGTGTGCGATGCGATCGTGGCCAGCGTGAGGTGGCGTCGTGGCTGAGCTGACTATGCAGGCGGACCCGGCGGTCTGGCAGGTCGTGCCCGGCAAGGACGACATCGCCGCCTGGTACGAGCGGCAGATCGCTTCGGCACCCGAAGACTCCCGAGAGGCGGTGGCCACGGCATGCGCCCTGGCTCTCGGTGCCCGCGTCGACACCGATCTGAGCGCTGTCCTGCTGCTGTGTGACCCGACGGCCGAGCTTTACGCGATGCTCGGCATCGCCGCTCTCGACGGCGTACCCGCCCCCGCGACCGGCGAGGGGGCGTTGGGTGTCGCCGAGGCCCTCGTGCCCAGTCCGTGGCCCGGTCAGGCGCTGCCGTTCGACTTCGTGGGTGTCTCCGGCTGGAGAGTGACTCTCCTCGATGAGCAAGGAGCGCACGGGGACGGTCTCGTCGCGCTGCCGCAGACCGTGTCGACGGTCTACGTGGCTGACGTGTGCGGGCGTTGCGTCGTGGCGGCGCTCTCGTCGTTGACACCGTTGGCGGCAGCGGTCGTTCATGGACTGGCTGAACAGGTTGTCGCGACGTTCGACGTCGCAGAAGGAGATGAGCATGTCGGCTGATCAGACGTCGACTCGACCGAGTCAGCGTGTACTTCTCGACGCGGCGACGGCGGAGATGAACGCCTTCGACCGTGTCGGTCGCAAGGACCTCGCCCTCGAGACCTGGCACTCCGCCCGGGAAGCGGCGGAGAAGGCTCGAAAGGACTGCTGGGCGTGGCTGCGTGCTGAATATGGTGCGCGTAACCCGCACTGGGGGTGGGCGTCGTTCACCTTACTCGCCGCGGCGCTCTGCGCGGCAGTGGCAGCCGTGCTCACGAGCGGATTCCGATTCGACCCCGCTGACACGGCGGTCGTCGCGACCGTTCTCGCGGTGATGGCGGCGTTCGGCGACCTTCTCGTCATCCTGGCGAGCCGATTCCGCCCACTCGACAGGGGAGCACTCAGGTCTCAGGCGATCGTCACGATCGCGCTCGTCCTTGCCGCGGGATTCCAATTGTCCCGGGGATTGACGACGGCGCCCGTGGTCATCGGGGCCGCGCTGATCGGCGTCGGTGCGCTCATCACCTACTTCGTGGTGCGCGGTGCCGACCCGGAAGGCACCGAAGAGATCGACACCGCCATCAACGTGGCCCTCGCGCGCATGCGTCCGCAGGTGGCTGCGATCGGCGAGCGGATGCAGGCCGACCTCACGGCGCAGTTGAGTGAGTCGGAGCGGGCGGCCATCGTCGGGTCCCGGGGGCCGCTGCCCGCGGGTGCGCCGGTCGACGACCGCGCGCCGGCAGGAGGCGTGATCATCGCTGTCATTCTGGGCACATGGGTGCCCGAGGTGCTCCGCGCGTCCGATGCCTGAGGTCGAACCGGTGGTGCCGGAGGGCACGCCAGCGGGCGGTGCGATGATCTCGGCGCTCTTGGTCGACTGGCACCCATACTCCAAGCAGGACTGATGCGCACGCTGCATCAATGAAACGGCAGGCACGATGAATGTATACGAAAGAATCGATCATTTCATCTGAGGCCTGACCGGGGCCGGTTTATGTATACACTGAGGGCATGACCCTCGCCGTCGAACGCACCTCCGCGAGCGATCGCGCGTATGCGGCCCTGCTCGACGACATCCAGTCCGGTGCCCTTCCGGCCGGCTTCGTGCTCGGCGAGGTCGACCAGGCCGAGCGGCTGGGCGTGAGCCGCACGCCGATGCGCGAAGCGCTGCGTCGCCTCATCGCCGACGGGCTCGTCGTGCAGCAGTCGCCGCGGGTCACCGTGGTCGCCGACCTCGACGCCGACGACATCCGCTCCCTCTTCGAGATCCGCCGCGCACTCGAGGAGAGCTCGGCCCGTCTCGCCGCCGCCCGAGGAGACGCCGCACTCTTCGCCGCGCTCGCGGACGAGTTCGCGCAGGTCGACCTCGACGGGGCGGAAGGCCGCGACGCGTACTACGCGCTGATCGCCCGGTTCGACGCCGCGCTCGACGCCGCGGTCGCCAACGACTACATCGCCTCGGCGTTGCGCACCGTGCGGACCCACCTCGTGCGGGTGCGCCGGATGGCGCGTGACAAGCCCGCTCGCCTCGCCGCCTCCGCCGGCGAGCACCGCACCATCGCTCAGGCGCTCGCCGCCCGCGACGGCGACCTCGCCGCCCACGCCACGCACGTGCATCTGCACAACGCGCTCGCCGGCATCCTCGACTCCCTCCCCGACAGCAACAGTGAAGGATAAGCAATGACCGTCACCCACCACGTCCGTGTGCACCGCAGCGACGAGAACCTCGCCCGGGAAGACCAGCTCGCCTGGAAGATCGCCGAGGTCGCCGCCGACGGGGTCGAGGTCGAGCAGGACGTCGTCGACATGATCATCAACCGCATCATCGACAACGCGTCGGTGGCTGCGGCCTCCCTCACCCGCGGTCCCATCAACGCGGCCCGCGCGCAGGCGTTCAGCCACCCCGTCTCGACCGGCGGCGTCGGCGCGAACCTCTTCGGTGCGGCGCTCGACCACCGCACCAGCCCGGAGTGGGCGGCCTGGGCGAACGGCGTGGCCGTGCGCGAGCTCGACTACCACGACACGTTCCTCGCCGCCGAGTACTCGCACCCGGGCGACAACATCCCGCCGATCCTCGCCGTGGCGCAGCACACGGGCAAGGACGGTCGGGCGCTGGTCCGCGGCATCGCCACCGGCTACGAGATCCAGATGGACCTGGTGCGCGCGATCTGCCTGCACAAGCACAAGATCGACCACGTCGCCCACCTCGGCCCGTCGGCCGCCGCCGGCATCGGCACCCTCCTCGGCCTCGACGTCGAGACCATCTACCAGGCCGTCGGCCAGGGACTGCACACGACCACCGCCACGCGCCAGAGCCGCAAGGGCGAGATCTCGACCTGGAAGGCGCACGCTCCGGCGTTCGCGGGCAAGATGGCCGTCGAGGCAGTCGACCGGGCGATGCGCGGGCAGACCAGCCCGGCCCCGATCTACGAAGGCGAAGACGGCGTGATCGCCTGGATGCTCGACGGCAAGGACGCGGCCTACGACGTGCCGCTGCCCGCTGCGGGCGAGCCCAAGCGCGCGATCCTCGACTCGTACACGAAGGAGCACTCGGCCGAGTATCAGGCGCAGGCGCTCATCGACCTCGCCCGCAAGCTCGGGCTCGAGAACCCGGCGCTGCGCGACCCCGCGAACATCGATCAGATCGTCATCCACACCAGCCACCACACGCACAACGTGATCGGCTCGGGCGCGAACGACCCGCAGAAGTACGACCCGACCGCGTCGCGCGAGACGCTGGACCACTCGGTGCCCTACATCTTCGCGGTGGCGCTGCAGGACGGCGGCTGGCACCACGTCGACTCCTACACGCCCGAGCGTGCGGGCCGCGCCGACACCGTCGCGCTGTGGCACAAGATCACCACGGCGGAGGATGCCGAGTGGACGCGCCGCTACCACTCGGAGGACCCCGCCGAGAAGGCGTTCGGCGGTCGCGTCGAGATCCGCCTGACCGACGGCTCGACCGTGGTCGACGAGATCGCCGTCGCCGACGCGCACCCGCTCGGAGCCCGTCCGTTCGCCCGCGAGAACTACATCGCGAAGTTCCGTCTGCTGGCGGAGCCCGTGCTCGAGCCCGCCGAGATCGAGCGGTTCCTCGCCCTCGTGCAGCGCCTGCCCGAGCTCACGGCCGCCGAGGTCGGCGAGCTGTCGATCGTCGCGAAGCCCGGGCTGCTCGAGGCCGCTCCGGCGCCGGCGGGACTGTTCTGATGCTGTACTCCACCGTCACCCCCGCCGAGAAGCGCCGGCTGTTCCGTGAGCGCCTCGCGAGCGGCGAGCTGCTGCGCTTCCCCGGCGCGTTCAACCCGCTGAGCGCGCGCCTGATCGAGCAGAAGGGCTTCGACGGCGTCTACATCTCCGGCGCCGTGCTCTCGGCCGACCTGGGGCTGCCCGACATCGGCCTCACCACGCTCACGGAGGTCGCCGGTCGGGCGAAGCAGATCGCCCGCATGACCGACCTCCCCGCGATCGTCGACGCCGACACCGGCTTCGGCGAGCCGATGAACGTCGCCCGCACGATCCAGGAGCTCGAGGATGCGGGGCTCGCGGGCACGCACATCGAGGACCAGATCAACCCGAAGCGCTGCGGTCACCTCGACGGCAAGGCGGTCGTCGACGAGAACACCGCGATCAAGCGCATCCGCGCCGCCGCCGACGCCCGTCGTGACGAGAACTTCCTCATCATGGCGCGTACCGACATCCGCGCGATCGAGGGGCTGGACGCGGCGATCGACCGTGCCAAGGCGCTGGTGGACGCCGGGGCCGACGCGATCTTCCCGGAGGCCATGCGCACACTGGCCGAGTTCGAGGCCATGGCCGAGGCGCTCGACGTGCCGATCCTGGCGAACATGACCGAGTTCGGCAAGAGCGAGCTGTTCTCCACGGACCAGCTGCGCGATGCCGGCGTGAACCTCGTCATCTGGCCGGTCTCGCTGCTGCGCATCTCGATGGGCGCGGCGGGCCGCGCGCTCGATACGCTGAACGACGAGGGGCACCTGACCTCGAAGCTCGGCGAGATGCAGCACCGCGCCGATCTCTACGACCTGATCGACTACGAGTCGTACAACCACTTCGACTCCGGCGTCTTCAACTTCACCATCACGAAGGAGTGACCATGACCGAGCCGGACATCAAGAAGGGCCTCGCGGGAGTCGTCGTCGACACGACGGCGATCTCGAAGGTCAACCCCGAGACGAACAGCCTGCTGTACCGCGGCTACCCGGTGCAGGAGCTCGCGGCCACGCAGCCGTTCGAGGCGGTCGCGTACCTGCTCTGGAACGGCGAGCTGCCGACGCCGGAGGAGCTGGCGGCCTTCCGGGTCACCGAGCGCGCGAACCGCGCCCTCGCGCCGGTCGTCAAGGACGCGATCGACCGGCTGCCGTTGGACTCCCACCCGATGGACGAGGTGCGGACCGCCGTGAGCGTGATCGGTGCGATCGAGACCGCCGGCATCGCCAACGTCCTCGACGCGGTCGGCACGCCGGAGGAGAACCTCCAGCGCAGCCTCACCCTGTTCGCCGCGCTTCCGGCGATCGTGGCGTACGGTCAGCGCCGGCGTCGCGGACTCGAGCCGGTCGAGTCGCGCGACGACCTCGACTACGCGGCGAACTTCCTCTGGATCACGTTCGGCGAGGAGCCGGACCCGGTCGTGGTGGACGCGTTCAACCGCTCGATGATCCTCTACGCGGAGCACTCGTTCAACGCCTCGACCTTCACGGCGCGTGTGATCACATCGACGTTGAGCGACCTGTACTCGGCGGTCGTCGGGGCGATCGGCGCCCTCAAGGGGCCCCTGCACGGCGGGGCGAACGAGGCCGTCATGCACATCTTCGACGAGATCGGCTCGGCCGACCGGGTGGAGGGATGGCTCGACAAGGCGCTCGCCGAGAAGCGCAAGATCATGGGGTTCGGCCACCGCGTCTACAAGCGCGGCGACTCCCGCGTGCCGACGATGAAGGCCGCTCTCGACTCCCTCGTCGCGCACTACGACAAGCCGGCCGTCGCCGAGCTGTACGAGAAGCTGGAGGGCGAGTTCGTCGCCCGCAAGTCCATCTACCCGAACCTCGACTATCCGTCCGGACCGGCGTACAACCTGATCGGCTTCGACACGCTGACGTTCACGCCGCTCTTCGTCGCGGCGCGCATCACGGGGTGGACGGCCCACATCATCGAGCAGCAGGCGTCGAACGCGCTGATCCGTCCGCTGTCGGCCTACGACGGACCGGACGAGAGGCACATCGAGGAGTACGTGCCCGACACGGCGGCGATCGACGTGCTCGAGCGTCCGGAGGAAGCGGCCGGCTGAGGCCACCGCGAGCCGCCGTCGCCCGACGACGGAAAGGCCCCGACACCTCTGCGTGTCGGGGCCTTTCGCGTTCCCGGATCCGCGGGCGATAGCGTGACGGCGGTCCGCGGTCAACCCGGTGCGGCGGGTCCATGCGGAGGAGTAAGACAGATGCCGGGGCGATCCCGCCCGCCGACGAAGGAGGGTCCATGTCCGCATCCGACGCCGCCGTCAAGGAGGTCAAGTCGCTCGTCCCCGCACGCATGGACCGGCTGCCCTGGTCGCGGTTCCACTGGCTGATCGTCGTCGGGCTCGGCTTCTCGTGGATCCTCGACGGCCTCGAAGTGCAGATCGTCGCCGCGAACGGATACGCCGCGACTCTCGGGATGGGCCCGGCCGAGGTGGGACTCGCCGGTACGTGCTATCTGCTCGGGCAGGTCTTCGGCGCGCTGGTGTTCGGACGGCTCACCGATCGCCTCGGACGCAAGAAGCTGTTCCTCGTCTCCCTGGTGGTCTACCTGGTCGGATCCGCCGTCGCCGGTCTCGCCTTCGCGCCCTGGTTCTTCTACATCTGGCGATTCGTCGCGGGTGCCGGCATCGGCGGCGAGTACGCGGCCATCAACTCGGCCATCGACGAGATCATCCCGGCGAAGTACCGCGGGCGCGTCGACATCGCGATCAACGGCACGTACTGGGGCGGCGCGGCACTCGGTGCGGTGGCGAACGTGTTCTTCCTGAACACCGACATCCTCCCGGAGGACGTCGGCTGGCGTCTCAGCTTCTTCCTCGGTCCGGTGCTCGGCCTCCTCCTCATCTGGCTGCGCCGGCACATCCCGGAGAGCCCGCGGTGGCAGATGACCCACGGTCGGGAAGAGGCCGCGGAACGCAACGTGGACCAGATCGAGGAGCGCATCCGCCAGGAGGGCAAGACGATCCCGCCGGTCGATGAGAGCAAGGCGATCACGGTCAAGGAGTACGGCCGGGTGCCGTTCCTGCTCATCGCCAAGGTGCTGTTCCGCAAGTACCCGCGGCGCACCCTCGTCGGCATCACGATGATGGTGACGCAGTCGTTCCTCTACAACGCGATCTTCTTCACCTACGCGCTCGTGCTCGAGAACTTCTACGACACCCCGCCGGCCTCCGCGTCGCAGTACTTCATCGTCTTCGCCGTGGGCAACCTCGCCGGGGCGCTCATCCTCGGGCACTTCTTCGACACCTGGGGTCGCCGGCGGATGCTCTTCGGCACGTACATGCTCGCCGGCCTCATCCTCCTGGTCAGCGCCTTCCTTTTCAACGCGGGCGTGCTGAACGCGGCGACGCACACGGCATTCTGGTGCGCCTCGTTCTTCTTCGCCTCCGCCGGAGCCTCGGCGGCGTACCTGACGGTCAGCGAGATCTTCCCCCTGGAGCTGCGCAGCCAGGTCATCTCCTACATCTTCTCGATCGGGCAGCTGGTCGGTGCGATCGCGCCGGTGCTCTACGGCGCTCTCATCGGTCAGAGCGCCGAGAGCGGTGACCGCGGACCGCTGTTCTGGGGCTACGTGCTCGGCGCGGCGATCATGATGTTCGGTGGCATCGTCTGCGGGATCTTCGGGGTCAGTGCCGCGGGGAAGTCGCTGGAGGACATCGCGGATCCGCTCTCCCTGGTGGAACCGGCGGAGAAGGGCGTCTCGCCCGACAGCGGGAAGAGCTCGTAGCGCCGTGACGACGTGGAACGTGCCCGTCAGGCTTCGTGTGGGTGCCGGACGCCTTGACCGCATCGATCGTCGCTTCGACGCCTGCACCTTCACGCCTCTGTTCGCGGCGCGGGTGACCGAGAGGACGGCGGACGTGATCGAGCAGGCCGGCGCACTTTCTTCGATTTAATGGAATAACAGTCGCGCGCTGACTAGTATTTCGGTGATCGCCGTCCACGGCGTTCCACGACCATGGAGGATCTGCGCCACATGAAGAACAGAGGGACAGCGCGACGCCCCTTGGCTATCGCCGCCGCCGTGACCATCGCTCTCTCAGGGCTCTTCATCGCGGCGCCGGCGTTCGCCGACGACTCCGCAGGACCGTCTTCGGATCCGGTGGCGACGACGTCGGAGACCGCCGAGCCCGCAGCGCCCGCCGAGGGAGAGTCGTCGGACGCTCCCGAGGTGACGAGCTCGGAAGACACCGGCCCGGCAGAGACCGCCGACGAGCAGCTCGTCGCCGCTGCCGCGGTCGCGGCCCCGCTGATCACCTTTCCCGCGAACGGCCAGACGATCACGGCGCCCGTCACCCAGATCAGCGGAACAGGTCTCCCGAACGCCGGCATCGTCGTCGAGGACGGTGAAGGTACCGAGCTCGGCACGACCGTCGTCGACGCCTCAGGCGACTGGACCGTCACGGGAATCGACCTCGGCTACGGCGCGCACAGCATCGTCGTCACGCAGGCCGACGACGTGGAGACCTCGTCGGCAGCGACGTCGGCCTTCTCTGTCGTTCCGGCGGCTCCCGTCGTGACGTCGATCGCGGACGGTCAGGTCTTCCCCTACGACCAGACCCCATTGAACGTCTCCGGCACGGGCATCGAGGGCGCCACGGTGAACGTCAGGATCGATGGTCGCGGTAACGACCTTCGCTTCGCGGTGACGGTCGTGGACGGCGAATGGCTGGTCGACTTCGGTGGCCTCAGCTATGGGGGAGTCTTCACGATCGAAGCGAACCAGGTCGTCGACGGGGTCGCCTCCGCCACGACCACGCTGTATTTCGTGAGCGTCCCTGAGCCCGTCGACGGCGGGGGCGATGACGACGGCGGCGCAGCTGCACCGGGTGATGAAGAGGAACTCGCCGCGACCGGTCTCGACTCGTTCGCGCCGCTTGCCGGCGTTGCCTCCGCGCTCGCGCTGCTGACCGCGGGTCTCGTCCTCGCGACGCGTGGTCGGCGGAGGGCCGAGGCCTGACCCGCGAACGCTGACGTGAAGAAGCCCGGTATCTGCGGATACCGGGCTTCTTCACGTTCGGACGCGATCCGCGCGATTCGACAGAGACCGTTCAGGCGAGTTCGATCACCGACCACGACAGCGGCGGAAGCGTCGCGCGCACCGCGCCGTCGACGACCTCGGCCGCTGCGAGCGGCACCATGTGCACGGCATCCTGCGTGGTCTCGAGGTTCGAGGTATGGCGGTCGCCACCCTCCGGGATCGTCAGCGTCTCTGCCTTCACGACGCGAAGACCGGTGAGGCCGCGCAGTTCGACGGTCAGGTCGCTCTCCTCATCGAGTGAGCGGTTGGCGACGAAGACCACGAGCCGCCCGGTGGCCTCGTCCCAGGTGGCGGCGGCGTCGACGGCATCGACCCCGCCGTAGCGCTTGGTCTCGATCTGCGGGGCCGACACCGCGAGCCGCAGGATGCGGCCCTTCGCGAGACGCGCCATGCGCTCGAACGGCCAGAAGCTGGTCTGGCGCCAGGCGGCCCCGCCCTCCTCCGAGCGGATCGGGGCGATCACGTTCACGAGCTGCGCCTGGTTGGCGATCTTCACTCGATCGCCGTGGCGCAGCAGGCTGTTGAGGAGGGTGCCGACGACGACGGCATCCGTCACCGAGTAGGTGTCCTCGATGAGTCGCGGATGCTGCCGCCAGCCCGCCTTCTCGATCTCGCCGGCCTCGACGTCGTTGTACTTCACCTGGTCCCATACGTTCCACTCGTCGAACGAGATGTCGACCTGCTTCGTGTGCTTGCCGGACGCCTTGACGGCATCGATCGTCGCGATGACGCCCTCGATGAACGCATCCATGTCGACGGACTCGGCGAGGAACGACTCGGCGTCGCCGTCGTGCTCCTGGTAGTAGGCGTGCATGGAGATGAAGTCGACCTCGTCGTAGGCGTGCGTGAGCACCGTGTGCTCCCACGTGCCGAAGGTCGGCATCGAGCGACCGGAGGAGCCCACCGCCACGAGCTCGATCGAGGGGTCGATCAGCCGCATCGCCTTCGCCGACTCCTGCGCGAGGCGGCCGTACTCGGTCGCCGTCTTCCCGCCGATCTGCCACGGGCCGTCCAGCTCGTTGCCCAGGCACCACAGCTTGATGTCGAAGGGCTGCTCGGCGCCGTTCTTCCGCCGCAGGTCCGACCAGTACGTGCCGCCGGGGTGGTTGGCGTACTCGACGAGGGCACGCGCCTCCTCGACGCCACGGGTGCCGAGGTTGACCGCCTCCATGACCTCGACGTCGGCCTCCCGCGCCCAGTCCATGAACTCGTGCAGGCCGAACGCGTTCGTCTCGATCGTGTGCCAGGCGCCGTCGATCCGGACGGGCCGATCCTCGGCGGGGCCGACCCCGTCCTCCCAGCGGTAGCCGGACACGAAGTTGCCGCCGGGGTAGCGGACGACCGTCGGTCCCATCTCCTTCACCAGGGCCAGCACGTCCTGCCGGAATCCGCGCGCGTCGGCCTGGGGGTGGCCGGGCTCGTAGATGCCGGTGTAGACGCAGCGGCCCATGTGCTCGACGAACGAGCCGAAGAGTCTTCGGGGGACGTCGCCGATCGTGAAGTCGCGGTCGATGGTGATGCGGGCCTGGGACATTGCTCTCCTTGTGAGTGGCCGGGGAAGGGATCGGATGCCGTCGTGGCGGCTACTGGCCGCCGAAGCCGCTCGTCGCGACTCCCTTGACGATCTGCTTCTGGAAGATGAGGAACACGACGATGAGCGGCAGCGCCGCGAGCACGGCCTGCGCCATGACCTGCGCGTACTGCACGCCGTAGGCGCTGATCACGGTCTGCAGGCCGACCGGCAGCGTCATCAGCGTCGTGTCGTTGATGACGAGGAACGGCCAGAGGAAGTTGTTCCACGCGGCGATGAAGACGAAGATCCCGACGGACGCCATGATCGGGCGGGACAGCGGCAGGACGATGGACCAGAAGATGCGCAACCGGCTGGCGCCGTCGACCCGGGCGGCGTCTTCGAGCTCGATGGGGATCGCGTCGAAGAACCGCTTCAGGATGAACACCATCGCAGGGGCGACCACCTGCGGCAGGATCAGGCCCCAGTACGTGTCGATCAGGTTGAACGCGAGCATCTCGTAGAACAGCGGGATGATCAGCACCTGCGGCGGCACGACGATCGAGGCGATGATCACCACGAACAGCCACTTCCGACCGGTGAAGTCCAGCCGCGAGAAGGCGTAGGCGGCCAGCGCCGAGATCGTCAGCGTGATCAGCGTGATGGCGACGGAGGTCCAGAGGCTGTTGAACGCCCAGGTGTAGACGTTGCCCTGCGAGAGGATCGCCGTGAACGCCTCGATGGTCGGACCGGAGGCGCCGATCCAGCCCGGGTCGCCGGACGCGGCATCCGTCTCGGTCTTGAACGCGGTCGCCACGGCCCAGAGGAACGGCAGCAGCCAGCCGATCGCGAGCAGCAGCAGGACGAGGAACGCGGCGATGCGGAGCGGTCCGAACGGCTTCTGGCCGGGCAGGTGCGGGCGCCGAGGGCGTCGCTTGCCGGCCGTGGTGATCGATTCGGTTCGGGTGGCGACGGCGTCGGCGGTGACGGTGGACATCAGAACTGCTCCTTCCGGCGGCGCGTGATCAGGGCCTGCGCGATGCCCAGGATGACGATGAGGGCGAAGAACACATAGGAGATGGCGGCCGAGTAGCCGAACCGGTAGCTGACGAAGCCGGCCTCGTAGATGTACTGCACGATCGAGCGGGTGGTGTCGCTCGCGACCCCGCCGAGCATCTGGTACGCCTGGTCGAACAGCTTCAGGGAGGCGAGGATCTGCAGGATCAGGATCAGGACGGTCGCCGGTCCCAGCTGGGGGAGCGTGATCGACCAGAACTGCCGCCAGGCTCCCGCCCCGTCGAGAGACGCGGCCTCGTACTGCTGCGGCGGGATGTTCTGCATCGCGGCCAGGTACAGCAGGAAGTTGAAGCCGACGGTCCACCACACGGTCGCGATCACGATCGACAGCATGTTCGTGTCGGGGTTCTGCAGCCAGGCGATCGGCTCGAGCCCGAAGAACTCGAGGATGTTGTTCGCGGCGCCCACCTGCGGGTTGAAGATCCAGACCCAGATCTGCGAGATCACGGTCGAGGCGAGCAGGAACGGCATGAAGAACGACAGCCGCCACAGCCACTGGCCGGGGATGCCGCGGTCGACGAGGGCGGCCATGACCAGCGCGATCACGACCAGCGGAACGGTGGAGAGCAGCGTGAACCACACGGTGTTCCCCATCGACTGCCACATCTTCGGGTCGGTCAGCGCCTCGGCGTAGTTGGCGAAGCCGATGAACGCGCCACCCGCCCCGGTGAGCGACTGATCGGTGAAGCTGAGGATGATGCCGTGCACGATGGGCCAGGCGAGGAACAGGACGAACGCGATCAGGAACGGGGCGAGGAACGCCCAGCTGATGAGCTGCTCGCGGTTGCGGGCACCTGCTCTGCGCGCGGGTGTCGCGGCACGCGAACCCGTGACGATCGCGCGGGTGGAGGTCGTGGCGGTCGTCATGATGCGAACGTCCCTTCGGGATCTGCGGGGTTCGGCTGTCGGAGCAGGGTGTTGACCCGCGCCTCGAACCGGTCGATCGCCGCGGCGGGGTCGTCGCCCGAGAGCAGGACGCCCTGCACGGCGGCGCCGAACTCGCCCTGGAAGTTCGAGCCGGAGCCGGTGAACCACGCGGTCGGGTCGTACACGACGTGCTGGGCCGCTTCGGCGTAGTGCGCCTGCGGAACGAGGTCGGCGTACGCGGGAGACTCCGTGACGGGAAGGAACGCGGGGATGTGACCGGCCTCCGCCCAGCCGAACGATCCCTTCAGCATGTCGGCGACGAAGGCGTAGGTGAGGTCGCGCCGGACCGGATCCGCCTTCGTCTGGTGCGGGAGCACGAACGAGTGCGAATCGGCGTAGACGGCCGGTGTGCCGTACAGCGTGGGGATCATCGTGGCGTCGAAGGGCAGCTTCGCGGCCTGCATGGTGCGCAGCTCCCACACCCCGGTGAAGAGCATGCCGCTCTTGCCGGTGGCGAACTCGGCGATCGCGCTGCCGTAGTCGGCCTGGGCGAGGGCGATCTCCCCGTCGAGGAGCGTGCGCATGAGCGTCAGCGACTCGACGGCCACGTCCTTGTCGATCGCCGCGGGCCCGCCGGGCGGCAGCTCGATGGCGGCGCCGTGCTGCGAGTAGAACGTGTAGAACAGGCGCCACATCTGCGCCCCGTCGCCGAGGTAGCCGTAGGACAGCGCGTGCCCCTCCGCCTGGCCGCCGACCGCGCGCAGCTGGTCGAGGAACTCCTCGGGGGAGGAGGTCTCCTCGAGCCGACCGTCGCTGTCGAGGACCCCGGCCGCGTCGCAGATGTCGGTGTTGAACATCATCACGAACGGATGGGCGTCGAGGGCGATGCTGTACATGCCGTCGCCGACGAAGCCCTTTTCCCAGATCGGCTTCGGGAAGGTCGAGCTGTCGATGCCGAGGGACGCGAGCCGGTCCACGTCCCACGGGTCGAGGAGGCCGCCCGGCGCCCAGCCGACCGTGCGGGTGGCGTGCATGATCGCGACGTCGGGCGCACGGCCTCCGGCGCCGGCCATCGCGAGCTTCGTGTAGTACGGCGTGCCCCAGGCGAGAACCGTGGGGCGGATCCGGAAGGCGCTCTGCGCACCGTTCACCTCGTCGAGGAGCTGCGACATCGTCACGCCGTCGCCGCCGCTGAGCAGGTGCCAGAACTGCAGGGTCTGGGGGCCGGAGCCAGGGGCGGCACCCGGGGCGCAGCCCGCGAGCAGGGCCGTGCCCGCGGCGACCGAGGCGGCAGCCAGGAACTGCCTTCGAGACAGATCGAGTGGGGGCGTCATCGTCACTCCTTCGTGACCGGTGGGTGGACGCCTCATCATTACATCGATGTAATCGGGTGCGCAAGGATCGATTCTCCGCCCGCCCGACGGCCGTGCGTCAGGGGCGGTAGCCGGAGGGGCGGCCGTCGGTGCTGGCGCGCTCCAGGAGGTGATGCGAGAGCGTGAGGGCCCGCGGCGGCGCGCTGCGGTCGCCCATCCGCGTCTCCAGCAGCCCCAGGGCGGCGACGGCGAACGCCTGGCGGTCGAACGCCACCGAGGTCAGGGCCGGCGCGGTGTACTTCGAGAACTCCACGTCGTCGAACCCGGTGACGATCACGTCGTCCGGCACCCGGATGCCGTGCTCGTGCAGCGTGTGCAGTGCGCCGAGCGCCAGCGAGTCGGTGAAGGCCACGATCGCGTCGAACTCCACCCGACGGGCGAGCAGCGCCCGCGCCGCTTCCGCGCCCCCCGACATCGACCAGGGCAGGCGGTTCACCTCGAGGGCGGGGTCGCGGGCGATCCCGGCCGCGCGCAGTGCGTCGTGCACGCCCTCCAGCCGGAGCCGGCTCGTGGCGGTCGCGATCGAGGCGTCGTCGTCGGCGCCGATCACCGCGACCCGGCGCGCCCCGCGGGAGAGCACGTGCCGCGTGGCATCCGCGGCCGCGAGCCGGCTGTCGATGCGCACGTGGTCGGCGCGGTTCTGCTCGACCTCGCCGATCACGACCACGGGCGGGAGGCGGTCGGCGTAGCGGATCACGCTGTCCTCGAGGCGGATGGGGTTGAGGATGAGCCCGTCCACCAGGTGGGCCCTGGCGCGGGAGACGAGCTCCTTCTCGCGTTCGGGCTCGGTCGCGGTCTCCTCGATCTGCACGGCCAGGCCCCGCTCGTGCGCCGCCTCGACGATGCGGTGCAGCAGCTCGGCCGAGAACGCCGTGGTCAGGTCGGGCAGGGCGACCGCGATGATGCCCGATCGGCCGTTGCGCAGTCCGCGCGCGCTGAGGTTGGGTACGAAGTCGAGCTGCACCATCGCGGCTTCGACCTTGAGCCGGGTCTCCTCGCGCACCGGGATGGTTCCCGTCACGACGTTCGAGACCGTCTTGGGAGAGACTCCGGCCAGGGCGGCGACGTCCTTCATCGTCGCGCGGGGCGGCGTCGGCGCTGTCATCCGCTCAGCATACCGAGGCGTCTTCGCGCGGCGGCTACATCGATGTAGAGCGGGTGATCCGTGGTTGTATAGCGCCATGGGCATCGAACGCAACTGGGCGGGCAACCTCACGTACCGCGCATCCCGGGTGGAGCATCCGTCATCGATCGACGAACTGCGCTCCCTGCTCGCGCAGGGCGGGCCCGTGCGGCTGTCGGGGTCGCGGCACTCGTTCAACGACCTCGCCGACACCGACGGCGTGCTCATCGCCCTCGATGCCCTGCCTCCGGTGTTCGAGGTGAACGAGGCGCGCGACGCGGTGCGGGTCTCGGGCGCGCTGCGGTACGGCGACGTCGCACCGCTGCTCCAGGCGGAGGGGCTCGCGCTCGCGAACCTGGCCTCCCTGCCGCACATCTCGATCGCGGGCACGGTCGCCACCGGCACGCACGGCTCGGGCGACGCGCTGGGCTCCCTCGCCTCCGCGGTGCGCGCGCTCACGATCATCACCCCCGCCGGCGAGACGCGCACCCTGACCCGTGGCGAGGACGACTTCGCCGGCGCGGTCGTCAGCCTCGGGGCGCTCGGCGCCGTGGTCGACGTGACACTCGACGTCGAGCCGACCTACGACGTCGCGCAGCACGTGTTCGAGCATCCGGACTGGGACGCGATCCTCGCGCAGTTCGACGAGGTGACCGGTGTCGGCACCAGCGTGAGCATCTTCTCCACCTGGCAGCGCACCGACATCGCCGACCAGATCTGGGTCAAGCAGCGTCTCCCCGAGGCGCACGAGGCTGCCAGGGAGTCGCTGTTCGAGCGGCTCGGCGCCGAAGCCGCGGCGGGCAAGCGGCATCCGATCCTCGGTGTCGACCCGGTGGCCTGCACCGAGCAGCAGGGCGAGGCGGGACCGTGGTCCCAGCGGCTGCCGCACTTCCGGCTCGAGTTCACCCCCTCGGCGGGTGCCGAGATCCAGAGCGAGTACCTCGTGCCGCGGGCCGACGCCGTCGCCGCGATCCAGGCCGTGCGACAGCTGGCCGGGCAGATCGCCCCGCTGCTGCTCGTGAACGAGATCCGCACGGTGCGCGCCGACGACCTGTGGCTGAGCTCCTCGTACGAGACGGATGCCGTCGGCATCCACTTCACCTGGAAGCCGGAGGAGGCGGCCGTGCGGGCACTGCTCCCCGCCATCGAGGCGGCACTGCCCCCCACCGCCCGACCGCACTGGGGCAAGGTGTTCACGCTCGACGGTGCGGAGGTGCGCTCGCGCTACCCGCGCTTCGACGACTTCGCGGCCCTCGCCGCGCGCTTCGACCCCGAGCGGCGCCTGGTGAATCCGTACCTGGAGCGTCTCGGACTGTAGGCCGTCGGCTTGGGGCCGCGCGAGGTCGTACACTCGTCGGCGTGAGTGAGTCCCCCCGCGCGTCCGGCCGAACGGTCGGCGTCCGTGACGTGGCGGCGCTCGCCGGGGTCTCCCGGCAGACCGTGTCGCGGGTGCTCAACGACCACCCCGACGTCGCCGCCGACACGAAGCAGCGCGTGGAGTCCGCGATGGCCGAGCTCGGATATCGCATGAACAACGCGGCCCGGGCGCTGGGCACCCGTCGCTCCCGCACCATCGGCGTCCTGGCCTCCGACGCGCTGCAGTACGGGCCGTCGCGCAGCATCGCCGCGCTCGAGGCGACCGCGCGCGAGTCGGGCTACTGGGTCAGCGCCGCGTTCGCCGATGCGGGCGACGCCGAGGCCGTCGTCGCCGCCGTCGAGCATCTCGTCGCCCAGGGCGTCGAGGGGATCGTCGTGGTCGCCCCGCACGCCCGCACCCTCGAGGCCCTCGACGCCCTGCGGATCGGGGTGCCGGTGGTCACGCTGCACTCCGCCGGTCGCGGAGCTCGCGGTCTCTGGGTCGATCAGGCCGCCGGCGCCCGGCTGGCGGTCGCGGCTCTCGCGGATGCCGGGCACACCCGCATCGCGCACCTCGCCGGCCCCGCGGACTGGCTCGAAGCGGAGTCGCGCGTCCAGGGCTTCACGGCCGAACTCGCCGCGCGCGGCCTCGAGCCGGGGCCGGTGATCGCGGGGGACTGGTCGGCCGGATCGGGGTATGCCGCGACCGCCGCGATCCGGGCCGCGGGAGTGACCGCGGTCTTCGCCGCGAACGACCAGATGGCGCTCGGGCTGCTCGGCGGTCTGCAGGAGGCCGGGCTGTCTGTCCCCGCCGACCTCAGCGTGGTGGGCTTCGACGACATCCCGGACGCCGCGTTCTACTGGCCGAGGCTCACCACGGTGCGGCAGGACTTCGACGAGCTGGCGCGCCGCGCGGTCGCCGCCCTGATCGGCACGGTGGAGGCGGATGCCCTGGCGCCGGTCGCCCCCGAGCTCATCTCCCGCGCCTCGGTCGCCCCGCCCCGCTGACCCGCGCCCCGCGCCTCGCGCCCTCCTTCGTTTCGCCGAGTGCACGGCTTCTCGTCGAGTGCACGGCTTGCCGACGTGAACAGGCCGTGCACTCGGCGACATCGCGTGCACTCGGCGGAGGAAGGGGTGGGGAGCGGGACGGCGGGAGGAGAGGGGGCGGGGTGGTTGACGCGGGGGAGTGCTCGTGGCACACTGCTGTGACCGGTCACAGTGATCGGTCACAGCAGTCCGAGGTCCCGTGAGCAACGAAGCCCCCACCTTCTCCGATGAGGTCGAATCGGCCATCCGCACGGTCCGCGCCGACGTCGCCCGGCTGCACGGCGAACTCGTGCGCTACGGACTGGTCGTATGGACGGGCGGCAACGTCTCCGGCCGGGTCCCCGGCGCCGACCTGTTCGTGATCAAGCCCTCGGGCGTCTCGTACGACGATCTCTCCCCGGAGAACATGATCCTCTGCGATCTCGGCGGCCGCGTCGTCCCCGGCACGCCCGGCAGCGACCGCTCGCCGTCGAGTGACACCGCCGCGCACGCCTACGTCTATCGGCACCTGCCCGAGGTCGGCGGCGTCGTGCACACCCACTCGACCTACGCCGTGGCGTGGGCGGCCCGCGGCGAGGAGATCCCGTGCGTGATCACCGCCATGGCCGACGAGTTCGGGGGCGCGATCCCGGTGGGTCCCCTCGCGGTCATCGGCGACGACTCGATCGGACGGGGGATCGTCGACACGCTCCGTGGCCACCGCTCGCGCGCCGTGCTCATGCAGAACCACGGTCCGTTCACGATCGGCATCGATGCGGCCGACGCCGTGAAGGCCGCCGTGATGGTCGAGGACGTCGCCCGCACCGTGCACCTCGCCCGTGAGGCGGGACCGCTGATCCCGATCCCGCAGGAGACGATCGACCGCCTGTTCGACCGCTACCAGAACGTCTACGGCCAGAACGGGGATGCCCGCCGATGACCTCGCGACAGGACGCGGGGCGCGTCGCCGACGACATCCGGGCCGGTCGGACGAGCCTGGGCATCGAGCTGGGGTCGACGCGCATCAAAGCCTGCCTGATCGGGGAGGATGCCGTGGTGCTCGCGACCGGGTCGTCCTCGTGGGAGAACCGCCTCGAGGACGGTGTCTGGACCTACGCGATCGACGAGGTGTGGGCGGGGTTGCAGTCCGCCTACGCGGCGCTGATCGACGATGCCGAGCAGCGGCACGGCATCCGTCCCGACTCGTTCGGGGCGATCGGCATCTCGGCGATGATGCACGGCCACCTCGCCTTCGGTGCGGCGGGCGAACTGCTCGTCCCGTTCCGCACCTGGCGCAACACCGGCACCGGCGTCGCGGCGGCCGAGCTGACGGCGCTGCTCGGTGTCAACATCCCGCTGCGCTGGTCGATCGCGCACCTGCACCAGGCCGTGATCGACCGCGAGGCGCATGTGCCGCGGATCGCGAGCATCAACACCCTCGCCGGCCACGTGCACGAGCGGCTCACCGGCGAGCGGGTGCTCGGCGTGGGCGACGCCTCCGGCATGTTCCCGATCGACGCCCGCTCCGGCACCACCGTCGCACCCGCCTACGACGCGCGGATGCTGCGGGCCTACGACGCGCTCGCCGGTGACCGCCTCTCCCGTCCGCTCGCCGAGCTGCTCCCCGTCGTGCTCCCGGCCGGGGCGCCCGCCGGCACGCTCACCGTGTCCGGCGCGGCGCTGCTGGATCCGTCCGGCGCCCTCCGGCCCGGCATCCCGTTCTGTCCGCCCGAGGGCGATGCGGGCACCGGCATGGTCGCGACCAACTCCGTGTCGCCCCGAACCGGCAATGTCTCGGCGGGCACCAGCATCTTCGCGATGGTGGTGCTGGAACGTCCGCTGGCCGCGGTCCATCACGAGCTGGATCTCGTGACGACCCCCGCGGGTGACGCCGTGGCGATGGTGCACTGCAACAACGGGGCGAGCGAGCTCGCGGCGTGGGCGGGGCTCTTCGGACGCTTCGCCGCGGCCGCCGGGCGGCCCGTCGACGACGACGCGGTGTTCGACGTGCTGTTCCTCGAGGCGCTCAACGGTGAGGCGGACGCCGGCGGCCTGCTCGCCTACAATCACCTCGCCGGTGAGCCCCTCGCCGGACTCGACGCGGGGCGGCCGCTGTTCGTGCGCACACCCGACAGCGCGTTCACGCTCGCGAACTTCATGCGCGCCCAGCTCTACGGCGTCTTCGGCACGCTCGCCCTCGGCATGCAGGTGCTGGCCGCGGAGGGTGTCGAGCTGGACCGGATGTTCGCGCACGGGGGCATGTTCCGCACGGCCGGGGTCGCGCAGCGCTTCCTGGCCGCCGCCCTCGATGCGCCGGTCGCGGTCGGCGAGCTGGCGTCGGAGGGAGGGGCGTGGGGCATCGCGGTGCTCGCGTCGTACCTCGCGCACGCCGACGCCCTCCCGCTCGGGGTCTATCTCGACGAGCGGGTCTTCGCCACGGCATCCGTCTCGGTCGCCGACCCGGATCCCTCCGACGTCGCCGGATTCCTCTCCTACCTCGCCCGCTACCGGTCCGGGCTGGCGGTCGAGGCCGCCGCCGTCGCCTCCCTCCCCGTCCTCCCGTTCGTCGAGCGGGCGTAGCGAGACAAGACGCCTCACCTCGTGTCGTCTCCCTCCCCCTCGCTCGACGATCGGCTCCCTGAAAGGCAACCCATGGCACTCACCACCTCCCTCGACGGCTACGAGGTCTGGTTCCTCACCGGCAGCCAGCACCTGTACGGGCCCGAGACGCTCGCGCAGGTGGCCGACCAGTCGCAGGAGATCGCACGCCTCCTGGACGCGGCGGACGACGTGCCGGTCACCATCGTCTGGAAGCCGGTGCTGACGGATGCCGCCGCGATCAAGCGCACCGCGCGGGAGGCCAACGCCGACGACCGGGTGATCGGGCTCGTCGCGTGGATGCACACGTTCAGCCCGGCGAAGATGTGGATCGCCGGCCTGGATGCGCTGCGGAAGCCGCTCGCGCACCTGCACACGCAGGCGAACGTCGAGCTGCCGTGGGCCGACATCGACTTCGACTTCATGAACCTCAACCAGGCCGCGCACGGCGACCGCGAGTTCGGCTACATCCAGACCCGGCTGAGCGTGCCGCGCAAGACGATCGTCGGGCACGCCAGCGACCCGCGCGTGCAACGCGAACTCGGCACCTGGCAGCGTGCGGCGGCCGGGCTCGCGGCGTCGCGCGACCTGAAGCTCGCCCGCTTCGGCGACAACATGCGCTTCGTCGCGGTGACCGAGGGCGACAAGACCGAGGCCGAGCTGCGCTTCGGCGTGCAGGTGAACACCTGGGGCGTGAACGAGCTGGCGGATGCCGTCGCGACGGCATCCGATGCCGACATCGACGCGCTCGTCGCCGAGTACGAGGAGCTGTACGAGGTCGCGCCCGAGCTGAGGCGGGGCGGCGACCGTCATGCCTCCCTGCGCGACGGGGCCGCGATCGAGATCGGTCTGCGCTCGTTCCTGGAGGAGGGCGGCTTCGGCGCCTTCACCACCTCGTTCGAGGACCTCGGGTCCCTGACGCAGCTGCCCGGACTCGCGGTGCAGCGGCTCATGGCCGAGGGGTACGGCTTCGGTGCGGAGGGGGACTGGAAGACCGCGATCCTGGTGCGCATCGCGAACGTCATGGGCGCGGGACTCCCCGGCGGCGCGAGCCTGATGGAGGACTACACCTACGACATGACCCCGGGCGACGAGCTGATCCTCGGCGCGCACATGCTGGAGGTGTCGCCGTCGCTCACCACCGCGAAGCCCACGCTCGAGGTGCATCCCCTCGGCATCGGCGGCAAGGACGATCCGGTGCGCCTGGTCTTCACGGCCGACCCCGGACCCGCCGTCGTGGTCGCGCTCAGCGACATGCGCGATCGGTTCCGCCTGACCGCGAACGTGGTCGAGAACGTCGAGCCGCGTGCGGCGCTGCCGAAGCTCCCCGTCGGCCGGGCCGTGTGGAAGCCGCAGCCGGACTTCACCACGAGCGCCGCCGCGTGGCTCACCGCCGGAGCCGCGCATCACACGGTCATGTCGACCGCGGTCGGGATCGAGGCCTTCCGCGACTTCGCCGAGATGGCCGAGGTGGAGCTGCTGGTGATCGACGAGAGCACGACGCTGCCGGAGTTCCAGAAGCAGGTGCGCTGGAACCAGGCCTACTACCGTCTCGCGCAGGGGCTGTGATGGCGGTCGCACCGAGGTCCGGACGTCAGCTCCGCATCGTCGGCCACGGGTACGAGGCGATGGTCGCGAGCGTGGGTGCCTCGCTGCGGACGCTCACCTTCGAAGGACGCGACCTCGTCGTGCCGTTCGCTGCGGATGAGGTGCGCCCCGGCTACCGCGGCGCGACGCTCGCGCCGTGGCCGAACCGCATCGTCGACGGCCGCTACCGCTTCGACGGCGTCGAGCATCAGCTGCCGCTGACCGAGCCGGCGCGGGGACATGCCCTGCACGGACTTCTCGTCTGGTCGGAGTTCTCCGATCGGCTGGTCCTCGACGACCGGGTCGTGCTCGCGGCTGTGATCGAACCGCAGGCGGGCTACCCGTTCCGCATCGAGGTCGAGGTCGAGTACCTCCTCGACGCCGAGGGCCTGCATCAGACGATCACGGCGCACAACATCGGAGCGGATGCCGCGCCCTGGGGCACCGGTCCGCATCCGTACCTCGTGGCCGGCCCCGGTCGCGTGGATGCGTGGACGCTGCGGCTCCCGGCCTCCGCGGTCCTCACGGTGACGCCCGACCGGCTGAGCCCGATCGGCGTGGAGCCCGTGGCGCAGCACCCGCAGTGGGACTTCCGTGCGGCGCGGAGGATCGACGACGTGTTCATCGACCACGCGCTCACGGACCTCGCCCGTGCGGACGGCATCGCCGAGGTGCGCCTCACGACCGACGCCGGATCGGGTGTGGCGATGAGCTGGGACGAGCGGTGTCCGTGGGTGCAGGTGCACACCGCCGACAACCCGGGCCTCGACGGCATCCATCGGATCGGCCTCGCGGTCGAGCCGATGACCTGCCCGCCCGATGCCTTCAGCTCCGGGGTCGACCTCGTGGTCCTCGAGCCGGGCGCCGTGCATGCCGCAGCCTGGCGGATCCGCGCGCTCTCGTCGGCTTCGTGACCTGAGCGGATCCGCGGCCCGACCGTCTCAGCGGCCGGCGAGGACCGCGGCGGCCTGCCGGGCGGCGCCGAGCGCGACGTACTCGCCCGCGGGCGGCACCTCGACCGGGATGCCGAGCACCGCCGGGGCGATCGCGCGCACGGCGGGGGACTGCGCCCCGCCGCCGATCAGCAGCGCGCGGTGCAGCGGCACCCCGTCCGCACGGAGGGCGTCGAGGCCCGCGCCGAGGCCGGACAGCATCCCCTCCACGGCCGCGCGCGCGAGGTTCTCGCGGGTCGTGGAGGCGAGCGTCATCCCGCTCAGCGTCGCGGTCGCATCGGGGAGGTTCGGGGTGCGCTCGCCCTCGAAGTAGGGGAGGAGCGACAGGCCATCGGCTCCGGGGGCCGCGGCCAGCGCGAGGCGGCTGAGCTCCTCGTGGTCGACGCCGAGGAGCGCGGCCGTGACGTCGAGGACGCGCGCCGCGTTGAGCGTGCACACCAGCGGAAGGAAGTGTCCGTCGGCGGACGCGAACCCGGCGATGATCCCGGAGGCGTCGGAGGAGGGCGTCGGACTGACCGCGAACACCGTGCCGCTCGTGCCGATCGAGACGACGACGTCGCCCGGACCCGCGCCGAGGCCCAGGGCGGCCGCGGCGTTGTCGCCGGCGCCGGGCGCGACTCGGCGGCCGGCAGCATCCGTCACCGATTCGTCGGCACCGAGCACGCGGGGCAGGACGGCGTCGTGCCCGAGCGCGGCGGCGAACAGCTCGCGGTCGTACTCTCCCGTCGCCGGGTTCCAGTAGCCGGTGCCCGAGGCGTCGGAGCGGTCGGTCACCAGCTCCTCGAGGACGGGGCCGTGCGTCGCTCCCTCGCCGCCGACCGGTCCGTAGCCGCGCAGGCGCCACGTGAGCCAGTCGTGCGGGAGCGCGACCGCCGCGACACGCGCCGCGTTCTCCGGTTCGTGGTCGCGGAGCCAGCGCACCTTCGAGATCGTGAAGGATGCCACGGGCACGAGCCCGGTGCGATCCGCCAGCTCCTGCGCCCCGAACTCCGCGACCAGAGCATCCGCGGCCTCCGCGGACCGGGTGTCGTTCCACAGCAGCGCATCACGGATGACACGGCCCTCGGCGTCCAGCGCGACCATGCCGTGCTGCTGCCCGCCGATCGCCCAGGACTCGATGTCGTCGAGGCCGCCGGCATCCGCGATCGCGGTCCGCAGCGCGCGCCACCAGGCTTCGGGGTCGACCGAGGTGCCGTCGGGGTGCGGAGCGCGACCGGATCGGACGACGGCATCGGCCAGGATGTCGCTCGGAACCGCGGTGTCGAGCACCACGACCTTGCACGACTGCGTCGAGGAGTCGACGCCGAGGACGAGTGCCATGCCGATCAGCGGGCGCCGAGGAGGTGCTCCGTGGCGAGCTGCTGCAGCCGCACGAAGCCGAAGCCGTGACCGCCGAGGTACGCATCGGCGTCGAAGTCCTCGTAGGCGCTGCGGTCCGCGAGGAACGCGTCGTAGCTCTCGCCCGGGTTCAGCGTGGGCGTCGACAGCTCGGCCACGCGCGCGGCGGCCAGGGCCTCCTGCACCTCCGGGTCGGCGCGGAACGCTGCGGCGCGCTCCTTCAGCAGCAGGTAGGTGCGCATGTTGGCGGCGGCCGACGCCCAGACGCCGTCCTCGTCCTCCGTGCGGCTGGGCTTGTAGTCGAAGTGCCGCGGACCTTCGTAGGCGGGCACGCCGCCGGGGCCGCCGTTCTCCAGCAGGTCGACGAGCGCGAAGGCGTTGTGCAGATCGCCGTGCCCGAACACCAGGTCCTGGTCGTACTTGATCCCGCGCTGGCCGTTGAGGTCGATGTGGAAGAGCTTGCCGTGGAACAGGGCCTGGGCGATGCCGGCGGCGAAGTTCAGGCCGGCCATCTGCTCGTGCCCCACCTCCGGGTTCACGCCGACGAGCTCGGGGCGCTCCAGGGAGTCGATGAACGCGATCGCGTGTCCGAGCGTGGGGAGCAGGATGTCGCCACGCGGCTCGTTGGGCTTCGGCTCGATCGCGAACCGGATGTCGTAGCCCTTGTCGGTCACGTAGTCGCCGAGCAGGTTCACGGCCTCGCGGTAGCGCTCGAGGGCGGCGCGCACGTCCTTCGCGGAGTCGTACTCCGCCCCCTCGCGGCCGCCCCACATCACGAAGGTCTTGGCTCCCAGCTCGGCGCCGAGGTCGAGCTGGCGGAAGACCTTCCGCAGGGCGTACCGCCGCACCTGCCGGTCGTTCGAGGTGAAGCCGCCGTCCTTGAAGACCGGGGCGCTGAACAGGTTCGTGGTGACCATCGGCACGATCAGGCCGGTGTCGGCGAGGGCGCCCTTGAGGCGGTCGATCTGGGTCTGCCGCTCGGCGTCGGTGGAGCCGAAGGCGAAGAGGTCGTCGTCGTGGAAGGTGAGGCCGTAGGCGCCCAGCTCGGCGAGCTTCTCGACCGCGTGCACGACGTCGAGTGACGGACGCGTCGGGCCGCCGAAGGGATCGGTGCCGTTGTAACCCACCGTCCAGAGGCCGAAGGAGAACTTGTCGTCGCGGGTCGGGGTGAGGCTCATGATGCTCCTTCGCATGGTGCCGCGCGGCGGCGCTGCATAAATGTTGTGAGCAACAACATATAACCTGATGTCGAGGTTGTCCACCTCCTAGACTGACCGGAAACCGAATGCGAGGAAGATGTGACGGATGCTGCGCCGGAGCTCGGCGGAACCGCTGCGCCCAAGGAGCCCGGCGATGGCGTGCGCTCGCGCAACCTCGCTCGCGTCCTGCGCCTCGTGCACCGGGGCGGAGCGCAGTCGCGAGCGCAGCTGACCGCCGCCACGGGGCTGAATCGCTCCACGATCGCCGACCTCGTCGCCGAGCTCGTGACCGACGGATGGGTCGTGGAGCGCGATCCGGATCCGGTGGGCAGGGTCGGACGGCCCTCGCCGGTCGTCGCGGCAGCGCCCTCGACCGTGGTGATCGCGGTGAACCCCGAGATCGACGCGGTGGAGATCGCGGCGGTCGACCTCGCGCGCACGATCTCGGTCCGTGAGCGCATCGAGTCCGCCTCCCTGCTCACGGCCGAGGAGGTCGCGGCCCTCGTCTCCGAGGTCGTCGACCGCTGGCGCGCCGGTCCGCTCCGAGAGGCACGGCTCGTCGCCGTCGGCGCCGCGGTGCCCGGGCTGGTCCGCGCGGCCGACGGGCTCGTGCGGAACGCGCCGCACCTCGGCTGGACGGATGCTCCGCTGCGCGCGCTGATCGCCGACGCGACGGGCCTTCCTGTCGCGGTGGGCAACGACGCGAGCCTCGGCGCTCTCGCCGAGCACCTGTTCGGGGCGGCGCACGGCGCGAACGACGTCGTCTACCTCAACGGCGGGCCCTCCGGCATCGGTGGCGGGATCATCGTGCACGGCTCTCCGGTGGGCGGGGTCGGCGGCTACGCGGGGGAGTTCGGGCAGAACCGGGTCGATGCGGATCGCACCACCGTCCTCGAGGACGACGTCAGCCGCGCTCGTCTTCTCGACCTGCTCGGACTCGCCGCCGCGGACGACGCGGCCCTCGCGGACGCTCTCGCCGCGGCATCCGACGACGATCCGGTCCGAGAGGAGTGCGATCGCCAGCGCGGTGTGCTCGCGCAGGCGATCGCGGATGCCGTGAACATCCTCAACCCCTCGGTGGTCGTGCTCGGCGGCTTCCTCGCGCAGCTCGAGGAACTCGACCCGGAGAGCTTCGCCTCCGCCGTGGCCGCTCGCGCCATGGCCGAGAACGCGGAGGGGCTGCGCATCCTCCCGGCCTCCCTCGCCGCCGACCGGCTGCTGCTCGGTGCGGCCGAGCACGCGCTGACCTCGGTCGGCGTGATCTGACGGGAGCGGTCTGACGGGAGTGGCCTGACGGGAGTGGACGACGGGAGCCGGCGCTCGCAGGGTCTCAGGCGAGAGCGGTGAGCAGGGCGCGAGCCGCCGACTCCGAGGACTGCGGGTTCTGTCCGGTGATGAGCAGGCCGTCCACGATCGTGTGATCGCTCCACGCCGTGGCGACCTCGACGTCGGCGCCGAGATCGCGCAGTGCGCTCTCGAGCAGGAATGGCGCGCGGTCGGCGAGCCCGCCCAGGCGCTCCTCCTCGTCGGAGAATCCGGTGATCCGTCGTCCGGCGACCACCGGGTCACCGGCCTCCGTGCGCGCGGGCAGGAGAGCGGCCAGGCCGTGGCAGACCGCGGCCAGGGGTCGCCCGGCCGCGATGGTCGCCGAGATCAGCGCGGCCGAGTCGAGGTCGTGAGCGAGGTCCTGCATCGGGCCGTGACCGCCGGGGTAGTAGACGGCATCGAACGCAGACGCCTCGACGTCGGCCAGCACGAGCGGCGCCGCGAGGCCGGGGATCTCCGCGACAGCGGCGGCGTCACCGTCGCCGAGGCTCGCGGCATCCACGACGGGGGCGACCCCGCCGGGAGTGGCGAAGACGACGTCATGGCCCGCCGCGGTCAGCAGTCGCCACGGGGTCACCAGCTCCTCCGCCCAGAATCCGGTGGGGTGCTCGGTGCCGTCGCTGAGGGTCCAGCTGCGGGCGGCGGTCACGACGAAGAGGACGGTGGACATGAGGGCTCCTTCGAGATGGGGGACGGCTCCCGTGCGGAAGTCGATACCGGGGATAACGGACTCCTGTCAGGAACGCTTCCGATAGATTCACGGTATGAGCAATCGGAATTCCGATGGTCTGGGAGACATCGCCCTGTGGCGCACGTTCCTCGTCGCGCACCGATCGGGGTCGGTGTCGGCGGCCGCGCGGACGCTGGGGCTCGCGCAGTCCTCCGTCACCGCTCAGCTGCAGGCGCTGGAGCGGAGCATGGGGGAGCCGCTGTTCGTCCGGCATGCTCGCGGGATCCGTCCCACTCCCCGCGGCGACGACCTCGCCGCCCGGCTCTCCGGTCCGCTGGACGCGCTCGCGCTCGTGGTCGGTGCTCCGGAGCCGGCCGAGAGCCCGGCGGTGCGGATCGGCGGCGCCGCCGAGTTCGTCGAGCGCGTGGCGATGCCGGCTCTGGCGCCGCTGATCGACGCGGGCCGCCGCATCGCGGTCACCGAGGGGGTCGCGGATGAGCTGTTGGAGCAGCTGCGGGTCGGCAGCCTGGACCTGGTGATCTCCGCCGTGCGGCCGAAGGGGCGCGCCCTACCCGCGGCCGCCCTCGTCGACGAGGAGTTCGTCCTCGTCGCCGCTCCGTCGCGAGGCCTCACGCCCTCCGCCGAGCTGGCCCCCGAGGCGCTCGAGGGCATCCCGCTCCTCGCCTACGCGCACGACGTGCCCATTCTGCGGCGGTTCTGGCGCCATGTGTTCGGCGTCCGGCTGGAGCGCGAGCCGGCACTGATCGTGCCCGACCTGCGCGCGCTCGCCGCGGCAGCGGTCGCCGGTGCCGGGGTCACCGTGCTGCCCGCCTACCTGATCGCGGACGAGCTCGCCGACGGCCGACTCGTCGTCGTGTGCGAGACCGATGACCCGCCGATCAACACCATCCACCTGGTGCGCCGTCCGGGACCGCTTACCGACGCGGTGGCCGAGATCGACCGGATGCTCCGTCTCGCCGTCGCCGGAGGATGACCCGCGGCGGGCGTGTCAGCGCTCGGGCATCCGCCGGGGCACGCGGGCGAGGAACGGCCGTGGCCAGGCGCCCAGCGCGAGGACGGCGAGCGCGGTCTGGAGCAGGCCCGTCACGAAGTAGATGCCGTGCAGCGGCGACCAGACGAGCATGATGGCGATCTCCACGAAGATCCAGATCATCATCGTGAGCCCGGCGGCCGCGTGCATCCCCCAGGCGAGGCGGAACCGCCCGAACTGCGCGAGGACCGCCAGCGCCTGCACCCCGCCGACGACGACGCCGAGGATGATCCCCGGCCACACGTAGGAGTCGAACGCGCTGCCCTCGATCCACTCCCTCGGCAGCCCCATCCCGCCGCCGATCGTCAGCCCCACCATCCCGGCCAGTGCGGACAGGAGCTGGAAGGAGGCGACGGAGGCGAGCGCGATCCGGAGGGCACGAGGGGGATGCGGAGTCGGTCGCATGGCCCCACCGTAGCGGCAGGGTGCGCGCCCGTGCTCGGCGAGGGGACGGGGAGAACCCGGGCCGTCGCGATGGTGTGGCCGACCCGAGGAGAGGTCAGCGCGTGAGCCAGCTCCGCAGCGAGCGCGTCACGAACGGGAGCACCCAGTACGCCATGATCGGCGTGAGCACCAGCGTGGTGACGAGCACGCGCAGCCAGATCGGCAGCTCGTTCCATCCGGGGACGGGGCTCATCGCGTACGTGAAGGCGAGGTTCACGGGGAAGAAGCCCAGCCAGATCGACGTCGCCTGCTTCCAGCGCGGGGGAGCCGGCGCGACCGTGACCGTCTCGGTGGTGCCGTCGGGGGACGGGAGCGTGATGGTGCCGGTCGTGGGCTCGTCGAACCAGCCCTCGATCCCGGTCCGGCGCTTCGAGCGCTCGCTGCGCACGAAGCCCTCGCCCATCGACAGCCACCACGCCCGCTCGGCCGACTGCTCCCAGGCCGTGAGCGAATCCTCGCTCGCGAAGCGGTAGAGCATGTGCCAGACCTGAGAGTCCTCGCCGGCACGGACCCAGCCGGAGCCGAGGAAGCCCGGATACTTCGTCGCGAGGTTCACCCCCGTCTGCACCCAGGCGGTCGCCTCGACGATGCGCTCGGGGTCGACTTCGCGGCGGATGGACACGGTGAGAGGTTCGGACAAGGTGGAGTCCTCGGTGACGGGCGTCCGGGATCGGGACGCCGAAGCGGATGCGCCAGGGGTGGCGGCGCACGTCGATTCTACTTCTGATGCGACCGGAGGCAGGGCATCGGCGCCGCCACGAAGAGGACCCCCGCCGACCCGATTCGGCGGGGGTCTCGCGGCGTGGGAGCCGCAACGGGAGCGAGAGTGCCCACCGTGCGCGCGGTAGACGTGACACCCGATCCGGTCTGAGTCTCTGTCCGCGCATCTGCAGTTGTACGCGGGCCAGATGACGCGGCGGTGAACGCCGCGCGAACAACCTCGATCCGTGGGGGAGGAAGGAGCGGGTCGAAATACAAGGACGTCCTAGGAAATGTCCGGGCGCCAGAGTAAACTCGCCAATGTGCCAACGACGGCACGGAGGGATGTCACACAATGACTCGTACCATCGCGCACTTCGTAGGCGGATCGCTGCTCACACCCGACGAGGGCCGCTTCGCCGACGTGTTCGATCCGAGCACCGGCGCCGTGCAGGCCCGTGTGCCGCTCGCCTCGGCCGAGGAGGTGCGTCGCGTGATCGCGAACGCCGCGGAGGCCCAGGTCGCCTGGGCGGCGACCAACCCCCAGAAGCGCGCCCGCGTGCTGCTCCGCTTCCTCGACCTGGTGCAGCGCGAGATGACGTCACTCGCCGAACTGCTCGCGAGCGAGCACGGCAAGACGGTCGACGATGCGAAGGGCGACATCCAGCGCGGCCTCGAGGTCATCGAGTTCTCCGCCGGAGCTCCGCACCTGCTCAAGGGGGAGTACTCCACCGGAGCCGGTGCCGGGATCGACGTCTACTCGATGCGGCAGCCGCTCGGCGTGGTCGCCGCGATCACCCCGTTCAACTTCCCGGCCATGATCCCGCTCTGGAAGGCGGGCCCCGCCCTCGCCGCCGGCAACGCGGTCGTGCTCAAGCCCAGCGAGCGCGACCCCTCGGTACCGGTGCGCATCGCCGAGCTCTTCCTCGAGGCAGGGCTGCCCGCCGGTGTCCTCAACGTGGTGCACGGCGACAAGGAGGCGGTCGACACGCTGCTCACCGACGACCGCATCCGCGCCGTCGGCTTCGTCGGCTCCACCCCGATCGCCGAGTACATCTACGCGACCGCCGCGGCGAACGGCAAGCGCGCGCAGTGCTTCGGCGGGGCGAAGAACCACATGATCGTGATGCCCGACGCCGACCTCGACCAGGCTGTCGACGCGCTGATCGGCTCCGGCTACGGCTCGGCCGGCGAGCGCTGCATGGCCATCTCGGTCGCGGTGCCGGTGGGGCAGGAGACGGCGGATGCCCTCGCCGCCAAGCTCTCCGAGCGCGTCGCACAGCTGCGGGTCGGTCCGTCCCTCGCGACCGACGTCGACTACGGGCCCCTGGTCACGCGGGCGGCCGTCGAACGGGTCGAGGGGTACATCCAGCAGGGCGTCGACGAGGGCGCGACGCTCCTCGCCGACGGTCGCAGCTTCACGGTCCCCGGTCACGAGGAGGGGTTCTACCTCGGCCCGACGCTGTTCGACCACGTCACGACCGACATGGCGATCTACCGCGAGGAGATCTTCGGCCCGGTGCTGGTGATCGCCCGCGCCGCCGACTACGAGGAGGCCCTGCGTATGGCCTCCGAGCACGAGTACGGCAACGGCGTCGCGATCTTCACGCGCGACGGCGACGCCGCCCGGGACTTCGCGGCCCGCGTCGAGGTCGGCATGGTCGGCGTGAACGTGCCGATCCCGGTCCCGATCGCGTATTACACGTTCGGCGGCTGGAAGCGCAGCGGCTTCGGCGACCTCAACCAGCACGGCACCGACGCGTTCCGCTTCTACACGAAGACCAAGACGGTGACGAGCCGTTGGCCGGCGGCGGGCATCCGCGACGGCGCCAGCTTCGTCATCCCCACCATGCATTGATCCACTCCCACAAGGAACCACGATGACCATGACCACCGTCACCACCACCGCCGAGGAGCGCGAGGCGATCCTCGGCGCCGTCCGCGAGTTCGCGGAGACCGAGCTCGCCCCGTACGCCGCCGAGCGCGACGAGAAGCACCTGTTCCCGCGGGAGTCGCTCAATCGCGGCGGCGAGCTGGGCCTCGGCGGCATCTACGTCGACGAGGAGTTCGGCGGCACCGGGCTCAGCCGCACCGACACCGTCGCGATCTTCGAAGAGCTCTCCAAGGGCGACCCCGCGGTAGCCGCCTACATCTCCATCCACAACATGGTGGTGTGGATGATCGACACGTACGGCGACGAGGCGCAGCGCGGCCAATGGCTGCCGAAGCTCACCGCCATGGCGGAGTTCGGCGGCTACTGCCTCACCGAGCCGGGCGTCGGGTCGGATGCCGCGAACGTCGCGACCAGTGCCGTGCGCGACGGCGACGACTACGTGCTCACCGGTGTCAAGCAGTTCATCTCGGGCGCCGGCGAGGCCGCCGTCTACGTCGTGATGGCGCGCACCGGGGAGCCGGGTGCCCGCGGGATCAGCGCCTTCCTCGTCCCCGGCGACGCCGAGGGGCTGAGCTTCGGAGCCCTGGAGAAGAAGATGGGCTGGCATGCACAGCCGACGCGACAGGTGATCTTCGACGGCCTCCGGGTGCCGGCATCCGCCATGCTCGGTGACGCGGGCCGCGGTTTCGCGATCGCGATGTCGGCCCTCAACGGCGGCCGCCTCAACATCGCCGCCTGCTCGCTCGGTGGCGCGGAATGGGCGCTCGACCGGGCCGTGCAGTACGTGCACGAGCGGGTCGCCTTCGGGGAGCCCCTCTCGGAGAAGCAGTCGATCCTGTTCGCGATCGCCGACATGCGCACCGAGCTGCACGCCGCCCGACTGATGGTGCGCGACGGCGCGCAGGCGGTCGACGAGCACGCTCCCGACGCCACCATGCGCTGCGCGATGGCCAAGCGCTTCGCGACCGACGCCGGCTTCGACGTCGCCAACCGCGCCCTGCAGCTGCACGGCGGGTACGGATACCTGCAGGACTACGGGATCGAGAGGGTTGTCCGCGATCTGCGGGTGCACCAGATCCTGGAGGGGACGAACGAGATCATGCGACTGATCGTCGGACGCGAGATGCTGCGACCCGCGGGTTCGAGCTCCCTCCAGCGCAGCGGCGGAGACCAGATGCGGAGCGCCTCATGACCACGCCGGCCTCCCGCCCCGTGGTGGCGTTCCTCGGTCTCGGACACATGGGGCTGCCGATGGCGAAGAACCTGGTGGCCGCCGGGCATGAGGTGCACGGCTTCGACCTCGTCCCCGCGGCCATCGTCGCGGCGCGGGCCGCCGGCATCACGGTGGCGGCGAGCGGTGCGGATGCCGTGACCGAGGCGGATGTCGTCATCACGATGTTCCCCGCCGGAAAGCACGTGATCGAGGCGTATCGCACCGAACTGCTCGCGGCCGCGCGACCGGGAACGCTCTTCATCGAGTCGTCGACCATCGCGGTCGACGAGGCGCGGGCCGCGCACGCGCTCGCGCTCGCGGCGGGGCACCGCAACGTCGACGCCCCGGTGTCGGGCGGCGTGGTCGGAGCCGAGAACGGCACCCTGGCGTTCATGGTCGGCGGCTCGGACGAGGACTACGCGGCGGCACGCCCGCTGCTCGAGGTCATGGGCGCGCGTATCGTGCACTGCGGTGGTCCCGGACTCGGCCAGGCCGCGAAGGTCTGCAACAACATGGTGCTCGCGGTCTCGCAGATCGCGGTGGCCGAGGCCTTCGTGCTGGGTGAGCGGCTCGGGCTCGAGCACCAGGCGCTGTTCGACGTCGTCTCGCAGGCCTCCGGTCAGTGCTGGTCGATCACGACCAACTGCCCGGTTCCCGGACCGGTGCCCACGAGTCCCGCGAACCGCGACTACCAGCCGGGCTTCGCCGGGGCGCTGATGGCCAAGGACCTCGGGCTCGCGCTGCAGGCGATCGAGCAGACCTCGACGGATGCGCGCATGGGGCGGCTGGCGCAGGAGATCTACGCGGCCTTCGCGGCCGGTGACGGGGCGGCGCGCGACTTCTCCGGGATCATCACCGACATCCGCGACGACCGCGTGTGAGCGCTGCGTCGCGGACGTTTCGTCTCGCTCCGCTCGCTCAACGACCGGGGGCGGGCGGGGGAGATCCGGTCGTTGAGCGAGGGAGCGCAGCGACCGAGACGAAACGTCCCCGCGCCGCGACATACTGAAGAGAACCACGACGGAGAGGGCGACATGACCGAGTACGAGACGATCCTGGTCGAGCAGCGCGGACGAGTCGGATGGATCACCCTGAACCGGCCGGAGGCACTGAACGCCTTGAACGGCCGGCTCGCCGAGGAGGTCACGGCCGCGGCGCTCGCCTTCGACGCGGACGACGGCGTCGGAGCCATCGTCGTGACGGGCTCGGAGAAGGCGTTCGCGGCCGGTGCTGACATCAAGGAGATGGAGGGCATGTCCGCGGCGGAGATGCTCGAGACTGACCACTTCGGCATCTGGCACGAGTTCGCTGCGGTGCGCACGCCGGTGATCGCGGCGGTCTCCGGGTTCGCCCTGGGCGGCGGATGCGAACTGGCGATGATGTGCGACATCATCCTGGCCGCCGATACGGCGAAGTTCGGTCAGCCCGAGATCAATCTCGGCGTGATCCCGGGCATGGGCGGTACGCAGCGCCTGATCCGCGCGGTCGGCTACTACAAGGCCGCGGAGTTGGTGCTCTCCGGCCGCTTCATGGGCGCGGAGGAGGCGGAGCGGTCCGGCCTCGTGTCCCGCGTCGTGCCGGCATCCGACCTCCTGGCCGAGGCGACGAAGCTCGCCGACACGATCGCCTCGAAGTCGCTGCCGTCGGTCTACGCCGCGAAGGCCGCGCTGGATGCCGCGATGGAGACGACCCTCTCCGAGGGGCTCGCGCACGAGAAGCAGGCGTTCGCCGCACTGTTCGACACCGCCGACCAGAAGGAGGGCATGTCGGCCTTCCGGGAGAAGCGGTCGCCCGACTTCCAGAACCGCTGAGCGTCTGAGCGCCCGAACACCTGACGAGACGAGTGCGTGACGCGATGAGTGCCGGGATCGAGGAGCGGTCAGCCCCGGAGCGCGTCGACGATCTTCGCGATCCGGCGCTCGCGGGTCGCGTCCTGCTTGGCCTCGGCCACGCTCCGCGCGTGCTCCTTGCGCACGGTGTACGACAGGGCGTCGAAGGCGGAGCGCAGCGCGGGATCGGTGTCGAGAGCGGCGGCGAGCTCGGGCGGGACCTCCACCGTCCGCTCCGCGGCATCCACGCGGATCACGGCGTCGATCTCCTGACCGATCTCGAGCCCGAGGTCGGCGCGCACGGCCTTGCTGAAGCCGATCATGTTCTCGCTGCCCATGCGCGCGACGCGCAGGCGGGCGGTGCGTCCGCCGATCGTGACGGCGACCGGGAAGGCCTTGCCGGCGCCGAACGACGCGACCTGCTCGTCGCTGAGCAGGATCGCCGCAGCGGGGCCACGGCCGGTGAGGACGGTGTGCAGACGCAGTTCGCTCATGCCGAAAGGGTACGCCCGGGATCCTCGAATTCGGCGGCGAGAATCGCGTTGCGCTCCGCGATCAGCCGACGCATGTACGCGCGCAGGAACATCGCGTCCACGAGCCGGCCGAGCGGTCCGAACGGCGAGCGGAAGGTCACGGTGTCGTGCATGAGCGTGCCGGCCGGATGCTCCTCGAACCGGTGCTCGTGCAGGAAGGCGGCGAACGGACCGGCGATCTGCCGATCCGAGAACCCGTGGGGCGGATCGACGTCGAACACGATCGACCGCAGGCGGAAGGGGATGCCGAAGTGGCGCGCGCGCCAGGTCGCGGTCGTGCCCTCGGTGAAGACGCCGCCCGCCGGTGCCTCGACCATGGTCTCTCCGTATCGGGCCATGCTCTTCACGTGCAGTGACGGGTCCAGCGACGCGGCGAACACCTCGGCCGGAGTCGCGCCGATGATCGTCTCGAGCGCGAACCGGGCCATGTCAGAGGGCTTCGGGCTGCGGACGCGGATCGGCGAAGTCGCCCGCGTCCTTGCGCAGCCGGGCCACGATCGCGACGAGCTCGGCGGCGTCGTCGCGGCTCAGCCCGGGCTCGGCGAAGACATCGGCGTTGAGGGCCTGGGTCGCCTGCTCGACGAGTTCCCGACCGGCGTCCGTCAGGACGAGGAGTGCGGCCCGTCCGTCGTGCGGGTGCGGTTCGCGGGCGATCAGGCCGTCACGGACCAGACGCTCCGCCGTGCTCGTGACCGTCGTCGGATGCACCTGGAGTCGGGCGACCACGCTCGAGAGCGGAAGGCTGCCCGCGCGGCTGAAGGCCAGCAGGCGCAGCACCTCGTAGCGCGCGAAGCTCAGAGCGAAGGGCTTGAGGGCCGCGTCGACGCGGGCGAGCAGCAGCTGCTGGGCCCGCATGACCGACGTGACCAGCGCCATGCCGTCGGCGGCATCCGTCCACCCGTGCGCGAGCCACTGCCGCTTCGCCTCGGCGAGCGGGTCGATGGGGAGCGGACGGGGACGGGCCATTTCTCTACGGTAGTGGCGGGAGTGGGTGGCGCGGCGACGGCGCGCGCCGCATCGTCGTCGATACCGCTGAGTCTGAGTCGCAAGTCGGCTGGGACTCAGTACCGCGGTCTAGAATTGCAGCAGTCGTGAGGAGCAATCGATGAAGATCTTCGTCCTGGTCAAAGAGGTGCCGGACACCTATGGCGACCGCAAGCTGAATCTCGAGACCGGACTCGCCGATCGCGCGGCCGGTGACGTCGTGCTCGACGAGATCACGGAGCGCGCGCTCGAGGTCGCGCTCAGCTACGCCGACAAGAACGACGGCACCGAGGTGGTGGCCGTCTCGATGGCTCCCGAGGGTTCGACCGCCTCCGTGCGCAGGGCGCTCGCGATCGGGGCCGGCTCCGCCGTGCACATCGCCGACGAGCAGCTCGCGGGGGCCGACCTTGGACTCACCGCCGAGGTGCTCGCGGCCGCGATCCGCCGCGGTGCCCCCGACCTCGTGATCACGGGCAACCTGTCGACCGACGGCTCCGGCGGTGTGATCCCCGCGATGCTGGCCGAGCACCTCGGGTTCGCGCAGGCCACCGCGCTGACCTCGGTCGAGATCACCGCGGAGGGCGTCTCGGGGACTCGTGGCGCAGACGCCGGGAGCCAGCCGGTCTCGGCGTCGCTGCCCGCCGTCATCTCGATCACCGAGGCGCTCCCCGATGCCCGGTTCCCGAACTTCAAGGGCATCATGGCCGCGAAGAAGAAGCCGCTCGAGGTGCTCTCTCTCGCCGACCTGGATGTCTCGGCCGATCCGGCCGCAGCTCCGCGGACGATCATCACCGCGGTGTCGGAGAAGCCCCCGCGTGCGGCCGGCGTGAAGATCACCGATGAGGGTGACGCCGCCGACAAGCTCGTCGAGTACCTCGTGCAGAACAGGCTGGTGTGAGATGACCTCTTCCGAGAACCCGATCCTCGTCCTCGTCGACGTCGACCCTTCGGGCTACGCCGCGAGCAGCACGGCCGCCCTGATCGGTGCGGCATCGACCATCGGCTCGCCCGTGGCGCTCATCGTCGGCGGCAGTCCGGCGACGGTGGACCAGGTCGCTGCCGCCGGAGCCTCCGTCGTGCTGACGGCCGACGGGGACCCCGCCGCTCTCACGGTCCCGATCGTGGACGCGCTGGAGGCCGCGGCGGCGCAGGTGCGCCCCGATGCGGTGCTCATCTCGAACTCGATCGCCGGGCGCGACGTGGCCGGACGCTTCGCCGTGCGCACGAAGAGCGCACTCTCGGTCGATGCCGTCGGCGTCTCCCGCGATGAGGAGGGCGTGGTCGCGCACCACTCCGTCTACGGCGGGGCGTACCTCGTCGACTCGGCTCCCACGTTCGGCGCCCCGGTGATCACGGTGCGCCAGGGCGCGGTGGACGCGCGCGCGGAGGCCGTGGCCTCGCATTCGGTCGAGGTCCTCGCCGTCACGCCGTCGGGCGCGGTCGCGGCGACCGCCGGCCCGGTCGAGGCCGTCGAGGTGGCCTCCTCCCGTCCCGAGCTCCGCGGTGCCACGCGCGTCGTGTCGGGCGGACGCGGTCTCGCCTCGAAGGAGAAGTTCGTGCTCGTCGAGGAGCTGGCCGATGCGCTCGGCGCCGCGGTCGGTGCCTCCCGGGCAGCCGTCGATGCGGGCTACATCCCGCAGTCGCACCAGGTCGGGCAGACCGGTGTCTCCGTGTCGCCCCAGCTGTATGTCGCGCTCGGCATCTCCGGCGCGATCCAGCACCGCGCGGGCATGCAGACATCGAAGAACATCGTCGCGATCAACAAGGACCCCGAGGCGCCGATCTTCGACGTCGCGGACTTCGGCATCGTCGGCGACGTGTTCGCCGTGGTCCCGCAGGTGATCGCCGCGCTCGAGGCGCGGAAGAAGTAGTCATGGCGACGCGGGTGCTGCGACGCGGGCTGCCGCGTGTGCCGGGCGGGGAACCCTGGCCTCCGGCGGATGCCGTGGCGGCGGAGGCGGCCGCCGACGGCGGAACGGATGCCGGCCCGGCCGCTGAGGCGACGCCCATCCACGAAGCGCCGGCGGCTGCCGTCACCGCTGCTTCCGTAGAGACTCCCTCGGCTTCTGCTCCCTCTGCTGGGGCTGCCCTCGCGGGTACCGCGAGACGGTCCGGTCTGCGTCGTGGGCTCCCGCGCGTTCCGGGTGGAGAGCCGTGGCCGCCGGCCGACACCGCCTCCTCCGTCACGGCGGACGTGGCTTCCGTACCCGGGACCTCGGAAGGCCCGAAGCTGTCGGCTCCGGTCGCAGCACCCGCTGCTGCCGCGACCGTGCCCGCCGTCGCGACGGAGACTGCCGCGGCGTCGACGGTCTCTCCGGCTGCGGTCGCTCCGGCTGCGGTCGCGCAGACCGCGGCCGTGCCCGGATCGGAGTCCGGGGCGAATGTCCGTCGCGGACTGCCCCGCGTCGCCGGCGGAGAGCCGTGGCCGCCCGCGGGAACGGTTCCGGCGCTGCAGGGCGCCTCGTCTCGGTCGGCTGCGCCGTCCTCGCTCGACGACCGGGGAAGCGCGTCGACTGCGCCGTCCTCGCTCGACGACCGGACGGTTGAGGCGGACCTCGTTCCCGTCCCCGCTTCCGCGGTCGCCGTCCCTGCCGTCGCCGACCTCGACGCGCCGCTGCCCTGGACGCGCACGGTGTGGAACGGTCGCGCCCCGCGGCACATCACTGCGGCTCCGGAATCCGGTCGCCGCCGTCCGACGTGGACGCAGGCGATCGCCGTCCTGCTCGGCGCGGCCGCGCTCGGGCTGATCGCGGGCGCCGCCGTCGCATTCGTGCGCACGCTGCTGAGCTTCCCGTTCATGCAGGACTTCCTCGCCGCGTTCCCCGGTCACTACGAGCCGGCGATCGCCGTCGAGCCCGGGTTCTCGCCGTGGATCGGCTGGCAGCACTTCTTCAACATGTTCCTGATGGTGCTGATCATCCGCTCCGGTCTGCAGGTGCGCACCGAGAAGCGGCCGACGGTCTTCTGGACTCCCCGAGGGAACGCCAAGGGGAAGATCAGCCTCAACCTCTGGTTCCACCAGTCGCTCGACATCCTGTGGCTGGTGAACGGCGTGATCTTCGTGGTGCTGCTGTTCGTCACCGGGCACTGGGTGCGGATCGTGCCGACGAGCTGGGAGGTGTTCCCGAACGCGCTGTCGGCGGCGCTGCAGTACGTCTCGTTCGACTGGCCGCACGAGAACGGATGGAACAACTACAACAGCCTGCAGCAGCTCGCGTACTTCGCCACCGTGTTCCTCGCCGCGCCTCTCGCCGCGATCACCGGGTTCCGGATGTCGGGGCTGTGGCCGAAGAACGCCGAGAAGCTGTCGAAGGCCTACCCGGTCGAGTGGGCGCGTGCGCTGCACTTCCCGATCATGCTCTACTTCGTGGCGTTCATCATCGCCCACGTCGCGCTGGTGATGCTGACCGGATTCCTCGCCAACCTGAACCACATGTTCGCGGCGCAGGACGCGGTCACCTGGACCGGGTTCTGGGTGTTCATCGGCGCGCTCGTGGTGATCGCGATCGGCTGGGTGGCCGCTCGCCCGCTGGTGCTCGCGCCGATCGCGAAGGCCTTCGGAAAGGTCTCGGGGCGCTGACGCGGTGCCCTAGACCTCGACGGCCCGGAACGTGATGGTCTCGGTCTGCGGCGCGCCGTCGCGGAGCAGGGCGAGCGTCAGCTCCGAGTCCCAGGCGGCGGCGACGTGGAAGCCGGTCACGCCGACGGCGACCATCGCGGAACCGCCGGCCGGGATCGTGATCGTGCCGGTGACCGGACCCGTCAGGGAGTCGAGCGCCGGCGTGACGTCGACCGTCCAGGTGAGCGTCACGTCCGACGTCCCGGTGTTCGTGACGAGCGCTCCCGGCCAGTCGAAGGTCGAGCCGTCGACGGTCGCGGGGTTCATCTGCACGATCAGCGGGGAGGTGGATGCGGCGGCGAGCGGTGTGGCGACCGCCACGGCGATCACCGGCACGGACCATGCCGCGGCGCGCACCAGCGTCCGTCGTGTGACTGCGGTCGATGTCCCCTGCTGTTCCATGCGATTCCCCCAACGTCTATGACTTTTGGCCATAGTTCCCATGACTTAAGGCTAGTCGAAGACGTGCGCGTGCGATGATCGGCCCACGTGTCGAAAAGGCGGCGGCGCACTCCACGGAAGGAAGAACATGGCAGAGGCATACATCGTCGACGCGGTGCGCTCGCCCGTCGGCAGGCGCGGCGGCTCGCTCTCCGGCGTCCACCCGGCCGACCTCGGCGCGCACAGCCTGACCGCGCTCATCGACCGCACGGGCATCGATCCCGGCGCCGTCGACGACGTGATCCTCGGAGCGATCGACGCGATCGGGGGACAGGCGGGCAACGTCGCCCGCACCGCGCTCCTGGTGGCGGGCTTCCCGGAGCACGTGCCCGGCGTCACGATCGACCGTCAGTGCGGATCGAGCCAGCAGGCGGTGCACTTCGCCGCACAGGCGGTCATGAGCGGCACGAGCGACCTGATCATCGCGGGCGGGCTGCAGAACATGTCGCAGGTGCCGCTCACCGCGGCGGCGACCGTGGGAGAGGCCTACGGCTTCACCACCCCGTATGCGGAGTCACCCGGCTGGCGTGCGCGCTACGGGGACCAGGAGATCTCGCAGTTCCGCGGCGCCGAGCTGATCGCGCAGAAGTGGGGCATCACGCGTGAGGAGATGGAGCGGTTCGCGCTGGAGAGCCACCGCCGCGCGGCACGCGCACAGGACGAGGGACGCTTCACGAACGAGATCGCGCCGCTGAACGGCCTCGATCACGATGAGGGCGTTCGCCGCGACACCTCGCTCGAACGCATGGCCGGGCTCCCGCCCCTCGCCCCCGACGGGCGGATCACCGCAGCGGTCGCCTCGCAGATCAGCGACGCGTCCAGCGCCGTGCTCATCGCGAGCGGGCGCGCGGTGAAGGAACAGGGGCTCACCCCGCGCGCCCGCATCCATCACCTGTCCGTCCGCGGCGACGACCCGGTGCTCATGCTCACCGCCCCGATCCCCGCGACCAGGCAGGCACTGGAGCGGACCGGACTGCGCGCCGAGGACATCGACCTCTTCGAGGTGAACGAGGCCTTCGCGTCGGTGGTGCTCGCCTGGATGCGCGAGACCGGGGTGCCGCACGAGAAGGTCAACGTCAACGGCGGCGGTATCGCGCTCGGGCACCCGATCGGCGCGACGGGCACGCGCATCCTCTCGACCCTGCTCAACGAACTGGAGCGCACGGGCGGGCGCTACGGCCTGCAGACCATGTGCGAGGGCGGCGGCGTCGCGAACGTGACGATCATCGAGCGTCTCTGACGGCTCCCCGAATCCTCTGACCGCCACGAAAGGAGACGGGCCGCCTCCCCGAAGGAAAGCGGCCCGTCTCGGACGAAGAGTGGATCAGGGGCGGACGAAGCGGACTTCGGTCAGCGTCTCGCCGAGGAACGGCTCGGTGTGCGTGGCACCGTCGAGACGGAATCCGTTGCGCGTGTAGAAGCGGTGCGCGCGGGGGTTGTCCTCGGCGACCCAGAGGTACAGCGGCTCGTCCTTCTCGACGGCGGCGTCGAACAGCTTCTGGCCGATGCCGGTGGAGTGCCACGCGTCGAGCAGGTAGATGAAGTAGAGCTCGCGGAAGGCGGGAGCATCCTTGTCGCGGGCGGGACCGGAGCCGACGAAGCCGACGATCTCCCCGTCGACGAGCGCGGCGTTCATCTTGAACTCGGGGCCCTGCGAGGCCCAGTGCGTCCAGAGCTCGGCCATGCGGCGAGGCGAGACCTTCTCCAGTGCCGCCTTGCTGATCAGGTGGTCGTAGGTCTCGTGCCAGCACTGGGCGTGCACGCGACCGAGGGCTTCCGCATCCACATCACGGACCGGACGGACGATGACTTCAGGCTGGGCTTCGGCGCTCATGTTCGTGACTCTACGCGCGGCATCCGCGAAGAGGAAATCGAGTGGATGCCCGACGAGACGCGCTGTCACGTGCTGGAGGGTTCGCACAACGATGTTCGCGAATCGTGCACGTCTGGCTACGATCGTTCCTCGTGAACGTGATCTGGCGGACCCTCCTCGTGATCCTCGGCGCCCGGCGCCGCGTACGGCGGGGGAAGACCCTCGACCCGACGGCCGTCGGGAGCATCACCCTCACGACCCTGCCGACCGACCTCGACATCCTGCGCCACATGAACAACGGCCGCTACCTGTCGCTGTTCGACCTCGGGCGGTGGGACCAGCTCATCCGCACCGGGCTGTTCGACGCGATGAAGGACCGCGGCTGGTACGCGGTCGTCTCGAGCGAGACGGTCACGTTCCGCAAGTCGCTGCAGCTGTGGCAGCGGTTCGAGGTGCAGTCCCGGTTCATCGGGCACGACGAGAAGGCGCTGTTCCTCGAGCACCGCGCGGTGGTCGACGGCGAGGTCTACGCCCGAGCGATCGTGCGGGCCCGGATGCTGCGCCGCACGGGCGGCACCGTCAGCAACGAGGAGCTGTTCGCCGCCGTCGGAAAGCCCGAGGGCGTGCCGGAGATCGACGCCTGGGTGCACGACTGGGCCGCCGCATCCGCCCTCCCCCCGGTACGGGTGAAGGCGCCGAGCGTCTGGGGCTGACGCCTTCTGCTCGCGGCGCCGTCGAGCGCGGTAGCTTAGGCGTGTGCTGGCGATCCTGAAGACCGCGGGGCGGGTGCTCTGGCGGCACTGGCCCGCGCTGATGGCGTGGTACCTCGTCGGTGTGCTCGTGCACTACGTGGTCACGGAGATCGCCGGGTTCATCGGCGCCTCCTCCGCCACTCTCGGGTTCCTCGTCCTTCCGATCGGGATCCTCGCGCGGCTGGTGAGCCTGGTCGCGATGTTCCTGGTGCTGCGAGACGGTCTGCGCAACCTGCAGGAGGTCGCACCGCTGCCCGAGGCCGCCGCGGATCGGCGCCGCACGTTCCTGTCCGCGCTGCTGGCCGGCATCCTCCCCTTCTTCGCGGTCTACTGGGCGCAGGGGCTGCTGGGCGAGGACGTCCGGGCATACTCGCTGCGCGCACTCGAGGTGCGGCAGGGGATCATCGCGTGGGCGGCTGTCAGGAACGAGGGGCCGGTGAGCTCGGTCGACACGGTGCTCAACCTGCCGATCAACGTGTGGACCATCTCGATCATCGTGCTCGCGTTCGCCGGCCGCTGGGCGTGGTCGAAGTGGTCGGCGAAGCTCGCGAAGTGGTTGTCGCCGGTCGCGGTCTACTTCGAGGTCGTCTGGGTCTTCTTCTCGGTGATGGTGCTCGGCGACATCTTCGACACGATCAAGGTGTGGGTCGACAGCCGTGCGGCCGTGGCCTTCTTCGAGACGGTCAGAGAGCAGATCCTGGATGCCGTCGCCCCGCTGCGCTGGCTGTGGGAAGGGATCGGCTGGCTGCTCTCCGAGGCGGGGCCGGTGCTCCTCGCCCCGCTGGCGTGGCTCACCATCGCGGGTGTGGTGTTCGGGCAGGCGATCGTGGCCGAGAAACTGCGGGTCGAGGGCGAGCTGATCGCCCGGGTGCGTGCCCACGCGGCCGTCATCCCCAACCCGCTCGTGCGCCGACTCAAGGATCTCGGCGAAGAGCTCGGTGCCCGCTTCCGACCCATCGGACGGGCGCTGCTGCTCATGTGGCGCGCGGGACCGCTGCTCGTCGGCTCCTACGCGCTGCTCTACGTGATCGTGAAAGCGCTCGAATCCTTCCTCGGCTTCGGCATCACCCGGCTGGTCGGCCCGCAGGACTTCGTGTTCTGGGCGATCGCCACGCCGCTCGTCTCCCTCGTGCCGCTCCTGCTCATGGAGCCCGTGCGCATCGCGGTGATCAGCGGGGCGTACGACGCCACCCTCGCCCGGCTGCGCAAGCGCCGGCAGGACCGCACCGATACGGCGGGCGTCTCGGCGGAGGAGGGGGAGATGCGCGCGGTCGCCGATGCCGCCGGCCTCCTGCCCTCGTCGGTGGATGCCGTCGCCGCCGCGATGGTCACCGCCCCCGCCAGGGACAGCGTCGAGGGTCAGGGCTCGAACTCGAACCTCACGAAGGAGCCGCCGGCGTCGTAGGGGCGCACGTCGACCCAGAAGGGCCCCTCGACCTCCTCGGGCACCACGAACGGGACGATCAGCTCGTAGGAGCCGGTCTGCGATCGCAGACAGAGCTCCGGCTCGTCCGGGCTCGAGTCCAGTCCGATCTCCGCACGCACGGGACTCCACTCGCGTCCCGTCGACTGCTCCACGAGGGCCGGCGTCTCGCACGCGACTCCCTCGGCACCCGCTTTCACGGGCACGCCGACCGCGATCAGGCGCGTGCCGTCGGGGACGTCGAGACCCGAGAGATCCTCGATCTCCCCGCCGCGCACCGGACCCCAGCCCGCGCCGGCGAGATCCGTCGTCTCGTCTTCGGCGACCACCACGGGCGTGACCGCGCGGGCGCCGAATCCGAAGTACTGGTACCACTCCTGCCACCCGACCGCGATGGCGGTCGCCGGCAGGAGGAGGACGAGCGCGACCAGCGCCAGCGTGTTCCGCCGCCACCAGGACGGCGGCTTCGGCGGGGCATCCGTCACCGCCGGGTCTTCGCGGGGGGCGGGCGGGACGGGTGGGAGCGGAATCGTCATCGGGCCCATCCGTTCTCGTCCAGGAGCACCTCGGCTTCGACGGGCAGGGCGGCCAGGTCGACGGGCAGGTCGATCACCCCGTCGAGCTGCACCTCGCCGACGCCGGCCCCCGGCACCCCCAGGCGGAGGGTGGCACGGTCGCCTCGGACGTCGTCGGGAAGTTCGAAGGCGAGGCTGCCGGCGCGGGGGACGGCGGTGACCAGGTCCTGTCGGGCGAACGTGGTGCCGCGCTCGGTGGCGCTGAAGGTGCGCTCGCCGATCGTGAGCTCCGCGAACGACAGCGTGCTGAGGTCCTGCGTCACCCCGGTGGCCGCTTCCAGATCGACGACGAGCCACGTCCCCTCGGCCGACCATCCGCGCGCATCGGTGACACGGTCGGCGAGGTGCACGTCGGTCACGGTCACGACGAGGTTGCGGGCGGTGGCATGCTCGCCGATCTGCGCGGTCGTGACGAACGGGGCGCTCGGGGCGTCGTCGGGGAGGGTGACCTTCGTCACGACCCAGGCGCACGCGAGCAGCGCGGCGGTGGCGAGCCAGACGAGGACGTGCTTCTTCACGGGACCGTCACCTCGTCGACGGTCGCCGTCAGGGTCGCTCCGACGCGCACGTCCTCCCAGTAGTCGCCGCGCATCACGCTCTGCCCGACGTAGTGATCCGCGTCCGGGAGGGTGAGGGTGATCTCCTCGCCGTCCCGGTAATCCTCCGGACCGACGATCCAGGCGAGCAGCACGCGCACGGGGACGTCGGGCTGCAGCAGGGAGACTTCGCCGCCGTCGTCGGCGCGGGAGATCGTGCCCTTCTCCTCGAGCCCGTCGATGCGGATGCCGTCGACGAACGGTGACGGCGATCCACTCTTCGCGGCAGGCCGGGGACGCTCGAACGTGTTGACGACGTCGACCGTGACGACCAGTACCCGCTCGCCCTTCTCCTCGTCCGGATACAGTCCCGCGTTCCCGCGTTCCTCGCTCAGCTCGACACCGACGACGGTCATCTCCATGTCGGACCCGGAGAAGGTCTCGCCGACCGCGACGACCGGGATGGGGTCGACGGCCGCGGCCTCCAGCCCACCGAACACCGCGGTGGTCGCCAGGAGCGCGGCACCGGCGCCGGTGATGAGCCAGGAGGTCGGGATGAGGTCGATGCTGCGTCGCGCCCATCCGAGGACCTTCGCCCTCGCCCCCGCATTGGTCGCCGCGACGGCCGGGTCCTGCCCCTGGTCGGGGCTCGCCGGCGGGGTCGTGGTCACGGCAACAGCATAGGGCGGGCCGTGCGAGCACGGAGAGAGGGGTGCGGGCTCCCGCTCGGCGGGGGCATCCAGACCTAGGGTGGACACCATGGCAGAGTCGTCGTCATCCCCATCGGATGCCGTGGCATCCGCACCCCTCGCCGACCGTGCCGTCGAGCTCGCTCGGCGGTGGGCGATCGAGGCCGCGGCGATCGAACCCGACCCCGCGGCCGCGCGGCTCGCCGGAGTGCTCCAGGATGCGAACGGACTGCCGTTCACCCTCGGATTCGTGGACGGCGTCATGCGTCCGGAGAGCCTGACCGCCGCAGCCTCCCAGCTGCACCGGATCGCGCCGATCGTGCCCGAGTTCCTGCCCTGGTACCTGCGCTCGGTGGTGCGTCTGGGCGGAGGCGTCGCCCCGGTCCTGCCGTCTCCCGTGGTGCCGATCGCGCGCAGGGTGCTCCGCGACATGGTCGGACACCTCGTGGTCGATGCGCGACCGGCGAAGCTCGGCACCGCGATCGCACGGCTCCGGGAGACCGGCTCGCGCCTCAATCTCAACCTCCTCGGCGAGGCCGTGCTGGGCGAGGCGGAGGCGAAGCGTCGGCTGGACGGCATCCACGAGCTCATCCGTCGCCCCGATGTCGACTACGTCTCGGTCAAGGTCTCGGCGATCATCAGCCACCTCTCGATGTGGGCGTTCGACGAGGTCGTCGACGCCGTCGTCGCCCGGCTGCTGCCCCTGTATCTGACCGCAGCCGCCGACGGCACGTTCATCAACCTCGACATGGAGGAGTACCGCGATCTCGACCTCACGATCGCGGTGTTCACGCGCATCCTGGAGGACCCGCGCCTGGCGGGCCTCGAAGCCGGCATCGTGCTGCAGGCCTACCTGCCCGACGCCCTGCCCGCGCTGCAGGAGCTGACTGCCTGGTCCGAGGACCGCGTCGCACACGGCGGCGTCCGCATCAAGGTGCGCCTCGTCAAGGGCGCCAACCTCGCGATGGAGAACGTCGAGGCGCGGATGCACGGCTGGACGCCGGCGACCTACGACACCAAGCTCGACACCGACGCGAACTACCTGCGCTGCCTCGACTGGGCGCTGCGGCCGGAGCACACCGCGGCCGTGAAGCTCGGCGTCGCGGGGCACAACCTCTTCGGGATCGCATACGCCTGGCTGCTCGCGGGCGAGCGGGGGGTGCGCGAGGCGGTGGAGTTCGAGATGCTCCTCGGCATGGCGCAGGGCCAGGTGCAGGCCGTGTCGCGCGAGGTCGGTCCCGTCCTGCTGTACGTCCCGGTCGTCGCGCCGACGGAGTTCGACGTCGCGATCAGCTACCTCGTGCGCCGGCTGGAGGAGAACGCCTCCCCGGACAACTTCCTCTCCGCCGCCTTCCGCCTCGGCGAGGACGAGTCCCTGTTCGTGCGGGAGCAGGACCGCTTCCTCGACGCGCTCGACCGCGCCGGCGACGCCACGCTCCGGATCGGTCCGCGCCGCACGCAGGACCGGCTCGCACCCGTGCACGAGTCCGTGCGACCGGCCCCCGTCGCCCCGGCTCCGGAGACCGACCTCACCAAGGCCGTGCTCGGGATCTCGCGCGGCTCCGACGGCGGCGACCGCGAGGCCTTCCTCGAGACCGCCGTCTACTCCGCGCGGGAGGTGGAGCAGGATTCCGGTGGCGCCCCCGGCTTCTCGAACACGGTCGACAGCGACCCGGCGCTGCCGGCGAACCGCGACTGGGCACGCGAGGTGCGCGAGCGCATCCCCGCCTCCCACCTCGGCACGGACACGATCGCCGTTGCGCAGGTGTCGGATGCGGAGTCTCTGGAGCGGATCGTGCAGGGCGTCCGACGCGCGGCTCCGACCTGGGGCGGACGTCCCGCCGCCGAACGCGCCGAGGTGCTGCTGCGTGCCGCCGCCGCGCTGGAGTCGCGGCGAGCTGACCTGATCGAGGTCGCGGCATCCGAGACCGGCAAGATCTTCGCCGAAGCCGACGTCGAGGTGAGCGAGGCGGTCGACTTCGCCCGCTACTACGCGGCCAAGGCGCGGGAGCTCGACGCGATCGCCGGCGCCGTGTTCGTGCCCGCCTCCGTCACCGTCGTCACGCCCCCGTGGAACTTCCCGCTCGCGATCCCGGCCGGCGGCGTGCTCGCCGCGCTCGGCGCGGGCTCCGGCGTCGTCTTCAAGCCGGCACCGCAGGCGCGCCGCTGTGCCGCGGTGATCGCCGAGGCCCTGTGGCAGGCGGGAGTGCCGCGCGATCTGCTGGCCCTCGTCGACATCGAGGAGGGCGAGCTCGGCCGCGAGCTCATCACGCACGATGCTGTCGACCGCGTGATCCTCACCGGCGCGTGGGACACGGCGGCCCTGTTCCGCTCCTGGCGCTCCGACCTGCCGCTGCTGGCCGAGACCAGCGGCAAGAACGCCATGATCATCACTCCGTCCGCGGATCTCGATCTCGCGGTCGCCGACCTCGTCAAGAGCGCGTTCGGTCACGCGGGCCAGAAGTGCTCCGCGGCGTCGCTCGCGATCCTCGTCGGTCCCGTCGGTCGCTCAGCGCGGTTCGCCCGACAGCTGGCCGACGCCGTGCGCTCGCTGCACGTCGGACCTCCCACCGACCCGCTGGCGGAGGTCGGTCCCGTGATCGAGCCGCCGCAGGGCAAGCTCGCCTGGGCGCTGAGCGAACTCGGGAGCGACGAGCAGTGGCTGATCGAGCCCGCGCTGGACGAGGCGGACGACGGCAGCGGGCGACTCTGGCGCCCCGGCATCCGCGTCGGCGTGCAACCGGGATCGCGCTTCCACACCGAGGAGTTCTTCGGTCCGGTGCTCGGCGTCATGCACGCTCCGACGCTCGCGAAGGCCGTGGAGCTGCAGAACGCGGTCGCCTACGGGCTCACCGCCGGGCTGCACACCCAGGACCCCGACGACCTCTCGTTCTGGCTCGACCGGGTGCAGGCCGGCAACCTCTACGTGAACCGCGGCATCACCGGCGCGATCGTGCAGCGGCAGCCGTTCGGCGGCTGGAAGCGCTCGTCCGTCGGGCCCGGAGCCAAGGCGGGCGGGCCGAACTACCTCATCGGTCTGGGCTCCTGGCGCTCGCACCCGGGCGGACCCGCGTCCAGCACCCTGCATCTGCGCGGGCTCGACTCCCGCATCACGGGCCTCATCGAGTCGGCGCAGTCGTCGCTCGAGTACGAGAAGTTCGAGTGGCTGCGTCGGTCCGCGCTCTCCGATGCGCTGGCCTGGGACCGCGAGTTCGGTCAGGTGCGCGACGTGTCCCGCCTGGGCGTGGAGCGCAACCTGTTCCGCTATCGACCGGTGCCGGTCGAGATCCGCGCGACCGAGGACGCAGCGCTGCAGGACCTGCTGCGCGTCGTGATCGCCGGGGTGCGCTCGGGGGCGAAGTTCGTCATCTCGACCCCGGTCGGGCTGCCGGGCGAGGTGCGTCGTGCGCTCGGCGACCTCGATGCCCCGGTGTTCCTCGAGACCGACGAGGAGTGGATGCAGCGGATGCGTCACGAGGCCGATGCCGACGGGCTCGTGTCAGCGACGCCGAGCGATCGGGTGCGCCTGGTGGGCGGTCGGGCCACTGTCGCCGCTCTGCGCTCGGCTCTGGCGACGGCATCCGGTGGCGACCCCGACCTCGCGGTGTACGACGGCGAGGTGACGGCCGCGGCCCGCATCGAACTGCTGCCGTTCGTGCACGAGCAGTCGATCTCGATCACCGCGCACCGTTACGGCAACCTCGACTCCTGGAGCAGCGGCGTGATCTGAGGCTCACGGCACGGTCGCGAGCACCATCAGGACCGCGGTGACGATCGCGCCGAGCACGGCCGCGCCGAGCGACGCCCCGGCGATGATGCGGCGCTTCGTCCTGTAGGAGCGCGCGATCGCTGATGCGATGCCGCCGCCGCCGAGCGACACGAGGCAGAAGACGAGTGCCGTGATATTGGCTGCGTCTTTGAGGGAAGGTGACTGACCAGGCATGTTGACCGTCGCGACGGAGACGCCGACGGATGCGAGGAGAGTGCCGCCTGCGAACACACAGGTCAGGATCCATGGCAGCACGATCGAACTCTTCACCTGAACATCATGCGTCATCGGCCGGTTTCGCGGCCCCACCCCCGGGAGCGGATGGGCGGGGCTGAAGACGGCGGGCGGACGGAGGCGTGTAAAGAATTCTTGACACGGTGGTCGCGCGGACGTACGCTGAGGGTGTCAAGAATCTTTTACATCGGAGGCATCATGGTCTACGAAGAACGCAACGCCTGGGCGGGACTCATCGTCAGCCCCATCGTGCTCGTCGTGTATGTCGTGCTGGTGCTGCAGCAGGCAGGCGGAGGGCCGCTCACCGGTGTCGACTGGTTCCCGCTGATGCTGTGGGTGATCGGCGGGGGCATCGTCGCGACGATCGTGATCAGCGTCGTGTGGGGCATGATCGCCGGGATGAAGGATCCCGACGGTGTCGGACGCTCCGACATCCGCGACCGCGACATCAGTCGCATGGGCGGCCGCGTCGAGCAGGCCTTCGTCGTGATCGCCGGCCTCGGGGTCATCGCCCTCTGCGCCGTCGGAGCCGACGTCTTCTGGATCGCGAACACCATGTTCCTGGGCTTCGCGGTGTCGGCGCTCGTCGGCGGCGTCGCGCGCGTGATCGCCTACCGGCGGGGACTCGTCTGATGGTCAAGCCCACCCTCGTCTCCAACAGCATCCGCATGCATCGTGAGCAGGCCGGGATGACGCAGGCCGAGCTCGCCCGGACGATCGGGGTGACGCGGCAGACGCTCATCGCGATCGAGCAGCAGAAGTACTCGCCGACACTCGAGCTCGCCTTCCAGATCGCCCGCGCGTTCGGCGTGGGGATCGACGACCTGTTCGGGTATCCAGACACCTCCGGAGGGACATCATGACCGACACGATGTCCGCGTGGCGGCGCGAGACGTACGGGCCCGCCTCCGGGGTCGCCCTCGAGCGGATTCCGGTGCCGGTGCCGCATCACGGCGAGGTGCTGCTGCGCGTGCGCGCCACGGCCCTGAACGCCGGAGACGTGCGCCTGCTGCTCGGCGATCCGCTGCTCGTGCGTCCCGTGTTCGGACTCACCCGTCCGAAGCATCCGGTGCGCGGGATGGAGGTCGCAGGCACCGTCGTCGCGATGGGTCCCGACGTCGTCGGCGCCGAGATGGGCGAGGACGTGGTGGGCGAGCTGGTCGGCGGCGGAGGCCTTGCGGAATACGTGCGCGTCCCGGCATCCCGACTCGTGCCCGTGCCGCCCGACATCCCGGCCGCATCCGCCGCCTGCCTTCCGGTCGCCGGCGGCACCGCCTGGCAGGCCCTCGATCTCGCGGGAGTGGGGCTGCGCCACGGCCATACCCCTCGACTCCTGATCATCGGCGCTTCCGGCGGCGTCGGTACGTTCGCGGTGCAGCTCGCCGCCCTCCGCGGCGCCGAGGTGTGGGCCACGTGCAGCGCCCGGAACGCGCCGCTGGTCGAGCGCCTCGGCGCCGTCCGCACCCTCGACCACCGGGAGTCGCCGTTGAGCGGCATCCCGGCCGGGCGCTTCGACGCGATCATCGACATCGCCGGCGGAGTGCCGCTGCGCGAGCTCCAGCGCCTCACCGTGCACGGGGGCACGATCGTGCTCGTCACGGGGGATGGCGGCCACGTGCTCGGTCCCATCCCGCGGATGCTGCGCGCGGCCGTGCTGTCCCTGGGATCGCGCCGCATCCGCCCGCTCGCCGCGTCGCCGCGCCCGGAGGTCCTCACCAAGCTCCTCGAGCTCGTCGCCGAGGGGCGCGTGGTCCCGGTGATCGAGCGCGAGTACCCCTTCGCCGAGGCATCCGCCGCCCTCGCGCACCTCGAGGCCGGGCACACGGTCGGCAAGGTCGTGGTCACCCACCCTGCGCGGTGACTCCGTCCCGCCCGTGCGGGGCCGGTCGCGGCTCTGGCGGTGCACAGGGGGTGGATGACACAATGGACTCCGGCGTGCCCGAGTCGCATCTTCCCCGCCGCCGGCTCTGAACGAGCTGCGGGTCGAAGGACCGCCGGGCCCCTGGACAGCGTCCGCCGCGCCCGTTCATTCGAGGAGCATCCATGTCGACGCCTGAAGCCGCCGTATCCACCGCACCCGCGCGCACCGCGCACCACCGCCACTACCTGATGTGCAAGCCGGAGCACTTCACGGTCAACTACTCCATCAACCCGTGGATGGAGCCGTCGCGTCCGACCGACACCGCCAACGCGGTCGCGCAGTGGCAGAAGCTCTACGACCTGTACCTCGAGCTGGGCCACGAGGTCGAGCTCATCGAGCCGCTCCCCGGTTACCCGGACATGGTCTACACGGCCAACGGCGGGTTCCTCATCGACGGCCGCGCGTACGTGCCCGAGTTCCGCTTCGTCGAGCGTCAGGGTGAGGCCCCGGCGTTCGCCGACTGGTTCCGCGCCGCGGGCTACGACACCGTGATGCCCGAAGAGGTCAACGAGGGCGAGGGCGACTTCCTGCTCGTCGGCGACGTGATCCTGGCCGGCACCGGCTTCCGCTCCACGGGTGACAGCCACCGCGAGGTCGGAGAGGTCTTCGGCCGTGAGGTCGTGTCGCTCAACCTGGTCGACCCGCGCTTCTACCATCTCGACACCGCGATCGCCGTGCTCGACCCCGTGCAGGGCGTGGAGAACGGCGGCCCGGAGCGCGCGAACATCGCGTACCTCCCCGGGGCCTTCGACGACGCGAGCCGTGCCGAGCTCGAGAAGCGCTTCCCGGACGCGATCCTCGTGTCGGACGAGGACGGCGCCGTGTTCGGTCTGAACTCGGCGAGCGACGGCTACAACGTGATCATCTCCCCGCGCGCGAAGGGCTTCGAGAAGCAGCTGCGCGAGCGCGGCTACAACCCCATCACCGTCGACCTGTCCGAGCTGCTGCTCGGCGGCGGCGGCATCAAGTGCTGCACGCTCGAACTGCGGGGTGCGAAGTGACCGCGGTCGAGTCTTCGACGGGCGCAGAGGCCGAGGGGGCGACCGGGGCGGGGGCCGAGCCACACGTCGCGCACAACTACCACCCGCTGCCGGTGAACATCGCCCGCGCCGAGGGCGCCTGGGTGACGGATGTCGAGGGCAAGCGGTACCTCGACCTGCTCGCGGCGTATTCGGCCGTGAACTTCGGGCACCTGCACCCGGCCCTCGTGGCGGCAGCGACCGAGCAGCTCGGGCGGGTGACGCTCGTCAGCCGTGCGTTCCAGAGCGACCGGCTCGAGCCGTTCGCCGCGGCCCTCGCCGAGCTCGCCGGCAAGGACCTCGTGCTGCCGATGAACACCGGCGCCGAGGCCGTCGAGACCGGCATCAAGGTCGCACGCGCCTGGGGCTACCGGGTCAAGGGCATCGCCGAGGGCAAGGCGCGCATCATCGTCGCGGCCGGCAACTTCCACGGCCGCACGACGACGATCGTCAGCTTCAGCGACGACGAGTCCGCACGGGACGACTTCGGTCCGTACACCCCCGGCTTCGACGTGGTGCCCTACGGCGACGCGGAGGCGATCGCCGCGGCCATCACCGACGACACGGCCGCTGTGCTCGTCGAGCCGATCCAGGGCGAGGCCGGCGTCGTGATCCCCCCGGAGGGGTACCTGCGCCGCATCCGCGAGATCTGCGACGAGAAGAACGTGCTCTTCATCGCCGACGAGATCCAGGCGGGACTCGGGCGCGTGGGCGAGACGTTCGCCTGCGATCGCGAGGGCGTCGTGCCCGACCTGTACCTGCTCGGCAAGGCGCTCGGCGGCGGCATCCTGCCCGTCTCGGCCGTCGTCGGGAACACCGACGTGCTGGGCGTCATCCGTCCCGGCGAGCACGGGTCGACGTTCGGCGGCAACCCGCTCGCGGCGGCCGTGGGGCTGCGCGTGGTCGAGATGCTGCAGACCGGCGAGTTCCAGGAGCGGGCGCGCGCACTCGGCGCGCACCTGGAGCAGGCGCTCCAGCCGCTGATCGGGCACGGCGTCACGGCCGTGCGCATCGCGGGGCTGTGGGCCGGCGTCGACATCGACCCCGCCAGGGGCACGGGCCGCGAGATCGCAGAGAAGCTCCTCGACCGCGGCGTCCTGGTGAAGGACACGCATGGGCAGACGGTGCGCATCGCGCCGCCGCTCGTGATCCGCGCGACCGAGCTCGACTGGGCGGTGGAGCAGCTCAAGCTGGTGCTCGGCGCGTAGTCCCGCGCCGAGTGCTGTGACGGGCAGCGCCACCGGGGGGAGGGCCGCCGCTGGGGATGGCGGCGGCGACGGTGACGCTGCCCTCACGCAGATGCTCAGGCCGGAGGCGAGTCCGGGTCGAGGGTCTTGAGGGTGTCCTCCTCGGCGGCGTTGTCGGCGTCGAGCTGCGCTTCGGTGTGCTCATCGCCGCCGAGCGCGGCCCGGTGGCCCTGGCCCGCGTCGCCTTGGATGGCGCCGCCGGTCGACTCTCCGCGCGAGCTGTCGCCCTGGATCGCGCCGCCGGTGCCGTCGCCCTGGCCGGCGTCCTCCTCGGGCACTCCGACTCCGGGTGCACCTTCGGCCGGGTCCTGCGGGTGGGGGGTGCGTTCCGTGTTCTGGTCCATGCACCGACGGTACGCGCGGTCGAGCGCGACACCGAGGGGGTTGACATCTCGTCGCGACCCTTCGCGGGAAAGGGGCCGGGTATCCTGTGGCCCGGGGGGAACATGACAGACCAGCCGTGGCTGCTGCAGAGCCCGCCCGCGCCCGCGCGGCGGACTCCGAATGCCGATCGCCGGGACATCCACTCCCTCACATGGGTGGTCTGGCCGTGGGTGAACTGGCTCCTTCCCGTCCTCGCGATCTTCTGCATCGGCAACAACGGCTGGGCGCTGCTGGCGCTCCTCCTCTTCTCGCCCGTGCTGGTCCCCGTGGCGGGCCTGCTGGGCTCGCTCCCTCGCTTCCTCCTCCGCCGGAGCGGCAGCACCACCACGCCGGGACCGATCACCGTCCTCCTGCTCGTGCAGTGGTGGGCGGTGATCACCGGGATGATCACGCCGGCGGGAGCCACCGACGGGCGTCCGATCCCCGCCATCATGCAGGGGCTGTCGCCGCGTCCGATCTCGAGCGCCTACCTCTCCGACGTGATGCTCGTCGCGGCCGGGATCGTCGTCGTCTGCTGGATCGCCGTGCTCGCGATCGCGAGCGTCACCGCCTCGAGAAAGCACGTCTGGGCATCGAAGCGATGGACGGTCGTCGCCGGGGTCGCCGCCGTCGGGCTCCCGCTGCTCTTCGTCGCCACGATCTGGCTCGGTGGAGCCGTCACGGCGCAGCAGCGCGACGCGGCCGGCGTGACCGTCGCCGAGGTGCAGGCGCAGCCCCTGAGCGCGCAGGCGCAGCAGGCCCTGGAGCGCCACGACCGGGCGCAGGCGCAGCTGTCTCTGGTGCGCGGGATGATCGCCGAAGACGGGTGGCAGGCGTCGATGCGGGGGTTCGGCGACCTGACCACTTTCGCCGAAGGTGCCGACAGCTACGGCGTGGACATCGCGTTCCGGTACGACGTGCCGGCGGGGGGCGCCGTGGACGTGGACGCGGTCGCAGCCGAGCTCCGGCAGCGGGGATGGACGGATGGCGAGCGGGGCGCTCTCATCGACCCCGACGGGAACACGATCGAGATCGACGCGTATGACCAGACCATCGTGGTCTCGCTCGTCTCACCGCGCTGGTGGGGCGACTCCGACGACCTCAACGAGGAGCTCGGCGTCTACCACGACGACTCCGCGGCAGAGCCCTACACGTACGACGACTGGCCCTCGCCCTGAGTGCCGGACGCCGGCGTCACTCCTCGAGGCCGTGCTTCTTGGCGGTGCGGATCGGCGTCGTCACGGCGGCCTCGTCGCTGAACTCGATCGGGTCGACCTCGATCACACGGAGCGGGCGCGTCTCGTCGAGCGTGAGCAGGAAGCGGCGGTTCTCGTCGCGGCGGAGTCGTCCTGACGTCGCGACCCAGATCACACCGATCGCGCAGGCGACGAATCCGGCCGTGCCGCCGAGCATGATCGCGGCGCGCGGACCGAACGTGTCGGCCACCCAGCCGGCGATGGGAGCGCCCACCGGGGTCGAGCCCATGATGACGGCCATGTACAGCGCGAGGACGCGTCCGCGCAGCGCGGGATCCGTCGTGATCTGCACGTAGCCGTTCGCCGTGGTGAGCAGGGTCACGATCATGAAGCCGGTGAAGGTGAGGGTGACCGCGTAGGAGGCGTAGCTCGGCATGGCGGAGGAGATGAACGCCGCGATGCCGAATCCGCCCGCGGCGAGGATGACGACGCGCACGCGCGCCCGGTCCCGCCGTGCCGCGAGCAGGGCGCCGATGAGCGAGCCGATCGCGAGGACGGAGCTGAGCACGCCGTAGCCGTCGGCGCCGGCCCCGAACTCGAGGGCCATGGTCGACGCGAAGATCGGGAAGTTCATGCCGAACGCGCCGATCAGGAACACCGTCACGAACACGACCTTCAGATCGCTGCGCCCCCACACGTAGCGGAACCCGGCGGCGAGCCCTCCGCGGTTGCGGCTCTTGATGCGCGGGGCGAGCAGGCTGCGCCGCATCAGGAGGAGCGCGAGGAGCATCGCGAGGAAGGTCGTCGCGTTGACGATGAACACCCAGCCGGAGCCGATCGCCACGATCAGCAGGCCGCCGATGGCCGGACCCACCATGCGGGCCAGGTTGAACGACGCCGAGTTGAGGGCGACCGCGTTGGACGTGTCACCGGTGGAGACCATGTCGGACACGAAGGCCTGCCGTGCCGGGGCGTCGAAGGCGTTCACGATGCCGAAGCCGAGCGCGAAGCCGAACATCATCGGCAGCGTCATCAGGTCGTTCAGCAGCAGCACGCCGACGGCGATGGCCAGCCCGAGCAGCGCCGACTGCGTGGCGAACAGGATGTGCCGTCGGTCGAAGCGGTCGGCCACCCAGCCCGTCATGCTCACCAGCACGAGGGGAGGGCCGAACTGCAGCGCCATGGTGACGCCCATCGCGGTGGCGTCGTTGTCGGTCAGCTCGGTGAGCACGACCCAGTCCTGGGCGGTGGCCTGCATCCACCCGCCGACGTTGGAGATCAGGGCGCCGGCGAACCAGATGCGGTAGTTGATGTTGGCGAAGGAGCGGAACATCGCGCTCATCGTTCCACCACCCTCCGCATCAGGGCGCTCGCTTCGCGGAGCGTGGTGAGCTCGTCCTCGGTGTAGTCGACCTCGCGCAGCATGTCGGCGAGCAGTTCGTCGCGGCGGCGGATCGTCTCGACGACGATCGAGATGCCGGCATCGGTGATGTCGACCTGCACACGGCGGCGGTCGTCCTCATCGGGGGTGCGCGCGACGAAGCCCTGCTCCTCGAGGCCGTTGATCGTGCTGGTCATCGACGGGGCGGTCACCCGCTCGCGCTCGGCGAGGGTGGAGATCGTGCGGCGGCCGTTCATGCGCAGGTCGGCGAGCACCGCCAGCTGCGCATCGCTCATCGAGTCGGCGGCGCGTGCGCAGCGGAGTCGACGGGCCAGGCGGAAGGTGGCCATGCGCAGGTCTGTGGCGGTGAGGTGGAGGGATTCATCAGACGCAGACATTACTTAGTTAGCCTATCTAATTTTCGGAGGAGAGGGGAAGGGCCGCGAGGGGCGGGAAGGGGGTCGGGCACAATGGAGGGGTGACCCGAACGCTTGCTCTCGAAATCGCCGTGCAGGATCCCGCCGGAGTGCGCATCGCCGCAGAGATCGGCGCCGCACGCGTCGAGCTCGCGACGGCCCTCGCTCTCGGCGGGCTGACCCCGTCGCCGGCGACGCTCGAACTCGCCGTCGAGGCGGCGGGCGCCGACGGGCCCGAGGTGCACGTGCTGATCCGCCCCCGTGCGGGCGGGTTCCACTACGACGAGGACGAACTCGCGGTCGCGGAACGCGACGTGCGGCGGGCGATCGCCGCGGGCGCCTCCGGCGTCGTCATCGGGGCGCTCGACGCCGAGGGGCGTCTCGACCTGTTCGCGATGGCCCGGCTGCGCGACGCCGCGGACGGCGCATCCGCCACGCTCCACCGTGCGATCGACGTGACCGCCGACCCGGTCGCGACGCTGCGCAGCGCCAGGGAGCTCGGACTCCGTCGCGTCCTCACCTCGGGCGGGGCCTCCGCCGCGATCGACGGCCTCGACACCCTCCGGGCGCTTGTCGCCGCGGCCGAAGGCGAGATCGAGATCATGGCCGGCAGCGGTGTCGACGTGTCGAGTGCCCCGGTGCTCGCCGCGGCCGGGGTCGACGCCCTGCACTTCTCGGCCAAGCGCGCCGTCACGGAAGAGGGTGGCGTGCGCATGGGCTCCGCCTCCGACGGGGTCGGCGGCTACGAGGTCACCGACCGCGACATCGCGTTCGCGATCCGGGATGCCGTCGCGCGGTAGCCGCCCGCCGCGCACGGTCGGTAGGCTCGCACCGTGATGGATACCCGCGAGTTCACCGACCACCACGGCGTCGCCATCGTCTATGACGTGCATCCGGCTGCGGGGACTCCCCGCGGAGTCGTGCAGCTCCTGCACGGCGTCGGCGAGCACGCCGGAAGATACGGAGCACTGATCGGCGCTCTCACCGAGGCCGGCTTCACCGTCTACGCCGACGACCACCGCGGTCACGGCCGCACCGGCATCCGCCAGCACGGCGGACCCGAGAAGCTCGGCCGTCTGGGCAAGGGCGGCCTGCGCGCGGCCGAGGACGCCGTCTGGCAGCTGACCGGCATCATCCGCGACGAGAACCCCGACCTGCCCCTCGTGCTCCTCGGGCATTCCTGGGGCTCGTTCCTGGCGCAGATGCTGGTCAACGACCACCCGGAGGCGTGGGATGCGGTGATCCTCTCCGGCTCCGCACTGCGGATGCCGGGTTCGCTCAACGCGGCGCCGCTGAACGCGCGGTGGGCCGGCGACGACGCGACCGGGTTCGAGTGGCTCAGCCGCGACCCCGCCGTGTGGACCTCCTTCGACGAGGACCCGCTGACCACCGACGAACCGCTGCTCAAGCTCTTCGGCCCGATCGAGGCCGCGCGACTCTACGGGCGCCCGGCCAAGGACCTGGGCCACGACATCCCGCTGCTCCTGCTCGTCGGACGCGACGACCCGGTGGGCGGCCCGCGCAGCGTGCACAAGCTCGCCGACGAGTACCGGAGCCGTTCCGGGCTGACGGACGTCACGACGCTGGTCTACCCGGACGCGCGTCACGAGATCTTCAACGAGCTGCAGCAGGACGAGGTGCGCGCCGACGTGCTGGCCTGGCTCGACAAGCACATCCCCGCGCGCTGAGACGCGCTCCCTCCCTCCCTCCCGGAGGCGCTGGTGTGACGCGGCGTTACGCGCGGTGAAGGCGTGTGACGCAGCGGCCTCGCGGCCCGGATGGCGCCCGTAGATTCGGGGCAACATTCCGCGCATGAGCGAGGAGAGCCCCGCGGTGCGGTGCCCTCGCAAGGGAGGACCCGCTCCGATGAGCTTCGTGAAGGACTGGCAGGACTGGCACGCCGCGCGCGAGCGCTATGCGGGCTCCGAGTACGGTCCGTCGGCGCTCGAGTCGACGAACTGGCTCATCACCGAGGCGGCCGCGGTCGACGGCATCCCCGGTCTCTGGGCGCTGACCGGCGACGGCGGCATCCGTGGCAGCGAGCTCGGGCAGGCAGGCTCCACCGTCACGCTGCGCGGCGGCGAGAGCATCCGACTCGGTCGCCGCGAGCTGCGGGTGTTCGAACGACACGGCACGCTCGCGCTGCGGGTGCTGAATCCGGCGCGTCCGCAGCGCGAGTGGTTCACCGCGATCGACGCCTACGCGCCCGATGAGCGCTGGCGCCTGCCCGCGATCTTCGAGGAGACGCCGGACGAGCAGATCGTGATCACGGCGGTCGACGGCGATGCGCGGGAGACGCCGGTCGCGGGACGCCTGCGGTTCGAGCTCGCCGGGTCGCCGCACACCCTGACGGTGACCAGGAACGGGCAGGGCGTGCTGAACGCCGTCTTCGCCGACGGCACGAACGGGCTCGAGACGTACCGGTTCCGCTTCCTCCCGGTGGACGAGCCGGCCGACGACGGCACCGCGGTCATCGACTTCAACCGGGCGTACCTGCCGCCGTGCGCGTTCTCGGACCAGTTCATCTGCCCGCTCCCGCCGCCCGGGAATCGGTACTCGACGCCGATCCGCGCCGGTGAGCGTGTGGTCGTGCTCGGCGGCTGACCCGCCGGATCGGCGCCCGCGCGGCTTAAGCTGGAACCGTGCACGGTGAATACAAGGTTCCAGGCGGAAAGCTCGTCGTCGTCGACCTCGAGATCGAGGACGACCGCATCGCCCGCTTCCGCCTCGCCGGCGACTTCTTCCTCGAGCCCGACTCGGCGCTCGACGACATCGACGCCGCGGTGAACGGCCTGCCGGCGGAGTCGGATGCCACGGCGATCGCGGCCGCGGTCCGCGGGGCGCTGCCCGACGGCGCCCAGCTGCTCGGCTTCTCGCCCGAGGCCGTCGGCACCGCCGTGCGCCGGGCCCTCGTGACCGCCCCGGGGTGGCGCGACTTCGACTGGGAGATCGTGCACGACAAGGCGGTCTCGCCGCGCATGAACCTCGCCCTCGACGAGGTGCTCACCTCGCGCGTCGGCGAGGGACGGCGACGCCCGACCCTGCGCATCTGGGAGTGGGACGAATCCGCCGTCGTGATCGGGTCGTTCCAGTCGTATCGCAACGAGGTCGACCCGGAAGGGGCGGCACGGCACGGGTTCGACGTGGTGCGCCGCATCTCTGGCGGCGGGGCGATGCTCATGGCCGCGGGGCAGATCATCACGTACTCGCTCTACGTGCCGGCCTCGCTGGTGGCGGGCATGACGTTCGCCGACTCCTACGCCTTCCTCGACGACTGGGTGCTGCAGGCGCTGCGCTCGCTCGGCATCGACGCGGTCTACCAGCCGCTCAACGACATCGCGAGCCCGACCGGCAAGATCGGCGGCGCCGCGCAGAAGCGCCTCGCCAACGGCGGAGTGCTGCACCACGCGACCCTGTCGTACGACATCGACGGTCAGATGATGACCGAGGTGCTGCGCATCGGACGCGAGAAGCTCAGCGACAAGGGCACCACCTCGGCGGCCAAGCGCGTCGACCCGCTGCGCACGCAGACCGGGCTCGAGCGCGCCGAGATCATCGAGCGCTTCAAGGACACCTTCCGATCGCTGACCGACGCCGAGACCGGGACCGTCTCGGCCGACGAGTACGCCGATGCGGAGGCGCTGGTCGCGTCGAAGTTCGCCACCGAGGCGTGGCTGCATCGGGTGCCGTGACGGCGCCGGACGCTGATCCTCGGACCGGAGCAGGCGACGCGGTCGAGTCGGGTGCCGTGCCCGTGATCGCGCCGATCGTGCCGGGGGCCGTCACGGTCATCGAGGGCGACAACCTCGCGGTCGCCGCGACGCTGCCCTCCGGTTCGTTCACCCTCGTCTACCTCGATCCGCCGTTCAACACCGGCCGCACGCAGGAGCGGCAGGTGGTGACGGCACGGCGGATGCTCGCGCCGGACGCGGAGCCCGCGCCGGAGGGGGAGCCCGCGCCGGAGGGGGAGCCTGCTGCCCCCGCGTCCGAGCCCGAGACCGAGGTGCGGCACGGCTTCCACGGCCACGCGTACGAGCGTGTGCGTGGGATGCTGCGCGCCTATGACGACCGCTTCGACGACTACGGCGCGTTCCTGATGCCGCGGCTGGAGGAGGCCTGGCGGCTGCTCGCCGACGACGGGACGCTCTACCTGCACCTCGACTACCGGGAGGCGCACTACGCGAAGGTCATGCTCGACGCGGTGTTCGGGCGCGACTGCTTCCTCAACGAGCTGATCTGGGCGTACGACTACGGTGCGAAGTCGCGGCGCCGCTGGCCCACCAAGCACGACACGATCCTGGTCTACGTGAAGAACCCGCGGGAGTACGTGTTCGATTCCGAGGCGGTCGACCGCGAGCCGTACATGGCGCCCGGACTCGTGACCGCGGAGAAGGCGGCGCGCGGCAAGCTGCCGACCGACGTGTGGTGGCACACGATCGTGCCCACGACCGGGCGGGAGAAGACCGGCTACCCCACGCAGAAGCCCGAGGGCATCCTGCGCCGCATCGTGGCCGCGTCCAGCCGTCCGGGGGATCGGGTGCTCGACCTCTTCGCGGGCAGCGGTACGACCGGGGCCGTCGCCTCGGCGCTCGGTCGCGACGCCGTGCTCGTCGACGACAGCCCCGAGGCCGTCCGGGTGATGCGGGCGCGGATGCCGCACGCCGTGGCGAAGACGCTCGACTGAGCCGCTCCCACGGCCTCGGTCCTCCCGCGGGTCTCGCGAGACGGAGCGTCCGTCAGTCCGGGCGTCCGTCAGTCCGAGCGTGCGTCAGTCGGGGCGCAGCAGCACCAGGAACTGCTCGATCTCGGCGACCATGTCGAGCGACGGATCGAGCATCCACGCGGCCTGGAGTCCGTCGGCCAGTGCGTGCAGCGTGCGCACGACCCAGGCGGGGTCGACGTCGGCCCGGATCCGGCCGGCCTCCTGGTCCTCCACGACCTGGGCGCGGGTGAGGGCCTCGACCCGCTCGGTGCGTTCGCGGAAGTAGGTGTGCGCGGGGTGCGCGGGGTCTCCCGCCTCGGCGGCGAGCTGCGCGTACAGCTGCACGAGTCCGGGGACGGAGGCGTTGTGGCGCATCACCGCGAGGAAGGCCGCGGAGGCGTCTTCGCCTGCGTACTCCTGCTCGTCGCGGTCGTCTCGGGCGCGGAGGATCGCGACGAACAGCTCCTCCTTCGAGCCGAAGTAGTGCAGGAGGCCCGCGGGGCTGAGGCCCGCGGCATCGGCGATCTCACGGACGGAGGCCTTGCGGTATCCGTGCTCGGCGACGACGGTGAGGGCGGCCTGGAGGATCTCCTCGCGCTTGGCGACGCCCTTCGCGTATGCCCCTCGTGTCGCCATGGCACCAGGGTATCCGTCACGGCGAGATCACGAAAACCAAACAACGTTCGTGAATGGCTTGCGAGGACGGCGAGTCATCTGTCAGCATGTCGGATGAATACCGAACAGCGTTTGGTATTAACCCCATTCCGCTCAACGAGGAGCCGACATGTCACTTCCCCCTCTCGACCCGGCGACCGAGATCGCCGCCACCGGGGTCATCGCCACCGAACCACCGGCCGCAGGCGAACCCGCCGCCAGTCCGCCGGCGAACAAGCGCCTCCTGCCGAGCATGCTCATCGCGGGTCTCACGCTGTTCGCGAGCTACGCCGGCCTGCTCGGCATCCTGCTCCCCACCCAGATCCAGGTGATCTTCGGCGAGGAAGGCCAAGAAGCCAACCTCGCGATCGTCACCACGGTGTCGTTCATCTTCACGCTCTTCGCGCAGCCGCTCGCCGGCGCCCTCAGCGACCGCACCCGCTCCCGCCTCGGTCGGCGCGCACCGTGGATGCTCGCAGGGTCGCTCATCGGCGGCATCCTGCTGCTGGGGATGGGGTCGTTGACCCAGCTCGTCTGGATCACGGTGTTCTGGGTCGTCATCCAGGTCGCCCTGAACTTCCTCCAGGCGCCGCTGACCACGATCACCGCCGACCGCTTCCCGCGCTCGAAGCGCGGCGGAGCGAGCGCGATGCTCGGCATCGGCATGCAGGTCGGCGGGATGATCGGCGTGATGATCGCGAGCGCGCTCGCCGCGCAGTTCGGTGTCGCGTACTCCGTGTTCGGCGTCGTCGTGATCGTCTCGACCGTGCTCTTCGTCGTCGTCAACCGCGACTGGTCGTCGAAGAATGCGGCCGTCGAGCCGTTCGCGTGGGGTGCGTTCTTCAAGGGGTTCTGGGTGAACCCGCGCAAGCACCCCGACTTCGCGTGGGCGTTCGCCGCGCGCTTCCTGCTGATCCTCGGCTACTTCGTCGTCTCGACCTATCAGCTCTACATGCTGCAGAAGTACATCGGCCTCTCGCTTCCCGAGGCGCAGGGCGCGGTGCTCACCTTGACCCTCGTGGCGTTCGTGCCGACGCTGCTCGCGATCGGGGTGTCCGGCTGGTGGAGCGACAAGGTCGGCCGCCGCAAGGTCTTCATCTACGTGTCCTCCGTCATCATGGCCATCGGCTTCGTGATGCCGCTGGTCATGCCGAACATGACGGGGATGATCGTGATGAGCGTCATCAACGGCATCGGCTTCGGCGTCTACATGGCGGTGGATGCGGCGCTCATGACCGAGGTGCTGCCGAACGCGAGCGGGGCGGCGGCGAAGGACCTCGGCATCCTCAACGTGGCCACGAACATCCCGCAGGCGATGAGTCCGTCGATCGCGCTGCTGATCATCAGCACGATGGGCGGCTACGCGATGCTGTTCGTCTTCGCGATCGTGTTCGTGATCCTCGCCGCCGTCGCGACCGCGCCGATCAAGGGAGTGCGCTGATGACCAGGAACGACCAGGAGAATGCTGTGATGACCGATACCGACTTCGACACGACCGCCGACTTCGTCGAGGTGGCCACCGCCGCCGGAACCGTGCGCGGCCGCTGGCGTCCGACCACGGGAGGGCGAGGGAATCCGCGGTCGGCGGCCTTCCTCGGCATCCCGTTCGCCGAGGCTCCGGTCGGCCCGCTGCGCTTCCAGGCTCCCGTGCCGAAGGCGCCGTGGACGGGAGTGCGCGACGCGCTCGAGTTCGCCGCCACGGCGCAGCGCGGAGACCCCGGCGTGACGCTCATCCCCGAGCCGAGCGTCGAGGGCGACTCCACGCTCAACGTGAACGTCTTCACGCCGGACCCCGTCCGCGCCGAGCAGGGGACCGGTCTCCCGGTGCTCGTCTGGATCCACGGCGGCGGGTACTTCGCCGGCTCTCCGGCGAGCCCCTGGTACGACGGCCGCAACTTCAACCGCGACGGCGTCGTGACCGTCTCGCTCTCGTACCGCCTGGGCTTCGACGGCTTCGGATGGATCGAGGATGCTCCCTCCAACCGCGGCGTGCGCGACTGGCTGCTGGCGCTGGAGTGGGTGCAGCAGAACATCGCCGAGTTCGGCGGCGACCCCTCGCGGGTCACGATCGCCGGGCAGTCCGCCGGCGGTGGTGCCGTGCTGACCCTGCTCGGCATGGAGAAGGCGCAGCACCTGTTCCACGGTGTCTATGCGATCTCGGGCGCCCTCGCCGATGTGTCCCCCGCACGGGCCGCGGCGTTCGGGCGCGGACTCGCCGCCGCGGCGGGGGTCTCGCCGACCGTCGCCGGGTTCTCCTCCCTGACGGAGGAGCGCATCCTCGACCTGCAGAAGAAGGCGACCGAGCTCGGGCCGAACTCCCTCGGGAGCGTCGTCGAAGACGGTCTTCCCCTGGGCCCGGCGGTCGACGGCGACCTGCTGCCGCGTCCCACGCGGGAGTCGCTCTCCGCCGGGGTCGGGGCCGACAAGCCGCTCGTCCTCGGGGCGACCGACGACGAGTTCACGATGGTGTTCTCGGGCTCCGAGAAGAAGCTGCGCTGGGTGCCGCGGTCGCTCCTGCTGAACAAGCTCGGGTTGCCGAAGAGCGTGCGGAAGGCGTATCTCGCCGCCAACGCCGACATCACCGGGCTGGGCAACGCCAGGATCGGCGGTCGACTGCTGACGGACCGGATGTTCCGCTCCGCGCTGCTGAAGGTCGTGGCCGACCGCGGCACCGCGCCCACCTGGCTGTACCGGTTCTCGTGGCCGTCCGGGCACTTCGGCTTCGCCGAGCACTGCCTCGACGTGCCGTTCTTCTTCGACTGCCTCGACGGGCCGTCGATCGAGCCGCTCGCGGGCGCGAACCCGCCGCAGGAGCTGGCCGACGAGGTGCACGGCGCCGCGGTCGCTTTCATCGCCGGGGGCGACCCCGGCTGGCCGCGCCATCAGGGGACGAAGGGCATCGCACGGGTCTACGACGTGCCGACGCGCGACGTCGCCGACGCCTACGCGTCCGTGCGCCCGCTGCTGGGATCTGTGTCGTGACCACGGCGTTCGCGGTCGGGAACGAGACCCGGCCGGTGGCTGTGCTGCGCCCTCGATGGATGCTGTGGACCGCGGTGGGGCTGCTCGCGGTGTTCGCGGCTCTCGCCGTCGGCGTGGTGGTCGCCCCGGAGGCGCCGTGGTCGCAGGGGCTCGACGATCTGTGGCGCAGCGGCATCGGCGTGGGGCCCGAGTCGACGCTCCCCGGCTTCGCGGTAGCGCAGATGTTCCAGCACCTCGGGCAGCTGCCCGGTGCGGTGCTCATGATGATCCTGCTCCCGCTCGCGCTGGTGCTGATCGGGCGCTGGCGCTCCGCGCTGTTCGTGCTCGCCGTGCAGCTCGCCGGTCCCGGACTCCTGTCGCAGCTCACGAAGAACCTCGTCGACCGGCCGCGTCCGGCCGAGGACACGGCGGCGGGGCTCTTCGGGCCGCTCGTGCAGGTCGATCACGGGTCCTTCCCGTCCGGCCACTCGGTGAGCATGGCGGCGCTCGTCCTCACGGTGCTCGCGCTCATCCCGGCCTCCGCGGTCTGGGTGCGCCGGATCTGGATCGTGCTCGGCGTGCTCCTCGCGGTCGGCATGGTGTGGCAGCGCACGCTCATCAACGCGCACTGGTTCACCGACACGTGCGCGGGGCTGATCGGCGGGGCCGCGGTGGCGCTGCTGCTGTGGTGGGCGTTCCTGCCGTGGCTGCGACGCGATCAGGAGCGCCGGGTGTGGTTCCTGCGGACCCGAGCGCGTCAGGCGACGTAGACCTTCCGCAGGGTCTCGGTGACGGTCCAGGTGGTGCGCATGCCCTCGGCGAGGCGCACCACCGAGCCGGGGCCGACCTCGAGGTCGGGCAGGCCGGACGAGGCGAACGCGATCGTGGCGCGGCCGGACAGCACGACGAACACCTCGTCGGCCTCGGTGTCGGTCGCGGTGCCGGGCGTCATCTCCCAGATGCCCACCTCGATGCCGCCGAGCGTCGCCAGCTCGTGCACGGCGGTCGTGGGCGCGCCGGCGAGCACCTCGTCCGCCGGCAGCAGCTCGTGTGCGAGGACGAGCGCGCCGGCATCCACTCCGGCCCCCGCGGCGAGGCCGTTCACGAGTCGAAGCCCATGCCGACGGCGTCGAGCGTCTTGAGGAAGAGGTTGCGCCTGCCCTCGTTGTGGTCGGCCCGGTTCATGGCCGCGCGCACGAGGTTGACCCCGATCGAGGCCGCGGGCTCGGGCGGGAACGGGATCGGCTTCTCGCGCACCATCCGCAGCTCGGTGCGCTCGGTCTCCTCGCCGGACAGCTTGTCCAGCATGACGTCGGCCGCGAAGCGCGCAGCCCCCACGCCCAGTCCGGTGAACCCCGTCGCATAGGCCACGCGCCCCTTGCGCGCGGTGCCGAAGAACGCACAGAAGCGGCTGGACGAGTCGATCGCCCCGGCCCAGCGGTGCGTGAAGCGCAGGCCCTCCAGCTGCGGGAACGTCGTGAAGAAGTGGGAGGCGAGCTTACGGTGGCTCTCGATGCGGTCCTCGTACTCCGCACGCACCTTGCCGCCGAAGTGGTAGATCGCGTCGTAGCCGCCGAAGAGGATGCGGTTGTCGCCGGTGAGTCGGTAGTAGTGGAACTGGTTCGCGCTGTCGGCGAGGCCCTGACGGTTCGACCAGCCGATCGATGCCAGCTGCTCGTCCGAGAGCGGCTCGGTCATCAGCACGTAGTCGTACACCGGCACCGTCATCAGGCGGTTGCGCTTGAGGAGCGACGGGAACACGTTCGTGCCGAGGGCCACGGCATCCGCGATCACCCGACCGTTCGCGGTGACCAGCGTGATCGGACCGGACCCGTCACCCTCGATGCCGCGCACCAGGCTGTGCTCGTGGATCTCGACGCCCAGGTCGGCGGCCACGCGGGCGAGTTCCAGGCCGAGCTTGGCGGGGTGCACCATCGCGCAGCCCTCGCGGTCCCAGTCGCCCGCGAGAAACGTCTCCGAATGAACCTCGGCCTGCACCGCCTCCTGGTCGAGGAAGCCCGGCTCGTCGCGGTACCACTCCACCTGGTGCGGCTCGACGGCCACAGCCAGCTGGCCCGTGCGCTCGAACTCCGCATCCATGCCGTAGCGCGCGACGGTCTCCTCGATGCCGTCGAGGTTCGCGTGGCCGAGCTCCTCGAGGTGATCGATCTCCTCCGGCCACCGGTTCACGCCGTTCTCGTGTCCGTGCGTGAGGCTCGACTCGCAGAAGCCGCCGTTGCGGCCGGATGCCGCCCAGGCGATGCGCGAGGCCTCCAGCAGCACGACGCGACGCTCCGGGTCGCGCTCCTTGGCGCGCACGGCGGTCCAGAGACCGGCGTATCCGCCGCCGACGATGGCGAGGTCGGCGCGCACGGTGCCGTTCAGGGGCGGGTGCGTCGGCCGATCGACGTCGTCGAGCCAGAACACGCGGAGCGCGGTGCCCCGCAGCGAATCGTCGATGACGGACTGCGGCGGCTGCCGGCGTTCGAAGACGGTGGTGCCCATGTTCACTCCGATGTGAGCGGGGCGCGCCTCAGCGCGTTCCCCAGTTGTAGAGGTCTTTGTAGAGCCCCGCGTAGAGCAGGCTCTCGGTGTGCGCGACGCCGGGGATGGTCCGGATGCGCGTGGCGATGAGGTCGATCAGGTGCTCGTCGCTCTCGCACACGGCCTCGACGAGGATGTCGAAGGTGCCGAGGGTGACGACGACGTAGGCCAGCTCGGGGATCGTGGTGAGCTCCTCGGCGATCGCCCGCGGATCGCCGGAGACGCGGATGCCGATCATCGACATGCGGTGGAAGCCGAGCTGCATCGGATCGGTGACCGCGACGATCTGGATGATGCCCGCTTCCGTCATCCGCTGCACGCGCTGGCGGGCCGCGGCTTCGCTGAGCCCGACCTCGCGGGCGATCTCGGCATAGGGGCGACGACCGTCCTCCTGCAGGAGCTCGACGATCCGCTTCGAGATGTCGTCCAGGGCAGGCTGCGGAGATTTCGTGCTCATGTGTCGATATTGCCAGTAGAAGTGCGTAATGGCAACCGAATCAGTCGTTTGAAAGAACCAGATCTACAGATTCCGCACGGATGAGGCTACGATGACGCCATGCCTAGTCACCTTCTGAAGAACTCCGCCCCGCTGCAGAACTTCATCGGCGGCCGCTCCGTGCCCGCGACCGGCGAGGGGTGCCTGCCGCTCATCGACCCGGTCACGGAGGAGACGTACGGCGAACTGCCCCTCTCCGTGCGCGGCGATGTGGATGACGCCTATGCCGCCGCATCCGCCGCCTTCCCGCTCTGGCGGGACACCACGCCCGCCGATCGTCAGCTCGCGCTGTTCCGCATCGCCGACGAGATGGAGGCCAGGGCCGAGGAGTTCGCCGACCTGGAGTCGCAGGATACGGGCAAGCCGCGCGGCAGCCTCGTCGCCGACGAGATCATGCAGTCGATCGACCAGCTGCGCTTCTTCGCCGGTGCCGCGCGCAGTCTCGAGGGTCGCGCCGCGGGGGAGTACCTCGCCGGGCACACCTCCTTCGTGCGCCGCGAGCCGGTCGGCGTGATCGGGCAGGTGACCCCGTGGAACTATCCGCTGAACATGGCGGTGTGGAAGATCGCCCCCGCGCTCGCCGCCGGGAACACCGTGGTGCTCAAGCCTGCGGAGTCCACGCCGCTCACGACGCTGCTGCTCGCCGAGATCGTCGCCCTGCACACACCGGCCGGAACGCTCAACGTGGTGCTCGGGGATCGGGACACGGGTGTCGCGCTGGTGGAGCATCCGACGCCGCAGATGGTCGCCATCACGGGCTCCGTCCGAGCCGGCATGGCGGTGGCGCGGTCGGCGGCGGACGACGTCAAGCGCGTGCACCTCGAGCTCGGCGGGAAGGCGCCCGCGATCGTGTTCGCGGACGCCTCGATCGAGAAGGCCGTCGACGGCATCATCACGGGCGCGTTCTTCAACGGCGGGCAGGACTGCACCGCCGCCACGCGCGTGCTGGTGCATGCGTCGCGGCACGACGAGCTCGTCGAGGCGCTGGTCGCCAGGGTGAAGACGCACGCCCGCACGGGTGGCCCGCGGGAGGAGGGCGTACTCTACGGGCCGCTGAGCAGCGCGGCGCAGCTCGCCCAGGTGCAGGGCTTCATCGATCGTCTCCCCGCGCACGCGAAGATCGAGACCGGCGGACGGCGCCAGGGCGACCAGGGCTACTTCTGGGAGGCCACGATCGTGTCGGGCGTGCGGCAGGACGACGAGGTCGTGCAGGGCGAGATCTTCGGCCCGGTGCTCACCGTGCAGGCGTTCTCCGAGGATGAGGAGGCGCTGCAGATGGCCAACGACGTGCCCTACGCGCTCGCCTCGTCGGTGTGGACCACCGATCACGCGCGGGCGATGCGGTTCTCCCGTGACCTCGACTTCGGCTGCGTGTGGATCAACACCCACATCCCGTTCGTGTCGGACATGCCCCACGGCGGCTTCAAGCACTCCGGCTACGGCAAGGATCTCTCGCAGTACGGGTTCGACGACTACACCCGCATCAAGCACGTGATGACCGCGCTCGACTGAGCCGTGGGGTGCGGTGCCGTGGGGTGCGGCGCCGTGGGGTGCGGTGCCGTGGCGAACGGCGCAGGACCAGCGGGCAGGATCAGCGGCGCCGCAGGTCCTTCACGCGACGGTGCTCGCGCAGGGTCATCTGCGGGCGCTCCTCGATCTTGATGGCACCGTCCTCCTCCCACCCGTGGCGGGCGTAGAAGGTGTCGGCGCGGTCGTTCCCGTCGAGCACCCACAGGTAGGCGCGGTCGTGCCCGGCGGCGGCGATCCGCTGCTCGGCGGCTTCGAGCAGTGCGTGCCCGGCGCCCGTCGACCACGCGGTCGGGTCGGCGTAGATGCCGTAGACCTCCCCGTCGGACAGGCCGTCGGGGTCGCGCCCGGAGCCGAACGAGGTCCAGCCGACCACGTGATCGTCGCGGACGGCGACGAGGATGCCGAGACCGGTCGGCAGCGGGGCGGCGACGAAGCCGCGCCAGGACTCGGCGCGCTGCTCGACGGAGAGGCCGTCGAGCACGGCCTGGTCGATGAGCCCGCGGTACGCCGCCTGCCAGGAGCGGACGTGCACGCCGGCGACCTCGTCGGCGTCGTCGACACGGGCGTCGCGGACCACGATCGGGCTCATCCCTCCACCCTAGGGATCGCGGAGGCGGAGCGGGGGTCGTGCGGTCAGGCGTTCACGTTCTTCTTGAGCCACGGCATGGGGTCGACGGGCACCGTGCTGATGTGCACCTCGAAGTGCAGGCACGAGCCGAACACGTACCCGGTCGATCCGACGTCGCCGATGTACTGGCCCTCGTCGACGCACTCTCCGACCTCGACCGCACGGGTCCCGTAGTTCAGGTGCGAGTAGACCGTGCTGACGGCCTGCCCGTCGACGATGCTCTCGATCTGGATCGTCACGCCGTAGCCCTGGTAGCTCTCGGTGGAACGGGAGACGCAGCCCTTCATCGCGGCGTTGATCGGCGTTCCCACGGGCGCGGCGAAGTCCTGGCCGAGGTGCGAGCGGCCCGGCCGCGAGGCGCCGAAGCCGTCGGTGAACGTGTAGGTCCCCGCCGCCATCGGCATGACGATGCGATCGGCGACCGGGATCTCGATCGCGCTGCCGAGAGGCATGCCGGCAGCGATCGCGGCCGCGGCCGCGCGGTTGCGGGTCTCCGTGATCTCCTCGGGCGTCGTCGCGGAGAAGCTTCCCCGCGGAGCGATCTCGGCCTGGATCTCGTCGGTCGAGGTGTAGGACTGCGCGACGCCGTCCGCGGCGGTGATGCTGGCGGTGGCGGCGGCGACCTGGCCGGCCACCGGGCTCAGCGCGGGAAGAACGGCTCCGACGACCATCGCACCGACCGCGAAGGTGGCGCCGAGGGCCTTGGCCCGCGCCCACGGACGCTGCGGTCGGCGGGGGCGAATCCGAGCGCGGGCTGCCGTGCGCGGGGCGGAGGGCAGGGGGCGGCCGCGCGGGGGCTGCGGGCGGGGCTCGTCGGCCGTCTGAGGCTGCGGCTGGTCCTGCGCCTGCGGCTGGTCCTGCGCCTGGGCCTGGGGCTGCGGCTGGTCCTGGGGCTGCGGCTGGGCCGGGCGAGCGGCAGCGGCATCCGGCGTGCTCGCCGCGTGGGGACTCTGAGCGTCGGTGGTGGTCGATCGACGCAGGTCGCGCCGCAGCAGCGGGCGAGGTGAGTCAGGGACTTCGGCGGGAGCGTCCGAGGCGTCGTGCGCGCGCTCGGGTGGCAGGGAATTCGTGACGGGATCCTTCCGGGGGAGAGCAGGTGCGGGCGGCGGTCGATCCCCCCGAATGCCGCCGTTACCGATCTGTAATGTAAACGGCGAGACGGGGGAGCGTCAAATCGAGCGATGGGTATGACTCGAAGTGTCGACGAGTGCGACCTGATGTGGCATGCTGAGCGGGCATCGGCGCACGGACCAGATCTCGGGGAGAACATGTCCAGACCACTCGCGGGACCTCAGGGTCTGTTGCGCACGCTCAACGGTCGCGCGATCCTGGAATCCCTCGCACGCAGCGGTCCCCAGACCCGCGCGGAACTGATGTCCGCCACGGGCCTGTCGCGCACCGCGGTCACCCAGGTGCTGCGGATGCTGGAAGGGGCGGGAGCCGTCGCCTCCGCGGGCGTCGACCGGGAGACGCGCGGGCCGGCCGCCGGTCGCGTCGCCCTCCATCCGCGGCTGGGATACGCGGCTGCCGTGCACATCGACCACCACGCCGCGCATGTCGTCCTCGTCGACGCCAGCGGGGTCGTGCGAGCGGAGCAGCACGCTGCTCTGCCGCCCGCCGAGGAGCGCGTCGCGCACATCGTCGACCTCGTCGACCGCTGCCGTCGCACGCTCAAGGCGGGGAAGGGCGCCGTGCACCTCGCGGTCGTCGGCGTCCCCGGCATCGTCACGGCCGACGGCGGCATCCGCGACGACCTCGGTCCCGACGGCGGGGCGTTCCGCGCGGCACTGGCCGCGGCCCTCGACTGCCCCGTCCGCATCGAGAACGACGTCAACCTCGCCGCGCTCGCCGAGCTCACCGGCGGTGCGGGCGGTGACCTCGCCAGCTTCGCGCTGCTGCTCCTCGACGACGGACTCGGGGCGGGCATCGTGATCGACGGGGCACTGCACCGGGGATTCTCCGGGGTCGCCGGCGAGGTCATGTACCTTCCGCAGACCCCCCTCCCGATCGGCGCCCCCATCGTGAGCGACGCCGTCGTCGGCGATCTCGCGCTCGGCGAGGGCTGCGACGCCGACGCCTCGCTGGCGGATCACCTCGAAGCCGCCGCGGGCGGGGACGAGGCCGCGCTCCGGATCGTCGCCGAGATCGGCCGACGCATCGTGCTCGTGGCCGGCAGCGTGGGGCTCGTGCTCGATCCCGAGGCGTTCATCCTGAGCGGCAAAGCCGCGCACCCGGCGCTCGTCGAGGCCATCCGGAGCATCGCCGACCAGTACGCGGCCCAGCTGCCGTTGCGGTTCCTCGTGTCGTCGTTCGGCCCCGAGGCCCCGCTCGTGGGCGCGGTCGGCGAGGCCGCCTCCGCCCTCCGCGTCGCCCTCTTCACCCGGATCCTCACCCCAGCGCCCAAGACAGGTCGCTGACCCCCGTCCGCCCCGCTGTTCCTTCCCGACAGGAGCCTCCGATGACCGCACCCTCCGACCTCGCCGATCGCCTCGGCCTCGCCCCCGGCGCCCGGGCGATCATCCTCAACGCGGATGACTTCGGCATGTGCCACGCGGCGAACACGGCCATCGTCGAGCTGCTCGACGCCGGCCGGATCGATTCGACGACCGTGATGGTGCCGTGCTCGTGGTCGCCGGAGGTCCTCGCCTTCGCCGCATCCCGCACCGACCTCGACGTGGGCGTGCACCTCGTGCTCACGAGCGAGTGGGCGCGCTACCGCTGGCGCCCGCTGACCGGCACGGCGACGACCCTCGTCGACGCGGCCGGCTTCTTCCCCGTCGATGTGGCGTCCGTGGAGCGCGCCGCGTCCGACGAGGACGTCGCCGCCGAGCTCGCCGCCCAGCTGCAGGCCGCACTCGACGCCGGTGTCGACGTGACGCACCTCGACAACCACATGGGCTCGGTCTACGGGCTCGTCACCGGTCGCGACTTCCTCCGCCCGGTGTTCGAGCTGGCTGCGCGCCACGGGCTTCCCTTCCGGTTGCCCCGCAGCATGGACGGCGTGGGGGAGGAGCCCGCGCTGCAGGGCAAGCTCGACGAGTCCGCGGCCGCCGCCGCCGCGTTCGGGGTCGAGATCATCGACCGGCTCTGGTCGCATCCGTTCGAGCTCCTGAGGGAGGGCACCTCGGAGGAGGAGACCTACGAGCAGATGCGCGACGGGTTCATCGCGCTGCTGCGCGCCGTGCCCGCCGGGGTCACCGAGATCTACCTGCATCCGATGGTCGACGACGACGAGCTCCGTGCGGCCGTCGACTTCAGCGCGGCGAAGCGCGGGTACGAGCTGCGCCTGCTGAGCGATCCCGCCGTGCTGCAGGCCATCGAGGACGAGTCGCTCGTGCGCATCGGGTGGCGCGACCTCCGGGACCTGCAGCGCGGGGACGCTCGATGACGTCTCTGCGCGAGCGCGTCCGCGACCGTCGTCTGGACGCGGCCCCGACCAGGGCGCAGACGATCGCGTTCGGCGCATCGGGGTTCCCGACGCAGCTCATGGCGCAGACCTTCTCGGCCTTCGTCGTCTACTTCTACGTCTCGCACCTCGCGGTGCCGGCCGGCTGGGTGGCGGTGGCGATGATCGCCCACGGCATCCTGAACGCGCTGCTGAACCCCGTGGTCGGCGCGCTCTCCGACCGGCTGCGCACCCCGTGGGGTCGACGCATCCCGTGGATCGGCCTGGGCATCGTGCCGCTCGTCGTGGCGTTCGCGCTGGTCTGGATGCCGCCCGAGCTCCCGGTCGCCGGCCTCATCGTCTGGTTCCTCGTCGTCGTGGCCGTGTACGACATCGCGTTCGTGGTCGTGGTGCTGAACATCTCCGCGCTGTTCCCCGAGATCTTCCGCACCACGGAGGAGCGCGCCCGCGGCAACGTGCCGCGGCAGATCTTCGCGATCCTCGGCATGGTGCTGGGCACGGCCGGCGCGCCCGCCCTCTACAGCGCGCTCGGCTGGCCCGGCATGGCGCTGGTGCTCGGGGGCGTGTGCCTGGTGCTCCTCGTCTGGTCGTTCTTCGGCGGCATGATCGAGCGCCGCGTGCCCGAGGCGGCGTCGGAGGCCATGCGCTGGGGCGACCAGCTGAAGTACACGTTCCGCAACCGCGCCTTCGTGCCGTACGTGCTCGGCTCGCTGTTCGTGCAGACCTCGATCGCCGTGATCCTCGCGGCCATCCCGTTCTACGTGCGGTACTCGCTGCATGCCCCCGAGGGGCAGGGCAGCCTCCTGCTCGGGGCCATCTTCGTCACCGCGATCCCCTCGATCGTGCTCTGGAGCGCGGTCGTGCGTCGCACCTCCCCGCGCACCGCCGTGCTGTGGAGCGTGGCCGTGTTCGGCGTCGCGGTGCTCGGGTACCTCGCGCCGGCGGATGTGCTGGGCGCGGCCCTGGTCGGTGTGGCGGTCGGTGTGGGCGTGGGCGGTCTGCTGCAGCTGCTCGAGGTGATGCTCGCGCAGATCATCGACGAGGATGCCGTGCGCACCGGGCACCGCCGGGAAGGGGCGTACTTCGGTGTGAACGGCTTCGTGGTGCGCGGGTCCGTGGTGCTGCAGGCGATCGTCGCCGCGGTGGTGCTGACGTCGTCCGGCTTCGACGCGACGCTGGACGACGCCCAGCCGGACGGTGTCGACGGCGCCATCCGCCTGATGCTCGCCGTGGTGCCGCTCTGCTTCACCGCGCTCGCGTGGCTCTGCTTCTGGCTCTACCCGATCCGCGCCCGCGACCTCTGACGACTACGACTGCGCGGCCTGCCGCGCCTCCCACCCCGTGCGCACCATCTCGTCCACCGTGTAGCGCATGGTCCAGTCGAGGTCGCGGGCCGCGAGCTCGCCGGTCGCGACGATGCGGTCGGGGTCGCCGGGGCGGCGCGGTCCGATCTCGGGTGTGAAGTCGATGCCGGTGACGCGGGCGACGGCATCCATGATCTGCTTCACGCTGAGTCCGTCGCCGGAGCCGAGGTTGTAGGCGGCCTCGATCGGCTGGCCGCCGGCGAGGCGCTGCGCCGCGGCGACGTGAGCGGCGGCGATGTCGCCCACGTGCACGTAGTCGCGCACGTTCGTGCCGTCTTCGGTGGCGTAGTCGTCGCCGAAGATCTTGGGGGTCCTGCCCGCGATGAGCGCCTCGAAGACGATCGGGAAGAGGTTGTGCGGGCTGACATCGTACACCGTCGGGTCGGCCGAGCCCACCACGTTGAAGTAGCGCAGCGAGGTGTGGCGCAGCGGACGCTCCGACTCGGCGGTCGCGATGGCCTGATCGCGCAGCAGCCACTCGCCGATGAGCTTCGATTCGCCGTAGGGGCTGGCGGGCTTCTTGGCGGTGTCCTCGACCACGAGGGCGACATCGGGGGTGCCGAACACCGCGGCCGACGACGAGAAGACGATGTTCGAGACCCCGGCGGCCTCCATCGCCTCGAGGATGATCCGGGTGCCCTCGACGTTCTGCGCATACGTGTGCAGGGGGCGCTGCACCGAGACGCCGGCGTACTTGTACCCGGCGACGTGGATGACGCCCTCGGCGTCGTGGTCGCGGAGCGTCTTCTCGACGAGGGCGCGGTCGAGGATGCTGCCCTGCACGAACGGCACGCCCTCGGGGACGAACGACGGCACGCCGCTGGAGAGGTCGTCGAGCACGACGGGGGTGAGCCCGGCATCCGCGAGCGCGCGGACGACGTGGGCGCCGATGTAGCCGGCGCCGCCGGTGACGATCCAGGACATGCGTTCCTCTCCTGCCGCGGCGATGGCGGCTCGACCCTTCATTCTGTCAGGCGTCGCGGCGCGGGCCGGCGGACGGCGTGACGGTGAACAGCAGCGGCGCGTCGAACCCGGCTGCGGCGAACGCCGTGGTCACCGCGTGGGACACGGCGTCGACGGCGTCCTGCTCGATCAGGGCGATCGCGGCCCCGCCGAAGCCCCCGCCGGTCATGCGAGCACCGAGCGCGCCCGCGGCCAGGGCGGTGTCGACCGCGGTGTCGAGCTCGCGGGTCGAGATCTCGAAGTCGTCGCGCATCGACGCGTGCGAGGCGACGAGCAGGTCGCCGACCGCGCGCACGCCCTGCTCCCGGAGCACCTGCACCGTGTCGAGCACGCGCTGGTTCTCGGTGACGATGTGGCGCACCCGACGGAACGTCACGTCGTCCATCAGCTCCTGCGCGCGCGGCAGATCGGCGACCGTCACGTCGCGCAGTGCGGGCACGCCCATGATCGAGGCGCCGAGCTCGCAGGATGCCCGGCGCTCGCGATAGCCGCCCGTGGAGTGGGCGTGCTTCACGCGGGTGTCGATCACGAGGATCGCGAGTCCGGCTTCCGCGACGCCGAGCGGCACGAGCTCGGTCTCCAGGGAGCGGCAGTCGAGGAAGATCGCCGTGTCGGGCTCGCCGAGCATCGACGCCATCTGGTCCATGATCCCGGTGGGCGCCCCGACGGCCTCGTTCTCGGCACGGCGTCCGATGCGGGCCAGGGCCGTGCCGTCGAGGCCCGTGCCCCACAGCTCGTCGAGGGCGGATGCCGTCGCTCCCTCGATCGCGGCGGAGGAGGAGAGCCCCGCGCCCACGGGCACGTCGGAGGCGATCGCGATGTCGAGTCCGCCGAATCCGCTCGCGTCCTCCGCCGCCTGGCGCAGGGCCCAGGCGACCCCGAGCGGGTAGGCGGCCCACTCCGGAACGGCCGGGTGGGCGCCGACCGCGGTGGGGAACAGCCGGTCGAGCTCGTCGAGGCCGACCTCGACCGGCTCCGACGCGAAGGTCGAGCCGACCAGGACCCGGCCGCGGTGATCGTCGCGCAGGGCGACGGCGGCGACCGTGCGCTGCGGGATCGCGAACGGGAGCACGAAGCCGTCGTTGTAGTCGGTGTGCTCGCCGATGAGGTTGACCCGTCCGGGGGCCGACCACAGGCCGTCGGGCTCGCGGCCGGTGAGGTCGGTGAACAGCGCCCGGGCGGCGTCGTGGGCGGCGGTCATGCGGAGGCTCCTTCGGCGGTCGGGTCCTGCGACGCGCGTTCGATCGCCTCGCGGAGGCGTGCGGCGCCCAGCTCCGGCGGCACCTCGGCGGCCCACGCCCACATCGCGGCCTCGGAGCCGGCCAGGAACTTCAGCTTGTCGGCGGCGCGTCGCGGACTCGTCAGCTGCAGGTGCAGGCGAACGGTGTCGCGGCCGACGTGCACGGGCGCCTGGTGCCAGGCGGCGATGTACGGGGTCGGGGAGTCGTAGAGGGCGTCGACGCCCCGGAGCAGCCGCAGGTACAGCGGCGCGAGTTCGTCTCGCTCGGCCTCGGTGGTCTCGGCGAAGTCGGGGACGTGGCGGTGCGGCATCAGGTGCACCTCGAGCGGCCAGCGAGCGGCGAAGGGCACGAAGGCGGTCCAGTGCTCGCCGCGGAACACGACGCGCTCGGATGCCTGCTCCGACTCCAGGATGCGCTGGAACAGGTCGGGTGCGGTCCGGTCGATCGACTCCAGCAGGCGGGTGGTGCGGGGGGTCACGTACGGGTACGCGTAGATCTGGCCGTGCGGGTGCGGGAGGGTGACGCCGATCGCCTCGCCGCGGTTCTCGAACGGGAAGATCTGCTCGATCCCCGGCAGCTGCGAGATCGCGGCCGTGCGGTCGGCCCACGCCTCGATCACGGTGCGCGCGCGGGTCACGGACTGCGTGCCGAACGATCCCGAGTGCTCGGGGCTGAAGCACACGACCTCGCAGCGTCCGACCGAGGTGCGGGTGCGGCCGAGGCCGAGGGCGGCCAGGTCGTCGAGGCCACGCGGGGCGTTCGCCGCCTGCGGCGCGGTGCCCACGGCCTCGGCGAGCGCAGGGCCGAACGCGGGGGAGCGGTTCTCGAAGACCGCGACGTCGTAGCGCGACGGCACCTCGGAGGGGTTGCCCGGTGTCTGCGGGGCCAGCGGGTCGGCGTCGGCGCTGGGCATCATGACGCGGTTCTGGCGGTTGGCGGCGACGGTGATCCAGTCCCCGGTGAGCACATCGAGGCGCATCGTGGCCGTCTCGGGCCGGGGGTCGAGGGTGCGGGCGTCGACGGCGCGCTCGGCTCCGAGTGCGGTCCCGGGATCGTCGTAGTAGATCAGGTCGCGGCCGTCGGCGAGGGTGGTGGCGCGTCGGACGACGCCGGCGCCCAGGGGCTCGGAGCGCAGCTCGGGGAGATCGTGCGTGTTCACGTAAACATGGTACGCACAGTGCCGTGATAACGTCAACACGGAGAAAGTGGCTCCGGGATCACGCGCGATGAGCGACCGGGGCCGCGGACGGAGGAGGAGCGTGGCCGAGAGCGAACGCGACGGAGGCGAGGGGTCGATGTCCGGCCGTCGCCGTCCGGCATCCGGACGCGTATCGATGGCCATGGTCGCCGCCCGTGCGGGGGTCTCGGGACAGACCGTGTCGCGCGTCGTGAACGACAGCCCGCGGGTCGACCCCGACACTCGAGCCCGCGTCGAGGCCGCGATGACCGAGCTCGGCTACCGCCCGCATCGTGCGGCCCGGGCCCTGCGCACCGGCCGCTCCCAGACGATCGGGCTCGTCGTCACGACTCTCGCCACGGTCGGGAACTCCCGGATGCTGCAGGCCACGGCCGAGGCCGCCGCCGAACGCGGATACGCCCTCACGCTGGTCACGGCGACCGACGGCGTCGCCGAGGCCTTCGAGCGACTCGCGGAGCAGGAGGTCGACGGCGCGATCGTGCTGAACGAGGCGTCGGCGCTCGTCCCCGGGACCGAGACGCCGCCGGGGCTGCGCCTGGTCGTGGTGGATGCGCCGACCGATGCCGGATTCACCTCGGTGCACAGCGACCACGCCGGCGGTGCGGCCGCGGCCACGGAGCGGCTCCTCGCGCTCGGCCACGCGACCGTGCACCACCTCGCCGGTCCGGCCGACTCCTTCGCCGCCGCCGAGCGGGAGCGGGGATGGCGTGAGGCCCTCGCGGCCGCCGGCATCCGTCCGCCCGTCGTCGTCCGGGGGGACTGGAGCGCCGATTCCGGGTTCACCGCCGGGGGAGTGCTGGCCGACGCATCCGCCGTCTTCTGCGCCAACGACCAGATGGCGCTGGGGTTGCTGCGCGCGCTCGCCGATGCCGGCCGCCGTGTGCCGGAGGACGTCGGCGTGATCGGTTTCGACGACGTGCCCGACGCCGCGAACTACCGCCCCCCGCTGACCACGATCCGCCAGGACTTCACCGCGCTCGCCCATCGCGCGGTGTCCGCACTGGTCGGCGCCATCGAGGGTGCGCCGGAGGCCGAGGGGTCTGCCGTCGTCCCGACCGCCCTCGTCGAGCGCGCCAGCACCGCCGTGCGCTGAACCGGGTCTCGACCGGCTGACCTCACACCCGTGGCTGCGCCGGGGCGCCGGGGCGCCGGGGCGCGGGTGGGCGGTGGTTGCGAGCGGGTGGTGTCTCGTGGCAAGATCACGGAAAGCGCTTTCCACTCGAGGTCCGGCCTGCCGGACACATGGAGCGCGGACAGCTTCCCGCGAGAGAAACGGAACACCATGGCACAGCCGACCACCCGCGAGATCGGGATCATCATGAACGGCGTCTCCGGGCGCATGGGATACCGGCAGCACCTGGTGCGCTCGATCCTCGCGATCCGCGAGGAGGGCGGCATCGAGCTCCCCGACGGCTCCCGCATCACCGTGAAGCCGATCCTCGTCGGGCGCAGCGAGGCCAAGCTCGCCGAACTGGCCGCGAAGCACGGGATCGAGGACTGGACGACCGACCTCGATGCCGCCCTCGCCGACCCGCAGTGGGAGATCTACGCCGACTTCCTGGTGACCAAGGCCCGCGCCACCGCCATCCGCAAGGCCATCGCGGCCGGCAAGGCGATCTACACCGAGAAGCCCACCGCCGAGTCGCTCGACGAGGCGCTCGAGCTCGCGCGTCTCGCCCAGCAGGCCGGCGTCAAGACCGGCGTCGTGCACGACAAGCTCTACCTCCCGGGTCTGCAGAAGCTCAAGCGCCTGATCGACTCCGGCTTCTTCGGCCGCATCCTCTCGGTGCGCGGCGAGTTCGGCTACTGGGTCTTCGAGGGCGACTGGCAGCCCGCACAGCGCCCGAGCTGGAACTACCGCACGGAAGACGGCGGCGGCATCATCACCGACATGTTCCCGCACTGGAACTACGTGCTCGAGAACCTGTTCGGCGAGGTCAAGAGCGTCTACGCCCAGGCGGCCGTGCACATCGCCGACCGCTGGGACGAGAAGGGCGAGCACTACACCGCCACCGCCGAGGATGCGGCGTACGGCATCTTCGAGATCGAGGGCGGCATCATCGCCGAGATCAACTCGAGCTGGACGGTGCGCGTCAACCGCGACGAGCTCGTGGAGTTCCAGGTGGACGGCACGCACGGCTCCGCGGTGGTCGGCCTGTTCGGCGCGAAGATCCAGCCCCGCAACGCCACCCCGAAGCCGGTGTGGAACCCCGACCTGGAGGACACCCGCGACTACGACGCCGACTGGCAGAAGGTGCCGACCAACGACGTGTTCCTCAACGGCTTCCGCCAGCAGTGGGAGGAGTACCTGGTGTCCTACGTCGAGGGCACCGACTACCCGTTCGACCTCCTCGCCGGCGCCCGGGGCGTGCAGTTCGCCGAGGCCGGGCTGACGTCGAGCGCCGAGGGCCGCAAGGTCGCACTCGAGCCTCTGGCCCTGGACTGAGGCGCACGATGAGCACCCTCCGACTCCTCCGCGCGAACGGTGAGACCGGCGACGTCGCGCTGAACGACTCCGGCGCCTATGCGCGTCCGACCTCCCCGCTGCGGAGCCGTATCGCCTACGCCGCCGCGCACGTCGTGCCGAAGGTGCACGCCGACAACACCCCCGGTCAGCCGGCCGAGATCGACTGGGAGGCGACTCTCGCGTTCCGCCGCAACGTCTACTCCTGGGGGCTCGGCGTCGCCGACGCCATGGACACCGCGCAGCGCAACATGGGCCTGGATGCCGCGGCCACCCGCGAGCTGATCTCCCGCACGGCCGAGGTTGCCCGCGAGGAGGGCGGCTCCGTCGTCGTCGGCGTCAACACCGATCACATCGCCGAGACGCACATCTCGCTCGACCAGGTGATCGCGGCCTACCTCGAGCAGCTGCACTTCACCGAGGAGCAGGGCGCCGGCCCGGTGCTGATGGCCTCCCGTCACCTCGCCCGTGTCGCGACGGATGCCGAGGACTACCGCCGCGTGTACCGCGAGGTGCTGTCGCGCGCGACCGTGCCCGTGGTGCTGCACTGGCTCGGCACCGCCTTCGACCCCGAGCTCGCCGGCTACTTCGGTTCCGACGACTGGCGGGCCGCCTCCGACGTGCTCCTCGAGGTGATCGCCGAGAACCCCGACAAGGTCGCCGGCGTGAAGATGAGCCTGCTCAACGCGGAGTCCGAGATCTCGGTCCGCGAGCGCCTCCCCGAGGGCGTGCGCATGTTCACCGGCGACGACTTCAACTACGTGTCCCTGATCGGCGGTGCCGCGGCTGGCTCGTCGAGTGCACGGGACCTCGCCGAGCGCACGGGTATTTCGCGTGAACAGGCCGTGCACTCGGCGACAGGCCGTGCACTCGGAGACAACTCGGGGGACGCAGCGGGCGTGCGCACGCACTCCGACGCGCTGCTCGGCGCGTTCGCCGCGATCACCCCGGTCGCGTCGGCCGCGATCCAGGCGCTGGATGCCGGTGACCCCGAGGCGTACCTGCGCATCCTCGGTCCGACCGAGGAGCTCAGCCGACAGGTGTTCGCGGCGCCCACCTTCTATTACAAGACGGGTGTCGCGTTCCTCTCCTGGTTGAACGGGCATCAGCCCGCGTTCCAGATGGTCGGCGGCCTGCACTCGGCGCGCAGCCTGCCCCACCTGAGCCGGATCGTCGAGCTGGCGAACACGTCGCTGGCGCTGGAGCAGCCCGACCTCGCGCGCGAACGGTGGCACGGCATGCTGCGCCTGAACGGAGTGGACGCATGAGCCCCTCCTCGCCGACGCCCGACCCGCGGCTGTCGATCAACCAGGCGACCATCAAGCACGCCGACCTCGCGACGGCCCTGCGGGTCACCGCGGATGCCGGCGTGCGGTCGATCGGCCTCTGGCGCGAGCCGGTGAACGAGGTCGGCCTGGACGTCGCCGCCCGGATGCTGGCCGACTCGGGGCTGCGCTTCTCGACGCACTGCCGCGGCGGGTTCTTCACGCTTCCGGTCGGTCCGGAGCGTGAGCGTGCCCTCGACGACAACCGCCGCGCCATCGAGGAGACCGCGACGCTGGCCGCTGCCGGCGCCGCAGGGTCGACCGCGGTGCTCGTGCTCGTCGCGGGCGGTCTGCCCGAGGGATCGCGCGACCTCATCGGGGCGCGCGAGCGGGTCCGCGATGCGATCGGCGTGCTGGCTCCGGACGCGAAGGCCGCCGGAGTGACGCTCGCGATCGAGCCGCTGCACCCGATGTACGCCTCCGACCGCGCTGTCGTGTCGACGCTCGGGCAGGCGCTCGACATCGCCGCCGACTTCGAGCCCGAGGTGGTCGGCGCCGCGGTCGACACGTTCCACATCTGGTGGGACCCGCAGGTGCTCGAGCAGATCGCGCGGGCCGGTCGCGAGGGCCGCATCGCCACGTATCAGGTGTGCGACTGGAAGACGCCGCTCGCGGCCGACGTGCTGCTCTCGCGGCACTACACGGGCGACGGCGTGATCGACTTCGCCTCGCTCACCGGCGCGGTGATCGCCACCGGATACGACCGCGACATCGAGGTCGAGATCTTCAACGCGGACGTGTGGGCGGATGCTCCGGAGAACGTCGTGCGCCGCACCGTCGAGTCCTTCGCCGCCGCCGTCTCCCCGCACCTCGGGTGAGCACGTCTCCGGCATCCGCGCGTCGGTCATGCTCCCGGCCGGGCGTGACCGACGTGCGGCCGTGTCGGGAAGTAGGCTCTGGGGCATGACAAAGCCCGCATCGTCCGCGGAGCGGTCGTCCACGATCCGCGCCCCTCGTCACGGCCGCGCGGCCGCACCCACCCTGCACGACGTGGCTCGCGAGGCCGGCGTCTCCCTGGCCACCGCCTCGCGCGTCCTCAACGGATCCGAGCGCAAGGTCGCGGAGTCCTTCCGCGAACGCGTGGAGTCCGCCGCCGCGAAGCTCGGCTACACGACGAACGTCTCGGCGCAGGCGACCGCCCGCGGCACCTCGCCCGTCATCGCCCTGCTCGTCGCCGACATCGCCGACCCCTACTTCGGCCTCATCGCCTCGGGAGTCGCGCGCGGCGCCGACGAGCACGGGCTGGTCGTGACCATCGCGATCACGGAGCGCGACCAGGCACGCGAGGCACGGATCGTCCGGGCACTGCGCGGACAGCGGCCGCGGGGACTGATCCTCGCCGCGTCCCGCACGCAGGAGCCGATGGAGGCGGACACGGCGCACGAGCTCGCGGAGTTCGCGCGTCTGGGCGGTCGGGTCGTCGCCTTCGGACCCGACGGCGACGGAGAGCGCCGCATCGAGATCGACAACCGTGCGGGCGCCGAGGCCCTCGGAAGGCGGATGGCGGAGCTCGGCTACCGGTCCGCCGTCGTGCTCGGAGCCGCGGAGGGCGTGCGCACCTCGGACGATCGTCTGGCGGGATTCCGTGCCGGGTTCGAGGCGGCCGGTGGGGCGATCGCCGCCGTGCACCGGGGAGACTTCCGGCGCGATTCCGGGGCGGTGTCCATGACGGCGGCTCTCGCCGAGGGGGTTCCGGCGGGCACGCTGGTCTTCGCGATCAGCGATGTCGTCGCGATCGGCGCGATGTCCGCGATCCGTGATTCCGGTCGCGAGGTCGGCGCCGACATCGCGGTCTGCGGCTTCGACGATGTGCCCGCGAGCAGCGATGTGGCACCGGCCCTGACGACGGTGCGCGTGCCGCTGAGCGAGGTCGGATACCAGGCGTTCCGCGCGACGGTCGACAGCGACTGGGTGCAGGCGCCGCTGCCGCTCGAGATCGTCGTGCGTGCGAGCACGCCGGGGATCGCGAGTTGACCAGGGTCGTCCTGGCGCCGGACAGCTTCAAGGGCACGATCACGGCGGCCGATGCCGCGGCCGCGCTGGCCGAGGGCTGGGCATCGGTCGACCCGGCCGCCGAGTTCGTGCACCGGCCCATGGCGGACGGCGGAGAGGGCACGGTGGCGGCGTTCGCGGCGGCGGTGCCCGGCGCGCGACGGATCCCGGTGTCGGTCGACGGACCCGCCGGTTCGCGGATCGACACCGCCTGGCTGCTCCTCCCGCCGACGGCGGACGCCCCATCCGGGTCCGCCGTCGTCGACCTCGGCTCGACCTCGGGCATCGAGCTGCTGGCGGAGCTGCGCCCCTGGGACGCAGACACCACCGGGCTGGGACAGGCCATGGCCGCGGCCCTCGATCACGGCGTCTCCCGCCTCGTCGTCGGCATCGGGTCGAGCGCCTCCACGGACGGCGGCGCCGGGATGCTCGCGGCGCTCGGCGCGCGGTTCCTCGACGCCGCCGGCGCTCCGGTCGCACGCGGGGCGCGCGGGCTGGCCGACATCGCCTCGGTCGACCTGACCGAGCTGCGCGCGGCGCCGGAGGTGCGGGTGCTCACTGACGTCACGAACCCGCTCACGGGCCCGCGCGGTGCCGCCGCGGTGTTCGGTCCGCAGAAGGGGCTGCGCGCGGCGGAGGACATCGCGCTCGTCGACGCCGGGCTGGGTCGACTCGCAGAGTTGCTGGACGTCGACCCGTCCGGCCCCGGCAACGGCGCCGCGGGTGGTACGGGTGCCGCGCTCCGCATGTGGGGCGGCGTGCTCGCCCCGGGTGCCGCCGAGGTGGCCGAGCTCATCGGCCTGACCGAGGCGATCGCCCTCGCGGATGTCGTCGTCACCGGCGAGGGGTCCTACGACGGACAGTCCGGCGACGGCAAGGTGCCCTCGTACCTGGCGGGGCTCGCCGCGGAGGCGGGCGCTCGCGCGATGCTCGCCGCCGGACGCATCACCGCCGACGCCGACACCGCCCTGTTCTCCGCTTCCGCGTCACTCACCGATCTCGCCGGGTCGGCGGATGCCGCGCTCGCCGAACCCGCCCGGTGGCTGCGCGACGCCGGGGCCGTCCTGGCCCGCGCCGCATCCTGACCCGCGCCGCCGTTCCTGACCCGCGCCGCCGTTCCTGACGCGAGCGGGACGGGGCGCTCGACGCGGCTCTCAGCCCTCCAGCGCGGCGGACACCACGGCGCGCGCCTCGGCCTGCACCTCGGCGAGGTGCTCCGGGCCGCGCAGGCTCTCGGCGTACAGCTTGTAGACGTCTTCGGTGCCCGACGGGCGTGCCGCGAACCAGGCGTGCTCGGTCTGCACCTTGAGGCCGCCGATCGCGGCGCCGTTGCCCGGGGCGTGGGAGAGCTTCGCGGTGATGTCCTCGCCGGCGAGCGTGGTCGCCGTCACGGTCTCGGGGGCGAGCTTCCCCAGGGTCGCCTTCTGCTCGGGGGTCGCGGGAGCGTCGACGCGCTGGTACGCGGAGGCGCCGAACGCCTGCTCCAGCTCGGCGTAGCGCTCCGACGGGGTCTTGCCGGTCACGGCGATGATCTCGGCCGCGAGCAGGCAGAGCAGGATGCCGTCCTTGTCGGTCGACCACACGGAGCCGTCCTTGCGGAGGAACGACGCTCCAGCGGACTCCTCGCCCCCGAACGCCACCGAGCCGTCGAGCAGTCCCGGCACGAACCACTTGAACCCGACCGGAACCTCCAGTAGACGGCGGCCGAGCGACTCGGCGACGCGGTCGATGATCATCGACGACACCAGCGTCTTGCCGATCGCGGCGTCGCGGGGCCAGCCCTGGCGGTGCGAGAACAGGTAGTCGATCGCGACGGCCAGGTAGTGGTTCGGGTTCATCAGCCCGGCGTCCGGCGTGACGATGCCGTGCCGATCCGCGTCGGCGTCGTTCCCGGTGAGGACGTCGTAGGAGCCCTTCTTCGCGACCAGTGATGCCATCGCCGAGGGCGACGACGGGTCCATCCGGATCTTCTCGTCCCAGTCCAGGGTCATGAAGCGCCAGGTCGGGTCGACCTCGGGGTTCACGACGTCGAGGTCGAGGTCGTGCATCTCGGCGATCAGCGCCCAGTACTCGACGGACGCGCCGCCCAGCGGGTCGGCGCCGATGCGCACTCCGGCGTTGCGGATCGCGTCGATGTCGATGATCGTCGGCAGGTCGCGCACGTAGGCGTCGCGGAAGTCGTAGCCGGTGATCGCGTCCCAGTCGATGTCGGCGAAGCGCTCGAGCTTGACGCCCTCGAGCCCTGCGGCGATCAGCGCGTTCGCGCGATCCGCGATCCAGCCGGTGGCGTCGGTGTCGGCGGGGCCGCCGTGCGGCGGGTTGTACTTGAAGCCGCCGTCGCGCGGCGGGTTGTGCGAGGGGGTGACCACGATGCCGTCGGCGCGACCCGGGTCGTCGGCCGCGAGGTCGCGGTTGTAGGTGAGGATCGCGTGGCTGAGTGCCGGAGTGGGGACCCAGGAGTCCCGCGAGTCGACACGCACGTCCACACCGTTCGCGAGCAGCACCTCGATCGCGCTGCGCTCGGCGGGCAGCGACAGCGCGTGGGTGTCGCGGCCGAGGAACAGCGGGCCGCTGATGCCCTGCGCGGTGCGGTAGTCGACGATCGCCTGCGTGGTGGCGAGGATGTGGTTCTCGTTGAAGCTGTTCGACAGGGACGAGCCGCGATGGCCGCTGGTGCCGAACACGACCCGTTCGGAGGCGACCTCCGGGTTCGGCGTGCGGTCGTAGTAGGCGGCGATCAGCTCGTCGACGTCGATCAGGTCACTTTCCTCCGCGGGGAGGCCGGCACGGCTGGTCATATCCTCAGTCTGCCCCCTGATCGGCAGGACCGCATCCGGGATGTCATCCGAAGATCGGCCGGGCCGGCGAGGGCTAAGGTGAAACCCGTGACTGAACGCCGCACCTACAGCTATCTCGGCCCTGCCGGAACCTTCACGGAGGCGGCGCTCGATCAGGTGGCCGAGGCCCGCGGTCAGGAATGGCGTCCCGTGCACAACGTGGGCGAGGCCCTCGCCGACGTGCTCGAGGGCCGCAGCGACGCCGCCATGATCGCGATCGAGAACTCGATCGAGGGCGGTGTCTCCACGACGCAGGACGCTCTCGCGACCCTCCCGGGTCTGCGCATCATCGGCGAGTACCTGGTGCGCGTGAACTTCGTGCTCGTCGCCCCGCGGGGCACCACACTCGACCAGGTCGAGGTGATCGCGGCGCATCCGGTCGCGTACGCGCAGTGCCACGGCTGGCTCGGCGCGAACGTGCCCTCCCACTCGCACATCCCCGCGGCGAGCAACGTCGCCTCCGCGATCGGGGTGCTCGACGGCACGCTCCCCGCGCAGGCCGCGATCGCCGCGCCGGGCATCGTGAACCACTACGACGTCGAGGTCCTCGCGGAGGGCATCGGCGACAACGCGCAGGCCGTGACCCGCTTCGTCCTCGTGACGCGCACGACCCGTTCGCCGGAGCCGACCGGCGCCGACAAGACCTCGCTGATCGTCGAGCTCCCGCACGATCACCCCGGGTCCCTCCTCGAGATGCTCGAGCAGTTCTCGACCCGCGGCATCAACCTGTCGCTGATCGAGTCGCGGCCCATCGGCGACGAGCTCGGTCGCTATCGGTTCGTGATCGACGCGGACGGGCACATCGAGCACGAGCGGATGGCCGACGCGCTGCTCGGCATCCGCCGCTTCAGCCCCCGCGTCGTGTTCCTCGGGTCGTACCCACGCGCCGACCGGCAGATCGTCCAGTACCCGGACCGCTATTCCGACGACGTGTTCGTCGAGGCACGTGACTGGCTGCGGGGCATCGTCTCCGGCGAACCGGAAGTCTGACGTCACCCGCCCGACCGCCCAGCACGGTCAGACGGATGCCGTGGTTCAGTGCTCCTGGAAACGCGGCCAGTCGCTGCCCGGAGCCATGTGCGAGTGCAGGGCGCCCTTCGCCGAGGCGAGGCTCGGATAGGTGCCGGTCGAGGCGTCTGACCCGACCATCGTGACCGTGTATCCGTCCTCGTCGTGGCGGACGCTGCCGACCACCCCGTTCGGGCCGTAGGCGACCCAGAGGGCGAGAGTCTTGGTGGTGCTCATGATCGAACTCCTTCCGCTGCCGCAGACAGTGCGCTCGCCGAGGGGCGACGCCCCTGTCGACGGAACTGTTCGCGACGCTACGCCTGCCGTACCCGGAAAGCCAGGGCTTGACAGGACGGCGAGCGGCGGGGGCGGTCAGACCGGGAGGGCGGCGGCGATCAGCTCGAGCGTCTGTGCGCGACCGGGAGAGTCGTCCTTCGCCTCGGCCTCGTAGGCACCGGCGACCGGCGAGAGCATGACCTCCTCGACCCCGTACCGCTCGGCGAAGGCGCGAACCTCGGCGGCCACGCTCTCGCCCGTGCCGACGAACCAGCGCGAGCGGGCGGCCTGCACGACCTCGTCGGTGGCAGGATCCGTCGGGGCGGCGAGCGCCTCCTCGACCGTCTCGAGGGCGACCAGCGGCTGGTTCAGGCGCAGGCGCGCCATCATCCGCAGTTGCGGCAGGGCACGGGCCTCCGCCTCCTCCTGCGTGGGCGCGGCGACCGCGTTCACGGTGAGGAAGGTGCGCGGCTCGGGGTGCTCCTCGCTCGGACGGTAGCCGGTGCGGTACAGGTCGAGCGCACGTTCCAGGCCCTGGCCGGAGAAGTGGTTCGCGAACACGTAGGGCAGGCCCTGCGAGGCGGCGAGCTGCGCCGAGTAGTCGCTCGACCCGAGCAGCCACACCTCGGGGGAGCCGGTCGCGGACGGTGTCGCCCGCACGGTGTACTCGCCGCCCGAGGTGAAGCGCACGGTCGCTCCGTCGCCGGAGAGCAGCGCCGCGATGTCCTGCACGTGGCGCGGGAACTGCTCGACGTCGCTCGTGGTGCCCGAGCCACGCAGCAGCTGTGTGATCACGGGGTCGCTGCCGGGAGCGCGGCCGAGGCCCAGGTCGATGCGACCCGGGGCGATCGCCTCGAGGGCGGCGAACTGCTCGGCGACGATGAGCGGGGCGTGGTTGGGGAGCATCACGCCGCCCGAGCCGAGACGCAGCCGCGAGGTGCGGGTGGCCGCGGCGGCGATCAGCACCGGGGGAGTGGTGGATGCCACGGCCGGCATGTTGTGGTGCTCGGCGAACCAGTACCGGCGGTAGCCGAGGCGGTCGGCGGTCTCGGCGAGGGACAGGGAGGCGGCGATGGCCTCGGCGCTGGTCTGGCCGGTGCGAACCGGGACGAGGTCGAGGACGGAGAGAGCTGTAGCGGGCATCCTTCCCTGCAACGCGCGGCTGTATGCCGTCATTCCCCCGCTACCGTTATGGCATGGAAGCAGGCATCTTCTACGTCCTCGTCGGGTCGGTCGCCATCGCCGCGTTCGCGCGCTGGCGGGGATGGCCGGCACCGCTGCTCGTGACGATCGTGGCGCTCGCCGCGTCCTTCCTGCCGTTCGTGCCCGATCTCGACATCGACGGGCACGTGCTGCTGAGCCTGGTGCTGCCGCCGCTGCTGTACTCGGCCGCGCTCGACGTGTCGTTCGTCGGGTTCAAGCGCAGCCTGCCGCAGATCCGCCGCCTCGGGATCTGGCTCGTGCTGCTCACTGCGCTCGCCGTCGGCTTCGTCGCGTGGTGGATCCTGCCGTCCCTCACCCTCCCGGGTGCCCTGCTGCTGGGCGCGATCGTGGCCCCGCCGGACGCGGTGTCCGCCGCGGCGATCGGCCGTCGACTCGGTCTGCCCCGGCGCATCATGACCGTGCTCTCCGGCGAGAGCCTGATCAACGATGCGACCTCGCTCACGCTGTACCGCGTGTTTGCCTCGCTGACGATCGCGGGCGCGAGCGTCTCGGTCTGGGGCGGGATCTGGCAGTTCCTCGTCGCCGTCGGCGTCGGTGTGGCGGTCGGGCTCGTGTTCGGGATCGTCCTGCACCAGCTGCGCACCCGCATCAGCGATCCCGTCGTGATCGGCACGTTCGGCCTCCTCGCCCCGTTCGGCGCCTACGCGATCGCCGAGCACCTGCTCGGATCCGGCGTGCTCGCCGTCGTCGCGATGGGCCTCTACGTCGGGTACAACTCCCCGCGCACCGACTACACGACCCGTCAGCAGGAGAAGCCGCTGTGGCTCTCCGCCGACCTGCTGCTCGAGAGCTTCGTCTTCGCGTACATCGGGCTGCAGTTCCCGCGCGTGCTCCGCGACCTCGGCAGCGAGTCCGTGGGGCAGATCCTGCTGCTCTCGGGTGCGGTCCTGCTCGTGGTGCTCGTCGTGCGTCCGCTCTACATCTACCCGACCAGCGCGTGGGCGAACTTCCAGGACCGCAAGCGGCTCGAACGGTGGGACCGCGGCGTCGAGGCCGGCGAGTTCGAGAAGCGTCACCGGAAGTCGCGTCGATGGAGCAATTACACGGCGGATGAGCTGCGCTCCCACATCGTGCGCGAGCAGATGGCGGGACTCCAGCTCACCTGGAAAGACAGCGCCGTCATCTCCTGGGCCGGGATGCGCGGCGTGGTCACGCTCGCGATCGCGGTGGCGGCGGCCGACCTCGCGACGCTCGATGCCGAGGCCTCGCACGCGATCGTCGTCGTCGCCTTCATCGTCACGGTCGGCACCCTGCTGATCCAGGGGCTGACGCTCCCGATGCTGATCCGCGCGCTCGGCATCGCCAGCGACGTCGACGAGGAAGAGGATCGGATCGCCCTCGAGGCCGTCCGGCAGAAGAGCCGCGAGGCGGGCAAGGCCTACCTCGCCGAGAAGCGCGTCGAGTGGGAGGCGAAGTACGGCGAGGTCGACCTCAGCGTGTTCGATGCGTTCACGAGGCGCATGACCCGGGTGGAGAAGGACACCGATGAGGCGCAGAAGGTGGAGGACGCCGCGAGCCGGCCGTCGTACGAAGACCTCGTCGCCCTGTCGAGGGGCTGGCTGCAGGTGCGCCGCGAGATCCTGCTCGCCGAGCGCGACGCCGGGAACCTCGACGAGGAGGTCATGCGCGAGCTGATCGCCGCGATGGATGCCGAGGAGCTCGCGCTCGACACCCGCGGTGCCACGCGTCAGCCCGGACGCGCCTGACGCGGACATGAGAGCGCCCCGCCCCCGAGAAAGGGGCGGGGCGCTCTGCGTGCGGCGGGAGTGCGATCAGCGGGCGCTGACCGGCTCCTTGTCCGAGGCGGCACCCGCTTCCGGAGCGTCGTCGTCGCCGGAGTCGTCGGCGAAGGGCAGGCCCTCGCGCGGCGCGTTGTAGAGCTCCTCGTTCAGGATGCCCTCGCGCTTGGCGACGATCGTCGGGATCAGTGCCTGACCGGCGACGTTGACCGCGGTGCGGCCCATGTCGAGGATCGGGTCGATCGCGAGCAGCAGGCCGACGCCCTCGAGCGGCAGGCCCAGGGTCGACAGCGTGAGCGTGAGCATGACGACCGCGCCCGTGGTGCCGGCGGTGGCGGCCGAGCCGACGACCGAGACGATCACGATCAGCAGGTACTGCACGAAGTTGAGCTCGATGCCGAAGAACTGCGCGACGAAGATCGCGGCGATGGCCGGGTAGATCGCGGCGCAGCCGTCCATCTTCGTGGTCGCGCCGAGCGGAACGGCGAACGACGCGTACGAGCGGGGCACACCGAGGTTGCGCTCGGTGACGCGCTCCGTGAGGGGCAGCGTGCCGATCGAGGAGCGGCTGACGAAGGCCAGCTGCACGGCCGGCCAGACACCCGAGAAGTACTGCTTGATCGACAGGCCGTGCGTCTTGACCAGGATCGGGTAGACGACGAACAGCACGAGGGCGAGGCCGATGTAGATCGCGGCGGCGAACCAGCCGAGGGCGGCGAGCTTCTCCCAGCCGTACTTGATCACGGCGGAGCCGATGAGGCCGAACGTGCCGAGCGGGGCGATGCGGATGATCCACCACAGCACACGCTGGATGACCTTCAGCAGCGACTCGGTGAAGACGAGGAAGGGCTCCGCCTTCTTGCCGGCCTTGAGCGCCGCGATGCCGACGACGGCCGCGACCACGATGACCTGCAGGATGTTGAAGCCCACGCTCGAGGAGAAGGTGCCGTCGGCGGCGCCGGGCGAGGTGCTGACGGTGAGGCCGAGGAAGTTCTGCGGGATCAGGCCCAGCAGGAAGTTCCACCAGGTGCCGACCGTGTACGGGTCACCGGTCTCGAGGCCCTCGCCGGCGCGGTTGCCCGGCTGGATCACGAGGCCGAGCCCGATGCCGATGATCACGGCGATGAACGCGGTGATCGCGAACCACAGGATCGTCTGGCCGGCCAGACGCGCGGCGTTCTGCACGCGGCGCAGGTTCGAGATGCTCGCGACGATGGCCGTGAAGATCAGCGGGACGACGGCGGCACGCAGCAGCGTCACGTACGAGTTGCCGATCGTGTCCAGCGTGGCGGAGAGGCCGGTCGGGTTGTCCGCCGTGGCGCCGAGCTGGCGGCCGATCAGACCGGCGGCGATGCCGAGGACGAGGGCGGCGAGGATCTGGAAGCCGAACGAGGTCAGCAGCTTCCGGACCGGTCCGCGGGTATCAGGCGCCTTCTGGGCGCGTGCGGTGGTGCTCATTGAGGGGGACTCCAGAATCGCGGCGCGCCGAGTGCACGCCATGAGGCTCAACGCTAAGAGTTCCTGAGAATTCCCTGGGCGGAGATGACGAACAATGACGCGGCTGTTGCGTCAGCGCTCGGCGAGCACGAGCAGCTCCCCGACCTCGCAGTCGAGCGCCTCGCAGATCGCCCGCAGCGTCGAGTACCGGATCGCGCGGGCGCGGTCGTTCTTCAGCACCGACAGGTTCACGATGCTCACGCCGACCGCGGCACTCAGCTCGGTGAGCGTCATCCCTCGGTCGGCGAGCAGCTCGTCGAGTCGGCAGTGGATGCCGGTGAACTCGTCGTCGCTCTCGGCCGGGCTCACACCAGGCCCTCCGTGTCCTTCTGCAGGCGCTCGGTCTCCTGCTGCAGGCGCGCGCGCTCCTGCTCGAGGCGCATGCCCTGGCTGAAGACCGCGGCGAGGACGGCCAGGGCGAGTGCCCCGCCGATGGCAGGCAGGGAGAGCCCGAGCTGGAAGGTCATCGGGTACAGCTCGCTGTCCTGCGGCACGGCCTCGCGCAGGGCGAGGACCCCGCTGATCTCCGGAAGCACTCCGGCAGCGATTCCCAGCACGAGCACGGTGATCGAACCGGCATACAGTGCGCGCACGATCGTCTGGGCGAACGGGCGCCCACGCAGTGTCAGGAAGCAGACGACGCCGATCAGCACCGCCGGAACCAGGCTGAGCGCCGTCGTGCAGACCTGGCTCAGCGCGACCAGAAGGCGGATGCCGATGCTGCTGTTGAGGATGAAGGGAGAGGTGAGCGACCCCGATCCGCAGGACAGGGCGGGTTCGTCGCCGAGCCCGGTCGGATCGCACGGGACGCCGGAGGGCCACGGCATGCTGACGGAGGTGCCCGCCTCGAAGCCGACGTTTCCGGCGATGATGTTCACGGTGTTGATGACGAGGCCGAGCAGCCCCAGCGACACCCACCACCCGCTCAAGGTGAGAGCCACGTCCATGACGAGCGTCGTGCTCCCGCGCCTGCGCCCGCGCCAGATGGTGACCCCCGCGACGGCGCCGAGTAGGAGCAGTCCGAGGCCGATGAACGCGAGAGCGGGACCGAGATCGGTGCTGGAGCTGAAGGCGAGCATCAGACGAGTCCTTCCGTTTCCTTCTCGAGCGCGATCTTCTCCTGCTGCAGGCGGATGCCGCGGCGGAACGCGACGGCGATCAGCCCGACCGTCACCCCGGTCGCGAAGAAGGGCGCGATGGTCCAGAACTCGAGCGGATGCGCGGGCTCTCCGGGGCCGATGCCCAGAGCGGTGGTGACGCCGTTGCGCCCCATGGTCTCCAGCATCACGATCAGGATCGGTGCGCCGACGAGCGTCCAGCCGATCGCGTTGAACGCCCAGACGTTCGCCCGGACGAAGAACCGCCCTCGCAGGAAGTTCCGGGCGACCAGGGTCACCCCGGCGATGACCAGGACGGCCGCGAGAGCCCAGAGCACGATGGCGGCGATGATCGCGACGACCGACACGGTGTTCACGTCGTTCGCGATGATCAGCGCCTCGTCGGCGAACCCCTCGATGGAGATCGTGCCCGAGTCGGCCGATGCCGTGATCGGCTGCTGGTCGATCGGGACCGTCCAGGCGATCCCGGTCTCGCGGAAGGTGCTGCCGACGCGCAGAACGGTGGCGAGCCCGACCGTGACCAGCGCCACGGCGGCATACAGGATCACGGTGATCGCATCCGCCTTCTCGGAGCGGGTGCTGGCACTGGTGGAGGCGGTGCTGGTCATCAGACGAGTCCTTCCGTGTCGCGCTGCAGGCGCTGTCCGATCTCGAAGGCGCCGGCGACGACCGCGAGCGCGAATGCCCAGCCGAGCGGAGCGAGATCGATCGACATCTCGAATGTCGGAACCCCCGCGGATGCGAGGTCCAGCTCGTAGGCGATCTCGCTGAACGCATTGGCGCGCACCGCCTGGCTCAGCAGGCCACCCGCCATGACGGCGAGGGCGGCGACGCCGATGCCCCAGGTGGCCGTCGTGCCGAAGGGGCGGCCGATGAAGAGGCGCACGCACAACCAGGCGACCGCGATGCACAGCACGACCGGACCCAGGACGGCGAGACCGTCGGCGATCGCGAGCAGCAGGCGGGGAGACAGGCTCAGGCCCACGGTGGTGAGGGTGACGGAGTCGTACTGCGCTCCGGAGATGTTGGAGGATGCGGCGAGCACCGCGGGTGCGTCGACCGAACGCAGCGGCATCGACGGGATCGTGATCGCCGTGCTCGTCAGGAGGACGGCGGAACGGATGCCGCTGCCCACGAGGTCGACCACGGCGATGGCCCCCGCGGCTCCGGCGATGACGCCCAGGACGGTCTTCTCCACCAGGCTCGCAGCTCTGGTCGCCGTCGGTGCCTCGGTCATGTCGTCCCCCTCCTGCACGGTCCGCTCCGGACTCGTTGTTATCGACTGTCGTTAACATAACGACTGTCGATAACTCGGTCAACCCCCGGTATGCCCACGGCGAACACGGGCATACGTGCCCTGCCTGGTGGTTACTCTCGATGTACAGGCGCAGAGAACCGTCAGAGGACTCAGCGCTTCGCCCCGTGCGAATAAGGAGTCACAGCATGTTCGAGAGATTCACGGACCGAGCCCGTCGAGTGGTCGTCCTCGCCCAAGAAGAGGCGAAGATGCTCAACCACAACTACATCGGCACCGAGCACATCCTGCTCGGTCTCATCCACGAGGGCGAGGGCGTCGCCGCCAAGGCGCTCGAAAGTCTCGGCATCTCCCTCGACGCGGTGCGCGAGCAGGTGCAGGACATCATCGGCCAGGGTCAGCAGCAGCCGACCGGCCACATCCCGTTCACCCCGCGCGCCAAGAAGGTGCTCGAGCTCAGCCTCCGCGAGGCCCTCCAGCTCGGCCACAACTACATCGGCACCGAGCACATCCTGCTCGGCCTCATCCGCGAGGGTGAGGGCGTCGCGGCCCAGGTGCTCGTCAAGCTCGGCGCCGACCTCAACAAGGTCCGCCAGCAGGTCATCCAACTGCTCTCCGGCGCTCCCGGCCGCGAGCCGGCCTCCGTCGGTGCGCAGACGAACGACTCGCCGGCCGGCACCCAGGGTGGGTCGGCCGTGCTCGACCAGTTCGGCCGCAACCTCACGCAGGCCGCGCGCGACAACAAGCTCGACCCGGTGATCGGGCGCGAGAAGGAGGCGGAGCGGGTCATGCAGATCCTCTCCCGTCGCTCCAAGAACAACCCCGTCCTGATCGGCGAGCCCGGCGTCGGCAAGACCGCCGTCGTCGAGGGTCTGGCCCAGGCGATCGTCAAGGGCGATGTGCCCGAGACGCTGAAGGACAAGCAGCTCTACTCGCTCGACCTCGGCTCGCTCATCGCCGGTTCCCGCTACCGCGGTGACTTCGAGGAGCGCCTGAAGAAGGTCACCAAGGAGATCCGCACGCGCGGCGACATCATCGTCTTCATCGACGAGATCCACACCCTCGTGGGTGCGGGTGCTGCCGAGGGCGCGATCGACGCGGCCAGCATCCTCAAGCCGCTCCTCGCTCGTGGCGAGCTCCAGACCATCGGCGCCACCACGCTCGACGAGTACCGCAAGCACTTCGAGAAGGATGCCGCGCTCGAGCGCCGCTTCCAGCCGGTGCAGGTCAACGAGCCCACGCTGCCGCACGCGATCAACATCCTCAAGGGACTGCGCGACCGCTACGAGGCGCACCACAAGGTGCAGATCACCGATGGCGCGATCGTGGCCGCGGCGAACCTCGCCGATCGCTACGTCTCCGACCGGTTCCTCCCGGACAAGGCCATCGATCTGATCGACGAGGCCGGCGCCCGCCTGCGTCTGTCGATCCTGTCGAGCCCGCCCGAGCTGCGCGAGTTCGACGAGAAGATCGCCGCCGTGCGCGAGCAGAAGGAGCTGGCGTCGGAGGAGCAGGACTTCGAGAAGGCCGCGTCGCTGCGCGATGAGGAGAAGAGCCTCCTCGCCGAGCGTCTGCGTCTCGAGAAGCAGTGGCGTGCGGGCGACGTCGCGACCTCCGCTGTCGTCGACGAGGGTCTGATCGCCGAGGTGCTCGCACAGGCCACCGGCATCCCCGTCTTCAAGCTCACGGAGGAGGAGTCCAGCCGACTCGTCTTCATGGAGAAGGCCCTGCACCAGCGCGTCATCGGTCAGGAGGAGGCGATCGCCGCCCTCTCCAAGACGATCCGCCGTCAGCGTGCCGGCCTCAAGGACCCGAAGCGCCCCTCGGGCTCGTTCATCTTCGCCGGCCCCACGGGTGTCGGAAAGACCGAGCTCGCCAAGGCGCTCGCCGAGTTCCTGTTCGACGACGAGGCAGCGCTGATCTCGCTCGACATGAGCGAGTTCGGTGAGAAGCACACCGTCTCGCGTCTGTTCGGTGCCCCTCCCGGGTTCGTCGGATTCGAAGAGGGCGGCCAGCTCACCGAGAAGGTGCGGCGCAAGCCGTTCAGCGTGGTGCTCTTCGACGAGATCGAGAAGGCCCACCCGGACATCTTCAACTCGCTGCTGCAGATCCTGGAAGAGGGTCGTCTCACCGACGGTCAGGGTCGGATCGTGGACTTCAAGAACACGGTCATCATCATGACCACCAACCTCGGTGCGCGTGACATCGCCGGCGGTCCCGTCGGCTTCCAGATCGAGGGCAACGACTCGACCAGTTACGACCGGATGAAGGGCAAGGTGAACGAGGAGCTCAAGCGGCACTTCAAGCCCGAGTTCCTGAACCGTGTCGACGACATCATCGTGTTCCCGCAGCTGAGCAAGACCGAGCTGGTGCAGATCGTCGATCTGTTCACCAAGCGTCTCGGCGAGCGTCTGCTGGACCGCGACATGACGATCGAGCTGTCGCAGTCGGCCAAGGAGCGCCTCATCGAGATCGGCTTCGACCCGGCGCTCGGCGCCCGTCCGCTGCGTCGCGCGATGCAGCACGAGATCGAGGACCGCCTGTCGGAGAAGATCCTGCACGGCGAGCTCAACTCGGGCGACCACGTGAAGGTCGACGCGAAGGACGGGGAGTTCCTGTTCGAGCACGGCCCGCGCGGCGAGAAGGTCGCGGTCGGTGTCAACACCGGCGGCGGCGCGATCGCCGGCACCCCCGACCTGGCGGTCGCCAGCGGGGAGTGACCCAGCCTGAATCACGGAAGGGGCGGATGCTGCGGCATCCGCCCCTTTCCTGTGCGCGGTACAGGTGCCGCCGGGGCGCGGGTTCTAGGCTTGACCCGTGAGTGAGTACATCGTCCGGCCGGCGCGCAGCGCCGACGTCATCGGCATCCGGAACCTCCTGCAGCCGCTCGTCGAGCAGCGCATCCTCCTCGGCAAGGACCTCGCGGTGCTCTACGGCTCCGTGCAGGAGTTCGTCGTCGCGGAGGCCGACGGGGTGCTGATCGGCTGCGGCGCCCTGCACGTGATCTGGGAGGACCTGGGCGAGGTGCGCACCCTGCTGGTGCGCGATGACTGGCTGCACCACGGAGTCGGTCGCGCCATCGTCGATCGACTCGAGGAGACGGCCAGGATGCTCGGTCTGTCGCGCCTCTTCTGCCTCACGTTCGAGGTCGAGTTCTTCACCCGCCGCGGCTTCACCCCGATCGGCGAGCAGGTCGTCGACCCCGATGTGTACTCGCAGCTGCTGCGCAGCGGTGACGCCGGTGTCGAGGAGTTCCTCGACCTCGCGCACGTCAAGCCGAACACGCTCGGCAACACCCGCATGCTCAAGGTGCTCTGAACCGCCCACCTCGATGCGCGGACTGCCCTCGCGCCCTCCCAGGAAGCGGTGACCGGATCGCTTAGCCTGGAGGCATGCCCCGTCCTTCCGCTGCCGTCTACCGCCGTCGGCGACTGGTCGTGGTCTCGGGGCTCATCCTGCTCATCGCCGCCATCGGCATCGGTGCCTGGCTGCTGATCGCGCAGCCGTGGGCCGCGGCGGACACGGCGTCGAAGCCGCCCGCGTCGCCCTCGACCTCCCCGACGACCACGTCGCCGACGGCCGGAACCGATGCGCCCACGCCCGGTCCGACATCGGCAGAGACCCCGGCGATCGCGGCGTGCGAGGCGAAGGATGTCGAGGTCACGGCCGTGACCGACGCGGAGACGTACGCAGCCGGAGTCCTGCCGAAGCTCTCGATCTCGCTGACCAACAAGGGCACGAAGGACTGCACGATCGACGTCGGTTCGACGACCCAGGTCTTCACCGTCTCCAGCGGCTCCGACGTGTGGTGGCGCTCGACGGACTGCCAGGAGAACCCGAGCAGCATGATCGCCACGCTCACGGCGGGCACGACGGTCACCAGCAAGGACCCGGTCACATGGGACCGCACGCGTTCGAGCGTCGAGACCTGCGCGCAGGAGAACCGTCAGCGCGCGCCCGGCGGGGGAGCCTCGTACCACGTCGAGGTCTCGATCGGCGGCTTCACGAGCCCGACGACCACGCAGATCCTGCTGTACTGACGCCCCTCCGGAGTTCGAAGCGGTCCCGGCGGGGAGCCTACGAATCGCGTGGCGGTGTGCGGGATCCGGTACGGATCGCGGCGACCTCGACGTCCTTCGCCCCCTGGTGCTGACAGGTGCTCGTCTTTGGGATACCATTGAGGTGACTCTCCGCATCATGCGGCAACATGCCATCCCCAGTGGCGTCGAACTACAGCGTCCCCAGCGCTTCGACATCGCCGCTCGAGAGTCCGAGGGCCCTCTCGAGTACCCCAGTCCCCAATGGAGGACTCGAGAGGGCCCCAATCGTATCCACGGCCGAATCGGCGCGCGGTGCTGTGCGCCGTGAATAAGCTGGAGCCATGGCAGCGAAGAAGGCGAAGTCCGCGAAGAACAAGCCCGCACCCGAGGACTTCCGGTCGGAGGCCCTGGCGCAGGCCCTCGAGAAGCAGGACGTCGCCGCGGTCGCTCTCGCCCTCCGCAACGGCACCACGGTCGTGCCGCTGATCAAGCCGGGTGCGCGGGACAATCCGCTCGACAGCGGTGAGGTCTGGACCTACCGCGACCCGAAGACCGGCGACCTCGCGCTGCTGCTGTTCAGCGACGCGAAGAACAAGCCCGCGAACCTGCCTCCCGGCGTCGGCATCTACACGGCGGACTGGCTGCGGAAGTTCCTCGCCGCGCACCCGATCACGACGGTGTTCCTCGACATCGCCGGTCCGCACCCCATGCAGGCCGAGCCCGCGGAGCTGCTCAAGGCCCTCGACGCCTGACGCGCGGCGCGGTCAGAACGGCGGGATGTCGCGGTCGGCGCGGCGGGACGTGTTGCGTGCCCGCACATCTCCGAGTGCCGCGCGGAGCGTCTTCGACCGATCGTCGACGACCTGCTCGTAGCCGAGCCGTGCCGCCTCCGTCCGTCGTTGCGCCGCCTGGGTCACCGGGCGGATCTCGCCGGCCAGGCTGAGCTCGCCGACCGCCGCGACCGTGCGGGGCACCGAGATCTGCTGGATGGATCCTGCCACCGCGATCGCGATCGCCAGGTCGGCCGCGGGCTCCGTGAAGCGCACGCCTCCCACGGTCGACACGTAGACGTCGAGGCTGCCGGTGGGGATGCCCGCCCGGCGCTCGAGGATCGCCAGCACCATCGCGACCCGCGAGGAGTCGAGGCCGTGCACGATGCGGCGCGGGTTCGGCGCGTTGCTGGGCACCGTGAGCGCCTGCACCTCCACCGGGAGTGCTCGGCGGCCCTCCAGCGAGATCGCGACGCAGGTCCCCGGCTCGGTCGCGCCCTGGGAGAGGAAGAGGCCGGAGGGGTCGGGCACCTCGGCGATGCCGTCGCCGGTCATCTCGAAGCAGCCGACCTCGTCGGTCGGTCCGAAGCGGTTCTTGAGAGCCCGGATGAAGCGCAGCGACGTCTGCCGGTCGCCCTCGAAATGACACACGACGTCGACCAGGTGCTCGAGCACCCGGGGGCCGGCGACCTGACCGTCTTTCGTGACGTGGCCGACGAGGATGATCGGCAGGTCGCGGTCCTTCGCGATGCGGATCAGCGTCGCCGCGACCTCGCGCACCTGGCTCGGCTGCCCGGCGGCGCCATCGATCAGCGACGACGAGACCGTCTGCACGGAGTCGACGATCACGAGTTGCGGCTTCACCTCGTCGATGTGTCCGAGAATGGTGGCCAGGTCGGTCTCGCTCGCCAGGTACAGCTCGTCGTGCAGGGCGCCGGTGCGCTCGGCACGCAGCCGCACCTGACCGGGAGACTCCTCGGCGCTCGCGTACAGCACGCGGCGCCCTCCGCGCGCGGCCTGGGCGGCGACCTCGAGCAGCAGCGTCGACTTGCCGACGCCGGGTTCACCGCTGAGGAGGATGGCCGCGCCGGGCACGATGCCGCCCCCGAGCACGCGGTCGAACTCGCCGACGCCGCTCGAACGGCGCGGAGCATCCTGCGTCGTGATCTGCGTGATCGGTCGCGCGGCGCGTTCAGCGGTCGGCGCGACCGGGCCCACACGGCGGAGGATGCCGGTCTGCGCCGCCTGCTCCTGCACCGTGCCCCACTGCTGGCACTCGCCGCAGCGCCCGACCCACTTGGCGGTCGTCCACCCGCATTCCGTGCACACGTAGGCAGGGGGAGCGGGTTTTCGGGTGGCCATGCCCCCAGGCTATCGGCGGGATCGGACATCCCTATCGACCAGGTGATTATTCACGGCCCAACCTCTCGTACCGCGCCCGTGCCCACGCAATAATGAAGTCATGGCCAACGGCGGGCCCGTCTGCGGGCCGATCTCGAGCTACTCCCGGGTGCGAATCCTGCACTTGCTCTTCGAAGCGGGAAGCTCGCGGACCCGGGCCGAGCTCACGATCGCCGAGCTGTGCGACGCCACCGGGCTGCACCCGAACACGGTCCGCGAGCACCTGCAGCGCCTCATCGAGGGCGGCTACGTGATCCCCACCGTCGAGCACCGCACGACCAGAGGGCGTCCGCGCACCATGTACAGCGCGGCGACCGGGGCCCCCGGCGCGTCGAGTCCGGTCGCCCGCGACAAGGCCAAGGCTGCCGCACGCCGCGGAGACCTCATGCGGAGCATGCTCCCCGACGCGGCCTCCGACCTCGGTCGCGAGGCCACCTACCAGCTCGACGCCCTCGTCGAGCACCTGGAGGAGAGCGGATTCGAGCCCGTCGTCGACGACCGCGGCCTCACGATCGACCTCAGCCCCTGCCCGCACGCCGCCGGTCGCCCGGAAGACCGGCCGACCCTCTGCCAGGTTCATCTCGACCTCATGCAGAGCGTGCTCAACGAGGCCGGCGGACCCCTGGAAGCCGAGCGAGTGCACGATGCCGTGCTGCCGTCGGACTGCACCGTGCAGCTGCGCGACACCACCGCGCAGCTGGTCGAGATAACGGGGCGGCTGCGTCACAGCACGAGGCAGCGGCCACAGAGAACAGGAGTCGTGCATGGAATGGCTTGATCCGCTCGTCCTCTCCCGATGGCAGTTCGGGCTGACGACCGTCTACCACTACCTGTTCGTCCCCCTCACGATCGGCATGGCGCTCGTCGCCGCGATCTTCCAGACCGCCTGGGTGCGCACCGGCAAGGTCCAGTACCTGCACCTGACCCGCTTCTTCGGGAAGATCTTCCTCATCAACTTCGCCATGGGCGTCGTCACCGGCATCGTGCAGGAGTTCCAGTTCGGCATGAACTGGTCGGACTACTCCCGCTTCGTCGGCGACGTGTTCGGCGCCCCGCTCGCCTTCGAGGGCCTGTTCGCCTTCTTCTTCGAGGCGACCTTCATCGGGTTGTGGATCTTCGGCTGGGACAAGCTCCCGCAGAAGCTGCACCTGGCCACGATCTGGTGCGTGTCGATCGGCAGCATCCTGTCGGCGTACTTCATCATCGCGGCCAACGCGTTCATGCAGAACCCGGTCGGCTACACGTTCAACCCCGAGACCAACCGGGCCGAGCTCACCGACTTCTGGGCGCTGCTGACCAACCCGGTCGCGCTCGCGGCGTTCCCGCACACGATCTTCGGCGCGCTGATGTTCGCCGCCGGCGTCGTCATCTCGGTCTCCGCCTGGCACCTGGCCCGCGGGCAGCACTTCGACACCATGCGCATCTCGCTCAAGTTCGGGCTGTGGGCCATGATCGTCTCCACCGCCGGCGTGGTGCTCACGGGCGACCAGCTCGGGCTCGCGATGTACGCCGCGCAGCCGATGAAGATGGCGGCCGCGGAGGCGACCTTCAACACCGTCTGCGGTCCGGACGCCTCGTTCAGCATCTTCACGCTGGGGACGCCGGACGGGAGTTCCGAGCTGTTCTCGATCAGGGTGCCGTATCTGCTGTCCCTGTTGTCCACGCACACCCTCGATGCGTGCGTGCACGGCATCAATGATCTGAACGCCGAGTACAGCCAGACCTACGCGGCCACCGGACTGACCGACTTCGCCCCGATCCTGTGGATCACGTACTGGGCGTTCCGCTGGATGATCGGCCTGGGCATCGCCGCGGCGCTCGTCGCCGTCGCCGGCCTGTGGCTCACCCGCAAGGGCGCCAAGAAGCCCCCGGCGCCCTGGATGTGGAAGCTCGCGATCTGGTCGTTCCCGCTCGCCCTCGCCGCCAACATCATGGGCTGGGTCTTCACGGAGATGGGCAGACAGCCCTGGATCGTGTTCGGGTTGATGACCACTCAGGACGGTGTCTCGCCGGGTGTCAGCGGGGTCGAGGTGCTCATCTCGCTGATCACCTTCACGGCGATCTACGCCGCGCTCGCCGTCGTCGAGATCCGCCTCATCATCCGGGCCGCGCAGAAGGGGCCCGACACCGAAGAGCAACCACATGACGAGACGGCTCAGCTGCCGTCGGTCGTCTACTGAGAGGGAGGAGCATCATGGATCTCGCAACACTCTGGTTCTGGATCGTCGCCTTCCTCTTCGTGGGCTACTTCGTCCTCGACGGGTTCGACTTCGGCGTCGGCATGTCCCTGCCGTTCCTCGGCAAGAACGACGTCTCGCGGCGTCAGGTCATCAACACCATCGGCCCGGTGTGGGACCTCAACGAGACCTGGGTCATCGTCGCCGGGGCCTGTCTGTTCGCGTCGTTCCCCGAGTGGTACGCCACGCTGTTCAGCGGGTTCTACCTGCCGCTGCTGCTGATCCTGCTCGCGTTGATCCTGCGCGGCGTCTCGTTCGAGTACCGGCATCAGCGCGAGAGCGCGGCGTGGAAGCGCGGCTTCGACCGGATGATCGTGATCGGGTCCGCCGTGCCGGCGCTGCTCTGGGGCGTCGCGTTCGGAAACATCGTGCAGGGTGTCGCGATCGACGAGAACCACATCTACGTCGGCGGCTTCTTCGCCCTGCTCAACCCGTACGCCCTGCTGGTCGGCATCACCACGCTGCTCCTGTTCTTCCTGCACGGCGTGCTGTTCGTGGCCCTCAAGACCGACGGCCAGGTGCATGAGGACGCGCAGCGTCTGGCGAAGGTCGCGGCGATCCCGACGGTGCTCGCCGCCGCGGGCACGGTCGTCTGGACGATCGGGATCGCGGCCGGCCGGGACGCCCCGCTGCTGTGGCTCGTCGTGGTGACGGGTGCGCTCGCCGCGGTGTCGCTGCTGAGCGCGGTGGTGCTGTCGATGCGCAAGTTCGACGGTCGTGCCTTCTTCGCCGGCATGCTCACCGTGCTGTTCGCCGTCGTGATGCTGTTCTCGGCCCTGTTCCCGTACGTGATGCCGTCCACGATCGACCCGGCCTTCAGCCTCACGATCGCCAACGCGTCGAGCACGCCGTACACGTTGCAGATCATGAGCTGGACCGCGCTGGTGGCCATGCCGCTCGTGATCGCCTACCAGGCATGGACGTACTGGGTGTTTCGCAAGCGCGTCACCCGGAAGTCCATCGAGGGGGCGCCGGCGCACGCGTGAAACCCGTCGACCCGAGACTGCTGAGATACGCGGGTGCCGCGAGGGGGTTCCTCGCGGCATCCGCGTTGATCGGCGTCGTCCAGACCGCCGTCGTCATCGTGTTCGCCTGGCTGCTGACGGATGCCGTCACCGGGGCGCTCGCAGGCCGTGACGTCACCTCGTCGCTCATCTGGCTCCTGCTGACGGCGCTGCTGCGGGGACTGCTGATCGCGGCCTCGGACGCCGCGGGGACCCGCGCCGCCGCGAAGACCGGGATGCAGCTGCGCGCCGCCTTGATCGCCGCCGTGGGGCGACTCGGACCGGGCTGGCTGGCGCAGCGTAATCAGACGGCGTTGGCGGTCACCGCGGGCCACGGACTGGAGGCGCTCGACGCCTACTTCGCCCGCTACATCCCGCAGCTCGTGCTCACCGTGATCGCGACGCCCGTGCTCGTCGCCGTCATGTGGTGGCAGGACTGGCCGAGCGGACTCACCGCGATCATCACCCTGCCCCTCATCCCGCTGTTCCTCATCCTGATCGGCATGGCGACCCGCACCGTGCAGAAGCGGCAGTGGCAGACGTTGCAGCACCTCGCCGCCCGGTTCGCCGACACCGTGCAGGGGCTGTCGACGCTGCGGTTGTTCGGCCGGGACCGCCGGGCGGCCGACCGTATCGAGGTCACGGCGGACGAGTACCGACGCGAGACCATGAAGGTGCTGCGGTACTCGTTCCTCTCGGGCTTCGCGATGGAGCTGCTGGCCTCGCTCGCGGTGGCGCTGATCGCGGTGGGCGTGGGATTCCGGCTGCTGTCGGGCGACCTGACGCTCGAGGTGGGGCTGTTCGTGCTGCTGCTCGCGCCCGAGGCGTTCCTGCCGATCCGCCAGGTGGGCGTGCAGTTCCACGCGGCCGCCGAGGGGGTCGCCGCGACCGAGGACGTGTTCGACGTGCTGGATGCCGCGGGAGAGCGCGCCCGGGCGTCCGAGGGCGTCGGCGGGCGGGACGAGACCCGTCCTCTCCGTGCGCGAGGCGTCGACGGGCCCCCGGAAGCGCGCATGCCCCCGGGGATCGACCGGGCCCTCGTTGTCGAGGAGCTCCGGGTGCGCGATCTGCCGCCCGTGTCCTTCACCGCCGAGCCCGGGAGCATCACCCTGATCGAGGGGCCGAGCGGATCGGGGAAGTCCTCGTTGCTCGCGGCGCTGCGGGGCGCGGTCGACCACGACGGAGTGGCCGTGTTCGCCGGCCAGGACCTGCGCGCGTTCTCGCCCGCCGACTGGCTCGCCTGGGCCGGACAGGCTCCGGGGCTCACGCGCGGGACCGTCGCGGCGAACGTCGCGCTCGGCGACCCGGCCCCCGACGATGACCGTGTCCGCGCCGCGCTCGACGCCGCGTGCGCCGAGACCATCGACCCGACGCTCGAGCTCGGCGTGCAGGGCAGCGGGCTGTCGGGCGGGCAGGCGCAGCGGGTCGCGGTGGCGAGAGCCCTCTACCGGCACGCCGCCGACCCCGGGCGTGTGCTCGCGCTCGATGAGCCGTCGAGTGCACTCGACCCCGCGACCGAGGAACGGCTGTGGGGTTCGCTGCGCGCGAGGGCGGATGCCGGGGCGACGATCCTCCTCGTGTCCCACCGCCGAACGGCACGCGACATCGCCGATCGGATCGTGGCGCTGGGGGTGAGCGCATGACCCTTCGACCCGCTCAGGTGATCGGGGAGACGCGTCGTCAGCGGATCCGGGAGGTGCTCCGTCTCGCGCAGCCGCCGATCGGGCGATTCCTGCCCGGACTGATCTGGGGCGTGCTGTCCGCCGGTGCCGCCGTGAGCCTGCTCGCGGTCAGCGGCTGGCTCATCGTGAGCGCCTCCATCGTCGACTCGCTGGTGCCGCTGTCGATCGCGGTCGTCGGGGTGCGGTTCTTCGCCGTGACCCGGGCGGTCACCCGCTACCTGGAGCGCCTCAGCGGACACGACGCGGCCCTCCGCCAACTGGCCTCCACCCGCGCCGACATGGTGCGCCGGCTGACCCCGCTCTCTCCCGCCGGGCTCGGCGCCACGGATCGCGGCAAGGTGCTCGCCGCGCTCGTGGACGACGTCGAGAACCTGCAGAATCTGCCGCTGCGTGTGGTGCAGCCGCTCGGAGTCGCGGCCCTCGTCGCCGTGGGGGCCGTGGGCTTCATCGCGTTCGTGTCGCCGCCGGCCGCCCTCACCCTGGCGGTCTGCCTGATCGTGGCCGCCGCGGCCGCCATCGGTCTGGGCTGGGTCTTCGGCTCCCGCGCGGAGGCGCTCGTGTCCGCCCGCCGCGCCGATCTCTCCGCCGCGCTCGTCGACTACTTCGGGAGCCTCGACGTGCTCCTGGCCTACGGCGCCGAGGAGCAGGCGCGTGCGCGGATCGCTGCCGCGGACGCGGAGCTGCGCCGGGTGGTCTCCCGAGCCTCCCTCGCCCAGGCCGTCGCCGCGGGCGTGGTCTCCGCTGTCGCCGGAGCGGCTTCCGTCTGGGCCCTCGCGGCGGCAGCGCCGGGCCTCGCCACCGGAGCCGTCGACGGTCCGTGGCTCGCGGTCGCGGTGCTGGTGCCGATGGTGGTGTTCGAGATCTTCGGCGCGGTGCCGATCGCCGCGGCATCCTGGCGCAGCGTCCGCTCCAGCGCCGAGCGCATCGTCGACGTGCTGCCGGAGCGGATGCCCGAGGAGCTCCGTCCGGACGCGGGGGAGGATGTCGAGATCGGCGGCACGCCCACGGTGCGACTGCACAGTGTCCGCGCCACCTGGCCGGGCGGCGCCCCGGCGCTGAAGGGTGTCGACCTCGATCTGCGGCCCGGCGAGCGCGTGCTGGTGGCAGGGCCGAGCGGGGCGGGCAAGAGCTCGCTCGCGGCGGCACTCGTCGGCTTCCTACGAGTCGAGGGCGAGTACCGGATCGACGGGCGCGACGCCGCAGGGCTGTCCGGTCCGGCGCTCCGGCGGATCATCGGGCTGTGCGAGCAGACCCCGCAGCTGTTCGACGAGGACATCCGCCAGAACCTGCTCTTCGCCCGTGACACGGCGACCGACGACGAACTGTATGCCGTGCTCGACCGCGTCGGACTCGGGGAGTGGACGCGGGAGCGGGGCGGCCTCGACGCACGAGTGGGCGATCGGGGAGCGCTGGTGTCGGGCGGGCAGGCTCAGCGCATCGCTCTGGCCCGTGCGCTGCTGCGCGGCTTCCCGGTGCTGGTGCTCGACGAGCCGACGGCCGGGGTCGACCCGGATGCGTCCGATGCGCTGCTGCGCGATCTGCTGGAGGCGGCGGGGGAGCAGTCGGTGCTGCTGATCTCGCACGTGGCGCCGCCCGCGGGCACGGTCGACCGGGTGGTGCGGCTCGAAGACGGCCGCACGGTCTGACCGCACCCGCGCGGGACGGTCACCAGTCGTGCACGGTCCCGTCGAGCAGACGGTTCACCGGCAGATACGCCTTCGTGTACTCGTGTCCGGCCGCGGCCGTCTCGTCGAGCTCGACCCCGAGGCCGGGCTGGTCACCCGGGTGCAGGAAGCCCTTGTCGAACGTGAACGACGTCTGGAACACCTCGAGCGTCTCGGCGTTGTGCGGCATGTACTCCTGGATGCCGAAGTTGTGGATCGCGAGGTCGAGGTGCAGCGCCGCGGCCATGCCGACCGGGGAGATGTCCGTCGGTCCGTGGATGCCGGAGCGGATGCCGTAGATCGCGGCGAAGTCGAGGAGCTTCTTCATCGCGGTGATGCCGCCGGTGTGGGTCACGGCCGAGCGCACGTAGTCGATCAGCCGCTCGGTGATGAGCGTCTGGTAGTCGAACACCGAGTTGAAGACCTCGCCGATCGCGAGCGGTGTGGTGGAGTGCTGGCGGACGAGGCGCAGCGCCGACTGGTCTTCGCCCGGGGTGCAGTCCTCGAGCCAGAACAGGTCGTAGGGCTCGATGTCCTTCGCGAACCGGGCGGCCTCGATCGGGGACATCCGGTGGTGGCCGTCGTGGAGGATGCGCAGGTCGGTGCCGAAGTCCTCGCGGATCTTCGCGAACACACCGGGCATGTGGTTCAGGTAGGTGCGGGTGTCCCAGCGCTCCTCGCTGGGGCGGTCACCCGAGCGCTTTGCGGGCTCGTAGTCGTAGCGCACGCCGGGTCCGGTCGACGAGACGCCGTAGATCTGGCCGAGGCCGGGCACGCCGGTCTGCACGCGGACGGCCGTGTAGCCGAGCTCCTCGTATCCGGTGATCGCGTTCTTGAGGGCGGCGTAATCGGTGCCGGAGGCGTGCGCGTAGACACGGACGCCCTCGCGGCTCGCACCGCCGAGCAGCTGGTAGAGCGGCATCCCGGCCTTCTTGGCCTTGATGTCCCACAGCGCCATGTCGACCGCGGCGATGGCTGCCATGGTGACCGGCCCGCGGCGCCAGTACGGTCCACGGTAGAGGTACTGCCAGGTGTCCTCGATCCGGTCCTCGTCGCGGCCGATCAGGGTCGAGGCGACGTGGTCGGCGAGGTAGGAGGCGACGGCGAGCTCGCGGCCGTTCAGGGTCGCGTCCCCCCAGCCGACGATGCCGTCGGAGGTCGTGATCTTGAGCGTGACGAAGTTGCGTCCGGGGCTGGTGATGTTGACGTCGACGAGCTCGATGGTCATGTCGTTTTCCTCGTTGTGATGTGGTGGGGGGGGGGGGGGGGGGTGG
>NZ_JBWKXB010000001.1:960031-972703 GCF_059422585.1 Microbacterium sp. GW821-FHT01D02 | reverse complement strand
CCCCCCCCCCCCCCCCCCCCCCCCCCCCCCCCCCCCCCCCCCCCCCCCCCACGGGGTCGGTCAGGCGGCGGTCACATGGCCGGACGCGGATCGGTGAGATCGCGTCCCGTCCATTCCGGTGCCACGATCGCGGCGACGAGCGCCGAGGCGGTGAAGATGCCCATCAGGATCATGACCGGGAGGATGCTGCCGGTCGCGGCCGAGACCCAGGCGGCGGCCACGATCGGGCCGACGCCGGTGGCGATGATCGCCGCGATCTCGCGCACCATGGCGGTGAGCGTGTACCGGTTGCGGGCGCCGAAGATCTCGGGGATCGAGATGTTCTCCATCGACGCGAGGCCGAGCACCGAGATGTTGTGGATCAGCGCGTAGCCGACGAAGATCCAGACGACCTCCTTGGTGTTGATCATGAGGAGGGTCGGCACGATCAGCAGCAGCGAGAGCGCGGTCATGATGATGTACATCCGGCGGCGGCCGAAGCGGTCGCCGAGGAAGCCGACGAGCGGGATCGTGAGGAACCCGAGGAGCGACGAGACGATGACGACCTCGGGGCCGACCTCCTTCGACATCGCGAGGGTGATCGTGATGAACGAGATCAGGTAGGTCTGCACGAGGCCCGAGTTGCCCGCCTGGCCGAAGCGCAGGAAGAACGACACGATGACGGCCTTGATCGGCTTGCGCTCGAGCGACTCCAGCGTGCGGATGTCGTTGGTCTCGGTGGCGAGCTTGACCATCTCGTCGCGGGAGAGCGCCTTGCCGTCGACGACGTCGGTGCGCTCCTCGAAGACCGGGCTCTCCTTGAGGTTGAACCGCACCCACAGGGCGAAGAGCATGATGACCGCGCTGCCGATGAACGGGATGCGCCAGCCCCACTCGATCACGTCGCTCTCGAGCATGACCGCGAGCAGCAGCGCCCAGATCGCCGAGGCGAACAGCGTGCCGCAGTTGGTGCCCAGCGCGACCAGCGAGGCGATGACGCCGCGGCGGTTGGCGGGGGCGTACTCGGAGAGCATGACGCCCGCGCCCGAGATCTCGGCGCCGGCGCCGAAGCCCTGGGCGAGGCGCAGGATCACGAGGAGGATCGGGGCGAGGATGCCGACCTGCTCATACGTGGGCAGGAAGCCGATCAGCGTGGTCGCGGCGCCCATCAGCAGGATCGTGTAGAACAGCACCTTGCGGCGGCCGACACGGTCGCCGATGCGGGCGAACACGAAAGCGCCGACCGGGCGGGCGATGTAGCCGACGCCGTAGGTGGCCATGGCGAGGACGACGGCCATACCGGGGTCCTCTCCGGCGAAGAACAGCTGGCTGAAGACGAGGGCGGCGGCCAGCGAGTACAGCTGGAAGTCCATGAACTCCAGGGCGGTGCCGAGCCAGCCGGAGACGGCGGCGCGGACCAGGTCGCCCATCGAGCGCTTGGACGTGGGCGGCGGGGCGGGCGCGTCCACGCCGGGAACTGAGGAACTGCTCATCGGTTTACTCCTTCGTAAGTGTCGTGCGCGGGGGAGCGCGGGCAGTGCGTTTCGGTGTCGGGGATGACAGAGGTCAGAGGGACAGGAGGACCTTCGCGGAGGCGGAGGAGTCGCGGGCCACGTCGAACGCCCGGACCGCATCGGAGGCCGGGATGACGTGCGAGATGACCGGGTCGAGGGCGTCGGACTCGGCGAGCATCCGCACCGCGTCGTCGATCTCGGTGGAGAAGCGGAAGGCACCGCGGATCGTGAGCTCCTTCGCCAGCATCGGGGCCAGGTTCACCCCGGTGTCGGTGTTCGGCAGCATTCCGACCTGGACGATCGTGCCGGTGCGGCGCGCGGCACGGACGGCCTGCGTGAGGGCGACGCCGACGCCGGAGCATTCGAACACCACGTCGTACGACTCGTTCTCGATGGTGTCGCGACCGACGAGGGCGAGCTCGGATGCTCCGAGAGACCGGGCACGGTCGAGCGGCTCGGGGCGCACATCGCTCGCTCCGACGACGGCGGCGCCCGCATGCACGGCGGCCGCGACGACGAGGAGGCCGATGGGACCGGCGCCGATCACGAGCACACGTCGGCCGGTGATGTCACCCGCCAGGCTCACGGCGTGCAGGGCGACGGCCAGCGGCTCGGCGAGGGCGGCGCGCTCCAGGGGAAGGCCCTCGGGCAGCACGCGGATCATGTGGTCTTCGACGATCAGCAGCTCGGAGGCTCCGCCCTGACGGTGCGGGTTCGCCGCGGCGCTGCCGAGGTAGTCGCCGCCGGGGCGCAGGTGCGGGCGCTCCTCCAGGCCGGGAATCGAGGCGCCGTACCGTGCCGGGTGCACCGTGACGGGCGTGCCGGGTGCGAGGCGGCCGGACGGGTCGAGGTCGACGACCCCGGAGAGCTCATGGCCGGGGACCAGAGGCTCGCGGATCGTGTACTCGCCGTTGGCGCCGTGGAAGTAGTAGTGCAGGTCGGATCCGCAGATGCCGACGAAGGCGACGCGCAGGCGCACCTCGCCCTCGCGAGGCTCCGGGGCATCCCGGTCCTCCCAGCGGATGTCTTCCTTGCCGTGGATGACGAGCGACTTCATCGTCGTCCCTCCTTCGTGGTGGTGGGGGTGGCGGAGAGGGCATCCGAGATCGCGGCGTCGACGCCGTGACGGCGGATCGTGTCGACCAGCTCGCCGACCCGGTCGATGAAGGCGTCTTCGTGCGCGAGCTCGGCGCCGAAGAGGCGCAGCTCGCCGATGACCCCGCGGGCCAGTCGGGAGCCGTCGCGAGCGGTCGCCGCGAGGCTCGCGAGACGGTCGCGGGCCGGGTCGGTCATCGTGGCCGCGTGCGCGCCGGGGTCGAACCCGTCGAGCGGAGCGAGGCAGGAGAGGTACCCGGCGACGGTGAGGGCGATGAGGTGCGGCATGCGCCCATCGCCGAGGGCCAGGAGAGCCGGCTCGGGGATGCGCTGGCGCAGCTTGACCGAGCCGTCGGAGCCGACCTGGCTGGTGCGGTGGCCGAGGGCGCTGTTGCCCCAGCGTTCGAACAGCTCCGTCTCGTAGGTGCGGATGTCGACGCCGGTGGGCACCTCGACCGAGGGCTCGTACTCGGCGCGCATGACGGCGCGCGCGGCATCCGCGATCCGCTCGCTCCCGATGGCCTCGGGGATCGTGCCGACGCCGCGGAGGGCGCCTAGGTAGGCGATGAGGGAGTGGGTGCCGTTGAGCAGGCGCACCTTCATCTGCTCGTAGCGACCGACCTCGTCGGTGAACACCGCGCCGGCGGCCTCCCATGCGGGGCGGCCGCCGGCGAAGCGGTCTTCGATGGCCCACATGGTGAAGGGCTCGCCGGGGACGGGGATCGCGTCCTGCGCGCCGAGCAGGGTCGCGACCTCGTCGCGCAGCTGCGCCGTGGTCGAGGGGACGATGCGGTCGACCATGCTCGAGGGGAAGGTCACGGCGCGGTCGAGGAACGCGAGAGCCTCGGAGGCTTCGCCGGAGGGCAGCGCCTGCAGGAACTCGCGGACCAGCTTCTCGGTGTGCTTGCCGTTGGTCGCGAGGTTGTCGCAGCTGAGCACGGAGAGGGGGTCGCCGCCGGCGGCTGCACGGGCCTGGAGGCCGCGGGCGAGCTGGCCGATGGTCGAGTGCGGGGCTCCGCCCTGCAGGTCGGCGCGCACCGTCGGGTCGTCCAGGTCGAGGTGCTGGGTGGCGGGGGAGTAGCTGTACCCGTTCTCGGTCACGGTGAGGGTGACGATGCGGATGCTCGGGTCGGCGATGTGCGCGACCACGCGCTCGGGCTGGGCGGCGCCGACGAACGCATCGGTGTGGACGCCCGGGATCGCGAGCGAGGTGCCGGCGGGGGAGATCGTGGCGACCGAGTAGAGGAGGTCCTGGGCGTGCATCGCGTCGACGACGGTGCGCGAGCGGGAGGCGACGCCGATGATGCCCCAGTCGCCGCCGTCGCGCTGCATCGCCGCGGCGGTGTACATCGCCTGGTGCGCACGGTGGAAGCTGCCCAGGCCGAGGTGCAGGATGCCGGCGCCTGCGGGGGAGACCAGCGGAGCGGTGGTCGCGGGGGTGGCGCGGGCCAGGATCCGGAGATCGGCGTTGATCGTCATGTAAAGCAGTGTGTATGAGTTGTACAAACTTGTCAACCCGCTTTCATGTCGGGCATCGTGCTCTAGGATTGCGGCGAAGCGGAAGGCGAACGTGGCAGCGACATTGACGGACGTGGCGAAGCGGGCAGGCGTGTCCATCGCCACCGCATCCCGTGCCTTCGGTGAGCCCGACCGCCTCGCGCCGACCACCCGCGAACGCGTGCTCGAAGCCGCGGCCGACCTGGGATACGCGAACCCGCAGGCCGGCACCGCCACGCGCACCATCGGCGTGATGGTCCCCGACGTGGCGAACCCCGTCTACGGCAAGCTGCTCAAGGCGATCCAGGGCCAGGCGTGGCACGGCCGCCACCGCATCGTGCTGTTCGACGCCGATGAAGACCTGCGGCGCGAGCGCGAGCAGATCGAGCAGGGCCGCAAGCTCGACGGCATGCTGCTGTGCTCCCCGCGACTGCCCGACGAAGAGGTGATCGCCCTCATCGGCGGCACCCCCGCGGTCGTCGTGAACCGGCAGATCGACGGCGTCCCCTGTGTGCTCATGGATGCCGAGCACGGACCGGCGCAGGCGATCGAGCACCTCGTCGCCCTCGGGCATCAGCACATCGCCTACGCCTCCGGTCCGCTCGGATCCTGGGCCGATGCGCGCCGTTTCGACACCATCGCCTCGGCGTGCGAGCGACACGGCATCCGTCTCACCCGGCTGAGCCACCACGCGGCCTCGATCCAGGGCGGGCGTGCCGCGGCCGCGCTCGCCGCAGCCAGCGGGGCGACCGCCGTCGTCGCCTACAACGACCTCGTCGCGATCGGCCTGGAGGCCGGGATGCTCGAGCTCGGGCGCACCTGCCCCGACGACGTCAGCATCGTCGGCATCGACGACATCGACCTCGCCGGTGCTGTCACGCCGGGTCTGACGACCGTGCAGATGCCGATCGAACGCAGCGGTGCCCTGGGTGTGGATCTGCTGCTGCAGTCGATCTCGGGTGTCGTCGTCGGCGAGGTCGCGACGCTCGCGTCCCAGCTGATCGTGCGGGCTTCGACGGCGGCGCCGCGCGCGTAGCCGGCTGCCCCTCGGCGGGTGTGCTCAGACGTTCATGTCGACGGGCGGTTCCATCACGATGCCCTGTGCTTCGAAGGCGCGGCGGCGCTCCTCGATGCGGCGGTGCAGCTCGATCTGCGCGTCGTCGACGAACTGCGGGTCGAGGTCGACCGTGGTCGGGTGCGGGTCGCCGTGGTTGGCGGCGATGTAGGCGTCGAGCTCCGGGCCGCTCGTCCACGAGGTGATGAGGGCGTAGCGGGGAGCGGTGCCGCGGTGCCAGACCGCGTGCCAGAAGCGCTGCGTGTCGACGACGATGCGGGAGCCCGCGCGCAGGGGGAGGCGGATCTCGGTCGCCGGGTCGAAGCGGTCTGAGCGCAGGATCAGCATCGACTCGGTGTCGTCGGAGAGGTTGAAGAACCCGCGGACCACCCAGCCGGTGCCCTCGTCGTTGAGGCGGTTGTTGTCGTCCTGGTGCAGGTTGTAGATCGCATCGGCGTACTCGTTGGGCTGCAGTTCGATGACGCGGCATCGGCCGATGCCGGCACCCGGCTCCTGTGCCCGGCGCTGCAGGGTCGGCGCGATCGCGACCTGCGAGTCGACCCAGACGCCGTCCTTGTCGGTGCGCGGCGGGGTGTGGTTCCAGAATCCGTTGCAGTCGACGTCGCCGGCGTAGCTGGTGAGCGGGGCGAAGCGGGTGACGCCGGAGGAGCGCCAGCCGACGTACTCCAGGTCGAGCCATTCGGCCGGGTCCGTCGGCGAGGTGTGGTCGTCGAGGACGACGTATCCGGTGTCGGCCAATGCCTCGGAGGTGATGAAGCCCATGCTGCGCGTCCTTCCCGTCATCGCTGCCCCCACAGGCGGCGGGTTCTTAGGCAATCCTAACTCGAAAGGCCTTCTCTCGCTGGGGGAGCCCCCCCCGGGGAAAAGCGCATTCGAGCGCCGATATCCTGAGGGGCATGACTCAGCCTCAGGGCGCCCTTCTCGTGGGCAGCGTGAACTACGACGACGCCGAGACCACGATGCGTGCGGCGGCCGACCTGCTCGGCGACCGACTGCGTCGCATCCCGGACGGCGAGGTGGGCAAGCGGTTCCACTGGATCATGTTCCAGCCCGACGTGATCGGCCGGGCCGAGGGCATCGAGCGCATCGGCGACGAGCCCATCCCGTTCCCGGCCGGCATCGACGCCCGCGGTCTGCGCATCGGCGAGGGAGTGGATGCCGCGAGCATCGGGCTGCCTCCGCTCGGATACGCCGCCGCGGCGATCGAGTCGTACGCCGTGTTCGCGCGTCTCCGCGCCGAGGGTGCGATCCCGGCCGGCATCCGGTTCCAGGTGTCGCTGCCGACGCCGCTCGCCGTGATCTCCTCGTTCTTCCACGGCGACGACCGGGCGGCGATCGAGCCCGTCTACACCGCGGCCATCCTGCGCGACCTCGAAGAGATCCTGGCCGCCATCCCGCACGAGGACCTGGCTGTGCAGTGGGACGTCGCCAGCGAGATGGGCATCATCGAGCGCGCGGCCGGCTACGGAGCGGTCATGGAGGCGTGGTGGCCCGGTGACCCGTTCGACGGTCTCGTCTCGCGCCTCGCCGCACTCGTCGATGCGGTGCCCGCCGACGTCGAGGTGGGCGTGCACCTCTGCTACGGCGACGCGGGGGAGAAGCACTTCTTCGAGCCGACGGATGCCGCGAACCTCGTCCGCTACGCGAACGCCGTGGTGGCGGCATCCGCCCGTCCGCTCACCTGGCTGCACCTGCCGGTGCCGATCGACCATGACGACGAGACGTACTTCGCCCCGCTCGCCGAACTCACCCCCGTCGAGGAGCTCTACCTGGGTCTCGTGCACCGAGAGGACGGCGCGGAGGGAGCCGCTCGGCGCATCGCCGCAGCCGCCCCGTACGCCGCGGAGTTCGGCGTCGCGACCGAGTGCGGCATCGGCCGTGCGCCTGCCGGCTCGACCGAGGGCATCCTGCGCACCCACGCGGAGGTCGCCGCCGCCTGGTGATGCGCAGCGCTCGATTCGCGTGCCGGGCCCGCGTCGCGTAAGCTATTCCGCGGTGACGTGTCCGAGCGGCCGAAGGTGCAACTCTCGAAAAGTTGTGTAGGGTAACCCCCTACCGTGGGTTCAAATCCCACCGTCACCGCCACCACGAAGGCCCCGAATCCCTTGGAAACACAGGGAAGCGGGGCCTTCGTCATTCCTCGGGACCGGTCAGCGGTAACGCGCTTGGATACCCTCGCATCTGCCCCGCACTGATGCTCAGGCGCTGAGCGCCTACGGCGATGGCAATCACGGCAGTTCGGCTATTTGGGCTTTCAGCGTTCTCCGCGCGAGTGTGTGCCGGCGGAACGGCGGTCTTCCCCGCGATCGCCAGGCCGCGTCCGTCTGCACCTCGGGTTCGAATCGCTCGATCAGTTGGACGACGTCATACAGCTCACCCCAGATCTGCTCGGGCTCGTTCAGAGTGAGGATCAGACCCGATAGATCATCCCGAAATCGCACTGTAGATCGCAGTGCGAGATGCCGGCCTGTTCGAAGTATATGAAAGCGATTGCCGCCATCGTGTCGCGGTAAGAACACATTCGGAGGTCGTCACTTCCTCTGTGTTCTTGTGCGAGCAGCGATTATCGTGAGCGCATGGATGCGGATGTCATCACCCTCGTTTCAGGCGTCGTCTCCACGGCTGCGTCCGTGGGTGCGTTCGTCGTGGCCCTCGTTGCACTGGTGCGGGCGAGGCGGAACAAGAAAGCTGTGCTGGACGCGCAGGTTGAGTCTGACTTCGTCGCTCGCGTCCTCGCGAAGGTACTCCGGCTGATGTCTCAGGACGCCAGGGGTGATGAGGCACCTGTTGAGCCGAAGGAGCTGCCGGCCGCTGAGGTGCCCAGCGCTGATGCGACGTCGCGCGCAGGCGAGGCGGACAGGAGACACCGCTACAGCTCGGCCATCGCGGAATTACAGTCGGCGATGGTGGAGTATGACAATCTCACATCTCGCGAACAGCGCATGCACGACGACGGCCCCTGGGCAGGGTATGACGTGTCTATGAGCGGTAACGAGGAGTCGGAAGACGAAGACCCCCGCCGCCGGTGAGGGTGCCAGGGGCGTCGTCTGAGGGCGACTGCGGGCTCCTCCCGTTACGTTCGAAGCGGGCTAGCGCAGATTCTGTCTCCTACCTCTTTCAGCGGTTCGGGCATCGTTCTCCACGACACCACGCATCGCGTTTAGCCTCTTCGTCATTACGGCCATACGCTCCTCCGAAGTCCCTGTGACCATGAACCTCAAGAGTCGCGTCCTGTGAGTCTCGAGTTTCTGGAGGTTTGTCTCGTTGATCGCAAGGAGTTCGCTCCAGAACTCAATCGTCTTTGCCCGATGCTCTTCCCAGTCGGCGCAGGGGGCTTCAGGGTGCATCAGGCACACGATGGTTGGGTCGAAAGGCAGGCTAGGTTCCTGGTCTCGCAGCCGACCGACCAACAACCTGGTCTGCATAGTTCGTTCCGCCAGACGGTGCGCCCGATTGTCACGAGTTAGTCGATTCATGTGCTCGATGAGGTAGTCGTACTGTCGAAGGTTCCGGCGAGTACGTCCCCATGGAAGTCGAGCGTCGAGTCTCCACAATGCTCCACCGGTTGTGCCGCTGAAGAAGAGGACCAAAGGCAGAAGAACCACGAGGATCAGCCCATACATCACGACCACGATCGCCAGGGCCTGAATAAGCGGCACGTCTGCGAAGGTACGGAACGGCAGGGCAGGAGCCGATACGAGGAGGGCACCAAAGAAAACGAGGGCGAAGAGCAACGCTGCGACGAAGACCGCGACCCCCCATCTCGCACGCTCGTCCTTGACTAAGAGTCCGGAAGGGGCGACGAATCGTCCCGCCAAAGTTCTTGCCTCGAGAACTAGAGCGAGTGCCACAACCGGAATCACTTGCGCAATCAACCCCCAGAAAGCGTTGCTGTCCGCCAACCGTGCTCCCCCTCGTTAGGTTACGTTCTCCGCCTAGCTTGCCAGGCGAGGCGGATGCGGTGACGAGCGCATGCTGGCGCCTAAGCACTTCCACGGCGGTGCAATGCATCATGAGGGAACCGTAGCCGTCGTTGCCCGCCTGCCCGGGACCGCAGGGGGCTACGTCGTTCGCTGAGGCGCTCAGAGCAAGACTGTGTTCCAAACACGGCTCGAGATCGAACGCGGCCGGATAGCGACGACGGTCCGTGCCCCGCGTTAGGGTCTTCTTGTGCCCGACATCGTGAAGCTCGACTCAGTGAGACCGAAGGCTCTTGAGTTCTTCGCCGGCATCGGGCTGGCGCGCATCGGTTTGGAGAACGCCGGCTTCAGTGTGTCGTGGTCGAACGACTACGAGCCCGCCAAGTGGAGCATGTATCGCGATCATTTCAACGACGAGCCGGACGGCAGTCACAGCTATGTGTTAGGAGACGTCGGCGGCATTAGCGCCCAGGATCTTCCGCGAGACGCCTCACTCGCGTGGGGTTCCTCCCCGTGCACCGACCTGTCGCTGGCAGGATCACGCGGCGGGCTACGGGCCGGTGAGTCGAACGCATTCTGGCAGTACATTCGCATCCTCGAGGAGCTGGGCAGCGCCCGTCCTCCTGTAGCCGTGCTCGAGAATGTCATAGGTCTCGCAACTTCTCACGGCGGCGACGACCTCGCTGCCGCAATTCGGGCGTTCAATGAAATCGGCTACTCGGTTGATGTCCTCGCGCTTGACGCACGGCGATTTATTCCTCAGTCGCGCCCGCGCCTCTTTTTAGTCGCCGTGCAGACGCCTCCTGACGACTCTGATGAACCAGGCAGTGAGCTGCGCCCAGACTGGCTTCAGCAGGTCTTTGCGGACCCAACGCTCAGGACGCACCGAGCACCGCTCCCAACGTTGCCGCCTCTTCTGCTTACCGGGTTTGGAAGCCTTGCCGAGGAGATGGACTCATCGGATGAGCGTTGGTGGGACGAAGATAGAACGAACGCATTCCTGAGGTCTCTATCCCCGATCCAGAGTGCGCGCATCGCCACCATGAAAGCGGGACAGGGGCTACGACACCGCACGGCGTACCGTCGTATGCGCCAGGGGGCACCGGTATGGGAAGTCCGCCCGGACGACATCTCAGGATGCCTTCGCACAGCACGCGGCGGATCCTCAAGGCAGGCGGTTGTGGCCCTCGGTGACGACAAGATCCGGATCCGTTGGATGACTCCGCGAGAGTACGCGCGTTTGATGGGAGCGTCGGAGTATGACGTTTCCGGCACCAGAATCAATCAGGCTCTCTCAGCGTTCGGGGATGCTGTAGCCGTGCCTGTGGTGTCTTGGTTGGCTGAGAACTACCTCATGCCGATGGTTCGCAGTGCATCGGGAAACGCCGCCCGGAACCACCTCGAGCGCGAGTACACCGCGTCGTAGGCATAGGGCGATACTCACCGCGAACGCAAGCAGCCTCGCGAGAGACGCGCTCTGTCGCCTAACATTGCGAACGTTGAGTGCGACACCCGTGCTCTGCCTGTCACGAACGGAGCACGATGTGACCGACTCAACCGCAGTGTTGAACCAGGTGTCTGATGGCAAACCAAGGTTCGAAATGAAGGTTGATCTCGCTGTGCTGCAGTCTCTCGGGATTAACCTCTACAGCAACGCAGCCGCGGTGCTCTCTGAGGTGGTCGCGAACGCATGGGACGCCGACGCAAATGAGATCAGCATCACATGGGATTCCTCGACTAGCTCGATCGTGATTCAAGACGACGGCGCGGGCATGAGCCTCGAGGACGTCAACGAGCGCTATCTGAAGGTCGGTTATCAGAAGCGCAACCCTGACAACGAGGGCCTGAAATCTTCGAAGTTTAACAGACCCTTCATGGGGCGTAAGGGTATCGGCAAGCTGTCCGTTTTCTCTCTCGCGAATGAGGTTGTCGTAGCAACACGAAAGTCTGGATACCCTTCCGAGGCACTCCGAATTGATCGGAAGGGTCTCGAGGAGGCAATCGATGCTGGCCTCCCCTATCACCCGCAGCCAGTCGACGCCCCCGAGGACATGGTCGAACGTGGAACTAGAATCACGCTCACAGATCTGAACACGAAGCGCGCGGGCATAACCATTCGTGCGCTCAGGAGGCGGATTGCGCGACGGTTCGACGTCCTTGGCTATGATCCGAAGGCCAGCGATCGCTTCGCGATCATCATCAACAACGAACGAGTCGGGTTCGACGACCGCGAGGACCTGTCGCGCATTGAATACTTCTGGTCCCTCGGCTTGTCGAGCGTCTCAGCAGAACAGACCCCATCAGTCAAGAAACGGTGGGAACTTCCCGGTGCGGTGGATGAAGAGCGCGGCTGGCGGCTCAGCGGTTGGTTCGGATCCGTTCCAACGCCGGCCGACCTTCAGAACGATGACGACGATCGTGAATCGCTTCGAAATATCATCATTCTGGCTCGCAAGCGGCCGATTCAGGAGGGGATCCTCGATCAACTCCATTTCAATAAGATCTTCGGTAACTATGTGACAGGTCAGATCACGGCCGAGTTCTTGGATCTCGACGACGAAGACATGCCCGATATCGCCACGAGTGATCGTCAGCGACTCATCGAGGATGACGAACGGGTAGCTCTGCTTCGATCGACGCTCCGCGAGAGGTTTCTCGAGGCCGAACGGCAGTGGTCTGAACAGCGCCCTAGAGACAAGTTCAAAGACCTCTTGAAGTCTTACCCAGACGTTCACGCGTGGGTTGAAGAGCGACCCACAGGTCAGCGCCCCCTGGCAACCAAGCTGATCAGCACGATTGCTGCGCTGCCCTTCGAGGAAGAGAGGCCGCGGCGCGAGCTTTTTCGCGCGGGAATCCTTGGCTTCGAACGCATCGCTCTCGATGCGACGACAGCGCAACTCAACGCGTTCGTCGACGGGATCAGTGCCGATGATGTTCTACCCGTGCTGGCCTCGCAACGGTCGCTCGAAGACGCGCTTTACGCCCAGATTCTCCGCTCTCGAGTTGCCGCAATCGAACAGCTCGAGCGTCTCATCTCGGACAATGACAAAGAGCGCGCTCTCCAAGAGCATCTGTTCAAGAACATGTGGCTTCTCGATCCGTCGTGGGAGCACCCGACCGCCAATCCAGAGATGGAGAAGAGTCTCAAGTCGATCCGGGGTGATGTGTTCGATCCGTCCGAAGCCGAGAACCTCGCGCAGGGCCGAATCGACATCAAGTATCAGAGCGCAGCTGGGTCTCATCTCATCGTGGAGCTGAAACGGTACGGCCGCGACACATCTCTCGACGAGCTGTATACGCAAGGTGCCAAGTACTGGGAAGCAACGCGTGAAGTCCTTGAGAAGCGCGGCGAGATGTACGACGGTAGAAACGTCGAGGTGGTTTTCATTCTCGGGCAGCCGATGAATGCGGGACCCATAGGTAAGAAGACTCGCGAGGAAGCCATCGCGGAACGGCTCGACAACATCAACGGGCGAGTGTTCTACTACGACGAAATGCTCGCCAACGCGCGGCGTCAGTACGTCGAGTATCAGAGTGTCCTGGACGACAAAAACAGTGAGCTCGCTCGGGTGCTTGCCTCTCTCGACCATCC
>NZ_JBWKXB010000001.1:0-959931 GCF_059422585.1 Microbacterium sp. GW821-FHT01D02 | reverse complement strand
TGATGCTGATGCTGATGCTGATGCTGATGCTGATGCTGATGCTGATGCTGATGCTGATGCTGATGCTGATGCTGATGCTGATGTGGAAGCGAGGCCCGAAGTCAGCACAGATGCGGGTCCGAAGTCGTAGCCCTGGCTTCGTCGATTCGTCACGATTCAGGCTCAAAGGTCCGCCAACCGGGTAGGACGTCAATTAACCACCTCCCCGGACGTTGCCGACAGCCGGATTCGCCTTCCACCCGAGTGGTCGCGGGAAGGAAGTACTCTGAAAGCGAGGGTCACCGAGAGTATCTCAGTGAAACTGGGTGATGTCGGCATTCTCGGGACAAGTCACGGTGAAAGATGAGGTGAGTCAGATTGACCGCACCAATACCTCTTGAGGTGGCTTGCGATGAATCTGGCAACGACGGCGAAAACGTCCTCTCCGGAGAATCGCCTGTTTTCGCGCATGCGAGCGTGACACTATCGCGTGGCGCTGCTTCAGACTTGATCGATGAGATTCGAGAGCGCACTCGTAGCCAGAGTGCGGAGCTGAAGTCCAGGACAATCCTTCAGCCTAGGCATCAGGCTACAGCTAGATGGTTGCTCACACATCCGCTGGTCGAGCATTGCGCGTCCGTGCACCTCACCCACAAGAAATACTTCCTGGTATCGAAGCTCTACGATTCTACAGCGGAAGAACTTGCTCACGAGCACGGCCACGATATCTATGCGACCGGGATCGCGCTGGCGGGGGCGAATTTGCTGTTCTTCCTCGGCCCGGAAAGTTACGGCGAAGAATGGGAGCGACTCCTGATGTCGTTCCAACGCTTCATGCGCGCAAGTGATGCAAGCGAGGCACAGGTTCTGTTGGCGCGGCTGGTGCAGATCACGAGGGGGCTGCTCGCCAATGAAACCGCGATTGTGCGGAGCGTTCTGGACGCAGTTTTCGCTGGGTTCGGTCACCTTGCCTCACTCTCGCAACTTCAACTCGGGGAAGGCCTGGAAGAGCGGCTTCGCACGACGGACCCACTTATCTCAGCAGTTGGTGCGGCCGTGCGTTATTGGGCTTCAACCTCGGGAAAGCCCGTGATACTAGTCCACGACGCGGCGAAGGAGCTGACGCCGGTGAAGATCGAGTGGGCGAAGCAGTCCCTGGCGCACCCGGAGGAGGTGATCCCGTCGCGACGGGACTTGTCCAGCAAACTTGAAGACGTTCTACTTGTCGACTCGAAACAGGATCCTCGAGTCCAGGTGGCGGACTTACTTGCTGGCATTGGCCGAGTGGTCGCAGAATCTATGGCGGACCATCAACAGCATCCGCTGCTTGCGAGTCTTGCACCGCTCGTGAGTGGCGCAAGTATCTGGCCGATCCCCGCGAACATGAACGTTGAGAATGCTCGTGAGGCGATATCTTCTCAGTTCTCGTAGGTGAAGATCTCGGCGGCTCTGAGCGCGCTCGGACGTCGCCTAGCTGGCCTACCTAACGTTCACGGTACTTGCGATTAGCCGCCTCACTCGCGCTGGCTAGTGGCTCAAGCTGAGCGAGTCCGAGTCCCGAGGGTGCTGAGGGTAGCGCGAGTTCTAAGCCGACCTCCCTCCCGAAGAACCAGTGTCCTTGAAGTTGCCTACCGCCAGGAAGCGAAGTCCAGCCTGGGCGTAGTTGGAAGGATCCCGGAGAACTGACGCTAGTCAAGTCGACTACAGTCACCGGGAATGTATCAGAACTCAGCGGGATCGCAGCAGGCCTCATTTTGGGGTAGGCGCGACTGAAGGATTCCCGGTTGACATATTCGGCGAACTGTACAGCCAAGCGGTCACCGTTCTTATGGCGAACATCAAGCGAGCGCCCACCGGGTTTGCAGATCACCTGATCGAGCTGGTCCTGTGGCACTTCCCAACCTCATGGAACACTGTTTGTTCGCGGAGGTCGACTCGCAGCTGGGGTGCGACCTAGATCGCAAAGAGGCGGCCCTGATCGAGGTGCCGGCGAAGCTCTCAGCGGAAGCGTTCGATGACTGGGCCTCCGATGAGCGACGCAAATCGTTAGGCGTCTTCGCCCGCGGGAGCGAGCTGTACGAACGCCTTCACCGGCTCCAGCCTTTCCACCGCCGAGATGTGGACGTGCACCCCATGAGACGTCTCGCAGAGCACACGAACTTTGCGAAGCATCGAGAGCCGAGCGTCACGCTGACCCGAGTCGGTCGGGTCGACCTCGAGGACGGATCACACAGCGCATTGCGCGCCGGCGAGCAACAGGTCGCTGAAGTTGGCAGCGTTCTTGCTTCCGTTCCCCGAGGTATGAAGATGGGCGTCTCTATCTGGCCGGGGGTGGTTGTCCGAAGACCTCACACCGGCACAGTGCACACCCTCATGCACGAACTTGGACAGCTGGAGGAATGGGTCCGAGAGCAGTCTGTTCCAATCCTGGTGAGAGGTCGCGCAGACCTACCGAAGATCCCGCCGAACCTGGATCTGTCGCGCGGACACGCGTCGTTCTCCGAGGCGTGGAATGCCGCCAGTCGGGACGCAGCCCACACGCGCCTCACCCGACGTATGGCCGGTGAAGGAGTCAGACGCGATCTCCTCGAGATGATGGCCGATTTCTGCGGCGACGATAAGCGACCAGCCTTCGCGGGCTGGCTCAGCACCCTTGACGAGTCGGACGTGCTGGCTCTTTTCACGCCCGTCAGCGAAGCAGCGCTTCGGGGGGATCATTTGACCAGCGAGCATCACCTTCAGCTCTGGCGAGAGCGAGCTGGCGTCGAGATCGACGACGACTCCAAGACGTGAGCGGCACACCGCTACGGTCAGGCCATGCCGAAGCAGATGGCCATCGAGGCGTTCCGGGAACAGCAGTGGGTTGATCGCTATGCGCCACACATCGCGCCGGTGAACGAGTACGTCGACGAGCTGCGCGAGGCGGGACGAGGCTGGGCGCCGTACGTCGCACCCCTTCACGGTGGTGTCGAGGCCCGGGTGCTGAGCATCCTGCGCGACCCGGGGCCGGCGACGCAAGATGAGGTCGGCAGTGGGTTCATCTGTGTCGAGAACAACGACGGCAGCGCCGAGCTGCAGGCGGTCTTGCTCGAGGAGGCCGGGATCTCGCCCTTCGAGTTGCTCCCGTGGAACGCCTACCCCTGGTACATCAACCGTGCCGCGAAGGCGTCAGAGCTGGATGCCGGAGTCGAGACGATCCTCCATTTGCTGGAGCTCGCGTCGAAGGTGAGGGTCGTTCTGCTTCAGGGCGGTGACGCAGACCATGCGTGGCGCCGGCTGTTGCGCATCGCGCCGAACATCGAGCGGGATCGTGGGCTCATGGTCGTGCGCACGTTCCATCCGTCGCCGCAGGCGCTGTTCGTGCGAGATGTCGAGGAGCGGGCAGGCCGTGTGGCGCGTCGACGCGAGGCATTCCACGAGGTGGTGGCGCTGCTTGCCTGATCGTCGCGAGGGTGTCAGCGCGAGGTCGAGGCCTCGCGTACTCTCGCGGCGTCCGCATGGCGGTCGAAGCGCTGCAGCCACTGGAGGTGGTAGCCGGAGGCTGAGTGACGGCGACCGCGGTGGTTGCCCGCGATGACGATGTCGGCGTATCGCGAGAGGAGCCCGTCCCAAGGGATCTCGGCGGCCGGCGGGACGAGCTGCGCCTGGGGGAGTGACTCTGCAGCGAGGCTCGACTTCCGGGTGTTGCACATCGCGTGCAAGGTGGTGAGGTTGTCGACGTCGCTTGAGCCGCCGCTGGCGTGGGCGAGCTTGTGGTCGGCTTCGGGGGCGACGGCCCAGTAGGCCGGGTGCACAGTTCCGCGGCGGTAGTGGGCGTAGTAGGGGAGCGCTTCGGGGAAGACGTCGCTGATCGCGACGAGGATGCAGCGCGGGATCGTCCGGCCGCCGCAGTAGGTGCAGCGGAATCCGTCTCGGAGGAACACCTGCGCTCTCGTGCGGTCGGAGACACGGCGCGACGAGCGATCGGTGATGCCGGCGGCGGTCGCGCCGTGGAACGTCAGCGCACCTGTCCACACTTCGCCGGCGATGGGGGCAAGGCGTTGCTCAGCCAATTCGAGCGACGGCAGAGCCTCGGCGACGCCGGCGAGAGTCTCGCTGTACAGGGCGACGGCGTCGTAAGGCAGAGCGTCAACCGCGACCGTCACGCGGGATCCAGCTCTGTCGTCGAGGGGTCATCCGTCGCGAATTCGCGGGATCGCATGACGGCACCGACTCCGAGGAAGCCCGCAAGACGGACGACGTCGTTGCCTCCCATGACGCGGTTCAGCGTGAATTTGTTCGGGAACTGCTCAAGGAGCTGGTTCTCGCCGTCGAACGCGCGCTCGTTCTTGAGAGCGAAGATGCGGGTGGTGTCGAGGGCCCGGAAGCTGTCGATGGAGAGAATCGATGAGGTGACGTTACCCCAGATGAGGCGGTCGAACTGCTTCTGGGTGGTCCAGTGCTGGCGGATGCGCTTCGCGATCCCCGTCGACGAGTTGGCCACGCCGACATAGACCTGGCAGTACTCGTCGAGCACCATGATGTAGAGCCCGGCCGCGCCGTCCCACTTCGGCAGATCCGTGACTTCGACCGTGCCGCGTCGGCTGGCGACAGCTGACTGCAGAGCGCGTTCGAACTCCTCGCGATCGAGGGAGGCGAAGTGCGCCATGTTCAGGTCGAAGTTCTGCAGCGCTCTCTCGCGATGCTCTTCGCACCATTCGTCGGAGTGGAAGCGGTGTTCGGCGTCTTCGTACGACCAGTCGAGGGAGTCCCACAGCTCTGGGTTGTCCTCACGGTGCCACCGAGGGAGCGATGAGCGCTTGTTGATCGTCGCGTAGACGTCGCGGGAGATGCGCAGACCGAGTCCGCAGGTGCTGCGGACGGTGGTGCCGAAGTGCGTCGCGGTCTCGGTGCCGCCGGCGCGCGGTCTGCCTCGGCGGGGGATCGCCACGGGGACACCCCAGACCTTCCGAGAGAGCCGTGTCTGCCAGCGATGCCAGATCAGTGTGTGGCCGGAGTCGACGAGTGCATGCAGGGTCGCGTTCGCATCAGCGCCGATGCCGACGTCGAAGATGCGCGCGGGGTCGAACTCGAGGTGCTCGCCGTCAGGGATGAAACCTGCGTTCTCCAGGCCCCACTGGTCAGCGTCGCGGACGAGGTAGCCGGCCTCGGTGAGTTCCCGGCGCAGCCCCTGCGACGTCTGGGGACGCGGCACCCACACGTGGGTCTCGCGGGGCGTGACGGTGATCTCGAGTTCCATGGTCGTTTCGTCCGAGTCATGCTCGGTCAAGGTCTCGCCCCCCAGTGGGTACGCCTATCGCGACCGCCGTGAAAGGCGGGTGGAGGCCTGTCACAGAGCGCATGCTCCGACCCTATCGAGGGACCGGGGAGCCACGAAGCGGTGTTAGAGGAACACCACGACCCAAGTGAGCAGCGTCAGCGCAGCGGGAATGAGCGCGGCGAGAATGCTGCGCGGCCGTCGACCTCGAATCGCGAGCACGGTCATCCAAACAATGATGAGGGTCGCAACGCACGCGACGATGGTTGTGATCCAACCGGTCTGATAGGTCAGAGCTTCGCCCGAAGCATTCTCCCACTCGCAGTACCTGCCGGCGGGGAAGGCTGTCTTATGCCCTTCGGTGAGCGACACCTCTCCTCGGGGCACCACGTTCGGCGGCACCGGGCCTGTGATGCACGCGTACTCAGCGTTGCCGGAGACGCTGAAGTACTGGAGGACAGGCATCGCCAGCACGGGCAGCACAGCGAGGCAGGCGATGATGAAGTACACGAGGGAACTTCGGGGCGTTGCGTCTCGGGACATCGCTCAGTGGATTGCGGCGTTGGTCCAGATTCCAATCCAGCCCAGACCGAGGAAAAACACCGCTACACCAGGGAGGAGGCGCCGCATCGGAGTGAGTCGTTTCCAACGTGTCCATGCAGCGATAGCGGCGATAAGACACAGCGTCGTACCGATGATCGCAAGTGCCGTTACAGCCAGACCTGTCTGCACGGTGACGATTCCGCCGGTTGTGGCTTCGTAGACGCACGCTCGCCCGATTGGCATGAATGTCACGTCCGTCACGACCTGCGGATATTCACCGATGTATGCAGCGGTGTCCGGCGCACTGCGGAAGCATGCGCGATCTATCTCGCGAGAGTCGCCGTACTGAGACACGAAAGCGACCCAGACCGCCAATTGGCTGAGGAGGCTCACGATTATGAGCCATGTCGCCTGGGCCGTCTGAGTCGCCTTCGTCATCTGACCAGTGTTCACGCACGAACCTGTGAGGTCGCACCCCTACGGATCCTGCCGCCACGCCCATGCAGTCCGTGTTGGACAGCAGCGGAGCATCCTCGCACCAGGATTCGTTGACGGACTGGACGACCCCGCTGACCGGACCAGTGTTGTCCAGACCGCGAGGCGCATCAATAGTGATGAGCAGTTCGGTGATGCCCGAGGGATTCGCGGGCAGTGCCTGCGGTGTGCGGAGTCCGATCGCCATCGAGTTGATGTCGCACTCGTTCAAGGCATCGTTGTAGTCGGCGGGATGAGCAGTGATGCCGTCGCAACGCTGCGCCGCGGTCTGATGCCGATGAGGGAATGAGGCGCGACGTGCATCGCGAGGCCGAGCTGGTCGCCCTCCGGACGCTCCCGCTCTTGGCTACGCTGAGTCGGATGAACGGTTCCGTGTCGTGAGTTTCACTCCGCTGCAATCCCGATCCCGGTCACTGGGAGCCTGGTTCCGTACGCACCCGGAGCGGTTCGTCGCGGAACGGTCCCGGCGGCAGATGCTGATCTGGATGGTCGTGGCCGCTGCCGCGGTCGTGGTCGCCCTGCTGGTCTACCTGAACCAGGACGCGACGGTCGAGCTCTTGGGTGGTCGCGTGCGATCCGGGCTGGCGGTCGCCGGGGCCTTCGTCTTGCCGCCGGTGATCTTCGCGGTGTGCATCGTGATGATCCTTCGGCCGTCGCAGCACTGGCGGGTCCGTGGGGGTGGTGTGCTCGCGAACCCGGTCGTGGTCGGCGTGGATGCGACATTCCCGGTCGGATCTCTGGTCTCGGCGATCCGTGAAGGTACCGACGAGGAGATCGTGTCGGGGCTCACGGCCGCGCACCGGCGCGTGGCCGACTCCCGGGTGCTGACCGTGTTCTCGTCCGAGGCGGACGAGGTGATGTACATCGGGGTTCTGCGCGTGGACGGCAAGACCGTGTGGATCGACGAGGAGCCGGTGCGCGTGGACCGGTTCGTGGACCTGAAGCGGTTGAACGCGCTCGCGCTTCGCGCATCGGGGAGACGTCCCGAGCAGAAGGGCACTGCGGATGGATGATCTGAAGTCGGGTCTGTTCGCCCTGCTCGACGGCGCGGAGTACGAGGTCGTCAGCACGTTCGGCTGGTCACTCCGGTCGTGGACGCCGGCGCCGGGATTCACCAAGAGAGCGGGGAAGACCGGCTACTTCCGGGCCATCGATCGGCAGGAGGGTCTTGCCGTCTTCCGCATTGCTCACGGAGGGACGTATGCCGGCGTCCCGATCCAGATCGCCTCGAGCGGTGACGGCCGAGTCGTCGCGGCCTCCCACGACCCCGGTGCCGGTGACGCGGGGTTCACACAACACGGCCGCAGCGAGTGGTACAAGACGATCGACCGCTCCGACCCGAAACTGCGGATCGAGACGACGCGGACACCGGTCCGCGCCCCCTGGCTCGCATAGAGCCGCGCGCGCACGCTCAGCCGAGCAGTTCCACCCCGAAGCCCGACACGACGGTCCGCAGCTCGGCGAGGTAGCGCTGTGCCTGCTCCGTGAGCGGGATCGCGGAGTGGCCGATCCAGCCGATCTCGATGCGCTCGTCGATGTCGAGCGGGATGGCGACGATCTCGGGGTCGAGGTCATCGCTGATGATGCCCGTCGAGATGGTGTAGCCGTCGAGCCCGATCATCAGATTGAAGATGGTCGCGCGGTCGGACACGCGGATATCGCGCGGGCTCGAGAGGGTGGAGAGGATCTCCTCGGCGAAGTAGAAGGAGTTGTTCGCGCCCTGGTCGAAGGTGAGCCTCGGCACGTCGGCGAGATCGGCGAGGGTCACGCGATCTCGAGTGGCGAGGGGGTTCTTGCGGGAGATGAAGATGTGCGGTTCCGCGACGAAGAGCGGGTGGAACGCGAGCCCGGAGTCGCGGAGCAGCTTGTCGATGACGTTGCGGTTGAAGTCGTTCCGGTAGAGGATCCCCAGCTCGCTGCGGAGGGTGCGGACGTCTTCGATGATGTCCCACGTCCGCGTCTCCCGCAGCGAGAACTCGTACTCGGCCGCCGAGGTCGCCTTCACCATCCGCACCAGAGCGTCGACCGCGAACGAGTAGTGCTGCGTCGACACCCCGAGCAGGCGCCGTGACGGTGGTCGGCCGAGGTATCGCTGTTCGAGGAGTGCGACCTGCTCGACGACCTGCCGGGCGTACCCGAGGAACTCCACGCCGTCCGTGGTGAGGGTCACGCCCCGGGCGGAGCGGAGGAGGAGCACGCGGCCCACCCGGCTCTCCAGGTCTTTCATCGCCGCCGACATCGTCGGCTGAGCGACGTAGAGCAGATCGGCGGCGGCGCTGATCGATCCCTCCGCGGCGACCTCGATGTAGTAGGTGAGCTGCTGCAGCGTGATGCCGCTCGAACGCTTGTCCATAGTTGCAGACTATGCCATCGCATAGTCAGAGCACATTTCTCGATAGGGGCCCTCGGGTCGCACCATGGAGGTACCCCCTTCCGCGAGGCCGAGCCCGGCCGATCAGCACACCGATTGGCCCCTCATGGCACATGAATTCACGTTCCGCATCACGACGACCCGGTTCGACGAGGACTACTCGCCGTCGGACAACTCCCGGATCACCACGAACTTCGCCAACCTCGCACGGGGGGAGCACCGTCAGCAGAATCTCCGCAATGCCCTGACGATGATCGACCGTCGGTTCAACGATCTGGCGCGCTGGGACAACCCGGGCGGGGACCGCTACACCGTCGAACTCGAGATCGTCTCGGTGGCGGTGCAGTTCGCCGCCGAGGGTGAGGACAAGGAGTTCCCGCTGCTCGAGGTGCTGGACATCCAGGTCGTCGACCGTCTCACCGGGAAGCGCAGCCACGGGATCGTGGGGAACAACTTCTCGTCCTACGTCCGCGACTTCGACTTCAGTGTGCGACTGCCGGCGGCCAGCGAGGCCGCAGGAGGGTTCAGCGTCCCGGCCGACTTCGGCGACCTGCACGGCAAGCTCTTCCAGCACTTCCTGGACTCGGAGACCTATCGGGAGCGCTTCACCGTGTCGCCCGTGATCTGCATCAGCGTCTCGACGAGCAAGACGTACCGTCGCACCGAGAACCACCACCCGATCCTCGGTGTCGAGTACGAGCAGAAGGACCCCTCCCTGACCGATGAGTACTTCGGCAAGATGGGGCTCGCGGTCCGGTACTTCATGCCCCGCGGCAGCGTCGCGCCGCTGGCGTTCTACTTCCGCGGCGATCTGCTCGGCGACTACACGAACCTCCAGCTCATCGGCACGATCAGCACGATGGAGACGTTCCAGAAGATCTACCGACCCGAGATCTACAACGCCAACTCGGCCGCCGCGAGCATCTATCAGCCGAGCCTCGAGCAGCAGGACTACTCGGTGACGAAGATCGCCTACGACCGCGACGAGCGCAGTCGGCTCGCGGCCGAACAGGGGAAGTACGCGCACGAGCACCTCGTGAAGCCGCACGGACACATCCTCGAACAGTGGGCCGCCACCTACCCCGTTCCTGTCGGATGACCACCGGAGAATCACCGCTCATGAACACTCTTCTTCCCACCTCGATCGTCGGCAGCCTGCCCAAGCCGTCCTGGCTGTCCCAGCCCGAGACCCTCTGGTCCCCGTGGAAGCTGGAGGGCGATGCCCTGGTCGAGGGTGTGCAGGATGCGCTCCGCATCACCGTCGACGAGCAGCGCCAGGCCGGCATCGACATCATCAGCGACGGCGAGCAGTCCCGCCAGCACTTCGTCACGACGTTCATCGAGCATCTCTCCGGCGTCGACTTCGACCAGCGGGAGACCGTCCGGATCCGCGACCGGTACGACGCCAGCGTGCCGACGGTCGTCGGTGCCGTGAGCCGCGAGAAGCCCGTGTTCGTCGAGGACGCGAAGTTCCTCCGCCAGCTGACCGATCAGCCCATCAAGTGGGCCCTGCCCGGTCCGATGACGATGATCGACACGCTCTACGATCGCCACTACAAGAGCCGCGAGAAGCTGGCCTGGGAGTTCGCGACGATCCTCAATCAGGAGGCGAAGGAGCTCGAGGCGGCCGGGGTGGACATCATCCAGTTCGACGAGCCCGCATTCAACGTCTTCTTCGACGACGTGCGGGACTGGGGCGTGGCGGTGCTCGAGAGGGCGGCCGAAGGGTTGCGCGCGGAGACCGTGGTGCACATCTGTTACGGGTACGGGATCAAGGCCAACACGGACTGGAAGGCGACTCTCGGAGCGGAGTGGCGGCAGTACGAGACCTCGTTCCCGCTGCTGCAGCAGTCGAGCATCGACACGATCTCGCTGGAGAGCCACCACTCGCACGTCCCCCTGGACCTCATCGAGCTCATCCGGGGCAAGAAGGTGATGCTCGGAGCCATCGATGTGGCCAGCGACGTGATCGAGACTCCGGAGGAGGTCGCCGAGACGCTCCGGAACGCGCTCCGTTTCGTCGACGCGGACAAGCTCATCCCGAGCACGAACTGCGGCTTGGCGCCGTTGTCACGTGACGTCGCCCGCGGCAAGCTGCGAGCGCTCAGCGCGGGCGCCGCCCTCCTTCGCGAGGAGCTCGCTTCCGCGAAGCGCTGAGGTCCTCGCTGGGTTCCGACGATCCCACCGCGGATCCGGGATTAGTGAACTGCGATTTACTAATGGGGTGAGCCGCCCTCCTCGTTCCTCCGATGCCGAGCTGCTGGAGCGCATAGACGACGCACTTCGTCGTCGCGCCTCGACCGATCCCTGGGGACTCGGTGACGTCGCGCCCGCCGCGGGGATCAGCGCGGCAGGGCTGATCAAGCGGTTCGGGTCGAAGGAGCGCCTGCTGCATGCGCTCTCCCGGCACTGGATCGACGGGATACCGGTGGCGCCCATCGATCCAGAGCATGCACGGGATGAGCTCCACGCGTACGGTCGAGCGCACTTCGCGACGGCCTCGTCATCGGCGGCGGTCACGGGACTCGGAGAGTTGATGCGCGACCTGTGGTCTCCCCAGGGCGGCGAACTTCTCCGTGAAGGGTGGGATCGGCAGGCCCGCTACTTCGAGGCGCTGCTCCGGCACCTGCCGCTCCGCGACGACGTCGACTGCCGGGCTGCGGCCCTGACCTTGCTCGACGCCCTGCACGGCAGCCTCTACCGGCAGGCGGTGTCGCTCGAACCCACTTCGCCGGAAGACACCATCGACCACCTCGTGAAAGGCTGGACATGACCCTCGAACGCACCTGGCGCGGATGCGCCTTCATCGGAGTGAGCCTCGACGGCTACATCGCCAAACCCGACGGAGACCTCGCCTGGCTCACCGACCCCGAGCCCCGTGGGCACACCGCCGAGACGGGTGCGCACCCCGGGCTGGTCTGGGAGACCTTCTTCCCGACGGTCGACACCATCGTCATGGGGCGGACCACGTACGACACCGTGTCGGGCTTCGAGCAATGGCCCTTCGAGGGCAAGACGGTCGTCGTGCTCAGCTCGACGCTCGACGCGAGTCCGCGTGCGCAGGTCGCTCATTCCGTGGAGCACGCCGGCGGCATCCTCGCGGCGACCGGCGCGAAGCGCGTGTACGTCGATGGCGGTCGGACCATCCAGTCCTTCCTCGCAGCGGGGCTCATCGACGAGATCACGGTGTCGATCGCACCGGTGCTGCTCGGCCGTGGAAGTCGCTTGTTCGGCGAACTCGACCGTGACGTCCTCCTCACCCTTCGCGGCCACCACTCCACCCCGGGCGACGGTCTCCTCCGAGTCACGTATGACGTGGCGCGGCCGGAGGCGCCGAGCATGGCCGCGCCGCACTGAGCAGGCCTTGCCCTCGTGGGAGGATCGAGCCCATGACAGCCACGGAACACCTCCGGCGCGAAGAGCCGTCCTTGACCGTCGGCGTCCGCAACGTGCGCACGGCGCTGTGGGCACTGGCCCTCTCATGGCTCGCGGGATCCGCGGTTCAGCTGGGCGTCGTCGTGCACGAACTGCCCTTCGACCTCGAAGCGGCCTTCGGCGTCATGGTGTGGTACCAGCTGTTCAGCATCCCTCTCGCCGTGTGGTCCGTCCTCGTGGTCCTGCTCGCGGTGCTCGCGAGCGCTCGATCGGGCCGCCGTTGGATCGTCGTGGTCGTCAGTCTCCTCGCGGCGCTGATCGGACTGGGACTCAGCATCGTGGTGATCGTGCAGCTCACCCTCATAGGGTCCGATACGACGACGTTCTCGACTCTCCCCGAAACAGTCGTCGCGCTGGCAGCGTTCCACCTCATCGCCTGGGGTGTCTTCGCAGCGGCGCAGTCTGTCGCCCCGCCATCTCACACGCCGTCGACGCGCGGCGGCTGATCACGCACGATGAGGGCGTGATGGCCGTCGTGCGGCAGCCATCGGCTATGGTTCGGCTATGCGCGCACGGTCGATGATCGATATCAAGGAATCGGATCGAGACGAGCACCCCTGTTACCGAGTCGACTTCTGGGCGCGACCGGCGCCCGGCTACGCATGGAACAGCGACATCTGGCTGATCGACGATGCGGAGAGCGTCTCGAGCGTCATCGAGTGGGCCGAGGCTCACGCCGAAGGCCGCAGGTACGAGCTGCTCGTCAAGAATCGCTCCACTACCGAGGACAGCTACGTGCTGCTGGCCGGCAGCAACCCCAACGTGGGCTCGTAGCCCGTCGCGGCACGAGGCCGGTTGCCCTCGGCGATGTAGGCGAGGCGGCGGAGCGTCTCGGCGTTGCGCACACGGAGCATCGGAGTGGTCGGGAAGCGGGGGATGAGCGTCGCCGGACCGCTGCGGGGTTCCTCATCGATGCGCACCACACAGCCGTCCTCGTCGGAGCGGACGCGGATGGTGATATCGGCCTCGCCGAACGGCCAGCCTCGCGCGATGAGTCGCATGCGGTGAGGAGGGTCCCAATCCACGCTCCGCGTGGTGTCGTCGAGGACGAAGGGCCAAGACCCCACCGTGTGGTGGAGCTCGGCGTCAGGGCGGGGCCAGGCGTCATCCACCTCGCGCATGCGCGTGGCGCCGACGACCCAGCTCGGGTAGAGCCAGCCGTCCTGCAGCACGCGGAACACGTCCTGTGGTGCGCACCTCATCCGGCGGGTGTTGGTCGCCATCACACGCCTCGATCCGTCGTCATTTCATGCGCCCGAAGGTCGCATCGATGTCGGCCATCTCCATGGCGGCCGTCGCCTCGATCAGTGCCCGGAGCTCGTCGTCCGCACCGGGAGCGAACTCCTCGAAGCGCTCCGGCGCGATCGTCATGGGATGCCCGACCGGTGCCTGCTCGCTGGCGTCGAGCTCTGTCCCGTCGTTCGACGGCGACGCCCCCTGGAAGATCTTGCCGGCCTCGGACTGGGCCGTGAGATCGAACGAGTACTGCTTGCTCTGCAGACCGAGATCGAGGAGCTTCTTCACCTCGGGGAACTGCTCGGCATTCGTCTTCGGGATCGGCAGGGAGGTGCGCCAGTTCACGCCGAGCGTCTCGAGCGCCTTGGCGTAGGCGTTCTCGTGCGCCTGATCCCGCACGATGAGGTACGAGATCGTGCTCCGGGCCATCTTGTTGTCCGTCATCTCGTACAGGCGACACTTCTGCAACCGGCCGGTGGATTCGAGCATGAGGTTGTAGAGCAGATCGAGCACGAGGTTGCCCGAGTTGTAGACGTAGCTGCCAGACCACGGGTTCCGACGGCGTCGACGGGAAGAGCTCCCTGAGCTCCGACGAGATAGTGATGGATGTTGCTCGTGTCGACAGCGATGCGCAGGGGTGTCGCGCCGCCCGCACCCGGCTCATCCAGGGAGTCGGTCGGCGTGCCCTGATACTGCGGGGAGCCGTCGAGGAGGCGGGAGATGGTCGTGCCGATGAGTTCGACATGACTGATCTCCTCGGTGCCGATCCCCTGGATGAGGTCCTTGTACGCCTTGCCGTCCGGCCCCCGGAAGTTGATGCTCTGGAAGAGGTACTGCATCATCGTCCGCATCTCACCGAACTGACCACCCAGCCCTTCCTGAAGCGCATTCGCCGCAGCGGGGTCCGGCTCGTCGTGAGCGATCGCGTTGATGAACTCCTGGACGTGGAAATACATGTCGGCCTCCGGTGCGTGAGTCGTGCGGTGTGGAGTCACACTGCACCCGGGGACGGCTTTCTCCGCCTCCCTCGACCAATCGCGAAGTCAGACGTACTATGCGGAGCTTTTCGCAGCAGACCGCTAGGGGTGAGGGGTGGAGATGTCCATCCCGGGAGCGTCGGAGGGGCGGCGGCTGAAGCCGTTGCGCTCATAGAATTCCGCGCGGCCGCGTGCGGCGAAGAGTTGGATGTCGTCGACGCCTCGTGTCTTCGCGGCGGCGACGAGAGCATCGAGGATGAGAGCGCCCGTTCCGTTGCCGCGCGCATGCTCGGTGACGAGCATCTCCGCCACGAAGGCGTGCAGGGCTCCGTCGCTGATCAGGCGGCCCATACCGAGCAGCGAGCCGTCGGCCTCACGTGCGGTGCACACGATCCAGGTCCCGGCCAGTGCGGATTCGAACGTCGAGAGGGGGATGTCCGCCCAGCCCGTCTCGTCGTAGAGGGCCTTGAACTCCGCGGCTGACGGCGGGGTGAGTGACAGATCCACGTGAGGAGCCTAGCGCTGCCCATGACCGTCTCCTCGGGCCGCTGGGTCGCGATACCGGGGGTCGGCCGCGAGAGGGTTCCGATTCGCCGTCGACACCCTCGACGCGCGGGGGTAGCGTCTCTCGCAACGGTCCGCGCAGAAGGGGATGTCATGTTCGACGAGGCGAGGTACGTGATCGAGGGCGGTTTTCCGACGGCCGAGACGGCAGCCGTCGCCTTCGATGAGGCTGACCTGGTGCGGGCGTTGCACGCGTATCGGTTCTTCTACCCGACGGTTTCCTTCGAAGCGACATGGCGCGGCAACCTCGCCGGTGGCGTGGTTCCGAATCATGTGTTCCCCGCGTTGAAGGGAACACCACGACAGTTCGTCTTCACCCCGAATTCGGACACGCCCTACGGCGCGGTGGCGCTCGACCTGTCCGACGGCCCGATCGTGTTGGAGGTCCCGCCGGGACCGATCATGGGTACCTTCAACGACCTCAATCAGCTGTGGGTGATGGACTACGGTCTGCCGGGTCCGGCGAAGGCTGAGGGCGGAAGGCATGTCGTGCTGCCTCCCGGATGGACCGGCGAGGTGCCGGACGGGATGTACGCAGCGCACGCGACGACCAATCGTGTGCTCGGACTGATCCGAGCGATGCCGATCGGCGGCGACATGGATGCTGCGGATCGGCTGATGCAATCGGTCAGGGTCTACCCGCTCCAGCCGCGCGACGAGTGGCCCGAGACCACGTGGGTGGACCTCTCCGTTCTGGACGGAGCGGATTTCACCCCGGTGCGATGGGAGACGAACCTCGAGTTCTGGCGGGTGCTGCACGACACCCTGCAGCAGGAACCTCCGAACCCCGCGTACCGCTATGAGTACGGCGAGCTCGCCCAGCTCGGCATCGCCCGCGGTCTGTCATTCGAGCCGGATGATCGGCTGGTCGGTATCCTCGAGAAGGCGGCGGTGATCGGGCATGCGCATCTGCTGGCACAGTCGTTCGCGGACCGGAGCGCCTCGAAGCAGGTCTGGGCGGACACCCAGTGGGAGTGGGCTGTGCTGCAGTCGCAGAACGGAACCTTCGACACCGCTGACTACACCGACCTCTACGCCCGGGAGAAGTGGTTCTATCAGGCCCAGGTCGAGTCGCCCGCGATGTTCGCTCGCGCACCCGGAGCCGGCTCCCTGTATTGGCTCGGGCTGCGTGACGCCGAGGGCGAGTATCTCTACGGGCAGAACTCCTACAGCCTCGACGTTCCGCTGCCGGTGCCCGCGACACTCTTCTGGTCGGTCACCGTCTACGACGCCGAGACCCGCAGCGAGATCCTCACCGAGCAGAACTCTGCCGCACTCCGCTCGATGTACGAGCTGACCGACCTCGTCGGCGACACCGTTCGACTCCACTTCTCGCCCGAGCGTCCTGACGAGGACGCCGAGGCCGCGCATTGGATCAAGACGAAGCCCGGTAGCGGATGGTTCGTCTACTTCCGCATCTACGGTCCTGAGCCGGCCGCATTCGACGGTACCTGGCAGCTGCCGGACTTCGAGCTCCGCTCCCGACCGCGGAGTTGATGCGCGAGCCGTTCATGCACCCGGAGTCGGGAGCGCGCGCCGCGTAGCCGGTGGTTCAGGAGCGGCCGGGAGGTCCTCACCGGCCGCTCTCCGCTCGATTCCTGCTCACCCGCCGGAAGGGTTCTCCAGGGGCTTGCCGTTCTCGTCGGTGGTCTCCTCCTCGAGCACCTTGTCGGTGTCGTCGGGGGCGCCGCCGGATGCGGTGTCTGCCTCTTCCTCGGGTCCGGGCGTGCCCTGGGTGTTCTTCGGATCGCTCATCGTGTCTCCTTCATTCGTTCCGGTGACCGTACGCCCGCTCGCCCCGACCCGTCAGGGGGTTGACCTCGGGCGCCCGGGCCTCCGGTTCGGTTTCGGGCCGTCCGTCTAGAGAGCGATGAAGCGGAAGACCGCGACGAACGCCGCGAGCAGCAGGAGCGTGGCGTTGAACGGCACCGACTTCGCCTCGCCGATGCGGATGTGCACCACGATCGCGCCCGCCTGGAGGAGCACGAGCCCGACGGCCGCGATCGGCGTCAGGATCGGGACGATGCCGGTGAGCCACGGCAGGATCAGCCCGACAGCCCCCAGGATCTCGAGGATGCCGACGGCCTTGATGACCCCGGGCTTCGCGGAGCGGGTCCAGCTCATCGTGGGCGCCAGCGCCTCCTTCGAGCGGAGGATCTTCGTGCCGCCCGTGAACACATAGAGGAGGGCGAGCAGGCCGGACACGATCCAGACGGCGATGTTCATCGAGGTCCCTGCTTCCGTGGTCGCGGTGAGGCCGATGGCCTCAGCGTGAGTATCGTCCCCCACCCTCGGCTCGCGCAATCACCGTGTTCTTCGAGGAGATCGATGCCCCGGGCGCCGTCCGCTTCGCGCGCGCTATCCGGCGACCGCGACGGTGGTCGCCGCCGTGGCGAGGAGCGCGACGTAGGTCCAGGAGTGGACGCGATCGGGGATCCGAGGCGGACGCCGACGCAGCAGGATGACGACGGGGATGGAGCCGAGGAGAAGCGCCGCCGCGGAGACGACGTCCACCGATCCGATCAGGCCCTCGGAGTGGGGGAGGGCTCCGGACGTGCACAGCGACACGATCAGCGCGGGGAGGACGATCGCGAGAGTGAGCGGATTGGCCAGAGCCGCGGCGATCTGCATGCTGGCGCCGGCCCGGCGCATCATCGGCACGGTCATGACGCTTCCGCCGACACCGAGGAAGGCCGCAACCGTCCCGATGGGGAGGCCGAGCCAATCCGGAACGCCGCCCGTGCGCACAGCTGCGCCCGCGATGCGGTGCGGGGGGAGGGGTCGGAGGAAGCCGGGACGGACCACGAGATCCGCGATCGTGAGAACGATGTAGGCCACGAAACCCCACTTGAGGAGCGCGACCGGTGCGAATCGAGAGGCCGCGGCTCCCGCCGCCCCGCCGACCGCGAGCAGCGCGAACAGTCCTCGCCGTCCGCCGAGACCGCCCAGTACCGAGCGGGAGGTCGCGGCGGTCGCGACGACGGCGTTGACGAGCATCACGAGAGCCGAGGTCGCGGTCGCCACTCGCACGCCGTCGCCGCCGAGCGAGGCGTCTATCAGGGTGATGACCGGGACCGTGACGAATCCACCGCCGAAACCGAAGAGAACCGTGGTGATGCCGACAGCGAGGCCGACGAGGAGGAGAAGAGCGAAGGACACCACTCCAGTCGATCGCGTCGAGCTCCGGCCGACAATCTCGTATCGGCCGATGACTATAGAGTCTCAGCCAATAGGATCGGAGGGTGAGAAACGTCCGGCTGGAGAGATATGACGCGCTCCCCGTCGACGTCCTCCCGATCGGCACGGACTATCCGCCCGACCACCTGCTGGCGCATCACGCGCACCGCCGGGCCCAGCTCCTCTACGGAGCCACGGGCATCATGCAGGTGGAGACCCTCGACGGGTCCTGGACCATCCCCACCAACCGCGCCGTCCTCATCCCTCCGCAGACCTCCCATCAGGTGCGGATGCGGGATGTCACGACCTGGAGCCTCTACATCGAGCCGAGCGCCGTGCCGTGGTGGCCCGCCTCCTGCACGGTGATCGAGGTCGAGCCGCTCCTCCGAGAGCTCCTGCGGGAGGCGAACGACTTCGATGCCGGATATGACGCCTCCGGCCGTGATGGTGCCGTCGTCCAGCTGATCCTCCAGGAGCTGCAGCGGGTGACTCCGCTTCCGCTCTCCGTGTCGCTCCCTCGGGCGGAGCCGTTCCGATCCCTGTGCACGGAGTACCTCGGGCGCCCCGACGTCGCCCTCACGAACGTCGACTGGGCGCGCGCAGCGATGATGAGCACGAGGAACTTCGACCGCCGTTTCCGGGAGGCCACCGGGATGAGTCCGTCGATGTGGCGCACGCGGGCCCGGCTGTTGGCGAGCATCACACTCCTGCGCCGGATGCCGGTGGCCCAGGTGGCGGGCGACCTGGGCTACGCGTCTCCGGCTTCGTTCACCGCCGCGTTCACTCGCACGTTCGGTGCACCGCCTTCGAGCTTCCACGAGCGTCGGACACCGCGCTCGCAGACGCACGGCTGAGACCCCGCAGGGGAACGGCCCTGCGGGGTCTCGCCCTACTCCGTCCCGGTCAGAGGGCGCAGGCCGGGTTCAGCGCGGTGAAGCTGAACGGCCCGACCCAGATGTTCTGGTTCGGGCGCTCTCCGAGGGCACGGCCGGAGTTGTTGGCGGCGAAGGTGAGGCTGAACGCGCTGGCGGATGTCGCCGTGACATCGACGTTTCCAGCCGCGCTGCCGGGCGCGACCTCCGCGTTCGGCGATCCGGTGAAGGGACGCCAGGGGTTCGTCCCCGTGCCCTGGCCGCGGATCCAGTCCGCGTTGTAGGTGCCGGTGCCCGCCCCGTCGGACAGGTAGACCCGCTCCGCGCCGCCGAGCCCGTCGACGGCCTGCATGCCGTCGATGTCCTTGATCTTGTAGGACAGGTTCTCGACCGTGGTGGGCACACCGTCGAGGGCGAAGCTGAAGGTCACCCGCTGGCCGCCGCCGATGTTGCGGAGGTCGGCGGTGTCGAGCGACAACCGCACGCTGGGCTCTGCCTCCCCGCCCTGCTGGCTGCTTTCCAGCACGAAGTTGTTCGCCTGGTTGAGGGTCATGTTGTTCGCGCCGTTGGGGACGGTGGTGAGGGTCAGCGTCAGATCCTTGCCGTCTCCGAACACGTCTCCCCAGGTGAACACCGATGAGGTGGCGCTGAGTCGCGAGTATGTCGCGGTGCTGGTGCTGATCGTCGCGGTGCACAGGACGGATGCCGCGGCCAGCGGTGTCGCGACGGCGGCGGCGATGACCGGCAGCGACCAGGCCGCGCCCTTCACGACAGACCTCCGGGACAGGCCACCCACCTGGGCCGTCGTGTCATTCTCATTCATCGGTTCGAACTCCCCTCAATCGGACGGATATGCGTCGTTGCAGAGGTAAGGAGTCGGCAGGCCGTGAAAGGTGACGCGGGATTCCTCCGTGTCGCCGAGCAGAACCGCGGACCCCGTGGATGCCCTACGTTGGTCCTGACGGAGAGTGCGAGCGGGGGAGACGGCGTGTCGGACGCGCGCAGCGATGCGGAACTTCTTCACGGTCTGCGCGGCGGAGATGCCCGCAGTTACGAGGCGCTGTGGCGTCGCCATTCCGGTGCGGCGTACCGCTACGCCCACCGGCTCTTCCCCTCGCGCGCCGACGACCTCGTGTCCGAGTCGTTCCTCGCGATCTACCAGCAGGTCACAGCGACGGACAAGGGTCCGCGGTATGCGTTCCGCTCGTACCTGAAAGCCGTGATCCGCAACCTGGCGATCAAGTGGAACCGGGAGGCCGAGCGCGTCCTGAGCGCCGAGGACCTGGATCAGGTCGACCCGCACGATGGCCTCAGCCGGCTGGAGCAGCAGTCCGATTCGGCAGAGGTGATCTCGGCATTCCGCGAGCTGCCCGAGCGATGGCAGCGCGTGCTCTGGCTCGCCGAGGTCGACGACCGGAGCCGACCGGAGATCGCCAAAGAGCTCGGGATCAGACCCAACGCGGTGTCCGCCCTGCAGCGGCGAGCGCGGGCGGGACTGAAGTTCCAGTGGCTCAGCACACAGATCCCCCTCGCGCTCCGCGAGGACGTCGCCCACGTCGCGCGGCTGTTCCCGCAGTACGTGACCGAGCCGCGGAACGCCGCGCTGGCCGTCGAGGTCGACACCCACCTGACGATCTGCGACAGCTGCCGAGACCTGCTCCACAGCCTGCGCGGCGGATCCGCACGTCTCGAGGGCAAGACGCTCGCGATCCTGCTGGGATCCGCCGGGCTGGGCGTGCCGTCGCTGGCATCCCTGACCTCGGGGACGACCGCCGCTGCCGTCGCCGCGGTGACCGCCGGCGCCGGGCTCACGGGCTGGCTCATCGCCGGGGGCCTGAGCGTCCTCACGGTGAGCGGGGTCATCGTCTCCACGCTTCTGCTCCCTCCCGCCCCGTCGCCGGCTGTGGCGGGAGTGGACCCGACGACCGCCCCGAGCGTGATCCGGGTGGTCGTCCCGCAGACGCCGGCGCCGACGACCCCGCGGGCCGAACCGGTGGAGCCGGCCATCGGGCCGGGCGTGAACGATCCCCGCATCCCCGTGGTGGAGCTCACCGACGACCCCGACAGGCAGGGTCCGATCGCCCCCACCCGTCCGGGTCCGGCCGGCCCCGACACCCCCGGCCCCGGTATCGACCCCGCGACGGGAGGATCCCCCGGGGTCACTACTCCCTCCGCCCTCTCGGGATACCTGGCGCCCGTCGTCCAGGGGAAGACGACACCGGGGCGCGCCGTGGTGGTCGAGCTGGGGGCGCAGCGCTACACGCCACCGGTCGCCGGCGACGGGAGCTGGAGCTTCGATGCGCGCGGGCTCGAGCTCGAACCGGGCGTCTACGACTATCGGGTCTGGACGTACGACGCCGTGTCGCCGTCGGCAGCCATGTCGGGCACCTTCACCGTGCTGCCCCTGACCGTGCAGGGGTTCGAGCACATCGAGGGGTTCGAGGACATGCTCCTGAGCGAGGCGCAGACCACGGGTGTCGTGATCGCGATCACCGGCCCCGCGAACGGCACGGTGTTCGTCGACACGATGCAGGGCGTCTCCGCGACGATCACGCTGGACCAGAGCGGATACACGCGCAAGCGACTCGTGATGAACGGCGTGGGCTGGTACCACTTCACCTTCCGTGCCCTCGACGGCGACGGATTCTGGGGACCAGCCCACGAGACCTCGGTCGACGTGTACGACCCGGACGTGATCTGGGGCCCCTGGGGTCCGGACGCGGAGGACATGACGTTCGACCTCGTCGACCCGTAGGACGGTGAGGCCCGCTGTCTGATCAGCACCTGGTGTGCGCCAGCCTCACGGCGATCGACGACTATCTGGAACGCACATGCACCGTCGCGACCTAGGGCATGTCCGCCCGCTCCCGGGGCGGAGAACTGCTCAGCGCCGCACGCGGGCGCGGGTCTTCGCGACGCTCGCGAGCGTCGCCCGCACCGGGGTGCCGAGGTACAGGCCGAGGGAGGCGCCGGACGCGAGACCGATGCCGATCACCGCGGCGTCGATGAGCGATCCGCCCGACACCAGCACGCCCGCGGAGGAGGTGCCGGCGGCGTGCACCATCTCCAGCAGCCCCTGGAACACCGCGACACCGGGGACGAGCGGCACGATCGCCGCGGTCGTCACCGCCACCGACGGCACGTGCAGGTTCCGGGCGATCAGCATCCCGAGGAAGCTCGCGAGCAGGGCGCCGATCGCGCTCGCCGCGGCGGGGTGCACGTTCAGCGCGATCGTGGCGGAGTAGCCGGCGAGGGTCACGGCACTGAGCAGTGCGCTCACGAGGATGATCCGGATGCCGGCGCCGTTGAACACGGCCACGGCCACCGCGACGATGATCGCGCCGACGAACTGGTTCAGCAGCGGACCGAACGGCGCCGGGTCGTCGGGCAGGTCCATCGTGAAGCCCAGGGCGCTGCCCAGCTCGAGTCCGACGAGGATGCCGATGACGACACCGAGCGTCTGCATCGTGAGGTCGAGGATGCGCCCGCCCGCCGTGAGAGCGAAGCCGTCGATCGCGTCCTGCGCGGCGCCGACCACGGTGAGGCCGGCGAGCATCAGCACGATTCCCGAGGCCACGATGATCGACGGGCGGATGCCCACGAACGGCTCGATGCCCGCGGCACCGAGCGCCGACACCGCGAGTGCCACGACCGTCGTGACCAGGCCTCCCGCGATCTGGCTGAAGAACAGCGGGACCCGGAGCCGGGCGAGCCCGGCCTGCGTCAGGGCCGCACCGAGCGCGGCGACGAACGTGAGGCCGACAATGATCGGCGAGGCGCCGAGCATGATGCTGACGCCGACCGCGAGCAGCGCTCGGGCCACGATCACGACCGGCTGCTGGTAGCGGAACGGCATCCGACGGATCGCGCGGAACGTCGTGCGGGCGGATTCGAGGTCGAGCCCGTCGTCGATGTCGGCGACGAGAGCCTGCACCCGCTGCAGCTTCGCGTGATCGGGAGCTGTCACCCGGACGACCCGGACGAGGGTCTCCGGCCAGACCTCGCCGCTCAGGTGGAACGACACCGTGATCGAGTTGTACGTGACGTCGACCTGCACGCCCCGCATCCCGTACGCATCGCAGACGCGCGTGATCGCGAGCGTGACCTCGTGGGCGGAGGCGCCGACCGCGAACATCGACTCTCCGATGCGCGTCGCGAGATCGAGCACCCGGGGGACGGTGCGCTCGTCGATGACGGGCATGGCCTCGGTGTGCGCGACGGCCGAGGGGTCGGTGTGCAGCAGCCTTCGCACGGAGGAGAGGAGCGGCCGACGGGATCTCGCGGACATGTCCTCCATTCTCCCGTCCGCGCCGACACTCCGTCACGAGGGGCGGGGCGCGTCCGCGAGCCCGAACCGTTCAGGCGGTGGCCAGCGGCGGACGGTGCGGAATGGGGATCGGGCGACCGGCACGGCGCGGTGTATGGAACCGCTGCACGTCCTCGAGCACGTCCATGGCGGACATGTAGCAGTTCGCCAGCGGGAGGTCCCGGAGCCACAGGACCTCGACCTCGACGGCATCCACCTGGTAGACGCAGGCGACCGTCTGCCGAGAATCGTTCGACGCGTACCGGTGGTCGAGGATCAGCCACTCGGTATCGGTGATCTTCCGAAGCTCGAACCGGGGATCGGGCATCGCAGACATCTCAACACTCCCATCAGTCAGCCTTGGCTGCCGAGGAGCGCACCGCACCCGAGGGGGCAGAATCCTGCACCGCCTGGTCGAACGGGCGCCCGTCAGCCCGCCAGAATTCACCAGAATTGTACGACGTGCCGAGGGGCTCCTCAACTCGGTCGTCGGTCGATTCCGGCTAGGGTTCTGACATGGGAACGGTCCAGTACGGCAGCGGTGACGAGATCCATATCGAAGACCGGGCGCTCGCTCATCTGAAGGTGGTCATCGCCACCAAGCTGCGTCGCAACGAGAGCTTCACCCTCTCGTGGAAGCACCCCGAGGGCGACCCCGTCGGCCGTTCCACGATCTGGCTGCACCCGTCGATCCCGCTCCGCTTCACGTTCGACGAGCCGGAGACGCCGCAGCTCAACGTGCGATGGATCGAGGAGCTCATGCACTCCGCCAACTCGACCGGCGGCATCATGCTCGTCGACGAGGTGCTCGACACTCCGGACGGCTCTGAGAGCTGACCGCCGCCACCCGGTGTCGGCCCGGATGCACTCACCGGCGGGCGCTTCCGATCGGACGTCGGACCGACGACGTCAGTCGCGCGTCGTGATGGTTGCCGCCCAGGTCTGGCCCGCTTCGGACCGGATACCGACCCGGAACTCGTCGTACTCGCTGACCTGGAACTGATTCTCTGACGCGAGCGTCGTCGCGCATTCCAGGGGGAAGGTTCCCACTGGATCGATCTCGATCACGACGATGCCCTCGCCGGTGCAGGTGAGGTAGACCACGGCGTTCTTGTGCGTCACAGGGAACACGCCGATCTGGTTGGCTGCCTGCTGGTTGTCCACGCTCGCGAGGATGTCCTCGCCATCGGGCACGTAGTGCACCACGTCTGTCGGTGTCGGTGTCGGTGTCGGTGTCGGCGCCGCCGTCTCGCCGGCCCGCGGGGACGCGCTCGACGTCACCGTCGGGCTGGGGCTCGCTATCGCCTCACCCGTGCACCCGGTCATGGTCGAGCTGAGCAGAAGCAGTCCGCCGATGGCGGTGACTGCGGCGGTTGCCCTGGCCGACCCGGGACTTCCCTCCCCGAGTCGACGCACGATACCCCCCGGTTGTCGCCCTGTTCGAGCGTGTGGGACCTCATCCTGGTGCAGGGGATGAGTGCGCGTCAAGGCGCGCGTCAGGCGTCGGCGTCGTCGTCCTCGTCGGGATCGGTCGAGCCGTCGTCGGTCGACGGGAAGTCGGGGTCGATGCCCTCCGCTTCCACTTCGCTCTCGCCGTCGGGGTATGCCTGAGCGTCTGACATGGGAGTCTCCAATCGCTGGGGTGGGTGACGAGTCTCCCTCCGGAGCCGGCGTCTCCGCCAGGCGTTGACACGGGCGAGGGCAGGTCTGAGAATGGGCGACCCGCGCCGCCCGACCGGAGAGGTCAGTCCTGGGCGAAGATCTCGGGGTGTGCGCGGAGGAGCTCGGCCTGCTCGGTCCAGGAGAGGCCGACGATGCTCAGCACGACGCGGACGACGGTCGAGTCGGCGTCGTCCGTGGTCAGACGCAGCTCGCGCAGCGTGGCCCGCGCGGTCTCCTCGATGAGGAACGCCAGGAGGACGGGAGGCATGTCGCCGCGGAACGCCCCCGACTCCACACCGGTCTTCGTCAGATCGCGGATGCGGCGGCGCAGTGGTGTGAGGGCGAGCACGGTGTCCGCGAGATGAGCGTCATCGAGGGCGATGTTGGCCGAGGCGCGCACCGCGGAGGCCTCCCGCCACAGGCGCGTCGCCATGCGGGCCAGAGTCACCCGCGGATCGGGGTCGTCGGTGGTCTCGGCGATCGTGTTGAAGCGTTGTGCGCCCACGGCGATCACCTCCCGCAGGAGGCTGTCGCGGTCGGCGAAGTGGCCGTAGACGGCTCGTCGCGTGAGCCCGGCTGCCTGCGCGATCGCATCGAGGGAGGCATGCGGGTTCGTGGCGAGCACGGCCTGCGCCGCGCGCAGCAGCGCCTCGCGGTTCGCCAGAGCATCGCGCCGACGGCCGCGGGGGGCCGGAGTGTTCGCGGCGGTCACAGCGGGGTCCTTTCCCGCAGGCGCACCGGTCACGACATCACCTTGGTCGAGGCGAGTGCTTCGACGAGCTTGCGGTTGTAGGTCATCAGCGGGCGCCGGAGCACGAGGCCGAGGAGCAGCGCCGGGATGATGAACAGCGCGAGCGCGCCCAGGGACAGCCAGAAGTCGCCCTGATAGACGCCGGCGATCGCCGACCGCACCATGTTCACCGCGTAGGTTGCCGGGAGGAAGGGGCTGATGCTCTGGAACCATTCGGGCAGCAGCTGCAGCGGGTACGCACCGCCGGAGCCCGAGATCTGGATCACCAGGAGCAGCACCGCGAGCGCCTTGCCGGCGTTGCCGAACGCGACGACCGCCGTGTAGACGATGAGGGTGAACACGGTCGAGATCACCCATCCGGCCAGGATGAGCAGGAAGGGATGGGCGGGTTGCACCTGCACGAACAGGATCAGTCCGAGCGTCAGGAGCGTGCTCTGCGCGAGGCCGACCAGCCCGAAGATGCCGTAGCGGCCGAGGTACTTCTGCGTCGGGGTGAGCTCCGGCCGGTCGGGCAGCGTCTCGGCGTTCACGTCGACGCGGATCGTCACGGTCATCAGCAGCGCGCCCACCCACAGCGCGAGGATCATGTACAGCGGGGCCATGGCCGCGCCGAAGCCCGCCACGGGGAAGACGGCCGTGCGGTCGAGGCGCACCGGCTCGGCGAGGGAGGTGGCGAGCACCCCGGGGTCAGCACCGATCAGCTCGCTGAGGTCGCCGGTGTCCGCGGCCTTCGCCATCGCCTGCTGCACCTCGTCGAACCGGTCGGCCATCGTGTTCAGCGAGGTGGACAGCTGCGTCGTCGCCTCCTGCGCCCGCGACAGCGTCGACCGCACGGAATCCGAGGCGCCGGAGAGGCCGGACGTGATCCCGGACAGGTCGGAGCGAATCGCCGACACGTCGGAGCCGATCTGCGTGAGCGTGGACGACAGGGCGTCCAGCTGCGTCTTCAGACCGTTGTCATAGGTGCTCCGCGCATCCGCGATCGCCTTCTTCGCATCCGCGATCGCGGCCTTGATCTCCTGGTGGGAGCTCTGCGCCGCGTCGTTGCCCGCCGCGATCTCGGTCGCCGACTTCTGCAGCTGCTCCTGCAGCGCCTGCTGCCGGGCGATGGCCTCGTCGAGCCGCGAGATCACGGCGGCGAAGGCCGGCTGTGCCGACTCGGGAAGCTGCGGCCCGACTTGCGTCTCCAGCGTGTCCTTGAGCGCGGTGTACTGATCGATCTGCTGCTGCACCCGCTGCGCGAGCGTGGTGATCGCCTGCACCTGGCTGCCGCTCAGCGAGTCCGCTCCGGCATACAGCTCGTCGATCCGCCGGCCGACCGCGTCGTAGCTGTCCGAGGTCGCCGCGAGGGCATCCGCCAGGGACTGCGTCGCCGACTGCAGGGTCGACTTCAGCGTGCCCGCTGCGTCGACACCGCTGCCGAGAGCGCCCGACGTGTCCCGGAACGCCTCGCCGGCCGTGCCGACGAGGGCCGAGGCGCTGTCGAGCAGCGGTTCGCTCGCCTCGATCAGGGCGGTGAACGAGTCGGCCGTGTGGGCGCCGGAGCGCAACTGGTCGGCCACGCTCCCGAGGCGCGCCTCGACGCGGGTCAGCGCCGCCTGCGTGTCCTCGTCGGTGAGGTAGTCCGACATCGACGAGATGAGGCCGAGGGCGACGTCGCCGAGCGTCTGGGTGAACTCCTCGCTGATCGCGGAGGAGACGCCCTCCGCGCCCTGGCCGGTGATCTTCGGGGCCAGCGCGTTCTTCTTCTCGTTCGTGTAGAGCGCGATGTGCGTCCGGTCGCCGCCGTCCGCGTAGAACGTCAGCATGTCGGCGCTGAACGTCTCCGGCAGCACGATGGCGGCGTAGTACTCGCCCGACTTCGTCCCGTCGATGGCGTCGTGCTCGTCGGTGATGATCCAGTCGAGCTGGTCGTTCCCGCGGAGCTGGGAGAGGACCTGCTCGCCGACGTTGATGCGGATCGGGACGAGGTCGCTCTCGTATCCGGCGTCCGTGCTGGCGACGGCGATCTTCAGGTCCTTGGTGTTCGCGAACGGGTCCCAGCTGGCGATGACGTTGAACCAGGTGAACAGCGAGGGGATGACGACGAGACCGAAGACGACGATGCAGGCCATCACGTTCTGAGTCGCGTGACGCACGTCGCGGAGCGTCAGTTGCAGGATGTTCTTCACGCGCGGTGCTCCCCTTCTTCCGTCTGTCCCTCTTCGTCCGGTTCTTCCGGGTGCTCCGGGGTTTCCGGGGCTTCCGGTTCGTCCGGGGCTTCCGCCGACTCGGGCGCATCCGCCTCCTCCGGCGACGTCGTCTCTGCCCGTGACGTGGTCTCCGGCGCGGACTGGTCGTCGGATTCGGGCTCGGGCTCGGACTCGGGACCGGACTCGGGCTCGGACTCGAACCATTCGGTGAGCAGCGCGTCGGCGTCCGTCCCGGAGGCCGGGTCGTCCGGCTCCGCCGCGACGATCGTCGTGACGCGGGTGGTGGCCTCGGCGGCGACGGCGTCATCCGCCGTCGGGTCGTCGATGAGCAGCGGGCGAGTCGCCGCCTCCGCCTGCGAGGGGAGGGGAGCGGACGCCTCCGACGGCAGGACCGCATCGCGGCCCGCGCGGCCGGCGAGAGCGAGGTCGCGCAGATCGGCGTCGTCGAGTGTGGCGATCTCCTCGCCGCTCTCGAAGCTGTGCTTGATGTACTCGATCGTCACGAGGAACCCGATGACGAGCAGGATCCAGAGGGTCCACAGGCCCAGCAGCAGCGCCTTCGATCCGGGCAGCGCCCAGGTGATCACGCCGAGCACGACGAGTCCCGCGACGCCCGTGAGCACCGTCGCCTTCAGCAGCACCGGGTACCGCCGTGTGAACAGCTCGGCGCGCTGAGCCAGGTCCGCGCGGTACTCCCCGCGGTTCGACAGGGCGCGGATCACATCGGTGAGCCGGTACCCGCGACCGACGACCTGCACCTTCTCGCCGATCAGCAGGTCGGTCGAGAGGACCTGGCGGTTGAAGAGCAGGTTGAAGTTCGCGAGCCGGCGCCGCAGCACGAGGCCGAGGAGGAACGCGAGCGCGACGAACACCGCCAGGGCACCCAGGAAGCGCCAGTAGTGGGCGCCGTAGAAGCCGCCGATCGTCTCGCGCAGGGCGTCGATGCCGTAGGAGAACGGGAGGAGCGGATAGATCGCGCGGAAGAATCCGGGCATCAGCTCGATGGGGTACAGCCCGGATGCGCCCGGGATCTGCATGATCACCAGGAGGATGCAGAGGCCGCGGCCCACGTGTCCGAACGCCACGCAGAGCGCGTAGATGATGCTCACGTAGGCGAGGGCGATGAGCACGCCGGTGCCGACGAAGGCGAGCGCGCTGACGGTCTGCACGCCGATGATGAGGTTTCCGATGCACACGATCAGCGCCTGGCCGATGGCGAGCGTCGCGAAGAGGAAGAAGCGTCCGAGGTACGCCTCGCGCACCGTGACGCCCTCGACATCCTCGGTGTCGACCTCGACCCGGAAGATCACCATGAGCACGAAGGCGCCGATCCACAGCGACAGGTTCGTGAAGAGCGCGGCCATCGCCGACCCGTAGGTGGCGACGGGGAACACGAGGTGCTCGTCGACCTCGACGGGCGAGGCGACGAACTGCGCGATCTGCGCGGGGTCCAGGTCGGTGAGGGTGCCGAGCAGGCCCCACTCGGATGCGGCGCTGAGCGCGACGACGTCGGTGCGCGACGAGCGCACGCCCTCCTCGATGCCGGCGAGATCGCTGTCGAAGCTCTGCAGGGACGACGAGGTGGCGACGAGCTGCGCGTCCAGCCCGGCCAGCAGCTGGTCGGCCTGCGCGAGCACGTCCTTCTGCGCCCCCAGTGCCGCCGAGAAGGAGCCGACGCTCGCCGACAGCTGCGACATCGCGGCGTTCAGCGAGGGAACGGTGCCGGTGAGGATGTCGCGCATCGCCGAGGAGGCGTCCCTCGTGTCCTGCATCGCCTTGTCGACCGCATCCGCCGTCGCCTGGACGGAGCGGACCGTGTCGGACGCGCCGGCCTTGAGGTCGGTGAGGTCGGCGAGCAGCTGCTGGTCGGTGGCGTTGCGCTCCTGCAGGGAGGCGGTGACCTCGCTCAGACGCTGCTTCGTCTCGTCGCTCAGATCGGTGTCGTCGAGCAGGGTCTGCAGACGGTCGACCGCGGCCTCGTTCGCCTCGAGCACCTTCGAGACGTCCTCGATCCCGGCGTCGATGCGCACACCGGCCTGTTCGAGGCTCTGGGTGAGACGGGTGATCGAGACGTTCGCCTTCGACGAGGCGTCGGCGAGCAGGGTGGTCCCCTTGAGGAAGGCGGTGGTGGCGCTGTCGGTGAAGGCGATCACCTCCTTCTGCGTCTCGGCGATGATCGACTGCGTCTGGACGAGCGACTTCTGAACGTCGCCGAGTGACCGGTCGACGTCGGCCAGCGTGTTCCGGGCGGAGGAGAGCGTGCCGCGCGACGAGGACAGGCCGTCCTGCACCTCGGCGAGGTTCCCCCGGGCCGAGGTCAGCGTCTCCGTCGCCTTGTCGAAGGCGTTGAGGGTGCTGTCCCTGGCGTTCAGCAGGCGCAGCTCGGTGGAGTCGCCGACGTCCTTGAGCGCGTTCGTCGCCGCGAGGGCCACCTGCTCCTTGAAGGCGCTGGTGATCTGCTTGTCGAGCTCGGAGGCGCCGACGTCGGTGATTTTCGGTGCGATCGCCCCGGCCTTCTCGTTCACGTAGTACTGCAGCGCGGGCTGCGTGAAGTCGCCGCTGGTGATGCTGAGCAGGTCTTCGCTGAACTGCGCGGGGATGACGATGGCGGCATAGACGTCGCCCGTCCTGACCGCCTCCTGTGCCTCGTCCTCGCCCATGAAGGTCCAGCCGAGCTGGTCGTTGTCCTGGAGCTGGTCGGTGACCTGATCGCCGATGTTGATGCGACCGGTGAGATCGGACGTGGCGCCGTGGTCGAGATCGACGACGGCCACGCGGATGTTCGCGGTGTTGGCGTAGGGGTCCCAGAACGCGTTGATGTTGAACCAGGCGTACAGGGCGGGGGTGATCAGCACCCCGATGATGATGATCCAGGCCTTGGGTACGCGGGAGAGTCTCTTGACGTCGCGCTTGTAGACTCTCCAGCTCTGTTTCACAGGACGAGTTTACACAATACGTGCACACCAACGTGCAAGTTAGCTGAGGGGAAGCGGATCTCCCTCCGTCGCGGGCGACGCGATGCCGATCAGGCCCCGCAGCTCCGCGGCGGTGACGTCGGCGCCGAACGCGGGGTTCCCGGGCTGGAGCACCGCGCCGGCGGCGAGGGCGTCGAGGGGGAGGGCGTCGAAGCCGAGCCGATCGATCACGTCCGCGACCACCGCGACGTCGGCGGGTCGGTCTCCCGCGATCGCGATCGCCTTGCGCCCCTCGGTGCCGGAGGCCCGGGACTCGTCTTCCAGGTCGTGATAGCCCATGTGGTTCAGGGCCTTCGCGACGCGCGACTCGGGCAGGAACTCCTGCACCAGCTCGCTGGTCGAGGTGCGCGGATCGCTCAGGTCGTCGCGGATGCCGTCGGTCTCCCACCAGTAGTTCATGGCGTCGAGCACCAGCTTTCCGCGCAGCTGCTCGACCGGAAGCGTGCGGTACTTGCCGAGCGGGAGCGCGAGGATCACCGCATCCGCCCCGGCGGCGGCCTCCTCGGCGCGCACCGCGGTGGCCCCCGGCGCGAAGACGTCGATCGTGAGCGCGATGCGCTCCGGTGCCCCCGAGCCGGCGATGAGCACCCGGTATCCCGCGGCGAGGGCGAGGCGGGCGATGGTGGTGCCGACCTTCCCTGCGCCGAGGATGCCGATGGTCTCGATGGTCTCGATGGTGTCGTTCATGCGTGCCCTCCTCAGGCGTGGACGGCCTTGCCGTCCTTCGTGATCCGCGCGAGGCCGGGGTCGCCGAACGCGCCTTCGCCCGGTTCCTCGGCGAGGAGCTCGCGCACGCGCGGGGCGACCTTCTCTCCGAAGAGGCGGATGCTGCGTTCGCGCGCGTCCTTCGGCAGGTGCAGGAGGTCGTACTTCAGATCGAACCGGGACAGGTGGTTGAAGCGCACGGCTGCGGCGAGCTTCCGCGCGACCGTCTCGGGAGAGCCGACGTAGAGGGCTCCCGTGTCGACCTCCTCTTCATAGCGCTCGAGTGTGGGCGGGTAGAAGCCGCGCTCCTTGCTCATCTGCGTCACGACCGGCTCCCAGTGCTTCCAGTGCACGTTCTTCGCCTCGTCATCGGTGTCGGCGATCAGGCCGAGGGAGTGCTGCCCGATCGGGAGCTCCGGACGCCCGAACTGCTCCAGGGCACGCAGGTACAGGCGGGCGTGACCGGCGAAGCGCTCGGGGCGCCCGCCGATGATCGCCATCATCAGAGGCAGCCCGTGCTCGGCGGCGCGGATGACCGAGTCGGGGCTGCCGCCGATGCCGATCCAGGCCGGGATGCCGCCCTCCGGCATCCGCGGCTGCAGTCGCACGTTCTCGAGGGGGCTGCGGTAGGAGCCGCTCCAGGTGACGCGCTCCTCCCGCATGAGACGCAGGAACAGGTCGAGCTTCTCCTCGAAGATCTGCTCGTATTCGGCGATGTCGTACCCGAACAGCGGGAAGGACTCGATCGCCGACGCCCGGCCGAGGATGAGCTGCGCCCGTCCGTCCGAGAGTCCGTCGACCGTCGCGAACTCCTGGTAGAGCCGCACCGGATCCTGTGTCGACAGCACGGTCACCGAGGAGCCCAGTCCGATCGTCGAGGTGGCCTGTGCCGCGGCCGCCAGCACGACCGGCGTCGCGGAGTCCATGTGACCCTCGCGATAGTGCTCGCCGATGCTGAACACGTCGAGCCCGACCGACTCGGCCAGCTGCGCCTCCTCGACGAGCAGCCGCAGCGTCTCGCCGTCCGACATCACGCGGTCGCCGTCCGTCGCCAGCTCGCCGAAGGAGTTCAGCCCGAACTCGACTTCCGTCATCTCCACCACGACCCTTCTGCACGCCCCGGTGTCTCCGGATTGACGTATCACCTCGATGCAACCGTACAATTGACATATCAATTCCCGGGAGGGCGAGATGACCGCAGAGCACCGCCGCAGCACGCCGACGCCCGATCAGCTGCGGGTCTGGCGGAGCTTCATCGAGACGTCGGAGACGCTGCGGGCGCGCCTCGCCGCACAGCTGCAGGCCGAGTCGTCCCTGTCGTCCGGTGACTACCAGGTGCTCCTCGCCCTGAGCGAGGCCGAGGGGCACACGGCCCGGTCATCCGCGCTGGCGGCCCTCATCGACTGGGAGCGCAGTCGCCTGTCGCACCACCTGGGGCGGATGGAGAAGCGCGGTCTGGTTCGACGTGTTCCGTGCGCGGACGGGGTGCACGGGGTCGACGTGCTCCTCACCGACGCCGGAGCCGAGGCCTTCCGTGCCGCGAACGTGCCGCACCTCCGCGCCATCCGCGCCCTGTTCGTCGACGCACTCTCCGCCGAGCAGCTCGCTCAGGTCGATGACATCACCGCGGCCCTGCGGAGTCACCTCGGACTCGATGCCGACGTCTGAGCCGGACCGCCCATTCCCCGCACGAGCGCCTGCGCGGATTCGGCGAGGGCGCGGGAGCTGTGCCGCCCCACGCCGGTCGCGTTGACGAACGCGTGGATGTGCCCCTCGACCAGCTGCGTCGTCGTCGGCACCCCGGCGCCCCGCAGCGCCTCCGCGTAGGCCAGTCCTTCATCGCGCAGCACGTCGAATCCGGAGAGGGCGACATGGGCCGGCGGATGCCCGTTCAGGTCGGCGAACAGGGGAGACGCGCGAGGGTCGGTCCGGTCCTCCGGGTTCGGCAGGTAGTGGTCGATGTACCAGTCCATCTGAGCGGCGGTGAGGAAGTAGCCGTCGGCGAAGAGCTCGTAGGAGCGGGTGCGGCGGGAGGCATCGGCGACGGGGAAGAAAAGGAGCTGGAAGTCGGGGCGCCCTGACTCGTCCGCGATGGTCTCGGCGCACACCACGGCACTCAGGTTGCCACCCGCGCTGTCGCCGGCGACGGCCACCGGGAGCTCGGGGGCGGTCGGCGTGCGGACCCAGCGGAACGCGTCGACCGCGTCGTGCACCGCTGCGGGGAAGGGGTGCTCCGGCGCCAGGCGATAGTCGACCGAGTAGATCTCCAGCCCCGTGCGCGCGGCCAGGAACCGGCAGACCGCATCGGTCGAGGTCAGCCCGCCGACGACCCAGCCCCCGCCGTGGAAGTAGGTGACGGCACCCCAGGGCCGCGTCCCGGCGGCGTGCTGGTAGCGACGGGCGCCGACCGACCCCGCGCGCGTGGGGATCCGCAGCTCCTCGACGATGTCGACGTGCTCCCGGTCTCCGAAGATCAGTGCTTCGGCGTCGACCTGCGCCCGCGCATCCGCCAGCGGCAGCTCCTCGAAGCTCGATCCGGGCAGAGCGTTGAGCAGGCGCAGTGCCATCTGCACCTCGGTGAGCAGCGACTGCCCGTCGATCTGCACGGGCTTGCCGGCGATCAGGCGCTGCGCGGGTTCGGGCAGGGCGCCGAGCGTCTTGATCACGAGCCGGATGATGCGCTGCTGCGCCGTGAGCGTCTCCGCCATGGCCGCCCTTTCGTCGTCGAGGAGGGGAACCGCCAGGATAGGGCTGCCCCTCGGGGGGACCCGGACGCGGGGCGTCCGTTGACCGGACATCATCGGACAGCCAGACTGTCCAGATGCCCACCCTGCCGAGCCCGCCGGCGCCCTCGGCGACGATCAGCCCGCACGTCATCCGGTATCTCGTGCAGGAGGCGGAGCGTCGCGGCATCTCCCTGGAGCGGCCGCTGCGCGAGGCGGGGCTGACACCGGAGGTGCTGGATGCGCCGTCGCTGCGCGTGTCGTTCCGGCAGGGCAGCGCCGTGATCGACGCGGCCCTCCGGCTGTTCGACGATCCCGCCGCGGGGCTCGCCGTCGGCGGTGCGCAGCCCATCACCGCATCGGGGGTGCTGGGGCTGGGGATGATGAGCAGCCCGCGCGTCGTGGACGCCATCCACCTCGGCCTACGGTTCCAGAACCTGGCGGGCTCCATGGTGCGGTGGTCGACGGCCGCGCGCGGCGACCAGCTGTCGGTCGTCGCCGAGGTGGCCGAGGGGGACGATCGCGTCGGCGCCTTCCTCATCGACGAGGGATTCGCGAACATCACGCGGATGGCGCGCGACGTGACCGGGAAGCGGTTCCACCCCGTCCGTGTCGAACTCGCCCGGCCGGCCCCCGCGGACGCCGCACGCCACGGCCGCTGGTTCGGATGTCCGGTCGAGTTCGGGGCGCACCGCAACGCCTGGACGCTGTCGGAGGATCAGTGGCGTCTGCCGAGCCCGTTCGCCGACGAGTGGACGCTGCGTGCCGCGCTCGCCCTGCTGGAGGAGGAGTCGGCGGGCGTGGTCGACCGCCAGGAGCTGGCGGCGGTCCTCGCCGCGCGTATCGATGCCGATCTGCCCGAGATCGCCCCGCTGGGCCACCATGCGAGGGCACTGGCGCTGAGCGAGCGCACCCTGCGTCGCCGGCTCGCGGATGTGCAGGCCACGTACTCCGCTCTGGTGGACGACGTCCGCCGACGGGCGGTGACCCGGATGCTCGCGCAGGGTGCGCTGCCGATCAGCGACGTGGCGGCCGCGGCCGGATACGGAGACGACCGCTCGCTGCGACGCGCCGCGCGCCGCTGGTTCGGATGCTCGCCCGCCGCGATGCGCGAAAGGCTCCAGAGCGGCCATTGAGGATGGCCGCTAGCGTCCGGTGAGCTGGCTCTCCGGGCCCGTGCCGCACCGCACCCGAATCGTAGGCTCACGGAATCCGCCGCACCATCCGACGGATCCCCCGCCTACGAAGGAGTCTGCGATGTCCTCGCCCATCTGCGTCATCGGCGCCGGCCCCGCCGGTCTCGCCGTCGCCCGTGCCCTCACCGAGCGCGGTCTCGACTACGTGCATCTCGAACGACACAGCGGCGCCGGCGGAGCGTGGGACATCGACAACCCGGGCGGGCCGATGTACGACTCGGCGCATTTCATCTCCAGCCGGACCGTCTCGGGCTTCAGCGGGTACCCGATGCCCGATGACTATCCCGACTATCCCGGCCACGCCCAGATCCTGCAGTACCTGCGGGCCTTCGCCGACGCCTACGGGCTCACGGAACGCATCCGCTTCGACAGCGAGGTGACCGACATCGCCCGGGACGGAGCGCTCTGGCGCGTCACCACGGCGGCGGGGGAGGAATCCCTGCATCAGAGCGTGATCGTCTGCACCGGTGCGCAGTGGCATCCGAACATCCCCGAGGTGCCGGGCACCTTCGACGGCGAGGTCCGACACAGCCAGAGCTTCCGGTCGGCATCCGAGTTCGCGGGCAAGCGCGTGCTGATCGTCGGCGGGGGCAACTCCGCGTGCGACATCGCCTGCGACGCCGCGCGCACAGCGGAGTCCGCGAGCATCAGCATGCGGCGCGGCTACTGGTTCATCCCGAAGCACGTGTTCGGGGTTCCGAGCGACATCGTGGGCGGGAAGGGCTCGTTCCTGCCCAAGCGCCTCGAGCGGGCCGTGCTGCAGCCGCTGCTGCGTCTGCTCGTGGGCGACCCGACGCGCCTCGGCCTGCAGAAGCCCGACCACAAGCTGTTCGAGACGCACCCGGTGCTCAACTCCCAGCTCATGCACTACCTGCAGCACGGCGACATCACCGCCCGCCCCGGCATCCGCGACACCGCCGGCCGCACGGTCACCTTCACCGACGGCACGTCCGACGAGTTCGACCTCATCCTCCTCGCGACCGGCTACCGGCACCGCGTCCCCGTCGCGCAGGAGTACTTCGGCGACGAACAGCACCCCGATCTGTACCTGAACTTCGCCTCGCGGGAGCATGCGGGCCTCTTCGGAGTGGGCTTCATCGAGACCAACAGCGGCGCCTACCAGCTGTTCGACCAGCAGGCGCACCTGATCGCGGCGTTCCTGGCGGACAGTGCGACCGGCAGCGGGGCGGCCCGTCGGTTCCAGGAGCGGATCCGCGCGGATCACCCCGACATGTCGAACGGTCTGCGCTTCGACTCGTCACCCCGGCACCGCGGCTACGTGGACTCCGACGCCTATGCGAAGTACCTGCGCACGCTGTCGCGCGAGCTGGGATGGCCGCTGCAGTCACCGCCGTTCTCCGGAACCCCGGTCGGCGATCGCACGGCGGTGCGCGCATGAGCTTCGACTTCCGCGGCACGGTGATCGTCGTCACGGGCGGGGCCGGTGACATCGCCCGCGCGTTCAGTGCGCGGGCGGCCGCGGCCGGGGCCGTGCTCGCGCTCGTGGACCGGCGCGAGGGTGCCCTGCAGGCGGCGGTCGACCTGCTGCCGGGAGCCGGACACAGCACGCACCTCTGCGACCTGACCGACGAGAGCGCGGTGCGCGCCCTGGTCGACGACATCGGACGCGTCCACGGTCGCATCGACGTGTTGGTCAACAACATCGGCATGACGAACTCGGAGCGGTTCGATCAGCGCAGCGTCGACAGCATCCGGCAGGAGATCGAGGTGAACATGGTCTCGCCCCTCGTGCTCACCCGCCTGGCGGTGCCGCTGCTGCATCGGTCCGACGACCCCCGGGTGGCGACCACCGTGTCGCTGGGTGGGATCTTCCCGCTGGGGGAGACGCCGATCTACACCGCGAGCAAGTTCGGACTCCGCGGCGCGATGCTGTCGATCGGCCTCGACCTGCGTGCCCGCGGCATCATCGCGGGGTCGGTGATGCCGTCGGCGACGGATACCCGGATGCTGCGGCAGGAGGCCATCGACGGCGGCAACTCCCTGCAGTTCCAGGATCCTCCGCAGCCGCCGGACGCGGTGGCCCGTGCTCTGGTCTCCCTGCTGGATCGCCCGCGGCTGGAGGTCTACCCGCGCCGCGGCGAATCCGTGCTGCTGCGCGTCGCGATGCTGTTCCCCAACGCCCTGCCCCGGCTGATGGCGCTGTTCCGTCGACGCGGCGAGCGGGGCCTGGCGACCTACCTGCGTCAGCTGGAGGATGCAGGACACATCGTGCGCCGCGACGGCGTGCCCGAACTGGTGGAGACCCCGTGACGAACACCGACACCCTGACCATCCGCAACCCCGGCGACGGCACCGAGATCGCCCGGATGCCGGTGACCACGGCCGCCGAGGTCGCCCGCCACACCGCGGATGCGCTCGAGGTGCATCGCTCCGGCGTCTGGTCGGGTGCGTCGCCGCGGGAGCGCGCCGCCGCGCTGCTGCGCCTGGCCGAGCTGATGCAGCGCGACGCCGAGACGCTGGCCCGTCTCGACAGCGAGGATGCGGGCAAGCCGATCATGGAATGCCGTGACAACGACGTGCCCGGCGCGATCGAGTCCATCCGCTGGTTCGCGGAGGCGCTCGACAAGCAGTACGGACGGGTCTCGACGACCGCCGCCGACGTCCTGGCCTTCACCGAGCGCGAGCCGTACGGCGTGGTGGCGGCGATCCTGCCGTGGAACTATCCCCTCGCCATGGCGTGCTGGAAGATCGGTCCGGCGCTCGCCGCCGGGAACGCGCTGATCCTGAAACCGGCCGACGCGACGCCCCGCTCGACGCTTCATCTCGCCGGGCTCGCCGAGGAGGCCGGCATCCCCCGCGGCGTGCTGCGTGTGCTTCCCGGTACCGGGGCGGAGACCGGGGCGGCGCTCGCCGCGGATCCGATCGTGGAGGCGATCTCGTTCACCGGATCGACGGCGACCGGACGGAAGATCCTCGCCGCGTCCGCGGCCACGAACCTCAAGCGGGTCAGCCTCGAGCTGGGCGGGAAGAGCCCGCAGGTGCTGATGGCCGATGCGCTCTCCTTCGGCGACCGGCTGATCGAGGGGCTCGTGGAGGCGGCGTTCCTCACGGCGGGGCAGAACTGCACGGCGGGTTCGCGGATCCTCGTGCACGAGTCGATCCATGACGACGTCGTCGAGCGGCTGAGCGCCGCCGCCTCGGCATTGCGGATCGGGTCACCGGCCGACGAGGCCACGCAGATCGGCCCAGTGATCGACGACGTCGCGGCGACCCGCATCCTGCGCGCGATCGACGAGGCGGTCGCCGCGGGTGCCCGCCTCGCGACCGGGGGCGTCGAGGTCGCCGTGGGGTCGGGTGGACGGTACATCGCCCCGACCGTGCTGACGGACCTTCCGGATGACGCCGCGATCCTGCGGACGGAGATCTTCGGGCCGGTGGTCACGGTGCAGCGCTTCGCCGCGCGGGACGAGGCCATCGCCCTCGCCAACGCCGTCGACTACGGGCTGGCCGCCTCGGTGTGGACCAGGGACCTGGACGACGCGCTCGCGCTCGCCCGCGGCATCCGTGCGGGTCTCGTCTCGGTCGGCGCCTACAGCGAGGGCGACATGACGGTGCCGTTCGGCGGATGGCGTCAATCGGGCTTCGGCGGGGTGGAGAAGTCCCTGCAGGCGTTCGCCCAGTGGAGCCGCGAGAAGACGATCTGGGTGCAGACCGCATAGGCGGAGACCGCGCGGTCGGCCCGTGCGAGCGATGCACCGGCCGACCGACGCCGGGCTCCCGCTACTCGAAGACCGGGGTGAGGAAGCGGCGCTCGTAGCGGCGGATGCACTTCGTCGTGCGCGCGAACTCGAACGCGGCGATGCATTCGGGGTCGGTGCGCGACGCCGTCCGGTAGGCCTCGTACTCGGCCAGGGAGGGGAACGTGAACAGGGCGAACGCCTCGTCGCTGTCGCCCTCGCTCGGCATGAAGTAGCCGTGGTGGTCGCCGCCCAGCTTCTCCACCAGCCGGATCCAGGTCCGTCCGTACTCGGTGAACTCGTCGAGCTTGTCGGGGTCGATCTCGTAGCGCAGGTGAACGGTGATCATGCGGATGATCTTCCCAGATCAGCCCACCCGGCGGGGAACCCCGACACTACGCTGAGTCCCGTGACGAACTCTCGCGACATGGTCCTCATCCCCGGGGGAAGGTTCCTGATGGGGTCGGACGACTTCTACCCCGATGAGCGGCCCGTGCACGAGCGGGAGGTCGCCTCCTTCTTCATCGACCGCTACGAGGTGACGAACGAGCAGTACGCCGAGTTCGTCGACGCGACCGGGTATGTGACGGTCGCCGAGCGTCAGCTCGACCCCGCGGCCTTCCCCGGCGCCGATCCTGCCGACCTCGTTCCGGGAGCGATGGTGTTCACCACCACCGCCGGCCCCACCGACCTGGGCGACTGGCGCAACTGGTGGCGATGGCAGCCCGGAGCGTACTGGCGTCGTCCGTTCGGACCCGACTCCTCGATCGACGATCGGCTGCGGCATCCGGTCGTGCACATCGCCTTCGAAGACGCCGTCGCCTACGCGGACTGGGTCGGGATGCGGCTGCCCACCGAAGCCGAGCACGAGTACGCCGCGCGCGGGGGAGTGGAGGGTGCACCGTTCGCGTGGGGCGACGAGCCCTACCCGGACGGCATCGCCCAGGCGAACTCCTGGCTGGGGCGCTTCCCCTACGACAACCAGGGCGTGGGCGGCACGGCTCCCGTCGGCTCCTACCCGCCCAACGGCTACGGCCTGTACGACATGATCGCGAACGTGTGGGAGTGGACGACCGACTTCTACACCCCGCGGCACATCCGTCTCTCGGACGCCCCGGTCGACGCGGGCAAGCGGACGAACCTCCTCGCGGCCGCCAGCGCCCAGGAGGGGTTCCCGGACATTCCGCGTCGCGTCCTCAAGGGCGGCTCGCACCTGTGCTCGCCGGACTACTGCCTGCGCTTCCGACCGGCCGCGCGCTCGCCGCAGGCCGAGGATACGGGCATGTCGCACATCGGATTCCGCCTCACCCGTTCCGAGTGAGGTGCCCCTGGGCGCACCCGTGAGGGAGTGCTTGGCTTCGACCGAGGGCGATCGCCCCCGTCTCACGCGTCGAAGCAAGGAGTCGGTATGTCCGAGAAGCCCAACATCCTCATCATCTGGGGCGACGACATCGGCATCGCGAACCTCAGCACGTACTCCGACGGCCTCATGGGCTATCGGACGCCGAACATCGACCGGATCGCCGACGAGGGCGTGAAGTTCACCGACTACTACGGCGAACAGAGCTGCACCGCGGGGCGCGCGGCCTTCATCACCGGCCAGAACCCGTACCGGACGGGGCTCACCAAGGTGGGCATGCCCGGCGCGAAGCTGGGGCTCCAGCCCGAGGACCCCACGATCGCCGATGCGCTCAAGCATCACGGCTACGCGACCGGGCAGTTCGGCAAGAACCACCTCGGCGACCGCGACGAGCATCTGCCGACCGCCCACGGCTTCGACGAGTTCTTCGGGAACCTGTACCACCTCAACGCGGAGGAGGAGCCCGAGCACCCGGACTACCCCACCGATGCGGAGTTCCCCGGGTTCAGTGAGAAGTTCCGTCCCCGCGGCGTCATCCACTCCTGGGCGAACGACGACGGCACGCAGCGGATCGAGGACACCGGTGCTCTGACCAAGAAGCGGATGGAGACCGTCGACGAGGAGTTCCGCGATGCGGCGGCGGACTTCATCCGTACGCAGGCGGCCGACGACACCCCCTTCTTCGTCTGGTTCAACTCGACGCACATGCACTTCCGCACCCACGCGAAAGAGGAGAGCAAGGGGCGGGCCGGGCGCTGGCAGTCGGAGTACCACGACACGATGCTCGACCACGACGACGTCGTCGGGAGTCTGCTCGATCTGCTCGACGAGCTCGGACTGGCCGAGAACACCATCGTCATGTACTCCACCGACAACGGGCCGCACATGAACAGCTGGCCGGATGCCGGCATGACCCCGTTCCGAAATGAGAAGAACTCCAATTGGGAGGGCGCGTACCGGGTGCCCGCGATGGTCCGCTGGCCCGGGCGCATCCCGGCGGGAACCACGCTCAACGGGATCGTGAGCCACAACGATTGGTTCGTCACGCTGCTGGCCGCGGTGGGCGACGACGACATCGCCGAGCGTCTGGCCTCCGGTGCCGAGCTGCACGGCACCGAGTACAAAGTTCATCTCGACGGACACGACCAGCTCGACTACATCACGGGTGCCGTCGAGCAGAGTCCGCGTCGGCACTTCTTCTACGTCTCGGACGACGGCGACCTCACGGCCCTGCGCTTCGACAATTGGAAGCTCGTGTTCCTGGAGCAGCGTGCGGCCGGAACCCTGCAGGTCTGGCAGGAGCCCTACATCGAGCTGCGGTTCCCGAAGCTCTTCAACCTGCGCACGGATCCGTTCGAGAGGGCCGACATCACGTCGAACACCTACTGGGACTGGGTGCTCGACCACGTCTTCCTGTTCGTGCCCGCGCAGGCCTACGTCGGAAGGATGCTCGGCACGCTGGCGGAGTTCCCGGCGCGGCAGAAGTCGGCGTCGTTCACGATCAACCAGGTCATGGCGAAGCTGGAGTCGACGGTCGGCAGCTCCTGAGTCTCCCGCTCCTCGGCGGAGGCTGCGACCGTCGGGCTGTCAGGCGCTGCGGTCCCGGAGTGCGACTCGCCGATTGTGCAGGGCGAGCGCCACGAACGCGATCCCCGGAACGGCGAGCACGATCAGCACCGGCCACCACCAGCCCTCAGCGGTGAGCATCACGGCTCCGAAGACCAGGAAACCCGCGCCGATCGAACGCATCGCGACCGAGCCGACGGGGGTCACGACCGGGTTGCGCCAGAACGGCACCGTGCTCGTCGCATTCGCACGCAGCGTCATCGCCAGGGCGGTCAGGAAGAGGATCGAGCCGGCTACGGACAGGAGCACACCGAACACGTTCATGCCTCGAACGTATCAAGGACGTCGCGAGGGCCGGTCGTAGAGGGTGGAGCGACGGCGCGGAGGGGGCTCGCGCTCGGGCGTCTCGCCCGTCCCGCCACCGGCTGAGACCCGACCAGGCGAGTCCACTGCCGGGCCACCTTGATACATTGGGAGTTCCCCCTCTCTCCCCGGCAAGCAAGGACGGTTCCGCGTGGCGGCTCAGCAGTCAGGAACCGCCGATGCTGCGGGCCGACCGGAATCCGCATCGCGGTACATCCTCCGTTCGCGGCTGCTCCGTGGGGCGTTCCTCAGCCTGGTCATCTCGGGGATCGGGATCTCGATCACGGTTCCGCAGATCACGCTGTTCCTCGTCGACGAGCTGCACCTCTCCATCGCGCAGGCGGGGCTGTACTTCCTCACCAACCTGACCGCGCCCATCGCCGGCTACGTGGTCGGTTCCCTGTCCGATCGTGCAGGGTCGCGGCTGCTCGTGTTCCGGCTGTGCGCTCTCGCCGGCTTCCTCGGCTGGGTGCTGATGGCGTTCGCGATGCAGCCCTGGATGCCGTTCGCGATCAACATGCTGCTCCTCAGCATGGCCGGCGCGGGTGCCGCCCAGCTGCAGGCCGCGGTGCGCGATGAGCTGAACCGGACGCCCACTCCCGCCGACAACGAGGTCGTCGCGGTGATGCGGATGGCCATGGCGTTCGGATGGATCGTCGGCCCGGTCATCGGCGCGGTGCTCGGAGCCGTGCTGGGCCTTCGTCCGCTCCTGCTCGTGACCGGGATCTCCGTGCTGATCTCGATCCTGCCTCTGATCGGGGCGAAGGCGCCGTCCCTCGCGGAGCGCAGTGCGGCCGTGACGCGCCTCCGGCATCCGGACGACGCGACGGCGGCGGGCGAACCCGGCGTCGCCCCCACGCGGCCGGCCGTCAGGCGCGACGCGTCGATGCTGCCGCTCCTCGTCTTCACCGGCATCTACGTGCTGATCATGTGCGGCGAGACGGTCAAGCTCGCCTACCTGCCGCTGTACATGGACGGCGAGCTCCGCGTCGATGCCGGCGTCCGCGGCGCGATCATCGGGTTGCAGCCGCTCATCGAGCTCCTCCTCATGCCGTTCGCGGCGCGGCTGGCGAGCCGGTTCGGGGTGATGCGCGTGCTCTTCGTCGGCGCCCTGATGGCCGTCGCCGCCCATGTGTCCTACGCCTCGGCGGACTGGGTGGAGCCGCACCTTGTTATGCTCGTCGTGGGGCAGCTGCTCATGGCGGGCGTGATCGCCTCGTTCGGCGTGCTCGGGATCACCGTGGCGCAGCGACTGGTCCCGACGCGGGTGGGGATGGCGACCAGCGTGTTCCTCAGCGCCTACGCGATCAACGCCGCCGTCGGAGGTTTCCTCGGCAGCGTCGGGTCGGCGTGGCTGGGACTGCCTCTGCTCTTCTGGATCCCCGCCGCGATCGCTGCCGTGGGAGCCATCGCGCTCGTCGTGCTCAACGCGCGGGTGCCGCTCGGCGCGCCGCCGCGCGCCCGCTGACCGCTAGCCGCCGTAGGGGCGCACGCAGGTGTCCTGCGCCGCGCTCTGGCCGTCGAGGTTCTCGGGGAGCGGGTCGGCGTCGGCCGGCGGTCCCTCCTCGGTCGCACCGTCGTCGGGCTCCGTGGTCGGCGGGGCGGCGTCTTCGGACAGCTCGCTGCCGCGGCCGGTGCGGTCGGCGCTGATCGACACGGTCTCACCGGCGCGCACCCGCTCCAGCAGCGCGGCCGCGGCGGCCTCGTCGGGGACCACGCGGTCGCCCGCGGGCAGGTGCGGGTACGACACGAAGGCGATGTTCTCGAGGGGGAGGTCGCTGAACACCTTCGCCATCGACGTCAGCGTGCCCAGGTTGGCCAGCTGTGTCGACAGGGTCATGCTCCGCGTCGCCGCATCGGCGATGCCGTAGAGCTTCACCGGATCGGTCAGGGTCGACTGGTCGCGCAGTGTGCGCACGAGCGAGGACAGGAACACCTGCTGGGTGGAGATGCGGGCGAGGTCGCTGCCGTCGCCGACGCCGTAGCGGGAGCGCAGGAGCGCCAGGGCCTGCTCGCCGCTCAGGTCGTACGTCCCCGCGGCGGGGATCTCCAGCCCGGAGTGCCGATCGTGGATGGGGCCGGCGAAGCAGATGGGGATGCCGCCGACGGCGTTCGAGGCCTCGATGACGCCGGTGAAGCTGATCTCCGCTGCGTAGGCGAGGTCGATGCCGGTCAGCGCGGTGACGGTGGAGGCGACGCATCCGAGTCCGCCGCGGGCGAGCGATTCGTTGAACTGCACCCGCCAGCCGGCGTTCCAGGTGCTCCCCGTCTCGGGGTCGGTGCACGCGGGGATGTCGACGAGCAGATCGCGCGGGAAGGAGATGACGGTGGCGGCGTCGTGCGCCTCGTTCACGTGCAGCAGGAGGGTGACGTCGTTCCGGCTGCCTTCGACGTCGCCGCCCTCCCCGTACTGGGCGCCCTGCCCGGCGCGGCCGTCCGATCCGACGAGCAGCACGTCGAACTCCCCGTCGAAGTCGGCCACGGCGGGAGGCTCCTCGCTGTCGCGTACCGGCTGCAGCTCGACCGTGGTCACGTTCTGGGAGAGCCGGATCGCCGCGATCGCGACCGTGCCGCCGGCGATGACCAGGATCCCGATGACGGTCAGCGTGAGGAACCTCCGCAGGCGACGCCGACGTCGCCGACGGGACGAGGGAGCGGGTGGGGGCAGGCTCATGGGAGGACCTCTCGACATCGGCGAGCAGCCAGTGTCGGCGAGGAATGTCACACGAGTGTCACACGCGGGGGAGCGTCACCCGGAACGTCGCTCCGGACATGCCGGGCAGCAGCACCAGATCACCGCCGAGCAGTCGGGCGTTGTCGCGGGCGATCGCGAGTCCGAGACCGGTGCTGACGCCGTCGGAGCGGGAGCGGTCCGAGGTGACGAAGCGGTCGAACACCCGCTCGGCGTCGGCCGCCGCGACGCCGCCGCCGCTGTCGGAGACGTCGATGTGCACGGCCTCGCCCTCCTCGTGCACGCGGAGGGTCACCGGCGGGCTGCCGTGCCTGGCGGCGTTCGTCAGGAGGTTCGCGACCACGGTGTGCAGCCGGCTCGGATCGGTGCGGATCCGCAACCGGGGCGCGACCACCCGCTCGGCCACGTCGACGCCGGTCGCATCCACGACGTCGGTCAGCAGCTCCGCGAGCACGACGGTCGTGCGGTTCACGCGCGCGACCCCCGCGTCCAGCCGGGAGAGTTCGAGCAGGTGCTCGGTCAGGGTGTGCAGGCGGCGGGTCCCGGTGCGCACGACGGCCGCGGCGACCGCCCGCTCCTCCGGGGTCGTCTGCTCGTCCTCGTCGAGGAGCTCGTCGACCGCCAGCATCGAGGTGAGGGGTGTGCGCAGCTCGTGCGCGACGTCGCTGACGAGCTGCCGCGACTCCGCCTCGCGACGCTGGAGCTGCGCGATGGTCGCGTTGAGCCGGTCCGAGGAGAGATGCAGCGCCTCGGCCACACGGTCCACATCGTCGAAGGACGGCGTCCACGCGGGTGGGCCCTCGCCGGAGCCGACCGCGTGCGCGGTGTCGACGAGTCGGCGGAGCGGACGCGTGAGGGCACCGCCGAGCAGACGCTCCAGCAGGACCACCACGACGACGACGCCGGCGCTGAGGAGGATGCCGGAGACGACGAGCTCGCGCACCTGGATCTGCTGCGGCTCCATCGAGTAGGCGGTGACGACGGCGAGCCGGGCGCCCGGATCCTGCGCGAGATCGTCTCGCACGACGGAGACGAAGAACACCTCACGTCCGTCGAGCGTGGTGCGCAGCGAGGTCAGCTCTCCGGGGGAGCGAGAGCCGTCGAGGTCGAGGTCGTCGGGGACCTGATCGGGGCGGAGCTCGCCGGCGCTGCGGCCGCTGTCGAGATCGATGATGACCGTCTCGCCGGGAAGGATCTCCGCGTAGTACTTCCACGTCTCCTCGGGGGACGCGGTGGAGATGGAGGTGAACAGCGCATCCGCGGTCGTGGAGAACTCGTCGAGGAGCCCCTGCTGGCGTGACTCGAACACGATCCTGCTGGCCGTGAACACGACCACCCCCGTGACGATGACGGACACCGCGATCGTGCTGCCGACGAGGGCGAGGGCGATCGCCGCACGGAGGGTGAGGCGGTGACGGGTGAGGCGGTGACGGTGAGCGGTCATCGAAGCCGGTAGCCGATCCCGCGGACCGTCTCCAGCTGCGGCGAGGAGATCTTCGCCGCCGTCAGCTTCGCGCGCAGCCGCTGGACGGCGGTGTCGACGACCCGCGGGGTGTCCGGCGGCGACTGCGCCCACACCGCGTCGATGAGTCGCGAACGGCTCAGGGCGTGCCCGTCGTTGAGGGCGAGCTCGTGCAGCAGGCGGAACTCCGTGGCGCTCAGCGGCAGCACCCGGCCCGCGGCCTTCGCCTCGACCGAGGCCTCGAGGAGCTCGAGCTCGCCGACGCGCAGGGCCTCGCCGGCCGGACGGGCGCTGCGGCGGAGCACGCTGCGCAGCCGGGCTTCCAGCACCGCGACGCTGACCGGCTTGGAGATGTAGTCGTCGGCGCCGGCATCCAGTCCGACCACGATGTCCGCGTCCTCGTCCCGGGCGGTGAGCATGACGGTCGGGAACCCCCACCGGGCACGGATCTCGCGGCACAGCGCGAACCCGTCGCCGTCGGGGAGCATGACGTCGATGATGGCGACGTCGGGCGTCGACCGTTCGGCGAGCAGACGGGCAGAGGCGACGTCCTCCGCCGTCTCCACCGCGTGGCCGCGACGCCGCAGCGCGGTCGTGAAGCCGAGACGGATGTCCGCATCGTCATCCACGAGCATGACCTTCATCAGGCGCCCACCTCCCCGGCATCCGCGCGCTTGCGATGATAGACGGCCGCGCCCGTGCAGGCCCTGTCAGCCGGGTCTGTGACCGGGGATCAGGGCTGAGGTGCATGATGCCCTCAGGCCGAGCGGCTACCCTCGGGGCATGCGTCGAATCGTCGTCCTGCCCGTCGTCCTCGCCATCGGTCTGCTCGCGGGATGCTCGCAGGTGACGCAGATGGCCGGTGACGCGCTCGGCGTCGACGTGCAGGCGACCTGCTCGACGATCGACGACGCCTACACGCAGTATCAGTCCCTGCTCGACCAGGGGCAGGTGTCGGCCGAGCAGGCGGATGCGGCGCGCGACGACCTCGTCGCCTCCCTCGATGGCCTCGCGACGAACGTCGACGGACAGCTCGGCGACCTCATCCGTTCCGGTGCCGAGAAGATCGGCGGGATGACCGACCTGCAGGCTCCGGAGACCATCGAGGCGATCGACCAGCTCAAGGACTCGGTCTCGGCGTTCTGCGGCTGACCGTCCGGCTCGTGAGACGATGCCGGGGATGAGTACTGCTGCCGACGAGGAACTCCGCGTGCTGCGGGCTCGCGCGTATGGACCGAAGGCGGACATCGAGAGCGATCCGGCGGCGCTCGAGCGTCTCCGGCACCTGGAGGAGCAGCGTCAGGGGCGGCCGTCTGATGTCGACGCACCGCTGCCGGACGCGACGGCCGCACCGGTGATGCAGGAGGCGGCGGAGCCGGACCCCGGTGCGCGCGCCCCCGGCGCCGACTCCGACGCGCGGGAGCACCCGTTCGTCGCGCTCGATCTGCCGATGCCGGAGCAGACCTCAGCGGAGGGGGAACCCGCGACACGAGCGTCGTCGTCCCGGACGCCCGCGCGGATCGGCAGGATCCTGTGGGTGGCCGCGATCGTGGCGGCTGCCGCCGCGGCCTCGGCGGTCACGTACGCGCTGGTGGCGATCTCGCCCATGCCGGCCTCCTCCGGTGCTCCGCAGATCGACACGCTGGAGGCGTCCTCGACCCTGGAGATCCCGAGCGGGTGGATGGGGGCGGGCCCGAGCTCGGCGGTCTTCGACTTCTTCGGGCTGGCCCTCGTGCAGACGGCCGGCGGGTACATCAACGGCTCCACCGGAACCGACTGTCTCACCGTCGTCCGCGCCGACCAGGTGCCGGACAAGGGCGAGTATGACTCGTCTTCGGGGTGGAGTTCCAATGGACCCGTCTACGCGGCCTGCGGCGTCGGCGTCTTCCCCGCGACCGTCGAGGTTCCGATCGACAGCGACGTCCCGAAGGAGCTGAGCGAGCGCTTCCCCGGCGGACGGGCCCTCCAGTTCGTGTTCGACGGCGAGCGCGTCGGCGTCTTCCTCGACAGCGAATAGGTCGACGGCGGGCGGATCGCGACCGCCCCGCGTCAGCGCAGCGCGGCCGCCACCGTCTCCGCGACCAGACGGCTGGAGCGGGCGTCGAGGTGGATGCCGTCCGGGTGGCTCCTCACGGAGCGCGCGGTGACGTCGAACACGTCGATCAGATCGACGCCGAGGGACTCGGCGACACGTCGCACGATGGGAGCGACCTCCTCCTCGATGATCCGCGCCGAGACGCCGCCGCGGTTCGCGAACGCCACCGGTGGGGTGAGCAGGTGGACGGCGGCACCGTGCGAGCGGTACCTCTCGACGAAGTCGATGAGCTCGGCCTCGTACCGTTCCGCGTTCCAGTTGTCTCCGCGCGCGTCGTTCGAGCCGAGCATGATGAGCACGATGTCGGGGCGGGCGCGGAGGGAGGCATCGGCGAACGGCGTCGCGTCCCAGGGCCAGTCGCCCTCCTGCTGCAGGGTGCAGCGGTTCACGCCGTAGTTGAGGACCTGGTGGCGCTCCCCGAGGATCCTCCCGAGCTGCGCGGGATAGGAGCGTCGATGGCGGCCGAGGAGGAGCACGCCCGCGCCGTAGGTGTTGCTGTCGCCGATCGCGGCGACCCTGATCCGGTCGGATCGCGGACGAGGCGGCGGCGGATACATGATGCGCAGGAAGAGGATCGAGCCGACACCCGCGAGGAGGCCGATGACCGCGGCGGCGACGGCGAGCAGTGTCCGCGCGCCTCGCCCGTCGAGTGCGGGACGGAGGGAGCGGATCATCCGTCCATCCTCTCTCAATCGGCGCCGGCGGGGGCCGAGCGGTGGAGACTGTCCCTGAGAGCGTGATGTGCAGAACAGGAGAGCGATGACGACCGTCTTCCCGCGTTCCGTGTCCGTGGTGATCCCGGTGCGGAACGACGCCGTCCTCCTCGAACGCTGTCTGCGCGCACTCGAGGGCCAGACGCGCAGACCCGACGAGGTCGTCGTGGTCGACAACGGCAGCAGCGATGCCACGGTCTCCGTCGCCGAGAGATTCGGCGCGCGCGTCGTGTCCGAGCCCATCCAGGGGATCCCGCGCGCCTCCTCGGCCGGCTATGACGCGGCGACGAGCGACATCATCGCGCGGCTGGACGCCGATTCCCTGCCGGGACGGGACTGGATCGAACGGATCGAGCGCACGTTCCGCGACCGCGACGACCTCGACTTCCTGACCGGTGATCCGCGGTTCTACGGATCGACGCCGCTGGTGCATTGGATGGGGGAGCACCTGTACATCGGCGGCATGTATGCGGTGATGACGCCGTTGCTCGGTCATGCGCCGCTGTTCGGGTCGAACATGGCGATGCGCGCCGCCACGTGGCGGAGTCTGAGCGGCGAGGTGCATCGTGAGGAGCAGAACATCCATGACGACTTCGACCTGTCGTTCCATGTGCGCCCGGGGATGACGGTGCTGCGCGACCGGAGCCTCGTCGTCGAGGTGTCGGCGCGCCCGTTCCAGGACTGGGCGTCCCTGCGCCGGCGGCTGAGCTACGTGCTGCCCACCGTGCGGCTGCATCTTCCGCAGCAGGCGCCGCACCGCCGCCGGCAGGCCCGGCGGGAGGCGACCGCGTCCACGGTCGAAGGGTGACTCAGGTGCGGGCTCGCGCGTAGAGCTCGAGCAGATCGGCCGTCAGCTGATGCGGGGTGGTCTCGCTCGGACTGTGGCCCGTCGCGTAGGCGCGGAACTCGGCATCGATGTCGCGGGCGTATCGCTCGTGGGCCGAGAGCGGCCAGAGGTCGTGCGAGCCGGCGGCGACCAGCTTCGGCAGGGCCAGCTCCCGCACGTCGCGGCGCAGGTCGGGCGACGCCATCATCAGGCCGATGATCTCGTCGACGCTGCGGCGGCTCGTGAACGCGAACCGCGAGCGGACGAACTCGAGCCGCCGCGGCGGGACCCGGTTCTTGTTCGTCACGATGCCCCAGATCATGAGCCCGGCGCCGCGGTGCGGGCTGGCGATCGGGGCCACCGGGCCCAGCCACTTCATGCTCGCGAAGACGTTGCCGCTGCCCGGCGGAGTGGTCAGGAGCGCGAGGGAGAGTACGAGGTCCGGGCGACGCACGGCCACGATCTGTGCGATCGTCCCGGCGAACGAATAGCCCAGCAGATGCGCGGGTGCTCCGGCTTCGAGGAAGGCGATCAGGTCGGCGATGAACAGCTCATGGGTGTACGGCCGGTCCGCGCCGGCCGCATGCGACTGGTACTGCCCGGCGAGGTCGAACGACTGCACGAAGTAGCCCTCCTTCGCGAGGAGAGGCAGCATCAGGGCGAAGTCCTCCTTCGACCCGGTCGCGCCCGGCACCAGCACCACCCGGGGATGCGCGGGGTCGCCGAGCGACACGACGGCCAGGTCCCCACTCGGCGCGGAGAACCGCGAGCTCGTCGATCCGGTCGGTGCCACCGTCCAGTCGATGTCGCCGATGGCCGCGTCCAGGGATGCCGGGGCGATGGGCGCCCGTCCGCTCCTCGAATCTGTCGACACGCTCACAAGCTACCCCTCGCCTGCCGCCCGCAGAAGGATCGCGCGCCGCCGTGGACGGATGCCCGTGACGATCAGCGGGACGGCGTGCGCAGCCCCGGGTCCTGCTCCAGCATCGTGCGCGCGAGACCCCGAGCGACCTCGAACGGCTGGGAGAACGTCTCCATGCCGACCGTGACGATCGCTCCTTCGTAGAGCAGCATCATCGCCCGCGCCATGAGGTCGGCATCCGCGGCGCCCGCCTCGGCGCACAGGTCGGTGAAGAGCTCGAGCAGCCAGGTCTTCTGGCGCGAGACCTCGGGGAACACGGGATGACCGTCGTGTCCGTCGCCGATCTCCGCGCGGGCATTGATCGCGCTGCACCCCTTCGGGCTGTTCTCGTCCGACCACGCGATGGCCGCGGTGAACACGGTGAGGATGCGGTCGACGCCGGGCTCGGGCACGCAGGAGAGGTGCTCGGCCACGTGGGCGCGCCACCGGGCGTCCCGATGCTGCAGATATGAGACGACGAGCGCCTCCTTCGAGCCGAAGCGGTCGTAGAGGGTCTTCTTCGTGACGCCCGCGGCCTCCGCGATCGTGTCGACGCCCACCGCATGGATGCCGCGCTCGTAGAAGAGCAGCGACGCGGCGTCGAGGACGCGGGTGGCGCCCGGCGTGAGGGGGGCGAGTTCGGGGACGGGAACGGCCATGGCATCGAGTATACCAACCTGTATAGTCGAACAGATGAGTAAACAGATCGGTGTACTTCGCCTGGGTGTGACCGTCGGGGCCGCGGTGGCGTTCGTGGTGACCTGGAGCTCCGGCTTCCTCGTGCCCGCGATCGCCGTGGTCGACGTCTCGCCGCTGACGCTGCTCGTGTGGCGGTTCGTCCCGCTGGCCGTGATCCTGATCGTGATCGTCGTGAGCAGCGGCGCCTCGCGAGGGGTGACCCGAGCCGACGTGCGACGACAATCGCTCATCGGCCTCTTCGCCCAGTTCGGGTACTGCACCGCGGTCTACGCGGCGATCGCGTCCGGTGTCGCCACGGGGACCACGGCGCTGATCGACGCCGTGCAGCCCCTCATCGTCGCCGTCCTCGTCGGCCCGTTGCTCGGGTTGAAGGTGCGCGGGGCTCAGTGGGCGGGGCTCGTCGTCGGGGCGGGAGGGGTCCTGCTGGTCGTGCGCTCGCAGCTCGACGACTCCGTGGCGCATCCCGCCGCGTATCTCTGGCCCGCGCTGGCGATGGGCTGCCTCATCGTCGGCACCTTCCTCCAGCGGCGCTCCGAGCCGCGGACCGGAACGCTCGTCACCCTCACCATCCACGTCACCGTGACCGCCGTGGCGCTCGTACCGGTCGCCGCCGTCTTCGGGGCGCTCGTGCCTCCGGCATCCGTCTCGTTCTGGCTCGCCACCGGCTTCGCCGCCGCGTTCCCGACGCTCGCGGCCTACGGCCTCTACTGGTGGCTGCTGCGTCGCGTGGGCATCACCGCGCTGAACGCTCTGCTCTTCCTGATCGCCCCGACCACGGCGCTCGCCGGAGCGCTCCTCCTCGGAGAGCCCCTCACGATCGTGACGCTCCTCGGCTTCGCCCTCTGCGGCGCGGGTGTGGCGGCCGTGCTCGTGAGCGAGGCACGGGCCGGACGTGAGGCCCGCGGCGGTGTTAGCATGACGGCGGTATCTGTGGGGGAGTGACGCCCCTCGGCTCTCGGGCAGGCAGGACCCGCGCGTCCGGCGTATCGACGTGAGGCCGATGAACGATCGGCGAAGGTGTGGTGGCACCGCGATCTAGCCCCCGCCCGCACCTCCAGGGCTTTCGCCATCTGGAGGAATCATGTCGCCATCCGACCCCGTCCGCACACTCGCCGCCCAGCTCGCCGACACGCCACCGGGGAACAGGATCACCCTCCTGGGGCACGTCCATCGCCGCAGAGAGCTCGCGAAGGTCTCCTTCCTGATCGTCCGCGACCGCTCGGGCCTCGCCCAGGTCGTGGTCCGTCCGGACGAGATCCCGATCGACGGCCTCCCCGGCGAGGAGACGGTCGTGCGCATCGACGGCACCGCGACGGCGAACCCGCATGCTCCCGGCGGCATCGAGGTGACGGCTCCCGAGGTCTCCCTCCTCTCGGAGCCCGCTCGCACCCCGGTCGTCGAACTCTGGCGGCCCACGCTCGACGCCGCCCTGCCGACCGTGCTCGACCATGCCGCGGTGACCTGGCGCCACCCGACGCAACGGTCGAAGTGGGAGCTGGCCGCAGCGAGCCTGCGTGGCTTCCGTCGCACGCTCGACGCCGCGGGATTCACCGAGATCCATACGCCGAAGCTCGTCGACTCCGTGACCGAGTCCGGCGCGAACGTCTTCCCCGTCGACTACTTCGGGACGACCGCGTATCTCGCGCAGAGCCCGCAGTTCTTCAAGCAGCAGCTCGTCGGCGTCTTCGAGCGCGTCTACGAGACGGGGCCCGTGTTCCGAGCGGAACCGCATGACACGGTCCGGCACCTCGCCGAGTACGTGTCCCTCGACGCAGAGCTCGGCTTCATCCGCGACCACCGCGATGTGCTCGCCGTGCTGCATCAGGTGCTGCTCGGCATGCTCGACAGCATCCGCAGCGAGAGCGGGGACGCCGTCGAGCGACTCGGGGTGGCGCTGCCGGCCATCGCCGACGAGATCCCGGTGATCCACTTTCAGGACGCGCTGCGCCTGGTCGGTGCGCCGGAGGACGAGCCCGACCTGGCACCCGCGCACGAGCGCGCGCTCGGCGAATGGGCCCGGGAGAAGCATGGCAGCGACGTGCTCGCGGTCGAGGGCTATCCGATGCGCAAGCGCCCCTTCTACACGCACCCCCAGCCGGACGACCCGCGATGGAGCAACAGCTTCGACCTGATCTTCCGAGGGCTCGAGCTCGTCACTGGCGGGCAGCGGCTGCACCGGCACTCCGACTACGTCGCCGCGATCGAGGCACGCGGTGAATCGCCGGAGGCCTACGCCGCGTACCTCGACGCGTTCGCGCACGGGATGCCGCCGCACGGCGGGTTCGCGATCGGCCTCGAGCGCTGGGTGTCCCGCCTCATCGAGGCATCCAACATCCGGGAGGTCACGCTCTTCCCGCGCGACCTGCACCGGCTCTCGCCGTGAGTCCGGTGGTCGCGTCGAGCGATAGCATCGGTTCCATGAACTTCAACCGCTCCGCATGGTGGTGGCTGCGATAGCAGCCGGTTGAAGCATGTTCACGGGCTGCACGGCAGTTCGTGACAGCACCCGAGAACTCCGTGTGGCTCCCGATCGTTGGGAGAGACAGATGGATTCATTCACCACCACGGCGCGGCGCTCGACAGAGGTCGCCGCCGCGGTCGCCGCGCATCCGGAGCGATTCCGAGTGCTCACGGGTGAGCGGCCGACCGGTGCGCTGCACCTGGGGCACTACTTCGGCACCATTCGAGAACGGGTGCGTCTGCAACGAGCCGGGGTGGAGACGTTCCTCGTCCTCGCCGACTACCAGGTCATCACCGACCGGGACACGACCGCGAACGTCCGCGACAACGTGTACGGGGCTGTGCTCGACTACCTCGCCGCGGGGATCGACCCGGAACGGACGACGATCTTCACACACTCGTCGATCCCTGCACTGAACCAGTTGCTGCTGCCGTTCCTCAGCCTCGTCACGGAGGCGGAGCTGCATCGGAACCCGACGGTCAAGTCCGAGTTCGAGGCTTCGGGTCGCGCGCTGAGCGGACTGCTGCTGACCTATCCGGTGCACCAGGCCGCCGACATCCTGTTCTGCAAGGGCAACCTCGTCCCCGTGGGGAAGGACAATCTGCCGCACGTGGAGATGACGCGGGTGATCGCCCGGAGGTTCAACGAGCGTTACGGGGCGATCTTCCCCGTTCCGGATGCGCTGATCACCGCCACCCCCGAGGTTCCCGGTCTGGACGGGCGGAAGATGTCGAAGAGCTACGGCAACGCGATCTCCCTGTCGATGACGGCGGATGAGACGGTGGCAGCGATCCGTCGCACGCGAACGGACCCGGACCGACGGATCACGTTCGACCCCGAAGGACGGCCGGGCGTCTCGGCGCTGCTGACGACGGCCGGGCTGTGCCTGGACGAGGCGCCGGAAGGGGTCGCCGACCGCATCGGCGACGGAGGCAGCAGTGCGCTGAAAGCCGTGACGGCGACGGCGGTCAACGAGTTCCTGACCCCGCTGCGGGAACGGCGTCGGGAGCTCGCTGCGGATCACGAACTCGTGCGGTCCGTCCTCGCGCGGGGCAACGAGCACGCCCGCGCCATCGCGGACACGACCCTCGCCGAGGTGCGGGAGGCGATGGGGACCGTGTACTAGGAGCACAGACCGGCTCGTCACAGAGGACGGTGTCGACGGCGATCCGCTGATCCACCTCGGTCTACTACGGGTGAGATGACGTGCTCCGCCTTCCGTTCCTCGCGGTCCTGCGGTCTACTGGACGCGAATCGACCGGTGGGTGGGAAGGAAGATCCAGATGTATCGCAGCAACGGAAACTACGAAGCGTTCGCACGGCCCCGCAAGCCCGAGGGGGCGGACGACAAGACCGTGTGGTTGGTCGGGGGAGGGCTCGCCGCGATGGCGGCGGCGATCTTCCTGATCCGCGACGGGCAGATCGCGGGGGAGAGGATCGCGATCCTCGAAGAGCTCGGGCTTCCCGGCGGAGCTCTCGACGGCATCAAGTATCCGGAGAAGGGGTTCGTGATCCGCGGCGGACGCGAGCTCGAGGACCACATGGAGTGTCTGTGGGACCTGTTCCGCTCGGTGCCGTCGCTCGAGATCGACGGCGCCAGCGTGCTCGACGAGTTCTACTGGCTGAACAAGGACGATCCGAATTCGTCGCTCTGCCGCGTCACCGAGAAGCAGGGGCAGGACGCGCACACGAACAAGCTGTTCACCCTCTCCGAGAAGGCGCAGAAGGACATCATCGACGTGATCCTCGCCACGCGGGAGCAGATGGAGGGCAAACGCATCGATGAGGTGTTCGGCGAGGAGTTCCTCGCGAGCAACTTCTGGCTCTACTGGCGCACTATGTTCGCCTTCGAGGAGTGGCACTCGGCTCTGGAGATGAAGCTGTACCTGCACCGCTTCATGCACCACATCGGCGGACTCCCCGACCTGTCGGCGCTCAAGTTCACGAAGTACAACCAGTACGAATCGCTCGTGCTCCCGATGCGGAAGTACCTCGACGATCACGGGGTGCGGTTCCGCTTCCATCACACCGTCACCGACGTGCACTTCGACATCACGGACGGGCGCAAACAGGCGACGCGTATCGACTGGATCGCGGACGGCGAACCGGGAGGCGTCGACCTCGGGCCCGATGACCTGTGCCTCATGACGATCGGGTCGCTCACGGAGAACTCCGACAACGGCGACCAGGACACGGTACCGCGGCTCCTCGACGGCCCCGCCCCCGCGTGGGACTTCTGGAAGCGGGTCGCGGCGAAGTCGCCCGACTTCGGCCGCCCCGAGGTTTTCTGCAACGACATCGACAAGACGAAGTGGGAATCGGCGACGGTCACCACGATCGACGAACGCATCCCCGCGTACATCGAGAAGATCGCGCAGCGTGATCCCTTCTCGGGCAAGGTCGTCACCGGCGGCATCGTCACCGCGAAGGACTCGTCCTGGCTGATGAGCTGGACCGTGAACCGGCAGCCGCACTTCAAGTCGCAGAAGCCCAACGAGATCGTGGTGTGGGTGTACGGGCTGTTCGTCGAGACGCCGGGCGACTTCATCAAGAAGCCGATGCAGGACTGCACGGGTGAGGAGATCGCGCAGGAGTGGCTGTACCACCTGGGCGTCCCCGTCGCGGACATCCCCGAGCTCGCCGCCTCCGCCGCGAAGACGGTGCCGGTGATGATGCCGTACGTCACCTCGTTCTTCCTGCCGCGCAAGGCCGGCGACCGCCCGCAGGTGGTTCCGGAGGGCAGCGTGAACTTCGCGTTCCTCGGCCAGTTCGCCGAGACGACCCGTGACACGATCTTCACGACCGAGTACTCGGTGCGCACCGCGATGGAGGCGACCTATCAGCTGCTGGACATCGAGCGCGGTGTGCCGGAGGTGTTCAACTCGACCTACGACATCCGATACCTGTTGAAGGCGACAGCTCGGCTGCGGGACGGCGAGGCGGTGCACATCCCCGGACCGAACTTCGTGAAGGGCAAGCTGCTCGACAAGCTCGACAACACCCAGATGGGTGAGCTCCTCACCGACTTCGGGTTGATCCCCGCGCACGGGAGCACGACGAAGCGGGAGCGCGCGGACGACGCCATCGAGTGATCCGCTCCGGGGAGCGAGGCATCGGCCCCGCTCCCCGGAGACACTCGCGCCCTACTGGGTGCCGAAGGCGACCGTGAGGTGCAGCTCGTGCTCTGCGGCGTGGTGCTGCGGGTCGAGGTCGCCGGTGTCGATCTGCGCCCAGGCGATCGCGCCCGTGAACGAGTTGCCCCTGGCTCCGTAGTCGGGGCTGACGGGGGAGCCGGTGTCGATCCCGACGTCGAGGGTCTCGTCGGCCGAGAAGCGCCCGGGCTCCGTGCGCTCGACCCGTCCGGAGCCGACCGCGACCTCGTCGACGAACAGCGTCACGGTGCCGCCCTTCGCCAACCCGCCGCCGTCGTAGTCGAACTCGAAGCGCAGCAGGTGATCGCCGGGCGTGAGGGGGCTCTCGGCGCGGACGATGCTGTGGTCGATGCCGAAGAAGTTGTAGCAATACGTCAGTGCGCCGTCGTGCGCGTACAGGGCCCAGCCGCCGGCCACACCGCCCTGCGCGATCACCACGCCTTCCGCGCCGGCATCCGGAACCGTGACCTGCGCGGTCACCGCGTGCGAGCGGTTCTTGATGTTGAGCACGGCCTCTTCCGTCAGCCGCGTCATCCGACCGCGCAGGCGCTGCGTCGTGCCGTCGACGAGCTTCGGGCGCCCGGCGAGGTCAGGGTTGGCGCGCTCGGCGAATCGGTCGTCGAGCGGGAGCACGTTGTACTTGACCGCCTCGATGAGCCATAGCCGCTGCAGCTCGTGCAGGCGCTCGGGGTGCTCGGCGGCGAGGTCGTTCGCCTGGCTCCAGTCGACCGTCGTGTCGTACAGCTCCCACACGTCGTCGTCGAAGGCGGCGAGTTTCTCCTCGCCGGTCTCCCACGGGGTGCGGTGCTTCGTGACCGCGGTCCACCCGTTGTGGTAGATCCCGCGGTTGCCGACCATCTCGAAGTACTGGGTGGTGTGACGCTCGTCGGCGTCTCCGTCCTCGAACGTGTAGGCGAGGCTGACGCCCTCGTAGGGCTTCTGCGTCACGCCGTGCACGGACGTCGGCTCAGGGATGCCCGCCGCTTCGAGGATCGTGGGGGCGATATCGATCACGTGGTGGAACTGGTTGCGCACCTCGCCGCTCGCCGCGATCGCCGCGGGCCAGCGCACGATCGTGCCGTTGCGGGTTCCGCCGAAGTGGGACGCCACCTGCTTGGTCCACTGGAAGGGGGTGTTCATCGCGTGGGCCCAGCCGACCGCGTAGTGGTTGTACGAGGCGGGGGTGCCGAGCTCGTCGATGCTGGCGGCGAGACGTTCCGGCGTCTCGAGGGCGCCGAAGCCGTTGAGGGTGATCATCTCGTTCAGCGTCCCTTGCAGGGTGCCCTCCGCGGAGGCGCCGTTGTCGCCGATGATCGCGATGACCAGGGTCTCGTCGAGGATGCCGAGGTCTTCCAGGGAGTCGAGGACGCGGCCGATGTGGTGGTCGGTCTGCTCCATGTACCCGGCGTAGACCTCCATCTGGCGCGCGAGCACGGGCTTCATCGCCTCGTCGACGTCCTCCCAGGCGGCGATGCCCTCGGGGCGTTCGGTGAGCACGGTGTCCGCCGCGACGACGCCCAGCTCCTTCTGACGAGCGAGCGTGTGCTCGCGGACGGCATCCCATCCCCCGTCGAACTGGCCGGCGTAGCGGTCCGACCACTCGGCCGGCACATGGTGCGGCGCGTGCGTCCCGCCGGGTGCGTAGTAGAGGAAGAACGGCTTGTCCGGCGTCAGGGACTTCTGGCGCTCGATGTACGCGATCGCGTGATCGGCGAGGTCCTCGTTCAGTGTGTAGCCCTCTTCCGGCGTGCCGCTCGGCTCGACCGGGTTCACGTTCTCGTAGAGAGCGGGGTAGTACTGGCTGGTCTCGCCGCCGAGGAAGCCGAAGAAGTACTCGAACCCGCCGCCGGGGTGCGGCCAGCGGTCGAACGGTCCCACCGGGCTCGTCTCCCACACCGGCACCTCGTGGCACTTGCCGAACTGCGCGGTCGAGTAGCCGTTCAGGCGCAGCGTCTCCGCGACGGGCGCGCAGGTGTTCGGCCGCACGCTCGTCTGACCGGGAGCGGATGTCGCGCCCTCGGTGATGCCGCCCATGTTCACCGAGTGGTGGTTGCGACCGGAGAGGAGGGCCGCCCTGGTCGGCGAGCAGAGGGCCGTGGTGTGGAACCGCGTGTACCGGAGTCCCTCGCCGGCGATCCGCTCGAGGTTCGGGGTGGCGCACGGGCCGCCGAAGACGCTCGACGAGCCGTAGCCCGCGTCGTCGATCAGCACGACGAGCACGTTGGGGGCGCCGGCCGGAGGGCGCACCTGCTCGATCGGCGGATGCGCGGCCTCAGGGTCCTTCGCGTCGTACACCGTGAGGTGCGGTCGGTCCAGATCCGGAACCGGAAGGACGTTTCTGAACACGGAGTCCTGGCCAAGAGTCATGCTGCACCTTCCCGTCGTGGTTGCTCTCACGATACGAGCGCGCGCGGCGCGGCTCTCCGGCCCGGAGAGGGAATCACCCTGGCGACTTTGCCGACCTCTGCCGTGCTTCCGTCAGCGGCACGAGGGCGGGGCGCTCGCAGGTGCTGGTGACCTCGACGGTCTCGCCCGAGTCCGCGGCGGCCAGGAGCGAGGTCATCACATCGAGCACATGGAGGGCGAGATCGCCGTTGGCCCGGCCGCCGGTCCCCGGCTCCGCCGCGGCGAGGTCGGCGACGCCGAAGCCGCGTCCCGCTCCGACGTATCCTGCGCTCGGCTCGACCGTCGTCCACTCGCCACCCAGCGGGTGCAGCAGCACGTCGCCCGCGAAGCCGTTCGGGTCCGGCACCTTCATCGATCCGTGCTCGCCGTGCACCTCGATGTTCGACGCGTGCGTGGCGACCGTGTCGAAGCTCATGACGATCGTCGACAGGGCGCCGGAGGTGTGCCGGAGCACGCCGGTGACGTGCGTGAAGATCTCCACGGGCACGGTCTCCCCGGCGCGCGGGCCGGAGCCGATCGTGCGGGTGTCGCGGCTGCGGCTGGCGGAGCCGACCACCGACTCGACGGGGCCGAGGAGGGTGATCAGCGTCGACACGTAGTACGGCCCCATATCGAGCAGCGGGCCGCCGCCGGGCAGGTAATAGAAGTCCGGGTTCGGATGCCAGCGCTCGTGGCCGGGCGTCACCATCGTGGCGGTGGCGGCGATCGGACGGCCGATCGCTCCGTCGTCGATGGTCTTGCGCGCGGTCTGCACGCCCGTGCCCAGGACCGTGTCGGGCGCGCACCCGAGCGAGACCCCGGCGCGACGAGCGGCGTCGACCACCTCGCGGGCCTGGTCGATGGTCGCGGCGAGCGGCTTCTCCCCGTAGGTCGCCTTGCCGTGCGCGATCGCCTTGAGCGCGATCTCCGCGTGCGCCGCCGGGATGGTCAGGTTCAGGACGAGATCGACCTCGGGATCGGCGACCAGCTCGTCGACGGTCAGCGCGCGGACGCCCTGCTCGGCAGCCACCTCCGCGGCCCGCGACTCGACCATGTCGGCCACGGCGACGAGCCGCACGGTGTCGAGCGTCGCGAAGGTCTCGAGATACTGGCCGGAGATCGCTCCGAGTCCGACGATGCCCACGTTCAACGGCTTGCCCACAGGATGCCCCTTTCGATGATGGTTCTGACGTTCGTGTCCGCGAGCGTGTGGAGGTCGTGACCCGGGGTCGCGACGAAGATCCGCCCGTCGCCCCAGCGGCGGGTCCAGATCGCCGGGACGACGATCTCGCTCTGCCACGGCTCGAAGTCGGGCGCCGCGACCGTGGTGGTGGCGAGCACGTCGTTGTAGGAGTCGGAGAGCACCCAGTACTGCTCGGTCGTGAGGTCGAAGTCGGCGATCCCCGTGACGATCGGGTGGTCCGCCTTGGCGGGGTCGATCACGATGCGGTAGTCGACGAAGCAGTCGGTGCCGTCACCGGGGAGGTCTGCGGGTGCGGCCTTCGCCCGATGCGTGGCGAACTGGCCGCCGGTGAGCTGGAGGTACTCGCTCGACGCGCGGTACGAGTCGACGATGCCGCCGTGCCATCCGGCCAGCCCGGTGCCGGCGCGGACGGCGGCGGCCAGGCCGCGCACCTGCTCGGTCTCGATGGTGGACATCGTGACGCACTGGACGATCACGTCGACGGTGCGCAGGTAGGCCGCATCCTCGTAGATCGCCGGGGAGTCCTCGACGCGCACGTCGTAGCCGTGGTCCCGGAGGAACGGCACGAACGAGTCCGTCGCCTCGACCGGATGGTGACCGTCCCAGCCTCCGCGCACGATGAGCGCGGTCTTGGATGCGGTGGTCATGGATTCTCCTTCGTGGGGGATGGGGTGATGTCGAGGAGGAAGGCGGTCTCGATCTCCTCGCCGGCGGGGAGGACGATCGGTCCGAGCAGATCTCCGGTCTCGGCGTAGGGGCGGGAGGCCGGTTCGAGGGCGACTGTGTCGGCTCGTCCCCACCACGGGAACGTCTGCGTCTGGCGGTGCTCCTGCCACACGTGCAGGTGGGGGAGCAGGACGGGATCCCAGCGCAGGGTGACGGTCCAGGCCGGGGCCGCGATGACGGCGGATCCGCGCCCGCCGACGGGGAGCGAGCGGAACGCGCCGTGCCGATGGCCGGGCTCGGGGAACATCACGGTGAGCTGCTCGTCGCCGAGGAGTACGCGCGTCGCCGGGTCGACGACCGCGGACGAGAAGGCCGGATGCTCCGTCCAGGTGAAGGCGACCGGCTGCGCGGCCGTGTTGAGCACCCGCTGCCGGACGTGCAGTCCCTGCTCGGTCACCGTGGTGGTGCGGCTGACCCGCAGCGGGACGGTCCGCAGCGCCAGTTCGAGCGTCACGGCGTCCGACTGCACCGTCGTCGTGGTCCATCGTCGCCAGGCGGCCTCGCCGTGGAACGGGTGGTCGACCCCGTCGATCGTGCGGTGGTCGCCGGCATTTGGCACGAGGGTGTGCCAGCCGCCCGCGTACCGCTCATGCCATTCGCGGTTCGAATCGGAGGCGCCGGGTGCGACCGGTGTCTCGACGTCACGCCCGTCCACACGGAACAGCAGCTCCGTCCCGCTCTCCGCATGCACGAGCGACGCGATGCGCGCGCCGGTCTCGTCGACGGCCGCGAGGAACGAGCCGTGCGGGGAGTGCAGGGTGTGGCGGCGTCCGGCGGTGCCCCCGGTCACCGGAGATCGTACGGTCGCGTGCGACGCACGACCGGGGCGAAGGAGGCGTGGAAGATGGTGGATGCCGCGCCGACGGCTCCCGCTTCCCCGGACACGACCGACCGCTCGACGCTCACATGCCGGGCACGATGCGCGGTCGGGAACGTGTTGACCGCACGGTCGATCGTCTCCATGACCATCTCGCGCAGCTCCGGCTCGAACGTGGGACCGCCGACGACCACCATGGGCAGGTCGAGCAGATCGATGAGCGCAGCGGCGCCGAGCGCGATGACGTCCGCCACCTGCTGCACGGCGGCGATCACGGTGGCGTCGCCCGCTGCGACCTCGGCGCAGAACTCCCGGTACGTGCGGGCGGGGCCGTCGTAGCCGAGCTCGCGCGCGATCTCCGGGATCGCCACGGTCGGGTTGCACTCCCGGACGAGCTCGGGGCGCCCGTCGCCGTCGGTCCGCCCGAGGCGGACGGCGCAGAGCTGGCCGAACTCGCCGGCGTTCCCGCTCATGCCGCGGAACGCCTCGCCGTTGAGCACGAGGCCGGAGCCCATGCCGGTGCCGAAGTAGAGGTACGCGAAGTCGGTGGACCGCGCCGTGCGACCGAGCCAGCGCTCGCCGACCGCCGCCGCCGTCCCGTCCTTCTCCACCACGACCGGGTAGGGCAGGCGCTCCTCGAGCATCCGCTCGAGCGGGACGTTGCGCCACACCTCCGACAGCGGCAGGTCGAGCAGCGAGCCGTCGCCCGTGATCGGACCGGGAACGGCCACGCCGACGCCGAGGAACGTGGTACGGTCGACGGCCGCGGCCTCGAGCACCTCCTCGACCTGCGTGGCGATGAACTCCACGAGCCCGGTGGGGGAGACCTCGTGGTCGAGCCGCACGCTCCGGTGCTCCAGCACGCGCCCGTCGAGGTCGACGAGCACCACCGAGATGACCTCGGGGTCGACGAGGATGCCGGCCGCGTGGGCGGCCTCGGGGCGCAGCCGCACGGGGGTGCGCGGCTTGCCGAGCCGTTCGGTGCGCTGCTGCTCGCCCTCCGCGAGCAGGCCGCGCTCCAGCAGGACGCGCAGGATACGGGAGACCGACTGCTGGGTGAGTCCGGTGCGCTCGGCGATCTCCGTGCGGCTGATGGTGCCCGCCTGCCGGATGGTCTCGATGATGGCGACCTCGTTGAACGAACCGAGGTCGTGCTGGTTCGCGCCCGGACGGTCGCCCACCGAACGGGGATCGCGCGTCGAGTACGTCCGCGCCTCCGCCCGCCGCGGAGCGATCGGTTCGGTCGTGTCGGTCACGGTGCCTCCAATGCTCCGTCGGGTCGGCGCACACCGGCGGCCCACTCGTCGTGTCCCGAGAGTTCGGCGGGATAGCGCGCAGCGGCATCCTCGTCGATGTCGATGCCCCACCCGGGGGCGTCGTTGGGTGTCAGCCAACCGTCCACGATCCGAAGCGTACCGGGGAAGACCTCGTGCGTCGCCTCGGCGTAGACGTGTCCTTCCTGGATGCCGAAGGCGGGGGAGACCACGTCGAGCGTGACGTTGGCCGCCGCGCCGATGGGCGAGGTGTCGCCGGGGCCGTGCCAGGCGGTGCGCACGCCGCACAGCTCCGCGAGATCCGCGATCTTCTTCGCGGGGGTGAGTCCGCCGATGTCGGAGACGTGGCTGCGGATGAAGTCGACGCCGCCGTCGCGCACGAGGCGCACCGCGTCGGTCAGCGAGGTCGTGAGCTCACCGACCGCGATCGGGGTCGCGGTCGCGGCGCGCACCTCGGGGAGACGGTCCCAGTGCTCGGGCGGCAGGATGTCCTCGAGGAAGAACAGGCGGTAGGGCTCCAGGGCCTTCGCCAGCCACAGCGCCTCCTTCGGGGTCAGCCGCGAGTGCACGTCGTGCAGCAGCTCGATGTTCGCGGGGAGCTGTTCGCGAGCGGCCTCGAAGAGCTCCGGTGTGCGGCGCAGGTAGTCGCGCGCACTCCAGCCGTTCCGATAGGGGGAGTCGGGGTAATCGGTGGGCACGGCGGGGGCTCCGTAGCCGCCGCCTCCCGGTGTCGACATCTGCAGGCGGATGTGGCGCCAGCCCTGCGCGATCAGCTCGTGCGCGTGATCGAGGGTCTCCTCGATGGTGCGGCCGGACGCGTGCAGGTAGGTGTCGGCCGCGGCGCGGACCTTGCCGCCCAGCAGCTCGTACACGGGCATCCCCGCCCGCTTGCCCGCGATGTCCCAGAGCGCCTGGTCGATGCCGGAGATGGCGTTGTTCGTGACCGGGCCGCCGCGCCAGTATCCGGAGAAGGCCGCGAGCCGGGTGAGGTCGCCGATGTCGCCGGGGTAGCGGCCGATGAGGAGCCGGGCGAGGTGCTCGTCGATGAACGTCTTGACCGCCTTCCACCGCTGGGTGAAGGTCGCACACCCCAGGCCGTACAGTCCCGGCACGTTCGTGTCGATCCGCACGACGACGAGGGCCGTGCCGAACGGTGCGGTCGTGATCGCCCGCACCGACGTGATGCGGATGTCCTCCCGGGGCTGCCAGGGGTTGGCGAAGGTGTCGATGGGCATCGGGGTGCTCCTGTCTCCAGTCATGGGTCAGACGTCGTCCGGCAGGTCGAGCGTGGGGAGGTCGATCTCGTGCTGCGCGGCGAACCCGATCAGTTCGCGTGCCGGGGTGAGATCCATCGGGACCTCGCGCTCGACGAACCGCCGCAGACGCGGGGTGCCGGGGGCGAAGCGGTCCAGCATCTCCTCGGTGCGGTACGGCGCGAGGGTGCGGTCCGCGGCGAGGAAGAACGCGTGCGCGCCGGTGGTGGAGGCGGTCAGCCCGAGTTCGATCGCCCGCGCGGCATCCCGCACGTCGAGGTACGACCACGCCTCGGTGACTCCCGTGCGGGGATTCGCGCGGAGGCCGTCGGCGACCTCGCGCAGGCGCTCCGCCGTGTTCACGTGCGGGAACCGCAGGGTCACGATGTCGATGCCCCAGTGCCGTGCGGCCATGCGGCTCGTCGCCTCGTCGTTGCGCTTGGACAGCGAGTACCAGTCCGCGATGTCGGAGGGGATGTCGGTGTCGAGCGGGAAGTACGCCGGCACGAGCCCGGGGTGGATGTTCTGCGGCAGCCCGTACGCGTTGATCGACCCGGCCACCACGGCCCGGCGCACGCCCGCCGCCCCCGCCTGTGCGAGCACGTTGAAGGTGGACACCACGTTCGTGGAGTACACGTCGTACGCCGGGGCGATGTCGCGGTGGGCGAGGGCGGCGAGGTGCACGACCAGGTCGACGCCGTCGAGGGCGTCCGCCACGTCGGCCTCGGAGGTGGTGTCGCCGACCAGCACGCGGTCGGCCTCCAGGTGGTCGCTCGGACCGGCCGAGAGCGTCGTGACGTGGGCGCCGCTGTGCCGCAGGAGTGCGGTCGTGACCGTGCCGATCCGGCCGGATGCGCCCGTGACCAGCACCCGGCTTCCGTGCAGAGCGCTCATCCCTTGATTCCTCCCGCCGTGCCGACTCCGCGGAGGAACTGCTTCTGGAAGATGAGGAACAGCACCACGGGGATGAGAAGGGTGAGGAACACCGCCGCCATCTGCACGGCCAGCGGGGTGGGGCCCTTGGCCAGGGCGGGCAGCACCACGGAGACGGGCTGCAGCAGCGGGTCGGGGAGCACGAGCATCGGCCACAGGAAGTCCTTCCAGGCGGCGATGGCCGCGAGGAGGGAGACGACGCCGACGATCGGTCGCGAGAGCGGCAGGACGATGGTCCAGAGGATCCGGAACGGGCCGGCTCCGTCGATCTTGGCCGCTTCGAGGATCTCCCGGGGGATGGAATCGAAGAACCGCTTGAGGACGACGACGTTGAACGCGCTGGCGCCGGCGGGCAGCCAGACCGCCCAGAAGGTGTTCAGCAGGCTGACCCCGAAGACGGGGAGGTCGAGCACGGTCAGGTAGAGCGGGACGAGCGAGATCACCCCGGGGAGGAACAGTGTCGCGAGGATCGCCCCGCTGAGGACGGGGGCCCACTTCGGCTTGAGCACCGACAGGATGAACGCCGCGAGGATCGAGATGACGAGCGTCGAGATCGTCGCGCCGACCGCCACGAAGACGGTGTTCCGCAGGGACTGGCCGATCTCCGCGCCGTTCCAGGCGAGGATCAGGTTGCCCCACTCGTTGGGGGCGAAGAAGATGCCCATCGGGTCGGTGATGATGTCCTGCGTCGAGGTGATCGACGCCTTGGCGGACCAGATCAGCGGGCCGAGGCCGGCGAAGATCAGCCCGGCGAGGGCGAGGGACTGGATGATCCGGAGCCAGATGCGCACGGTGCGGCGCTTGCGGTCGGCGAAGGAGATGACCCCGCGTTCCTTCGCTTCGGCGGGGCCGCGGCGGCCGAACCGTCGGCGTCCTCGTCGGGCCTGCGTCTCCTCGGCGATCACGAGGGTCGCGGTGTCGCTGGCGGGCGCGGCGTCGTGGAGGTAGCTCATGACGGGCTCCATCTCTTCGTCGCCCACAGATACACGGCGGAGAGCAGGCAGAGGAATGCCGCCAGCATCACGCTCAGCGCGGTCGCTGCACCGAAGTCGCCGTAGACGAAGGCGTAGTTGTAGATCTTCAGCAGGATGGTCTGGGTCGCGTTGTTCGGGCCGCCTCCCGTGAACAGGAACGGCTCGGTGAAGATCTGGAACGTGCCGATGAGCTGGAGGAGCATCATCACGAGGATGACTCCCCGCAGCTGCGGCACGGTGACGCTCCACATGCGACGCCAGATGCTGGCCCCGTCGATCTCGGCGGCCTCATACAGCTCGGTGCTCACCGTGCGGAGGGCGGCGATGTAGATGATGGCCGTGGAGCCGGCGCCCGCCCAGGTCGCATAGAGAACGATCGATGGCATCGCGAGGGCTTCGGAGTTCAGCCACGGCAGGGGGCCGAGCCCGATCCAGCTGAGCATGGTGTTGAACATGCCGGTCGTCGACGGATCGTAGAAGAACTTCCACAGCAGGATGGCCGCCACCGGTGGCACGATCGCCGGCAGGTAGGCGAGGGCGTTGTAGACGCCGTCGTATTTGCGCAGCTCGTTGATGAGCACCGCGAGGATGATCGGAACGGGGAACCCGAACACGAGCGCGAGGAACGCGAAGTAGACGGTGTTCAGCACGGCCTGTCCGAGGCCGGGATCGCTGAGCACGTACTCGAAGTTGGACAGACCGACCCAGCTCGGCTCCGCGACCAGGTTCGTCTTCTGGAAGCTCAGGACGAGTCCCTGCAGGATCGGGCCCCAGCTGAAGTACGTGAAGATCAGGACGACCGGTATCGCGAACAGGACCGAGGTGAGGCCGCCGCCGTGGAACCACGTGGAGGGGGTCCGCTTGCGTCGGGGGGAGGGCGGGGGCGTGGCCGGGGAGGGGGATTCCTGCGGCGGCGTCGCGGCGTGGACAGTGGTGCTCATATGAACCTCGATGCTCTCCGCGGGTATCGGACTCGGACTCCCGAGGAGCGGAGTCCGATACCCGCGTTGATGATCAGCGTCCGGCCTGGGCGATGATTCCGTCGACGGTGGTGGTCGCCTCGGCGAGCACCGCATCGATGTCCGCGTTCTCGTCGGTGAGGATCTTCTGCACCACCGGGTCGAGTGCGGCATACGTCTGCTGCGTGGCCGTCGGCGGCTCGGCGATCAGCGGGAGGGTGGACGTGATGTACCCGTCGAAGTGCTCTCGCGGCACGTCGATGTAGTCCTTGATCCATCCGAGGTAGCGCTCGTCGATGTCGTTGGCGACGGGAGGCAGACCCGGGATGCCGACGGGGTTGCCCGCCGCCTGGTCGCTCTTCGCACGGGCGACGGCGTCCGCTTCGTCGAAGTACTTCTGGAACTCGTAGAACTTGATCCACTTCGCGGCGGCGAGCAGCTCGTTGGGGGAGGCCTTGACGTTGAACAGCTTCAGTGTGCCGCCGGTGAGGGTGCCGTTGGTGCCGTTCGCCTGGGGCAGGGCGCCGACACCGAGGGCGTCCTTGTCCATGCCGTACGTCTGGATCGCCGGCTGGTAGATGTCCGGCGCCTGGAGGACGATGCCGATCTTGCCCGCGGCGAAGTCCTGTCGCACCGCGTCCTGGTCGTAGAGGAACTGCTCGCCCATCGAGTTGTCCTCCCAGCGCATGTCGTGGAGGAGCTGGAGGGCCTGCTTGGTCGCGTCGCCCATGACGGACTTCGTTCCCGCGTCGTCCTGGATGCTGCCGCCCATCGAGTACGTCATGGTCGTGAGCATCCAGCCGCCCGTGTTGTTCTTCGTCATCTGCGCGTAGCCGGTGACGCCGGGGACCTTGTCGGAGATGGTCTTCGCGTACTCGCGGACCTCGTCCCACGTGGTGGGCGGGGCATCCGGGTCGAGCCCGGCCTTCTCGAAGAGCTCCCGGTTGTAGGCGACGCCGACCGAGAAGAGCCCGGTGGGGATGGCGTAGATCTTGCCGGAGTCGTCGGAGACGTTCTTGAGGGCGAGCGGGTTGAGGTCCTTCACGAGGTCGAGTTCCTCGAGGTACGGAGTCATGTCCGGCACCTTGTTGTTCGAGATCAGCTCGTGCGCGTAGGTGAGGGAGACGCCCATGACGGTCGGCAGCGTGCCGCCGGCGAGCTTCGCCTGGAAGGTCTGCGCATCCCACGTCTCGGTCGACGGCTTCAGCGTGATGTTCGGATTCGCCTTCTCGAACAGTTCGATCTGCTCGTCGAAGGCGGCGCGTTCCTCGGGCTTGTCGGCCGTCGGGTAGTCGCCGATCGTGATGGTGACATCGGCCTTCGGGTCGAGGTCACCGCCTGCGTCGGGGGTGGTGCCGGTGGAGCACGCGGTCATCGCGGTGAGTGCGACGATCGTGCCCAGCGCGGTCGTCGCGCGGAGTGCTTGTTTCCTCATTGAAACTCCCATCGTGGTTGCAAGGTGGTGCGGATCGTGCAGGCATCGATGCCTTGCAGAGACTATAAAACCAAGAGTGTTATTAAGTCAACGATGGTTTCGGAATGCTTGTGGTGCAGTCCGGGCCGATAGTTGCGCTTTCGCAACTATCGGCGTATGGTTGACCTCGATCAACTTTCTACGCAGGAGCGTTTCCCCTTGACAGACATCTCATCCGCAGCCCCCGAGACCACGCGCTCGGCACGCGAGGTCTTCACCGCGATCTCCGGCCTCATCGTCGGCATGTTCGTCGCCGTGCTCTCCGGCACGGTCGTGTCGACCTCGATGCCGGTCATCATCGCCGACCTCGGCGGCACCCAGTCGCAGTACACCTGGGTCATCACCGCGAGCCTGCTGGCCACCGCGGTCTCCACCCCGATCTGGGGCAAGCTGGCCGACCTCGTCGACCGCAAGGTCCTGGTCCAGATCTCCCTCATCCTCTTCACGGTCGGTACCGTGATCGCCGGCTTCTCGACCGACACGAACATGCTCATCGCGGTCCGCGTCATCCAGGGCATCGGCGTCGGCGGCCTGATGTCGCTCGTCATGATCGCCGTGGCCCTCATCATCTCCCCGCGTGAGCGCGGTAAGTACATGGGCGTCGTCGGCGGCATCATGGCCCTCGGCACCATCGGCGGCCCGCTGCTCGGCGGCCTCCTCACCGATGTGTGGGGCTGGCGCTCCAACTTCTTCGTCGGCGTGCCGTTCGCGATCCTCGCCCTCGTGCTGCTGCAGTTCACCCTGCACCTGCCGAAGCCGCAGCGCGACACCAAGGTCTCGATCGACTACTTCGGCATCGTGCTCCTCGCCGTCGGCGTCTCGACCCTGCTCATCTGGGTCTCCATGGGCGGCAACCAGTTCGACTGGGACTCCTCGACGAGCATCATGCTCGCCGTCACCGCCGGTGTCGCGATCGCGGCCTTCATCGCGGTCGAGTTCTTCGTCAAGGAACCGATCGTCCCGATGTCGCTGTTCCGCAACCGCACCTTCACGCTGTCGGTCATCGCCTCGATCGCGATCGGCGTCTCGATGTTCGCCACCTCGGTGTTCCTCGCGCAGTACTTCCAGCTCGCCCGTGGCGCCACGCCCACCGAGTCCGGCCTCATGACCATCCCGATGATCATCGGCCAGATGGGTGCGTCGATCATCATCGGCCAGCTCGTGAGCCGCTTCGGCAAGTGGAAGGGCTGGATGCTGACCGGCTCGGTCCTCGCGACGGTCGGTGTGAGCCTCATGGCCACGCTCCGCTACGACACCCCGTTCCCGCTCGTCGCCGTCTACATGTTCGTGCTCGGTGCAGGACTCGGCATGGTCATGCAGAACCTGACCCTCATCGTGCAGAACGACACGGCTCCGCAGCAGCTGGGCGCGGCCTCGTCGAACGTGAACTTCTTCCGCACGATCGCCGGCACCATCGGCGTGACCGTCATGGGCTCGCTGCTGTCCACCAGCGTCGCGACGTACATCACCGACGGGCTCGACGGTTTCACGCCGACGTCGCCCGCCGAGCTCGAGGCGCTGAAGCACCTGGCGTCGGGTGACGTCCCGAAGGTCGGCCAGCTGCCCGACACGATCCGCGCGATCGTCGAGAGCGCCTACGGGCACGGCATCGCCGACGCCTTCATCATCGCCATCCCGCTCGCCGTGATCGCCATCATCGCCATCGCGTTCATCAAGAACAAGCCGCTGTCGACGAAGAACGCCGCCGAGCAGCTGCGCGAGCAGGCCGAGGAATCGATGATCGAGGTCTCCGAGGCCGAGGTCGGCGTCCCGCTCTCCACCGGATCCATCCGGCTCGAGGGCACGGGTTCCGCCCCCGCCACCGGATCGGTGCGCGTGCTCGAGCGTGAGCGCGAGGACCGGGACGGGGAGCGCTGACATCATGGCCCCTGCCGCGGTCGTGCCGACGGATGTCGACAGCGCGCTCGGCGACCTCCAGGCGCACCTGAACCTCATCTTCGCGAGGACCAGGTCGCTGTGGAAGGAGTCGGCGGCCCGGGTCCACCCCGAGCTGCAGGTCGCCGGGTACAAGCTGCTGACCTTCATCGATCGGGCGGGCACGGCGAATGCGCACGAGCTCGCCGAGCGGTTCGAGATGGACAAGTCCGTCATCAGCCGCCAGGTGCGGATGCTGGAGGAGCTGGAGCTCCTCGAATCCCACCCCGACGAGCGAGACGGACGGCTCCGGGTGCTCACGGTCACGAGCGCGGCGTGCACGGCTCTCGCGGAGGTCCGCCGTGAGTACGGCACCCGCCTCCAAGCCGTGATCGACGAGCTGACTCCGGACGAGATCCGGGCGGCATCCAAGGCCTTCCGTCTGCTCGCAGAGGTCTGACCCGAAGCCCCGCTGTCACGAACGACAGCGGGGCTTCGCCGTACACTGACGAGCATGAGCGCCCCTTCCGACGCCCCCGCTGAGCCCTCTGCTGAGACCCCTGCTGTGAGCCCCGCCGAGACCCCTGCGTCCGCCGCCGGATCGGCCCTACTGGGGGATGCGGAGCTCGATCAGGCCGTCACGCGAGTCGAGCAGGAGCTGGGGCGGCTCTTCGCCCGGATCCGCGTCAGCTGGCGCGAGGCGGCCGCGACCGTGCACCCCGACCTGCAGCCGCTCGGCTACCAGGTGCTGACCTCGATCGCGACCGGGAAGGCGACGTCCGCCGGCGCCATCATCGAGCGGCTGCAGACCGACAAGTCGGCCGTGAGCCGACAGGTGCGCCAGCTCGAGCAGCTGGGACTCGTCGAGAGCGTGCCCGACCCGGATGACCGTCGCGCACGCGTCCTCGTCGCCACCGATCTCGCCCAGGAGCGCATCGCCCTCGCGCGCTCCCGATACGAGGGGCGCATCGGGGAGCGACTGCGCCGATGGACGGCGGCCGACCTCGACCACTTCGCCGACCTGCTCGCCGGGCTCGGCGGCAACACCGGCGAGTCAGGCGACGCCGGCTGAGCGCCAGATTCGGGCGATCACGTCGAGCTGGGCCGGGTTGTAGAGATCGAGCATCGCCTCGATCACTGTGCGGGCCAGCGCGGACTGCTCGCGCACGCTCGCCGGCACAGCGCCTTCCGGCAGCGGATGCTCCGCGAGGAGCGTCGCCGTCTGCGGGGCGAGCAGGTCGGCGATGCGCTGGCGGGTCGCCTCGTCGGCGTCGGCGTCGAGGGTGTCGAACTCGTCGGCCGCCGGAGTGCGAGCGGAGCCGCGCAGAAGCGCACTCCAGTGTGGAAGCCCCTCTTCTCCGGCCATCTGCGTGATCACTGCGTACAGTGACCGGTCTGCGGGGGAGAGGGCGGCGTCGCGGGCGGCGACGGCCGCTTCGAAGGGCAGATCGGTCTCGACCGGGGTGCGCCGCAGCTTGGCGACCTCCTGCTGCGCGCGTTGCAGCTGGGCGATCCGCGCGACGAGGTCCGCCTCGACGGCATCCAGGGTGCTCTCCAGATCCTCGGACTCGTGCATCACCTTCCCGATGCTCGCGAGCGGCAGGCCGAGCCCGGTCAGCCGTCTGATCTCGAGCAGGCGCACGAGATGCTCCGTGCGGTAGGCCTTGTAGCCGTTCGACATCCGTTCCGGCTCATCGAGCAGACCGATCTCGTGATAGTGGCGGACCGTCCGCAGGGTGGTCCCGGCGAGCCGGGCGACCTCGCGTGTGCTCCACGCCATGCGGTACCTCCTTTGCTCGTCTTGAGTATGCCGCAACGGCACAGTGTCTGCTGAGGTCGCGACTCCGCGCCGGACGGAGTCGAACGGACGAGGAAAGGCACGACATGGCCTTGGAGAAGAATCGAGACGGGCGAGGTCGGCCGCGACTGGTCTGGCCGCTGGCGGCAGCCGTCACGTGGGTGGCATCGCTGGTCTGGGTTGCCGGTCAGATCGGGGTTGCCGGGGTAGGAGCGGGGCTGACGCTGTCGGTCTTCGTCACCGCCCCGATCGTCGCCGTCTTCCTCTGGCTGGACCGCTGGGAGCGCGAACGCCCCAGTCTGCTGTTCTCGGCGTTCGTGTGGGGTGCGTCGGTGGCGGCGTTCTGCTCGATCTGGTCACAGCAGTGGCTCCATGCCCTGGTCGACCTGACCTTGGGCACGGATGCGGGGGCATGGATCCGCCCGCTCCTGATCACGCCGATCACGGAGGAGGTGCTGAAGGGACTTTTCCTGGTGTGGCTCCTCGTGCGTCGACGGCGCGAGATCACCTCGGTCTTGGACGGCATCGTCTATGCGGGGTTCGCCGGGGCCGGTTTCGCCTTCACGGAGAACAGCCTGTACTTCGGCCGCGCCCTGACTGACTTCGCGTCCGCGGGCACGTCCGACGTCAACGCGGTCGCTGTGCTGGGCGTGACGTTCTTCCTGCGGGTCGTCATGGTTCCGTTCTTCCACTCCCTCATGGTGGTGCTCACCGGTATCGGTGTCGGCCTCGCGGCGACCGGGAGGGGATCCCGCGTGCGTGCGCTGCCCGTCGTCCTGGGGATGCTGGCCGCCGTCGTCCTGCACGGCGTCTGGGACTGGGCTGGTCTCGCCAGCACGGACCCGTACCTGATCTACAAGATCTACGGCGCCGTCATGGTGCCCGTCTTCCTCGCCGTGCTCGTGCTCGCTCTCATCCTCCGTCGTCGCGAGGGAAGGATGGTGCTCGCCGGGCTGCCGATCCTCGCGCGCGACGGCGTCATCGCAGCCGGTGAGCTGCGCCCCCTCGGGAACCTTCGCGAGCGTCGGCGCTGGCGTGCGAAGGTGCGGCGGGATGCAGGGCGAACGGCCGCCCGAGCCACCGCCCGTTACCAGGCGGCGGCAAGTGCGCTCGCGATCCGCGTGGCTGGGGAGCCGTACGGCGACGACGCTCGGCTCGTCTCGCAGCGGGAGGCGGTCGCTGTCGCACGCTCCGCGATGCGTGACGCTGCGCGACGCGACGGGGAATACAAGACCCGGACGGAGCCTTGACTCCCACTGTGACTCTCTTCGAACCGGCCGTCTTCGGCGCCCTGCAGCTGTCCAACCGCGTCGTCATGGCGCCCCTCACCCGCACGCGCGCGGATGACGACGGGGTGCCCACCGGCGTCATGGTGGAGTACTACCGCCAGCGGGCGGGGCAGGGCCTCATCACCTCCGAGGGTGTCTGGCCGGCGGTCGAGGGCAAGTCGTATCCCGGGCAGCCGGGCATCGTGACGGCGGCGCAGATCGAAGGCTGGCGCCGCATCGCCGACACGGTGCACGCGGCCGGCGGCACGATCGTGATGCAGCTCATGCACGGCGGCCGCGTGGGGCACCCGGACATCTCCGGGCAGCCCCGCGTCGTCGCGCCGAGTGCGCTCGCCGCACCTGGCCAGACGCGCACGCCCCAGGGGAAGGCCGATCTGCCCGTCGCCCACGCCCTCACCCTCGACGAGATCCCCGAGGTCGTGGAGCAGTTCGCCCAGGCCGCACGCAACGCGATCGCCGCGGGCTTCGACGGGGTCGAGGTGCACGGGGCCAACGGCTACCTCGTCCACGAGTTCCTGTCCCCGGTGTCGAACATCCGCGAGGACCGGTACGGAGGGTCGCCCGAGAACCGGGCGCGCTTCGCGATCGAGGTCACCACGGCCGTGGCTGCCGCGGTCGGCGCGGACCGCACCGGAATCCGCCTCTCGCCGCAGCACGGCATCCAGGGAGTGCTGGAGGAGGACGACGCGGATGTCCGCGCGACGTACACCGCGGTCGCCGAGGGGCTCGCGCCGCTCGGTCTCGCCTTCATCGACGTGCTCCACGCCGACCCGAAGAGCGAGCTCGTCCAGCGCATCCGGCGCACGGCGGGCGCGCCGCTGATCGTGAACACCGGCTTCTCGGTCGCCACGACACGCGAGGCCGCCGAGGCGCTCCTCTCCGACGGGTTCGCGGATGCCGTCGCGGCCGGACGCCCCGTGATCGCGAACCCCGACCTCGTCGAGCGCTGGCGCCAGGGTGCGGAACTCAATGAGCCGCGGCCGGAACTGTTCTACGGCTCGACCGCCGAGGGCTACATCGACTACCCCTCGCTGGAGGACGCGCGCGCGGGCGTCTGACCCGCCGCCGAGGCTCGCACGCCGTAGGCTCGGGCCATGTTCACAGGATTCGTGGGTTGGCACTTCGTCATCATCATCGTCATGTACCTGGTGGTGCTGGCCGTGGTGGGGGCGGCACTGTACGTCGTGGTGAGGCTCGCGGTCCTGCACGCCCTCAAGGCGCACACCCGATGGCTGAACCAGGAGTCGCCGCCGCGCGTCTCGGACGTGTGAGCCCTTCGTCGGATGTGTGAGCCCCGGTCCCGTGGAATCGGGGCTCACACGCGGCACCGTCAGTCCGCCACGATCATGCGATCCAGGTTCACGTAGTTCGTGCTGCCGCTGCCGACGTCCATCCGAAGGTCGATCCGGTTGTATCCGGCGACGAGGGGCACGCTGACCGTCTTCGTCTGCCAGTCTCCCCAGCTCGATGTTCCGGGGAAGGCGACCCCGGTCGAGGTCCCGTTGACCGTCAGTGCTCTGACCGCGTTTCCGGCGGCCGCCGTGTAGTGGAACCGGAGCTCGTAGGTACCGGGATCGACGACGTTCGCGTGGAAGGTGACGCCGGAGCCGTCGCCGATCCACCCACCGATGTAGCCGCGGGCGCTGTATCCGCTCTGGCTGCTCTCCGAGATCACGCCGGAGCGCTCGGCGTTCTCGGCTTCGTACGTGCGCGTGCCCTCGACGGGACCGGCGTAGCCGTCGGGCGCGGCCTGATGCATGATGGCGACGCTCGCGGCTGCGGCGAGGCTCTGCGTGGCCGAGGTGCTCAGCTCCGGGGCGGGGGCGGTCAAGTCGTAGGCCCCGATGCCTGCGCTGTTCAGGTGGTTCGCCGCCTGCGTCGCGTTGTCGGTGAGCACCTGTTCGTACTGGGTCTGACCGCCCTCGTCGATGAGCGCGCGGATGTTGCGCGTGAGGATCGCCTTGAACCCGCCGGTGTCGTCCACGCCCTCGCGCAGGAAGGTGCCCGAGGAGGTCAGGTTGTCGACCGCCCAGTCCACCGCCGCGACAGCCCGCGCCAGCTGTGTCGGGTCGCCGGAGTCGAGGTGCATCTCGAGCGCGGCCCCGGCGTAGTTGCCCTGGTTGTAGGTCCAGTCCCAATCGACGAACTGCCCCGTGCCCTCGATGTGGTCGCGGAGCTTGCCGTTCACGTAGAAGTTCGAGTCGAGCCAGCTGAACAGGCTCTGCGCCATGGTCTTGTAGGTGGGGTCGCCGGTGGCGGCGTAGATCCTCATCGCGGTGTAGACGGCGGTCGCGTTCGTGGCGACGTTCTTCTCGTTGCGGTCGCCGTCGCCGATGTCGACGTTCTTCCACCAGATGCCTCCGCCGTACGTGGTGTCGGCGTACTGGGCGATGAAGTCGAACATCTCGATCGCGTCGTCGCGGTACTCGACGTCGCCCGTCAGCTCGAAGGCCCGGATGGCTCCGCGGGCCCACCACCCGATGTCGTCGTTCCAGTCGTTGTCCCGGAAATCGGGGTACTGCGTCTGGAAGCCGTCGTAGACGTCGTCGATCATCTGCCGCGACTCGGCGCTGCCCGTGCGCTCATAGACGTCCATCACCATCTCCCAGAGCTGCGCCTCCCACCAGTAGTCGGTGTAGAGGCCGCCCTGCGGTCCGTGCGCATGTTCGGGATGGATCTGGTGGTCGCTATAGGTGAAGAAGTAGTTCGCGCTGTCGTCCCAGTAGACGTCGACGAAGTCGCTGAACGAGTCGGCGGCCTGCGGAGCGGTGAGTGCCTGGGCCGGCTGAGGCACCAGGAGAGCGCCGACGAGCAGCGCAGTCCCGGCGAGGACGGTGGGTCTCTTCATTGAAATCTCTCCTCCAGAAATAAACATATTGAATGCGGTCAAGGTATCCCCGTCTTGGCGGGCGCACAAGGTTTCCGGCGTCGCAGATTTCTCAATCCACATATTTAAAGCTTTTAATAGACGGATTTGGATTTTCGTCCTATACTCGGCCGTGTCGCCCAGTGCCGGGCGAGTCCTGACACCTACCGAGGAGCACCGTGGCTCACACCCATTCGGCCTTCGTCCAGTCCGTCGTCGAGCGCGTCGAGGACCGAGTGGATCCGGCGATCGCCGACGTCTTCGCTCGCTGCTTCGCGAACACTCTGGGGACGACGCTGACCGAGATGCCGGACGGCACCCTCTTCATGCTCACCGGTGACATCCCGGCGATGTGGCTGCGGGATTCGACGGCGCAGCTCACGCCCTATCTGCACTTCGCGGCCGAGGATCCGGGTATCTCCGACATGATCGCCGCCGTGTCCCGTCGCCAGATCGAGTACATCCGCCTCGACCCGTACGCCAACGCCTTCAACGCGGAGCCGAACGGCGCCGGGCACCAGTCCGACCTGACCGAGCAGTCGCCCTGGGTGTGGGAGCGCAAGTACGAGGTCGACTCGCTCTGCTACCCGGTCCAGCTCGCTCACGACCTCTGGAGCGCGACCGGACGGACCGACCATCTCGGGGCGGCGTTCGCCGATGCCGCCCGTCGCATCATCGCGCTCTGGCGCACGGAGCAGGACCACGACGCCCGCTCCCGCTATCGGTTCCAGCGATTCGACTGCCCGCCCAGTGACACCCTCGTCCGCGACGGCCTCGGAGCAGCCACCGCACCGACGGGTCTCACGTGGTCGGCCTTCCGTCCGAGCGACGACGCCTGCACCCACGGGTACAACGTGCCGGGAAACATGTTCGCCGTCGTCGAGCTCTCCCACATCGAGGTCATCGCCCGGGAGGTCCTCGATGACGGCGACCTCGCCGGGAGCGCGCGTGACCTCCGCGCCGAGATCGAGCGCGGCATCGCGGAGCACGCCGTGACCGCCGTCGCGGGGCACGGCGACATCTACGCCTACGAGATCGACGGCCGCGGCGAGATGCTCCTCACCGACGACGCGAACGTGCCCAGCCTGCTCTCGCTGCCTCTCCTGGGCTGGTGCGGGACGGATGACCCGCTCTACCTCGCCACGCGAGGATTCCTCCTGAGCCCGGCGAATCCCACCTACGTGTCCGGTGCGCTCGCGTCGGGCACCATCGCGCGCGGCATCGGCAGCCCGCACACGCCGGAGGGCCACATCTGGCCGATCGCGCTGTGCGTGGAGGGACTCACGACCGGAGACCGAGACGAGAAGGAGCGCATCCTCCGGCTGCTGCTCGAGACGGATGCCGGCACCGGACTGATGCACGAGTCGTTCCTCGCCACCGACCCCGGCGTCTACACGCGTCCCTGGTTCTCCTGGGCCAACGCGATGTTCTGCGAGCTCGTGCTCGACGTGGCCGGGCTCCGCACCGTGGTGCGTCGCCCACTCACGGAAGCACGACCGGCATGAGCGCGCCGACCGCGACTCCGCCCCGGCCCGCACCGGGAGCGGCGCCGAGCCAGCGGACCGAGACGACGCCGCCTCGCCGCCGGAGAGGCGGCAACCCGTCCGCGAGGCAGATGACGCGGAACGCCTGGCTGTTCCTCCTCGTTCCCGGCGTCCTGTTCCTCGTGTTCATGGCGCTGCCGATCGTGATGGCCCTGGTGCTGAGTTTCACCGACTATGCGATCGTCGGCGATTTCGAATGGCTCGGGCTCGAGAACTACGCCGAGATCGCCGTCGACCCGTTCTTCTGGATCGCTCTGCGGAACACGGTGTACTATACGGTCCTCTACGTACCCGCGGGACTCGTCGTGGCCTTGGGCACGGCGATGCTCCTGAACCGACGGCACCGAGCGGTCCGCCTCTTCCGCACGCTCTTCTACATCCCGGTCGTCGCGTCGACCGTCGCGACCGCCACCATCTGGTTCTGGATGCTGAACCCGCAGAACGGGCTCCTGAACGTGGTCCTCGGCTGGTTCGGCATCGACGGCCCGGCGTGGCTCTACGAGTCGCAGTGGGCGATGATCGCGATCGTCATGATGAGCGTCTGGGCGGGTTTCGGCGCGAACATGATCATCTTCCTCGGGGGACTGCAGGGGGTGCCCGGCGAGCTCTACGAGGCGGCACGGCTCGATGGCGCGAACTCCTGGCAGCAGTTCCGGTACGTGACGCTGCCGTCGCTCACCCGCACGACGTTCCTCGTGTCGACGCTGCTCATCATCGGTGCCTTCCAGGTGTTCGACCAGGCGTACGTCCTGACGAAGGGCGGCCCGGGGAACTCGACCGTCACGATGGTCTACTACATCTACAACAAGGGCTTCGGGGCCCTCGAGATGGGCTACGCGTCCGCCCTCTCGTTCGTGCTCTTCCTCATCATCCTCGTGTTCTCCCTGCTCAACGCGAAGCTCACGAACAGGAAGGACGTCTGATGACCAACACGCTCAACGGCGGTCGGGCCCTGGAGACGGCGCTCGCGGCGAGCACCGCCGTGCGTCCGATCCCGACGACCCGACGCAAGACCCCGAGGCAGCGCCTCGGCACGATCGGCTGGTACGTCGGTGTGGTGCTGCTCAGCATCGTCACGGTCGCCCCACTGGTGTGGACCATCTCGACATCGCTGAAGCCGGCCACCGAGATCCTCTCCGGCGCGCTGAACCTCATCCCCGCGAACCCGACCATCGAGAACTACCTCCAGGTGTTCGAGGAGGTGCCGTTCGGGCGCTACTTCGTGAACTCCCTCGTGCTCGGCGTCGGCGGAGCGGCGACGAACATCTTCTTCGGGGCTCTCGGGGGATATGCCCTCGCGAAGCTGCGGTTCCGGGGCCGTGCGGCGGTGTTCGCCGTGTTCCTCTCGTCACTCATGATCCCTGGGATCATCACCATGATCCCGTCGTTCCTGATCCTGCGTTCGATCCCGTTCGCCGGCGGCAACGACGTTTTCGGACAGGGCGGACTCGGGCTCATCAACACCTACTGGGCCGTCATCATCCCCGGCGCTGCCGGCGCCTTCGCCGTGTTCTTCATGAAGCAGTTCTTCGAGACGCTGCCCGACGAGCTCGGAGAGGCCGCGCGCATCGACGGGGCGAGCGAGTTCCGGATCTTCGCGATCATCTACTTCCCCCTCGCGAAGGCGGGACTCGCGGTGCTCGGCATCATCAGCTTCCAGGCCGGCTGGAACAACTTCCTCTGGCCGCTCATCGTGCTCAACAGCCAGGACATGATGACCGTCCAGGTCGGACTCGCGTCGTTCGTGAACAACTACGAGACCGCTTTCGGCCCGCTCATGGCCGGCACCGTCGTCGCAAGCCTCCCCGTGCTCCTCGTCTTCCTCTTCGCCCAGCGCTACATCATCGAGGGCGTCGCGCACGTGGGGACGAAGTAGCTCTCGTCCGCCGCACCAGCATCCCTGTCCGAACCTTCCCTCAGCACACCCGAGCACCATCCGAACCACCAAGGAGATTTCGATGAAGAAGCATCTGCGAGCCCTCGCCCTGCTGGGCGCGGCGACACTGGCGGTGACCGTGGCCGGCTGCTCAGCCGGTGACACCGGCGCGGGCGACGGCCCCGAACCCGTCGTCATGTGGGGGTCCTGGTCCGGCGACCAGGTGAAGCAGCTCGAAGAGCAGGCCGCGCGGTTCAACGATTCGCAGGACGAGTACGAGGTCAGCTACGTGCCGCAGGAGCTGGTCGAGGAGAAGCTGCTCACCGCGCTGGCCGGCGGACAGGTGCCGGATGTGGTGCTCTGGGACCGCTATCAGACCTCGCTCTACGCGCCGAAGGGCGCCCTCGCGACGATCGACGAGTTCGTGAAGGAGGACGACATCGGCACCGGAGTCTTCTACGAGCCGGCCCTCGGCGAGATGGAGGTCGACGGCAAGCTGTACGGCCTGCCACTCCTCGTCGACAACCGCTCCCTGATCTACAACCAGTCGCTCCTCGACGGAGCAGGGGTGACCGCTCCGACGAACTGGGATGAGCTGCGGACCGCGGCCGAGGCCCTCACCGTGCGCGACGGCGGCAAGCTCGCCCAGGCGGGCTTCGACCTCAGCGACCCCGGTCTGTTCAGCATGTATCTCGCCCAGGCTGGCGGAAAGCTGCTGAACGACGACGAGACGAAGACCGCGTTCAACAGCCCCGAGGGGCTCGAGGTGCTCGACTTCTGGCAGAGTCTGCTCGACGCGGGGGTCTACGAGCAGGGCTTCGGTGACACCGGCGACGCCTTCGCCGAGGGGCGCACCGCCATGAAGCTCGATGGGCCCTGGGCGCTGTCGACTCTCGACAAGGTCGACGGACTCACCTACGGCGTCGCCCAGCCTCCGGCGGGCCCGGATGGGGACACCGGTGCGTACATGGGCGGCTTCGGACTCGTCATCCCCGAGGGGGCGAAGAACGCCGAAGGTGCGTGGGAGTTCATGAAGTGGTGGACGACCGAGGCCGAGAACGGCGTCGCCTTCGGTGAGATCTCGGGCTGGATCCCCGCCAACATCGATGCCGCGAACGACCCGTACTTCACAGAGGACGAGCACTACGCCGCGTTCATCGAGACGATGAACTACGCCCAGGCCCGCCCGAACGTCCAGGGCTTCTCGGACGTCGAGGGCAAGGCCCTCGTGCCGGCGCTCGAGCGCTTCCTCTCCGGTGAGATCTCGGCGAAGCAGGCGCTGTCGGACGCTCAGACCCAGGGGGATCAGATCCTCGCGAAGAACCGCTAGGCCGGTATCCGCCCGCTCTACCCGGTCGGGCGGCGGCCTCCCGGCTCGTCGCCCGACCACCCGCACGTCGCCCCGGCGACACAGGAAAAGGAATCATGACCAGCACTCCCGCGCAGACCTGGTCCGCACATGCGGACGTCGCCCAGCGCAGCCTCGACTACTTCTTCGGTGTGGCGGGCACGCAGTACCTCGCCAACAGCCACCCGCACGATCGCGGGAACACCGAGGTGTTCAACTACTGGTGGCTCGCTCACGTGATCGATGCGCGAGTCGATGCGTGGGCGCGGACCGCCGACCGTACCTGGCTCGCGGAGGCTGACCGCGCCAGAGCGAACATCATCGAGCGCAACGGCGGTCAGCTCTTCAACGACTACTTCGACGACATGCTCTGGTTCGCGCTCGCGCTGGAGCGGATGCACGCGGCGACAGGGGAGCAGCGATACCTCGATGAGGCCATCGCGATCTGGGACCACGTCGTCGCCGAGGGATGGAATGAGACCCTCGGCTGGAGCCTCGCATGGCGCAAGCAGCAGCTCGCGTACAAGAACACCCCGGCGAACGGGCCGCTGGCGATCCTCGGGGTGCGGCTCAGCCGCGTGGATGCCTCCCGCGATTCCCTGACGTATGCGCGGAGGGCGTTCGACTGGCTGACGGCGAACCTCGTCGGCGCCGACGGGTTCGTCGAGGACGGGATCAACCGGAACGACGACGGAGCCGTCGACGCGCAGTGGCGGTTCACGTACAACCAGGGGCTCTATGTCGGCGCGGCCGTCGAGCTGTATGCCGCGACGGGGGAGCGCCGCTACCTCGAACGTGCGGTGCAGACCGCGGTCACCGCTGTGCGGGAGCTCAGCGACGGGTCGGTGTTCCGCGACGAGGGCGACGGTGGTGACGAGGGGCTGTTCAAAGGCGTGTACTACCGCTATCTCGGTGAGCTCCTCGCCGTGCTGGCGGGGGAGGACGGCTTCGAGGACGAGCGCGGGGTGCTGGAGAGCTTCCTGCGGGCGAGCACCGACGTCCTGTGGGCGAACGGGCAGGTCGACGGTCTGCTGCGTCCGGGCAACGACTGGTCGGAGGCGCCGGCGGAGTGGATCCCGTACTCCACGGCGCTCAGCGCGATCTTCGCCGTCGAGCAGCGTGCCCGGCTCGAGGCTCGTGCCGAGGGAGCCGATGCGGTGACGGTCGGGGCGGATCGCGCCGCCGAATAGTCCCCTGTCGCCTCGTCGATGCCCATCGTGCTGCCCTCGCAGCCCGATGGGCATCGTGCGTCAGGAGCGAGGGGCGGCGGTCGAGGCGCCGAGCACGAGTTCGGTCGGCAGGACGACCTTTTCGATCGCGTGCGGAGCGGAGAGCTGACGCTGCACGGACTCGACGCCCTTGATCCCCAGGTCGCGCTGCGCCTGGCGGATGTGCGTGAAGCGGAAGATCCCGGTGTCGAAGAAGGCGTCGGGGTGGTCGAAGCAGACCACGGAGATGTCCTCGGGGATGCGCAGTCCGATACGGTCGCAGGCCTCGCGCATCATCAGGGCGATGTTGTACTCCGCCGCCACGTATCCGGTGATGTCCGGGTGCTCCCGCACGAACTCGACCAGACGCTCGATGTCGTCCTCGACGGTGTCCGTGCTCCCGGGGACGGTGGAGCCGATGGTGTGCAGCTCTGCACGGTTCTCGAGCGGGAGGTGATTCGTCGCGTGCGCGTGGATGTACCCGTTGCGTCGATCGTCGCTCGAGGAGACGTGGCTCGCCGAGCTCACGAAGCCGACGGTCTGGTGCCCCAGCCCGAGCAGGTGCTCGGTCGCCGTGCGTCCGCCGCCCAGGTTGTCCGAGCACACCGCGGAGACGGGGATGCCGTCGAAGAGGCGGTCGAGGATCACCACGGGGAATCGTCGGGTGACGAGCTCGAGCGCGGCCGGCGGGATGTACTCCGACGAGCTGGGCAGGAGGATGATCCCCTCGACGCCCGCGTCGACGAGGGCGCGGATGCAGGCGTCCTCCTCGGACAGATCGCCGCCGGAGCGCTTGATGATGATGTGCGTGTCGGCGCCGGCGGCCGCGAGGATGCCCTCGATGATCTTGTTGCCGAAGGTGTCGTCGAAGCTCGTCAGGACGCAGCCGATCAGACGTGCCGAGCTCTCCGGGTTCGCCCCGGCGCGAGCGATCGTGGGGGTCGAACTCGTCACCACGGTGCCGATGCGGGGGCGGCGCATGATCATGCCGTCGGTGCGGAGCAGCTCGAGCGCGCGCTTGACGGTGATCGGGCTCACGTCGAATTGCTTCGAGAGCTCGGCCTCGGAAGGCAGCTTGTCGCCGACGGGGTAGGTTCCCTGAGCGATCGCTTCTCGCAACGACTCGTAGACCTGTTTGTAGAGCACTGTTGATCGTCCCCCTGCGCCGAATAGTTATATTAAATCTACAGCGCAAACCCGCGATCTGTCTCTTCGCGCGCGGATACGGTGCTTTCTGCCCGCCCCGCGTCACAGCACGATGTCATCCGCCGAGGTGAGGCTCCGCCATCCGGATTCCCTCGCCTCCGGGCGGTCGAGTGCATCGGCCTCGATCAGCGGTCCGAGGTCGATGCCGGTCAGTCCGGCGATGTCCGCGATCGGCACCTGGAACGTGCGGAACGCCCCGAGCGGAGGGACGGTGAGCGCCTCGCCCCGTGTGTCGACCAGGTCGGACTGATCGAGCACGAAGCCGGCGGCGGCGAGTCCGGACGGACCCCGCCACGCGGCGACTTTCCAGAACCGGAGCGGAATCCGGATGCCGCGATAGGGCGGATCGTCGTCGCCGAGGACCGGGGCGGTGAAGACCGAGAGGCGCTGATCGGTGGCCTCGGCATAGGCGATCACGTGGTCCTCCAGGCCGAGCCAGAGCTCCTTCGACTGATTGAAGCCGGCGGCCTGCGGCGCGGCGTTGGGATAGAAGAAGGTCGACTCCGTGGCGGTGCGAGCCTCCTCGGCGTCGCCCCAGCCAGGGTCGCGCCGGCGCACGAGATGACCGCGATCGAGGTCGTTCCGCGCATACACGTCTGGACCGGTCTGCTCGTCCGGCGGGAGGCGATCATCGAGCCGCCACTCGCCCGTGCGGGGCAGATCACGCAGCAGTGCTCCGTCGATGTTCACGCCCGTGACGGCCGCGAGCCGCCGCTCCGGATCCAGCAGCACGGAGAAGCGCGAGTAGGGCAGCGTGCGGACCGGCTGGGTCGGGCGCGGGAGGGGAAGTCGCGTCCCGAGGAAGGCGGGGTCGTAGCCGTCGGTCATGCTCCCATCGTGGACCCGGTCTCCGACGTGCGCACCCCGGATCGCTAATACGCATGATCGCTCCGGGGCCTCCTCTTTCCCGGGCATCGAGTCGATCGCTGGAGATCAGAGGGCATGGCGGGGGAGTGCCGGCATCGGAGCCGCTAATAATGCGCATTATCGTCTTGACCCCGCTCGACCGCAGCGCCGAGACTCAGGTGTCGTTCGGGTGAGGGCCCGACACCCGATCAAGGAGGATGCGATGCCGCATCGTCGTTTCACCCAAGCAGATGTCGCCGCCATGGCAGGCGTCAGCCAGTCGACGGTGAGCTTCGTGCTCAACGGAGGCGCCTCCGCGGGCGTCCGCATCTCGGAGGAGACGCGGAACCGGGTCATCGAGGCGATGCGCATCACCGGCTATTCGGCCAACCCGATGGCTCAACGTCTGGCCGGCGGCCGGAACCAGATCCTCGGTGTCTTCACCTACGAGAAGACCTTCCCCCGGGGAGGACAGGACTTCTACGGCGGATTCCTCAACGGGATCGAGCAGGCGGCCGAGCAGCTCGGCGTCGACATGCTGCTGTTCACCTCTGCCCGCGTGGTCGACGGACGACGTCGGCTCACCCGCGACGGCTGGCAGCGGCTGGGCATCGCCGACGGCTGCCTGTTGCTCGGTCAGCAGGAGGATCAGGGCGAGCTGCAGCACCTCCTCGACACCAACTATCCGTTCGTCTTCATCGGGAAGCGCACCAGCGAAGGACGGATGCTGCCCTTCGTCGGCGCCGACTACGTCGAGGCGACCGCCCGCCAGGTCGCGCGCCTGACCGAGCGCGGTCACGTCCGCATCGGCTACGCCGGGCCGCGCGGCACCGACCAGCCGACGCTCGACCGCATCGAGGGTTACACCCGCGCGATGCGCCAGGCGGGTCTTCCCATGCGGCTGGTCGATGTCGACGACGTCGCGGACGCCGCCGACGAGATCATCGAGCGCGGACTCACCGCGATCCTCGTCGCACCCGAGCACCATCCCGAAGACCTCGCCGACGAGCTCGTCGCGCGCGGCCGCTCCGTCCCTGACGACGTCTCGATGCTGCTGCTCGGTCAGCCCCTGCACCCCCGCAAGGGCGGACGGGCCTGGTCCGGGTTCGTGGTGCCGCGCGAGGAGATGGGTGCCCGGGCTGTCGTGCTGCTCTCTCGGATCGTCGAGCAGGAGGCGCGTGCCGAGAGTGCGTCCCGTCGAGATCCCGTGCTCGACGACGCCGACTACCACCAGCTTCTTCCCTGCCCTGACATCGACGGTTCGACGATCGCCGACGTCGTCTCCTCCTCCTCCGAAAGGAACCCCGCGTGACCGAGCACGACATCCACACCGACATCCTCATCGTCGGAGCAGGACTCGGCGGCGTCGCCGCCGCCCTCGCCGCAGCGGATCGAGGTGCCCGCGTCGTGCTGACGGAGGAGTTCCCTTGGATCGGCGGTCAGCTCACATCGCAGGCGGTGCCACCCGACGAGCACCCCTGGGTCGAGGAGTTCGGGGTGACGGCGCGCTATCGCGCGCTGCGCGACGGCATCCGCGACGTGTATCGGCGCCGCTATCCGTTGACTGACGCGGCTCGAGAGCGCGAAGAGCTGAACCCGGGTGCCGGGTGGGTGTCCAAGCTCTGCCACGAGCCGCGCATCGCCGTGGGCGTCCTCGAGGAGATGCTGGCGCCGCATCGCTCGACCGGACGCATCCGTCTGCTCGAGCGGATGCGACCGGTCTCGGCATCGGTCGCCGACGACGAGATCGGAGCCGTGACGCTCTCCTCCGTGCTCGACGGGAGCGCGACGACGGTGCACGCCCGGTTCGTGCTGGATGCGACCGAGACCGGTGAGCTGCTGCCGCTCGCCGACGTCGAGCATGTGACCGGGTTCGAGTCCCGGCACGAGACCGGAGAGCCCAGCGCTCCCGAGGAGGCTAAACCCGACAACGTCCAGGCGTTCAGTGTCTGCTTCGCGATCGATCATGTCGACGGCGATCACACCATCGCGCGTCCGGCGGAGTACGACTTCTGGCGGGAGTACGCGCCAGCCGCCTGGCAGGGCGAGAAGATGCTCTCCTGGCAGGCACCGAATCCCCGCACCCTCGAGATGGGCACCCGCGGATTCGCGCCGAACCCCGGAGACGACGTCCTCGACGTCGACGCCGATCAGTCGCGCAACGCGGGCGACGCCAATCTCTGGACGTTCCGCCGCATCGCGGCGCGCGACCTCTTCGCCGACGGGTTCTATGCGAGTGACATCTGCCTCGTCAACTGGCCGAGCATCGATTATTTCCTCGCTCCCGTTCTGACGGCGGATCGTGACGAGGAGGTCGCCCACTACGAGCACGCCCGCCAGCTCAGCCTCTCGATGGTGTACTGGATGCAGACGGAGGCTCCTCGTCCCGATGGAGGGTTCGGCTTCCCCGGGCTGCGCCTCCGCCCCGACGTGATGGGATCGGACGACGGCCTCGCCCAGGCGCCGTACCACCGGGAGTCCCGCCGCATCCGCGCGCTCACGACGGTGACCGAGAACGACGTCTCGTACGCGGTGCGCGGCGACGACGGAGCGACGCGCTACCGCGACTCGGTCGGCGTGGGCATGTACCGGATCGACCTCCACCCCTCCACCGGCGGAGACACCTACATCGACGTCGCCTCCACTCCGTTCGAGATCCCCTTGGGGGCCCTCATCCCGCAGCGCGTGACCAACCTGCTCGCGGCGAACAAGAACATCGGCACGACGCACATCACCAACGGGTGCTACCGCCTGCATCCCGTGGAGTGGAACATCGGCGAGGCCGCCGGGCACCTCGCGGCCTACTGCCTCGCGGAGGACACGTCCCCGCGCGCCGTGCACGACGACGACGAGGTCCTCGCCGACTACCAGCGCGAACTCGACGGGACCGGTGTCGAGCGGCACTGGCCGGAGGGACGCGTCCACGCCTATTGAACCGATACCCCACCTGCAGAACATGCCCGATCACCATGAGCACGATCACCACGAAGGAGTGAGCATGACCCCCAACCTGACGCGCCGCGCGCGCGCCGCGATGGCCCTGGGCGGCGGCATCGCCGCCACCGCCCTCGTCCTCGCCGGATGCAGCAGCAGTCCGAATGCCGCCGAGACCCCCGACGAGCCCGTCGCCCTGCGGATGACGGTGTGGACCGCCGACGAGACCCAGCTGGCGATGTTCCAGGAGATCGCCGACGCCTACGTCGCCGACAACCCTGAACTCGTCTCGGAGGTCTCGTTCGAGCCGATCCCGTTCGAGGACTACACCACCACTCTCACGACTCAGTTGGCCGGGGGCAATGCCCCCGATCTCGGCTGGATCCTGGAGAGCTATGCCCCGGAGTTCGTCTCCTCGGGAGCGCTGGCCGACATCACCGACACTCTGAAGGACGCGGAGGGCTACGACTACGACGATCTCGTGGATTCCTCGCTCGCGCTGTGGCAGCAGGATGAGCGGCTGTACGCGTATCCGTTCTCGAACAGTCCGTTCGCCGTGTTCGTGAACACCGACCAGGTGGCCGCTGCCGGGCAACCGAACCCGGCGGACCTGGTCGCGTCGGGAGACTGGACCTACGATGCCGCGCGGGACATCTCGGCGGCCGCGTCGCAGACGTCCGGCAAGCAGGGCCTGGTGGTACGCGACTTCGACTACCGGGTGTGGGAGAACCTGGCCAGCATCTGGGGCGGTTGGGGCGCATCCCCGTGGAGCGCCGACGGCAGCGAGTGCACGCTGACCGACCCCGCCATGGTCGACGCTCTGACGTGGATCCACGACGCCGCGTTCGTCGACAAGGCCATGCCCGGCCCCGGTGTGACGGCGGACTTCTTCGCCGGAGACGCCGCGATGACGATCACGCAGATCAGTCGCGCCTCGGCTCTCGACGACTCGTTCGCCTGGGACATCGTGCCGCTTCCCGCGGGACCAGAGGGGCAGCAGAACGTGATCGGCCAGGCGGGTATCGGCGTGTTCGCCAACGCGAAGCATCCGAAGATCGCCGCCGACTTCCTCGCGTACTTCACGAACCCCGAGAACGCGGAGAAGCTCGCGACGTACTTCCCGCCGCCCCGCGAGACGCTGCTGAACGCTGACACGCTCGCCGCAGCGAACCCGCGCCTGAGCGAGGAGCAGCTGCAGGCGGTGGTGGTCGAGGGCATCCAGGACGCGATCACCAAGCCGGCGCACGTCAACTTCGCCAAGTTGCAGGATGCGGTGCGCGCCGAACTCGACGCGCTCTGGGTCGCCGACGCCGATGTCGAAGCGGTGCTGGCGTCGACCTGCGAAGCGATCGCACCCCTCCTGGAGGGCTGACCGGATGACTGCATCCGCCCTTCAGGCGGTCGATGCCGCGGAGCGGAGGGGGCCACGTCCTCGCCGCTCCGCGGTGGCCCGCCGTGACTGGATCGTCGGCTACACCATGGTCGCCCCCGTGGTCCTCGGCTCGCTCGCCTTCGTGATCGCGCCGCTCATCGCCGTCGTCTGGTTCTCGCTCCACGACTGGAATGTGCTGGCCAACACCTTCGTGTTCTCGGGGACCGACAACTACGAGCGGATGCTCGCCGACCCCGGGCTGCACAACTCGCTGCTGGTGAGCCTGTGGTTCTCGATCGGACTCGTCGTGTTGAATGTGACGCTGGCGCTGTTCCTCGCGGTGCTGCTCAATCAGAAGCTGCCGGGGACCACGACCTTCCGCACCTTCTTCTTCTCGCCCGTGGTCGTCTCTCTCGTCGCCTGGACCATCGTCTGGAGCTTCCTTCTGCAGGCGGATGGGGGGATCAACGGCTTCCTCGCCGTCCTCGGCATCGAGGGTCCGAACTGGCTCCGCGGTGATGTGACCGCCATGCTCGCGGTGATCGTCGTGCAGGTGTTCAAGAACGTCGGACTCAACATGATCCTGTTCCTCGCCGCACTCCAGGCGGTGCCGGAGGAGATCAGCGAGGCGGCGCGCATCGATGGTGCAGGGGCCTGGCGTCGGTTCCGTTCGATCACCATGCCGATGATCAGCCCCACGATCCTGCTCGTGATGATCCTCACGATCGTCGGCTCGCTCGAGGTCTTCGCCCAGATCGCCGTGCTGACCGGTGGCGGCCCCGGTAACTCGACCACGGTCCTCGTCTACTACCTGTATCAGCAGGCGTTCCGTTTCAACGACTTCGGCTACGCGAGTGCGATCGCGGTGCTGTTGTTCTTCATCGTTCTGGTGCTGACCCTGATCCAGTGGCAGACCAGGAAGAGGTGGGTCTTCCATGAGAATTGACATCGACGAGCGCACGCACGGCGACGCGGTCACCACGCGGGCCGTGGTCACCGGTGGCAGTGCACGCCCGATCCGCTCGAGTGGCGCGAAGACGAAACGTCGCTGGGTCGCGGCCGGTTTGATCACGCTGATGGCGGTGCTGAGCATCCCGTTCGTCTTCCCCACGCTGTGGATGGTCACGAGCAGCTTCAAGCCGATGAGCGAGATCCTGCAGAAGGTGCCGACACTGTGGCCCCAGGATGCGACGACCGCGGCGTACGGCGAGGTGTTTCGGCTGCAGCCGTTCGCGCAGCAGTACTGGAACAGCCTCTACATCGCGGCTCTCGTCACCGTGGGCACGATGCTGGTGGCGGCGATGGCCGGATATGCGTTCGCGAGGATCCGGTTCCCCGGTGCGAATGCCCTCTTCCTCGTGGTCCTGGTCGGACTGCTGGTGCCCAGCGAGGTGACGATCGTTCCGCTGTTCCGGTTCGTGAACGGGCTGGGGCTGATCGACACGCATTGGCCGCTCATCGTCGTGCCGATCTTCGGCGCACCCGCGGTGCTTGCCGTGTTCATCATGCGGCAGTTCTTCCTGGGGCTCCCCGCCGAGCTCGAGGAGGCGGGCCGGATGGACGGGCTCGGACGCTGGGGCATCTTCTGGCGGATCGCCTTCCCGCTCTCGCGGTCGGCGCTCGCGGCGGTCGCCATCTTCACGTTCCTGAAGTCGTGGAACCTGTACCTGGAGCCGATCGTGTACCTCTCGAGCAAGGACATGTTCACCCTGCCGCAGGCTCTGACGCAGTACGTCGACGCCTACGGCGGGCCGATGTGGAACGTGCAGCTCGCCGCCACGACACTCACCGTCGTCCCCGTGCTGCTGGTTTTCCTGGTCGCGCAGAAGCAGTTCGTGCAGGGGCTGGCGAACACGGGACTCAAGGGCTGACGCCTGGAAGGATGCTGTCATGCCCCGCTTCGATCTGAGTCCCGAGGAACTGCGCGTCTACCGGCCCGAGGTCGCTGAGCCCGACGATTTCGACGACTTCTGGTCGGCGACGCTGGCGGAGTCCCGCGAGCGGTCCGAGCCGGTCCGACTGCGACGGGTCGACTCTCCGCTGCGGACGGTGGAGGTCGATGACGTGACGTTCTCCGGGTTCGGAGGCGAGCCGATCCGTGCATGGCTCACTCGTCCGGTCGGCCTGCCGGGCCCCCTCCCCGCGGTGGTCGAGTACAACGGCTACGGCGGAGGACGGGGGCTGCCGCACGAGCGGCTCGCCTGGGCGGCGGCCGGGTATGCGCACCTGTTCATGGACACGCGCGGTCAGGGATCGGGGTGGGGCACCGGCGGCGATACTCCCGATCCTCACGGTGCGGGACCGTCGTCTCCCGGGTTCATGACCCGGGGCATCCTCGACCCGCACGAGTACTATTACCGTCGCGTGTTCACCGACGGCGTGCGCGCCGTCGACGCCGTGCGCACGATCGACGGGATCGACCCCGAGCGCGTCGCCGTCACAGGTACGAGTCAGGGCGGTGGCATCGCGATCGCCGTCGCGGGGCTGTCGGAGGGGCTGGTGGCCGCGATGCCGGATGTGCCGTTCCTCTGCCACTTCGGCCGAGCGGTGGGGATGACCGATCACGATCCGTATCAGGAGATCGTGCGCTACCTCTCGGTGCATCGCGCGGACGCCGAGAGCGTCTTCGGCACGCTCTCGTACTTCGACGGCGTGAACTTCGCGAAGCGCGCGACGTCACCCGCCCTGTTCTCCGTCGCTCTTCTGGATCAGACCTGTCCGCCGTCGACCGTCTACGCCGCACGCAACACCTGGGCCGGTGGTCGCGCGGACATCGACGAGTACGCCTTCAACGGTCACGAGGGTGGGCTCGGAGTGCAGTGGGAGCGGCAGGCGTCGTTCCTCGCTGAGCTGCTCGGTTAGCGCACCCCTCAGGCCGGATCGACGATCACGTCGAGCGCCACGCCCCGACATGCCGCCCGTGGCAGCTCGGCGAGGCCGCTGCCGCGCACGGAATCGCCGGTGGCCCAGCGCGGGTCCGTCGACACGACGACGCGGCCGACGCCGTTCGTCAGGGTCACCTCGCACCCGAGGGAGGCGAAGCGCCGCGTCAGGTCCTGTTCGACCGCGGAGACCAGCAGGTCGAGCCCGGCGACGCCGATGCGCGTCCCGTCCACCTCGGCGGGGACCGCGATCGTGATCGTGTACTCGTCGCTGCAGAGGTAGTCCACGTAGGGTCCCGCGACGTGGGGCTCACCCGTGGCCATCGGCACCCGGTACCACTCGAGGGCGCTGTAGTCGATGTTCTCCTTGTTCACCGACTGCGAGGCCAGGACGAGCTGCCTCCGGTCCTCGCCCTGCCACCACGCCAGGTGGCTGTGCGCGTCCGAGAGCAGGTCGATCGCCGCGATGAACCCCGCGCCGTAGACGGGCACGCCGCGCAGGTCGAGCGTGCGCAGAGCATGCGGCTCCACGAGCGCGTCGACCTTCGAGCGTGTGAGCGGGCCGCTCGTCCTGGCCTCGGCGACCTGGGCGGCGAAGGGCTCCACCCAGTCGAGCAGCGTGCGCACGGGGGCGGAGAAGTAGTCCTCCACGATCGCGGCTGCTGCCTGGATGGCGGTGTCGCTTGCTGTGTTCATCGCGTCCTCCTGTGCACGTCGATGCGGGTCCTCTGATCTATCCGGTCGTCGCCTGGAGCCGGATGAGCGCGTCGATGGTCTCGGCGGCCATGAGCTCGGTGCGTGCGCCCGCGGCATCGGGATCGCCGGCCTCCACGGCGTCGATGACGGCGGCGAGGTGCTCGGCCTGCCGTCGCAGGTTCTCGGTCTCGTGCGCGACGAGGCGCAGGAGGGGCGAGAGCTCGGCCTGCAGCTTCATCTGCTCGCGCGTCAGGCGTGCCGACTGGCTGAGCGCGACGATCTCGATCTGCACGTCGTCTAGCAGGCGCCGCTGCTGCTCCACGTCGAGTTCGTCGATCCGCTCCATCCGGCGACGGACCCGCTGCGTCTCGCTGGGGTCCGCGCGCCTCGCCGCGAGTCGGACGCAGGCGCCCGTGATGGCGGCGTAGTGGGCGCCGAGGTCGCGCAGCGCGAGGCGCGAGGTGCGGCGCACGGCCTCCCGGGCGAACGTCAGCGGATCGGCGTGCGCCGCGACGAAGCTGCCGCCGTTGCGCCCACGGCGTGTGACGACGAGGCCGCGACCGCGCAGGGCGAGCAGCGCCTCGCGCACGGTCACCGGCGCGACGCCGAGGCTCTTGCTGAGGTCGGCTTCCGAGGGGAGGCGCTCGCCGGCGCGGAGGTGTCCGCGGGTGATCGCATCGACCAGGCGGCGTTCGACGAGCTCCGCACGGCCCTCGTCGCCGATGGGCTGGAACAGCGCCCCCTGGAGGCGGTGCGGCTGCTCGTGCTCGGGATCGGGGGAGGGCTCGGCGGAAGGGTGCGTGGCGTGCGTCGTCGAGCTCGATCCCATTCTGCGATTCTCCCTTCCGCGATCACGATACCCAAGAAATCGCTGTTGACATATTACCTCTGGGTTTATATGTTTTGGGAATCTTCCGAGTTCGACGATGTTCCGAGGAGCGCGAGATGATCGCCACGGCACCCGCAGCACCCGCAGTCCCCGAGACCGCCCGTTCCGAGGGGACCGTGACCCTCAGCGGGGTGACGAAGTCGTTCGGCGAGTTCACCGCGGTCCGCGAGCTCGACCTGGAGGTCGCGTCGGGGGAGTTCCTCTCGATGCTCGGCCCGTCCGGCTCCGGCAAGACGACGGTGCTCCGGATGATCGCCGGGTTCGAGGACGCGACGAGCGGCAGCATCCGCCTGTCCGGGACGGACGTGACCCGCACCCCGCCGCATGCGCGGCCGGTGAACACCGTCTTCCAGGACTACGCGCTGTTCCCGCACCTGACCATCGCGGACAACGTCGGTTACGGACTCCGGGTGCGCGGCGAGGGCAAGAGCGCTCGGGCGGAGCGGGTGCGCGCTTCGCTGGAGCAGGTGCGGCTCGACCACGTCGCCGACCGCCTGCCGCACCAGCTGTCCGGCGGGCAGCGGCAGCGCATCGCCCTCGCCCGCGCGCTGATCCTGCGCCCCCAGGTGCTGCTGCTCGACGAGCCGCTCGGCGCCCTCGACAAGCAGCTCCGCGAGCAGATGCAGATCGAGCTCAAGCAGATCCAGCGCGAGGTCGGCATCACCTTCATCTTCGTCACCCACGACCAGGAGGAGGCGCTCACGCTCAGCGACCGCGTGGCCGTGTTCAACGGCGGTCGGATCGAGCAGATCGGCACCGCCCGCGACGTGTACGAGCGCCCGCAGACGGAGTTCGTCGCGCGCTTCCTCGGCCTGTCGAACCTCATCGGCGGAGACCTGGCCGAGAACCTCACCGGGGACCGCCGCACCATGAGCGTGCGCCCGGAGCGCATGCGGCTGACCGATCGGGATGCCGCGCTCGCCGCGGGCGAGGTCTCGCTCGACGGCACGATCAGCGAGGTCGTCTACACGGGTCCGGCGACGCGCTACCTGGTCGCGACCGACGCGGGGATCGACCTCATCGCCGAACGCCCCAACGCCCGTCACTCCACCGACGCCGATCTCGGGCGAGGACACCACGTCCGTGCCGTCTGGTCGCCCGACCACGCGGCCCGGCTCCCCTGAAACACCGCACCATCCGAACACCCATGCACACCTGCAGCACCGATCACGAAGGAGCGATCCATGCGTAAGAAGATTCTGGCCACCGCGGCGATGACCGCGGTCGCCGCCCTGGCCCTGTCCGGCTGTTCCACCGGCGGAGAGACGGCGGAGGGATCCGGCGAACTGCAGATCGATGTTCCCGACATCGCGATGCAGGAGTCCCTCGGCGACTACGAGGGCGAGGTCAACATCGTCGCCTGGAGTGGTTTCGTCGAACCCGCCTGGAGCGATGCCTTCACCACCGAGACCGGCTGCGTCGTGAACCGCCGCGTCGCCGGCACCAGCGATGAGATGGTCCAGCTCATGCGCACCGGCGACTACGACCTGGTCTCGGCCTCGGGCGACGCGAGCCTGCGTCTGATCGCCGGTGGAGACGTGCAGCCGCTCAACCTCGAGCTCATCCCGAACTTCGGCGACGACATCGTCGAGGGGATGAAGGGGCAGATCTACGACACCATCAACGGCAAGTCCTATGGCATCCCCATCGGACGCGGCGCGAACATCCTCCAGTACAACAGCGAGGTCGTCACCGAGGAGCCCACGAGCTGGGACGTCGCGTGGGAGAAGGACAGCCCCTACGCCGGCAAGGTCATCGCCTACGACGCCCCGATCTACATCGCCGACGCCGCCGTGTACCTGATGGCGCACGAGCCCGACCTCGGCATCACCAACCCGTACGCGCTCGACGAGAAGCAGCTGAAGGCCGCGGTCGACCTGCTCAAGCAGCAGAACGACCTCGTCTCCGAGTACTGGTCCGACCCGGCGGCGCAGATCACCTCGTTCGCGGGCGGCACCACCGTGCTCGGCACGTCGTGGGAGGTGCTGCGCAAGCTCACCGAGGACGACAAGTTCAAGAGCGTGCTGCCGAAGGAGGGCTCGACCGGCTGGTCGGACGCGTGGATGCTGGCGACCGAGTCGAAGAACCCGAACTGCGCGTACGCCTGGATGGACTACTCCTCCTCGCCCGAGGTGAACGGCGCGATCGCCATGAACTTCGGCATGGCGCCCGCGAACGCCGCGTTCTGCGACACGAGCGACGAGGCCAAGGCGCACTGCGACTACTTCAACGCCACCGACGAGGAGTACTTCAAGAAGGTGTGGTTCTGGACGACGCCGATCGAGCAGTGCATCGACGGTCGGACGGATGTCACGTGCACCAACTTCCAGCAGTGGACCGACGCCTGGATGTCGGTCAAGGGCTGACCCGCATCGAGGGGGCGGGTCGCTCGATCCGCCCCCTCACCCCGCAGACCTCCGCCACCACGAACGGGATCGACATGAAGCGCCGCCTCCGGATCGCCGGGCTCCTGGCCCTTCCGATGACCTGGCTCATCGGGATCTACATCTTCTCGCTGGTCATGCTCCTCGTGACCGCCTTCTGGATCACCGACCCCTTCACCTCGAAGGTGAAGCCCGGATTCACGCTGCGCAACTTCGAGCAGCTCTTCGTCAATCCGGCGTACCTGTCGACGTCGCTGCGCACCCTCGGGATCGCGCTCGCCGTGACCGTCCTGGCCGTGCTCATCTCGGTGCCGCTCGGCATCTTCATGGCGAAGGTCGCGTCGCCGTGGCTGCGCGCCCTGCTCGCGGTGTCGATCACGCTGCCGCTGTGGGCCGGATACCTGGTGAAGGTGCTCGCGATGCGGATCACCTTCACGGAGCAGGGCTTCGCGAACTGGGCACTGGCGCCGTTCGGGCTCTCGGGGCCGGGCTTCACGGTGGTCACGGTGGTGCTCACGCTGACCTACCTGTGGCTGCCGTACATGGCGGTCCCCGTCTACACCGCGATCCGGCAGCTGCCGCCGAACCTCTTCGACGCCTCGGCCGACCTCGGCGCCGGATCCTGGCGCACGATCGTGTCGGTGGTGCTCCCGCTCATCAAGCCGGCGCTGATCGCCGGATCCGTCTTCACGTTCTCGCTGAGCCTGGGCGACTACCTGGTCGCGCGGTTCGTCGGCGGGGACACGCAGATGATCGGCAGCGTGATCGCGTCGAACATCAACCTGAACCCACCCCTGGCGGCGGCCTACTCGCTCGTCCCCATCGCGTTCGTCGTCATCTACCTGGTGAGCGTGCAGCGCACCGGTGCCCTGGAAAGGATGTGAGTCGCGCATGCTGAGACTGTCCCGCACCTCCAAGATCGTCCTCGGGATCATCGTCGCGATCGTGCTCGCGTTCATGTACATCCCGCTCGCACTCGTCGTGCTCAACTCCTTCAACGCCGCCCGCATCGTGAGCTGGCCGGTCACCGGCTTCTCACTCGAATGGTGGGGCAAGGCGTTCACGAGCGAGCCGGTGCGCGCGGCTCTCCTGAACTCGGTGCTCGTCGCGTCGGGCGCGACCGTGATCGCCGTCATCCTCGGCACGCTCGTGGCCTTCGCGCTGCAGAGGTACTCGTTCTTCGGCCAGCGCGCCGTGAACCTCCTCGTGGTGCTGCCGATCGCCCTCCCCGGCATCGTCACCGGCGTCGCCCTGAACAACACCTACAACCAGATCCTGGAGCCGATCGGCATCCAGGTCGGCTTCTACGGCATGATCATCGCGCACGGCACCTTCTGCATCGTGATGGTGTTCAACAATGTGCTCGCGCGTCTCCGTCGGATGAATCCCGGCATCGAGGAGGCCTCGAAGGACCTCGGGGCGAGTCCCTGGCAGACGTTCCTGCTGGTGACGCTCCCGCAGTTCCGCAGCGCCCTGATCGCCGGGGCCATCCTCGCCTTCGCCCTCAGCTTCGACGAGGTGTACGTGACGATCTTCACCGCTCCTCCCGGCGTCGACACGCTCCCGCTGTGGATCATGAACCAGATGGCGAGGCCCAACGAGGCCAACGTCGTCAACGTCGTCGCGACGGTCGTCATCGTCGCGTCCTTCATCCCGGTGTGGATCTCGCAGCGGCTCGGAAGGGAGGTCGACGAGCGCGACTGACGCCGCGCACGAGGGCTTCGCCGGACACGGCGCTCGTGACATCTGGGGGACTGCAGGGGGCTGCAGTCACACATTCAGCTGTTTACACGGTCTTTCCACGATCAAAGGAGTTCGTTGATGGAAAAGCGCATGAGCGACGTCGTCTTCTCACGGCGTGCATTGTTGGGCGGGATGCTCGGAGCGGGAGCGATCATGCTCGTCGGCTGCGGACCGGACGAGGCATCCCCCTCGCCGTCCGCGGGAAGCGGGGGAGGGTCCTACGACGTCATCGTCATCGGGGCCGGCTCCGCCGGCATGGCGGCCGCGCGGGAGCTGATGGACGCCGGCAAGAAGGTGATCGTGCTCGAGGCGCGCGACCGCGTCGGCGGGCGCATGTGGACCGACCGCACGCTGCTCTCCATCCCGCACGAAAGAGGCGCGTCGCTGTGTCACGGCGGCCCGGACACCGAGACGTGGGCCTGGGCGCAGAAGCTCGGGATCGAGGGCCGGAAGTTCGAGAACACCTTCTCCCGCTACAGCCCGAGCACGCCGTGGGTGGGCTGGGATACGCCCGACTTCTATGCGTTCCCGGAGGGCGCCCCCGCGCTCTCCGTTCCGCTGCCGGAGCCGACGGCCAAGGAGTCCGCGCTGCAGTACCTGGAACGCCTCGGCATCGCCCCGACGAACTACCCGCTCGCGCTGCTGGGTATCCAGGTCGACACCGAGCAGTTCGCTGTCTATCCCGCTTCCGGGGTGGTCGACACTCTCGCGGCATGCCTCACGGTGTCGAAGACCGGGAAGATCGAGCCCGACGGGTACGCGGGCGACTTCAAGCTGCTCGCTCCCTACGTCGACATCCTGAACGCCGTCGGCGAGGGCGTGGAGGTGCGTCTGGAGACGCCGATCGAGACGATCGACTACTCCGGATCCGGGGTGAGCGTGCAGGCGGGGTCCGAGACGTTCGAGGCCGACGCCTGCATCGTCACCGTGCCGATCGGAGTGCTGCAGGAGCGGTCGATCACGTTCTCGCCGCCGTTGGAAGACGATCGGATGGCGGCGATCGACGCGGTCAAGCAGACCGTCGCCTACAAGACGATCCTCGAGTTCGATCACCCGGTGCGCCCGGAGAACTTCGACATGGTGAACCAGCATGACGAAGGACCGTGCCAGTTCTGGGACGAGTCCACGGGCATGCCCGGATACGACGGCCAGCTCATCGTCGCCTGGGACACCGGCGACCGCGCCCGGGAGCTGCTCGCACTGCCGGAGAAGGAGCGGTTCGACGCGGCCCTCGCCGGTGTGCGCAAGCTCGCGGGAGATCAGGGGCTGAACTACGTGAACGCATCGAACTACGACTGGCGCGACGACAGGTTCGCCCTCGGTGCGTATGCGACGGGCGAGCGCGACCAGGACACGATCTACCGGCCGTCGAAGGACACGCTGTTCTGGGCGGGTGCGATCAAGAGCTCGGTCGCGAGCGCGCATTCCAGCGGACTCGAGGCAGCGCAGGCGGTTCTCGTCGCGTCCTAGCCGAACGCCTCGACGGCAGGTGAGTGCGGAGGGGGGAGCGACCCGATGGGCTCCCGCCTCCGCCCGCCCCGGTGCGTCAGATTTTGACATAGGCCAAAAATTCGCATACCGTCGAGCCATGGTTCCAGCGGGCGATCTCGACGACATGTCACACGGCATCGCGGGAGCGACCGCCGCCGAGATCTCCGAGAGCGTGCGCGATCTCGTCGAGCGCGGGGAGTTCGCCCCCGGAGACCACCTTCCGTCCGTCCGGGCGCTCGCCGCGCACCTCGGCGTCAACCGGAACACGGTCCTGGCCGCCTATCGTGCGCTGGTCGTCGCGCGCATCGCGGCGACGGGTGGGCGCACCGGGACCACCGTGCTCGGGCCGGAGCAGAACGCCGACGAGGGCTTCACCCCCGGCTCGGTGCTGCGCGACATCGGCAGCGGCAACCCCGACCCCGCTCACCTCCCCGACCTCGCCGCCGCTTTCGCCGCGGTCACCCCCGGGCATGTGCTGTACGGCGAATCCGTGATCGATCCGGACCTGGCGGAATGGGCGACCGAGTGGATCGCCGCCGACCATCCGCGCGCCTTCCGCCTGTCCGTCACCGCGGGAGCCGTGGATGCCGTCGAGCGGCTGCTCGCCCAGACCCTCGTCCAGGGCGACCGCGTCGGCCTGGAGGATCCGTGCTTCCTCTCCAGCATCCACACCGCTCGCCTCGCCGGGTACACGCCGGTCCCGATTCCCGTCGACCGGGAGGGCATGACGGTGCAGGGTCTTCGCGCAGCCCTCGAGAGCGGAGCGCGCGCGATCGTCTGCACGCCGCGCGCCCAGAACCCGACCGGCGTCGGAACGTCCCCCTCCCGTGCACGGGAGCTCCGCGAGGTCCTCGCCGACCACCCGCACGTGCTGGTCATCGAGGACGACCACTTCTCGCTCCTCGCCCCGGAGCCGTATTCGAGCATCATCGCTCCGACGCACGAGCGGTGGGCGCTGGTGCGCTCGGTGTCGAAGTTCCTGGGACCCGACATGCGCCTCGCGATCACGGCGTCCGATCCGGTCACGGCGCAGCGGCTCGCCCGACGGCTCAGCCCGGGGACGATGTGGGTGAGCCACGTGATGCAGCGTCTCGCCGCCGCCATGCTGCGCGACGAGGGCACGCGGACGCGGATCGCCGAAGCGGGCGAGCACTACGTCCGCCGCAATCGCGCCTTCCTCTCGCTGCTCGGGGTGCGCGGAGTGCCCGCGCAGAGCGACGGCGGGCTCAACGTGTGGACGGACGTGCGTCACGACGCCGCCGAGGTCGGCCGCCGGCTCGCGACGCGCGGATGGCTCGGGCGCTCCGGTGACGAGTTCGCGCTGGAGCCGGGCAGCTCCACCGGATCCACCCGGCTGCGCCTGACCGTGCACGACCTCGACGACGCGGATCAGCGTCGTCTGGCCGACGATCTCGCGGCGGCCGTCCGCGAAGCCCGCTCGGCGGGAGCGGACGGATGAGCGCCGGCGGTCCGGTGGACGACGGGTACCGCGTCGGACGCTCCTCCCGACTGGACGGGGTGCTGTACGACCTGCGCGGTCCCGTCGCCGAGCGCGCGGCCGAGTTGGAGAAGCGCGGCGAGTCTATCCTCCGACTCAACATCGGCAACCCGGCGCCGTTCGGGTTCGAGGCGCCGACGGTCGTCGTCGAGGCTCTGCGCGCCGCGCTCCCGCAGGCCCACGGCTACTCGGAGTCCGCGGGGCTGCCCGAGACCCGCGAGGCGATCAGCGCGCACTATGCGCTCCGTCCCGGATTCCCCGCTCTCGGCATCGATGACATCACGGTCGGCAACGGGGTCTCCGAGCTCGTCGGGCTGACGCTGCAGGCGCTGCTCGAGCCCGGCGACGAGGTGCTGATCCCGAGCCCCGACTACCCGCTGTGGACCGCGTCGACCATCCTGGCCGGCGGACACGCGGTGCACTATCCCTGCGTCGAGACCGACGGCTGGACCCCCGACCTGGAGGCGATGGAGGCGCTGATCGGCCCGCACACCGCGGCGATCGTCGTCATCAACCCGAACAATCCGACCGGCGCGGTCTACGGGCGGGCGGTGCTCGAGCAGATCGCCGAACTCGCTCGACGCCACGGGCTCCTGCTGCTCTCCGACGAGATCTACGACCGCGTGGTGTATCCGGGATTCACGCACACCTCCACGGCGCAGGTCGCCCCGGATGTCCCGTGCATCACCTTCGCCGGGCTCTCCAAGACCCATCGCGTCGCGGGGTACCGGGCCGCGTGGATGGCGGCGACCGGATTCCACCGCGACGACCCCTTCCTCTCCGGCGTCCGGCTGCTGGCATCGATGCGGATGTGCGCATCCGTCCCGGCGCAGCACGCCATCACGGCTGCCCTCACGCACGACGACTCCCTGGATGCGCTGGTGGCTCCCGACGGGCGGCTGACACGGCAGCGGGATGCGGCGCTCGAGGCCCTCGACGCGATCACCGGGGTCCGCACGCAACCGGCGGGCGGCGGGCTCTACCTCTTCCCGCGCCTGGATCCCGAGGTGCATCGGATCGCCGACGACGAGCGGCTCGTGCTCGACCTCCTCGATGCGGAGCGCATCCTCCTCGTGCACGGCAGGGCGTTCAACTGGCCCGCCCCCGACCATCTCCGGATCGCGTTCCTGCCGGAGACCGATGTGCTGACCGATGCGCTGCAGCGGTTCGGCACGTTCCTGAACGGATACTCCCCGCCCGGCGGCTGAGCATCCGACCCGGTGGAGTGACCGAGTGGCCAGGTCGCGGTCCGCAAGACCGTGCACGCAGGTTCGAATCCTGCCTCCACCTCAACCGGGCTCACACGAGCCGAGACCGACGAAGGGCATCCCGCGATGGACCATGCATTCATTCCCGCCGCCAAGCCGATCATCGGAGACGAGGAGGTCGCGGCCGTCGAGCGCGTGCTGCGCAGCGGCATGCTCGCTCAGGGCGCGGAGGTCGCCGCTTTCGAGGAGGAGTTCTCGGCGCACTTCCTCGGCGGCCGCACGGCGGTCGCGGTCAACGCCGGCACGAGCGGTCAGCTGCTCGGCCTGATCGCCGCCGGTGTGGGCGTGGGCGACGAGGTGATCGTCCCGTCCTTCACCTTCGCCGCGGTGGCGAACTCCGTCGTGCTCACGGGCGCGACTCCGGTCTTCGTGGACATCGAGCCGGCGCACTTCACGCTCGATCCCGCACGGGTGCGCGAGGCGATCACTCCGCGAACGAAGGGGATCATGCCGGTGCATCTCTACGGCCACCCGTTCCTCGTCGATGGGATCGAGGCGGTGGCCGCCGAGCACGGTCTGGCGATCTTCGAGGACGCGGCGCAGGCGCACGGCGCGAAATGGCGCGGACGCCCGGCCGGCACGATCGGTGCCTTCGGGATGTTCAGCCTGTACCCGACCAAGAACATGACCGCCGTCGAAGGCGGGATGGTCGCATGCGCGGACGAGGACATCGCCCGAACCGTCCGTCTCCTGCGGAACCAGGGGATGGAGACGATGTACGCGAATGAGATCGTCGGATACAACAACCGCATGAGCGAGGTGCATGCGGCCGTGGGGCGCGTGCAGCTGCGCAAGGTGGAGGAATGGACGCGGCAGAGGCAGCGGAACGCCGCCCTGCTGGACGCGGAGCTCGCCGGCATCGACGGCCTCACGGTGCCACCCGTCGCCGACGGAGCCGAGCACGTCTATCACCAGTACACGATCCGGATCGCCGACGGGGAGCGCGATCGGGTGCGCGATGCCCTGCGCGACGAGCATGCGGTGGGCGCGGGCGTGTACTACCCGATCCCCAACCACCGACTGCCCTCGCTGCAGCGGTATGCGCCGGATCTGGATCTGCCCGAGACGGAGCGTGCGGCGGACGAGGTGCTGTCGATCCCGGTGCACCCCTCGCTCACGCCCGCAGACCTCGACCGCGTGATCGGCGGACTCACCGCCGTGCTCTCCGCCGGGCGGTGATCCGAGCGGCCCTGCTCCTCCCTGGATCTCCCACAGACAGGTGCGCCGGCGCCGCCGAGAGGCTACGCTGACCAGCACTGATCGCCGTGGATGCCGAGTCCTCGGAGTCGAGAGGCAGGTCCTGATGCGCACATCATCCATCGTCCTCACCTTCGCGGTGGCGTTCGCCGGTGTGGTCGCCGGGGGAGCCGTCGTCGACACCGTTCGAGCGAGCGACTCCGCCGTGACGCCCTCCGCGCCTCCCGCGGCGGCGTCGGCGGAAGACCTGGAGCGCCTCGAGGACGTGCTGGCGGGTCAGGGTGGCGGCGGAGACGCGCAGTGGCTCGACCGGACGCTTCGCGAGACGCTTCCCAACTTCACCATCTCCCGGGATGGTGCGCCGGGGACGCGTGTCTTCGAGGCGACGATCGACGGCGTGGTCCGCGACGTCCGGCCCGGCACCGGCGCCCGGGACAGCGTGCGCGACGATGACACCGTCCAGCGCGACGAGCTCGCGTTCGACGATCCCGCCGCGAACTGGCGCACCGTCGTCCTCACGGTCGAGGTGCGGGACGACTTCGACCCGGAGACGGCGATGCCCTCGGAGATCGACGTGGTCCTGTGGCTGGACGGAGCGACCGACCCCGACGTGGTGCGCGAGGGCTTCTCGGGGCAGCGGATCTTCGCCGTCCTCGAAGAGCCCGGTCGTCTCGCGCCCGCAGACGCGTACCCGGTCGCCCGGAACGGCGCACTGATTGGAGTGGTCCGTGACGACGGATCCCTCTCCTTCCCCGGCCTCGGCGTCGATGAGGGTCTGTACGTGGACGGGCTCACCACGATCTCGGCGATCCAGGCGGCCGCCGAAGCCCCCGCCGTCGTGCTTCCCCTCTCCCTGGAGAACGGCTCCTGGGAGCGGACGGACTAGCGGCGCCGGCAGGACTCAGGCGGCCAGCGTCAGCCACGCGCGCGGCGAGTGTCCGATGCGCTGGGCGAAGACCCGTGAGAACGCGGAGGAGCTCGCGTAGCCGAGCTCTGCCGCCACGGAGCTGACCGACATGCCTGCGCGCAGCTGCTCCTGCGCGATCGTGAGCCGCCATTCCGTGAGGTAGTCGCCGGGCGAGCGCCCGAGCACCTCCTTGAACCGGGCGGCGAAGGCACTGCGCGACATGTTGGCGGTGCGGGCGAGGGAATCCAGGTTCCAGGGATCGCCCGGGGACTCGTGGACCGCGACCAGCGCAGGTGCGAGTCGCTCGTCCGAGAGTCCGGGGATCAGTCCCGGGGGCAGGTCGAGCTCCTCCGAGTGATCGAGCATCCACCGCAGCAGCTGGATCAGGACGACCTCGAACATCCGGTCGGCGAGCAGAGGGCGCCCGCAGCGGACGTTGTCGACCTCGGCGAACAGCAGGTCGAGTGCGGGGGCGAGGGTCACGACCTCGTCGAGGGGGAGGACGATCGTCGAGGGGAGTGTGCGTACGAGGGGGTGCGTGGCGCCGCCGTCGAAGTCGAGTGTCGCGCACGCGAAGTCGGATTCGTCGGTCGGGGCGTTGATGAACGTGTGGTCGATCGGCCGGGGGAACAGCAGCAGGCTCGGCTGTGTGATGCTCTCGCGCTCGATGGTGCCGTCGGCTGCCCGGTGCGTCACCTCCATCTCGCCGCGCCGCAGCACGTGGAGGAAGCCGTGACCTCCGCTCGCGGGGAAGACGTTCGTGCCGCACAGCGGGCCGCTGTGGAAGAGGCGGGTGCGCACGTGGAAGCGCTCGAGCAGGGGAGTGAGACGGTCCAGCGGCGGCATGTCTCCAGTATCTGGACGATCTGTCATGAATGCAAGACTCTTTGCTGCGTATCGTCCGAGCATTCTCGGAAGACTGGAGGGGTGGTCGGACCCGGCCGTATCCCACGATCGAAGGAGCACCCCGTGCCCAACGTCCCCCTCATCGACAGCGAGAACGCCACCGGAAACGTCAAGGAGCAGCTCGACCAGATCTCCGGCGCCTTCGGCAGCGTTCCCGCGATGTTCCGCGCGGTCGCCAACTCTCCGGCCGCACTCACGAGCATGTGGAGCGCTTTCGGCGCCTACGGCGACGGCACGCTCGGTGCCGCGATCGGCGAGCAGATCGCCGTCGCCGTCGCCAACCGCAACTCGTGCCAGTACTGCCTCGCGGCGCACACCGCCCTCGGCAAGAAGGCCGGCCTCACCCGGGAGACGCTCGCCGCCGCCCAGGACGGCGAGTCCGATGACCCGCGCACCGCGGCGCTGCTCGCCTTCGCGGTGAAGCTCGTGGAGGACCGCGGTCAGGTGTCGTCGGCCGATGTCGACGCCGTGCGCGCGCAGGGCTGGAACGACGAGGAGATCGTCGAGACGATCGGCCAGGTCGCGCTGAACCTCTTCACGAACTACCTGAACATCGCCCTGGACGTCCCCGTCGACTTCCCGAGCGTCGCGCTTCGTCGCAAGGCCTGAGCGCCCCCGCACCAGAAGGGCCGGATCCTGGGGATCCGGCCCTTCGTCGTGCGTGCCTAGCGGCTCTCGTCGCGGAGCTTCGCCGCGGACTCGATCTCCTCCAGCCAGCCGCCGATCGCCGCACGGGCCGCGACTTCGAGCTGCGCACCATGGCGCCTGGCCTGCTCGCGGATGGTACGGGGATCGATCCCGTGGTGGTGCAGCTCATGGGCGTGGCCGATGAGCCAGCGGCCGATCGCCCGAGGATCCGCCTCCACGTGGAACTGCAGGGCGAGCACGGTGTCGGTACGGAAGGCCTGGTGTGGAAAGCCGGGAGTGCGGGCGAGATGGCGGGCGCCGGTGGGGATCGTGAACGCATCGCCGTGCCAGTGCAGGACGGGCACCCCGTCCAGGGGGTGCAGCGGGGAGTCGAGCCCCTCCTCCGTCAGCTCCAGTGGCGCGTAGCCGATCTCCACGGCTCCGGTCGGGCGCACGTCCGCACCCATCGCCTCGGCGATCAGCTGCGCACCGAGGCAGATCCCGAGCAGCGGCCGTCCCGCACGCAGGCGGTGCGCGATGGCCTCCTTCTCGGCGTGGAGAAACGGGTAGCCGTCGGTGTCGTACACGCCGATCGGACCGCCGAGGGCGATGAGCAGATCGGCCGCGTCGACCTGCTCGATGTCGATGGCTTCGACGCCGGGCTCGAGATACTCCACCCGGTACCCGCGCTCCGCCAGGAGGGGTTCGAGGACCCCGAGGTCCTCGAACGGGACATGTCGGAACGCGAGCGCGGTGCGTGGTCGAGGGTCGAGGATCGTCATGGCGCTGCAGCCTCACTGCCGCAGGTTCTGCGACTCCGCCGGGTGATAGGTTTGACCTATGCCAAAATTATCACATGAGCGGCGCGCGTCGTCCTGGGAGTTCGCGGGGGCCGGCATCCTGTTCGACTGCGACGGCGTGCTCGTCGATTCGGTGGACGCCGCCGCGCCCGCGTGGGAGGAATGGGCGCGTCGGCATGCGCCCGCGTTCGACTTCCGACGGGATGCGCCGCACGGCATGCGCCCGAGCGAGGTCGTCACCGGTCTCGTCGGGCCGGAGGCGGCACCGGCGGCGATCGCGCACCTGATCGCCCTCGAGGTGGAAGCGTCCGCCGAGACGCGGGAGATCCCCGGTGCGGCACGGCTCGTCGGCTCGCTGCCCCGGGGTGGGTGGGCGGTCGTCACGAGCAGCAACCGCGTCGTCGCCACGGCGCGGCTGCGCAGCGCGGAGGTGCCGCATCCGTCGGTCCTCGTCGCGGCGGAGGACGTCTCCCGGGGGAAGCCCGAGCCTGACCCCTATCTGCTCGGTGCGCAGCGGCTGGGCCGCGCCCCGGCGGACTGCATCGTGTTCGAGGACTCGGTCCCCGGCATCCGCTCGGCACGTGCGGCCGGCATCGGCGCCGTCATCGGGGTCGGATCGGGCTCCCGGGCGGGAGGTCCCGATCTTGTGGTCGCCGACCTCGACGGCGTGCGGTGGCACGAGGGGGTCCTCGTGGTCGACGTCGCTGAGGCCGGCTGAGGGATCAGTCGAGCGTCGCCAGGGCCCGGTCGATCACGTCGAGGGCGATGCCGAGGTGATCGTCGGTCGTGGTGAGGGTCGGCAGGAAGCGGATGACGTTCGAGTCGCTGCCCGCGGTCAGCAGCAGGATGCCGTGCTGTGCGGCGAACTCGGCGATCGCGGAGGCGGCGCCCGCCGCCGGTCGCGTGGTGCCCGGCTCGCTCAGCTCGAACGCGTACATCGCACCGACGCCGCGCACGTCGCCGATCAGGGGGTGGCGGGAGGCGAGGTCGGAGAGGCCGCGCTGGAGCTTCTCGCCGATGCGCAGGGCCGCGGCGAAGAAGCGGCCGTCGTCGAGCTCGTCGAAGACCGCCAGGGCCGCGGCGATCGACACCGGGTTGCCGCCGAACGTCCCGCCCAGGCTGCCCGGATCGGGGGCGTCCATGATCTCGGCTCGCCCGGTGACTCCGGCCAGCGGGAGGCCTGCCGCGATCGCCTTCGCGGTGAGCACGAGGTCGGGGACGACGCCGAAGTGCTCGCTCACGAACCAGGTGCCCGTCCGGGCGAGGCCGGTCTGGATCTCGTCGGCGATGAAGACGACGCCGTTGCGGGTGCACCACTCCTGGAGCGCGGGGAGGTAGCCGTCGGCCGGCACGACGAAGCCGCCCTCGCCCTGAATGGGCTCCGCGATCACGGCGGCGAGGTCGGCCACGCCGATGCGCTGCTCGAGGTGGGTGATCGTGCGCTGGGCCGCCTGCTCGCCGGTGAGACCGTCGCGGTACGGGTAGGAGTTCGGCACCCGATGGATGTCCGAGGCGAACGGGCCGAATCCGGTGCCGTAGGCGGCCTTGTGGTTCATGGCCAGCGTGAGGTTCGTACGTCCGTGGAAGGCGTGGTCGAGGGCGGCGACGACGCGGCGACCCGTGTGCCGGCGGGCGATCTTGACCGCGTTCTCGACGGCCTCCGCGCCCGAGTTCACGAAGATCGAGCGCTTCTCGTGGTCGCCCGGCGTCTTCTCGGCGAGCCGCTCCGCCAGGCGCACGTAGCCCTCGTAGGGCGTCACGGTGAAGAGGGTGTGCGTGACCCGGTCGAGCTGGGCGGCCGCGGCAGCCGTCGCCGCCGGATTCACATGACCGAGCGTGGTGACGCCGATGCCGCTGCCCAGGTCGAGGAAGCGGTTGCCGTCGACGTCGGTGGCCCAGGGGCCGTCGGCGTGCTCGATGTACACGGGGAGGATGCTCCCGACACCGCGGGCGACGGTCCGCATCCGGCGCTCATGGATGGCCCGGCTGCGCGGGCCCGGCACCTCGGTGCGCACGGAGGGGGCGGACGGGTCTGGAAGCGTGCGGACAGCGGGCATGGCGGCTCCTCGATCGTGCGGCGTCGGGTGACGGATTCCACCCGGATCTGATCGGCCTAAGACTATGTTACTGTTTGGCCTATGTCAAAGATGGAAGGGCCGGCCGGAGCCGAGGATCGCTACCCCACGGCGTTCACCGTGGAGGACTTCCAGCACAACGTCGCGAGCGTCCATGCCCGCATCGCCGCCGCTGCTCTGCGGGCGGGGCGCGCGCCCGAGGAGGTGACGCTGCTCCCCGTGAGCAAGACGGTGCCGACCGACCGCGTGCGCGTCGCGATCGAGTCGGGGCTGCGGCTGCTGGGGGAGAACAAGGTGCAGGAGGCGGTGCGCAAGCACGGCGAGACCGCCGATCTCGACGTCGCGTGGTCGATCATCGGGCACCTGCAGACCAACAAGGCCAGAGACGTCGCCGCGTTCGCGACCGAGTTCCAGGCGCTCGACCGGCTCCGCGTCGCCGAGGCGCTCGACCGGCGGCTCCGGGCCGCCGGACGTCGCCTCGACGTCTTCGTCCAGGTCAACACCTCGGCGGAGGACTCCAAGTTCGGCATGCCGCCGGAGGAGCTGCCCGCCTTCCTCGAGGCGCTGCCGTCCTACGAGACGCTCCGGGTACGCGGCCTGATGACCCTCGCCATCCTGACGCCGGACGATCTCCGGGTGCGGGAGTGCTTCGCCCTGCTGCGCACCCTGCGCGACCAGGCCAGGGAGGACGCGCCCGATCTCATCGGCGCGGGGGAGCTGTCGATGGGCATGTCGGGGGACTACGAGATCGCCGTCGAGGAGGGGGCGACGTGCGTGCGCGTCGGCCAGGCGATCTTCGGTGCCCGCGCCCTGCCCGACAGCCACTACTGGCCGGAGGGCTGAGCACACGTGCTGCGGATCCTGCGCGCGTATCTCGAACTCACCAAGCCCCGCATCCTCGAGCTCCTCCTCGTCACCACGATCCCGGTCATGGTGTTCGCCGCGGACGGGCGGCCCGACCTCGGCCGGATGGCGGCGGTCCTCCTCGGCGGGGCGCTGAGTGCGGGCTCTGCCGGGGCCTTCAACATGTACCTCGAGCGGGAGAGCGACGCGCTGATGGAGCGCACGGCGGGCCGACCACTGGTCACCGGGGTCATCTCCCCGCGAGCGGGTCTGATCTTCGCGTGGGTGCTGGCCGTGGCATCCGTCGTCTGGATGGTCGCGGCGGTCGGCCCGCTCCCCGCGGCGCTGTCGACGGCGGGGCTCGTGCTGTACGTGGTGCTCTACACACTCGTGCTCAAGCGCCGCACCGAGCAGAACGTGGTCTGGGGTGGGATCGCGGGATGCATGCCCGTGCTCGTCGGATGGAGTGCGGTGCGAGGCGGCATCGAATGGCCGGCGATCGTGCTGTTCCTCGTGGTGTTCTTCTGGACGCCCGCGCACTACTGGCCGCTCTCGATCCGCTACCGCGACGACTATCGACGCGCGGGCGTGCCCATGCTCGGGGCGACCCGCGACGCCGGATACGTCGCCGTCCGGGTGATCGACTTCGCGTGGGCGACGGTGCTCTGCTCGCTCGCGCTGCCCTTCGTCGCCGAGGTGAGCCCGGTGTATTGGGCCGCGGCGCTGGTCACCGGAGCGGGCTTCCTGTTCTCCGCGCACCGCCTGCACGCACGGAGCAGGCAGGGCGCCGAGCTGCGGCCCCTGCTCGTCTTCCGGACCTCGATCGTCCAGCTCGCGGTGCTCTTCCTCGCGGTCGGCATCGATCCTTTCGCACGCTGACGTCCGGTGCCCCGGGGAGGGATGCCGTGATCAGTCGTCGGTGCGGAACCCCGCTGCCTTGTGGGTCCCGTCGCAGAACGGCTTGAGCGTGGAGAGGCCGCACCGGCACAGCGCCACGGTGCGACGGTGCGGCGCGATCGTCTCGCCGTCGGCGGTGCGCAGCTCGACGTCGCCGCGCACCAGCAGCGGGCCGTCGGGGTAGGGGGTGATCGTCGCGTGCTCGTCCGACCCGCTCATGATCCGGCCCGTGTCCGGAGCGACGAGGCACCCTCCGTCCACGCCTCCAGGGTGGCGGCTCCGCCCCAACCGTCCACGGTCAGACAGGCGGCGGCGCCGAACAGGATGTCCGGGAGGAGCTCGGGGTGGTCCTCGGCGAGGCTGCCCGCGAGATCGCGCGCGGCGATCTGCTCGTGCACCGCATCCGCCTCGACGTGCTCCTCGAAGTAGGCCGCGACCTCGGGATCGAAGTCCAGGCGATGCAGGCCGTCCGCGTAGAGCCGGCACGGGATGGACGAGGTCATCTCGTAGGCGGCCAGGTGTCCGACGATCGCACCGACCAGGCGGCGGTTCAGTCCGAACAGCGACATCATGTTCAGCGAGGCGAGGGTGACGGCCGGCACCTCGTCGACGTACGCGCCGTAGGTGTCGTCGAGGCCCGCGGCGCGCATCGCGCGGGCGAAGAGCACGGCGTGCACGCGCTGCGGGCGTCCGCCGCCGTACTCGTCGGACTGGATCTCCACGAGCGCAGCCTTCGCGCGCCCCTCCAGCCGGGGGATCGCCCAGGAGTGCGGATCCGCCTCGCGCAGCGTGTACACCGAGCGCAGGACGAGCATCTCCTCCGCCTGCTCCCTGGTCGCCTTCTTGGCGAAGTATCGGGAGAGGCTCGGCCCGGTGTCTGCGGCGGCGAGGGCGAACAGGGCGCGGCCGACGGCATCCACGGTCGGTTCGGGGAGTTCCGGCATCGGCACCGCGTCGCGCAGCGCACGCTCGAACTCGACCTCCAGGATGCGGCGCGTCGCGAGCAGCGCGGGGTCCCACTCCCGATCGGGGTCGAGCGCGGGCAGCGATCCGTACGCGGAGGCGTAGAGGACGAAGAGGGCGAGCTGCAGGTCGTCGTCGCGGACGATGTCGGTGCCCGTCGCGACGGCCGTCGCAGCGAGCGCCGTGTGGTCGGCGGCGTCGTCGTCGCCCGTCAGATGGGAGATGACGGCGCGGCTCACCGGCCCGCGGTCGCGGAAGGCGAGGGATGCGGCCGGGGCGGATGCCGGGGCGGATGCGGTCATGAAGGGAGCTCCCATCGGTGCGGTCCCTCGCATCCTCCCGTGCCCGGACCGGCAGCTCCAGGGACTTGACGCAGACGCGCGCACGGGGCATACGCACCGCGCGGCGAGGGTGCGGCCGTCCCGGAGGTGTCGCAGAACGGCGTCGGAGGACACGCGAGGAAATGAGTCGTCATCACGGGGAACCTCGTGACGGCTCCGGCGCCCTTCGGGACTTATATGGGCGTACGACGCACCGCGGAGCGCGTCGATCCCGTCCCGCTCGACGACCAGAGCACCCGAACATCCGAGGAGCGACCATGTCCGACACCACCGCAGAGCGCACCCACAGCGTCACCACCGAGCCCGCCGCCCACCGCGTGCGCGTGCTCGCCGGAGACCAGGTACTCGCCGACTCCACCCGGGCCATCGTGCTGCACGAGTCGAACCACGCCGACCGCTACTACCTGCCGCGGGAGGACGTGAACTGGGAGCTGCTGCAGGAGACCACGTCGAAGAGCCACTGTCCCGTCAAGGGCGACGCCGACGACTACTGGTCGTTGAAGAGCGATCCCTCCGTCGACGTCGCCTGGTCCTACCCGACCCCGTTCGACTACCTGCAGCCGATCGCCGGCCACGTCGCCTTCTACTCCGAGCGCGTCCAGGTGGACGCCGCCGAACTCCTCCCGCAGTAACACCGCACCCGAACCCAAGGACACCTCCCATGACCGCTCTCCTCTCGCCCCCGACGGGGCGTCGTCGACCGCTCGCGATCGTCGCGGCCCTCAGCGCGACCCTGCTGGCGCTCGCCGGATGCGCGACCGCCACCGCCTCCGACACGAAGACGGATGCCGCGACGCCCGTGTACCGCATCGGCATCAGCGACCCCGGCGCGGAGCTCGACCCGCTCACGGTCGCCGACGGCGACGCACAGCTGATCACGGGACTCGTCACGGAGCAGCTCGTGAGCTTCACGGCCGACGGCGAGGCGCTGCCGCGGCTGGCGACCGCATGGGAGGCCTCGGACGACGGCCTCACCTGGACCATCACGCTGCGCGACGGCGCGACCTTCAACGACGGCGACCCGGTCACGGCCGACGACGTCGTGGCGACGTTCGACGCGATCATCGGAGAAGACAGCATCTCGCCGGCGAAGAGCGCGTTCGCCGACATCCTCGACACGGTCGCGGCGACCGACGACAGCACGGTGACCTTCGCGCTCGCCCGGCCGTTCTCGGACTTCCCGCGGCTGCTCGCCGGCAGCAACACCGGCATCCTCCCCGCCGACTACGAGCCGGGGACCTGGCTCGACAACCCGGTCGGCGCCGGGCAGTTCCTGCTCGAGGACTACGAGGTCGGGCAGAGCGTCACCTACGTGAAGAACCCCGACTACTGGAATGCGGACCAGATCGACCTCGACGGCGTCGAGCTCAAGATCTACAAGGACCCCCAGGCGATCGTGCTCGCGTTCCAGGCCGGGGAGATCGACCGGATCACGGTGTCGCCCGAGGTGCTCGCGACCGTAAACGTCGACGACTACGACACCCTCTCCGCCGGGTACAGCCACTTCTACGGCGTGCACCTCAACGTCACGAAGCCGCCGTTCGACGACGAGACGATCCGTCAGGCGCTGGCCTGGGCGATCGACCGCGACGCGATCGTCGACCTCGTGTTCGGAGGGACTGCGTCGGTCGGCAACGACTTCCCGGTCCTGCCCGACTACCTGCCGCAGCCGGTCGGCATCGAACAGCGGAAGCAGGACCTCGACAAGGTCGCCGAACTGCTCGACGGGCGAACCGTGTCGTTCACGATCACGACCTCGTTCCAGCTCTACGGCGAGGTGCTGCAGCAGCAGCTCAACGCGATCGACGGCTTCGACGTGAAGCTCGAGGTGCTGTCGGACGAGCAGTACTACGCGGAGGGCGACGACTCGCCCTGGCTGAACGCACCGCTCACCATCACGAGCTGGGGCAAGCGCGTGCCGTCGCAGTACTACGGGCTGTTCTACGCCGACGGCGCCGCCTGGAACGCCGCGCACTACGCCAACCCCGCGCTGGGAGCACTCGTCGCCGACTTCGACGCCACGACCGACGACGCCGAGCGCGAGAAGCTGCTCACCGAGATCTCGCAGACGGAGTGGACCGACGTCCCGACGATCATCCCCGCCCTCGTGCGGTCGGAGGTGCTGCAGAACAAGCGGGTCCGCGGCGAGTTCATCGCGCCGATCGACTTCTGGTCGGGCTACAACTTCGCCGGCATCTCGATCGCGAGCGAGTGAACCATGACCGTCAGCTTCTCGTCGGGCGGGACCGCCTCGACGGCGTCGTCCGCCCGGCGAGGGCTGGCGGTGCTCAGCTCCCGACACAACCGGGTGCCGCGACTGATCGGCCAGCGCCTCATCCAGGTGCCGCTCGTGCTGCTCGTGGTGTCGGTGCTGGTGTTCTGGCTCATCGAGGTCGTGCCGGGTGATCCGGGACGCAACGCCCTGGGCCAGTACGCGACGTCCGAGCAGGTGCAGGCCTGGAACGAGGCGCACGGACTGACCGGGTCTCTCGTCGGACGCTACTTCTCGTGGCTGATCGGCTTCGTCACCGGCGATTGGGGCACGAGCCTCATCTACGGCGCCCCGGTGCGGGAGCTCGTGCTCGGGCGACTCGGCAACTCGCTCTTCCTGGGAGCCGTCGCGTTCGTGATCCTCGTGCCCGTGGCCTTCGCCCTCGGCGCGATCCAGGCCCGACGCGAGGGATCGCGCACCGACCGCACGCTCACGATCGCCCTGATGTCGCTCGCCTCGGTGCCGGAGTTCGTGGTCGGCGTGCTGCTGCTGATCGTGTTCAGCCTGTGGCTCCGGTGGTTCCCGATCCAGTCGTCGATCAGTCTCGACGGTCCTCCCGGGGACGTGCTGCGGGCGCTCGTGCTGCCCGCCGTGACGCTCGCCCTCGGGTACCTGTCGGTGCTGGCCCGGATGACCCGCACGGGAGTGCTCGACACGCTCGACTCGCAGTACTACCGCACCGCCGTCATCAAGGGGCTGCACGGCCCGCGGCTCGCGGTGGGACACGTGGCGCGCAACGCGCTGATCCCCACCGTGTCGCTGCTGGGCATCTACGTCGGCACCCTGCTGGGCGGCAGCGCCATCGTCGAGACGCTCTTCGGCTACCCGGGGCTCGGCGCCCTCCTCGTCTCGGCCACGGTGGAGAAGGACATCTTCCTGCTCGAGTCGGGAGTCATGGTCACCGGGGTCGTCGCGCTCCTCGCCCTGCTGATCACCGACATCGCCCTCGTGCTCATCGACCCGCGCGTGCGCTTCGACGAAGGAGAATGACATGGCCCTCACCGAGGCGGTGCGCGGCTCCGACGCGACGACCATCGACCCCGTCGATCCGGATGCCGTCGCCCCGAGCATCCGGCCCGACGCCGCCCCGCGCGGACGACGTCCCCGGCGCTGGGTCGCACTCCTGCGCCGACCCACCTTCGCCCTCAGCGCCGTGATCGTGCTGTTCTGGATCGCGGCGGCCGTGGGCTGGCGGCTGGTCGGCCTCGATCCCTTCGCCGACAGCGGCGCCCGTCTGTCTCCGCCGAGCCCCGAGCACTGGTTCGGCACCGACCGCATCGGTCGCGACGTGTACGCGCGCGTGCTCGCCGGGGCGGAACCCGCCCTGCTCGTCGGACCGTTCGGGGCGGCGCTCGCGACCGCTCTCGGGTCGACGCTCGGACTCATCGCCGGGTACCGCCGCGGCTGGGTCGATCAGCTCTTCATGCGCGGCTTCGACGTGTTCCTCACGCTGCCGACCCTGATCTTCCTGCTCGTGATCGTCGGGGCGTTCGGCGGCAGCCCGCTCACGATCATCGTCGCGGTCGGCATCCTCTTCGCCCCCGGCATCGCTCGCATCGTGCGTGCCGCCGTGCTGGTGGAGATGGGCAAGCAGTACGTGACCAGCGCGAAGATCCAGGGCGAGCGCGCCGGACGGATCGTGTTCCGCGAGCTGCTGCCGAACGTCTGGCCGCAGGTGCTCGTGCAGGCGACGCTGAGTGTGGCCGGCGCCATCTTCATCTCGTCGTCGCTGTCCTTCCTCGGTCTCGCCTCGGCCCCGCCGTCGCCGGACTGGGGCCTCGCGGTCAACGAGAACCGCACCTACCTGCAGGCGGCGTGGTGGACGCTGGCGTTCCCGACCCTCGCGATCGCGTCGCTCGTGGTCTCCCTCAACCTGATCGCAGACAACTTCCGAGAGGTGTTCCGACGATGACCGAACCACTGGTGAGCGTGCGCGGGCTGAGCGTCGACTACGAGGTCGAGGGGCGACTGCGGCGGGCGGTCGACGGCGTCGACTTCGACATCGACGCGGGGGGATCGCTGGGGCTGGTCGGCGAATCGGGCTCGGGCAAGAGCACGATCGCGTTCGCCCTCGCGCGGTACCTGCCCGAGGGCGCCCAGGTGCGCGCCGCGCAGATCACGGTCGACGGCCACGACGTGCTCGGCCTCGGCACCCGGGCCCTGCGCGACTATCGCCGCACCGCCATCGGCTTCGTCTACCAGGAGCCGGCGCGGGCGCTGAACCCCACCCGATCGGTGGGCAGCCAGGTCGCGGAGACCTACCGGCTGCAGGGACTCCGCACCGGTGCCGCCCGCACGGCGACCGTCGCGGCCTTCGCCGACGTGGGCCTGCCCGATCCCGAGAACCTCGTGCACCGGTTCCCGCATGAGCTCTCCGGCGGACAGCAGCAGCGCGTCGTGATCGCGATGGCGCTCGCCGCCGACCCCCGCCTGCTCATCCTCGACGAGCCGACCACGGGTCTGGACAGCCGGGTGGAGGCCGACGTGATCGCGCTCGTCGACCGGCTGCGCCGCAAACGCGGCTTCGCCACCCTGCTGATCAGCCACAACCTGCCGCTGGTGGCGAGCCACACGGAGCGGATCGGCGTGCTCGAGCGCGGGATCCTCGTCGAGCACGGTGCCGCCGCGGGGATCGTGGAGACCCCGCTGCACCCGTACTCGCGCCTGCTCGTCGACGCGGTGCCCTCGCTCGATGCCACGTCGCGACCGGTGGAGCCCGAGCACGCGCGGCCGCTGCTCGCCGTGCGGGGAGTCAGCAAGCGCTACGGGACGCACCTCGCCCTCGACGGCGTCGACCTCGACATCGGCCGCGGCGAGGTGCTGGGCCTGGTCGGCGAATCCGGCAGCGGCAAGACCACGCTGGGCCGCGTGATCGCGGGGCTCGCGCGCGCGGAGGGAACGGTCACCCTCGACCGGGACGATGCCCCGACCGCCGTGCCCGTGCAGTTCGTGTTCCAGAGCCCGGATGCCTCGCTCAACCCCCGGCGCACCGTGCGGCAGACGCTCTCCCGGTCGATCCAGCTGCTGCACGGCGACACCGATGCTGAGGAGCTCGCCCTCTCCACCGGCCTGCCCGGCGAGGTGCTCGACAAGCTCCCGGATGAGCTCTCGGGCGGGCAGAAGCAGCGGGTGGCGATCGCCAGGGCCTTCGCCGGACGCAGCCCGCTCGTCGTGTGCGACGAGCCCACCTCCGCCCTCGACGTCAGCGTGCAGGCACGCGTGCTCGACCTGCTCGTCGAGCTGCAGGAGCGCACCGGGGTGTCCTACCTCTTCATCACGCACGACCTCGCCGTCGTCCGTCGCATCGCGCATCGCGTGGCCGTGCTCAACGGCGGACGCATCGTCGAGACCGGCGCCGTCGATGAGGTGCTGGGCGATCCTCAGCATCCGTACTCGGCATCCCTCGTGGCTGCCGCCCGCAGCCTGCGCGGCAAGACCACGCGGAGTCTCCGCGACGTCGTCGCCGCCTAGGACTGCGAAGGACCGGGCGCGACCAGCGGGTGGTCGCGCCCGGTCATCTCCTCTCCGCGTCCTCTCCGCGGTGCGGACGCGCCGGCTCAGCCCAGGGCAGCGGCGATCGCGGCGCCCTCGGCCTCGTCGATGCGGCGCCAGAAGTCGAGGGCGCGCGCACGCAGGCCCGGGTCGGTCAGCTCGGCGAGCTGCGCCACGACGGTCGCCCGCAGACGCTCGCGTCCCTCGTCGTCCAGGACCCGGCGCACGAGGTCGCCGGCCTGGCGGAAGTCGTCATCGGGGTCCCAGGTGCGGGCGCGCCGGGCGAGGTCCTCGTCCCACCCCTCGACGGATGCCGTGAAGGGGATGGGCGGGCGGCTCGCGAAGCCGTCCTGCACGCGGTGTCGGTGGAAGCGCCAGTACGCGTCGATGCGCGAGAGCAGCATCGGGTCGGGGCTCGGGCCGATGCCCGGCACGAAGCTCGACGGTGCGAACGCGGCCTGCTCGATCTCGGCGAGCTCGTCGTCGGGGTTGTGGTCGAGCACGAGGCGGCCGACCTCGATCAGCGGGTAGGCGGCCTTGGGCCAGACCTTCGTCAGGTCGAACGCGTTGAACTCGTCGGTGCGCGCGTCCTCGTAGGGCATCACCTGCACGGAGAGGGTCCAGGACGGATGCTCGCCGCGGTCGATCGCGGCGCGCAGATCCGCCCGCTGATGGTCGACCTCGGTGGCGTCGACGGCGTCCGCGTCGTGCTCGGCGAGGTTCTCGATGCCCTGGTCGGTGCGCAGGTGGTACTTCACCCAGAACCGCTCGCCCTCGGCGTTGGTCCACTGGAACGTGTGGGAGCCGAATCCGTCCTGGTGCCGCCAGGAGCGGGGGATCCCGCGATCGCTCAGCAGCCACGCGACCTGATGCGCCGACTCCGGGTGCGTGGTCCAGAAATCCCAGAGCCGGTCGTAGTCGAAGACCGCGCCGTCGGTGTACATCTTCTGCGCGACGACGAGCGAGGCGAAGGCCGCCTCGTCGCGGAGGAAGAACACGGGGGAGTTGTTGCCGACGAGGTCGTACTCGCCCTCCGCGGTGAGGAACTTGACGGCGAAGCCGCGGAGGTCGCGCCACGCCTCGCGGCTGCCCCGGTACCCGAGCGTCGCCGAGAACCGGACGACGACATCGGTGCGGATCCCCGGTTGGAAGAGGCCCGCGTGCGTGAAGGCACGGACGTCGCCGGTGGTCTGGAAGTGCCCCCGCGCACCGCCGCCCTTGGAGTGGCGGATGCGCACGGGGACCGGACCGGGATCGGCGGCCGGACGGTCGACGCGTCGAGGTGCGGTCCCCGTGCGGCTCACGGGGTCACGCCCGCTCGGCGGCCGGGCGGATGTCCAGCGAGTCGTAGAACGCGACGTGCCCGCCGATGGGGGCGAACGCGCTGATCGGATCCGGGTACGACCACGCCACCGGGGCGTCGTCCGCCGAGGATCCGAGCGCCCAGTAGTCGCTCGCGACCCCCTTGAACGGGCAGAAGGTGGTGCCGTCGATGACGCGGAGGCGCGACAGGGCGACGTCTTCGCGCGGGAAGTAGAGGCGCACGGGTACGTCGACCTCGTGCAGCTCGATCACCCGGGTGCTCGAGGCGATCCGTTCGTCGCCGCTCCACACCTCGACCCTGCCCTCGTGCCGTTCGAGATGCACGAGGCCGTTCGTCGCGATGCCGGGGGCATCGAGGACTGCGGTGTTCGTCATGATCCTGCTCCTTGTCTGTGCGGTGCTGCGGTACGGCCGATGCGGACCGACCGGTCGCGCGCCGGGAGGGCGGCGACGACGATGCCGACGAGCGCGAGCACGCCGCCGACGACCTTGATGGCCTCGACGGGCTCGCCGAGCGCGACGGCGAAGGCGTATCCGAAGGCGGGCACGGCACCGGTGGCGGTGCCGGCGACAGCCGCGGGCACCCGCTCGGCGCCGTAGTTGTAGAGCGCCATCGTGGGTCCGGTGACGACGAGCGCCAGGAAGAGGATGCTCGCCCAGGCGGGCCCGCCCGACGGCCAGGTCGCGGTGTCGGTCGACACCTCCCACAGCAGCCACGGGGCGAGGAGCGCGGCGCCCCAGACGGCCGTGGCCGTGGCGAGGACGAGCGGGTCGGTGAGGGCCGGATCCCGTGTCGAGCCCCCGGTGCGCCGCAGCAGCACGGTGTACAGCGCGTAGGAGGCGAGGCCGGCGACGAGCAGGACCGCGCCGAATCCGAGTCGGACCGCGCCGGCGGAGGCGATCGCGACACCGAGGGCGGTCAGGACCAGGCCGGCCGTCACGCGCCCGGTGATCCGCTCCCGGATCACGCGCCAGGCGATCAGGGCGGTGAGCACGGGGAGGGAGGCGGACATCAGCGAGGCCGTGCCTGCGGTGGACAGGGTCAGCCCCAGGTTGCTCGGCAGGTAGAACAGCGCGACTCCGGTGAGAGCCAGGACCACGGCCATCGGCTGTCGCAGTGCACGCCCGAGAGCGGGGAGGCCGAGCTGCGGTCGCAGCACCACGACGAGACCGAGCAGCAGCGGGACCGCGAGCACGAGACGCAGCTCCGCGAGCACGGCCGGCGACGCCGTGACGAGGGCGACGGCGCTCAGCCCGTAGGTCGTCGACCAGAGCGCGACCGACACGAACACCGCGACGACCGGGAGCCAGGGCCGCGATCGACCGTCACGGGACGGACGTTCCGCGCCGTACAGGAACGTCGCGTGAGCGGCGGTGAGCGCCGGACCGGGATCGGACATCGCTCCTCCTGAGAATGGTGACCCGCTCATCCAACGGCAGGGCGACGATCCGCGCGACGATGGTTCCCCACGGTGACAGCACATGTCGGCGGATGACGCCGGTCGACGGGTCGTGACGCGTGTTGACGCCGGATGACCGCACCGCCCGCCGCTGCGTCCCGGCGCTCTAACGTGGCGCCATGTCTTCCACGCACACGCCTGCCGGCGCCTCCGACTCCCTCCGCATCGGCCTGTTCGCGCACCTCGCCGATCATCGCGGTGCCGTCGAGCAGACCTACCTCGACTACCTCGACCTGTTCGTGCACGCGGAGGACCTGGGGGTCGACTCGGCGTGGGTGCGCCAGTTCCACCTGGCGAAGCCGGATGCCGGACGTCTGGGCGGCCTGCCCTCGCCGTTCGTCTTCCTGGGCGCGCTCGCCGCCCGCACCCGGACGCTGCGGCTCGGCACGGCCGCGATCACGCTCCCGCTCGAGCAGGTGCTGCGGGTGGCGGAGGACGCCGCGGTGCTGGACGCGATCAGCGACGGCCGGCTCGAACTCGGCCTCGCCAACGGCGGGCAGCCGCAGACGGCCTCCGCGTTCGGCATCCCGCACATCGACGACCGCTCGCAGAGTCGGAAGGCCTATCTGGAGGCGGTCGACCGGCTGACCGCCGCGCTCCGCGGCGAACCGGTCACCACCGACGGCGAGGTGCTCGCGCCGGCACGGCCCCGCGTCGCGGACCGCGTCTGGCATGCCACGCTCACGGCTCAGAGCGCTTTCGAGACGGGACAGCGCGGGGAGGGCGTGCTGGTCGGCACCACGCAGGTCGTGCCCGGCGAGGTGTCGGCCGAGGCGTATCACCGCGGACTCGCCGAGGGGGCGACGCCGCGGCTCGGACTGTCGACCTGGATCTTCCCCGGGGCCAGCCGTGAGGAGGCGCTCGCCCGTGCCGAGGAGGGCCTCGTCGCGAAATGGAACTGGGCGCGGGACTTCCTCCCGAAGGCCGATTCGAGTGCCCAGATCGCCGAGCGGCTCAACCTGCACTACGGCACGGCCGACGACATCGCCGCGTCGATCGCGCGCCACCCCGCGTTCGCGTACACCACCCAGCTCCAGCTGCAGCTCGACGGGCTGTATCACTCGCTCGAGGAGCAGAAGGATGCGCTGGAGCTGTTCACGACCGAGGTCGCGCCCGCCCTGCACCGGGTGTCGCGCCGCGCGGTGGCCGCATGAGCCGCGCGCCGCTCGTCCTCGCCGCCGGGGTGTTCTACCCGGGCGGCGAGCACATCACCGGATGGCGCGGCGCGAGCGCCGAACCGCACTCGTACCTCGATCTGGACTACTGGACCCGGTTCGCGCAGACCGCCGAGTCCGGGCGCTTCGCGACGCTGTTCCTCGCCGACGAGCTGTACGTCTGGGACCGCTTCCGCTCCGGCATCGACCACGGCACCAATGTCCGGCTCGAACCGTTCACCCTGCTGAGCGCGCTGTCCCAGCGGACCACGCGCATCGGACTCGCCGCGACCGTCTCGACCACGTACAACGAGCCGTATCACGTGGCCCGGAAGCTCGCCTCGCTCGATCACCTCAGCGGGGGACGCGCGGCGTGGAACCTGGTGACGAGCGCGAGCGACGAGGAGGCGAGGAACTTCGGCAGGGACGCGCATCTCGAGCACGGCATCCGCTACGAGCGGGGCGCGGAGTTCGTCGACGTCGTGAACGGGCTGTGGGACGGCTGGGACGACGACGCCTTCCTGTTCGACAAGGCGTCGGGCCGCTTCGCCGACCGGTCCAAGCTGCACCTGCTGGAGCATCGCGGCGAGCACTTCTCGGTGCGCGGACCGCTCAACATCCCGCGACCCGTGCAGGGGCATCCGCCGCTCTTCCAGGCCGGCGCCTCCGAGGCGGGACGAGCGCTCGCCGGCCGCACGGCGGACGCCGTGTTCACCCTCGGCGGCGGCTCGCTCGAATCCGCGCAGGCGCTCTACGCCGACTACCGGCGGCGCGCGGTCGCGGCCGGTCGGCAGGCGGACGACCTGAAGGTGCTGCCGTGGTTCTCGCCCATCATCGGCGACACCGCGGCGGATGCGGAGGAGCGTTTCCGCGAGCTCGCGGAGCTCACCCCCGAGCGGGTGCAGGTCGACCTCCTCGCGCACTACCTCGGCGTGGACCTGGGCGAGCGCGACGTCGACGAGCCGTTCACGTTCGACTTCGACGTCGACGGCTTCAACCAGTCGAAGTCGGGGTACCAGGCGATCGCCGACCTGCTCGCCCAGCGCCCCTACACGCTCCGCGAGCTGGCCTGGGAGGTGCTGCGTCGCCGCTTCACGGTGGGCACTCCCGATTCCCTGGCGGACGACCTGATCGCGCGGTACGAGCAGGGTGCGGCCGACGGGTTCATCCTGATGGCTCCGACCCTGCCCGACACGCTCACGCGCTTCGTCGAGCACATCGTGCCGCGGCTCACCGACCGCGGCATCTACCCCGCCGAGTACGCGGGCAGCACGCTGCGCGAGAACCTCGGACTCGAACGCCCCGCCGGAAGGTATGCCGCATGACCCGTCGACTGCTCCTCGGAGCCTTCCTCTTCCACCCGGGCGGATCGCACGTCTCGGGCTGGCGGCACGAGAGTGCGGAGCCGCATCGGCACGTCGACATCGACTACTACGCCGAGTTCGCCGCGACCGCCGAGCGCGGCGTGTTCGACACGATCTTCCTGGCGGACGGCCTGTACTTCTGGGACCGGTTCCCCTCGGGCGTCGACCACTACGGCCAGACCCGCCTCGAACCGCTCACGTTACTCTCGGCGCTCGCGGCCAGGACGCAGCACATCGGCCTCGCCGCGACCATCTCGACCAGCTACAACGAGCCGTACCACGTGGCCCGCGCCCTCGCCTCGCTCGACCACATCAGCGGCGGCCGTGCGGCGTGGAACCTGGTGACCTCGCGCTACGACGAGGAGGCGCGCAACTTCGGCGGCGACGGGCACCTCGACCACGCGCTGCGCTACGAGCGCGGGGCCGAGTTCGTCGACCTCGTGCAGCAGCTGTGGGACAGCTGGGCCGACGACGCGATCATCGCCGACCGTGAGAGCGGACTGTTCGCCGACGCCGACAAGCTGCAGGTGGCCGACCATCGCGGGGCGCACTTCGCGGTGCGGGGACCGCTCAACATCTCCCGACCGCCGCAGGGGTACCCGGTGCTGTTCCAGGCCGGGGGCTCGGAGGCCGGACAGGAGCTCGCCGCCGCGACCGCGGATGCCGTGTTCGCCCGCGCCCTCCCGCTCGCCGAGGCGCAGCGGTTCGCCGCCGGGCTCCGGGAGCGGGTGGTCGCGCACGGGCGGGAGGCCGACGAACTGGCGATCCTCCCGCAGCTGCGTCCGGTCGTCGCCCGCAGCGCCGCCGAGGCGCACGACCTGGCGTCCGGGATCCTCGCCTCCACGCCCGCCGCGATCATCGTGGAGGACGTGGCGCACTCGATCGGGCAGACGCTGTCCGAGGACCCCGACGCGGTGATCGTGCTCGCACCGGACACCGACATCTCGAACGAGTCGCGTTCGCCGAACCGGCGGCTGGCACGACTGCAGGCGGGGGAGCGGCTGACCGCCCGCGACCTCTACGCGCAGTCGTTCTGGGAGTCGGTGACGGTCGGCTCGGCATCGCAGATCGCGGACGAGGTGCAGGAGCGGTTCGAGTCGCACGCCGCCGACGGCTTCGTCGTGCAGGCGCTCACCCAGCCGTCGGGGTTCCGCGAGTTCGTCGATCTCGTCGTGCCGGAGCTGCAGCGCCGCGGACTGACACGCACGGCCTACGAGGAGGGCACGCTGCGAGAGCGGCTCGGGCTGGCTCGACCGGCCGGGCGCGTGCGGGTGGGAGCGGCATCGTCGTCGCACTAGGCTGACGGGCGATGACTCAGCCCGCGTCGTGGTCCCGCTACGCGTCGCCGCGCGACACGACGCAGCGGCTCCTGGTCTCGTGTCACGGCGCGGGGGAGCAGAGCGGGCCGGTGCAGCCGTTCGCCGGCCGCTCGCTGCCGACGCACGCACTGGTCTACATCTCGGCGGGGCGGGGGACCTATCAGGAGTTCCACCCGAGAGCGGTCCGGATCGCGGTCCAGGCTCCGGCGGTGCTGTGGCTGCGCCCCGGCGTGCAGCACGGCTACGGCCCCGATGCCGACGGCTGGACCGAGCACTGGGTGCTCTTCACCGGGCCGCCGTTCGCGGTGTTCGAGGAGCTGGGCCTCGGCAGCCGGCACGATCCGGTGCAGGCCCTCGCCCGTCCGGTCGAGGCGGTCGACGAGCTCTTCGGGACGCTGCGGGAGTCGCTGTCCGCGGTCGGCCCGCGGGCGGAGATCGCGGCCTCGGTCGCGACGCAGCGGCTCCTCCTCGCGATCCTCGACGCCGGCGAGGGGGCGCCGGCGACCACCTCGCCCACCGTCGACCTCCTCGTCCGCGGGGCGGCGCGGCCGCTCTCGGTCGCCGCACGGGCGCGCGAGGCCGGGCTCACCGTGCGCGAACTCGCCCAGGTCGTGAAGGCGTCGACGGGACTCACCGTCAACGAGCTCGTGATCGAGGTGCGGATCGCCCAGGCGCAGACGCTGCTCGCCGAGACACGGGATGACGTGGGGCGGATCGCGGCGCGGGTCGGCTACGACGACCCGGCCTACTTCTCCCGCCTGTTCCGTCGCCGCACCGGGGTCTCCCCGACCGTTTTCCGCGACCAGCAGTCCCGCGTGGGCGTGGGCGAATAGTTCAAGCTGCCCATACGGGCCCCCGGAAATCCAAGGATCCGGAGCGAAAGTCCATGGACGGAAGTCCAAGTGTCGCGGATTCTGGATTCATGTTCACCTCCAACGGATACACCCTCGACGAATCACCCACGCGGATGGGCCGGATGGAGCCCGTCCCGGACGCGATCCGCGACGACAAGGAGGCGCTGTGGAGCCGCCTGCGTCGTGACGGGTACCTCTTCCTGCCGCAGCAGCTCGATCCCGCACTGGTGAAGGAGTTCCGCGAGTACTACTTCACAGCGATGGCCGACACCGGCATCGTCGCTCCGGGCTCCGATCCGGCCGTCGGCGTCGGTGCCCAGGGTGAGATCGACCGCGCGAAGATCCGCTCCGCCCTGTTCGACGACATCGTGCCGGGGGAGCGCTACGCGGCGCTGACCGGCCACCCCGACGTGCGCGGCTGGTTCGAGTGGTTCCTCGGCGAGGACGTGCACCTGCACAAGCGGAAGATCATCCGGCACATCCGACCGGGCGAGTCCGGGATCGGCACCGCGACGCAGGCCCACTACGACCTGGTCTACCTCCGCGAGGGGAGCGAGCGCGTGCTCTCGATGTGGATCCCGCTCGGCGACTGCCCGGTCGAGCAGGGCGGGCTCGCCTACCTCGAGGGCAGCCACCACTGGGCGCTCGCGGAGGAGCGCGAGCGCTGTGACAAGCGCCCGGCCGCGTCCATCACGGCCGACCTTCCCGGGCTCGCCGACGCGCACGACGCCCGATGGCTGCTCGCGGACTACCGGGCCGGCGACGTCATGGTCCACTCCTCGTACGTGGTGCACGCCAGCACCGACAACGTCGACCCGCTCGACCGCATCCGACTGTCCACCGACATCCGCTACCAGCGCGCGTCCGAGCCGATCGACTGGCGCTGGCAGGAGCACTGGAGCGACGACGACGGCCTCTGATCCACGGGACGCCGCGGCGCGACTAGGGGCAGATCTCGAACGCGTAGCCGGCGGCGTCGGGCGTGCGCAGATCGCGATCGCGGAGCACCATCGAGGCGGGGGACTCGTCGTCGGCGCACATCTCGGCGAATGGACGGGGGAGCTCGTCGGTGTACTCGATGTCGATGACGTGGTCGCCGTAGACCGCGGTGTACGCGCCGCACTCCGTGTAGGCCGCGCACTCCTCGGTCACCGCGAAGTCGAAGCCGGCCCGGGATCGCAGCGCCTCCGCGTCCTCCGCGGCGTTCTTCTGCCCGGCGGCGAGCCCCGCCGCATGCGCCGCGTCGACGAACAGCGTCGCCAGCGCGAGATTGTCCTCGAGGGTGAGCGACCCGTCCGAGCGCGTGTACGAGTCGAGGTTGTCGAACTCGACCGCGTCGAAACCGGCGTCCGCGCAACCCTCGATCCAGGGGACGGCCAGGGCGGCGATCCGCTCCCGGCGGTCGTCCGTCGACGTGTCCAGGAGTGCCTCGTCCGGCCAATCCGGATCGAAGACCACTGCGCCGTCGTGGTGCAGGAGGAGATCCTCCGCCCACAGATCGAGCTCGCCGGGCTGTGTCTGGAAGCCGTTGACGTAGCAGATCGAGTACACGCCGGGAGCGGGGTCCGCACTCCGGTCCCGGCCCACGATGCCGACCTCGGCAGCCGGATCGTACGCGCCGCCGAGCTGGTAGTCGGGAACGGCACCGGCGGGCGGGAGCTCGAACGACGCGGTCGGCGACGGCGGCTCCGCCGGGGCCGCGCATCCTCCGAGTGCGAGCAGCAGCGCGGCGACGACCGACAGTGTCGCGCCCCGGAACCGGCGGTTCAGTGCGTCGCCCCGTACAGCTCCGCGATCTCCTTCGAGCCCATGCCCTGGGCGTAGGTCGGATGCTGGGGCCAGCCCTCCGGAGAGTCCTCCCACTCCTCCTGCCGTCCGTAGGGGAGCAGATCGACCAGTCCCTGCAGATGGCTCAGCCGCTCGGTCCCGCGACCCGCGGTGTGCCAGGTGCGGTAGACCGTGTCGCCGTCGCGCAGGAAGACGTTGACGCCGAAGCCCGCGTTCGGGGGCGCATCCATGTCGGCGCCGAAGGTGCTGTCGGCGCTGGAGTACCAGTCCATGCGGTTGCCGACCCGGTCGCGATAGGCGAGCGCCTCCTCGATCGGTCCGTTCGTCACGATCACGAAGCGGGCGTCGTAGTAGCGCTCGAGCACGTCGAGTCGCGTGAACTGCGAGGTGAAGCCGGTGCACCCCGCGCACTGCCATTCGCTCCCGTCCGACCACATGTGGTTGTAGACGATGAGCTGCGAGTGCCCGCCGAAGAGGTCGGCGAGGCGCGCGGGGCCGTCGGCGCCCACGAGCGTGTACTCCGGGAGCTCGACCATGGGCAGCCGCCGTCGCTGCGCGGCGATCGCATCGAGCTCGCGGGTGGCGGCCTTCTCGCGCACCCGCAGGGCGTCGAGCTCGCGGCGCCACGTCGCGGCGTCGACGACAGGGGGAAGGGGCGTCTGTGCGGTGCTCACGGTGACCTCCGGATGCTGAGCGACGGTGCGTCCAGTCTGCGCGCGGCCGCCGACACGGTCAATGCGGGTCGGACCCGGAGGCGGCTACGTCGGCCGGCACCGCTTCCACCGGATTGCGGCGGATGCCGATCCACGACACCACGCCGCCGATCACGAGCAGGCTCGCGGTGACCCACGCCGCGCTGTGGAAACCGTCGAGGTCGAGGGTGCCGCCGACGATGGTCGACAGCATCGCGACCACCAGCAGACCGGCGACGCGCGAGACCGCGTTGTTCACGGCCGAGGCGATGCCGGAGTGGTTCTCGTCGATCGCCCCGAGGATGGCAGCGGTCAGCGGTGCGACCGTGAGCGAGAGGCCGAGGCCCATCACGATCATGGCCGGGAGCACCTGCCACCAGTAGTCGAAGTCGGCGGCGACGAGGAGCAGCATCAGCGCGCCGACCGCCATGATCAGCGGGCCGACCGTCATGAAGATGCGCGGACCCCATCTGCCGGCCCACTGCCCGGCGCGGGAGCTGACGAGGATCATCAGGATCGTCATGGGCAGGCTCGCGAGTCCCGCGGCGGTCGCGCTGAGACCCGCGCCCTGCTGCAGGTAGACGCCGACGACGAAGCCGTTGAGCGACAGCGCCGCGTACACGAAGAGGGTGGCGAGGTTGCCCCAGCCGAAGTCGCGCACGCGGAACAGCCACAGCGGCATGAGCGGCGAGGTGGAGCGCTGCTGGCGCACGAGGAACAGCGCGAACAGGGCGGCACCGCCGAGCGCCGGGATCCAGATCGCGGGCGACTGCCATCCCATGTTGGGCTGCTCGATCAGCGCGAACACCACGGCGCCGAGTCCGATCGCGCAGAGGGCACCGCTCCACCAGTCGACCTTGATGCCGCGGGGGTGCTCCGGCAGCTTCAGGCGGGCGAGGAGCAGCAGGGTGATCCCGATCGGGATCACGTTGATCAGGAAGACGAAGCGCCAGGAGAGGAAGTCGACGAACAGCCCGCCGAGCAGGGGGCCGACCAGCTGCGCTCCGGTCGTGAACGCGGTCCACACGCCGATCGCGCGGGACTGCACATCGGCGCGCATCGTCGCGGTGATCAGCGCGAGCGAGCTCGGCACCAGCAGGGCTCCGGCCGCTCCCTGCGCACCGCGCGCGATGATCAGCATCAGCGGATCGAATGCCGCGGCGACGGCGATGGACGCCACACCGAAGGCGATCAGTCCGATGCGCATCACGAGCACGCGGCCGTACGCGTCGGACACGGAGCCGGCGAGCAGGATCAGGGCGCTCAGGGTGATCAGATACGCGTCGACGACCCACTGCTGGGTGGTGATGCCGCCGCCGAGCTCGCGGCTGATCGCGGGCAGCGCGACGTTCACGACGGTGCCGTCGAGGAAGGTCACGAACGATGCGAGCACCGCGATGGAGATGACGAGCCGCTGGAGCGGGGCGAAGGATGCCACAGGCCGACACTACTCCCGGTGGCGGACGTCGGGGCGGGTCAGGGGACCGGTGACGGCTGCGGATCGGGCCGCGGGGGCGAGGGCGGTACCGGGTGCGGTACCGGGGTGCCCGCGACGAGGAGTCGCGCGAGTCCGGCGGGTCCCTCTTCCGCGACCGTACGACGCTGCCGGTCGGCGCCGGTGCCGAGCGTGCGCAGCCGGGCGAATCCCTCGCCGACGCGATCCTCGTCCCCGCTCTCGCGGAGCGCGGGAGCGATCACGGCCAGCATCCGGTCGGCGACGGCCCACGCGTCGTCGACCTCGCCGGTCGTCGGGTCGATCAGCCGGGCGTCCATGCCGCGACGGGCCGCCGTCCACAGCGAGGCGTCGATCCCGTCGACGCCGACGTGCTCCTGCCGGTGATCGTCGGTCAGCACGATCGCGCGGGAGAGCAGCGCCGCGAACACGGAGTCCTCCGCGGTCAGCTGCGCGTCGAACACCCGCACCTCGACGGTGGGGAAGCGCTCCGAGATCCGCACGGCCCAGGAGAGCGAGGCGGTCTCGGTGATCGCGCGCAGGTCGATGAGCCGTCGCACCTGCGCACGGTAGTCGTCGTAGTCGCGGAAGCGCGGCGGGCACCAGGACGAGGGCAGTCGTCGGATCAGGATGCTCCGCCAGCTCGCGAAGCCGGAGTCCCGTCCGTGCACGAACGGGCTGTTGCCGGTCAGCGCCAGCAGCACCGGGAGCCAGCCCCGCACCCGGTCGAGCGCGCGCACCCGCTCCTCGTCGTCGCCCACCTCCACGTGGACGTGGAGCCCGTTCACCTCGTGGTCGCGGGTGAGGTGGCCGAGCTGCTCCGCGACGTCGTCGTAGTGCGGAGAAGGGGAGACCGCGGAGGAGCGGGTCGTGGCGTAGGGAGTGCCGGTGCCGGCGGCGATCGCGTGCTGCTCCTGGGCATGCCAGCCGATGAGGCCGCGCAGGTGGCGCAGCTGCGCTTCCGCGTCGGCCGCCGTCGACACCGGCTCGGTGAGGCATTCGATCTGCGAGCTCAGGTACTCGCGCGTGACCTCGCCGCCGGTCCGCATCCGGGTGATGCGCTCGCGTGTGCCGGAGGCCAGGGTGACGGGCACCAGCGAATGCTCATCGAGGAACAGGAACTCCTCCTCGATGCCGAAGCGCGCCATCCGGAGCCTCAGTGATTCCTGAGGGCGGAGATCAGCTCGGACTTCCGCTTGCCGCTGTAGCCGGTCAGCCCCAGCTCCTTGGCTCGCTGGCGCAGCTCCGGCACGGTCCAGTCGTCGTAGTCGCCGTGCTCTCCGCCGCGACGACCGACCGCGCTGCGTCCCTCCGTCGCCGCCGCGTTCGAGATGCGCGCGGCCTTCTCCTTGGAGGCGCCGTCATCCCGCAGCTCTTCGTACAGCTCGGGATCCTTCAGTGAATTGTTGCGTCGTCCTGGCACGTGCTCTGCTCCTTCGCGCACTCGGAGGGTGGAAGTCAACCCCCTCGGGCAGATCGGCTCCCGCGGCTAGCGTGGAGGCACCGCAGTCGGGCGTTCGCGCCCCGAAAGAAGGGAAAGACCGATGAACATCCTCCTGATCATCGTCATCGTCGTCGCAGTGATCCTTGCGATCACCGGAGGACTGGTGCAGTCGCTCCAGTTCCTTCTGTGGGTCGGGCTCGTCCTCCTCGCGATCGCTGTGATCGCCTGGCTGATTCGAGCCATCAGCGGCAGCCGCAAGGTCTGACACCACTGAAGGTCTGACCCGATCGAGGTGAGACCCGCCACTGGCGGGTCTCACCTCTTTCCATGTGGGGAGCGTTACTTGTCGAACGCGTCCCGCACACTGTCTCCGGTCTTCTGTGCGGCGTCCTTCACGTTCTCACCGGCCTGCTTGGCCGAGGCCTTGACCTGATCCGCCTTGCCCTCGGCTTCGAGCTTCTCGTTGTCGGTGAGCTTTCCGACGCCTTCCTTGACCTTTCCGGCGGCCTTCTCGGCGGCGTTCTTGATGTCATCTGCGGCACTCATGTGCTGCTCCTCTCGTAGGCGGATCGATTGGTCACGAGCCTTCCACTCCTCCCGAGAAGGGGCCACGGGATTGACAATCCGCGCGGGCCATGTCAACGTTCCGCCCCATCGATGGCGGCCCATCGACGCGGGCCCGTGGAACGACTAGCCTGGCGCCAGGCGGGTGGTCCTGCCCGCGGACCTCGATGAAGGAAGCGGTGTGCGATGGACTCGATGATGATGGGCGCCATGTCGAAGAACATGGAGTCGATGCCCGACATGCAGATGATGGACATGGCCGTCATGCAGGCGTGCATGGATGCGTGCGCCGCGTGCGAGCAGGCCTGCACGGTGTGCTCGACGCAGATGATGGACTGTTCGCCGGCGTGCATGAACTGCGCGGACATGTGCAACACGATGATGCGGTCGATGATGCGGATGCAGGGCATGACCCCGGCGTCGATGATGGCGATGCTCAACGCCTGCATCGCGATGTGCAAGACGTGCATGGACGCGTGCGCCCGGCACGCCGACGAGAGCGACGTGTGCCGGATGTGCGCTCAGGCGTGCCAGGCCTGCATGGATGCCTGCACGGCCATGAAGGACATGCTGATGGTGAGCGCCTGAGCGCCCGATCCGGTCAGGGGGCGACGCGAGAGGTCAGACGGCGGCGACGTTGAACGGCGTGCCGCCGACGGCCAGCACGCCGTAGCGCGCATGCAGGGCGACCGGAGTGCCCGGAACGGCCTCGAGCGCAGCGCCGGAGCCGTTCCAGAGCGCGTGGGCGTCGCCGTCGAGCGTCCGCACGACGAGGTCGCCGGAGACGGCGTCGGTGGATTCGACGAGGGCGTCGACCCAGTCGGTGGGCGTCGCCGAGGCGAGGCGCGCCTGGATCAGATGCAGGGCGTGGCCCGGGGCGAACGAGGAGCACCGACCGCCGTGACTGCACATGCACGCCGCACGCTCACGCACCGGGAGGGGCGAAAGGCGGTTCAGCGGCGTGGACACGGTGGTCTCCTTCTTGTTCGACGTTCCGGAAAGACTAGGTCGCCTTCTCCGCGGTGCCCAGGCGGGCCGACACGGAGTGAAACAAACAGGTGTAAGCTCGCCGGGTGCTGTCGTCGATGAGCGCCCTCGGGGCGCAGAACGGAGCCGCAGGCGCCTTCCGCGCCGCGGACAGAGGCTGAGGACCCACCGGAGGCGGAACCCCCGTCCCCGGTGTCGCGTCGTACCCGGCATCCGTCGCCGGGATCCTTCCTCCGATCGACTCGCCCTCGCGGCGACCACTCCGAAAGCACCACTCCCATGCGTCCCATCGACGAGCGCGGCATCCGCGCCTCCTTCCTCAACGCCTCCCGCAAGGAGGTCTCCGACCTCACCCTGCCGCCCGGTTTCGCCGAGCTCGACTTCGAGCCGCTCGACTTCCTCGGCTGGGTCGACCCGAAGATGCCCCGTCGGGCCTACGTCGTCACCTGGATCGACGACGCCCCGGTCGGCGTCTTCCTGCAGCGCGCCGAGCAGCGTGTGATCGCCAGAGCCCAGTGCTCGTGGTGCGAAGACGTCACGCTCCGCAACGACGTCCAGCTGTTCGTCGCCCGCAAGGCCGGGCCCGCCGGGCGCAAGGGCGACAGCGTCGGCGTGCTCACCTGCGCCGAGTTCGGCTGCAACCGGAACGTGCGGATCCTGCCGCCGCTGGCCTACCAGGGCTTCGACCGCGAGTTCGCCCGCGACCTGCGCATCCTGCGCCTGCAGGAGCACGTCGCGGGGTTCCTCGCCGAGGTCGCCGGGTAGCGCGTCAGACGATCGGGGCGGTCTCGACGATCTCGAACGTCGAGACCGCCTCCTCGTCGTCGCAGGCGCCGCCCACCCACAGCCGGATCCGCCCGGGCTCGACCACGCGCTCGCCGTCGACGGCGGTGAAGGACAGGCGCTCGATCGGCACGTCGAAGCTCACGCGCTCCTCGGCTCCCGCGGCCAGGGCGATCCGTCGGAAGTCGAGCAGCTGGGCGACCGGGCGGGTCACGCTCGCGACCTCGTCGTGGGCGTAGAGCTGCACGACGTCGACGCCCTCGCGCCCGCCCGTGTTCCGGACCAGGACGGATGCGCGCAGCCGTCCCCCGGGAGCGACGACCGGGTCGACCGTCAGATCCTCGTGCGCGAACGACGTGTAGGTGAGCCCGAAGCCGAAGGGGCGCACGGGCGTCGGGTCGGCGCTGGTCACGTCGGCCCGACCGCCGAGCACCGGGTGCAGATAGGAGTACGGCTGAGCGCCGGCCGACCGCGGCAACGACACGGGCAGCCGACCCGACGGCGAGACGCGACCGCTGAGCACCCTCGCGAGCGCCGGTCCGCCCTCCTCGCCCGGGAAGAACGTCTGCAGCACGGCGACGGGGCGGGCGGCCTCGGGCTCGGCGGTCCCGGCCGTCGGAGCCGGGGAGTTCACGGCGCCGAGGCCGACCATCGCGCCGACCGCTCCGGCGCGGGCGGGAAGCGCCCAGTCCAGCACATAGGGGCGTCCGGTCATGGTGATCAGGATCACCGGCGTCCCGGTCGCGATCACCGCCTCGACCAGTTCGCGCTGGATGCCGGGGAGCTCGAGCGACTCGACGTCGTTCCCTTCGCCGACCGTTCCGCGGCCGAAGAGCCCGGCGCGATCGCCGACCACCAGGATCGCAAGGTCCGCCTGGTCCGCCGCAGCGACCGCACCGGCGATCCCGTCGCGCTCGGTGCCGTCCACGGTGCATCCGGCGGTGTGGGTGATCTCCGCGTGCGGGAACTCCGTGCGCAGCGACTCGAGGACGGTCGGCAACGCGATCCCGGGCGGCGTATCGGGGTGGTGCGCGAGGACGTGATTGACGAAGGAGTAGCAGCCCATCAGCGCCTCGGCGCTGTCGGCGTTGGGGCCGATCACCGCGATGCGGGCGGCCGTCGCGGGGTCCAGGGGGAGGACCGCGTCGTTGTGGAGCAGCACGACCGACTCCTCCGCCAGTCGGCGCGCGAGCGCACGGTGCGCGGGAGAGTCCAGGTCGATGTCCGTGGGCGGACGCGAGAAGTCGGCGTCCAGCAGCCCGAGATCCTCCTTCTGGGCGAGGACGCGGCCGACCGCCGCGTCGAGGACCGCGGCGGGCAGCCGACCGTCGCGCACCTGATCCGCGAGGGTGAGGTAGGCGTCCGGCGAGGGGAGCTCCACGTCGATGCCGGCCGTGAGCGCGAGTCGTGCGGCGTCGGCCGAGTCCGCGGCGACCCGGTGCATGCTGCGCAGGAAGTCGACCGCGAAGTAGTCCGACACCACGACGCCGTCGAAGCCCCAGCGCTCCCGCAGCACCCCGGTGAGGTAGCGCGGGTCCGCGGCGACGGGCACGCCGTCGATGTCGGTGTACGAGTTCATCACGCTGCGGGCTCCGCCCTTGCGCACGGCCATCTCGAAGGGAGGGAGGAGGATGTCCTCGATCTCTCGCGGCCCGGCGTGCACGGGGGCGTGGTTGCGCCCGGCGCGGGAGGCCGAGTAGCCGACGAAGTGCTTGAGCGTCGCGTGGACCCCGGCGCTCTGGAGTCCACGGACGTAGGCCGTGCCGATCGTTCCGACCACCAGCGGATCTTCGGCGATGCACTCGTCCACCCGCCCCCACCGGGGGTCGCGGATCACATCGAGGACCGGTGCGAGCCCCTGATGGATGCCCAGGGCCCGCATGGAGGCACCGATCGCGGCGCCGACCTGCTCCACGAGCTCGGGGTCGAAGGAGGCGCCCCAGGCCAGCGGCGTCGGGAAGGTCGCCGCCTGCCAGGCCGCGAGGCCGGTGAGGCACTCCTCGTGGACGATGGCCGGGATGCCGAGCCGCGTCTCCCGTTGCAGCCGTGCCTGCTCCGCCCACAGCCAGTGCGCGCGCTCCCGCGGATCGACCGGCCGGGTGCCGTAGACGCGGGTGAGGTGCCCGATGCCGTGCACGCTCGCCTCCTCGTACCTGGTCGAGCTCTTCTTCTCGCCCGCGAGCGGGGCCACCACCTCGTCGCCCTGGTCGACCCAGAACCCCACGAGCTGTGCCTGTTTCTCCTCGAGCGTCATCTGCCCGAGGAGCGCCTCGACGCGGGGGGAGAGGCGGGGAAGGCGGTGAGGGGACACGGTTCTCTCTTTCTGATGCGGGGTCGTGCGGTGCGGCTGCGCGGTCAACCCTTGACCGCGCCCGTGAGGCCGCCGACGATGCGCCGTTCGAACAGGCTGAAGAAGATCAGCGCGGGGATCATCGACAGGGAAGTGAACGCCAGCACCTTCGCGGTGTCGACCGAGTACTGCGAGGCGAACGACTGCACCCCGAGCGGCAGGGTGAAGGAGGCGGCGTCGTTGAGGATGAACAGCGGGAGCAGATAGCCGTTCCAGCTCCCGATGAACGCCAGGATGCCGGTCGTGATCACCCCGGGGAGGGAGAGCGGCAGCACCATCCGCCAGAAGAAGCCGAGGCGGCTGCATCCGTCGATGAACGCCGCCTCCTGGATCTCGTCCGGGATCGCGCGCAGGAACGGCACCAGGATGATGATCGTCGTCGGAAGCGCGAACGCGATCTGGGGGAGGATGACCCCGCCCAGCGAGTTCATGAGACCGAGGCTGCGGACGACGATGTAGAGCGGTGTGATCGCGACGGTCAGCGGGAACATCAGACCCGCGGCGAAGAACGCGTAGAGGACTCCGCGCCCGGCGAACCGATACCGCGCGAGCACGTAGGCGGCCATCAGCCCGAGCGCGACGACGCCCAGGGTGGTCGACAGGGCGACGACGAGCGAGTTGAGCACCTGGCGCCAGAAGATGTCGCCCGTGAGCACGTCGAGGTAGTTCGCGAACACCCACGGCTGCGGCAGCCCGGCGGGGTCGGCGGTGATCTGGGCGTTGGTGCGGAACCCGCCGACGATGATGTACGCGATCGGGGCGAGCATCAGCCCGACGGCGATCAGAGCGATGAAGTACACCGCCGGGTTCGCCCAGGGCAGCCGCGGGCGTGCGCGCCCCCGGAGGCCGCGGGGGCGCGTGACGATTACGGAGGTGGCAGTCATCGGTCCTTCTTCTTCCGTCGGGTGGAGGATCCCGTCAGCGCGCCCTGGGTGTCACGTCGCAGGACCGCCCGCTGATAGATCAGGGCGACGACGAGGGAGATCAGGAAGAGCACGACCGCGACGGCGTTCCCGTATCCGTAGTTGCCGGCGTTCCGCCCCTCGGAGACCATGTACGTGGCCATGGTCGAGGTGCCGGCGGTGGAGGCGATGTACTGCCCCCAGATGATGTACACGAGGTCGAAGAGCTGCAGCGACCCGATGATCGACAGGAACGCCCAGATGCGCAGCGTCGGTGCCAGCAGCGGCAGCGTGATGCGCCGCTGGATCTGCCAGTACGAGGCGCCGTCGATCGCCGCCGCCTCGAACAGCTCCTCGGGGATCCCCTGGAGGCCCGCGAGGAAGAGGATGACGGCGAAGCCCACGTACTTCCACGTGATGATCGCCATGAGGGTCCAGATGGCGATGCTCGGATCGGACAGCCAGTCGTTCGCCAGGAAGCCGAGTCCCATGTCGGTGAGCAGGGCGTTGAAGGCACCGCTGGTCTGGAGCATCAGGCTCCAGCCGGTTCCGACGACCACCTCGGAGATCACGTACGGGACGAAGATCAGCACACGGATCAGCGACTGCCCGCGCATCCGCCGGTTCAGCAGCAGCGCCAGCGCGATCGCGACCGGCCCCTGCAGCACGAGCGACATCACGAGGATGATCCCGTTGTGCGTGAGGGCGTCGTGGAAGAGCGGGTCCTGCAGGATCGTGAGGTAGTTCTTCAGGCCGACGAACTCCGTCGGCGGTCCGTATCCCTGCCAGCTGAAGAAGCCGTAGAACGCGGCCATCAGCACCGGGAAGATGACGAAGGCGAGGAAGACGAGCAGGGCGGGCCCGGCCAGAAGGATCACTTCCAGCCGGGCGGTCGCCTCACGCCTTCGCCGCGGCATCCTTGACAGCCTTGACGATGTCCTCCGGTGTTCCCTGTCCCGCCAGCATGCTGACGACGGCGACGTTCAGGGCGTTGCCGATGTTCTGTCCGTAGACGGTGTCGAGCCACTGCGACGCGTAGGGGGCCGCGTTGTAGGTCTCCAGGATGGTCTTCAGGTACGGCTCGGTGACCGCCTCCTGCGCCACCGTGTTCACGGGCGGGGCGTTGAACGCCTTGTAGTACGCGGTCTGCACCTCGGACGTGCCCAGGTAGTTCAGGAAGTCGCCGCACGCGGCGGGGGCGTCGACCGAGCAGGAGAACCCGTCGACACCGCCCATCATCGATCCGGGGAGTCCCTCTCCGCCCTCGATCTCAGGGAAGGGGAACCAGCCTAGGTCGGGGAGCGGCTTCTGGTCGGGGGTCAGCGAGCCGATCACGCCCGGATCCCAGGCGCCCATCAGCTCCATCGCCGCCTGGTGGTTGGCGATGAGGCCGGCGGAGCTGCCGGCGCCCTGCTGCGCCGTGGTCGTGAGGAATCCCGAGTTGAAGGGCTCGGTCGCTGCGAAGTCCTGCAGGTCTTCACCGGCACGCACCCAGCAGTCGTCGCTGAAGTCGCCCTCGTCGGCGGCCTTCGCGAGCGTGTCGGGGCTGCACTCGCGCAGCGCGAGCCAGTAGTACCAGTGGGCGGCGGGCCAGGCGTCCTTCGCGCCGAGGGCGATGGGCTCGACGCCGGCGGTGCGCAGGGCCCCGGTCGCCGCCTCCAGCTCGTCCATCGTGGTGGGGTTCTCGGTGATCCCCGCCTGGTCGAACAGGTCCTGACTGTAGAAGAGCCCGCCCGGGAGCACGGCGATCGGCATCGCGTAGATCTTGTCGTTCAGGCTGCTCGCCGAGTACGCGGCATCCGGGATCTCCTCGGCCGCCGGTCCGCTGATCACGTCGGTGAGGTCCTTGAGCTGGCCGGCCTTGACCATGGCGGCCATCTTGCCGCCGCCGCGCTGCAGGAAGATGTCGGGGGCGTCGCCCGAGTTGAGCGCGGTCTGCAGCTTGCCGTCGAGATCCTCGTTCTGGATGGACTGGATGTCGATCGTGACGCCGGGGTTCTCCTTCTCGAAGTCGGCGACGGTCTGCTTCCAGAAATCGACCCCGGGGCCGGTCGTCGAGTTGTGCCAGAGGGTCATGCTGGTCGAGCCGCCGTCGTCGCCGGAGTCGTTCGCCGTGCAGCCGGAGAGGGCGAGTGCCCCGACGGCGAGAACCGCCGCGGAGGCGAGGGGGAGCCTTCTGCTGATCATGTGATTGTTCTCCTCATCGAGAGTTGCGCGCCGCGTCGGTGCGGGCGCCCCACGACGACTCGGGCGAGGTCGCGGTGGGTAGCAGTCTTCTGGCGGGAGACAGAGCCGTCAAACGTTTTCGAAAACAGTTTCCTTCTGGCCGTCCCCGAGGTCTACGCTGACCAGTCATGAGCGGGAGAACGACGATCCACGACGTCGCCAGGGCGGCCGGGGTGTCGGTGTCGACCGTCTCCAAGGCCGTGAACGGGCGCTACGGGATCGCGGATGCCACCGTGCAGCGGGTGCTCGACGCGGTGCGCGAGCTGGGCTACGAGTCCAGCCTGGTCGCGAGCAGCATGCGCGCGCGTCGGACCGGGGTCGTCGGCGTGCTCCTCGCCGACTTCGAGCCGTTCAGCGCCGAGATCCTGAAGGGTGTCGGTGCCGCCATGCACGACACCGCCTTCGACCTCCTCGCGTACAGCGGCTCCCGACACGGCGCCAGCGAAGGATGGGAGCGCCGCTCCCTGAGCCGCCTCTCGGGCACGCTGATCGACGCGGCCATCATGGTGACACCGACGGTCGTGAGTGCGGCCACCGAGATCCCGGTCGTCGCGATCGACCCGCACACCGGCCGCGCCGATCTGCCGACAGTGGAGTCGGACAGCTTCGGCGGCGCCCTCACGGCGACCCGCCACCTCATCGAACTCGGCCATCGACGGATCGGGTTCCTCGGCGGACGGCCCGACCTGCGCTCCGCCGGGCTGCGCGACGCGGGCTACCGGCGGGCGCTGTCCGACGCGGGCATCCCGGTCGACCCGTCGCTGGTCCGGCTGGGCCGCTACGAGCTGGAGACGACGAGGGAGGCGGCCCGGGTGCTGCTCGCGGGCCCTGCGCGCCCCACCGCGGTGTTCGCCGCGAACGACCTGTCGGCCATCGCGGTGATCGACGTCGCGCACGATCTGGGGCTGCGGGTGCCGGAGGACCTCTCGGTGATCGGCTTCGACGACGTGCCCGAGGCGTCCCGGCGTGCGCTGCCGTTGACGACCATCCGTCAGCCGATGCAGCGGCTCGGCGCCGTCGCCGCCGACATGGTGTTCACGCTCCTCGGCGGGGGAGAGGTCGAGCAGACGCACGTCACGCTCCCGACCCGTCTCGTCGTCAGGGCGACGACCGCCCGTCTGCACGGCTGAGGTCGCGCACGCGCTCCCACGCGGGTTCGGCGAGAGCCGCGGACAGGCGGGCGAACTCGTCGAAGCTGCGGCGTCCCGGCCAGTCATCCGGCAGCATCGACGGGGGCAGCCCGGGGTCGGTGTAGGGCAGCACCCGCCACCGGTCGATGAGCTGCACATAGGCGGCGAACGGCTCGGCGGGGAGCGCGTCGAGCGAGGCCTGGAAGGCGAGGTGGTCGGAGCGCAGCGCCTCCAGGTCCCACCACTGCGCCGCGGCGTCGACGAGCGTGCCGGCCGGCGCGGGGGCGGACGCCTGGAAGAGGGTCGCCCAGCGGCGGGCATCCAGCTCTTCGAGGATCTGTGCGGCCTCGTCCCGGAGGTGCCCGGGGCAGATCCACAGCGCGGGCGAGACGACTCCCGCGCCGATCCACTGCAGCCGACGGCGGAGCTGATGCCGCACGCTCCGCGCGCTCTCGGGGATCGAGAACGACACCAGGCACCACGGATCCGCGTCCGTCATCTCGCGCATCTCGAAGATGCGGCGATCGCCGCGCTCCAGCATCCCGACCGCGGCCGGATTCAGCCGGTAGCCGATCGCGTCGCCGCGCTCGGCGAGCAGCAGCCCCTTTTGCTTGAGTCGGGTGATACCCGTGCGTGCCTGCGCGGGCGGGATGCCGAGCTCACCCGCGAGCGTGACCAGGTCGGCCGCCGAGATCCACCCGCCGAGCGGGCGCAGGAAGACGCCGACGAGTGTCCGCAGCAGCGAGGCGGTGCTGCCGGGACGCGCATCGATGTCGTCCAGGACGGGCGCATCCCCGCGGTCAGAAGTCACCGGACTCCAGGGCGTCGCGCACCGCGAGCACGCCCGTGATCGTCTCGACGTGCGAGGTGCTCAGCGGGGAGAGTCCGAGGCGGATGCCGTCCGGGAAGCGGAAGTCGGGGATGATGCCCTCGGCCCACAGCCGGCGCGTGACCTCACGGAAGTCGGGGTGGCCGATCGTCACGTGACCGCCGCGGAGATCGGCATCCCGCGGGCTCAGCAGCCGCACGCCGAGCGGCGCGAGGACCTCGTCGTAGGCGCGCACCGCGAGGTCGGTCAGCGACCGGGACTTCGCCCGCACGCCCTCGATCGTGGACTGCTCGATGAGGTCGAGCATCCCCTGCATCGCGAGCATCGAGGTCACCGGCGGGGTGCCGCTGAGGAGCTGGCGGATGTCGTCGGACGGGACATACTCCGGGCCCATCGCGAAGATGTCGGCCGCGCTCCACCACCCCTGGATCGGCTGGCGCAGCACGCCCTGGAGATCGCGGCGCAGGTAGGCGAAGGCGGGCGAGCCCGGCCCTCCGTTCAGGTACTTGTAGGTGCAGCCGACGGCCATGTCGACGCCCCACTCGTCGAGCTGCATCGGGACGACGCCCGCCGAGTGGCACAGGTCCCACATCATCAGCGCGCCGACCTCGTGCACGGACGCCGTGATCGCGCGCATGTCGGCGAGAGCACCGGAGCGGTAGTCGACGTGGCTCAGCGACACCAGGGCGGTGCGCTCGGAGACGACCGCCTCGATGTCCGCGACCGTGACGCCGGACACCGGGTCGGGCTCGATCCACCGCAGCGTCATCCCCGTCTCGGCGGCGACGCCCTCGGCGAGGAACCGGTCGGTGGGGAAGTTGCCCGCCTCGATCACGAGCTCCGTGCGGGGCGTCCCTCCGTCATCGGTTCCCTCGACCCGTCCGAGGGCCGCGCGCATGAGCTTGTAGATGAGCACGCTGGTCGAGTCGGCGACGACGGTCTGACCGGCCGCGGCGCCGAGGGCTGTGCGGGCGATGCGGTCGCCGAGCTCCATCGGCAGCGCCATCCACTGCTCGTCCCAGGAGCGGATGAGCCGCGTGCCCCAGTCCTCGCGCACGAACGCCGCGAGCTTCTCCGGGGCGTCGCGCAGGGGACGGCCGAGCGAGTTGCCGTCGAGGTAGGCCGTCACGCCGGGGGCCTCGGCGAACGCGTCCAGGTGGCCGCGCAGCGGATCGGCCGCGTCGAGGGCGCGGGCCGCATCGAGCAGGGCGACGTCGCGGGGGTCGGATTCACGGGGAGCGGTCATGTCACACCTTCAGGTCGGCGGGGGTGAGCGGGCGGGCGCTGCGGATGTCGGCGGTCGCGGAGGCGCGACCGGGGAGGAGCAGCAGGAGGGAGGAGGGGTCGAGGGGGTCGACCGGGGCGAGCGCGCGCAGGAGGGCGTCGTCGTCGAGTCCGGCCGCGCGCAGGGCCGCGATCTCGCTCTGGTTCAGGTCGACGGGGGTGGGGCCGTTGCCCATGTCGGTGCCGTAGAGCACGGTGCCGCCCGCCGCATGGAAGCGTCGGACGTTGTCGATGGCGGTCGCGCGATCGGCGCCGTCGTGGATCGACAGGGTCGAGATCCACGCGAGGGACGAGGCCTGGAGGGCGATCTCCGCGTCGTCGAGGCGCTCGCTGAACGGGGCGTGCGCGAGCCTGGCGGCGCCGAGGCGGGCGGCACGCTGCGCCTCGCCGGGTCCCTCCGCGTGCACCACGACCGGCAGCGTCCGGGCCGCCGCGAGCTCGACGATCGTGCGGAGGAGCGCGTCCGGGAAGACGGGTCCTGCCGTGCTGTTGTCGGCGACCTTGAGGCAGGAGGCGCCGGCCTCGGCCATCTCGGCGACCGCGTCGGCGGCAGCATCCGCATCCGGGATCTCGCGCACGGATCCGGCCGGAGCCCAGGAGCGATCCGAGGGGTAGCCGCCCGGAGGGGTGAGGAAAGCCCCTGCGAAGTCGAGGCGGGGCGAGACGAGGCGTCCTGCGAGATCGCGCAGCACCCCGGGGCTCCCGCCGAGGTCGACCACCCGCCCGAGCAGCGAATCGGCCAGCAGCGCGTGGTCGACGAGCTGCAGGTGCACGTGCTGGTCGGTGAAGCCGCCGGTGACGACGCCGTCGAGCCGCGGGAGTCCGACCGCCGGGGTCTCGGCGCGCAGCCGCACGCGCCCGTCGACGACCTCGGCGACGCCCTCGCGCCAGCCGTCGCCGTCGAAGAACGTGGCGGCCCGCATCAGCTGCCGATCTCCGTCCGCACGGTGTAGAGCTCGGGGAAGAAGGTCAGATCCAGGGCGCGCTGCAGGAAGCCCACGCCGCTGGAGCCGCCGGTGCCGACCTTCATGCCGATCGTGCGGGCCACGGTCTTGAGGTGCCGGAAGCGCCAGAACTGGAAGTTGTCCTCCAGATCGACCAGGTCTTCGCACGCCTCGTACAGGTCCCAGTAGCGGCTCGGGTCCTGGTAGATCTCGCGGATCGCGGGAACGAGCCCCGGCGTCTCGCGGTAGGGCTCGCGCACGTCGCGCTCGAGGATCTCGGTGGGGATCGGCAGTCCGCGACGGGCGGCGAAGCGCAGGAACTCGTCGTACAGCGTCGGCTTCTCCCACTCGGCGGTGAGCAGCGCGAGGTTGGCGGGGTGGTCGGCGAAGACCTTGAGCATCTTCTCGTTCTTGTTGCCGAGCGCGAACTCGACGGCGCGGTACTGCACCGACTGGAACCCGGACGAGTTGCCCAGCGCGCCGCGGAACTGCGCGTACTCGGTGGGGGTGAGGGTCGCCAGCACCGACCACTGCTGCGTCATCACGTCCTGGATGCGCTTGACGCGGGCGATGCGCTTGAGGGCCTCGCGCAGGTCATCGCGCGCGAGCAGCTCCCGTGCGGAGGAGAGCTCGTGCAGGAGCTGCTTGAGCCACAGCTCGGTCGTCTGGTGCTGGATGATGAACAGCATCTCGTCGTGGTGCTCGGGCTCGCTCACCGGATGCTGCGCCGTGAGCAGCTGGTCCAGCGCCAGGTACGACCCGTAGGTCATCCGGCCCGACAGGTCGGTGACGATGCCGGACTCGAGGGCGCGTTCGTTCTCGGTGTGCATACGCCGAACATATCACTTCCGTGGCGCTCGTCACAGGTGTGAAATGTTCGTGCGGCAGAGGGAAGGGCGGCGTCAGCGGGTCGTGTGCGTGTCGAGGAAGTCGATGGTCTTCTGCAGCGCGGTCCGCGCATCGGGCAGGTCGAGGTGGAACTGGTACTCGTGGGGCAGCTGCGGCTCGTGCGGCGCCGGCCAGAACTGGGTCGTCACCTCGACGCCGAGCTCATCGAGGCGCTGGGCCATCGGGATCGACTGCAGCCAGGTGAGCCCGTCGCCGTTGCCGCCCGAGATGTACGTGGCAGGGAAGTCGGCGGTGACCCAGTCGATGGTCGACATCGTCGCGCCGGTGGAGTCCTCCGCCCAGGTCTTGGTGCCCGAGTACGCCCACATGGCCGACTTGAATCCCCATCCGGCGATGCCGTCGAGCTGCGCGAGCGCCGACAGGTCGTACACGCCGCAGTTGAGGACGGTCGCCACCAGCTGCTCGGGCTTGAGGGAGGGGGCGATGTCCATGATCTCGGCATAGTCGGGGCTCGTGATCAGGGTGGCCATCTGGCTGGCGAGCTGCCCGCCGGCGGAGTCTCCGGCGAGGACGATCTGGTTCGCGTCCACGTCCAGCTCCTCGGCGTGCTCGTCGATGTAGGCGAGGGCGGTGTCGAGCTGCTGGACGGCGAGGGGGTACACGCCCTCCGGGCCGATCGTGTAGTTGACCGCGATGGTCGTGTATCCCTCGGCGGCGAGGATACGCATGTACGGGTCGACGTTCTCCTTCGCGCCCGAGATCCAGGCTCCGCCGTGGATCCACACCACGGTGGGCAGCGGGCCGGTCGCGGATGCCGGGCGGAAGACGTCCATCGTGGTGTCCGCGCCGTCGTCGCCGTAGGCGACGTCCTTCTGCACCGAGAGCTTCGTGTCGGGCACGTGTCGATCCATCTCGGCGGCGGTGTCCTCGCCGCCCTTGGTGAACACCGCCCGGATGACCATGGCCGAGGGCCACGGCGTGAGTGCTCCGATGAGCGCGACCACGGCGACCACGGCGACGATGATCCCGAGCGCCACCTTCGCCCGGTGCCAGGGCTTTCGGGCCTTCTTCGGGCGTGCGGACTCTTCGGCGTGCGCGTCGATGCTCATGGACCCCTCCCACCGCTCAGTGTGGCAGCATTCCGGTTCGGTGCGCGGGGGAGGGTCGGGGCGGGGGCGGCCTCAGTCCGTGAGGCCGGCGAGGAGCCTCCGCAGGCCGTAGTCGAACGCGCGGTCCACGTCGCCGCCGAGTCGGAAGGCGCCGGAGAGCTCCATCTGCAGGAAGCCCGTCGCCCAGGCGGTGAGGAGTCGTGCCGCGTCGAGGGCGTCGTCCTCCCCGACGAGGGCGGATGCCGCGTGGATCAGCGGCGCCGCCGAGCGCTCGAGGGCGTCGTGCGGGGCTGCCACCGTGAACATGATGCGGAAGCCCTCCGGGTGCTCGTGCGCGAACGAGCGGTAGGCGTTCGCGAGGGCGGTCAGGTCGTCGCCCGCCGCCTCCAGCCGTGCCGTGAGCGCGTCGATCGACGCGGCGGCGACCGCGGCCAGCAGGGCATCCCGATCGCGCACCCGCTTGTACAGCGAGGGTGCGCGCACGCCCACGCGTGTCGCGACCGCCTGCATCGTGAGGCCGGCGGGACCGGTCGTCTCCAGGATCTCGCGTCCGGCCGAGACGATCTCCTCGATCGACGTGCGTTCGGGTGTCGGCATCGCGCCCTCCTCGATGGCTATTGACAATAGCCATGATAGCTACGTAACGTAGCCATCGCAAACATCCCGAGAGGATCGCCATGAAGCTCGCACCGCACCTGCACCGCCTCGGCAACGACATCGTCGCCTCGTACCTGGTCGACCTGCCCGAGGGGATCACCCTGATCGACGCCGGTCTCCCCGGCCACTGGCACGACCTGCAGCGCGAGCTGGCCGATCTCGGGCGCCCGCTGTCCGACATCCGCGGCCTCGTCCTGACGCACGGCGACAGCGACCACATCGGTTTCGCCGAGCGCCTGCGTCGGGAAGCGGGCGTGCCGGTGTTCATCCATGCCGCGGACAGCCATCGCGTCCGCACCGGCGAGAAGCCCAAGACCTCGATGGGGCCGGCGCGGCTCGGCCCGACGCTCGGGTTCTTCGCCTACGGCATCCGCAAGAACGCGCTGCGCACGCACCACGTCGCCGAGGTGGTCGAGGTCGCGGACGGCGAGGTCCTCGACCTGCCCGGCGCACCGGTCGTGATCGGCATGCCTGGGCACTCGCCGGGCAGCATCGCCGTGCACGTCCCGGCTGCCGATGCCGTGTTCGTCGGCGACGCTCTGACGACACGTCACGTGCTCACCGGGCGCACCGGTGCGCAGCCCGCGCCGTTCACGGACGAGCCGGCGGAGGCACTCGCCTCCCTCGACCGCCTGGCGGCCGTCTCGGCGTCCTGGGTGCTGCCGGGGCACGGCGCTCCGTGGCACGGAACGCCGGCCGACATCGCCGCCGCCGTCCGCGCGTCGGTCTGAACCGCCGCGCGGAATCCGCTCAGCGCGCGTCGAGGATCGCGGACGAGTCGCTGATCGTGATCTGCGGCGGATAGAGGCCCATCACCTGCAGCGCCGCCGCGTGGTTCTCGGCGGTCGATCCGGCGCACGCATCGGCCGCGATCGTCACGTGCACTCCGGCGTCGGCCGCGGCCAGGGCCGTCGAGATCACGCAGCAGTCCGTGGCGACCCCCGCGAGCACCACCCGCGCGCCGTGCCCGACGACGGACTCGAGCTGCGGGCCCCACTTGCCGAACGTCGGAAGATCGATCGTCGGATGCGGGGACAGCGCGGCGGCTTCGGGGACGAGGTCGAAGAGCGGGTCGTCCGCAGGCTGATCCGCGAACGGCCAGGCGGCGAAGTAGTCGCCCCACGACGTGGAGCGGTCGGCCGTCGGCATCCACCGGGTCACGAGCACGCGCTCGCCGAAGGTCGCGGCCAGGGCGTGGATGCGCGGCATCGCCTCCGCGAAGAACGGCGACCCCCATGCGGAGTCGGAGGACGCGAAGATCGCCTGCGGATCGATCACCACGAGCCAGGGGGCCGTGGTTGCCGAAGCGGGGGTTCCCGAGACGGTCGAAGAGGTCACGCGCTCTCCTGGCGACGGATCTTCCCCGCGCGCGCGAAGTACGTCACGAGGAACGAGAGGACCAGCGCGAAGAAGACTCCGAGGTTCGCGAACGCCCAGGCGCCGTCGCGTCCGCCGATGAGGAAGAGCAGGTAGCCCTGCCAGTTGTTCCAGGGCGCGTCTTCGGCGAAGCCGTTCACGACCAGTCCCCAGCCGATCACCGTGGTGACGACCATGGTGCCGATCGAGGTCCAGTCCCAGGCGCCGTAGCGGCCGCGGCTGTCGAACAGTGCCGCCTCGTCGTAGTCCTTGCGGCGGCGGAGGATGTCGGCGATCAGGATGCCGGCCCAGGAGGCCAGCGGCACCCCGAGCGTGATCAGGAAGCTCTGGAACGGGCCGAGGAAGTCGGTCGCGAAGAACACCACGAAGATCGTGCCGATCGTGAGGATCACGCCGTCGATCGCGGCGGCCGAGGGGCGGGGGATGCGGATGCCGAGGCTCAGCAGCGTCAGCCCGGAGGAGTAGATGCCCAGCACCGCGCCCGAGACGAGCGCGAGCACGGCCGTGAGCAGGAACGGCACGAGCACCCAGGGAGGAAGGATCGAGGCGAGCGCGCCGATCGGGTCGTCCCGGACTGCGGCGAGGAGCGCGTCGTTCGACCCGGCGAGCAGCAGACCGAACACCACGAGGATCACCGGGGCGACCGAGCCGCCGATCGTGTTCCAGGCGACGATCGCGCCGTCGGATGCCGTGCGCTTCTGGTACCGCGACCAGTCGGCGGCGATGTTGATCCACCCGAGCCCGAACCCGGTCATGACCATGACGAGCGCGCCGATCACCTGTCCGATGCCGCCGTCGGGGCGGGCGAGCACGGCGCTCAGGTCGATGGTCGGTGCGGCCAGGATGATGTAGAGCACGGTCACGACGCCGGTGACCCACGTCAGTACCGACTGCAGCTTCATGATCGTGTGATAGCCGAGCACGGAGGCCGTGACGATGAGGGCGGCGACGATCACGGTGGCGATGATCTTCAGCGCGATGCTGTCGCCGTCGCCGCCGAGCTGCGTGATGATCGTCGCGGTGGCGAGCACAGCCATGATCGCGAGGAACGTCTCCCACCCGATCGAGGTGAGCCACGAGACGATGCCGGGGATCTTCTGGCCCTGCACCCCGAAGGCCGCGCGGGAGAGCACCATGGTGGGGGCGGAGCCGCGTTTGCCGGCGATCGCGATCAGCCCGCACAGCAGGAACGACACCACGATGCCGATGACCGACACCAGGGTCGCCTGCCAGAACGAGATCCCGAAGCCCAGCACGAACGATCCGTAGGACATGCCGAACACCGACACGTTCGCGGCGAACCATGGCCAGAACAGGTCGCGGGGCTTCGCGGTCCGCTCGGACTCGGGGATGATCTCGATGCCCGCGCGCTCGATGAGAGCCGGCTTGATGTCCGTCATGGTGACATCCTGGCACTGCCGGGGCCCCGGTGGGCGGATGTGCCGCCGCGGGACGACCGACTCAGCCGGCGAAGAACGACTGCGCGGTGCGGGTCAGGTCATGCAGGTCGGAGACCCCCGCGAGCTCGCGCGCCGAGTGCATCGACAGGATCGGGATGCCGACGTCGACCGTGCGGATGCCGAGCCTGGTCGCGGTGATCGGGCCGATGGTCGATCCGCACGGCACGCTGTTGTTCGACACGAACTCCTGCGTGGCCACGCCCGCCCGCTCGCACCAGGCCAGCCAGGACGCGGTTCCGACCGCATCCGTCGCATACCGCTGGTTGGCGTTGATCTTGAGGATCGGACCGGAACCGAGGACCGGCTGCACCACCGGGTCGTGCTTGGCGGCGTAGTTCGGGTGCACCGAGTGACCGACGTCGCTCGACAGGCACCACGACGAGGCATAGGCCTGGCGACGCTGGGAGGCGTCGGCCCCGAGCCCGGCGTAGAGACGCTCGAGCACGTCCTCCAGGAACGGTCCGGCCGCGCCGGAGCGCGACTCCGATCCGAGCTCCTCGTGGTCGAAGGCCGCGAGCACGGCGATCGGCCCTCCCGCTGCCGGCTCGTGCGCTTCGAGGGCGACCACGCCGGCGTGCACGGAGGCGAGGTCGTCGAGGCGAGCCGAGGCGAAGAAGGCACTGTCCTTGCCGAACACCGCACCGCGGGCCGAGTCGGCGATCACGACGTCGTAGCCGCGGACGTCGGAGGCTGCGACGTCGGCGGACGCGGCGAGCTCGGCGAGGATGTCGGCCTCGCTCGCATCGCCCAGACCCCACACCGGCTGCGTCTCGACCTGCTTGTCGAGCGCGAGACCGTTGTTGACGCCGCGGTCGAGGTGGATCGCGAGCTGGGGCAGGCGCAGCAGGGGGCCGGTGTCGGCGAGCACGACGCGGCCGTCGGCGAGGGCGAGGCGTCCGGCCAGGCGCAGCTCGCGGTCCAGCCAGGAGTTCAGCAGCGGCCCGCCGTAGACCTCGACGGCGGCCTGCAGCCACCCGCGGGATCCGGTGGTCGGCTGCGGCTTGAGCTTGAAACCGGGGGAGTCGGTGTGCGCGCCGAAGATCTGCACCGGCGTCGTGGCGGTCGCATCCTCGGGGACCGTCCAGGCGATCGTCGCACCGTCACGGACGACGACGTAGCGTCCTCCGGCGGGAGTCGGCCAGGCGTCCTCCTCCTGCAGCCGGGTGAACCCGGCGGCCTCCAGGCGGCGGGCGACCTCGGCGGCTGCGTGGTAGCTGGAGGGCGAGGCGGCGACGAAGTCGGCGAGATCCTCGGCGTGCGAGAGGGCGACCGGGGTGACGGGCATGGAGTGCCTTCCTGGAGACGGGCTTGCTTCGAGCGTACTCGCGGCGCTGGGATCCCTCCCCCCGCCCGGAGAACGCGGCGCGGCCGTTTCCCGTCTGTTCATCCGCGCGCGTTAGGGTTGCCCTCGATAGCGCCTAGGGTTCCGGGGTCTCGCACCCGCCTGGTCCGAGCGGCGCCACGGTCCTCCTCCGCAGGAGGGCCGTCATCTGACAGGACAAAAGCCCGGAGGACCCTGTTCGTCGCGCCCGCGCCGAACGGAAGGGTCTCATCGTGTCGGCACTCGCGTTCGTCCTCGTCTTCGGGGCGGCGGTCGCCCACGCCGCGTGGAACATCATCGCCCACGGCATCAGCAGGGCCGGGGTGCCGTTCCTCTGGTGGGGCGCCGTCGGCAGCACCCTCGTGTGGGTCGGGGTCGTCCCGTTCACCGGCGGCCTCGGCACCGACGATCTCTGGTCGTTCGCCCTCGGGGTCGTCGTGTCCTCGGTGCTGCACGTCGGCTACATGGCGGTGCTGCAGCGCGGATACCGGGAGGGCAACCTCTCCACGGTGTACGCCACCGCGCGCGGCACCGGACCCTTCCTCTCCGTGATCGTGGCGGTGCTGCTGCTCGGCGAGAGGCCCTCGCTCATCGCGCTGATCGGCGTCGCCGCCGTGATCGTCGGTGTGGTGGCCATCGGACTCGTCGACCGCGGACGCGGTGGCGGCGCCCGCCGCATCGACCCCGGCATCCTCTTCGGTCTGCTCACCGGCGTCACGATCGCGATCTACACGATCTGGGATGCGCACGCGGTGCGCACCTGGAACCTCTCGCCGGTCGCGTTCATGGTCGGCACCACGCTGCTGCAGATCCCCTTCTACTCCATCGCGGTCCGGCGCCGGTGGGGAGCGGTCTGGGCGCTGGGCCGCACGCAGTGGCGCCGCATCGTCGTGTTCGGCATCCTGTCGCCGCTGTCCTACATCCTGGTGCTGACGGCGATCCAGATCGCGCCGGTCGCGCTGGTCGCGCCACTGCGCGAGGTGAGTGTCGTGCTGGTGAGCCTGTTCGGGGTGTTCGTCCTGCGGGAGTCGAAGCCGTGGTGGCGGATCGGCGCGTCCCTCGTGGTGGTCGCGGGGATCGTGCTGCTCGCGCTGTGAGCGTGGGGCGCCGGCTCTGTTCGACTGCATTCCGATATTCCGCAAAAGGGCTGCTGAACAGGGCTGTTTCGGGGGCGGAATGTCCGTGGCCCGGCGTTGAATCGAGGGTATGAACTCCCTCGCGGATGCTGTGGATCAGGTCGTCGCCGATCTCGATCGCGTGCTGTCCGTCGATGTGTTCACCGCGCTCACGGATGCCGAGCGGATGGACGCCCTGCGCGCTGCGGGTGACGCGCTCCGCCGCGTGGAGGCGGTGATCGTGGCGACGGTGGCCTCGGCCGAGCCGCGGTTCTCCGACGGCTTCGGCTGCCGCTCGACGAACGAGCTTCTGCAGCGGGTGGCGCGGGTCGACGCTCCCGGTGCATCGAAGATGCTCAAGGCGGCATCCGCCGTGCGACGTGAGGTGGCGTTGTCGTCGGGGGAGCGGCTTCCTGCACGCTACCCCGAGGTTCGTGAGGCACTCCTCGACGGTGCGATCGGGGTGGCCGGGGTTCTCGCGGCGACCGGACCGATCGATCAGGCCGGGGATCGGATCGGCGTCACCGACCGGTTGACGGCGGATGCCGCGCTCGCCGCGTTCGCGCGCGGGTGTCCTGCCGATGCCGATGCCGATGCCGATGCCGATGCCGATGCCGATGCTGGTACGGCGCCGCCGGCGACGCCGGACGACATCCGTCAGTTCGCGCAGGCCTTGGCGATGGCCCTCGACCCTGATGGCGCGGAGCCCTCCGACCTCCGGGCGCAACAGCAGCGGTTCGTGACGGTCGGGCGGTTGCGCGACGGCGTGCACCCGCTCCGAGGGAATCTGCTGCCGGATGCCGCGGCGCAGCTGCAACTCATCATCGACGCGCAGTGCAATCCGAAGACCGACGGTCCGCCGCAGCCGGGCGTCGTGTTCCGAGACTCCGACGCCGTGGCGGCCGAAGGCGATCCCGGGAACACCGATCCTGGGAACACAGATCCGTGGAACACGGATCCGTGGAACACCGATCCGCGCGCCGTGATCGATGCCCGCACCGCGGCGCAGAAGCGTCACGATGCGCTGGCCGCGGCGATGGGGATCGCAGCTCGTCACGATGAGATGCCGAAGCTGGCCGGCGCCGCACCCACTCTGGTGGTGCAGGCGGATGTGAAGGACATCGCGACAGGAGCAGGGTGGTCGACAATCGCCGGCTCGCAGGCTCCTGTCCCCCTCGGGGTGGCGAGACAGGCCGCGTGCGGCGGGGCGATCCAGCGTGTGCTCCTCGATGCGGGACGCATCATCGGTGTGTCCGTGACCGACCGGGTTTTCACGGTTCATCAGCGGCGTGCCATCGTCGCCCGTGATCGTGAATGCCTGATACCCGGGTGCCATGTTCCCGCTTCCTGGTGCGAGATCCATCATGTGATCGAGCACGCCAGGGGTGGCGAGACGCACACCGACAACGGTGTGCCGTTGTGCTGGTGGCACCACCGCTCGCTGGACCGGTCGGGATGGGAGATCCGGATGGACAGGGGCATCCCGCAGATCCGCGGACCCGCATGGTGGGACCCGGACCGTCGCTGGCGCGCGCCGCAGCGCTCCCTCCGGCTACTCCAGGTCGAGGAGTCGGGAGCGGACGAACTTCCCGATTCGGCGGACGAAGCGGTCGCCAGGGGAGCCGTAGGGGTCATCGGTGACCATGTAGGTCCAGGTGGCCGACGGCCGGCGGAGGCCCAGATCCACGAGGTCGCGTCCGACGTCGTCCGGGGTGAGTTCGCGGAGGAAGTCCGCGGTGCTGCCGTACGCGCCGTCGAAGAAGCCCTGGAACTCGCGGAGTGCGAGCCGGTGGAACTCGTCGGCCGGTTTCTCGCCACCGAGGGCGCGGAGGTGGATGCCGTCGCGCAGCTCCTGGAGGACCATGAGGTGCGTGACCCACTGCTCGTCCAGGAAGTGCACCGCGACGGCGCGCGCGGTCTCGGACACGGCATCCGCGCCCCGGGCCGCCACGAGTCGGCGCCACTGCTCGGGGACGAGCTCGCGCATCCGGGCGTCGGAGACATCTCCGTCGACGACGTCGCTCCGGTGCCGCAGCACGGCGTCGCGCTGTGCCGCGATGGCGCGGTTGTAGACCCAGGTCGCACGATGACGGTCGGTGCGCATGCTCTCGGCGATCGACTGGCACTGGTCGGCGATGCGCCGGCGCTCGAGGTCGGGCAGGGCGTTCCGCTGACGGTCGATGCGGGCGAGCATCTCGGCGGTCGCATGCATCCGCACGAGGTCGTCGTCGAGGCTGAGGAAGGTGCGGCTGACACCCGGGTCGCCCTGCCGTCCCGCGCGCCCGCGGAGCTGTGCGTCGAGACGGCGTGAGGGGTATCTGCCGGTCGCGATCACGGCGAGACCCCCGGCTCCCACCGTGCGGTCGCGGTCCTCCTCGTCGGGGCCGCCGAGCCTGATGTCCGTGCCGCGCCCGGACATCTGCGTCGAGATCGTCACGGCCGCGTATTCGCCCGCGCGGGCGATGATGGCCGCTTCCTCCGCATCGTTCTTCGCGTTGAGCACCCGCACCGGGATGCCCGTCGCGCGGAGGCGATCGGCGAGCGTCTCGGATTCGGCGACACTCTGGGTGCCGACCAGCACCGGTTGTCCCGAGCGGTGGCGTGCGGCGATCTCCTCGATCACGGCCGCGGTCTTCTCGTCCTCGCTCATGACGATGACATCCGGTCCGTCGACCCGACGGTTCGGCTCGTGGCGTTCGACCCTGCCCGCCGGCAGGCGGTAGAACTCGAGGAGGTCCTCCGCCACCGCGGTGACCGTGCCGCTCATCCCCGATCGGGTCTCGTAGCGGAGGAGGAGGTCCTGGACCGTGATCTGGTCGAGGATCGCGCCGGGAGCGGACGCGGCGAGGTGTTCCTTCGCCTCGAGCGCGGCGTGGAGCCCGTCGGGCCAGCGCTGCAGGTGCGCTGTCCGCCCTCGCGTGGTGTTGATCAGGGTGATCCTGCCGTCCGTCACCAGATAGTCCACGTCGCGGTGGACGAGGACCCGCGCGTGCAGGGCGAGGTTGATGCGGGTGAGCATGCCGAGATGCTCCAGGTTGTAGAGGTTGATCCCGCCGAGCCGCTCCTCCACCCGGTCGAGCCCGTCGTCGGTCAGGCTCACGGTCGCCTGTTCGCCGTCCACCGTGAAGTCCGCGTCCGGCACGAGGCTCTCCACGAGCGCCGTGGCCTCCTCGAACGGGTCCGCCTGATCGTCCGTGGCGCCCGCGAGGACGAGGGGGACCATCGCCTCGTCGATCATCACCGCATCCACCTCGTCGACGATCGCCGCGTCGAACACCGGTCCGACCCGTTCGTCGTCGGCGACGGCGAAGCGATCGCGGAGCACGTCGAACCCGATCTCGCTCACGGGCGCGTAGACGACGTCAGATCGATAGGCGGTGCGCCGATCCTCCGGAGGGGTGTGCTGGCCGACCCAGCCCACGCTCACCCCGACCAGACCGAAGAAGGCACCCATCCAGGTGGCGTCGCGTTCGGCGAGATAGTCGTTGACCGAGATCACGTGCACCCGTCTGCCCGCGGTCGCGAACCCCGCGGCCGCGAGAGCGCCGACCAGGGTCTTGCCCTCGCCGGTGTCCATCTCCACGGCGTGGCCGGACAGCAACGCGCAGCACGCGAGGAGCTGCTCGTCGAACGCCCGCAGGCCGAGTGTGCGATCGGCCGCTTCGCGCGCGATCGCGAGATACCGGGCGGTCGCGTCCGGCGGCAGCTGCCGGACGCCGGTGCGGAGGTCGAGCGATCCGGCCTCAGCCCGGAGAGCAGCGTCGTCCAGCGCCCGCATCCGCTCTCCGAGCGTGCCCGCGGCGCGGACGATCGGCAGGTATCGGCGGAACGACACCGCCCCCGGGAGCCCGAGGAGATGAGCGGCCCATCCGGGAACGGGCGGCCTCATCGTCGTGTCCGAACCGCGTCTCAGCGGAAGCTGACCAGTCCGGCGTGCGCGGCCGTGACCAGGATCTGCACGCGGTCGCGCAGGTGCCACTTCGACATCATGCGACCGAGGTGCGCCTTCACGGTGCCCTCCGAGACGATCAGCGCCTTGGCGATCTCTGCGTTGGACATCCCCTGGGCGAGACACTGCAGCACCTCGGCCTCGCGCTCGGTGAGCGGTTCGAGGGCATCCACGTCGGCCGCGACCGGGGTGGAGTCGCGCACGTGCTTGATGAGCATCGACGCGATGCGCGGGGACAGCGAGCTCGCCCCGCTGTGCACCTCCCGCACGCCGGTGACGATCTCCTCCGCGCTGGAGTCCTTGAGCAGGTAGCCGGAGGCGCCGGCGCTCAGCATCGGGAGCACGGTGTCACTGCCGTCGAGGGTGGTGACCGCGAGGACGCGGACGTGCGGCCAGCGCTCGGCGATCACGCCGGTGGCCTCGATGCCGTCCATCTCGGGCATCTGGACGTCCATCATCACGACGTCGGGCTGCTCTCTCTCGACGGTCGCGATCGCCTCGATCCCGTCCTCCGCCTGCGCGATCACGGAGATCTCGGGGTCGCGGGAGACGAAGTGCGACAGCGCTGAGCGCACGAGGGGATCGTCATCGACGATCACGACACGGATTTCCTGCATGGGGGAAGCCTAACGGCGCGCGCGACGCGCGAGAGCGATGTAGACCTTTGGCCAAAAAGGTCTGGACCAGAGTCCGATGTGCCCGCGGGGATTCGCCGAGAAGATGAATACAGACATCAACGAACGGCTAGTAAATGGAGGTGAATCCTATGTCTTTCTGGCAGCAGGTTGGCAAGCTTTTTGGTCTCTACCGCTAGGATAGCTGGCATATAGGAGATAGTGCACCATGGCCTTTGACCAGTCGACTCGGGCAACGCCCGATATCTTCCGACTCGGTCGAGGCGAGCGGCTCAGCCGTGTGGAACGCATCGTCATCCTCGCGATCATCTGCGTGATGATCGCCGTCGACGTCATCGGACTCTTCACCGATCCGAACGTCAACCCGTTCACCTCCGCGGTGAGCATCGCCTCATCGGCCGTGTTCGCCCTCTACCTGTGGTCCCCACTCATCGCGACATGCGCGCTGGGGGCGGCCTTGGGGCTCTCCTTCCTCACCGGAACGGAGACCCAGGTGTTGATCACGGCGGCATTCGCTGCTGCCTTGGTCATGCGGCTCGGGTGGACATCCTTGATCCTGTCCTACACAGCAGGGTTCCTCGTCGCCACCGGCGTCATCGCCTACGGCGATTCCGAGGTTCCTGTGAATGTGGGCATCTACCTCATCTTCGCGACAGTGGCGGGAGCAGTCGGGCTCGCTCTGCGACTGGCGTTCGCTCGCGGACGCCGACTGGAAGGTGAACTCGAAGCGGCGGCCGAGCAGGAGCGTCAGGCCGTACTCGCCGAGCGACGATGGATCGCCGGCGAACTGCACGACAGCATCGCGCACCACCTCACGGTGGTGTCGCTGCACGTGCAGATGCTCGAAGACCCGCAGACGAGCAGCGACTCGCAAGAGGCGATCCGCGTCGCGGCCCGCAAGGCCATGACCGATCTCCGCTTCGTGATCGAGCTCGCCGACGACGGACCGCAGTCGTCGAGTGTGCAGACCGGCGACCTCGCCGAGGCGATCGACGAGGCGCAGGGAGAATTCCAGTCGGCCGGCCACACCGTGGTCCGAGAAGGAGACCCCGCCGACGAGCGGATCCCGCGGGCGGTCGAGATCGTCCTCGCGCGCATCGTGCGCGAGTCCGCGACCAACATCCTCAAGTACGCAGGTCCGGGCCAGGTGGAGATCCTTCTCCACGTCGACGACGAGGTGGCGCACCTCACGTTGCGCAGCCCGCTCCCGACGACACCGCGCCGCGAGCTCTCCTCCAGCCGTACCGGCCTCAGCCGCATGGCCGAGCGCGTCATGGGCGCGAGCGGCGAGTTCAGCGCCGGAGAGGTCGAGGGACATTGGGTCGTGTCGGCACGTCTTCCGGTCGTGTGATGCCCTAGAGTGTGGGGGCGCGCTTTTTCTCCGTCTCCGAGACCCTGGACGAAAGTCTAGGAGAGTCTCGACGTTCGACTCTTCAGAAGCGCTTGCCCGCTCCCGTAATCTGGAGGCTCCCCAGATAAAGCGTCCCCAGCGCTGCGATCGCGGGCGCGGTCTTTCTGGCTTCTGAAACACTTGCGCGCTCGCGATCGCCTTCTGCGTTAACGGGCCGATTCTCCGGCTCTCCGCGGCGGCTCTCCCGCTCGCTACGCGCCGACCGCCCGCATGTAGTGGCCGTCGGTCGAGATGCCGGATGCGGCCACCGTGAAGCGCACCACCTCGCTCAGGTAGCGATCCTCGGAGGCCTCGAAGATCCTCCCCTCGGCATCGCGGGAGGTGCGGTTGAGCCGCAGGATGGGAGTCCCGCGCGGCACCCGCAGCAGCGCGGCGTCCTGCTCATCGGCAGCCACCGCGTCGATGACGTGCTGCAGTGTGACGATCGGGTGGCCGACCGACGACAGGTACTCCGTGATGGAGATCTCGTCGAGGTTCACCTCGAACAGTCGGCGCCCGACGGCCTCCGTGTAGTTGAGGCGCTCGAGCATGGTCGGCCGGCCGTCGAGCAGGCGCAGCCGCACCACGCTCACGATCGTGTCGGTCGGCTCGACGCCGAGGGCCGCCGCCATGTCGCCGGCGCGCCTCAGGCTCAACTCCTGCGTCTGCGCGCCGGGCGCGACGCCGAGTTCGCGCGCCCAGCGGGTGAACGGGACGGACACGTCCACGGCCTGGTTGGCCTTGCGGGCGACGACCCGCGCCGGGCGCCCTCGGCTCGTCTCGAGCAGACCCTCGCCGCGCAGGGCGGCCAGGGCGTTGCGGATCGGGCCGCGCGATGTGCGCCACCTCTCGGCGAGCTCGGCCTCGGTGGGCACGTCATCGCCCGGGCGGAGCGTTCCGGCCGCGATCTGCGCGCGGAGGTCGTCAGCGATCTGGGTGTACACAGCTTCGGCCACATAGGTACATTACTTCGTCAGCCCGTCCGGCGTGAGCACGTTACAGGAGTGTTCATCCAGGCTAATGCTGGGTAAACGAGCCCTGAACTCTTCCGAGTTAGGTACATATCTCGGCTCAGCACCTGCGAGAGTCTTCCGTGGATCACCCCTCACACCCTGAAAGGTCCTCATGAAGCTTCGCGCTCTCCCCGCCCTCGCCGGCGTCGCGCTCCTCGCCCTCGGCCTCGCCGCGTGTTCCGGCTCGGCTGACGCGTCCGGCACCCCCGGCGCCGACGAGTCGTCCTCCACCAGCGGGTTCGCGGTCGACGAGAACACGCTCGTCTTCGGCGTCGTCCCCGACTCGGTCGACACCGAGACGAACTACCAGCCCCTCATGGACTACATCGCCGAGATCACCGGCAAGACGGTCGAGTACCACGAGTCGACCGACTACGCCGCCCTCATCGAGGCCGCCGTCGCCGGCAAGGTCGACGTCGCGTCGTTCTCCGGCTTCACGTACGTCACCGCCACCAACAACGGCGCCAAGCTCACCCCGATCTCCTCGATCGTCACCGCCGAGGGCCAGGAGCCGGGCTACTACTCGCAGGCGATCGTCCCCGTGGACAGCGACATCAAGAGCCTCGAGGACTTCAAGGGCAAGAAGGTCTGCTTCGTCGACCCGTCCTCGACCTCCGGCTACCTCTTCCCGTCGTACAACCTCCTCAAGGCGGGCGTCGACCCCAAGACCGACATCACCCCGGTGTTCGCGGGCAAGCACGACGTGAGCGTCACCAAGGTCGGCGAAGGCGTCGAGTGCGAGGCGGGCTTCGCCGAGGACTCCGAGGTCGCCAAGTCCGACAAGGTCAAGGTCATCGACGAGACGATGGTCCCCGGTGCGCCGCTCGTCTACTCGTCCACGCTTCCCGACGACGTGTCGAAGAAGCTCATCGACGGCCTCTCCGAGATCACGATCGACGACATCATCGCCGCCGGCATCGACAGCGCCGACTCCGACGCCTTCCGCAGCGTGTTCTACGCCACGAAGCCCGTCGACGACGCGTACTACGACCTGATCCGCGACATCTGCAAGGAGACCGAAGCGGAGCAGTGCAAGGCCTGACCCGCTGAACCGCCCCACCCGGCGTCTCGCGCCGGGTGGGGCGTTTCGACTCGCTTCGCTCGCTCCACGACCGGGAAGCTTCGCTCGCTCCACGACCGGAAGACCGACAGGAAACTGACATGACTGCATCCGACGCCCTCATCCGTCTCGACGGCGTGACGAAGACCTTCGGGACGACGACCGCCCTGAAGGACGCCTCGCTGGAGGTCTCCCGCGGCGAGATCGTCGTGCTCCTCGGGCTGTCCGGCTCGGGGAAGTCCACCCTGCTGCGGCATCTCGACGGCCTCGAGATCCCCACGTCCGGCTCCGTCGAGGTGCTCGGGTCCCAGGTCCCCGCGCTCAAGGGGAGGGCGCTGCGCGATCTCCGCAGCCGCGTCGGCTTCATCTTCCAGCAGTTCGAGCTCGTGCCGTCGCTCACGGTGCTCGAGAACGTGCTCACCGGCTCCCTGTCCGGTGTGCGCGGACCGCGTCTCGGCCTCTGGGGCTACTCGCGGGCCTCGAAGCTCACCGCGCTCGAGCACCTCGACCGCGTCGGACTGCTCGACCGCGCCTACCAGCGCAGCGACACGCTCTCGGGCGGACAGCAGCAGCGGGTGGCCATCGCCCGCGCCCTCATGCAGAAGCCGGCGATCCTGCTCGCGGACGAGCCGGTCGCGTCGCTCGACCCCGAGTCGAGCGAGCAGGTCATGGCGCTGATCCGCGAGATCGCCGCCGACGAGGGCCTCACCGTGGTGTGCAGCCTGCACCAGGTCGACCTCGCCATCTCGTGGGCCGACCGCATCGTCGGCCTGCGTCACGGCGAGGTCGTGCTGGACACCCCGACCGGTGACCTCACCAAGGCCGAGGTCATGGAGATCTACGGACGCGTCGCGACCACGACCGCCGAGATCCGTGCCGTGCAGGAGGAGCTCGTGGAAGCCGCGGCCCAGGTGGCGGCATCATGACGGCTCTGGACGCCTCGACGGACTCCGCGATCCACGGTGGCGGATCTGCGCCTCAGGGCGGCGGACGCGGTGTCGCGGAGCGCGCCCCGAAGCGCCCGATCTCGCCGGAGCGGATCGCGGCATCCCTCACGCTCGTAGCCCTCGTGGTGCTCGGCATCCTCGCCGTCCGCGACGTCGACATCTCGATCCCGGCGATGGTGCAGAGCTGGGGCAACGCCGAGAACTTCATGGCGCGCGTCGGCGGCCTCACGTTCCCCGAGCCCGGCGACCTCGCCTGGCTGATCGCGCTCACGGTGGGCCTGGTGCTCGTGGGCACGCTGCTCGCCGCCGTGCTGTCGGTGCCGATCGCCTACCTCGCCGCCTCGAACACGACGCCGGGGAACGGGTGGCGCGCCGCTGCCCGCTTCGTCGGCGTCCTCACGCGCGCCCTCCCCGACGTCGTGCTCGCGATGGCGTTCGTGCTGATGTTCTCGCTCGGCACGCTTCCCGGCATCCTCGCCATCGGCATCCACTCGATCGGCATGATCTCGAAGATGTTCGCCGACGCGATCGAGCAGATCGACGAAGGCCCCCGTCTCGCCATCCGGGCGGCCGGCGGTTCGAAGATGCAGGAGTTCACGTCCGGCATCCTGCCGCAGGTGCTGCCCAGCTGGGTGGCCACCGTGCTGCACCGCAACGACATCAACCTGCGCGGCAGCGTCGTGCTCGGCTACGTCGGCGTCGCCGGGCTCGGCCTCGAGATGTCGTACGCCTTCAAGTCGCTCAACTACGGCAAGGGCCTCGGCATCGCGCTGGTCATCTTCGTCCTCTGCATCGTCATGGAGATCATCTCCAGCATGGTCCGAGGGGCGATGCTCGGCGAGCAGAAGCACACCCGCTCGTGGATGGACCGCCTCCTGCACCCGCGTCTCGGAGCGAGCGCCGCCGCAGCTCCCGCGGGGCGCCCGGCCTGGGCGGCCAGTCCGGAGTCGGCCGTGCGTCGGCCCTGGACCGCGCAGCGCGTGCGACACACGATCGCCGGCGTCGTCGCCGTGCTCGTGGTGATCGGCAGCGTCGTGGTGAGCCAGATCAACTGGATGGACCTCCTCACCTTCTGGGCCAAGCTGCCCGAGGTCGCCGCGAAGTTCTGGCCGCCCTCGTTCGGCAACTACGACGCGAGCACCATGTTCCAGGCCATGCGCGACACCGTCGCCATCGCCCTCGCCGCGACCGTGCTCACCCTGCTCCCGTCGCTCGTGCTCGGCTCGCTCGCGGCCCGCAACGTCGCTCCGAGCTCGGGGGCGCGGGGCACGGCGAGACTGCTGCTCGTCGGCATCCGCGGCATCCCGGAGCTGATCCTCGCGATCGTGCTCGTGGTCATCACCGGCCTCGGTGCGCAGGCCGGCGTCATCGCCCTCGCGATCGGCGGCATCGGCCTGCTCGGCAAGCTCATCGCCGACTCGTTCGAAGAGGTGGACCGCGGCCCCGAGCGCGCGCTGCGCGCCGTCGGGGCGACACGTCTGCAGACCTACACCTCGGCCACCGTGCCGCAGGGCATGCAGGCGCTCATCGGCCACAGCTTCTACATGCTCGACACGAACATCCGCGCGGCGACGATCCTCGGCATCGTCGGCGGCGGAGGTGTCGGCTACTACCTGCTCAACGCCAGCCAGGGCTCGCGCTACGAGACCGTGACGGCGATCGTGCTGATGATCCTCGCCACCGTGCTCGTCGTCGAAGGGCTGGCCATGTGGATGCGGAAGGTGTTCCGATGAATCGTCCCCTCGACACGGCCGACCTCGTCGTGGTCGGCTCCGGCATCGTCGGTCTCGGTGCGGCCTACGCGGCGGTGCGGCGCGGTCTGCGCGTGATCGTGGTCGACCGCACCGAGGCGCCGATCGGCGCCACGATCCGCAACTTCGGGCACCTCTGCATCGGTGCGCAGGGCGGGGAGGCGCGACGCTACGCCGACGCCTCGCGCGACCTGTGGCTGCGTCTCTCCCAGGATGCGGGCTTCTGGCTGCGCGAGTCGGGCACACTCGTCGCGGCCCGCCACGACGACGAGCTCGCCGTGCTCGAGGCCGCGGCCCGTGACGGCGGCATCCGGATGCTGGAGGCCGCCGAGCTCCTGCGCCTCGCACCGCTCCGTTCCGAGGGGCTCGTCGGCGGCGCGCACATCGAGACCGACCTGCAGACCGATCCGCGCACGGCGGCCGACGCGATCGTCCGGCACCTGGCGGAGCGGGGCGTGGAGTTCCGCTTCCGCACCGCCGTCACCGCGGTGGGGGAGGGTCGTGTGGACACCACCCGCGGTCCGATCAGCTGCGCGAGCGTCGTCGTCGCCGTGAACCACGACATCGATCAGCTGCTGCCCGACGTCGCCGAACGCCACGGGGTCGTGCGCTGCGCCCTCGACATGATGCGGGCGGCGGTGTCGTTCCGGCATCCGCTCGCCGCACCGCTGCTCACCGGCTGGTCGCTCGTGCGCTACGGCCGGTTCTCGGACGGACCGGAGGCCACCGCGCTGCGGGAACGTCTGCACGCCGAGCGCCCCGACCTCGCCGCGATCGACCTCAACCAGATGTACACGCAGCTGCCCGACGGCACGCTCATCATCGGCGACTCGCACACCACGGCCGTCGCGCCGGCGCCGTTCCAGCCCGAGGCCGCCTTCTCCGCGTTCCTCACCGAGGCGGAGGCGCTGTTCGATGCGCCGGCACCCCGCGTGCTCGAGCGCTGGCAGGGCGTGTACGCGAAGGGCCGGCAGGAGTTCCTGATCGACCGGGGCGACGACGGCGTGCTCGTGCTCGCTGCGACCACCGGCATCGGGATGACCACGGGACTGGGGCTCGCCGAACAGAATCTCACCGCCGCCTTCGGGTGGGCGGCAGCAATGGAAGGAACATCATGACCACTCCTCTCGAACTCGTCGTCCTCGACATGGCGGGAACCACGGTGCTCGACGACGGCGTCGTGGAGCAGGCGTTCCAGCGCGCCGCCGAGCGCACCGGCGTCGCCGACCGGATGCCGTGGGCCGAAGCGCTCGACTACGTGCGCGTGACCATGGGGCAGTCGAAGATCGACGTCTTCACGCATCTCGCCGGCGGCGACGTCGTCGCGGCGGAGCGCGCGACCGCCGCCTTCGAGGGTGCCTACGCCGAGATCGTCGCGGAGCAGGGCGTCTCGGAGATCCCCGGCGCGGCCGACGCGATCCAGGGACTCAAGGATGCCGGGCTGAAGGTCGTGCTCACCACGGGCTTCGCGCCGGTCACGCGCGAGGCGCTGCTCGACGGCCTCGGCTGGCACGGACTCATCGACCTGGCGCTGTCGCCGATCGACGCCGGTCGCGGACGCCCCGCGCCCGACCTCGTGCTCAGCGCGCTGCTGCGCACGCAGACCTCCTCCGTCGCGGCCGTCGCGGTCGCCGGAGACACCGTGAGCGATGTCGAGTCGGGGCGTCGGGCCGGTGCGGGCTTCGTCGCGGGTGTGCTCACCGGTGCCCACGACCGTCCGGCCCTCAGCGGCGCGGGTGCCGATGCCGTGCTCAGCGACATCACCGCCCTGCGCGACGTGCTCGTCCAGCGCGAGCTGCTCCCGCTCGTCGCGGCCTCCTGAGCGGGCCGACATGGGAACCCTGCTGATCCGTCCTCCCGGCCACCACCGAGACGTCGCCCTGCGCCCGGCGGCGACCGCGATGGTGTGGATCGGCGAAGGCCACCCGCACGAGACGATCGCCGTCCCGGGGGTCGCGCTCGCCGACGGCGACGTGCTCGTCGCGGTCGAGATGTCGACCATCTGCGGTTCGGACGTGCACACCGTGCAGGGGCGTCGCCCGGCTCCGACGCCGCTCGTGCTCGGTCACGAGAGCGTCGGGCGCGTGATCGCGACCGGGGACACCGGCGCGCACACGGTCGACGGGACCCCGCTGCGCATCGGCGACCGTGTGGTGTGGTCGGTGACGATCTCGTGCGCGAGCTGCGACCGCTGCCTGCAGGGGATGCCGCAGAAGTGCCGCGCCCTGGGCAAGTACGGCCACGATCGGGTCGGCGCGCACGGCGATCTCACCGGGGCGTTCGCGAGCCACGTGCAGCTGCGGGAGGGGACGGCCATCGTCCGCGTGCCCGAGGCGCTGCCGGCATCCGTCCTCGCGCCCGCGGGGTGCGCGACCGCGACCGCCTGGGCCGCGGTGGCGCGGGCGGCGAAGGACCGCGACCTCGACGGTGCGGCCGTGCGGATCCACGGCGCGGGGCTGGTCGGACTCTCCGCCGCGGCCATCGCCGCGGAAGAGGGTGCGACGGTCGAGGTGCTCGATCCGAATGCGGAGCGGCGCGCGCTCGCGGCACGGTTCGGCGCGACGAGTCTCGACCGCGACCCGGACGTCGTGATCGAGGCGTCGGGGCACGCGGTGGGCGAGGCCCTCGCGGGGGTGGCGGTCGGCGGGACGGTCGTGCTCGTCGGCAGCGTGTTCCCGGCCGACCCGGTCCCGTTCGACGCGGAGAGCATCGTGCGGCGCCTGGTCACGGTCGCCGGCATCCACAACTACACGGGGGCCGAGCTGGCCGAGGCGGTCGCGTTCCTCGCCGGGCGCGGGCGGGCGTACCCCTTCGGCGATGCGGTCGGCGCCGTGCGCGCCCTCTCCGACATCGACGCGGCGCTCGGGGAGGCGGCGGCGCCGGGGGCTCCGCTGCGGATCGGGCTGCTGCCCGGCACCTGACGACCGCTCTACTCGGGGCTCCGCCCACCGCGGCGGGGTCCGAGCGGGCGCAGGCCCTCCGCGTGGAAGGCGAGCAGTCGGACGGCGGCGTCGACGCTCGCGACCAGGACCTCCTCCGGGTCCCCGACCAGCGCCAGCCGTCGATGGCCGACGCCGTCCGCGGTCGCCCATCCCAGGTACACGGTCCCGGCGGGGTGGCCGCCCTGACCACCGGGGCCGCCGACCCCGGTGGTCGACACGCAGAGGTCGGCGTCGAAGAGGCGGAGTGCGCCCCGGGCGAGCTGCTCGGCGCACTCGGCGGAGCAGGGATCGGTCCCGGGCGCCACGCCGAGGACGCGCTCCTTCACGTCGGTCAGATAGGTCACGATGCCCCCGGCGAACCAGTCGGACGCGTCGTCGCCGGCGCCGACCGTGCTCGCGAGACGGCCGGACGTGAGGGACTCCGCGACGCCCACGCGCACGCGTCGCTCGACCGCGAGCCGGCTCAGGTGCTCGAGGGCACTCGGGCCATCGGACCCGGGCGGCTGAGAGCGGTCGTCCTGCCCGGTCACCGCGAGATGCTCTCCACGGTCTTGCCGGTCGTGGCGGCGGACAGCGAGCGGGCGATGTCGGCCTGGCTGACGATGCCGACCAGCCGATGGTCGTCGATCACGGGGAGCCGACGTATCTGGTTCTCCTGCATCCGGTCGAGCGCCACGCGGATGTCGTCGTCGGCGTCCACGGTGATCGGCTTGCCCTTCGCGAGCGCCTCCGCCGGGGTCGTCTCCGGATCCATCCCCAGGGCGATGGCCCCGACCACGATGTCGCGATCCGTGAGCATGCCCTTGAGTCGGCTGTCCTCGCCGCAGATGGGCAGCGCGCCGACATCGAGGTCGGCCATGACCGACGCCGCGATGCGCAGCGAGTCGTTCACACCGATGCAGCGCGGGCTCGGGGTCATGAGGTCGCGCGTGGTCGTCATCGCTCTTCGCCTTCGTCGTAGTCCGGGCGCGGAGGCTGCAGCGGCTGGTCGGAGTACTCGCCGCCCGATCGGCCTCCGAAGGGCCGTCCGTGATCGGCGAACTCGTCACGGGCGAACACGAGCGTCCACGGGCCCGCCGTGAAGTGCGCGCCGGTGCGGAGCGTCTCGGAGTCGTCGCCGGGGTGGGTCGCATCCGCCCCCAGGCTGGCGTTCGTCTCACCCTCGCCGTGCAGCGTGAGCACGTACTCGTCCCGGTCGTCGTGCGTGATCGTGGCGTGCACGGGGTCGGTCTCGGGCAGCCGGAGCTCGTTGCCGTCGGCGGAGCCGATCCGCACCACATCGGCCTCGAGCGCGAACTCGGTGCGCTCGTCGTCGCGCGTGATCCGCAGTCGCGGATTGCCCGCGCCCCACTGGGCGTGCGTGGTGGTCGGGGTGTAGCCCTCGTCGGGACGGTCGTCGATGTGTCGTGCGTTCATGGCAGTGCCTCCTCGAGCTGGGACTCCGACGTTAGGACCCGCGTCAGGTTCCGCCGAGGGGGTTGACTTCCGCCGTCGATGGTTCGACCCCGCATGCGCGAGAATGGGGGCAAGCCCCTGTCCCGGTGCGACAGAGAACCAAGGAGCATGGAATGGGAAAGTTCGTCTACGAAGGCGGAGTCAAGACCGAGATCGAGGATCGCGCTCTCACTCATCTGCAGCTCGTCATCACCGCGAAGCTGCGCCGAGGCGAGCCGTTCCCGTTCAGCTGGCGCGAGGATGCGAGCGTCGGCGGCGGGCGCACGACGGTGTGGATCCAGCCCGGCAGCTCCCTCGTCTTCAAGTACTTCGGCAGCCGTCAGCCCTCCATCAACCGCGCATGGATCGAGGCGCTCGCCTTCACCGCGAACGCCCCGAGCGGGCTGTACCTCGTGCCCGAACCCGCCGAGGCGGGCGACGAGCCCGGCGGCGGAGAGGTCCCGGTCACGCCTCCGCTCTGACCCCGAACACCTGAAGCCGACACCCGTCGGCACCACCGAGACCCACCCGTGGAGACGCCTCCGCCGGTGGGTCTCGGCGTTCCCCGGGACCTCGACCGCCTTCCGGGTCGGAGCGGAGGGATGTCAACCCCCTGACGCCAGGCGAGGGGCATCGGGGAGGCTGGGTCCTGTTCGACCAGACGAGTTCGACCAGACGAGTTCGACCAGACGAGGAGGACCGGCCATGACCGACGACACACCCGACCCCCGGCACGCGCACCGCGAGGAGGGCTTCCCCGCCCAGCACCAGGACCAGCCGGGACTGACCGAGAAGACCCGCCCCGAACCCGACCACGGCGAGCAGACCTATGCCGGTCACGGTCGACTGGAGGGACGCCGCGCCCTCATCACGGGTGGCGACTCCGGCATCGGCCGCGCCGTCGCGATCGCGTTCGCCCGGGAGGGAGCCGACATCGCGATCGCGCACATGCCCGAGGAGCAGGACGACGCGGAGGACACGCTCGCCCTGGTCCGCGAGACCGGGCGCACCGGCGTGGGCTTCGCGGGCGACCTGCGCGACGAGGCGTTCGCGACCGAGATCGTCGCCGGCACGCGCCGCGAGCTGGGCGGACTCGACGTCCTCGTGCTCAACGCCGGCTACCAGCACGACATCGACGGGTTCGAGAACCTCGAGACCGAGCGGATGCGCCGGGTGTTCGACACGAACCTCGCGGGGCTGCTGTTCTCGGCACGGGCGGCCTATCCCGACCTCGAACCGGGCGCGAGCATCATCGTCACGGCGTCCGTCCAGGCGTACAACCCCTCGCCGGGCCTGATCGACTACGCCATGACGAAGGCCGCCCAGGTCGCGTTCGTGAAGGCGCTCGCCGAGGAGGCGGGCCCTCGCGGCATCCGGGTCAACGCCGTCGCCCCCGGCCCGATCTGGACGCCGCTGATCCCCGCGACCGGATGGGACGCCGAGCGTCTGGCGACCTTCGGCGCGGACACCCCGCTGGGCCGGGCGGGGCAGCCGGCCGAACTCGCGGGCGCCTACGTGTACCTGGCATCGGCGGAGTCGTCGTACACCTCCGGATCGGTCATCGCGGTCACGGGCGGCAAGGCGCTCTGACCGGGACGCTTCGCGCGGAGGCGGCGGTTCCCCCGGGGGCCGCCGCCTAAGCTTGTCTGGTGCAGAAGCCCGCCGCCTCCGGCCCCCTCGTCGGGGTGGCACTCGTCATCGGATCGTGCCTGTCGCTGCCGTTCGGCGCGGCGGTCGCGGCGCAGCTGTTCCCGGTGCTCGGCCCCTGGGGCGTGACCTCATTGCGCGTGGCGATCGCCGCCATCCTCCTCGTGGTGCTCGTGCGGCCGCGACCGGGGAAGTGGACCCGCGCGCAGTGGCTCGCCGCGGTGCTCTTCGGCGTCTCCTTGGCCGCGATGAACGGCTTCTTCTACGCCGCGATCGACCGCATCCCGCTGGGCCCCGCAGTCGCGATCGAGTTCCTCGGACCCCTCGTGCTCGCGGCCGTGCTCACGCGTCGGCTCGCGGATGCCGCGTGGGTCGGTGTCGCCCTCCTCGGCATGGTGGTGCTCGGCATCGACGGCCTGATCGGCGCCGAGCCCCTCGACCCGCTCGGCGTGGTCTTCATCCTCATCGCCGCCGGCTTCTGGATCATGTACATCCGGATGAGCGCCCGCGTCGGCGCTCTCATCCCCGGGAACAGCGGCTTGGCGATGGGACTCGTGGTCGCGGCCGTGCTGCTCATCCCTGTCGGCATCCCGGCGGTTTCGACCGTGGCGATGGACCCGCAGCTCCTGCTGCTCGCGGCGATCACCGCGGTGCTGTCGTCGGTCATCCCGTACACCTTCGAGCTCGCGGCGCTGCGCCGTCTGCCGCAGCGGGTGTTCGGGGTGCTGCTGAGCCTCGAACCGGCGTTCGCGACCCTGGCCGGCTGGCTGATCCTCGGGCAGGACGCGACCCCGCTGCGCATGCTGGCCGTGGGCCTCGTGATCGCCGCGAGCGTCGGGACCACGCTCGGTGTGCGGAGGGACCGCCGCGACGGTGGCCCCTCCGGACCGTTCACCGCGCCGATACCGCTGCCCGACTGACCGCCGGGACGGGCAGGGGGTACTGGCGGCGCAGGATGACCCGCTGCACGAGCGTCCACACCACCGTGACGGTGAGGTACAGCGCGGCGGCGAGCGGCACGAACGCGGCGAACACCGCCGTCAGGTAGTGCATCGCCGACATGACGCGCATCATCGTGGGCGAGTTCAGGGGCGAGTCGTCGCCCTCGACGGGAGTCGGGCGGAACACGCGGCGGGTGACCTCGGCGACCGCGATCATCACGGCGAGCAGCACCCCGAAGACCAGGAACGTCGCCGGGGTGGCCGTGCCGCCGAAGAGCGCCGAGACCAGACTCGTGCCCAGCGGAGCACCGAACAGGTCGTGCGCGAGCAGGGCGTTCGGGTGTCCGGCGATCTCCGGGCGGAGGAACAGCGTGTAGAGGAGGCCGACGACCGGGGCCTGCGCCAGCACCGGGAGCATCCCCGCGAACGGCGAGGTGTTCTCGGCCTTGTAGAGCGCCATCATCTCCTTCTGCAGGCGCTCGGGGTTCTTCTTGTGGCGGCGCTGCAGCTCGCGCAGCTTCGGGGCGAGGCGTGCCCTGGTCTGTTCGGCCTTGGCCTGGGAGATGCCGACGGGGATGAGGAGCGCCCGCACCAGCAGCGTGACCAGCACGACGGCGAGGGCGGCGGCGGAGGCCCCGGCGATCGGGGTGAGGAGATCGGAGAGTCCGGTCAGGGCGCCGTAGGCGGCGTCGAGTAGGGCGGTGAGTGGGGGAAAGGCAAAGGGGTCCATGGAAGTGTCCGTTCGTGGCGTCGGGAAGGGTCGGCGAAAGCCGCGTCGTCCCGTCGGAACGGACTACGCGGCGGTCGCGACTCCCGGCGCCCGAGGGCGCGGATGCCCGGCGGCATCAGGATCGCTCTGCGTGAGGAGGGTGCCGACGTCGATCGCCCGCAACGGATGCGGGGAGTCGGACGAGGCCTCCGGGCGCACGCTCAGCACGATGGCGAGCGTGAGGGCGGTCACGGCGAGGAGCGCGATCGCGAGGCCGAGGGCCGCGGCGTCCGGCATCGAGACGAGGCCGAGCGCGGTCGCGACGAAGCTCAGCATCTGCCCGAACCACTCGCTCATGTGCGCGCTCCCTTCTCCAGCGAGGGTAGCACCGGGATCCGGGGCTCCCTCCGTCACGGGTGGCCTCGCGGGTACGCCGCGGGCGTAACGTCGAAGCATGAGTGACCTCCGCGCCCTGCTCGGGATCGAGCATCCGATCATCCTCGGCCCCTTCGGCGGGCTCTCCTCCACGACGCTCACCGCGGCGGTGAGCGAGGCGGGCGGGCTCGGCTCCTTCGGCCTGTACGGCTATGACGGCGACCGCATCCGCGCCACCGGGGCGGAGCTGCGTGCCCTGACCGACCGACCGTTCGCGCTGAACATCTGGCTCCCGACGGGTGACGAGGTCGAGCCGAATCCGCAGCACACGGTGTTCGCGCAGGCGCTGCAGCCGTTCTACGAGGCGGTCGGCGTCGACGTCCCCGCCCGCCCTGAGCGATACAACCCCTCGCTCGAGGAGCAGCTCGACGCGATCTGGGAGGTCGAGCCCGCGGTGCTGAGCGTGGTGTTCGGCGTGCCGTCCGCCGCCCTCGTCGAAGAGGCGCATCGTCGCGGCATCCGGGTCGTCGGCACCGCGACCACCGTGGCGGAGGCAGTCGCGCTCGCCGAGGGCGGGGTCGATGCGCTCGTCGCGACCGGGGCGGAGGCGGCCGGCCACCGGGTGTCGTTCCTGCGCCCCGCCGAGGAGTCGCTCGTCGGGACGTTCGCCCTGGTCCCGCAGGTCGTCGATGCGGTCGACGTGCCCGTGATCGCGGCCGGAGGTATCGCCGACCGACGAGGCGTGGCCGCCGCTTTCGCTCTGGGCGCCTCCGGCGTGCAGGTGGGGACCGCCTTCCTCGCGACCTCGGAGTCGGCAGCCAACCAGGCGCACCGCGACGCGATCCGCACGACGGCGGCCGACGAGACCGTGCTCACGCGTGCGATGAGCGGACGTCTCGCCCGCGGCGCGCGCAACCGCGTGGTGCGGGCGATCGAGGCGAGCGGCACGATCGCGCCGTTCCCGATGCAGAACTGGCTCACCGGACGATTCCGCACGGCGGCGGGGGAGCAGAACCTCGGCGCGCTGCAGTCCCTGTGGATGGGGCAGGCCGCGCCGCTGGTGGAGTACGACACCGCCGCCGAGGTGTTCGCCGAGCTGGCGGCGGGGGTCCCCGATGCGGCCCGGATCGACGCCCGGAGCGACGAGAACCAGAATGCCGGGGAGGAGCCGGCCGCTAGAGGATGACGGTGGACTTGCCGTGCACGATCACGCGGTCCTCGGAATGCCACTGCACGGCGCGCGCGAGCACCAGGCGCTCGACGTCGGCTCCGCGGCTCTGCAGCTGTGCCGCCGATTCCGAGTGGGTCACGCGCGTGACGTCCTGCTCGATGATCGGCCCCTCGTCGAGGTCCGCCGTGGCGTAGTGCGCGGTCGCGCCGATCAGCTTGACGCCGCGGTCCTTGGCACGCGCATAGGGGTTCGCACCGATGAACGCGGGCAGGAACGAGTGGTGGATGTTGATGACCGGGACCTCGAGGCGGGTGATGAAGTCGTCGGTGAGGATCTGCATGTAGCGCGCGAGCACGACCAGGTCGACGTTGCCGCGCAGCAGCTCGAGCTGACGCTCCTCCATCGCGGCCTTGTCACCGGAGGGGATGTGCACGAACGGCACCCCGAACGAGCGGACGGACTCCGCCAGGTCGGGGTGGTTGGAGACGACCATCGTGATGTCGATGTCGAGCTGCCCGCGCTGCGTGCGCCACAGCAGCTCCATGAGGCAGTGGTCGTACTTCGAGACGAAGATGGCGACGCGCTTGCGGCGGGCGACATCGTGCAGCGACCACTCCATGCCGAAGCGCTCGGCGACGGCCGCGATGTCGGCCTCGAGCGCGGGGCGCGCGGCGGACAGGCCGTCGAGGTGGATGACGGTGCGCTGGAAGAAGCGTCCGCCCTCGGAATCGGTCGAGTGCTGGTCGAGCGAGATGATGTTCGCGCCGTGCTCGGCGAGCACCCCGGCGACGGCGGCGACGATGCCGGGCTGGTCGTCGCAGGCGATGAGCAGGCGGGCGGTATCGGGCTGAGACATGGGGGCTCCTCGAGGGTGTGCATCGATTCTGCCGTGGATGCGACGAGCGGGCGAATCGCGCGGGCGCAGTCGCTACTCTGAGAGTCGTGGAAGCGAGCGACCTCGGCCTGGTGCTGATCCCCCTGCTGGCCGTCGCCGCGCCCCTGCTCGCCCGCGGGGTGCGCCCCGTGGTGCGCGTGCCGATCGTGGTGTTCGAGCTGGTCCTCGGCATCCTCGTCGGTCCTGCCGTGCTCGGCTGGGTCGAACCCGGTCCGCTGCTGGAGAAGCTCAGCGACTTCGGCCTGGCGCTGCTGTTCTTCGTCGCGGGCACCGAGATCGACTTCAAGACGGTGGCGGGCAAGCCGCTGGCGCGCGCCTCGCTCGGATGGCTCCTCAGCGTGCTCCTGGGCATCGGCCTGGGCTTCTTCTTCGCCCCGGGTGAGGGCATGGTGGTGATCGGCATCGCGCTGAGCTCCACGGCGCTCGGGACGCTGATGCCGATCCTGCGCGATGCGCGCGAACTGGACACGCCGTTCGGCCGCGCGATCAGTGCGATCGGCGCCGTCGGGGAGTTCCTGCCGTTGATCGCGATCTCGATCTTCCTCAGCACCCGGACCACGCCGATCGCGACCGCCGTCCTGCTCACCTTCGTGGTGCTGGCGGGCCTCGCCGTGCTGTTGGCGCATCGCGTGCCGCACGGCCGGCTGCACCGCATCGTCCGCGCCACCCTGCACACCTCGGATCAGTTCGGCGTGCGGTTCGTGATCCTCCTGATCGCCGCGCTCGTCGGGCTCAGCGTGATGCTCGACCTCGACATGCTGCTCGGGGCGTTCGTGGCCGGGGCGATCTGGCGCATCATCATGTCGCGTGCGCCGAAGAAGGATGCGGAGGAGGTGGAGAGCAAGATCGAGGCGATCGCGTTCGGTTTCCTCGTGCCGATCTTCTTCCTCTACACGGGGGTCACGTTCGACCTGCAGGCCCTCCTCACCTCGCCGGCGGCACTGGCCCTGGTGCCGATCTTCCTGATCGCGCTGCTCGTGATCCGCGGCTTGGCCGCGCAGCTCTCGGCCCCGGCCGGGATGAGCGTCCGCGACCGCGTGGCCCTGGGGCTCCTCGCCGCGACCGGCCTCCCGATCATCGTCGCGGTCACCGCGATCGGCGTCGACCAGAAGATGCTCGACACCGGCACGGCCGCCGCGCTCGTCGGTGCCGGCATGCTGTCGGTGCTGCTGTATCCGCTCATCGGCATGACCCTGCGCGGTGACCGCGAGGAGGTCGCGGGTCCCGCCCGTGCGAGCCGAACGACCCAGGGAGAGCTGTGAGCACCGCATCCGATCTGCTGACCCAGGCCGTGCGCGACCTCGCCGACGCCCCGAAGGAGGGGCTGGGGGAGCAGCGGGATTCGCGGTGGCGCGGGCGACGCATCGTGCGGGTCGGCGAGGCCTGGCACCTGGGCGTGCTGCTGCTCACCGACACGCATGCGCTGGCCACGGCCGAGGTGCTGCGCGCCGCCGATCCCGGGCGTCGGGGGTACACGGCCGAGTCGGCCAGGGAGCGTGCCGAGCGTCGCGCGGAGGCGCTGCGCGGCGGCTTCGACGAGGGCGACGTCGTGCACGTGGGGTGGAGCGTGATCGACGTGGATGCGGTGGATGCCGGGGGCACGTCGGGTCCGCTGGCCCTGATCGACGGTGTTCCGTCGGTGCGCTGGAGCACGGCCGGCGGTTACATGCCCCTGGAGGCATACCTGCGCGAGCGGGTGGCGCTGCTGCGGGGCTCGGCCGACAGCTGAGCTCAGGCGAGCCGACTCAGGCGAAGGTCTCCGCGAACCGGCGGAGCAGCGCGGCGCCCTCGGTGACGGATGCCGCGAGCACCTGCTGCTGCACCGCGTCGAACTCGTCCGGGTCGAAGTAGCCGGTGGTGCGGTAGAACGTCATCCGGTCGGCGAAGTCGCGGGGCGTCGGCTCGGGGTGGAACTGCGCGGCGTACAGGTGCGTGCCCACGCGGTAGGCCTGCACCGGGCAGACCTCGTTGGTCGCGAGCAGCACGGCGCCGGGTGGGGTGTCCGCCGCGCTCTCCTTGTGGGCCGTGAACACCGTCAGTGCGGAGCCGCTGGGGCCGAACACCGGGTCGGCCGCGCCCTCCGCGGTCGTCGTGATCACGGTGGCGCTCGCGGGCTCGGGGGTGTCCGTCACGACCTCGCCGCCCAGCATCCTCGTGACGACGCCGATGCTGAAGCAGGTGAAGAACACCGCGATCTCGGCGGCCATCGCGGCGTCGGCGAGCGTGCGCAGATCGGCCTCCACACGCAGCTGCTCCGCGGACTTCACGGTGTCCGAGACGTTGAAGGGCGAACCGCCGACGACGACACCGCGGTAGCCCCGCAGGCGCTCGATGTGCAGCGGCGTCTCCAGGAGGTCGAGCCGGTCGACCACGTCGACGCCGAGCGCCCGCCGGAAGGAGGCATGCTCGGCATCCGCCGCCCCGATCTCGGGCCGCACGCAGACGTAGAGAAGCGAGGCCATCAGGAGATTCTAACGAGCGTGCGGCGGCTGTCCGACGCGGTCACCGCGAGGAGTTCGCCGTGCGGCCGCGGACGATGCCCACGAACGTCTCGACATCGGGCGTCGTGCGGTCCCGCGGCCAGACGAGGGCGACCGTCGACTCCGGGCCGCCGTCGAGCACGCGGTGATCGGCATCCTTGCGGTGGTGCAGGCGGGCCAGCGACATGGGGACGATCACGATGCCGACGCCGGAGGCCGCCGTGGCGATCGCCTCTTCCGTCGGCAGTGCGGCGAACGCCGCCGGGACCGTGCCGGGGAGGTCGAACGTGCCGAGCACGTCGTCGGTCAGACCGATCACGACCTCGCCCTCCAGATCCGCGGCGGTGAGCTTCTCGGCCGCCATCAGGTGCGAGTCGACGGCGGCGACGACGACGGGCACCTCGTCGTAGAGGGCGATGATGTGCAGCGAATCGTCGGCGAGGGGCAGTCGCACGAGTGCCGCGTCGACCTCGTCGAGTGCGGCGCGCTGTGTCGCGGCCTCGATCGGGACGAGCTCGAGCGGCACCCGCGGCATCCGCTGCTTCCAGGCGCTGATCCACTTGCCCGGGGTCGCACCGGGCACGGCGCCGAGGCGGAACGTGCGCGGCTCCTCCGACTCGGGGGCCGGGGCGTCGAACACGACCTTGGCCGTCTTCTTCTTGGGCTTCTGCGACGGGAACCTCTCGGCGGGAGCGGCCTTGTTCCGGCGCACCGGTGTGCCGCGCCCTGCGCCCTTCGCGGGCCGTCTTCCCTGATTCGCCATGGGATCCAGGCTACTCGGCGAGAGAGCCGGGCACCTCGACCCGGGGCACGACACCGTCCTGCCGGGTGTCCGTGGACGCGAGCTTCCGCTGCACCCGGCGGACGAGGCCCACGGCGCCGTTCGCGAGGAGCAGCACGCCGATGGTCAGCAGGATGATCGTGACGATGGTCGTCGGCGTCAGGGCCAGCAGCCCGTCTCCGATCGTGGCCCGCCGGTCGGCATCGCTGAGCATCCAGAGGGCGGTCGCGGCGGTCGCAGCGAACAGGAGGCCCCAGATGATGCCTGCCCAACGCGTGCGAGGAGTGGTGGTGGTCTCGGTGATCGTCGGAGTGCTCATCGCTGTTCTTCCTTCGCGGGTTCGACGACGGTGATCGAGATGTCGCCGCTGTCCTGATCGATGGTGACGGGCTGGATGGTCTTCGGGGAGCCGGTCTCCGCGGAGATGTCCTCGACGATGACCGATTCGCCTCCTCGGCGCGTGCCCTGCAGGACGCCGGAGTCGAGGACCTCGCCGTCGCCCTCCGCGACGCGCGTCCAGTCCACGTTCGCGGTGTCCACCGTGGCGCGCAGCTGCAGCTCGACGCCGGCGTTCACGTAGATGTACGTCGTGCCCGTCCCCTTCTCGACGACGATCGGTCGCGGTCCGTCCTCATGCGGATAGAGCGTCATCGAGAGGTCCCCGAACGGTTGACGGATGTGCGCGGCCTGGTTGTTCTCGATGGATGCCCAGCCCAGCGTGAAGCCCTGGAGGGTCGAGAATCCGCCCGCCACGAGTCCGCCGATCAGCGTCAGCACGGTGGCGAAGGCCAGGAAGCCGCTGCGGCGCCGGAACGCTCCGGCCACGATCATCCCGAGTGCGAGGATGAGCGCTGCCGCGAGGAGGCCGAGGGTACCGGCGAGCGCGTCTCCGCCACTGGTGAGTCCGACGGCGGCGCCCGTGATGATCGCCAGGCCCAGGAAGGTCGCGGCGAAGGCGAAGCCCGCTCGCGGGTTCGATGAGCGACGGATGCGCCGACGCTCGGCCGCTTCCGCGGCGAACACGGCCGCTTCGGCCTGGCGCTCACGGCGCAGCTGCTCACGGGCGGCGCGCTCGACATCCTGCTGCTGGCGGCGCCAGGCCTGGTCCTGCTCCTTCCAGGCCGCGTGCTGGGCGCGCCACGCTTCGAGAGCGGCGGGATCCTGCGACCCGGGCGGCAGCGGAGCCGGCGGGGCTGGGGGCGTGGCGGTGAGCGTCGCGGGGGCGGCGGGCGCCGGCGGATAGAAGCTCGACGCCTCCGGGCTCTCGGACACGACCGTCTCGGCATCCGTGGAGGCCTGCTGCGAGAGTGTGGCGTCCGCCCCCTCGGCGGTACCCGAATCACCGAGGGGAGCGGACGCGGCCGGGGCCGTCGGAACTGCGGAAGCCATCGGCAGGTCCGACGCGGAAGCACCCGGGGTGCGGCTCGCAGCACGCACGATCAGGAAGAGCAGGCCGGCGACGAGGACGAGCCCGACGACCCAGCTGGTGAGCGACAGGGCCGACCAGCCGTCGTAGCCGAGGCCGAACAGGCGGCCGGCGAGCGGGGCGGTCGGGAACAGTCCGATGACGGCCATCGCGAGGATGCCCCACTGCACCGGCTGGTAGTCGCGGCGCAGCAGGTCGCGGACGTGGACGCGTCCGTCGACATCGGGCAGCAGCGCCCAGGCTGCGGCGTAGAGGAAGATCACCGGCAGCCCGAACAGCGCGGCGACCACGAGCACGCCGCGCACGATCAGGGGGTCGATGCGCAGACGTGCGGCGATGCCCGCGGCGACGCCGCCCAGCCATCCTTCGGACCGTGCGACGCCGAGTCCGGCGACCCAGAGCAGGAATCGATCGGCGCCGCGGGGGATGTCGGCGCCGGGGGTGCCGACGGCCGGAGCGGCGTGATCGGCGGGGGGCGGTGGCGCAGTCGGAATCGTCATGCTTCGATCCTGGCGGCATCCGCCGGTGCCCTGCCATGGGGGGAACCCCTGAGCGACCCCTGATTCCGGGCCGGGGAGGACCCGGATGACCCGTGCGGATGATTGGATGGCGACATGTCCTCTTCGGCGCACGCTTCCGCGCGACCCCCGCGCGTGGCTGCTCCGCCGCGCCCCCCGCTGACCCGCGACCGCGACTGTCTGGTGGCGGGCGTCAGCGCGGGCCTCGCACGACACCTGGGCGCGCGGGTGTGGGTGGTGCGAGCGCTCTTCGTCGCCCTGACCCTGTGCGGCGGCGCCGGCATCCTCCTCTACGCCTGGTGCTGGATGTTCACCCCGTGGGCGGAGGGAGAGGATGCGCCGACGCGACGCGTCCCGGTCGCCTGGCTTCTGCTCGCACCGGCCGCCGTCGGGATGCTGGTGGTGCTCGTCTGGCGTGGCGGCAGCGACTGGCTGAGCGGATCGATCCCGCCCGGCCCCGCCGCCCTGGTCGTGGCGGGCACGGTGGCGTGCGCGACGGGTGCTGGACTGTGGGCGACGCTGATCGACCGCACCGACACCGCCCGCGGCCCGCGGCACACGATGAGCATCCGGATCCTCTCGATCCTGCTGCTCGCCCTGCTCTTCTCGGTCCTGCTGTCGTGGCCCGTCGCCCGATCCGGAGTGGCGCTCGTGCTGGTCCCGCTCGCCGGGCTCGCCGCGGTGATCTCGTCCACGCTGATCCCGCGGTGGCGCGAGCTCTCCGGTGAGCGCATCCGCCGCATCCGCGAGGAGCAGCGCAGCCAGATGGCGGCCCACCTGCACGACTCGGTGCTGCAGACGCTCGCGCTGATCCAGAACCGCGCGGGCGCCTCCAGCGAGGCCGCGCGACTCGCGAGGGCGCAGGAGCGCGAGCTGCGCGCCTGGCTGTACGACGGCGACGCACCGGCCGACAGCGACCTGCCGACCGATCTGCGCGACTATGCCGGTGCGCTCGAACTCGACTACCCGGTGCGGATCGATGTCGTGTCCGCCGGGCTGTCGGCCGAGCGCGCGAGCGGAGAGCTCGCGGCGGCGGCGAGGGAGGCGATCCTGAACGCCGCCCGTCATGCGGGTGGCGAGATCTCCGTCTACATCGAGGGCAGCGCATCCGGTGTCGAGGTCTTCATCCGCGATCGGGGCGCGGGCTTCCAGCTCGACGACGTGCCCAGCGACCGTCTGGGCGTCCGCGAGTCGATCATCGGCCGGATGCGCCGAGCCGGCGGCACGGGCGCGGTCCGCAGCGATGAGAACGGCACCGAGGTGCACCTCCGCATCACGACGGGGCTTCCGCACGACCGCACCGCCGGGCGACCGGCATCCGCACGGGAGGAGAACCGTGGCTGACAGCATCCGGGTCGTGATCGTCGACGACCACTCGATCTTCCGCTCCGGCCTGCGTGCCGATCTGGACGCGAGCGTCGAGGTGGTGGGGGAAGCGCCCGACGTGCCGTCCGCGATCGCCGTGATCGCGCAGACGCAGCCGGATGTGGTGCTGCTCGACGTGCACCTGCCGGGTGGGAGCGGTGAGGACGCCACCGGCGGGGAGGACGTGATCCGCGGGTCTGCGCCCACGACGGCCCGGTTCCTGGCGCTGAGCGTGTCGGATGCCGCGGCGGATGTCGTCCGGGTGATCCGCGCCGGTGCGAGGGGATACATCACCAAGGGCTCGTCCGGCATCGAGGTGAGCAGGGCCGTGCACGCCGTGGCCGAGGGGGATGCGGTGTTCTCGCCGCGGCTCGCCGGTTTCGTGCTCGATGCGTTCGGCGCGGTCGCCGGGGAGACCGCGACGGCGACGGACGAGCTCGACCGGCTGTCGGCGCGCGAACAGGAGGTGATGCGCCTCATCGCCCGGGGCTACGCCTACAAGGAGGTCGCGTCCGAGCTGTTCATCTCGATCAAGACGGTCGAGACGCACGTGTCATCCGTGCTGCGCAAGCTGCAGCTGTCGTCGCGGCATGAGCTGACAGCCTGGGCGTCGGAGCGACGCCTGCTGTAGTCGGTGCGAGGGGTGGCTGCGGTCAGGCCGCGAGCCACAGCCCCTTCTGATCCGTCGCGATGGTGAGCCCGGCGGCGACGGTCTCGTCGTCGCCGATGCGTGCGCCGCGGACGATGCGCGCTCCGGCGCCGACGTCGGTGCGGACGCCGACGTAGGCGTGATCGCCGATCGCGGCACCCTGGCCGATGTGCGCGTGCGCGTCGACGAACGCGCCCTCGCCGATCACGGCGTCTTCGTCGATCCAGGCGCCGCGGGCGATGGTCGCCCCGGCGCCGACGCGCGCGCCCGGTTCGATATAGGCACCCGCCTCGATGTGCGCCTTCGGATGCACCTTCGCGCCATGCGCGACGAGACCTCGACCGTTCGCGTGCTTGCGGTAACGCAGCGTCGCTCCCTGGTCGTTCTCGATGTCGACGTAGTTCTTACCCACGATTCCTCCCGTGCTCCGGAGTTCTCCGGATATATCAACAACCACGGGTGGGGCGGATTCATTCCCTCGGATGGATGTGGTCACCGCTGGCAGGACGGGCACCAGAAGGTGAGGCGTTCGCGAGTCGGATCCGCGCCCTGCTCACCCCGTCGGATGAGGGTGCCGCAGCGGCGGCACGGGCGCCCGGCACGGCCGTAGACCCACGTCGCCTGGCCGGGGCGATCGATGCCGGTGAAGGTCCGATTGCGGCGGTCGCGGTTGGCGCGGATCGTGCGGACGCCGAGGTCGAGGAGCGCGGCGACGTCGACCTCAGGTGTGGGCGTGGTCGGCAGGATACCGCGCAGGAACAGGAGTTCTGCGGCGTACTCGTTGCCGAAGCCGGCGACGTTGCGCTGGTCGAGGAGCGCCACGTGGATGCTGCGGTTGTCGGCTCCGAGCCGCCGCACGGCCTCCGCCGCGTCCCAGTCGTCGGCGAGGGGATCGGGACCCAGGTGGCCGACGAGCTGAGCTTCGTCGCGGGTGGGCACGACCTCGATCTCGGCGATGTCGACGCCCACGGCCTCCCGCTCGGCGGTGCCGACGATCGCGCGGACCTTGAAGGCCGGATGCCGCCACCTCTCGCCGGCCCGGTAGACGAACCAGACACCGTCCATGCGCAGATGCGAATGCAGTGTGCTGTCGCCGATGCGCATCAGCAGGTGCTTGCCGCGCGGGGCGACTCCGTGCACGGTCTGCCCGGTCAGATCGACCGTCGCGGCCTGAGGCACCCGCAGGTCGAACCGCGTGACGTCGGCACCGGCCAGCGCCTCGTCCAGGCGCCGCGCGGTACGGAAGACGGTGTCGCCCTCGGGCATCAGGGAGCCTCGCGGGATGCCGGGGATGCCGGGGATGCCGGGGATGCCGGGGATGCCGGGGGTGCCGAGGGCGCCGGCGGTGGCGGCCAGGAGCCGGAGCCCGGGGTCATCGCACCGGTCGCAGGGCTCGCGACGCTCGGGGCACCGGTGCGTGCGAGCATGTCGCGGGCGAGCATCGTGCTGCCGGCGACCGCTGCGGGCATGATCGCGACCGCACCACCGGGGATCAGGAAGCAGAGCTGGGTCGCGACACCGAAGCCGAGCACGCGGGCGCGGCTCCCGGAGAAGAGCGCAGCCCGATCGGCGGGACTGAGCTCGCGCGCGTCGAACGCGCGCCCGGTGAGCTCGCGGGCGAGCAGGCGGCCGGTCAGGACGACACCGGCGATCGGGCCGAGGAAACCTCCGACGGCCGGGATGAGGCCGATCAGCAGGACGAGGATCGCGATCAGGATGCCGAGCAGCACCAGTCGCAGCCCCTCGCCGAGAGTCGTCCAGAAGCTGCCGCCGTCGGCCGGGGGAGCCTCGCCGAGGTCGGCCTCGACCGCGTGCCAGATGCGCTGGTAGAACGGGTCGCCGATGGTCAGCGTGAGCGCGCTGAAGACGACGCTCGCGAGCGCGAGTGCGGCTGCCACGACCACGAAGCCCACCGCGGCGCGCAGCAGACCCTTCCACGGCTCGAACCACCCCTCGGCGAACGGCGTCAGCCAGGCGGACACCGAGGGCATGCCGATCACCAGCGGCACGAGCGCGGCGGCGAGGACCACGAGGGCGATGAGCGCGGGGATGAGGCCGAGCCCCATGAGGCCGGGGCGGGTCCGCCACAGGCCGAATCCGCGCAGCAGCGTGCGGATGCCGGTGGCGAACTCTCGGATCATGGCTTCCAGCGTAGGCGCATCGTCAGACCGCCTTGCGGAGGGTGTAGCCCCGCGGGGTCGCCACGAATCCGGCCTCCTGGAGGGCCAGCGCCAGTTCGGTGCCGTAGACGCCGTCGCCGTTGACCTTCTCGACCGTCAGGGTGTCCAGGCGACGGGCGCGCGCGGTGGCCGCGAGGTCGGACGCGGCGGCGCGCAAGGTCTCGCCGTCGTCGCTGAACGACAGCACCGTGCGCCCCCCGCGTTCGAGGGAGAGCACGAGGGCGCCGTCGACGAGCACGACCAGACCGCCCGCCTTGCGACCCGGACGGTGGGAGACGCCGTCGAGCTTGGGCCAGCCGAGCGCTGCGCCGTAGGGGTTGGCGGGGTCTGTCGCGGCGAGGGTCACGGCCTTCCGCGGCGCCGGGTCGGCGAGCCCGGCGTAGGTGCGCAGCCGGTCGACCGTGGCCGAGGCGGCGAACTGCGCGGCGCCGAGCTTCTCGATCACATAGCCGCGTCGGCAGTGCCCCGCCTCCTCGAAGCCGGCCAGCACCCGATACGCCTGGGCGAAGCCGCCGGGCACCCCCTCCGCCTGCACGGCACCGCGGGTGACGACGCCGTAACGGTCGAGCAGGAGACCGGCGGTGACGGTCGCGCGGCGGGCGGCATCCGTCTCGAGCATCGGCAGCAGCGACCAGCGCCCCCCGATCGACGGAGGCCGCGGGGCGGCGGAGCCGGTGAAGGACACGCCGCGGTAGGTGCGGGCGCGGGGTGCGCGGCGCTTGACCTTGTGCGCCTGCGAGCCGCCGGCGAGCAGCGACCGGATGGGGGCGAACGTGTCGTTGGTCACATAGCCCGACCAGGTCAGCGACCACAGCGCCTCGAGCACGGACTGCTCGTTCTCGGCCGCGGCCATGTCCTTCAGCTGCGCGGCGAAGTAGGCGCCGCCGACGTCGAGCGCGATGAGGATGCGCGACTCCAGGGAGTCCGATGCGATCTCGGCGTCACGCTCCGGGAGGGTGAACGGCGCGAGATCGACCGGATGCAGCGACACCCAGCCGTCGCGCCCGGGGAGCGTGCCGTGGCCCGACCAGATCACCTCGCCCGCCGCCGTGAGCTCGTCGAGCATCGCGGGGGAGTAGTCGCGCACCCGGGAGGGCAGGACCAGCGACTCCCAGGCGCTCGCGGGGATCGGCACCCCGGCGAACTGCTCGATCACGGTGAGCACACCGTCGACGCCCTCCAGCGGCCGCCCGAGGTGCTGCCAGTCGGGGAGGAAGCGTGCGTACGCCTCGGGGGAGACCGGCTCGACCGACCCGCGGATGGCCGCGAGCGAGCGCATCCGCAGCCGCCGCAGCACCTCCGTGTCGCACCATTCGATCGCGTCCCCGCTGCCCGCGGCCTCGGGGAGGAAGTAGCCGCTGGTGAGCCGGCCCGTGGTCTCCAGGCGCTGCAGCGTGTGCCGGGCGACGGCGGCGCCGAGTCCGAACCGGGAGGCGATCGCGTCCGTGGTGAAGGGTCCGTGGGTGCGCGCGTGGCGGGCGACGAGGTCGCCGAGCGGATCGGCGACCGGCTCGAGGAAGGCGACCGGGATGCCGGTGGGCAGCGCGGCGCCGAGCGCATCGCGCAGTCGACCCGCATCCTCGATCGCGGCCACGCGGGGAGCACCCGCGATCGTGACGGGGATCGCCCGACGCGCGGTGATGAGGTCGTCGAGCAGAGCGGCGGGCGAGGTGCCATCGATCGATTCCGGATCGAGGCGGGCCGCGACCTCCTCGGCGTCGAGGGGGCCGAGCATCCGCAGCAGGTCGGCGACGCCCTCGAGCCCACGGGCGCGGCGCTCGGGATCGAGGCGCTGGGCCTCCCGCTCGAACTGGGCGATGACCTCGGGGTCGAGCAGCTCGCGGAGCTCGACCGTGCCCAGCAGCTCGCCGAGCAGCGCGGGGTCGACCGACAGCGCGGCCGCCCGGCGCTCGGCGAGGGGCGAATCGCCCTCGTACATGAACGCGCCCACGTAGCCGAACAGCAGGTCGCGGGCGAAGGGCGACGGCTGTCCGGGCTCGGTCTCGACCAGGCGGATGCGGCGGTCGGCGATCGACGTCGCGAGCTTGCGCAGCGAGGGCAGGTCGTAGACGTCCTGCAGCACCTCGCGCAGCGTCTCCAGGATCACCGGGAAGGTCGGGTGCCGCCGTGCCACCTCGAGCAGCTGGGCCGACCGCTGCCGCTGCTGCCACAGGGGCGTGCGCTTGTTCGGGTTCATGCGGGGCATGAGCAGCGCCCGTGCCGCGCACTCGCGGAAGCGGGAGGCGAACAGGGCGGAGCCGCCCACCTCCTCGGTGACCAGGTGCTCCAGCTCGTCGGGGTCGAACACGAACAGCTCGGCTCCGGGCGGCTCGGCCTCGGCATCGGGGATGCGGACGATGATGCCGTCGTCGCTCGCGACGGCCGATCCCTCGACGCCGAGGCGCTCGCGCACCCGGGCGTTGATCGCCAGCGCCCACGGAGCGTGCACCTTCATGCCGTACGGGGAATGGAGGATCACGCGCCAGTCGCCGACCTCGTCGCGGCCGCGCTCGACCGTGAGGGTGCGGTCGGTCGGGAGCGTGCCCGTCGCCTCGCGCTGCTCGGTCAGGTGCGCCATGAGGTTCGCCCGTGCCTGCTCGTCGAGACCCGCATCGATCAGTCTCTGGGCGGCTTTCTCGGGAGTGGCCGCCGACACCTCGCGGGAGAAGGCGCCGAGGGCCTCGCCGAGTTCGAACGGGCGGCCGATGCCGTCGCCGTGCCAGAACGGCACCTTGCCCGGCTGGCCGTAGGCGGGGATCACGTTGACGCGGTCGTGGGTGATCTCGGCGATCCGCCAGCTCGTCGTGCCGAGCGTGAACACGTCGCCCACCCGCGACTCGTAGACCATCTCCTCGTCGAGCTCGCCGACCCGGGCGCCGGTCGTCTCACCGGCCACGAAGACGCCGAACAGGCCGCGGTCGGGGATGGTTCCGCCGCTGGTCACCGCGATGCGCTGCGCCCCCGGGCGTCCGGTCAGCGTGCCCGCATCGCGGTCCCACACGAGTCGCGGCCGCAGCTCGGCGAACTCGTCGGAGGGGAAGCGCCCGGCCAGCAGGTCGAGCGTCGCCTCGTAGGCCGAACGGGGGAGCGACTGGAACGGCGCGGAACGGCGGACCGTCTCGAACCACTCCTCCACGCTGATGGCGCCGAGTGCGCTCGCCGCGACGGTCTGCTGGGCGAGGATGTCGAGCGGATTGCGCGGCACCTGGATCGCCTCGATCTTGCCCGCCAGCATCCGCTCGGTGACGATCGCCGTGTGCAGCACGTCGCCGCGGTGCTTCGGGAAGAGCGCGGCGCGGCTGATCTCGCCCACCTGGTGCCCGGCGCGGCCGACGCGCTGCAGACCGGACGCCGCGGACGGCGGGGCCTCGACCTGGATCACCAGGTCGACCGCGCCCATGTCGATGCCGAGCTCGAGGCTGCTCGTCGCGACGACGCACCGCAGCACCCCCGACTTGAGCTCCTCCTCGACCTGCGCGCGCTGCTCCTTCGACACCGAGCCGTGGTGCGCCTTGGCGAGCACCGGATCGGCCCCGGCGGTGGCTCCGGCCTGCGCCATCATGGCCGCGGGCACGGTCGCGGCCGGCAGCTCGACGCCGATCCGCTCGGAGTAGATCTCGTTCAGGCGACCGGTGAGGCGCTCGGCCAGGCGACGCGAGTTGGCGAACACGATGGTCGAGTTGTTCTGCAGGATGCGGTCGACGATCGCCTCCTCGACGTGTGGCCAGACCGACCCGGTGACCTCGGAGTACTCGGCGTCTTCCGCATCCCCTGGCACGCCGGGAGGGGGTGGCGGGTTGGTCATGTCGTCCATCGGCACGACCACGCCGAGCTCGAAGGTCTTGGACGCGGGCGGTGCGACGATCTCGACCGGTGCCGATCCTCCGAGGAACCGCGCGACCTCGTCGATCGGGCGGACCGTGGCCGAGAGCCCGATCCGCTGGGCCGGCGTCTCGGTGCCGTCGGCACGGCGCAGGGCGTCGAGCCGCTCCAGACTGACCGCGAGGTGCGCACCGCGCTTGGTGGCGGCGACGGCGTGCACCTCGTCGATGATCACGGTGTGCACGCCGCGCAGCGTCTCGCCCGCGCGGCTCGTGAGCATGAGGTACAGCGACTCGGGGGTCGTGATCAGGATGTCGGGCGGATCGGAGACGAGCTTGCGGCGGTCGCTCGACGTGGTGTCGCCCGAGCGCACGCCGACCGTCACCGCGGGGGCGGGGATTCCGAGCCGCCGGGCCGACTGCCCGATGCCGATGAGCGGGGAGCGGAGGTTGCGCTCGACATCGACGCCGAGCGCCTTGAGCGGCGAGATGTAGAGGATGCGCGTGCGCGGCTCGCCCTTCGCGGGAGGGGTGGTCTCACCCATGCGCTCACGGAACACGCTGTCGATCGCCCACAGGAACGCCGACAGCGTCTTGCCCGAGCCGGTCGGGGCCACCACGAGCGCGTGCTTGCCCGCGGAGATCGCATCCCAGGCCCCCGCCTGCGCGGGCGTGGGCGCGGGGAACGCACCCCGGAACCAGTCCTGCGTCGCGGGGGTGAAGCGGTCGAGCACGTCGCTCATCCCTCCATCTTCGTCGACGGCACCGACATCGGGGTCGGACATCGGGGTCGGACATCGGGGTCGGACATCGGCCGCGACGAGGCCACGCCTGCCCGGGTCGAACGGTGATTCGGCCGGGCAGGCGTGACTCGATCGTGCGGCTGCGACGTCACCCGACCTCGTGCAGCGCGCCCTCGCCGTCGATCTCGAGGGTGAGGTCGAGGTCGAGCCGGCGCAGGAACGCGTCGTCGTGGCTCACCACGAGCACCGCACCGCGGTACGCGCGCAGAGCTTCGACGAGCTGGTCGACCGTGTCGAGGTCGAGGTTGTTCGTCGGCTCGTCGAGCACCACGAGGTGCGGAGCGGGGTCGGACAGCAGCAGCTTCGCGAGGGCGACCCGGAAGCGCTCGCCGCCCGAGAGCGCCGCCACCGGACGCTCGGCGGTCGCCCCGCGGATCAGGAATCGGGCGAGCCGGTTTCGCAGCTCCTTCTCCGGAACCTGGGGCGCCGCGGCGGCGATGTTCTCGAACACCGAGCGCGTCTCGTCGAGACCGTCGACCCGCTGCGGCAGGTAGCCGATCAGGTCGGTGTGCGCCTCGGCGGACAGTGCGCCGATGGTGCCGCCGTCCGTGACCAAACGTTCCAGCAGCGTCGTCTTCCCGGCGCCGTTCCGGCCGATCAGGGCGACGCGCTCCGGCCCCTGGATCACCCAGGACCGTTCTTCGTCGCCGATCGTCGCGATGCGGCGGCTGCGGGACACCTGCGGGTCGGGCAGCTCGATCTTCATCGAGGCATCCGAGCGCACGCGGCGTCCGGCCTCTTCCCGCGCGGCGTGCGCCGCGTCCTCCTTCGCCCCGACCTCGGTGCGGAGCTTTCCCGCCGACACCTCGGCGGCCATCTTGCGACCGTGCGCGACGATCTTCGGCACTCTCTTCTCGATCTCGGCCTTCTTCGCGGTGCGGCTGCGGTGGGCGAGCTTGACCTCGGCTTCGATCCGCTGCCGCTTCTCCTTGCGGAGCGCCTGCGCCGCGGTGGCCTCGGCCTGCTTCGCCGCATCCTGCTCGGCATCCAGCCAGGCACGCCACTCCGAGTACGGCCCACCGAACACGCTCAGATCCTGGGCGTAGAGCTCGGCGGTCTCGTCCATCAGCTCGAGCAGCGACAGATCGTGACTCACGACGATGAGCGTGCCATTCCAGGCACGCACCATCGCCGCGAGCTTCGCCCTGGCGTCGCGGTCGAGGTTGTTGGTCGGCTCGTCGAGGAGCGTGATCGGTGCACGGCGCAGGCGGATGCCGGCGATCGCGACGAGCACGGCTTCGCCGCCGGACAGCTCGCCGACGCTGCGGTCGAGGAACTCCGGATCGAGGCCGGCCTCGGCGAGCGACGCCTCGGCGCGGGCCTCGATGTCCCAGTCGTCGCCGACCGCATCGAAGTGGGCGGGGTCGACGTCGCCGGCGGCGATGGCACGCACCGCGTCGAGTGCCGCGGACACCCCCAGCAGCTCGGCGACCCGACGGTCGACGTCGAGCGTGAGCTGCTGCGGGAGGTAGGCGACCTCGCCGGAAGCGGTCACGCCGCCCGAGGTGGGGTCGAGCTCGCCGGCCATCAGTCGCAGCAGGGTGGACTTGCCGGCGCCGTTGCGGCCGACCAGGCCGGTGCGACCGGAGCCGAACGCCCCGGAGATGCCGTCGAGCGCGGTCGAGCCGTCGGGCCAGGTGAACGTGAGGCGGTCGAGGACGACCGCTGCGTGCAGGGTGGTGGGAGTTGACATGAGTGTCTCCTGTCGAGTGCGAGGGTGCACTGACACCGGACCTCTGTCGGGTCCTCGACCGGACGCGGAAGCGTCGCGGGAGGAGGGAGGTCAGCCGTGGAGTCGGCGATCGTCGGGTCAGCGCGCGGAAAGAGGAGCGCGGAGGCGACGGATCAGATCAAAGGACTTCCAGACACGGCGGACAGGACTCCCCGACGATACCCGGGCGTGTCGGCGTTCCGCAACCCCGGGCGTGTCGCGGTTGTCCGTCGAGCGGGGGATGCCGGCGAGCCGACGTGTCCGTACCGTGGAGGCATGGCAGATCATGACCCGAGTCCGCAGGAGTCCCGTTCGCGCATGGGGCTCGGCATCGGGCTCGCGCTCGGAATGGCGATCGGAGCGTCGCTGGGAGCCGCTCTGCAGAACTGGGCTCTCGGCATCGGGATCGGGTTGGCGATCGGCGTCGCGCTCTCCGTCGCCATCACCTCGGGTGGCGGCCGCACACGGAGCGACCCCGGGAGCGAGGCTGAGGAAGACCCTGACGGCGATCCCGACGGCGATCCCGCTGCGTCCGACGAGAAGCCCGAGCGCTGATCAGCTCGCGGCGATCCCGTCGAGCCACTTCGTGAGGAACCGGTGCACGTCGGTCAGCTCCTCCTCCGAGATGCTGTGCGTCAGCCCGGTGTAGACCCGGCCGGACAGGTCGGAGTGCCCGGGCAGCCACTGCGCGGTGTGCGCGACCAGTGCGGGCGGGATGACCTCATCGTGCGTGCCGCGGCCCCAGAACACCGGCGGGCGCAGCTCGGCCAGGGCGTCGTCGTTCGGCAGCTCGCCCGGTGCCGCGTAGCCGCTCAGCGCCACGACCGCCCCGAGGCGGTCCGGCGCGAGCCGCAGTGCCTGCAGCGACACCGCCGCGCCCTGCGAGAAGCCGAGCAGCGCGATCGAGGGGGCGTCTCCGGCGGTGGCGTCGAGCCAGCGCAGGAACGCCTCGGCGGCGACGGTCACGGCCTCGGGGCTGCGGCCGTCGAGCCCGTCGATGGGGTACCAGGACCGGCCCGGCATCGGCCACGGAGGTGCGAGGGGCGCGGCGACGGACGCCACGGCGATGCCCTCGGGGAGATAGGGGATGAGGCCGAACAGGTCGTGCTCGTCGGCCCCGTAGCCGTGCAGCAGCACCAGCAACGGCTTCCCGTCGCGGTCGGCGGACGACCATCGGGTCGCGGTGTCGTCGATCGTCAGGTTCTCGCTCACACCGTCATCCTGCCAGGCGCGACCGACGTGCACCCGGTGTCGGCCGGCGAGGGCGGCTGGTAGAAAGGACACATGGCGGTCCGCACACCTGATCCCGATCCGGAGCCCGAAGACGACGGTCTCGGAGGCTTCCGCGATGCGAATCCGCCGGCGCCCGACGCGAATCCCGGCTGGCTGAGCGAGTTCGAGCTCGAAGAGGCACGGCGCCGACTGCCGATGCTCTACGTCGAGGCGATCCCCGTGCGCACCGACGGCTCCGGCCAGGTGACCGAGATCGGCATCCTGCTGCGCTCCACGCCCATGGGCGAGATGACCCGCACGATCGTGTCCGGCCGCGTCCGCTTCGGCGAGACCATCCGCGACGCCCTGTTCCGCCACGTCGAGAACGACCTCGGTCCGATGGCGTTCCCGCTGCTCCCGCCGCAGCCGCTGCCGTTCACGGTGGCCGAGTACTTCCCGATCCCGGGTGTCAGCGCGTTCCACGACGACCGGCAGCACGCCGTGTCGCTCGCCTTCGTCGTGCCGGTGACCGGCACGTGCGAGCCCCGCCAGGACGCTCTGGAGGTGACCTGGTTCTCGCCGGAGGCGGCCGGATCCGACGCGGTCGCCGCCGAGATGGAGAACGGTCGCGGCACGCTCATCCGCCAGGCTCTCGCCAGTCTCGGCCTGCTGCGCTGACGTCGACCGACGGACTCCGTCGCGACGTCGACCATCGCGTCGACCCCCGGGCGCGGGGACGAGCCGGTGCGGCTCTCGACGGCCGCGGGTCTGCACGGCCACGGGTCTGCACGGGCGCGGGTCTCGACGTGACGTCGGACCCCGGGTCGCGAGGGCGACTCTTGCGTCGATCCGACTAATGGGCTAGAAAGTAGACCATTAGTCCAATCGGCAAAGGATGCTTCGACATGGATGCTTCGACAACGACGTCGCGCAGCGCAGCAGCAACTCCTCCGGAGCGCAATCTCCGCGGGAATCTCGGGGCGGTGTCGGTCACCTTCATGGTGATCGCGGCCGCGGCCCCGCTCACGGTGGTCGGCGGCCTCGTGCCGATCGGCTTCCTCGTCGGCAACGGCATCGGATTCCCGGTGATGTTCCTCGTGGCCACCGTGATCCTGCTGCTCTTCTCGGTCGGGCTCACGGCGATGAGCCGCTTCCTCCCGAAGGCCGGCTCCTTCTTCGTGTTCGCGACCCACGGGCTCGGTCGCACGCCCGGCCTCGCCACCGCCTACCTCGCCCTGGTCTGCTACACGACCGTGCAGATCGCGGTGTTCTCCTATCTGGGCGCGACGATCAGCTCGAGCATCGTCCTCCTCGGCGGGCCCGAGATCCCCTGGTGGCTGCTCACCCTCGCCTCGGTCGCGCTCGTGGGTGCTCTGGGCTACCGGCAGATCGAGCTCAGCTCCCGCGTGCTCGTCGTGGTGCTGCTCGCCGAGATCGGCATCGTCGTGCTCCTGGGGATCGTGATCCTCGTCACGGGCGGCGCGGAGGGCGTGACCTTCGGGTCGTTCCTGCTGCAGAACGTCCTCTCCGGCGCCCCCGCGCTCGGCCTCATGTTCGCGATCGCGAGCTTCATCGGCTTCGAGTCGACCGTCGTGTACCGCGACGAGGTGCGCACCCCCGAGCGCACGATCCCGCGCGCCACCTACGCGTCCGCCATCGTGATCGGCGTCTTCTACGCCTTCGCCGCCTGGGCGATCGTGGTCGGCGTCGGCGAGGGGAACGTCATCGACGAGGCGGCGGCCGACCCGACCACGCTGATCACCCGCGTGACCGAGCAGTACCTCGGCCCGATCGGCTCCATCGCGGTCGCCGTGCTGTTCCTCGGGAGCATGTTCGCCGCGGTGCTGTCGCTGCACAACGTGCTCACCCGCTACCACCACGCGATGGCCAACGCCCGGGTGCTGCCCGACCGGGTCGGGACGGTGCATGCGCATCACGGTTCACCGCACATCGCCTCGATCGTGCAGGTGGCCACCTCCGGCGTCGCGATCATCGTCCTCGCGCTGATCGGCTTTGCACCGGAGAACATCTTCTCCTGGTTCGCCGGCATCGGCACCCTCGCGATCGTGATCCTGATGGCGGTCACCTGCCTGTCGGTCGTCGTCTACTTCGCCCGCACCCGCGTGCTGCGCAGCCCCTGGCACACCACCATCGCCCCGATCCTCGGCTTCCTCGGCCTCGCCGTGTCCGCCGTGCTGATCGCGGCGAACTTCCCCCTGCTCGTGAGCGACGTCGACGCGGAGGGGAACCCGGCCTGGGGGCCGATCAGCATCACCCTGGTCGGCGTGGTCGTGATCGCGCCGGTGATCGGCCTCGTGCAGGCCGCGATCATGCGGGCGAAGGCTCCCGAAGCCTACGCGCAGATCGTGCGCCGCTTCGACGAGAACGCCTGACGCTCGACACCCGCCCGCCGCACACGAAGGATGGACATCATCAGCACTCCCGCCCCGACCCGCCCCCTGATCGGCATCTCCGGACGACGCCTGCGCGCCGCCGCCATGGGCGCGCCGCACGGCTTCGCCGACGCCCCGCTCGAGGCGTACCTCAGCGAGTACGCGACGTCCGTGCTCGGTGCCGGCGGACTGCCCGTGCATCTGCCGATGGACGCCGCGCCCGCGGAGCTCGTCGAGCGCCTCGCCGGTGTCGTGATCGTGGGCGGTGACGACGTCGACCCGCGTCGCTACGGCCAGGCGCCGGGGCCGTTCACCGCCCTGGTCGACCCGCAGCGCGACGAGTTCGAGTCGGGGCTCATCCAGGCCGCGATCGACGGCGGCGTGCCGCTGCTCGGCGTGTGCCGGGGCGCCCAGCTCCTCAACGTGGTCCGCGGCGGAACGCTCCACCAGCACCTGGCGCACGGCGAGGGGGAGTCCCACGGCTCCTACGCTTACCCGCGTGCACACCGCGTGCACGAGGTGCGCATCGCCCCGGGCAGCGTGACGCATGCCCTCTACGGCGAGACCACCCGCGTCAACTCGTTCCACCATCAGGCGGTCGACGTGCCGGGGCGCGGGATCGTCGTGACCGGCTGGGCACCCGACGGGGTCGTGGAGGCCATCGAGCTCGAAGGGCTCCCCGTCGTCGGCGTCCAGTGGCACCCGGAGACCTTCGACGCCGACCCGATCTTCGGCTGGCTGGTCGCGCAGGCCGCCGCCCGTGCGACGCTGAGCGCCGCGCCCGAAACGCAGAACGTCGCCTAGGCGTCATCGAACAAGGAGAAGAAATGCGACACGCAGACAAGAACGCCTTCCTCACGGGCGCGGGTTCCGGGATCGGACGCGAGACGGCCCTCCGCCTCGCCGGGGAGGGGGCGCGCGTCCTCGTGACCGACGTCTCGGCGGAGGGTGCGGCCGAGACGGTGCGCCTCATCGAGGAGGCCGGCGGCACCGCGCTCGCGGCCGTGGTCGACGTACGCTCGCGCGAGCAGATCCGCGCGGCCGTCGACGTCGCCCGCGAGGCCTGGGGAACGCTGCACCTCCTGGTGAACAACGCCGGTGTCGTCACGGAGCACTCCTTCGAGACGCTGACCGAGGAGGCGTGGGACTTCGTGTTCGACATCAACCTCAAGGGGCAGTTCCTCGTGGCACAGGAGGTCGCCCCGCTCATCGCCGAGTCCGGCGGCGGCGCGATCGTGAACCTCTCGACCGTCGAGGCCCTCGTCGTCGTCACCAGCACCGGAACCGCGCAGCCGCACTACAACGCCAGCAAGGGCGGCGTGCCCATGCTCACCAAGGCGCTCGCAGTGGAGCTCGCCGCCAAGAGCATCCGCGTCAACTGCGTGGCACCCGGCCCCATCGCGACGGACTTCTTCGACTACGAGAGCGTCACGAGCCCGGAGGCCCTGGAGTTCATGAAGCAGCGCCTGCTGGTGCCGCGGGTGGGTGTGCCGGCCGACATCGCCTCCGCGGTCTCCTGGCTGCTCAGCGACGAGGCCTCCTGGATCGACGGCATCCAGCTCCCCGTCGACGGAGGGTGGCTGACGCGATGATCGATGACGTGCGCCTCGCCCCGGAGGAGTTGGAGGCGGCCGGCATCCGCACCGTGATCGTCGCGACGCCCGACATGCAGGGCCGGCTCGTCGGCCGCCGCATCCCGGTCGAGGGCTTCGGCCGCGTGGTGGAGAACGGCGTCGACATCTGCACCTGCGCGTGGGCGTGGGACATCGACCAGGGGCTGGAGCTCATCGACGCGAACCGGTTCGCCCTGTGCGGCATGCACAACGGCGTCCCCGACGTCACGCTGATCCCCGACCTCGAGACGCTGCGCCCCGCGGCCTGGCTCGAGGGCGTGGCGATCTGCCTCGCCGATCCGGTGGATGTGCACACGCACGCGCCGATGCCGATCTCGCCCCGCGTGATCCTGAAGCAGGAGCTCGCGCGCATCCGGGAGCTGGGCCTCACCCCGCTGGCGGGCACCGAGCTGGAGTTCTACCTGTTCCGCAACGACCCCCGGGAGCTGCGCCGCTCGGGCTTCCGCGACCTGGACCCGACGACGCTCACGCCCTCCGACTTCATGATCCACGAGGGGAACCTCTACGAGCCGTTCTTCCAGAAGCTGCGCTCCGACCTCCGTGCCAGCGGCATCCTCGTCGAGGCGGCCCAGAGCGAGTGGGGGCTCGGACAGTGGGAGATGACGTTCGAGTACGGCGATCCGCTGGAGATGGCCGATCGCCACGCCCTCTACAAGCTGGCCGTGCGCGACACGGCCGCGCGCGCCGGCATGTCGGCGACGTTCATGGCCCGGCCGCTCAACGACCAGCCCGGATCCTCCTGCCACGTGCACGTGTCGTTCGTGGACGAGGAGGGGACGGCCGTGTTCTGGGACGAGTCGGCCGACGACCGCCTCAGCGGACGGATGCGGTCCGCCATCGCCGGCGCCCTGGAGCACGCTCCGGCGCTGATGGCCTGGTACGCCCCGACCGTCAACTCCTACCGCCGCAGCAACTCCTCCGACGTGGCGGGGAGCGGGCGCACCTGGGGCTTCGACAACCGCACTACCACCGTGCGCGTGGTGGGGCACTCCCCGAAGGCGCTGCGCTTCGAGTTCCGCCTCCCCGGCGCCGACACCAACCCGTACTTCACCCTCACCGGCGTCCTGGCGTCGGCGCGCGACGGCATGGAGAGGCAGTCCGTGCTCGGGGACCACGTGGTGGGCAGCGCCTACGACCTCCCGGCCGACGGCGCGATGCCCGCGGATCCGCGTCAGGCGAGCGCCCTGTTCGGCGAGAGCGCGCTCGTGCAGGACCTGCTCGCGCCCGAGCTCATCTCGCACCAGCAGGTGCTGCTCGACCACGAGTGGTCGACGTTCATGTCCCGCGTCACGGACTGGGACCTGCACCGCTACTTCGATCGGATCTGACATGACCTACCCCGCCCTGCGCACCTGGATCGGCGGTGTCGCCGAGGAGAGCCCGGAGAGCGACGGCACCTGGCTGCACGACCCCAACACCGGGGAGGCTCTGGTCGCCTCCGCGTCGAGCTCGCTCGATCAGGTCGGCCGGGCCGTGTCGGCGGCGCAGGACGCGCACGACGACCGTCGGTGGCGGGGACTCGCTCCCGAGAGCCGTGCCGAGAGGCTGACCGCCCTCGCGGACTGGATCGACGCCCGCGCCGAGGAGATCGCGCACCTCGACGCCCTCAACAGCGGGGTGCCGATCTCGGTCACACGGCTGTTCGGCGGGGCGAACGGGGCGACCCTGCGGGATGCCGCTCGGCGTGCGGTCGCGATCGGCGATGTCCGTGATCTTCCCTCCGCGCAGGGCGGTGTGCGCGGGCATCGCGTGCCGTGGGGGCCGACCGCGCTGATCCTGCCGTGGAACGCTCCGTCGGCCATGGCCGTCAAGAAGGCCGCGTTCGCGCTCGCCGCAGGGGCGACCGTTGTGCTCAAGCCCTCGTCGTTCTCCCCATGGAGCGCGCAGCTCCTGCTGGAGGGCGTGCACGCGGTCGGCATCCCGGATGGAGTGGTCGGGCTGGTGCAGGGCAGCGGCGGAGTCGGGCGCGCCCTCGTCGCGGATGAGCGCATCGGCGCGATCTCGATGACCGGCTCCACGCCGACCGGCCGTGCGATCGCCGCGACGGCCGCTCCGCGGTTCGCCCGTCTGCAGCTGGAGCTGGGATCCAACAACGCCGCGATCGTCCGCGCGGATGCCGACCTGCCCGCCGCCGCGAAGGCACTGGCGGACGGTGTGCTCAAGCTCTCCGGTCAGTGGTGCGAGGCGCCGCGCCGGGTGCTGGTCGATCGGCGACGACGTGACGAGCTCGCCGGACTCCTGATCGCCGAGTTCGGTCGTCGGACGATCGGGTCGAGCCTGGACGAGGACACCGAGGTGGGCCCGGTCGCGTTCGCCGCGCGCCGCGAGGAGCTCACCGTGCAGCGCGAGCGGTTGGCCGGCGCCGGCGCCGAGATCCTGCGGGTCGCGGCGGTGCCGGCGCAGGGATGGTTCTTCGAGCCGACGGTCGCCGTGCTCGACGGGCCCGGCCTCGCCGACGAGGTGTTCGGCCCGATGCTGCTCGTGGGTGGATTCGACACCGAGGATGAGGCCGTGGCCCTCGCGAACACGGGTCAGGTCGGGCTCGCCGGCTACGTCTTCGGCGATGATGAGGGCGCGGCGGCCGCGCTCGGCACGAGACTCGTCGCGGGCGAGGTCAAGGTCAACGGCACGAGCGTGCTCGACATGTCGCCGGAGTCGTCGCAGAGCTTCTTCGGCGCGAGCGGTCTGGGCGGCCACGGCGACGACGATGTGCTTGACTTCTTCGTGGGGAAGCAGATCGTCGGCTCCGACCGCCCGGGGCTTCCCCTCTGACCGGAGGAGCCAGGATGAGCGAGCGTGACGACGCGCCGCACGACTTCTCCCGTGCCGTGCTCCAGCCCGTCTCGGGATATCAGGCGGTCGCCGGATTCCTGCGGCGCGAGATGGCGCTCGGCCGCATCCGCCCCGGAGACCGGCTGCCGCCGGAGCGACGGCTGGCCGAGCAGCTGGGCGTCTCGCGGGAGACCCTGCGCCAGGCTCTGCGCATCCTCGAGGGCAGCGGGCAGATCGTCATCTCGCGCGGTGCATCCGGCGGGGCGTTCGTGCAGGACACGGCGCTCGATCCGCGCCTCATCCGCGAGGAGGTGCGCACCCGCTCCGCCGAGATCGGCGAGCTCACCGAGTTCCGCTCGATCGTGGAGTCCGGCGGAGCCGCACTGGCCGCCGCCCGGCGCAGCGATGCAGACCTCGAAGCCATGATGCAGGCGCAGCGGGATCTCGCGGCGGCCGTCACCAAGGCGGAGTCGCGCATCGCCGACACCGACTTCCACATCGCGCTCGCCGAGGCCTCGGGCAACTCCTTCGTCCGCGATGCCGTCGAGGAGGCGCGGGTGCGCATGTTCGAGCCCGTCGACCTGATGAGCTTCGACTTCGTGAAGGAGTCGAGCTGGCACGCGCACGAGCAGATCCTGGAGGCGGTGCGCCTCGGCGACGCCGCAGCGGCGGACGCCGCGATGCGCGCGCACCTGCGCACCACGCGCGAGGAGTTCACCCGCGTCGTCGAATCCTGACGTCGCGCCCCGGCCGTCTCGGGAGTTCCTCCGCCGAGCTTGTCCCGGCAGCGCTTTCCCGTGTATTCATGACGGAGGTGATCTGCTCAGAGCGCCACGACTTTCGCGGTCACCGACCGCGTCCTGCCCGAGAAGGATGCTCCATGGTGTTCGCCGCCCCGATCCGTTCGATCCGCGCTGCCGCCGGCGCTGTCGCCGTCGCGCTGCTGGCCTCGATGTTCGTCGCCGTCGCCGCGCCCGCCGTGGCATCGCCGGTGCCGACCGCTGTCGTCGCCGACCCGGCGCATGCCGGCATCGCCGACCGGCTCCCGCTTGCCCTCGCCGCGGCGGCCGCCGTCGCGGCGCCGGAGCCGGGGGAGGGCACGGCCGTCGTGGCGGGGACGATCACGTTCCCGGGCGGCACCGATCTGACGCGGGGCCGCACCTTCGTCGTGGCCTACGCCCCGGGGGCCGACCCGCTCTCGCCGCTCGCGTCGGCCGCCGTCGCCGCCGACGGAAGCTACGTGATGAACGCGCCCCTCGGCGACGTCGTCCTCGGCGTGCTCTCCGAGGGACGCGCGGTGTTCGACCGTGGCGGTCCGCTCGCCGCGGGCAGCTCTGACCGCCTCACGCTGGGCGCGGACGGGGCGTCGTACGACGTCGCGCTCGAGCGGTCGGCCCTCGTCGCGGGATCGGTGACGGCACCCGTCGCCCTCGGCGGCCAGCGGGTCGCGGTCGCGGTCTACCCGGCCGACGGCACCGGCGCCACCGCAGCCGCGGCGAACTACGTGACGGATGCCGGAACCTTCGCGGTCGGCGGTCTGCCGGCGGGGAACTACCGCGTCGCCTTCGTCTCGGCCGCCGCCGGCGCCGCCTCGGAGTGGTGGGACAACGCTCCCGGCTTCGCGAAGGCGAAGTCCTTCCCGCTCGCGGCGACCGAGTCGCGCACCGGTGTCGATGCGAAGCTCGAGGCCCTGCGTCTGATGGACACGTCGGTCCCGACGATCAGCGGCACCACCACGGTCGGGCAGACGCTCAAGGCCGCGCCGGGCGCATGGACCGCCGGAGCCGCCTTCACCTACCAGTGGTACGCGAACGGGGCGGCGATCGCGAAGGCCACCGCGTCATCGCTCGTGCTCCCCGCCGCCGTCGCCGGCAAGAGGATCACGGTGCGCGTCACCGGCACCAAGACGTCGTACTTCCCGACGTCCGCCACCTCCGCCGCGACGGCCGCCGTGCTGCGTCCGCTGGTCGCGCCCGTGCCCGCGATCACCGGCACCGCGACGGTCGGACAGACCCTCAAGGTCAAGACCGGGACCTGGACGGCCGGCACCCGGTTGACCTACCAGTGGTACATCAACGGCGTCGCGGTCGCGAAGGCCACCGCCGCGTCGTTCAAGCTCCCGGCAGCCGCCGCGGTGAAGCCCGTCACGGTCGTGGTCACCGGGACCAAGGCGGGCTACGCGACGGCCGCCAAGCGCTCGAAGGCGACGGCCGCGGTGAAGGGCATCCTGACCGCTCCGGTTCCGCGGATCACCGGCTCGACGATCGTCGGATCGAAGCTCACGGCCGTTCCGCAGACCTGGACGAGCGGCACGAAGCTGACCTATCAGTGGTACCGCAACGGCAAGGCCATCAGCCGGGCGACGGGTTCGACGCTGGTCGTCACGGCGGCCATGGTGAAGGGGACCATCACGGTGCGGGTCACGGGCACGAAAAGCGGCTACATCGCCGCGGCCCGCACGTCCGGCAAGACCGGGGTCGTGAGCTACCCGGCGCGCACCAAGCCGATCTCGGCCTGGAACTGCCCCTCCTGGGCACCGATCAAGGGCAACGCGAGCTCGATGATCTACCACGTGCCGCGTGGCCAGTACTACAACAAGACCAAGCCTGAGGCGTGCTTCTCCAGCGAGAGCGCAGCCGTCAAGGCGGGCTACCGCAAGTCGAAGCGCTGACGCCGGACCCGCGGCCTCCCGCCTCGGCCCCACCGTCGCGACCGACGGCCATGGGGTTCGAGGCGACGCCCGAGGGCGCCCGGTGGGTCAGCGCGTGGTGAGGCGGGAGAGCTCGGCGACGAAGGCGTCGACGTCGGCTTCCTCGGTGTCGAAGCCGCACATCCAGCGCACTTCCTTGCGGGCCGCATCCCAGTCGTAGAAGCGGAACGAGTCGCGGAGCTGGTCGGCGACGCCGTCGGGGAGCGTGGCGAACACGCCGTTCGCCTGGGTCGGCTGCGTGAAGCCCACGCCCTGGATCGACCCGTCCGCGATGCCGGTCTCGATCTCCGACCGCAGGCGCGCCGCCATGGCGTTCGCGTGCTGCGCGTTGCGCAGCCAGAGGTCGCCTTCGAGCAGGGCGATCAGCTGCGCCGACACGAACCGCATCTTGGACGACAGCTGCATGTTGAACTTGCGGGAGTACTTCAGTCCGTCGGCGGCGTCGGGGTTCAGCACCACGATCGCCTCACCCAGCATCGCGCCGTTCTTGGTGCCGCCGAACGTGAGCACATCGACGCCGGCATCGCGCGTGAAGGCCCGCAGCGGCAGGTCGAGGGCCGCGGCCGCGTTCGAGATGCGGGCGCCGTCGAGGTGCAGCTTCATGCCGCGCTCGTGCGCGTGGTCGGCGATGGTGCGGATCTCGTCGGCCGTGTACAGGGTGCCGAGCTCGGTGGACTGGGTGATCGAGACGACCAGCGGCTGCGCACGGTGCTCGTCGCCCCAGCCCCAGGCTTCGCGGTCGATCAGCTCGGGCGTGAGCTTGCCGTCGTCGGTGGGGACCGTGAGCAGCTTGAAGCCGCCGATCTTCTCCGGGGCCGCAGCCTCGTCGACGTTGATGTGGGCGGTGGACGCCGCGATCACCGCGCCCCAGCGCGGCAGCATCGACTGCAGGCCGGTCACGTTCGCACCGGTGCCGTTGAAGACCGGGAACGCCTCCACGCCCTCGCCGAAGTGCGCCTGGAAGACCTCCTGCAGGCGGGCGGTGTACGCGTCCTCGCCGTAGGCGCTCTGGTGACCCCCGTTCGCCGCGGCGATCGCCGCGAGGACCTCGGGGTGGATGCCGGAGTAGTTGTCACTGGCGAAGCCCCGGATCGCGGGGTCATGCTGGATGCTCACCTCTCCAGCCTAATTGGCCGATCGGCACCTGCCGGCCGGAGAGGGGGTTCCGGATGTCGGCGGCCGGTCCTACCCTCAGTGCATGGAGCGCACCGCAGCGAAGACGGCCTTCGCCAACGTCCTCGTCAACACGCTCATCGCGAATGTGACGACGAGCTTCCTGTGGTTCGCGCTCACGTTCTGGGTCTACATCGAGACGCGGTCGGTGCTCGCCACCGGGATCATCGGCGGGGCCTACATGCTCTTCGTCGCGTTCTTCGCGATGGCGTTCGGCACGATCGTCGACCGGAACCGCAAACGCACGGTCATGCTGATCTCGAGCGTGATCTCCGCGGTCGCGTTCCTGGTGGCGGGAGTGCTCTACCTCTGGCAGCCGGAGGCGGTGCTGCTCGACCTGGGCGGCCCCTGGTTCTGGCTGTTCTCGGGCATCATCCTGTTCGGCGGCGTGATCGAGCAGCTGCGCAACATCGCGCTGTCGACCACCGTCACCCTGCTCGTCCCCGCGGAGAAGCGCGCGAACGCCAACGGTCTCGTCGGCACCGTGCAGGGCATCGCGTTCCTCGTGACGAGCGTGTTCTCGGGTCTCTCGATCGGCTTCCTCGGCATGGGATGGACGCTCGTGATCGCGATCGCCGCGATGGCGCTCACGTTCGCGCATCTGCTGTTCGTGCGCATCCCCGAGGGCACTCCGGAACACGACCCGAACGCGTCCAGCGCCCTCGACTTCCGGGGCAGCGTGCAGGCGATCAGGCTCGCCCCCGGGCTGTTCGCCCTGATCATCTTCTCCACGTTCAACAACCTCATCGGCGGCGTCTACATGGCGCTGATGGACCCGTACGGGCTGACGCTGTTCAACGCGCAGACGTGGGGGTTCGCGCTGGCCTTCGCCTCGACCGGCTTCCTGATCGGCGGCGGACTGGTGGCGAAGTTCGGTCTCGGGCCCCGGCCCATGCGGACGATGCTGCTCGTGGTCATCGCGATGGGACTGCTCGGCGCGGTGTTCATGCTGCGCGAGTGGTGGCCGTTGTACGTGGTGGGCATGTGGGTGTACATGGCCCTGGTGCCACCGGTCGAGGCCGCTGAGCAGACCGTGATCCAGAAGGTCGTGCCGTTCGAGAGGCAGGGGCGGGTGTTCGGCGTGGCCGCGGCGATGGAGGCGGCCGCAGCTCCGATCACCGCGTTCCTGATCGCGCCCATCGCCGAGTTCCTGATCATCCCGTACATGAACACCGCCGAGGGGCAGCGGCAATGGGGGTGGCTGCTCGGCGAGGGCGAGGCCCGCGGCATCGCCCTCATCTGCCTGTTCGCCGGCCTGATCATGGTGGTGGCCGCCACGCTCGCGTTCTTCACCCGGTCGTACCGCAAGCTCACCGAACTCTACGCCGAGGCGCCGGAGCAGGAGATCGACCACGGCGACGAGAGCGACGACGTGTCGTCCGGCGAGGTCGCCGACGGCGCCGACCGGAGCCGCGACGCGGTCGAGACGCGTCGCGCCGATGCGCCGCCCATCGTGCCGGGGATGCCACCCGAATCGCGCTGATCACCGAGCGGTGACCTGCCGCCGATCAGTCCAGGTCGAACACCCGGTCGTTGAGCTCGGTGGCGTCCTCATCCCACAGCGCGGCGATCCGTGCGGCCAGCACCTCGGGATCGAGCGCCTTCGCGCGGAACACGATCGATGCCGCGCGCAGCGGCTCTCCGGCCTCGCGTGCGGCCTTGGCATACCCCTGGGCGACGGCGCGGGCCCAGGCCTCGCTCGCGGCCTTGACCGCGGCGTAGTTCGCGCCTCCGGCCAGCGGTCGCGCGACCGCGGTGGACGAGACGATCGCGAAGCGGCCGGCGGTGGACGCACGCAGCGCGCCGTCGAACGCCCGGCTCGTGGCGCGGACGGCTTCGAGCGCGGGCAGCAGCGCGGCGAAGTCCTCGTCCGACTGCCCGGCGAGGCCCCCTCCGCCGCGCCAGCCGCCGACCAGCGGGACGACGGCGTCCACGGGTCCGAGGCGTGCGGCGAGAACGGTCATCTCGTCGAGGGAGCTCGCGTCGGCGACCTCGACCTGCGCCCCGGCATCCGCCAGTTCCTGCAGGCGCTCTGCGGAACGACCGGTCGCGATGACGCGGGCGTCCGCAGTGATCAGGGCACGCGTCACGGCGAGGCCGGCGGCGCTGGTCGCTCCGGCCAGGACGACGGTGCGGCCGGCGGATCCGGCGTCGGTGTGTTCAGCCATGTGGTCCACTCTCCCGGGTCGGAGGGGCTTCTGCGGCCGGAACCCGCGGAGACATCCGCAGATCGGGTTCCGGCCGCAGCGCGGTGCGCCCCAGCGTCACACTCGGAACGCGCGCGGTGCGCGCGTGGTCATCAGTCGTCCGTGCCCCGGATGCCGACGGTCGACTCGATGACCGGCTTCATCTTCTTGTCGAGGGTCTCGAAGAACATCGACAGCGGGAACTCGTCGTCCATCACGGCGTCCGTGTAGCCCTTCGGCGCCCCGGCGAGGATCTCGTCGGACAGGCCGCGGGCCCACTGCGACGCGGGATGCGGGGTGAGCGTGCTGCGGACGAGGTCGTACGCGGCGAGCCAGTGCGCGACCTTCGGGCGGTCGATCGAGTGCCAGTACAGGTCGTCGATCGCGTCGCCCAGGGCCACCACGGCATCCGGCACGGCGTCCCAGTCGAACGTGAGGGCCGTGTCGGTCCAGTGCAGCACGCCGCGCTGGTGCAGCCACGCGAACAGGAGCTGTCCGCCGACCGCGTCGTAGTTGCGGGTGCGGGTACCCGTGATCGAGAAGCGGAAGATGCGGTCGAAGATCACCGCGTACTGCACGAGGTGCGCGTAGTCGTGCATCTCCTGCTCGGTCGCTGTGAGCTCTTCACCGGCGGCGATGCGGGCCGCGAGGGCACGCTCGATCTTCACCGACTCGCGGAACGCCGTCATGTCGCAGCGCATCTCCTCCAGCGAGTAGAGGAAGAACGGCATCCGCTGCTTGATCATGAACGGATCGAAGGGCAGGTCGCCGCGCATGTGGGTGCGGTCGTGGATGATGTCCCACATGACGAAGGTCTTCTCGGCCACCTGCTGGTCGTCGAGCATCGCGGCTGCGCGCTCGGGCAGGTCGAGGTTGGTGATCTCGGCCGCGGCCCGGGTGACGCGCCGGTAGCGGGCGGCCTCGCGGTCCTGGAAGATGGCGCCCCAGGTGAAGGTCGGGATCTCACGCATCGCGACGGTCTCGGGGAACAGCACGGCCGAGTTGGTGTCGTAGCCGGGGGTGAAGTCCACGAGGCGCAGCGAGACGAACAGCTTGTTGCCGTAGTCGCCCGCTTCGAGCGCCGCGATGAACTCCGGCCAGATCGTCTCGACGATCAGCGCCTCGACGAGGCGCTCGCTCGAGCCGTTCTGCGTGTACATCGGGAACACGACGAGATGACGGATGCCGTCGACGCGGTGCTGCTGCGGCTGGAAGGCCATGAGCGAGTCGAGGAAGTCCGGCACGCCGAAGTCCGAGGCGGACCAGCGGTCGAAGTCGGCGACGGATGCGGCCAGGTACTCGGCGTCGTGCGGGAAGGCGGGGGCCAGGGCGCGGATCGCCACGGTGATCGCACCGACGAGCTCGCGCGCCACGGCGTGGTGCGCGGCGTCCGGGATCGAGCCGTCCTTGATCTGCATCTCGCGGATCGCGATCGCGGCGTCCTTGAGCTGCGCCCAGGCGGCGGACTGCTCGGCGATCGACGCGTCCTCGACGACCTCGGGTTCGCCGACGATGGCCTGCACAGCGGAACTGTTGGCGGAAATGAGGGACATGGGAACCTCCGATCGCGGAAATCAACGGAAAGATTCCGGCATATACGGAATCCTGACGATAATCTTACAGCCATGGATGATTCTGTCGACCGCGCGATCCTGGCCGCGATCTCCCGTGACGGCCGCGCCACGCTCTCTCAGCTCTCGGACGCCGTCGGCCTGTCGGTCTCGGCCGTCCAGTCCCGTCTGCGCCGGTTGGAGACCCGGGGAGTGATCTCCGGCTATCGCGCGATCCTCGACCCCGAGCAGGTGGGCACACCGCTCTCGGCGTTCATCGAGATCACGCCCCTCGACCCCGCCCAGCCCGACAACGCCCCGGAGCTGCTCGAGCACCTCGATGCGATCGAGGCCTGCCACTCCATCGCGGGCGACGCGAGCTACATGCTGTTCGTCCGGGTCCCGTCGCCCCGAGCGCTGGAGGAGCTCGTGCGCGACGTGCGGCTCGCGGCGAATGTCAGCACGCGAACGACCGTGGTGCTGCAGACCTACTACGAGCACCGTCCGATCATCCCGGTGGCCTCGGCGGAGTAGGGGAGCGGCGGAGGAATCCGCGAGAGGGACTCCCGGACGTCGGGGGCCGGTGCTACGTTTCGATGCAGATCCGGCCCCTCATCCAGACGTTCCTCGACGAGGACTGAGCACCAGGAGCACCCGTGTCCTTCCAGGCATACCTCGACAACATCGAGACCAAGACCGGTCTCACCCCGCGGCAGTTCATCGAGCTCGCCACCGAGAAGGGGTTCGACAAGACGACCAAGGCGGCCCCGATCGTCGCGTGGCTCAAGGAGGACTACCAGCTCGGTCAGGGGCACGCGATGGCCCTCGTGCACGTGATCACCAAGGGCCCGCAGATCAGCGCCAAGCACGTCGGCACGGAGGGCACGCACGCGGATGCATCCGACACGCTCTGGCTCGACGGCAAGGACAGCAACCCGAACGCCTGATCGTCGGTCTCGCTGAGGTCGGGCATCGGCTCGGCCAGTAGGATTCCCTGCGTGGCAGCATCCTCCCAGCGCAAGAAGAAGACCCCCAGCGCCAAGCGCACCCCGGCCCGCACCAGCGGCAACCCGGCGAAGCGTCCGGTCATCGAAGCGGGTCCGGTGACGGCATCCGATTGGATCGGAGCCGCTCGTCTGCGCACGTTGCCCCTGGCGATCGCGCCCGTGATCATCGGCACGGGTGCGGCACGCAGCACGGGGCCGGAGTTCCACTGGGTCATCGCGCTCGCCTGCCTCGCCGTCGCGGTCCTGTTGCAGATCGGCGTCAACTTCACGAACGACTACAGCGATGGCGTCCGAGGCACCGACGCCCACCGGGTCGGCCCGGCGCGACTGACGGCGTCCGGTCGGGTGAAGCCGCGCACCGTCCTGATCATCGGACTGGTCTTCTTCGCGCTCGCTGCGCTCGTGGGACTGGCGATCGTGGTGCGCACCGGGCAGTGGTGGATGCTGGCCGTCGGCGCCGCCTGCATCGTCGCCGCGTGGTTCTACACCGGCGGCAAGCGCCCCTACGGCTACTACGGCCTGGGCGAGGTCTTCGTGTTCGTGTTCTTCGGGCTCGTCGCGACGCTCGGCACGACCTGGGTGCAGGTGTTCGAGTTGCCGCAGCAGGCCTGGCTCGGAGCGATCGCCGCCGGCCTGTTCGCCTGCGCCGTGCTGCTCGCCAACAACCTGCGCGACATCGATCAGGACCGCGAGGTCGGCAAGCGCACCCTGACGGTGCTGATCGGACGCCGGGCGACGCAGGTGCTGTTCACGCTCTTCGTGCTCGCACCCTTCGGCATCGCCATGTTCCTGGCGCTGCTGTTCCCGATCGCCTGGATCTCCCTGCTGGCGCTGCTCGCCGGGCTTCCGGCCATCACGATCGTGTGGCTGTACCGTCAGCCCAAGGAGCTGGTCACCGCGCTCGCGCTCACGTCGTTGACGTCGCTGCTGTACGCGGGCGCCCTGTTCTGGGCGTTCGTGGGCTGATCCGACTCGGGCTGATCCGACTCGGGTCGCTCAGGCCCGGACGTCGCCGTCGCGCGGCTCGTCCGCGTCGTCGATCGCCTGATCCTCGGCATCCGCGTCGGCCTGGCCACCGGACGAGCGGCTCTCGCGACGCTCGTGCAGTCGCGCGGAGGCGTCGGTGAGGGGCGTGCGCAGGAACAGCATCGAGATGCTCATGCCGATCAGCGCGGCGAAGATGGCGGCGAGCCACCAGAACTCGCGGAAGATCGGGAAGAAGATCCAGAGGATCGCGAGCGGGACGAGGAACGCCAGCAGCCGCAGCACGGTGTAGACGAGGATGGGCGCGGGCTTCTTCACTCCACCAGTCTACGTTCGCCGCGCGGGGGCTCCGTCGCCGATGCCGAGGCGGGCGAGGGGGATGCCGCGCACCACCCGGCGCCACGGATGCTCGCCGAGCGTCCACAGCAGACCCGCCTCGAGATCCAGGGCCAGATCCTCGCATCCGACCGGCAGCGGCACGGCGTCCCGCTGCAGCGTCGTCCGCCCACCGCTCCACAGCGTGCCGGGGCGCAGGTGGTCGGACTGCGACACGAAGTACCGGTCTCCCCAGCGGACGGCGCCCTGCATGCTCGTGATGTCGGGGGAGAAGCGGTCCTCCTCGACGAACCCGTCGTGCTCGCTCTCGGGGAGCGAGAACTCGCCGATCCGGCCGCTCCCGTCCGGGCGGTGCTCGCCGATGAGTACACGACGCACCGGCTCGCCGGCGTCGTCGTACACCCGACCCAGGAACGAGCAGCGCAGGGCCACCGGATGCGCTCGCGTGCGCGCCACGACCAGTGCCGTCGAGCGCCGTCCGCGCCCCTGCCCGCCGGAGAGCCGATGCGCGAGCGCACCGTGCACCTCCCGGATCTCAGAGAGGTCGAACTCCCAGATGCCGCGGCCGGTCGCGGCCGCGAACAGCCGATCCCCGAACCAGGCGAGTCCACCGGCGTGGATCGGGGCCGGCTGCAGCTCCCCGTCGTCGTCGGCGGTGACGAGGAAGACGTCGAGGTGACGCGAGCGCTCCAGGTCCACGAACGTGACGCGCGACGCGAGGTGCACGCCCGAGAGCTCCTGCCGGAACCAGCTCACCGCGAGCGTGCGCCGACCGCGCCACTCGCCGAGGTCGACGCCCTGCGGATACCAGCGTCGCGTCCAGGTGCGGGCGCTGAGCCATCGCAGATCGACGGTGTCGCGTCGACGCTGCCGCACCGGGCGCCACGTCGATCCGAAAGGCCAGAGCATGGTCCCATCGTCGCCGATCCGACGAGGCGGTGCGAACTTTGGGATTCTCCTCCAGCGACATGTATCATGTTACCCATCGGTCGCGACCGCTCCCTGAGCGGGCGAGACCGTGCCAACGTTCGTGGTCCGCTGATGGGGGTCAGCAGTCCACGGCGACGGGAACACCTTCGGCGGTTCCCGTTCCCCGAACGTCCGCGTTCGGCAGTGCGAAGCACTGGGAGGTGTGGCTCCGTTCGGGTACGGGGCCACACCTCAGTGCTCTCCTCCTGTCCGAGGACACCCGGCGTTCACCTGCGGGTCGCCGACCGGCAACGATGGCCTGGCACTCTTCCGGGACACCGCCAGCCCCGGGAGCTCCGTGCGCACACCCCTCGTCACCGTCATCCTGCCCGCCAAGGACGCCGGCGAGTACATCGGGACGACGCTCGAGACGCTCGCCCGCCAGTTCGCGCACGCGGACGCCCTCAAGCTCGTCGCGATAGACGACGGCTCCCGCGACGACACCGGCGCGCTCATGCGGCAGTACGCGGAGCGGTTCGCGCACGCCGAGGTGGTGCGGAACGCGACCGCCCGTGGACTGGCGAGCGCACGCAACCAGGGCCTGGAGCACGTCGAGGGGGACGCCTTCTGCTTCCTCGACGGCGACGACTGGATGCAGCCGCGACGGCTCGAGGTGCTGGTGTCGCGGCTGCGGGAGCTCGACTGCGACTTCCTGCGCACCGATCACGTCGCCGTCACCGGGAGGGAGCGGACCCTCGTGCGGGCGCCGTACCCCTGGCGCGAGCGTGTGCTCCCGCCGCGGGAGGCGATCCTCCCGGAGGGCGAAACGACGATGGTGGACTACCCCTTCGCGTGGGCGGGAGTCTTCCACCGCCGGGTCATCGACCGCGGGCTCGCCCACTTCCCTCCGGGACTGTTCACGGCGGAGGACCGGCCGTGGATCTGGCGCCTCCACCTGCAGGCCGCGTCGTTCGCCGTCGTCGACGCCCCGGCGCTGCTGTATCGCCGTGGGGTCGCGACCTCGCTCACCCAGGTGCGGGACCGGCGGCAGCTCGACTTCGCCCGGGCGATGGGTCAGGTGATCGACGTGGTGGAGCAGGATCACGAGGCCGAGCGCTTCCTGCCGAAGGTCGTCCGGACCGCACTCGCCCTCAGCTCGCACCACCTGGTGCGCGCGCGTCGGATGAGTCCGCAGCTCCGCGCCGAGATGCGGACGGGCATCCGCGACATGCTCGGCCGACTGCCCGCCGACGAGGTGGGCGCGGTGCTCGGGCGCCTCGACGGACCGCGGCGCCGGGTGCTCGCGCGCATCCTCCGGCAGGCGGGGCGGGCGACATGACGCAGATCTTCGCCCTGCACAGCGCCTACGGGCTCGCCACCGCCGTCGCCGCGATCGGCGCGGGACTGCTCGACGACGGTTCGTCCGGGAGCGCCGGTGGGCGCCTGCTCGTGCCGTTCACCTCCTCCCGCGTGCCCGAGACGGCGGTGGGCATCGCGGACGAGCCCGTGCTGCGGACGCTGCGGGCGCGGTTCGACCGCATCGAGCCGCTCGAAGCGCTGCTCGGCCCCCTGCATCCGAGTTCGTGGGAGCCCGCGGACGCCGACCTCCCGATGCTGGAGAGGCTGTTCGCGCGCGCCTGGCACCTCGATCCGGGCGAGCTGGAGCTGTTCGTGCAGAGCCCGCAGGTGGCGCCGGCCCGCACGCTGATGTCGCTGTTCCCCCGCGCGCGGATCACGATCGTGGGCGACGGGCTCATGACGTACTCGCCGATGCGGGTGCGGCTGCCGTATTCGGTCGCGGCGCGCGTCGGACGGGTGGTCCACGCCGACGTCGTCCCCGGCGTCCGGCCGCTGGTCGGGGCGCCCGACGCCGAGATCGTGCCGGTGCCTCCGGCGGCCTTCGCGGCCGCACTGAGGGAGACGGATCCGGGCGGCAGCGACTCCGCCCTCGACCCCGCGTCGGATGGTGTGCCGACCGTGCTCGTGCTCGGCCAGTATCTGTCGGCGCTGGGCCTGATCACGGCCGCGGAGGAGATCGAGCTGCAGCGGCAGCTCATCGATCGGGCGGCCGGATGGGCGCCGGGGCGCATCGTCTTCAAGCCGCATCCGGCTGCGCCGCCCCTGGTGACCTCCGCGGTCCGGGCCCGGGCGGCCGCGCACGGCATCCCCCTCGTCGAGTACCGCGGACCGCTCGCGGCCGAGCTGCTCGCGGAACGGCTCGATGCGGTCGCGGTCGTCGCCGGCTTCTCGACCGCGCTTCCGACCGTCCGCACGCTCTTCGGGCGCGCGATCGGGTCGGCGGGGAACGACACCGTGCTCTCGGTGCTGACGCCGTACGAGAACAGCAACCGCATCCCCGTGACGCTGGTCGATGCGCTCACGCGCGAGTCGTCTCCGTACGCCGATCCTGAGAGGCTGCAGCTGCTGGTCGACGCCGTCGGCTATGCGATGCAGCCGGAGATCGCCGGGCATCTGCGCGGGCGGGCCGAGGAGCTGCTGGCCGAGCTCGACCCCGCCGAGCGGGAACGGTACTTCCCCCCGCGACGGCTGGCAGAGCTGGGCCTGCCGGGGGCCCCGCGGGAGAACGCCCTGCGTCGCGCACTGCGCCCCGCCGGCGGAGTCGGCAGGATCGAGGAGTGGCGACTCCACGCGCTGGGCGCGCGGCGACGAGCCGGGCGGGCCTGGCGGGCGATACGAGGACGCTGACGAGAAGATGACGAGGATGAGGACCATGGACGAGCAGAGACCCCTGACGGTGGCGATCATCCCGGCGCGCGGTGGATCGAAGCAGGTGCCGCGCAAGAACCTGCAGCGCGTCGGCGGGGTCCCCCTGGTCGAGCGGGCCGTCCGGGCCGCGGCGACGGCGCCGGGCATCGACCTGGTGGTCGTCTCCACCGACGACGACGAGATCGCGGCGGTGGCGTCCTCCGCCGGCGCCCGCGTCATCCGGCGCCCGGCGGAGATCTCCGGAGACACCGCGACGTCGGAGAGCGCGATCCTGCATGCGCTGGACGCGCTCGAGGCGGACGGCCCGCGGGTCGAGATCGTCGCCTTCCTCCAGGCGACCTCGCCGTTCATCCCGAGCGAGGCGCTCGCGGCGGCGGTGGAGGAGATTCGAACCGATCGCGCGGACAGCGTCTTCGCGGCACACGAGACCTACGGCTTCCTGTGGCGGGAGGGCGACGCCGGAGACGCGATCGCGATCAACCACGACGCCGCGCACCGTCCCCGTCGACAGGACCGCGAACCGCACCACCTCGAGACCGGGGCGTTCTACGTGTTCCGGGCCGCGGGTTTCCGGGAGAGCAGGCATCGGTTCTTCGGCAGGATCCGCATCGCGGCGGTGCCGGAGTGGACGGCCATCGAGATCGACGACGCGGATCAGCTCCGTGTCGCCCGCGCGCTCGCCACCCTGCACGAGGTCCCTCAGCCGATCCCGGTGCGCGCGGTCGTGACCGACTTCGACGGCGTGCATACCGACGACACCGCGATCATCGACGCCGACGGGGGCGAGCGCGTGCGGGTCAGCCGCGAGGACGGGATGGGCGTCGCCCTGCTGCGTCGAGCGGGGGTGCCGCTGCTGATCCTCTCCACCGAGGTCAACCCCGTCGTCCGCGCGCGTGCCGACAAGCTCCGGGTCCCCGTGCTGCACGGCATCGACGACAAGGAGTCCGCGCTGCGGAACTGGGCGGAGGAGAACGAGGTGGCTCTCGCCGACATCGCCTACCTCGGCAACGACGTCAACGACCTCCCGGCGATGCGGATCGTGGGATGGCCGATCGCCGTGGCGAACGCGCATCCGCGGGTGCTCGAGGAGGCCCGGGTCGTGCTGAGCCGCCGGGGCGGAGAAGGCGCCGTCCGGGAGCTCATCGAACGGGTGTTGTCGAGCTGACCGACGCCGGTAACCCGGTCTTTGCGCGGTGTTCATCCTCGGCCCGTAGTCAGGAGGGAGGGGTTTGCACCAACGCTCGACGACCGGAGGAACCATGACTGTCAGCATCGGATCACGCGTGATCGGCGGTGGGCGTCCCGCCTACGTCATCGCGGAGATCGGCCTGAACCACAACGGCGACGTCGACATCGCGAAGAAGCTCATCGACGTCGCGGCCCGTGCCGGCGCCGACGCCGTGAAGTTCCAGAAGCGCACGCCGGAGATCTCCACTCCCGAGCACATGCGCGACGTTCCGCGTGAGACGCCGTGGGGCGTCATGAGCTATCTCGACTACCGTCGTCGCGTCGAGTTCGGCCGCGACGAGTACGTCGAGATCGGCGACCACGCCACGATGCTGGGCCTGGACTGGTTCGCGTCGCCGTGGGATGTTCCGAGCGTCGAGTTCCTGGAGGACCTCAACGTCGTGGCGCACAAGGTCGCCTCGGCCAGCCTCACCGACACCGAGCTCCTGGTCGCCCTGCGTGAGACCGGCAAGCCCGTCATCCTCTCCACCGGGATGTCGACCATCGAGCAGATCGACCGTGCGCTCGACACCCTCGGCACCGACCGGGTGGTCCTGATGCACGCGACCTCGACCTACCCGCTGGAGCCGGAGGAGGCGAACCTGCGGGTGATCGCGACACTGCGCGACCGCTACCCCGGCGTGCCCGTCGGCTATTCGGGGCACGAGCGCGGACTCCAGATCTCCCTCGCCGCGGTGGCCATCGGAGCCGTCGCCGTCGAGCGCCACATCACGCTGGACCGCACGATGTGGGGCTCCGACCACGCAGCCTCCCTCGAGCCGACCGGCCTCGAGCACCTCGTGCGCGACATCCGGGTGATCGAGCGCGCGACCGGTGACGGGGTCAAGCGGGTGTTCGACAGCGAGCGCGCGCCGATGGCGAAGCTGCGCCGCATCTCCGCATGACGACCGCCCCCGGCATCCGCGTCGTCGCCATCGCGGACGCCGACTCGTTCGTGAAGTGGGCGGCGTCGCTGCTCAGCTCCGTGCCGGGACTGCGCCCGCACCTGCTGCTCGTGCACACGCCGCTCACGGCCAGCCCGGCGCAGGAGCGCACGGCCCTCGCCGGCACGACACTCGGCGCCGAAGACGTCACCCGGATCGGGTTCGCGGAGGCCGCCGCCTGGCTCGAGGGTCAGCGCCCCGACGTCGTCCTCCTCGCGGGACGCGGACCGTTCGTGCGACTGATGGGGCGCGTGATCGACGCGCTGCAGCATCGGCCCGTCACGGTCTCGGGACTGCCGGGCATGGCCATCCCCGCACAGCGCGGGGCGCTGGACTACCGCCGGCACACCGACCTGCTGGTGGTGCACTCGCATCGCGAGGTGCGGGCGTTCGAGGAGCTCGGCCGTCGGATCGGCGTGCAGACCCCCGTGGCGCTCGCCACCCTGCCGTTCGCCCGCCGGCGGCAGCGGATGCTGCACCCGGAGCGGGCCCGTGTGGATGCCGCCTTCGGAGCGCGCGGCGGTGTCGCCGTCGCCGTCGCCGACCGCCCGGCCTCGATCGCGCCGGTCCGGCCTCCGGCGACGGACATCGTCTTCGCCGCGCAGGCTCTCGTGCCGGTCGCGCGCGAGGAGCGCGCCGAGGTCGCAGCCACTCTCGTCCGAGCGGCCGAGGCCGAGCCTGGCCGTCGCGTCGTGGTGAAGCTGCGATCACGGCCGGGGGAGTCCGAGACGCACCTCGAGCGCGAACCGTACGCGGGGCTGCTGCCCTCGCGCTTGCCCGCGAACCTCGTCTTCTCGTACGACTCGATGAGCACGTCGCTGGAGACGGCCGCGGGACTGGTCACGGTGAGCTCGACCGCCGCCATCGAGGCCACCGCCCTCGGGGTGCCCGTCATCGCCCTCGACTCGTTCGGAGTGAGCAAGAGCCTGCTGAACACGGTGTTCGTGGGGAGCGGGCTGCTCGGCGGTCGGAGCGAGGTCGTGGCCGGGCGCTTCCGGCATCCGCATCCGGACTGGCTGCGCGAGAACTACTTCCACCCGGAGGCGGAGTCGACCTGGTGGGAGCGCGTCGAGCAGCTGGTGGCTCTGCGCCGTTCGGGCGCCCTGCCGGCCCGACGGGTGCCCGCGCCCCGCGGCGGATCGCTGCACGAGGCCTGGCACCGCGCGAGTGTGCTCGGGGCGGAGGACCGCACGGTGCGCGGGACGGTCGCGCTCGCGGTGGGCGCTCCGGCGACGCGGGCGCTCGCCGCGCTGCGTCGGCGCACGGCACCGGCCGGCGGAGACACCTGGTCCGACGCCTCGACGGACTACACGCTCGAGCCGAACCCGTTCGAGGACTCGATCCGGCGCTGAGCGGGCGGGTGCGGGTCGGTGCCCGTGGGCGGTGCGACACGGCGTCCGGGTTTCGCCCGCCGCACCGCACCGCCTCCGACTCAGTTGCTGCGACGGATCGCGCGCACCCCGACGACCAGTCCGACCACCGCGACGGCGAGCGCCGAGACCCAGCCCCACAGCACGGTCACGTCACCGAGGTCTCCGGCGAACAGCGCGCGCTCGGCTTGGACGACCCAGTTGACCGGGTTGACGGAGGCGACGACCCGCATCCAGTCCGGCGCCGCGTCGAGGGGCAGCAGCATCCCCGACAGGATCAGTAGGGGGAAGATCAGCGACTGCTGCACGCCCCAGAACAACCACTCGCGGTCTTTCGTCGCGAGTGCGAGGGCGTAGGAGAGCGAACCCAGGCCCACCCCGAACACGGCCAGCAGTGCGAGCCCGATGAGCAGTCCGGGGATGTCGGCCGCGAAGCCGAACGGCCAGGCGACGGCGATGATCACCAGCGCCTGCACGACGATCGGCGCGATCTCCTTGAGCGCACGCCCGACCAGCAGCGAGGAGCGGGCGAGCGGGGCGACGAGGGTGCGCTCGTGCGAGCCGGTCATCATCTCGTACTGGAGGTTCGACCCGGTCGCGCCGGTGCCGAACAGCACGATCATCACCAGCACGCCGGGGACGAACCAGGCCAGGGTCTCGCCGGCCGGCTGTCCGGAGTCGCCGATCAGCAGCGGAGCGAACAGCCCGAGGAAGACGAGCGGCTGCAGCAGGCTGAAGATCAGTGTGAACGGATCCCGGAGCACGGGCTTGAGCTCGCGCGTCAGCACGTTCCGAGTGTCGCGCGCGAGGTTCGGGCGTACGAGGGTGTCGTTGGCGGTCATGAGCGGACTCCTGTCGTGGTGTTCTCGGAAGCGGGGCTGCTCCCGGGCGTCATGGCGGATTCGGATGCGTCGGCCACGGTGTCCGAGCCTTCTCCGGCGTCGCGCAGGGTGCGGCCGGTGAGAGCGAGGAAGACGTCGTCGAGTGTGGGCGGCACTCCCGTCGCGCGTCGGACGAGGAAACCGGCAGTATCGAGCTCGCGCACGACCACCGGTAGCAGTCGGTCGCCGTCCTGCACCGCGAGCGAGATCTCGGCGTCGTCGACCGTGACCTCGGCGGGGCTGAGGCGGGCGACCACGGCACGGGCGCTCGCCGCCTCGGCGGCATCCGCGAATCCGAAGGTCAGTACGTCGCCGGCGAGCGTCGCCTTGAGGGAAGCGGCGTCGTCGTCGGCGATGATGCGCCCCTTGTCCATCACCATCACGCGCTCGGCGTAGCGGTCGGCCTCTTCCAGGTAGTGCGTGGTGAGGAAGACCGTCGTGCCGTGCTGGGTCCGGAGGTCCAGGATGTGCTCCCACAGGTTCGCCCGGCTCTGCGGGTCGAGCCCCGTTGAAGGTTCGTCGAGGAAAATGAGCGGCGGCGCGTGCATGAGGCCGAGCGCGATGTCGAGCCGGCGCTTCTGCCCGCCGCTGAGCTGCTGCACGCTGCGAGTCGCGAACGAGGAGAGGTCGAGCGATTCGATGAGCTCGTCCGCCCGCCGCGCGCTGTCCCGTCGCGACATGCCGTAGAACGCGCCCTGGCTCAGCAGCTCGTCGCGCACGCGCTGCGAGAAGCTGCCGCTCGTGAGCTGACCGACGTAGCCGATGCGGGCGCGCACCCCGGCGGAGTCGGTGCGGATGTCGTGCCCGACCACGGTCGCGCGCCCCGAGGTGGGCGGGATCAGGGTGGTCAGCATCCGCAGAGTCGTCGACTTGCCGGCGCCGTTCGGGCCGAGGAAGGCGACGAGCTCTCCGCGCACGGCGGTGAAGGAGACATCGGTCACGGCGTGGACCGGTGTCTTCTTGACGGTGAAGACCTTGGTCAGGCCTTCGGTCTCGATGAGGGATTCGTTCATGGAAAGGAGCGTAGATATCGATGCGGACAGCTCCTGTCCGCATCGTCTGGCAATCTGAAACGCATGACCGACACCACCTCCCGTGCACTCGCTCTGCTCAACCTGCTGCAGACGCACCGGCACTGGCCCGGGAACGAGCTCGCCACCCGACTCGGCGTGACCGAGCGCACCGTGCGCCGTGACGTCGATCGCCTCCGCGAGCTCGGGTACCGAGTGGAGTCGACGCCCGGCTCGGCTGGTGGCTATCGGCTCGAGGCCGGAAGCGCCGTGCCGCCCCTCCTGCTCAACGACGACGAAGCGGTCACCATGGCGATCGGGTTGCGGGTCGCCGCCACCCAGCAGCTGGTCGGCGGCCCCGATGTGACGCTCACGGCACTGGCGAAGCTGGAACAGGTGCTCCCTTCGGCGCTGCGACAGCGGGTGAACGCGCTCGCCGCGTCGGTGCAGGCGCCGCGCATCGGGGACGGCCCTGTCGTCTCGCCCGAGGTCCTCGGGGAGATCGCCCTCGCCACCCGCGACACCGAGCGGCTGCGGCTGCGGTACGTCGACGGGGAAGGGCGGGAGAGCGTCCGCCGGGTCGAGCCGCACGCCCTCGCGCCGGCCGGCCGCAAATGGTTCCTGCTCTGCTGGGACCTCGACCGCGAGGACTGGCGCACATTCCGCGTCGACCGCATCGCCGCCGTCGAGCACACGCGCGTGCTGTTCACGCGGCGCGAGATCACGGAGGAGGAGATCGAGGAACGGGTGCTGATCGCCTCGTCGTGGTCGCCGCAAAAGGTGGAGGCGGCCGCCGTGATGGAGCTGCCGTTCACCGACATGCAGGAGCGCTTCGGGCCGTGGTCTCAGGGCGCGACGGCGGTGGGAGAGGACCACACGCGATGGCCCGTCGGTGGCTCGGACTGGCGCGAGGCCATGTACGGACTGCTCTGGATTCCCGAAGGCGTCGAGTACACGGTCGCTCTGGCGGATCCGCATCGGAGCGAGCTGCGAGAGGCCGTCGGACGGCTGCTCCGCGCCCTCGATGCCCCGGTGCCTGATGACGCCGGGTGACCGGCATCCGTCATCCTCAGACTCATAGGGTTATCCCAGGGAACGGTCCTGGCGGGTCAGATCACGGCCGGGTAACGTCATTCCCATCGCGGCGATCCGGGCGGTCCCGGGCCTCAGTTCATACCTGATGGCGTTGCGGGTTCGACTCCCGCCGTCGCGTCCAAGTTAGAAGCCCCGTAGCCCTGAGAAATCAGGGATTGCGGGGCTTCTCTGGTGCTCAGGCGTCGCGCCGTGACAACGCTTTGGCAACCCTTGACGCCGCACGAGCCTGATCGAGCGCATCTGAAACCGCGTCCAAGTCGTCGTCGAACAGGTCGGCGTAGACGTCGAGAGTCATCGCTGCGGGCTTGTGGCCCAGCATCCGCTGCACGGCTTTGACGTTCGCGCCGGCCGAGATTGCGAGCGACGCGGCGGTGTGGCGGAGGTCTTGGATCGTCATGCGGGGGAGTCCGGCATCCTTGAGGGCGGTGACAAACCCAGGAGCGGGAGCCTTCGCTCGTGCGCGGCCGCGGCAGGCGTACGAGTCACTCGCCGAACAGCAGGGCGTCGTGAGGCTTGCCCTCGCACTATCTGGCTCTCGGCACTGGCAGGAACGCGGGGTGGGGACGGTGCGGCGCTCGTCGGACTTGGGTGTACCGACATGGATGTCCGCGCCGACCTTCACGGCGTTCTCCTGGACGCTCAGTCGACGTTTCAGGGCGTCAACGCCCCGAACCCTAGGCCCCGTGAGTTAACCCCACCCGAGCCCGTGTAGGCCGCGACGTAGATCAACGTGCCGAGGCGCCCGAGGCGTCCGCGAGTGCGTCGACCTGCCCGTGCGAGGTACACGTGAGGCTTCGATGTCTCGACATCACGATCGAGATCGTCAATCACGTGCCACGAGTCACCGGCCTGCACTTTTGGCGGTACGCGGCCGAGAGGAGCGCAATCGCGATCTAGACCTCGATCTCGATCTCGAGAGCCTGGTTGGGCAGGCTGTGGCGATCGTGGGCACGCGCATCGACGAGGCCGGCGTCAGTGTCAGACGGACGCCGAACCCTCTCGGGATCGTCCGTACATGGAGTGGGTGGAGGCGCGCGGTGGAGCGCTCAAGGTGCGTCAGCGGGCCAGGGAGCTCGCGCAGGCCAACCTGCACTTTTTAAATACGGATACTGAGGCGCGCGGCGGTGGGGTCTTCTTCGGAGGGCTGCGCGGGACTTCTGTCGCCAGTGGTCCCAGTAGACTCCGGCTCATGTCTGAATGGTGGCGTTGGGACGGGTGGCCGACGGCCGCCGAGTGGCAAGCGTGGTGGGCTTTAGTCGCGTTGATCGTTGCTGGAGTGTTGCTCTACGTCGCATGGAAGCAACTAAGTGGCCTCGCGCAGTCGAACGAGGAACTCTCGCGATCGAACGAACTCCTCACCGCCTCGAACAGGGCAATCTCTCGACCAGTGATCGTCGTGGAGTACAGCTTCGAAGCTTTCAGCGCGAGGAACTTTGCTGACACCGAAAGTCGGAACGTCGTGTACATCGTGATCCGGAACATAGGAGCGTCCGCGGCGCGGGACGTACGCCTATCCGTTTCCCCACCGTTTCAGAGAGCAGGCACGATCGTCACTCTCCCCACTCCGGACGACCTGAACGAGCTGTTTAACGGGGTAACAACGATCAAGATGCTCGCCCCGAACCAGCAGCTGAAATACCCCTTTGACGGAGGGAAAGCGGCTCTAAATAGTAAGGCAGTCCCCGCTGAATACACTGTCAGCGCCGCCTATACGGACTTGCAGCGCTCGGAAGAGTTCAGTGACGACTTCGTTCTCCACATGGCGCCCTGGGGGTTCACGCCCGTCGAGGAGGACCCTCTTCAACGGATTTCCAAAGACATCCAGTTCATGACTGAAAGTCTGCGTGAACCATTCGTCGGTATGCCGGGGCTGGTGCGAGAGATGCGTGACCTCTCCATGAAGATTCACCTCCCAGCGTCTGCCGTCAAGACGACGCGCACGCCTGTAGGGCGTCCGAGGTTGCGGAGTCGTATGCGCGGGCGGCGCTAACAGACGCAAGCGCAGTAGCTTCCTTGCCGCACACGCGTACGCGCCTCACGCGTGCGCGCGTAGGTGTGACCGATCGTATGCTGAGCGTCGAGCAAAGGAGGACCCTATGGAGGGGTGGACGATTGCCGCGGTTGCGATCGCGGTCGTGTCGGTGTTGGTGGCTGTGTGGCAGGGATGGATGTCAAAGCAGCAGTTGGAATTGGCGAAGCAGACTGAGACGCGCACGGAAAAGGCGCTCGACGCGATTCGAACTGAGTCGGCGGAGACACGGCGGATCGTGCAAGACATCAAGGCCAACGTGGATGACCGGATTACTAGGTTGCTTGACACACAGGTGAGTGCTGAGCAGCAACGGCAGGCCAGTGCGAAGAGCATCACGGACGCTTTGACCGCTCAGCTCATGGGTGGGATGGCGAAGAACTTCGGTGCAGCTGGCGGCGCGGTGCGTGGTGGACCAGATCAGGAGTGATGGCGCTGTAGGTGGCTCCGCATCGTCTGGGAACCCTGCAACCACCTTCTGATAACACAGTGATAACAGCCCGCGGGAACTGAGCGGAGACGTCTCGTGCTCGGGTAGTCGCAGAACGCCGCAATCACGAGAGGAAGCGACGGGCGCTACACCATCACTCGCGTCCGCGTAGGGTTCGACTCTCGCCGTCGCGTCCACTTTGAAGTCGTCCGTCACACCCTCAGTCTTGAGAAGGCAGGGCATGCCGGATCTTGTCGATGCTCCTGCGTCGAGCCGTGACGTGTTTCGGAGATGCCAGCGCCTCGTTCTGCCGCGCATCGCGGGACAAGTCCTGAGATGCCTAGCAGACTCGATGAGTGCCCCTCCGAGAACGCTAAGCGCAAAGCTGTAGGGGATCTATAACTGAGACTGCGAGAAGCTGTAGAAAGTCATGAGAATTCCTAGCTAGCTTTGAGGATGTCTAAGCAGCGGGTAGCGTGGGTCGCATAAACACCAGCCCCTCTGTCGCTCACTGACTCTCGAGTCGCCGAGACAACATGGGCTGGTTTTCTTCTTTCCGGCGTTGGACAGCGTGAAACCTCATCTCCCCTATGACGATCAGCTCGCAAAGATGCTTGCTCGTGGCCTCACGAGCGCTGACCGTCCGGGTGCGATTGCGGCACTGAAGCGGATCGGCTACTACCGGCTTTCGGCGTACACATACCCGTTCAGGGAACCGCCGTCTGAGGAAGACATCTTCGCCAACCGCCCTCGCGCCGCGAGTTTCCGGTCGGGGGCGCGCCTGGAGGATGCTCTCCATCTCTACGAGTTCGATCGCAGGCTCCGGGCGGTGCTATTGCAGGCGCTTCAGGAGATCGAGGTGGGATTTGCGGCGAAGCTCGGCTATACCCTCGGCAAGCGAGCCGGCGACGGCCACCTCCAAGTGGAGCATCTCGACGCAACCGCTTGCCAGCGCATCAATCAGGAAGGGATGACGGAGCACAAGGCATGGGTGCAGCGCTACGAGAAGCTCCGCAAGGATGCGAAGGATGAGGAATACGTCAAACATCACATCCTGCACTACGGCGGCGAGATTCCAATCTGGGTAGCGACCGGTTTCATGGACTTCGGCTGTCTGATCCGGCTGTACTCGCTAATGGATGCTCGTGACCGGAAGAAGATTGCCTATGAGCTGGGTCTAAAAGGCAACGGCTCGGACACGCTCTATCGATGGCTGCGCGCGCTGAACATCTTCCGCAATAACTGCGCGCATAGCAACAGGATCTGGAACCGCGCCACGGTCGACGTGCCGCCGAAGTTCTCGCCTCAGGTTGCCCCCGACCACCTGCACCATCTCAACGATCTTGATAATGATCGGCGTCAGAAGATCTATCTTTTGATCGCCCTGACTGCATACCTTGAGCGCGCGGTGAACCCGTCGAGTAACTGGGCATGGTCGGCGCTTCCGACTCAAGCTAAAAAGCTCGGCAATGTCGGTGGCATGACGCTTGAGAACACGATGGGGTTCCCCGAAGGGTGGCGCGATCTCCAACTCTGGAAAAAGGCGGACGGCGCAGCTGAGTAAGAGCGCGCTGCGTCGTGTCGAGTGGCCCATGCGGGCGTTCTGTATCGCGTGATTGAAATCGTGGTTGCCGTTTTGGGTTGAGCTGATTGCAGCACAAAGAGTGAAGGGATCGCTGGTTCCATGTTTGACTACGAGAGATGCGGTCACGCGTACCCAACAGGTCGTCAGGACGGGCAACCCGTTGGATTGAGGCACAACAGTTGGACCCCGATTCGTCATCTCTACTATCCTCCGCCGTTAGGGCAGGAGGAGGCCGGCATTTCGTTGTTTCGTGGTGAGTTCGTACTGAACGATCAGGCGTGGGACGGCGAGATCCGGTTCGAAACGCGGAAGCACCCAGAGCCGCTCGCTTCGGGACGGCGGTCTGTCGCTGATCTCAGCAATGTTGGCACGCTCGGCCTCGAGGCCTTTTTCGCCGACGATCCCGGCTGGGAGGTCCCGTCGTGCTTGTCCTTACCTGATCGCAGGCGAGTACCAGCGCCACCTGTACCCTCTGCCGTCGTGTCCACGAGAGACGATGGAACGCCTGCCCCCGGCCATCGAATCGCCGGACATCACGTCGGTCCGGCCGAGCTCGGAATCGGAGATCGGCTAGATCGACTTAGCTTCCTCGTTCCTAACGGTCGCTGGGTCGACGATGGCCTCAGCATCTGCGACGCGGGAAGAATGAGGTTCGGGGTCACTGTCGTCGAGGCGGACGGATGGTCTATCCGGATAGACCCCCGCACCGACGCCAGTCAGCGAGAACTTTCTAAGCATCAGCGCGAAACCGCAGCCCACACAATCACTCACGTTGGAGAAGTCAGAAGGTCCGACGGGTCCGAGTTCACCTCGTCGTCTGCATCTGACGTGATTCGTGTGGTGGAGACAGCGCTGAGTCTCTACCTTGGCCGCGCGACGGCATGCGTGTTGCCCGTTGGATGGCTCGGTGCAGAGCCGCTGTGGACGCGCTGGGGTCGTGAGCGCGTCATTGATCGTCGCGAGTCCGACTTCAGTTGGTTTGATCAAGCCGATGGGGCCGCCTCACTCGGTGCACTCATTCGTTGTTGTCTAAAGGTCGCTCGGCGTTCGGATGGGCTCTGGGAGCTCGTAGAACTGGCCATTGGGTACTTGCTCTCGGCGCACAGAAGTACGGTGCAGCTGCGCGTATCGCTCCCGGTGGCAGCGATATCGCTCCTTGCGGAAGAGTGGTTTGTCTCGTTTGCGCCGAGCAATGAAAGACATTCACGGGCGGCGATGGAGAAGCTGGGTGCCGCGGACAGGATCCGGGCGATGCTGCTGAAAATCGGACTGCCTCCGGACATTCCAGTGAGCCTGCGGCACCTCGAAAAGGTCCAACTAGCGCTTCATGGTTCTGATGAACTTGCGGTCGACGCAGTCAAGTGCATTGTCACGCTGCGCAATGAGGTCGAACACCCAGGAAAGCGCCGCAAGGTGCAACGCGATCCACGTGAATGGGCGGAGGCCGGTTTCTTCGCGACAGATGTTCTTCTGCTGTGTGTGCTGTTTCTCGTGGGCTACGACGGCACGTACCTCGGCTTGAGCTCGAGCAGCCGCAGCGCTGGAAGCGGACATCGAGTCCCGTGGGCTGGGGCGAACGGGGCGGCGTAAACCCAGTTCACCTATGCCTCGTCTGGTTCCATGCCCGCGGTTGGACATGTCGCCGGGGCATCCCTTGTCAGGGGCAAATCACTCATTTCCATCGCGGCGATCCGGGCGGTCAAGGGCCTCAGTTCGTACCTGATGGCGTTGCGGGTTCGACTCCCGCCGTCGCGTCCACTTCAGGTCAGCCGTCGGGCGGAACCGTCAGCGGTTCCGCCGCTTCGTGCGGATCACGAGCGCCTGAGAGAGCACCAGACAGGCCATCGCGGCGACGGTGAACCATAGGGTCGGGCTCAGCACCTCCGTGAGGATCAGCACCGCGCAGGCTATCCCGAAGAGGGCGCCGAAGGCGAGCAGCCCCCAGTGGATGCTGGTGCTGGTTCCGTTGCCTCGCATCCCTCCACCCTGTCAGTCGGGTGCGTCGATGTCGACCGGGGAGGCTCCCGAAGAGGCGCTTGCTTGAGCGGGGCGTGCCGGTCTGGCGGAACAACCGAGCGTCAAATAGGTTTGAAGCAAATGGATGGGGAATGCTCGATCGGCGTTCGGCCTCCGGGAACCTCGGAGGCCTTTCGCTTTTCCGGGTAGACCTTGAGCCCATAGCCCTCCACCCGCCCGTCGCCCGCGCCCCTCCTGCTCCGGTCGCACTTTCTGTCGCGCCCGCGCTCCGCGAGCGACAGAAAGTACGACGGGAGCAGAGAGAAGCTGCCGAGCGGAGGAACCGCCGGGACTCACAAACCGAGCTGATCCAACCGCTCCTCGAAGCGCACCTGCACGTCCTCCGGCTCGTCGCCCTCGGCGTCGGCCCAGATCGCGTCCAACTCCTTCTGCACGGACTCGGGCAGGGCGGCGAATTTCTCGTCCCAGGCGGCGACCGGCGTCCAGTAGCCGACGACCTTGAACCGGGTCGCGGGCATGCCGAGCTCCTTGCGCAGGTACTTGCGCACGTCGCGCAGCGCCACGGTCTCGCCGGCCACCCACACGTAGCCCTCGCCGAGCGACAGCCGGTCGTCGACGATGCCGCGCACGAGCGGGCCGAGCGCACTGGGGCCGTGGCCGTTGCCGCCGATCACCCAGGTGACCTCGACATCGGCGCCCACCTCGAGCGGCATGCGGTCCGCCTCGCTCGGCACCTCGAGCACGACCCGGGTGCGCACGCCTTCCGGCGCCTCGGCGATGATGCGCGCCACGGCCGGAAGCCCGGTCAGGTCGGCGACGAGCACCTGCCACATGATGCCCGCCGGCGGCGAGTACAGGCCGGTCGGCGAGTTCAGCCCGAGCACGTGGCCGGGCTCCGCACGCGCGGCCCACGGGCCGGCGACGCCCGCCTCGTGGATCACGAAGTCGATGTCGAGCTCGCCGGCATCCGGGCGCACGCCGCTGATCGTGTACGTGCGCATCGGAGCCTCGGGTGCTCCCTCCGGCGTCTCCCACCAGTCGCCCGCGGGCACGGGCAGCGACACCTCCTCCGGGTCGTCGCCGTGCGGGAAGAACACCCGCACGTACTCGTCCCCGATGCCGGTGCTGAGGAAGTCGGCGACGCCCTCGCCGCCGAGGGTGATGCGGACCAGGGTCGGGGTGAGGGTGGTCGTGCTGCTGACGATGCCGCGGTGGATGCTCACGGAGTCTCCGTCTCTTCGTGGGGGGATGGATCGGTGGGGGTCGGGTGGGAGGTGCTGCGGGTCTGCGCGAGCCAGGAGTCGCGGTAGGGCCCGTCGGTCGCGAGGAGCTCGTCGTGCGTGCCGCGCTGCGTCGCACGGCCGTCGGCGAAGACGATGATCTGCTCGGCGGTGACGGCCTGCTGCAGGCGGTGCGCGATGAGCAGGGCCGTGCGTCCTCGGCGCAGGGCGGCGATCGCCTCCTCCACGGCCTCGCGATGGTGGAGGCCGACGTCGGCGGTGGCCTCGTCGAGGATCACGACGTCCGGATCGGCGAGGAACGCCCGCGCGACGGCGAGCTGCTGGATGCGGCCCTCGTCCATCGGCACGGCGGGCTCCGCGGAGGAGTCGTCGATCTCGATCGTCAGTGCCTCGACCGCCCACTGCGCGCCGACCGCCTGCAGTGCCGCGACCATCTCGTCGTGACTCGCCTGCGGAGCGACCAGCCGCAGGTTGTCGGCGATCGTCCCGCGGAACTGGTGCAGCTCCTGCGACAGGTAGTAGGGGGCCTCCGTGCTCGACGCGAGGTGCACGCTGCCCGCGGTCGGCGGATGGTGCCCGGCGATCACCCGTGCGAGGGTGCTCTTGCCCGATCCGGACGTGCCGACCAGCGCGGCCGTGGTTCCGTGGTCGACCTGGAGCGTCACGTCGCTGATGCCGCGACCCGTGGTCGGGTAGAGGAAGGTCAGTTCGCGCACCTCGATCCCGGCGGACGACGACAGCGCGGCATCGGGCGCCGTCTCGCGGGCGACGGATGCCGGAGCGAGGTCGATGACCCCGACGAGACGCGCGAGTCCGATCGCCGCTCGCTGGATGTCGTTGAGTCCGAAGATCAGCTGTCCGACCGGGCCGAACAGCCGGTGGAAGAGCAGCGCCGCCGTGGTGACCGCTCCCACCGTGATCGCGCCGGCGGACTGCAGCAGGAATCCCGTGCCGAGGATCGCGGCCAGACCGACGAGTTCGCCGCCGTTGATCCACCGGAACAGCCGGTTCGTCACTCGCACGCCCTCGATCTGCATGCTGATCGAGGCCTCGGCACGCTCGCGCACGCGCTCCAGCGCCTGCTCCTGCTCGTTGAAGGCGGTGAGGGTCTCGATGCCCTCGACCGCATCGAGCACGGCCTGGCTGCGTGCCGCCTCCCGGACCCGCACCTCGCGGAACACCACGCGCGACTTCCGCAGGAACGCCCGTGTCCCGAGGAGGTAGAACGGCGCCGAGGCGATGCCCGCCAGCGCCAGCCAGGGGTCGAGAGCGGTCAGCGCGACCACGGAGACCCCGATCGCGAAACCCGCGGACAGCAGCGTCGGAGCCACGTTCCCTCCGGCCTCCGCCACGGCATCCACGTCACCGGTGACGCGGGAGAGGAGGTCGGCGCTCTCGCCGTCGTCGACCGAGCTCACCGGAAGCCGCATCGCCGAGGCGAACACGTCTTCGCGCAGGCTCGCGAGCATGTCCTGCACCAGACCGGTGAGAACGCGGACCGCCCACAGCATCACCACGGCCGCGCCGATGGCGCCCAGACCCGCGCCGGCGACCCACCCGGCGATGGTCGCGAAGCCCGCGTCGGATGACACGGCATCCACGATGCGCCCCAGACACGCGGGCATCACGATGCCGAGACCGGATGCCGCGAGGAAGAGCGCGGCCACGGCAGCGGTGCGACCGGGGTGCTGTCGCAGCAGCCCGCCCACGACCGCACGCACCCGGGTGCTGGAGGCGATCGGCAGCAGCGTCGTCGAGGTCTGGTCACTCATGGCGTGCGTCCGATCCTTCGGAGGGGAGGTCGACCACCCGATCGCAGGCGCCGAGGAGCACGGGCGAGGTGGTGATCACGATCACGGTCTCGTCGTGCTCGGCGAGCGCGCGGGCGATGTGCGCCTCGGTGATGGCGTCGACGGCCGAGGTGGGCTCGTCGAGCACGAGCACCTCGGCATCCGCGTGCAGGGCGCGGGCGATGCCGATCCGCTGCCGCTGTCCGCCCGAGAGCCGTCGTCCGGCCTCGCCGACCTCCGACTCCCAGCCGCCGACCTGCGCCACGGTGTCGTGCAGGGCCGCCATCTCGATGAACGGCGCGTGCGGGAGCTCCTCCGCGCCGTGGCCGCGCACGGCCTCGCGCAGGGAGCCGCTCACGATCGTCTGCCCGTGCGGCGGAGCGACGACGCGACGGCGGTACTCCACCGGATCGAGGTCGGTCAGGTCGCGCAGCTCGCCGTCGACCGCGAGCGAGACGAGGCCGTGGTCGGGCCGGGTGCGCAGACCGAGGAGCCGGGAGAGGGCGCGAGCCGTGTCGCTGTCGGCGGGACGGATGCCCAGCAGCTCGCGCTCGCGCACCTCGACGGGCGCGGAGGTGGAGCCCGTCCGGAAGGTCAGCACGACGTCCTCCGCCGGGCCGACCGAAGCGGACGAGGCCGCGGGCGCATCGAGCAGATCCTCGGCGTCGATCACCTCGGCGAGACGCTTGGCGGAGGCGAGCTTGTGGATCCAGTTCGAGGGGAACGACCCGGCGTACGCGAGGTAGCCGCTGATGAACTGCGCGAGTCCGAGCACGGTCACCAGCTCGCCGATGCTGATGCGTCCTTCCGCGGCGAACCACGCAGACATGCCCGCGAGCGCGGTCGTCGCGACGGCGGCGAGGGTGCCGCTCACGGCCTCGTAGGAGGCGAGGGAGCGACCCGCGGCCGTCGCGGCGCGGCGGGAGGTGTCGCTGGCTGCGACGTAACGCCGCACGGCTTCCTCGCGCGCACCGATGCCGACCAGCACCCGGAATCCGCTCATGAAGTCGGCGGCGACGGCCCCGGCCTCGGTCGCCGCCTGCTGCTCGACGAAGCCTCGGCGTTCCAGCGGCCGCGACACGACCTGCATCACGAGCATCATCGCGATGGTCGAGCCGAACACGACGAGCGTCGCGACGGGCGAGATCACCAGCATCGCGAAGCCGGCTCCGATGATGGCGGCGATCGTGGAGCACTGCTGCGCCACCGACCAGGCGACCCCGGCCACGCGGTAGGTGTCGGAGGTGACGAACGTGAGCGCCTCACCCGGAGTGACCGTGCGGCGCGAGAGCCGAGGGCGCAGCATCCGGGAGAGCGTGAGGTGCCGCAGCGCCTGCTCGCCGTAGCCGTAGATCGACACCATGAGTCGGGAGGCGGACTGGTAGCTCACGGTCAGCACGAGGAACGTGCCGACCAGCACCCCGATCCAGATCGCGAGCGCGACCGGGTCGGCGGGGAGCACGGCGCGGTCGATCGTCGCTCCGATGATGACGGGGATCGTGGCCTCGGCGAGGGCGTGCACGACGAGCAGCGCGGTCGCTCCGGCGAGGGCGACGCCTCGCCCATCCGACCTCAGCGCGATCCCGAAGAGCCTCCGCGGCGTGGCCGTCACGGTGTCCGCCGACCGAGCGGGAGCACCAGCGGGGTTCCCGAGACGGGGTCGGTGATGACCTTGCACGGCAGGTCGTACACGGCCTGCACGAGCTCGGCGGTGATGATCTCGCGCGGGTCGCCCTGCGCCACGATGGCCCCGTCGCGCATCGCCACGAGGTGCGTCGCGTAGCGGGCGGCGTGGTTCAGATCGTGCAGCACGGCGACGAGCGTGGTGCCGCTGCGGTGCAGGTCGGCGAACAGTTCCATGAGATCGATCTGGTGCGCGATGTCGAGGAAGGTCGTCGGCTCGTCGAGCAGCAGGTGCGGGGTCTGCTGGGCGAGGGCCATCGCCACCCAGACGCGCTGCCGCTGCCCGCCGGAGAGCTCGTCGACCAGGCGCCGTGAGAGGTCGGTGACGCCGGTGGCGGCCATCGCCTCGGAGACCGCGCGCTCGTCGGCGCTGCTCCACGTGCGCAGGGCGCTCTGGTGCGGGAACCGTCCGCGCCCCACGAGGTCCGCGACCGTGATGCCGTCGGGGGCGATCGACGACTGGGGGAGCAGCCCCAGCTTGCGGGCGGCCTCCTTCGGCTTGAGGGAGCGCAGCTCGTCGCCGTCGAGCAGGACGGTGCCGGTGGTCGGACGCAGCAGGCGGGCGAATCCGCGGAGCAGGGTCGACTTGCCGCACGCGTTCGGTCCGATGATGATCGTGAACGAGTTGTCGGGCACCTCGAGCGACAGGTCGGAGACGATGGGCGTCTCTCCGTAGCCCAGCGTGATGTCGCGGGCCAGCAGCGAAGTGGTCATGGGTGTTCCTTTCAGGTGCGGCGCGCGTACTGGGCGGCCAGCAGCCAGGCGAGGTAGAGGCCGCCGACCGAGACCGTCACCACGCCGACCGGCACGGCGAGCAGCTGGGCGACCGCGTCGGACACCACGACGAGGGCGGCGCCGGTCAGCATCACGGGCACCGTGCCCATCGGGGTGTTCGAACGGGTGAGGCGCTGGGAGATCTGGGGGGCGGCGAGGGCGATGAAGGAGATGGGACCGGCGGCGGCGGTGACGAGCGCGACCAGTGCCACACCGAACACCATCGCCGCGAGGCGGGTGCGTCCCGGACTGATGCCGAGGGCGGTCGCCGCGTCGTCGCCCATCTCCAGCACCGGAAGCGTCCGGGCGAGGGGAAGGGAGAGCAGGGTCACGACCGCGAACACGATCGCCGCGGGGACCAGCTGGTCGAAGCCGAGCGAGGCGAGCGAGCCCGCGCCCCAGGTCGCCGCCATCATCGCCTTCTCGACGCTGACAGAGATCAGGATCCAGGAGGTGAGGGACCCGAGTCCGGCGGAGACGCCGATGCCGACGATGATCAGCCGGAACGACGACATGGTGTTCTTGTTGGCCAGCACGTAGACGAGCAGTGCGGTGAACAGGCCCCCGACGAGCGCGCCGGCCGCCTTGAACATGTAGGTGTTCAGCTCGAGGACGATCATCACGAGGGTCACGCCGAACTGGGCGCCGATCCCGAAGCCGATGATGTCGGGGGAGCCGAGCGGGTTGCGCGTGAGCGACTGGAAGATGCCGCCGGCGAGCGCGAGCGCGGCCCCGCACAGTACCGCGAACAGCACGCGCGGCAGTCGCCACTCGAACACGACCTGGCGGATGTCGGGGTCGGATGCGGGGTCGACGATCGCCCGGATGACCGAGGGGAAGTCCACCTCGTAGGCGCCGAGCGTCATGGAGGCGAGGCCCGCGGCGACGATCACCACGACGAGCACGATGCTGACGACGACGGCGCGCACGGAGACGAGGGCGGCGATCCGCGACGTCTCGATCCGGAACAGGCGGCGTCCGTGGTCGACGGGGGTGAACGCGGTGGGCGCAGAGGCGGTGTCCGGGAGCGTGACCGGCTTCTGGTCGATGCTCACAGTCCGCTCACCCGCTTGCGGCGAACGAGCAGGATCAGGATGGGTGCTCCCAGGAGGGCGGTGACGATCCCGACCCGCATCTCCCCGTTCGGGAGCACGATGCGGCCGAGGATGTCGGCGAACAGGAGGAACGCGGGACCGATGATCAGGGAGTACGTCAGCACCCAGCGCTGATCGGGCCCGGTGAACCAGCGGACCACGTGGGGGATCATCAGTCCGACGAAGGCGATGGGGCCGGCGGCGGCGACGCTGGTGCCGGCGAGCAGCGTGACGGCGATGATGACCAGCACCCGGGTCACGCGCACGCGCGCGCCGAGCGCCTGGGCGAGATCGTCGCCCAGAGCGAGGGCGTTCAGGGAGCGGGCGCAGAGGAGTCCGATGAGCAGGCCGGTCACGATCAGCGGCACGGCCCAGGTGAGCTGATCGAGGGTGCGTCCGCCGATCGAGCCGACGCCCCAGAAGCGCATGACCTGAAGGGTGCTGTGATCACGCAGCACGATCGCGGTGGTGAAGCCGGTGAAGGCGGCACCGAGGGCGACACCGGCGAGCGTGAGCTTCATGGGGGTCGCGCCCGAGGCACCGAACGAGCCGAGGATGTAGACGAGCATGGTGAGGACGAAGGCTCCGCCGAGGGCGAAGGGAACGTAGGCGCCGGGGGTGGTGAGCCCGAGCACGCCGACCGCGAAGGTGACGGCGAACGATGCTCCGGCGTTCACCCCGAGGATGCCGGGGTCGGCCAGCGGGTTGCGCGTGAAGGCCTGGATGAGCCCGCCGCACACGGCGAGGGCGGCACCGACGACGATGCCGAGCAGGGTGCGCGGAACCCGGAGCTCCATGACCATCAGATGCAGGGGGTTCTCGTCGTCGTAGGAGAACAGGGACTGGAGCACGGTGATCGGGTCGATCGCGCGGCTGCCGACGGCGAGCGAGGCGATGGCGGCGACCACCAGCACCACGGCCGAGAGGACCAGACCGGCCACGAGCGTCCCGTTGCGATGCGGGGAGTCGTCTGCACGACTCCCCGCATCCGTGTGCGAGACGTCCACGTCGTCTTCCGTCGCCGGGGACATCTCTCGGATCACTTGCCCGTGATGGTCGGCTCGCCCTGCAGCGCGGCGGCCAGGTCGTCGACGTACTTCGGGAGGATGTACTTGAGCGACAGCACGGTGGGCGCGCTGATGGCCGAGGCCTCGGCGTCGTCGGCGTAGATCACGTAGGAGTCGTTGGCGATCGGGTTCCAGCGGGACACGACCTTGTTCTCGACCGTGTAGGTGCCCTCGTCGGCGCTTCCGCCCCAGGCGGCGAACAGGTCGGCCTCCACGTCGTAGAGGTTCTCGAGGCTCACGCCCGTGTACCAGTTGTCGCCCTCGGCGGTCTTGAGGAAGCTGTCCATCGCCGAGGTCGACGTGAAGCCGAGCGCCTCGGTGATGCGCACGCGGGGGTCGTACTCGAGGTACACGCCGAGGTCGGTGCCGCCCTCGTTCAGGGTCAGGCCCCAGACGAAGGTCTTGTCCTTGAACTCCGGGTGCTCGCCGGCGAGGGTGGTGACCTGCTCCTCGGTCTCGGCGATCAGCTCCTCGGCCTTCTCCTCCTCCGACAGCGCCTTGCCGACCGTGCGGGTCATGTCCTCCCAGGTGCCCGGGTTCCAGGGGCCTTCGATGTAGGGGACGGTCGGGGCGATCTCGGTCAGGCGCTCGTACTCGATGTCGGAGATGCCCGAGTAGAGGCTCAGGATGAGGTCGGGCTTGAGCTCCTTGATGGCCTCGTAGTTGGGGCCGTCCTCGAGGAAGGGGATGATCTCGGGGGTCTCGCCGTACTCCTCGGTGACGTAGTCCTCGAACCACGGCTGGTAGCCGCTCTCGCCGGCGCCCCAGACCTCTTCCATGCCGACCGGGTTCGTGCCGAGCGCGGCGACGATGTCCGAGGTCATCCAGCCGAGGGTGACGATGCGCTGCGGCTTCTCGGGGATCACGGTCTTCCCGTGGCCGTGTTCGATCACCACGCCGTCCGCGGCGGCGGAGGAGGAGCTGGAGTCCTCGGGGGTGGACGAGCACCCGGCGAGGGTGAGGGCGGCGGCGACGGCCGCGGCGACGAGGGCGGAGCCTCGGCGGATCTTCGGGCGCGCAGAAGCGAGCGACATGGTTCTCCTTCGGGAAGGGGGGAGGGGTGTTGCCGCGTCCACGCGGCGGGAAGTTAGGTAAGCATGCCCTAACAGAACGATGCTAGAACGCGGATGCCGCGGTCAGTGTCGCGGGAGCGACGACTTGTGTCGCTGATCCGACATCGCCGGGCGGATTCGGCGCCGGAGGGTCAGCGCCAGTAGAGCTGGTGGGCGGCGTCGGCCTGCACGCGAGCCACGTGCTGGCGCGGTGTCATGCCGAACCGCTCCTTGAAGGCCGCGGAGAAGGCGCTCGTCGTGGCGTAGCCGCAGCGGTGCGCCGCCGCGCCGATGGGGGTGCCGTCGACGATCAGTCGCGCACCCAGAGTCATCCGCACCCCCGTGCGCCAGCGGCCGAAGCTCATGCCCACGTCGTTCTGGAAGACCCGCAGCACCGTGCGCTCGTGGAGACCGTGGGCGAGGAAGAGCTCCGTCGCACTGCGAGGGTCGCCCGGGTCGGCGAGCACGGTCTGCACGAGCGGAGTGACACGTTCGTCGGAGGGGATCGGCACCTCGCCCCACTCGCTCGCGGCCTCCGGCAGCGGCTGCTGCAGCATCTCGATCAGCACCGACTGGATGCGCACGCGCAGGTCGGTGGGCATGTCGTTGATACCGAGATGGAGCAGCATCTCCTGCACCGCGCGGGGCACGAGCACGCGGGTGATGCCGTCGATCGGTGCGAGGAGCGAGGCATCGGGGATGTAGGTGTAGCAGCCCGTCGAGTCCGGCTCGTGGTGCGCGGTGTGCGGCGTGTGCGCGGGGATCCACACGCCCTGCCCGGGGGCGAGGCGCCACCGGGCGTCCTGCAGATGCACCCACACGGTGCCGCGGTAGCACCAGGCCAGCATCGGGTCGGCGTGGCTGTGGGGAGGGGAGAGCGGGCGCGTGCCGGTGTCCTCCGCGGTGACGACGCCGGTGCCCATCAGGTACGGCTCGTTCACGGTCGACGGATACGACGGACTCGCGTTCCAGTCGTCCTGCCGGTATGAGTTCATTCGTGCTCCGCGTGAGACGGCTGCCGGCATCGTCGTGACGAGGGGCCGCCGAGCCTGCCGTACTCCGCCATGCTATCCGGGGTGATGCGCGGGACCGGATCGGTGATGATGGAGGCATGCCTTCCGCCCATCGCCCCGGTCTTCGCGTCTCGGCGGGTCTCACGATCCCCGAGTCCGAGCTGTCGTGGCGCTTCTCGCGATCGTCGGGGCCGGGTGGGCAGGGCGTCAACACCGCCGATTCCCGCGTGGAGCTCGTGTGGGATGCGGCGAACTCGGCGGTGCTGTCACCGCATCAGCGGGACCGGCTGCTCGACCGGCTCAGCGGGCGTCTGGTCGACGGCGTGCTGACGATCGCGGCGTCCGAGCACCGTGCGCAGCTGCGCAACCGGGATGCGGCGCGGGATCGGCTCGTCGCGCTGGTGACCGAGGCGCTGCGCCCGCCGGCACCGCCGCGCCGCCCGACCAAGCCGAGTCGCGGATCGAAGGAGCGACGGCTGAAGGAGAAGCAGCGGCGCACCGACGTCAAGAGTCTGCGTCGGCGTCCTCGCGACGAGTGAGTCAGCGCCGCAGCCAGCTCTCGATCCCGTCGAGCAGTCGCTGCAGCCCGAACTCGAACAGGGCGTCGAGGTCGAGGTCGAAGTCGTCCGACCGGACCAGGGAGGCGAGCAGCGGCAGATCCGTCGGCGACACCATCGCGGCGATGTCCGTGGATCGCGTCGTCATGTACTCGTCCGCCGTGAGTCCCGTGTCCTGCCGCTGCTCCGCCTCGAAGGCGATGTCGGTCGCCAGCGACTTGACGTGGCTGAACACGATGACGCTGATGTACATCATCGTCTCCATGCTGAGCTTCAGCGGGGCGAGCGCCCGCAGGCACCACTCCGTGTAGCGGAACCCGTTCGGGACCAGTTGCGGCCGGGAGATCGACATCACTCCCGCGAGCCAGGGGTGCCGCTGGAACCCCGCCCACTGCAGCCGTGCGGACACCTCGAGGTCGGCGCGCCAATCCGCCGACGGCTCGGGGAATGACTCCTCCCCGAGGACCGTGTCGATCATGAGCAGGACGAGGCCGTCTTTGCTGTCGACGTGGCGGTAGAGGGACATCGTCGGGGTGCCGAGCTCGGCGGCGATGCGCCGCATCGAGATCGCCTCGATGCCCTCGGCGTCGGCCATCGCGACGGCGGTGTCGACGACCTTCGCGGTCGTGAGCCGGGGAGAGGGTGCGGTGGCGGGGGAAGTGACGACGCTGCCGATGCCGGGCGTGGAGACGATGAGGCCCTGCTGCTGCAGGAGTGCGAGGGCCTTGGTCGCGGTGGCGATCGCGACGCCCCAGTCGCGGGTGATGCCGCGCGCCGAGGGCACCCGGTCGCCCGGACCCAGATCGCCGGACGTGATCCGTTCGGCGATCTCCATCGCGATGGTCTGAGAAGTGACGCGCATCGTACTAGTACACCACGATTCCAAATAGAACACTTGTACGCCGTACATCTGCGTATTAACCTGCAGGGCATGAACGAATACAGCGTACTCATCTCCGGCGCAGGCATCGCAGGACCCGCACTCGCGCACTGGCTTCACCGGCAGGGCATCCGCTCCACGATCGTTGAGCAGGCATCCGATCTCCGCCTCGGCGGCCAGGCCGTCGACCTCCGCGGTCTCGGCGAGGTGGTGGCGCAGCGGATGGGCATCATGCCCCGTGTGCGCGAGCGCATCGTGCATGAGAAAGGACTGCGCTACATCGACAGCGCGGGTCGCGAACTCGCCACGATGCCGGCCGACCTCTTCGTCGGCGACGGAAGCCCCGTCACCGAGATCGAGATCATGAAGGGCGACCTGACGGAGATCCTCCACGACCTCGTGGCGGATCACACCGAGATCATCTTCGGTGACCGCATCGCCGGGTTGGCGGACGGTCCCGACGGCGTCGAGGTCTCGTTCCGCAGCGGGATCATCCGCACCTTCGACGTGGTCGTGGGCGCCGACGGCATCCACTCCGGTGTGCGGGCGCTCGTCTTCGGTCCCGAATCCGACCACGTCGTGCACCTCGGTGCCTACCTCGGCTACTGCACGGTGCCGGATCCGGGTCCGCTCGACTCCTGGTTCGACATGTACAGCGAGCCGGGGAGGATGCTCGCGCTGCGGCCCGAGCGCGGCGGATCCGCGAAGGCGATGCTCGCGTTCGCAGACTCCGGCGTCGACGTGGACCGGCGTGACGTCGACGGCCAGAAGCGCCTGCTGCGCGAGGTCTTCGCGGGCATGGGCTGGAGAGCCGAGGAGCTGCTCGCGGCGGTCGACGCGGACGACGACTTCCACCTCGACACCGTCAGCCAGGTGCACATGGACGGATGGACCCGCGGCCGGGTCGCGCTGCTCGGTGATGCGGGCTACTGCGGCTCCCCGCTCACCGGCATGGGGACGAGTCTCGCCCTGGTCGGCGCGTACGTGCTGGCCGGCGAACTCGGGCATGCGCGTGGCGACCACGCGGCGGCGTTCGCGCGCTACGAGGAGATCATGCGTCCGTATGTCGCGGCCTCGCACGCGCTTCCGCCCGGCGGCGTCGACGGGTTCCTTCCGCGCGGACGCGTCATGCTCCGGATGCGGGTCCTGTCGGCGCGGCTCATGCATCACTGGCCGATGCGCCAGGTCGTCGCCCGGATGCTCGACAAGTCCGACGCGATCGAGCTGCCGGACTATCCGTGGCGGGCCCTCGCCGCCGTCTGATCGGCGCGTGAGGTCAGTCGGACGAGCCGGCGAGGTCGGCCTCGACCGGCGCCCAGCCGGTCTCGAGGATGCGGAACCCGGCATCCAGGGTGGCGAGCTGATCGTCGGTGTCGTTCACGAGCAGCTGCATCTGCAGGACGAATCGGGCATACACCCGGATCTCGGGGGTGGGCTCGGCGAGGCCGAGCTCGTCGGCGATCGCGTCGGCGAGGGCGTCTTCGTGGCGGAGCCACATCTTGCCCGCGTACTCCCGCAGGGCCGGCGTCTCGTTGAGGAAGCGCATGAAGACGCGGGTGACGTCGTTGCCGTGCTCGTCCACGTTGGCCCGGATCTCCGCGGAGTAGAAGTCGTGGATCGCGTGGTTGATCGTGCTTCCCGCGGGCCGATCGCGGACCGCGGAGACGAGCCGGTCGCGCTGCTCGTCGTCCTCATCGAAGACCAGCGCCTCCTTCTGCGGGAAGTGCGCGAACACGGTCGTCGGAGAGACGTCCGCGGCATCGGCGACCTCGCGGATGCTCACGTTGTCGAAGCCGCGCTCGAGGAACATCGTCGTCGCGACGTCGGAGATCGCCTTTCGGGTCGCGGCCTTCTTCCGTTCGCGGCGCCCGAGGGGCTCTGAAGTCGTCATGGAGAACAGCTTACCGTGAACCGACTACAAAACTGACTTGACACCAAAACTGGTACCGATACACTTTCGGTATGACTTCACCCAACTCCCTCACGCGACGGGATCAGAACCGCGCGTGGATCATGCTCATCGTCCTCACGATGCTCACCGTCATCGGCATGACGGTCGTCCTCCCCGTCCTGCCCTTCGTCGTGCTGCAGTACGTCTCGCACGAGAGCGACCTCGCCATCTGGGTGGGCGTGCTCGAGGCGATCAACGGGCTCTGCGCCTTCCTGGTCGCCCCCTTCCTCGGCCGCCTCTCCGACCGCTTCGGCCGTCGCCCGGTCATCATCGCCGCCGCGTTCGGTGCCGCGTTCTCGATGGCGCTCTTCGGCATCGGCGGCGCCATCTGGGTGCTCGTGCTCGCCCGCGTCATCCAGGGGCTGACCGCCGGAGACCTCCCCGCCCTCTTCGCCTACCTCGCCGACATCACCCCGCCCGAGCAGCGCGCGAAGCGCTTCGGCCTGCTCGGTGCGCTCTCCGGCATCGGCACCATGATCGGACCGGCGATCGGCGGCCTCCTCGCCGCCATCAGCATCCAGCTCCCCGTGTTCCTCACGGCGGCCACAGCCCTCACGATCGCGATCCTCAGCATCTTCCTGCTCCCCGAGAGCCTCAAGCCCGGGAACCGCATCGCCGCGATCACGATGCGCGACGTGCAGCCGTTCGCCGTCTTCAAGGATGCGTTCGGCCGCAAGGAGCTGCGCGGACTCATGATCGGCTTCGGTCTGCTCGCACTGCCCTTCGGCTTCTTCGTGAACAACTTCAGCGTCCTGGCGCTGGACTCGATCCAGTGGGGACCCACGCAGATCGGACTCCTGACGGCGGCCGTCGGCATCATCGACATCCTCATCCAGGGCGTGCTGCTCGGCATCCTGCTCCCGCGGATCGGCGAGCGTGGCGTGATCGTGAGCGGCATCGTCGCGCAGATGTTCGGGCTCGCCGCCCTCGCCATCGTCGCCTCGGTCTTCGCCCAGCCGTGGGTCTTCATCGTCGGCGCGCTCATGCTCGCCGCCGGCCAGGGCGCCTCGCAGGCCGCCATGGACGGCGCGATGTCCAACGCCGTCGGCGACGACGAGCAGGGCTGGCTCGGCGGTGCGACCCAGTCGCTGAACGCGGCGATGGGCACGGCCGCTCCGCTCATCGCGGGTGCGCTCTACGCACTGGTCAGCCACGCCGCCCCGTACTGGCTCGGCGTCGCACTCATGATCGTGGCCGTGATCGTGGTCAGTCGTGCGCACATCGCGAACACCGCGAAGCGCCCGGCCGACGAGGCCCCGGACGGTGCTCCGGTCGCCCTCGCCGAGACGGTCGGCTGAGCGTCAGTCTGCGGGAGCTGCCGGGCGCGGCAGCTCCCGCAGGCGCACGATCGTCGCGAGCAGCTCGGCCGGCGTCGTCCCGAGGTTCCCGAGGGCCGCGGCGGCGGCTCCGCTGAAACCGTCGGTATCGATCTCCAACCGAGCGACGTTCGTCACGAGACCCTTCTCGTTCGTGACCCACCGGCCCGCAGCGGCATGCCACGCGTGGGCGGTGAGCATCGTCGTCGTGGTGCCGCACAGCGAGACATACGCGACATCGCCCGCCTTCGCCCCCTTCGCGGCGGCGTTCAACAGGAAGTCCACCTGCCACAGGTTCGCGAGGAACGCCTCGCGAAGCGGCACCGGATAGGGGGAGACGGTGCGCGCGAGTCCGGTCAGCAGCCCCTCCGGGTCGTGCAGCGGCACACTGGTCGCGACCTCACCCGCGTACGCCACATCGAGGAAGCCGAGCGGATGCCCCGGCTGCGGATGGAAGGCGAACTCGCCCCGCGCGGCACGAGCGCACTGCTCGGCCACCCGAGCCACGTCGCGCAGGATCAGGTCGACGGGGACGCCGTCCACGATCAGCCAGGCGCCGCTGTCGACCCACGGACCCCATCCGCCGTGCTCGGCGATCTGCACGGGCTCGCTCGTCCAGGCGCTCGCCACTCGTCCGAGACCCGCGCGGTCGACGTCGGCATCCACGTACAGCCCCAGGTCGATGTCGGAATCGGGTCGATGCGTGCCTCGGGCGCGGCTGCCGCCGAGAGCGACGGCGCGCACTCCGTGCACGGCGCACAGGTCGGCGGCCATCGAGCGGAGGCGGTCTTCATCGAGCACGAGACCGATCGTACTCACGTGGTCCCCGCACGGCCGCGGCGCGCGCCATCCGGAGATCGTGACGGCGCGCCCTCAGTCCTTCCCGCCGCCGCGCACGAGCTCGAGCCCGGCGCCGGCGAACTGCCGCAGCGTCGCATCCGGCAGGAACGCCCGGGTGAGCGCGCCGCCGATGCGGGTGAGGTCGCTCTCGTCGCGGAACAGGAGGTACATGGTCTCGTATCGCGGATGGAACTTCTGCTTGAAACGGTGCAGCGACCCGAAGCCGTAGACCGGCTCCAGGGCCTCGGCCAGTCGATCGCTGAGCGCGGCGATCACGCCCGCATCCGGCGGATAGTCATGGGCGAGCGGTGCCCCGGAGAGCGACATGATCTCGGCGCCCTCCTCGGAGAACTGCTTCGCGGACGATCCGATCAGGTACTCCATCACCGGCCCGAACCCGCCCTCGCGGCGGCGCATCAGGTCGAGCGTCCAGCCGCGCACCGCGCCGTCGCCGCCGTACACGGGGAGCCCCAGGACAGGAAGCCGTCGACGTCGCCGTTGGGGGCGAGCGCCAGGGCGAGGCGCACCTCCGGATCCTCGGCCTCGTCGAGAGTCCCGAGCGTGAAGCGCATCTCGGGCAGATCCTTGTCGCCCACCCAGGCCTCGGAGATCGCCCGCAGCTGCTGCTGCACGCCCCACGACTCCGCCTTGAGGTGCGTCAGGCGGAACGTCATGTCCTCCCGGCCGGCCTTGTTGAGGGAGGTGCGCACCGAGTTCCAGCGTTTGCCCGTGAATTCCAGGCCCGGCAGGTCGACGATCGTGTCGTCCGCCACGACGATGCTCCGCCACGTCGAGGGGACGGCCGCGCGCGTGGCCTCGTCCGCACTGAAGAAGCAGGGCACGAGACCGGCCAGCTCCGCGGCGTGGATGAAGTCGGTCACCGCCTCGGCGCGCCTCTCCACCGGGCCGATCGGATCGGCCAATGCCAGCGCGACGCCGTTCCGCCGCTGGTACGCCACGATGCCACCGGTCACGCGGGCGTAGCTGTTGCCGTCCCAGGTCGTCATCCAGGACAGCGTCCCGCCGCCGTGGGCGCGCAGCTCGCGCTTCATGTCCTCCGCCGTGGGGGCGGGCTGCGCGCCGAGCCTCGCCCGACGCTTGGCGCGGAAGGCCCGGCGCACCCAGATCAGGTACACGAGCACGATCAGCCACAGGAAGCCGTTCGCCAGCGCGAGCTCGGTCTCGCCGTCCCAGCGGAAGTCCACCTGAGCCTGGCTGAAGACCGTGATCAGGGTCAGCACGAGCGCAGCGACCAGCACGTTGAAGATGCCGAGCAGGAGAGCGAGCACCCAGGTCCAGCGCCGGCCGCGACGCAGACCGTTCACGAGCACCAGGATCACCACGAGGTCGATCGCCAGGTCGATGAACCCTCCGGAGGCCGGGTCGGTCGGTCCGAACGGGCCGTCGGTGGGCACGAGGGTCGTGATGATCTCGACCGCGCCGAGCACGAGGACCGCGATCACCGCGATCAGGCGCTGCTCGCGGACGGTGGTGTGCCGCACCCGCAGCGACCTGTCGACCGCGAGGATCAGCAGTACGGCGAGCAGATGCTCGAGGTCGGCGACCTTGCCCCAGAACAGCATCGCGATGAACACGAACCCCAGCAGGATGAGCCAGCCGCGCACGCGCCACGGTGGACGGAACAGCCCCACGGCCGCGGCGATGCAGGCCATGGTCCCGCCGGAGGCTCCGACGTCGAGCGCCTGCGCCTGGTCGGCCGCCCACTCCCACGGGAACTGGGAGAGCACCAGCAGGAGCAGCGCGGTGGCGAAGATCGCGAACAGCTGACCGACCCAGTAGTACGCCAGCGCGACGCGCGTCCCGCGACGGAACTCCAGGAACGCCATGCCCCAGAATCCGGCGATCGTGAACGCGTAGACCCACGGCTGGTTCACGAAGAACGTGCCGGTGAGGGGCGTCCACCACTTGCCGTCGGTGAGATTCGGCAGACCGTAGGCGACGGTCTGGAAGAGCGTCGTGTCCTCGAACGGCGCCCACAGGCCGTTCCAGACGACCCCCACCACGAGGATCATCAGCACCATGGTCAGCGTCGCCGGGATGCGGCGGGCGACGGCGATGGCCGGGTGGGGCGAGGGGGAGCGCTCCTCAGTCATGCGCTCAGCGTAGCGAGCGGGTGCCTCCTCCGACGGGGAGTGGTCGTGCCGAGTCGCTATTCCCCGCGCAGCACGCGACGCAGGTCGACGATCTCCGCCGCGGTCATGCCGCCGCTGCGCAGGTAGCCGGCCACGTCGCCGTGGTTCGCCGCGATCCAGTCCATCGCGGCCTCGATCGCGGATGCGGGAGACTCGGTCGCCAGGGTCTTCAGTGCCGGGGTGAGGGGCACACCCAGCGAGGTGATGAGCGCGGTCAGCGCCTCGGCGAATCCGTGCGCGAGGTTCTCCCCGGTCTCGGTGTAGTCGGCCACGATCTCCTCGCGCGGCACCTCGGCGACGAGCAGGAGGATCGCGGCGGCGAGACCGGTGCGGTCCTTGCCGGCGGTGCAGTGGAACAGCACGCCGGGTCGCTCCGTGCGCGAAGCCTGGAGCACGGTCTGCGCCACCGTCGCGAACGGCACGGCGCTGGCCTCCAGGATCGAGACGTACAGATCCTCCAGCGTCGGCACCTGCTGCAGGATGGTGGCGACCTGGGTCACCGACAGGCTCGCTCCGCCGGCGGCGGGCAGCAGGTGCTTCACCATCTCGTCCATGGCGCCGCCCTGCATGGGCAGCGGCAGCAGGGTCACGCTGCCGTCCGCCGGAAGACGATCGGCCGCGCGCGAGCGCTCGCCGTCGGTGCGCAGGTCGATCACCGTTCCGATGCGGAGATCGACGAGTGCCTGCAGTCCCTCATCCGTGAGGGTGGCGAGGGCATCGGATCGGAAGAGGAGACCGGAGGCGAGCGTTCCGCCTCCGGAAGTGGGCAACCCGGCGAGCTCGCGAGCGTTGTGCGTTCCCTGCAGAACCGAAGTCAATTCCATCGTCGTCCGGGCCCTCTCCCTGATTCTGGTCTCAGCGTATCGGGATGGCGGAGCGGTTCGGCGCCGGACGCTACTCTCTGACCATGCAGACCGACGTCGCGGGCTCTCGTCCGCCCTCCGCCTGGTCACTCGTCCGTTCCGCCGTCGTGATGGCGGGGAGCATCCTGCGTCGACGGCTCCTCCTCGTGGTCGTCTTCACGATCCTCGTCGAGGGTCTCTACGTCTGGGGCGTGCTCCCGCTCCTGCTGACCCTGTTCCAGGCAGCCCTGCGCGCGGCCGGTGTCGACGGGATCAGCACGGCTGGCCTCCCCGGATTGTCGAGCAGTCCGGTCGCGATCCTCGCCCTCGTCCTGATCGCTCTCGTCGCGACGCTGTTCGCCCTCGTCGCCGTCAGCGTCTTCACCGTCGTCGCCGAGCTCTGTCTGCGCGGCGAGGCTCCGTCCGCGCGGGCGCTGCTCCGTGGCCTCGCGCGCATCGGTCGTCGGGCGCTGAGCTGGCAGATCGTCCTGTTCGCGGGGTACGCACTGCTCCTCGTCCCGCTGTCGCACATCGGCGTCGGCACGACCGTCACCTCGCACATCGCCATCCCGAAGTTCATCAGCGGAGAGCTCACGAAGACCGTCCCCGGCACCGTCGCCTACACGGTGGTGGTCATCGGACTGGTCTATCTGGGGCTGCGTCTCGCCGGAACCGCGGCCGCGCTCGCCGGGGAGCAGGAGACCGTGTGGGCGGCGATGCGTCGGAGCATCGCGCTCACCCGGCGGACACAGGTGCTCGTGGCGGTGCTGTTCCTCCTGACGGGAGCCGCGGCAGCGGCGGTCTTCACGCTGACGGGGCTGCTCGGTGCGGTGCCCGTCGCGTTCGCCGGAGACGGCGGGGCGGCCGTGGCGGGGACCATGCTCGCGATCCTCGATCTCGTGCGCTTCGTCGTGACCGGTGTCGTCGCGGCGTTCCTGTCGTTCTTCTTCGTGGCCCTGAACCGCGGCGCCGTCTCCCTCCCCGCCCCGGCCCCGGTGCGGGACCGACCGTCGCGGGTGCTCGCGACCGTCACGCTCGTGCTGTTCGGGGTCCTCGCCGTTCCGCCCACGGTGTTCGCGACGCTGGCGACGGCACCGTCGGCCCCGCCCCTGGTGATCGCCCATCGCGGGTACGTCGCCGGGGGAGCGGAGAACACGCTCGGCTCCCTGCGCGCCGCGGCGGAGGCCGGAGCCGATGTCGTGGAGATGGACATCCAGGAGACGGCGGACGGCGGATTCGTCGTCATCCACGACGTGAACCTCGGGCGGCTGACCGGCGACCCGCGGAACGTGTACGACCTCGACACCGAGGAGGTCACGCGGCTCGTGGTGCGGCAGGGGGCGTTCAGCGATCGCATCCCGACGCTGGAGGAGTATCTGCGCACCGCCGACGAGCTCGGCATCCGCGTCCTGGTCGAGGTCAAGCCGCACGGACACGAGGAGCCGGGCCTCGCGGATCGCGTGGTGCGGGAACTGGATCGGCTGGACCCCGCGCGGCATCATCTGATCCAGTCGCTCGACGTGGACATCGTCGCGCGGATCACCGCCGCCGATCCGGAGCGCCCCGTGGTGCTGGTCACCGGGTTCCAGATCGGCGATGCTCCGCGCACCCCGGCGCAGGGTGTGGCCGTCGAGGACTGGTCGTACTCGGACGAGATGCTGGTCGGCCTCCACGGCGAGGGGAAGCAGCTCTTCGTGTGGACCGTGGACGACCCCGGGCTGCTCGCCGAGTACATCGACCGGGGCGTCGACGGCGTCATCACCGACAGCGTCGACGAGGCGGTGGCGATCCGGGAGCTCCGGCAGACGATCACCAATCCGGTCACGCGGTATCTGTCCGCCGCGTCGCGGAGGATCGCGGTGTTCTGACCGCGACGGATCTCCGACGAGTCCGAAGGCCGGGGGCGCTATCAGGCTGCGCGGCGCCGCCTCGCCGACATGCTGGCACCCGCCCTCTCCGACTCAGGCGCCCACGGCGGCGAGGACGCCTGAGTCGGAGTCGCGCGGCCTCAGCCCTCGAGGGCCTTCTCGATGGCCTGCTCGAGGTCGTCCCACTCCTGCAGCTCGACCTTCTCGCCGTCGACGAAGAACGTCGGGGTGCTGTTCACCTGCAGCTTCTCGCCGTCGCTCTTGTCGGTCTGCACGCGCGCGGCGGTCGCGGGATCGGCGACGGCGGCGTCATAGGCGGCCATGTCGAGCCCGAGCTCCTCGGCGAAGGCCCGGAACACCTCGGGGGTCTCCTCGGACTGCTCGCCCCACTGCGCCTGGGTCTCGAACAGCCGGTGGTACATGTCCTCGAAGCGGTCCTGCTGCGCCGCGGCCTCGGCGGCGAGGGCGGCCTGGGTCGAGTTGATGTGCCCCGGCAGCGGGAAGTACCGGACGACGTAGGTGATCTCCCCGTCGAACTTCTCGCGGAGCTCTTCCACGATGGGGTAGAACGCCCCGCACGCCTCGCACTCGAAGTCGAGGAACTCGACGACGGTCACGGCACCCTCGCCTCCGTCGTCGAGGACGTGGGAGTCGGTGCGGACGGTGGGCTGCGAGCCGCCCTCGGGCGAGGCGGCAGGCTGCTGCTGCTGGGTGATGGCGAACACGATGCCGACGATCAGCAGGACGATGGCGACGGCGATGGCGATCAGGGTCGCTTTGACAGAGTTCTTCACAGGGGTCTCCAGACACACGGGTACGACAGGGGAGGGATGCCGCGCGGGGCGGCTCGATGCGCACGTCGCGGGTCAGGTGCGGGAGATCGAGAGCTGTGTCAGGGAGAGGGCGTGGACGAGGGGGAGGGGACCGGCGCGGCTCGGTGCCACGGCGCGCGGGGCGCGGGCTCCGAGCGGACGGGTGCCATGACCGACGAGTCGACGGAAGAGCAGGACCAGAGCGACGCCGCAGAGCACCGCGAGGAGGCAGACCCCCAGGTCGGAGCCGAGCACGTCGACCGCCGTCGCGCCGTCGGTGACGGACGCGGTGGGGGCGGCGCCGGCCGGGGCCGAGACACCGGAGGCGAGGCACAGCGAGGCGTGCCCATCGGCGGATCCGCCGGAGGTGGACCACGCGCCGATCACGAGCAGGAGCGCGAGGCCGACCGCCGTGATCACCCGGGCGATCAGCATCCGCTCGGCCCGCGCTCGCGGTATCCGATCCGGCGATGAGGGCAGCATTTGCCGCGAAGTCTAGCAACCGCGCCTTGGTCCCGCCGGGGCCGGGGTGCCGCGGACACGCCTACACTGGAGGGGTGGCGAGACTACTGATCATCGGCGGCTTCCTCGCCGCCGTGTTCTGGGTGTTCAGCATCGTCGACTGCGCAGTGCAGCCGGCGACGCGGCACCGGGGTGTGTCCAAGACCGCCTGGATCTTCATCGTCGTCCTGCTCCCCGTCATCGGCGGCATCCTCTGGTTCGTGATCGGCCGACGCCGCGCGAACGATCCCGGCGTCCGCCCCGTGATCGCTCCCGACGACGACCCCGCTTTCCTCCGCAGCATCAGCAAGACCGAGCAGGATGCCCGCATCCGTCGTCTCGAGGAAGAGCTCGCCCGGCTGGATGAGGAGACCGACGAGCCTCCCGCCACGGATCAGCGCCCGTGACCTCGTCGCCGGCCATGGATGCTGCGGCGTCCCTGCTCGCCGACCTCGTCGCCCACGGCGTGCGCGACATCGTGCTGTCTCCCGGCTCGCGCTCGCAGGCCCTCGCGCTCGCCGCGGTCCGTCTCGCGGATGACGGGCACCTGCGGCTCCACGTGCGCATCGATGAGCGGGTGGCCGGGTTCACGGCGCTCGGTATCGCGCGGGAGACGGGCGTGCCCGCCGCGGTCGTCTGCACCTCGGGGACGGCCGTCGCCAACCTGCTGCCCGCGGTCATGGAGGCGTTCCACGCGGGGGTGCCGCTGCTCCTGCTCACGGCCGACCGCCCGCCCGAGCTGCGCGGCGTCGGCGCGAACCAGGCGACGCTGCAGGACGGCCTGTTCCACCCGTGGGTGCGCGACCAGGTCGATGCTCCCGTGCCGGGCGACGGAGGATGGGCGGGCCTCGCCGAGCGAGCCGTGTCCGCCGCGACCGGCGCCCGTGAGGTCGAGGGCGGCGTCCCCGGTGTCGCGGGCCCGGTGCACCTGAACCTGCCCTCCCGTGAGCCGCTCTCGGGCGGGCTGCCACCGATCGTCGTCACCCCGGGGGAGGCGCCCGCCCCGCTCGGGGGTGAGCCGTTCGAGCTCGATCGCGGTCCCCGCACGGTCGTCATCGCGGGTGCCGATGCCGGTGCCGATGCCGAGGAGATCGCGCACGCCGGCGGCTGGCCGCTGATCGCCGAGATCGTGAGCGGGGCGCGGTTCGGACGCCAGGTGGTGCACGGCTACCGTCGCCTGCTGGCACGCGACGACCTCGGCGGACGCGTCGAGCGGGCCGTCGTGCTCGGGCATCCGACGCTCAGCCGCGAGGTCGCCGCCCTCCTCGCCCGCACCGATGTCGACGTCATCGCGGTGCGCCGCGGCGGCGAGGAACTGAACCTCAACCACCGCTCGCGCGGCGTCGGCGCGGTCGTCGTCGCCCCGGGTGCCGCCGACCGCGTCTGGCTCGGCGAGTGGCTGCAGGCGTCGGCCGCCGAAGCCGTCGACCTGAGCGAGAGCGCCCCGGACCCGGAGGGCCTCGCATCCACCGACTTCGCCGCGCGCAGGGAGGCCGTGAAGGCCGAGCTCGACGCGGTCCGCCGTCCGCTCGATCGCGCACTGCTGGCCGACGCCGTGTGGCGCGCCACCTGGCCGCACGACCGCCTGGTGTTCGGCTCGTCGCGGCTCGTGCGGGTCGCCGACCAGGTGCTCGGCGGCAAGAAGGTCCCCGTGCACGCCAACCGGGGTCTCGCCGGCATCGACGGCACGATCGCCACGGCGACCGGGATCGCGCTCGCCAGCCAGGCCGCGGGCGCGCCGGGCGTGACCCGCGTGCTGCTCGGAGACCTCGCGTTCCTGCACGACGTCGGCGCCCTGCTGCTGCCCCCGGACGAGACCGAGCCGCGGCTGCAGGTCATCGTCGGCAACGACGGCGGCGGCACCATCTTCGACTCGCTGGAGGTCGCGGCGTCCGCGCGTCCCGGCGATCTCGACCGCGCCTTCTACACGCCCCACACCGTGCGCCTGGAGCACCTCGCGCTCGCCTACGGCTGGGAGTACCAGCGGGTCACCACCCGCACGGCGCTCGACCAGGCGCTGACCTCGCCACGCGGCGGGCGTCAGATCATCGAGGTCCCCCTGGCCCGTTGACTGGCAGGATGTGCGTATGAACGCGCACACCTGGACGCAGAAGCTCCGTGTCGACGAGGGGTTCCGTCTCGCCGACGTCGACCCCGACACCAAGCCCGGCTACGTCGGCGGGAAGTCGCACGGCGCCCGCGATCTCGCCGCCGGGCTCGAGACCCTCAACGACCTTCAGGAGCGCCTGTTCGCCGAGAGCCGGGTCGGCGTGGCGAAGGATGCGGTGCTGCTGGTGCTGCAGGCCATGGATTCCGCGGGCAAGGGCGGGATCGTGCGGCACGTGGTCGGCGGTGTCGACCCGCAGGGCGTCGCGCTCGCCGCGTTCAAGGCGCCGACCGCGGAGGAGCGCGAGCACGACTTCCTCTGGCGCGTGGAGAAGCGGCTGCCCGAGCCGGGGTTCATCGGCGTCTTCGACCGGTCCCACTACGAGGACGTGCTGATCGGGCGCGTCCGCGAGCTCGCCGCGCCCGAGGAGATCGAGCGCCGTTACGACGCGATCAACGAGTTCGAGGCCCGTGTCGCGGCATCCGGCACCCGCATCGTCAAGGTCATGCTGCACATCTCGCCCGAGGAGCAGAAGTCCCGCCTGATGGAGCGCCTCGACCGCCCGGACAAGCACTGGAAGTACAACCCCGGCGACGTGGACGAGCGGCTGCTGTGGCCGCAGTACATGGAGGCCTACCAGACGGTGTTCGACCGCACCTCGACCGAGGCCGCGCCGTGGCACGTGATCCCGGCGAACGCCAAGTGGTACGCGCGCCTCGCCGTGCAGGAGCTGCTGCTCGCGGCCCTGGAGGACATCGATCCGCAGTGGCCGGTCGCCGACTTCGACATCGAGGCCGAGAAGAAGCGCCTCTCCGCCAGCTGAGCGTCGTCTCCTCTCGCTTCGCTCGCTCGACGACCGGTTTTCCTCCCAGCGAGGAGCCCCCGGTCGTTGAGCGAGGAGCGCAGCGACGAGACGAAACGTCCGCGCCGTCGCTCTCAGGCCAGCGCGTCGACCAGTGGTCGGAACTTCACGCGCGTCTCGAGCAGCTCGCTCTCCGGGTCGGAGCCGGCGACGATCCCGGCGCCCGCGTAGGCGGTCACGCCGATGTCGCCCTGGCGCACGGTGAACTGAGCGCAGCGCAGCGCGATGGCCCATTCGCCGTTGCCCGCGGCATCCACCCAGCCGACCGGACCGGCGTAGCGCCCGCGATCGAAGGGCTCCAGCTCGCGGATCGCGGCGATGGCCGCGGGGGTCGGGGTTCCGGCGACCGCGGCGGTCGGATGCAGCGCCCGCACCAGGTCGAGCGCCGACTCGCCGTCGGCCAGCTCGCCCTCCACGTCGGTCGCGAGGTGGAAGAGGTTCGGCAGCTTCAGCAGGAAGGGCTGCTCGCTCGCGGCCAGCGCCCTGGTGTGCGAGCGCAGGGAGGCGAGCACGCTCTGGACGGCGTACTCGTGCTCGTCGAGGTCCTTGGTGCTGGAGGCGAGGTGGGCGGATGCCGCGGTGTCGGCGTCCGCATCGGCTCCGCGGCCGATCGTGCCGGCGAGGACGCGCGCGGTGACGGTCCCGCCGTGCACCGTCACCAGGGTCTCCGGGCTCGCGCCGATCAGTCCGTCCACGGCGAAGGCCCACGTGTCGGGGTAGCCGGTCGACAGGGCGCGCACGAGACGGCGCAGGTCCGACCCGGCGGGGATGCTGCCGGTCAGGTCCCGCGCGAGCACGACCTTGCTCAGCTCGCCGTCGGCGATGCGGGCGAGGGCGTGGCGTACCGAGTCCTGGTATCCCTGCGGGCTCTGGGCGCCGGGGCCGACGGTGCCGGCCCAGTGCGGTCCGTACGGCTGGGTGGCGAACTCCTCGTCGGGGTCCGATGATCCGGCGAGGCGGATGCGGGTCTCCCAGAATCGGTCCCCGTGCCGGCCGAGCACCTTCGTGGGCACGACGAGCACGCTGTCGGCGGTCGACTCCTCGTCGAAGGTGAACGCGCCGAACGCGACCAGTCCGGTCCCGGGAAGCCCGAGCGGGTCGCTGATCTCCGCCTCGGCCGCCATGCCGCGCCAGGTCGTCGCGATGGGCACCCGGGAGCCCGGGCGCGTGCGCAGCTGGGCGAGCGGTGCGCCGACCGCCACGATCCCGTCTCCGCGGCGCAGCCACGCGAGAGGACGGGCGGGGTCCGCGTAGGCCAGGAGGTCTTCGACCGGGTCGATCTCTCGGGTCTCCACGACCAGGTGGGTGGTGTGCACGAACCCAGCCTATTCCGCTCAGGGGGCATGGATCCGCGTGGTCGTAGGGTGAGCGGATGAGCGACGCACGCCCCGCACCCGGCACCGAGATGGTCTTCCAATGGCGCAAGTGGGACGGGTCGCCGCACTGGCGGCACGAGTGCGTGTACCTCGGCGCCGACGAGTGGGGCGACTGGATCGGGCAGCCCGTCGGCTGGCACAGCGTGCGACCGGGCGCCGAGTTCCACGCGGGCGGACCGAACGTCACCCTCGTCCCGGCGAGCGGCGACCACGCGCTGACGGTGAACCGCCGCCACCGCAAGGGCATGCGGATCTACATCGACCTGGGGTGGGACATCCGCTGGTCCGATGACCCGCTGCTCGCGACCGGCATCGACATGGACCTCGACGTGGTGCGCGTCGAGGGCGCGCGCGGCACCTGGGTCGACGACCGCGACGAGTGGGCCGACCACAGCGCCCGCTACGGCTATCCGGCCGATGTCATGACACACCTCGAGGCTCTCGCGCTCGACCTCGAGGATCGGGTGCGCGCACGGGTCGCGCCGTTCGACGACGCCACCGCCGATCCCTGGCTCGACCGCCTCGAAGCGCTGGGCCTCGCGCCTAGACTGAACCCGTGACCCCGAACGAGAAGAACCGCGCCGATCTCGGCAAGGACCCCGCCCGCGTGAGCGGCATGTTCGACCAGGTCGCCGCAGGGTACGACCGCACGAACACGGCGATGACCTTCGGCAACGACGTCCTGTGGCGTGCGGCCACGACCCGTGCGGTCGCGCCGAAGCCGGGGGAGCGGATCCTCGACCTCGGAGCGGGAACCGCCTCGTCCTCCGCCTCGCTCGCACGCAGCGGCGCCGAGGTGGTCGCCGCCGACTTCTCGCCGGGGATGCTCGCCGAGGGCGAGCGCCGCCACGGCACGATGCGCAACCTGTCGTTCGTCCAGGCCGATGCGACCGATCTCCCGTTCCCGGATGAGACGTTCGACGCGGTCACCATGTCATACGCGCTGCGCAACGTCAACGACCCGAAGAAGGCGCTGCGGGAGCTGTTCCGCGTGACGAAGCCGGGCGGTCGGCTCGTGATCAACGAGTTCTCGACCCCGCCGGCCAAGCTGTTCCGCGGTGCGTACCGCTTCTACAACGCCCAGGTGCTGCCCCGGGTCGCCCGCGTCGCCGGCACCAACGGCGACGCCTACGACTACCTCAACGAGTCGATCCGCGAGTGGCCCGACCAGAAGCGGCTCTCCGCCTGGATCCGGGAAGCGGGCTGGGGCGACGTCGCGTACCGCAACCTCTCGTTCGGCATCGTCGCCCTGCACAGAGCGCGCAAGCCCGAGTGATCCTCCCGGGCGAACCGCGGCACCGCGACGCAGGTAGGCTGGGGACGTGACTTCGAGCCCCATCGCCCCGGGTTCGCGACTGGCGAGCCGTCTCGGCTTCAGCGATCGCGTCTTCATCGGCCCCGCCGCGCGTCGTGTCGCCCACGCGATCGAAGACGGCCTCGAGCTCGTCGAGACCGGACTCGCGGAAGACGTGCGCGTCGCCGACCCTCTGGCCGATGCCGCCAGCCGCTACCTGTACGAGGCCGGTGGCAAGCGCATCCGTCCCGTGCTCACGCTCCTGGCCGCTCAACTGGGAGACGGCAACCGGACCGAGGTGATCGACGTCGCCAAGGCGCTCGAGATCACGCATCTCGGATCCCTGTACCACGACGACGTCATGGACGGCGCCGATCGCCGCCGCGGAGTGCCGGCCGCGCACGCGGTGTGGGGCAACAACATCGCGATCCTCACCGGCGACATCCTGTTCTCCCGTGCCAGCCAGCTGATGTCGCGTCTCGGCGAGCGTGCGATCCGGCTGCAGGCCGACACGTTCGAGCGTCTCGTCCTCGGACAGATGCACGAGACGCTCGGCCCGCAGGAGGGCGACGACCCGATCGCGTTCTACATCCAGGTGCTCGCCGACAAGACCGGCTCGCTGATCGCCGCCGCCACGCAGGGCGGGGTGATCTTCTCCAACGCTCCCTCGGAGTACGAGGAGCCCCTGCGCGTCTACGGCGAGAAGATCGGCGTCGCGTTCCAGCTGCTCGACGACGTGATCGACCTGTCGGCGAAGCCGGAGGAGACCGGGAAGGTCCCCGGCACCGACCTGCGCGCCGGCGTCCCGACCATGCCCTACCTGCTGCTCAAGGCCGAGGGCGATGCGGCATCCGTCGACCTCGCGGCGCGGATCGACGACGGGGTCGCCCTCATCGCCGACGGCGCCGATCCCGCGATCCTCGACGGACCGCTGGACGAGCTGCGCGACCACGCCATGACGCAGAAGACCCTGGAACTCGCCCATACCTGGACCCAGGATGCGATCGATGCACTCGGACCGCTGCCGCGCGGCACGGTGCGCGAGGCGCTGACCCGATTCGCTGAGACCCTCGCCGAACGCTCCAGCTGATCTCGCGCGGCGGCCCGTCGGGTCGCGCGCCGGCTGCGACGGCACACGAAAGGACCTCCCATGACCAAGCTCCGACTGGCCATCGTCGGTGCGGGCCCCGCCGGCATCTACGCCGCGGACATCCTCCTGAAGGCCGAGCGCAAGTTCGACGTCTCGATCGACCTCTTCGAGCAGCTCCCCGCTCCGTACGGGCTGGTGCGGTACGGGGTCGCTCCCGACCACCCCCGCATCAAGGGCATCATCACGGCTCTCCGCGACGTGCTGGACCGCGGTGACATCCGCCTGTTCGGCAACGTGCGCTTCGGTGAGGACATCACCCTCGAAGACCTCAAGAAGCACTACAACGCGGTGATCTTCGCGACCGGTGCGATCCGCGACACCTCGCTCGAGATCCCGGGGATCGACGCGGTCGGCTCCTACGGCGCGGCCGACTACGTCAGCTGGTTCGACGGGCACCCCGACGTGCCGCGTGAGTGGCCGCTGGACGCCGCCTCGGTGGGTGTGCTCGGCAACGGCAACGTCGCGCTCGATGTCGCGCGCATGCTCGCCAAGCATGCCGAGGATCTGCTCGTCACCGAGGTTCCCGCGAACGTCTACGAGGGCCTCCAGGCCAGCGAGGTCACCGACGTCCACGTCTTCGGCCGTCGTGGCCCCGCGCAGGTGAAGTTCACGCCCCTCGAGCTCCGCGAGCTCGGGGAGCTGCGCGACGTCGACATGGTCGTCTACGACGAGGACTTCGACTACGACGACGCCGCGAAGGATGCCGTCGCCAGCAACAAGCAGGTCATGGTCATCGACCGCATCCTGCAGTCCTGGCGCAAGCGCGACTCGGTCAACAACGCCGGAGGCACGGCGTCGCGTCGTCTGCACCTGCACTTCTGGGCCAAGCCGGTCGAGGTCCGCAAGGACGAGAACGGTCGCGTCGCTGCCCTCGTGTACGAGCGCACCCAGCCCGACGGGCAGGGCGGCGCGGTGGGCACCGGCGAGCTGCGCGAGGTGCCGCTCCAGGCGCTCTACCGTGCGATCGGCTACTTCGGCTCGCCGCTGCCCGGCGTGCCCTTCGACAAGAAGCACGGCGTGATCCCGAACCGCGAGGGCCAGGTGCTCGCGAAGGACTCGAACGAGCGCGTCCCCGGCATCTACGCGACCGGATGGATCAAGCGCGGACCGGTCGGCCTGATCGGTCACACCAAGTCCGACGCCATGGAGACCGTGCGGCACATCATCAACGACCAGGGTTCCTGGTGGCACGCGGAGGACCCCTCGGAGGAGGCCATCCCGGCACTCCTGGAGGAGCGCGGCGTGCAGTGGACCGACCTGGACGGATGGCACCGCCTCGACGAGCACGAGATCGCCCTCGGTGCGCCGGCGGAGCGCGCTCGCGTCAAGGTCGTCCCGCGCGACGAGATGGTCCGCGTCTCGCGCGGCGAGTAGTCCGTCCGTTCGCCCTCCTCGGTCGCCTCGGCTAGCCTGGCGACGACGGGGGAGGACCGCATGGCCGACTGGATGCCCGATGTGCTCGGCGACGAGTTCGAGCAGCTGACGCTCGACCTCGGCTCGGACGATCAGGGACCGGTGGTGGCGACCCTGGTCCGTGCCCTCCCGACCGAGCCGCGGTGGTGGGACCGCGTGCGTGGGGAGCGTCCCCTCCTCGACGGCGTCGATGTGCTGTACGTGCACGGCTGGTCGGACTACTTCTTCCAGAAGCGGCTGGCGCGGTTCTGGACCTCGCGGGGAGCCCGTTTCTTCGCTCTCGACCTGCGCAAGTACGGCCGCAGCCTCCGTGACGGCCAGACCCCCGGGTATATCGCCGACCTCGCGACCTACGACGAGGACATCGCGGCGGCCCTCGACGCGATGGGTCGGGGCGAGGGGGGAACCGATACCGGGCGACGCCTCGTGCTGCTCGGGCACTCCACGGGCGGACTCACGCTGAGTCTGTGGGCGTCCCGGCATCCGGATGCGGCGGACGCGGTGATCCTGAACAGTCCGTGGCTCGAGTTCCAGTTCGCACCCGCCAGGGCGGCGATCGCGCCGATGGTCGAGCTGCAGGCGCGGCTCCGTCCGCTGGAGGCCGCTCCGCAGGTCGACCTGGGGTTCTACACGCGCGCGCAGCAGGAGGTCGCGGATCCCGACGATCCGATGGACGTGAACCTCGAGTGGCGCCCGACCCAGACCATGGCCGTGTATGCGGGCTGGCTGCACGCGATCCTCTCCGGACACAAGGCGGTGGCGGCCGGCCTGTCGATCACGGCTCCGGTGTGCGTTCTGCTCTCGGCGCGCTTCGTGCCCCCGACCCGGTGGTCGGAGGATCTCACGTCCGCCGACTCGGTGCTGGTCGTCGACGACATCGCCCGCGCCGCTCTCCGTCTCGGGTCCACCGTCACGGTGGAGCGCATCGACGGTGCCCTGCACGACGTCTTCCTGTCCCGCCACGAGGCGCGGGAAGACGCCTATCGCCGTCTGGAGCGCTGGGTCACGGGCTGGTGCGCCGCCGGCTGATCCGGGTCACAGGTAGTACATCGCCCGGACCAGGTGCTCCGCACCCGCACCGTCGCCCTTGCGGACGGCGTCGCTGAAGTCGATGTACACCTGACGCATCCTGCCGCGGTCGGCCGTGGGCACAGCCCAGTCGCGCAGGTTCCGGAACAGCACCGTGCTCGCATCCTCCATCAGCGTGCGGTGCTGCGCGTTGCCGCTGTGCTCACCGAGGTACGCGAACACCGCCCAGCGCGCGTCCGAGGTCCGTGCGGCGTCGTCGAGCGAGGCGTGCATCCCGACGGCGAGCCGTACGACGTGCTCGCGCTCCGCCGCCGTGAGCCGCGGGATCGCGAGGCGCGCGGCGACGCCGGCCTGGTAGCCCGCGAACTCGAGGGACTGCGCGATCGTCTCCGCGGTGACCTCCGTGACCTCGGTGTACCGGCTCGGATACATCGTCACCATGCCGAGCCGCTCCAGCCGTTGCAGCGCCTCGCGCACCGGCGTGCGTGAGACGTGCAGCTCCTCGGCGACGTCGACGTCGCGGATGCGTTCACCCGCGGCCAGCGTGCCGTCGATGATCTGTCTGCCGACGTAGTCGAAGACCTCTTCGGCCAGGAGCTGCTTGCTCTCGCCGACGCTCGTCGATCCCGTGGTTCCCATGGATCCGCCCCCAGTCGTCCCTCGTCGGAGTGTGCTCGATCGCGCGCCCCTGCGACCGTCCCCATGAGCGATCGCGGGAGCGACAGCACGGCTCCGGTTCTGCTTCCAACATTTCACATGCCGCACTTTACTCGGTTCACCCCAGAGCGGTATATCAGAATGCGATCGGTCGACGGCACGAGAGAGGGCCCCCGCGGATCGATGATCCTCGGGGGCCCTCCGTGCCGGAGCTCTGCGCTCAGCGGTAGTTGATGAACTGCAGGTCGAGGTCGAGGTCCGACCCCTTCAGCAGGGCGATGACCGACTGGAGGTCGTCGCGGCTCTTGGACTGGACGCGCAGTTCGTCGCCCTGAATCTGGCTCTTGACGCCCTTGGGGCCCTCGTCGCGGATGATCTTGTTGATCTTCTTCGCGTTCTCCGAGGAGATGCCGTCCTTGAGCGTCGAGACGATGCGGAACTCCTTGCCGCTGGCGAACGGGTCGCCGGAGTCCAGGCTCTTCAGGGAGATGCCGCGCTTGATGAGCTTGGACTGGAACACGTCGAGGACGGCCTTCGCCCGCTCCTCGGTGTTCGCGATGATGAGGATGCTCTCGCCGCTCCAGGCGATCGACGCACCGGTGCCCTTGAAGTCGTAGCGCTGCTCGATCTCCTTGCGGGCCTGGTTCAGGGCGTTCTCGGCCTCCTGGTGATCCACCTTGGAGACGATGTCAAATGAGCTGTCAGCCATACAGGAAGTGTATCGAGCCTGCCGATTTCCCGATGGCGTGGAAGCGTTTTCACACCGTTCTCGGCGAATCAGCTCGGTCACGGGTTGATATCGACGCCCTCGTCCGTTGCAAATGCCGTCGAGTTCGATGCATACTGTAAGCGCTTGCAGTCCATGCAGGCCCACAGCACTGAGAGAGGCACACACCAATGAAGGTGAACAAGAGGGGCATCGTCGCCGCAGGCGCCATCGCCATCGTTTCGACTCTGACGCTCGCCGGCTGCGCCGCAGGGACCAGCGGCGACGACACCTCCGGCTCGAAGGACAGCAGCGGGAAGCTGGTCGTCTGGGTCGACGCCGAGCGCGTCGACGCACTCCAGAGCGCTGCCGACTCGTACCAGGACAAGACCGGCGTCAAGGTCGAGCTGGTCGGCAAGTCGGTCGACGACATGAAGGACGACTTCATCCAGCAGGTCCCGACCGGCAAGGGCCCCGATGTCGTCATGGGCGCCCACGACTGGCTGGGCGAGCTCTCCACGAACGGCGTCGTCGCGCCGATCGAGCTGGGCGACAGCTCTGAGGACTACCTCCCCGTCGCGCTGCAGGCGGCCACCTACGAGGGCACGGTCTACATGCTTCCGTATGCCGTCGAGAACATCGCGGTGCTGCGCAACGCCGACCTGGTCCCGACCGCCCCCACGAGCTTCGACGACATGGTCTCCAAGGGCACGTTCGTCGTGGAGCAGGGCGCCGAGGGCAACCCGTACCACCTGTACCCGTTCCAGACGGCTTTCGGTGCTCCGGTCTTCGGCACGGATGACAGCGGCAGCTACGACCCCACCGACCTCCAGCTCGGCAGCGCGGGCGGCTTCGCCTTCGCCGACTGGCTCGGCGCGCAGGGTGCCGCGGGCGTGCTGAACACCGACGTCGACGGCGAGATCGCCAAGCAGCAGTTCCTCGACGGCACCGCCGCCTTCTGGCTGACCGGTCCGTGGAACGTCGGCGCGGCCACGGATGCCGGCATCAACGTCGCGATCGACCCGATCCCGAGCCCGACCGGGGAGACCGCGTCGCCGTTCGCCGGCGTCAAGGGCTTCTTCGTGAGCTCGGAGTCGAAGAACAAGGTCGCCGCGAACGACTTCCTCGTCAACTACATCGGCACGGAGGACGTGCAGCTCGAGCTGTTCAAGGCCGGCAACGTCCTGCCCGCGCTGACGGCCGCGGCCGACACCGCCGCCTCCGACCCGATCATCGCCGGCTTCCAGGCCGTGGGCGCCGACGCCGTCCCGATGCCCGCCATCCCGGCCATGGGCTCGGTGTGGCAGTACTGGGGCGTCGCCGAGGCCGCGATCATCAACGGCGCGGACCCGAAGGCGACGTGGCAGAAGCTCGTCGACGACGTGACCGCCGCGATCAAGTAACGACACAGCGCACAGACCCGGCCGGGGCGAGCGGATTCCGCCGCCCCGGCCGGATCATGACGAGGACGACATGACAGACACCGAAGAGCGCACCGCTCCTCCGACCCGACGCCAGCGACAGGCCGCGAAGATCGCGGAGGCCGCATCCGGCCCGATCGGCTGGATGCTGCTCAAGATCATCCTGCTGGCCATCGTCGACGCGATCGCCCTCTACGCCGCGTTCGTGCTCTTCCTGCATCAGGAATGGCTGATCCTCGGCATCGTCGTCGCGGTCGCGATCCTCGTCAACTACATCTACTTCTCGCGCAAGCGCATCGCGGCGAAGTATTTGACGCCCGGCATCATCTTCCTGATCGTGTTCCAGGTGTTCACACTGCTCTACACCGGCTACATCGGGTTCACGAACTACGGCACCGGTCACAACGGCACCAAGGACCAGGCGATCTCCTCGCTCCTCGCCTCGGCGCAGGAGCGGGTCGAGGACTCGCCGACGTACCCGGTGAAGGTCGTCGAGCAGTTCGGCACCTACGGTCTGCTCGTGACCGACCCGGAGTCGGGCGATGCTCTCCTCGGCACGGCCGAGCAGCCGCTGGCGGACGTCGACGCCGAGTTCGAGGGCGGACAGGCGGTCGCGGTCGACGGGTGGACGACGCTCCCGCTCGCCACCGTCTTCACCCTCTCCAGCGAGCTGGAGCAGCTGTCCGTGCCGTTCAGCGACGACCCGAACGACGGCAGTCTGCGCGCGCCGGACGGGCAGAAGGGCTACCTGTACGTCTCGACGCTCGAGTACGACGCGGCCGCCGACACGATCACCGACAGCACCACGGGGACGGTCTACGCGGATACGGGCGACGGAGCCTTCACGGCGGAGGACGGCGAGCAGCTGCTGCCCGGCTGGCAGACCACCGTCGGCTTCGACAACTTCGTGCGCGCGGTCACCGACTCCTCGATCCGCGGGCCGCTCATCTCGGTGACGCTGTGGACCTTCGCGTTCGCACTGATCTCGGTCGCGACGACGTTCTTCCTCGGGCTCCTGCTGGCACTCGTCTTCAACAACACGCGGATGCGGTTCCGCAACGGCTACCGGATCATCCTGATCCTCCCCTATGCGTTCCCCGCCTTCCTCTCGGCCCTCGTCTGGGCCGGCATGATGAACGAGAGCTTCGGCTTCATCAACCAGGTCATCTTCGGCGGAGCAGCCATCCCGTGGCTGACGGATCCGACGCTGGCCAAAGTGTCGGTGCTGCTCGTGAACCTCTGGCTCGGCTTCCCGTACATGTTCCTCGTCTGCATGGGCGCCCTGCAGGGCATCCCGGAGGACGTGAACGAGGCGGCCGTCATGGACGGCGCGAACCCGTGGCAGGTCTTCCGCCGGATCAAGCTCCCGCTCCTGCTCGTCACGGTCGCCCCGCTGCTGATCTCGTCGTTCGCGTTCAACTTCAACAACTTCAACCTGATCTACATGCTCACCAACGGCGGGCCGCGGTTCAGCGACGTGTCGATCCCGGTCGGGCACACCGACATCCTGATCTCGATGGTCTACAAGGTCGCGTTCACCGGCCAGACGCGCGACTACGGCCTCGCATCCGCCTTCACCATCCTGATCTTCATCGTGGTCGCGACCATCTCGATCATCAGCTTCCGCAAGACCAAGGCCCTCGAGGAGCTGAACTGACATGAGCACCGCCGGCCCCGCCACCACCCGCTCCGCCGCCACTCCCGTCGACGCCGACCTGCAGCGCCTCGCTCCGCGTCGCCGCAGCTTCGGCGCCTGGTTCGCCGACACCGGATGGCGACACGTCGTCGCGATCGTCGTGAGCGCCTTCGCCCTGTTCCCCCTGCTGTACGTGGTCTCGGCGTCGCTGAATCCGAAGGGGACGCTGACCGGCTCGAACCAGCTGTTCTCCGCGATCGGCATCGACAGCTACGTGCGCATCCTGAGCGACCCGCAGAACCCCTACGGGACCTGGTTCCTCAACACCCTGCTGATCGCCGTGGTCACCGGAGCCGTCACGGTCTTCATCGGCGCCTGTGCGGCATATGCCTTCTCGCGCATGCGGTTCGCCGGGCGTCGCGTCGGACTGGTGACGATCGTGGTGGTGCAGATGTTCCCGCAGCTGCTCGCCGTGGTCGCGATCTTCCTGCTCATGTCGACGCTGGGGGACTGGTTCCCCGCCATCGGACTGAACACGCACACGGGTCTGATCCTGGTGTACCTCGGCGGCGCGCTCGGCGTGAACACCTACCTGATGTACGGGTTCTTCAACACGATCCCGAAGGAGATCGACGAGGCCGCCCGCATCGACGGCGCCGGCCATGCGCGGATCTTCTTCACGATCATCCTGCGTCTGGTCGCACCGATCCTCGCGGTGGTCGGGCTCCTGTCCTTCATCGGAACGGTCAACGAGTACGTCATCGCGAGCGTGATGCTCGTCGATGTGGACCAGCAGACGCTCGTCGTCGGACTGACCAAGCTGGTGGCGAACCCGCGGTACGCGGACTGGTCGGCCTTCTCGGCAGGCGCCGTCATGGCCGCGATCCCCGTCATGATCCTGTTCCTCTTCCTGCAGAAGTACATCGTCGGCGGGCTGACGGCCGGCGCGACGAAGGGCTGAGCGCACGACGCACGGCGGGGTTGTCTACGATGCGTGGATGACCCCGCATCCGTCCGCCTCCGCAGCTCCTCCCCGCCGACGTGGCCTGATCGCGCTGGTGGTGGTGCTGGCAGTCGTCGTCCTCGCCGCCGGCGGAGTCGCCGTGTGGGCGACGGTCCGCGGTGCCGCGGCCGCCGCCGTCACGCTGCGGGATCCCGTCAAGCGCGAGATCGCGATGGAGCTCGTCGCCTCGGCGGAGAACTCCACACTCGCCTGGTACGACCGCTACGACTACATCGAGGACATCGGCGACGAGCGGGGCTACACCGGCGGACTGGTGGGCTTCACCTCCGGCACGCACGACATGCTCATGCTCGTCGAGCGCTACACGGAGAAGGCGCCGGACAACCGGCTCGCGGAGTTCCTGCCCGCGCTCCGGGCGGTCGACGGCACCGACTCGCACGAGGGTCTCGGCGAGGCGTTCGAGGAGGCATGGCGTGCAGAGGCCGCTCAGCCCGCATTCCAGCAGGCGCAGCGCGACGAGGTGGATCGGCTTTACTTCGAGCCCGCGGTCGGACAGGCACTCTCCGACGGGCTCGGCGTGCTCGGACAGTTCATCTACTTCGATGCGATGGTGATGCACGGCGATTCCGGCTTCGCATCGATCCGCGACGCGGCCCTGCGCGCGCAGACGACTCCGGCGGACGGCGGCGACCAGGTCGCCTATCTCCACGCCTTCCTCGACGCGCGCGCCGACGAGATGCGCGCCGAGGCGGCGCACGAGGACACCAGCCGGATCGACACCGCGCAGCGGACGTTCCTCGACGCCGGCAACTTGTCGCTCGATCCGCCGTTGCGCTGGTCGGTGTACGGCGACCCCTACGAGATCGAGAGCGCCCCGCCGTCCCGGTGGTGAAGCGGGCTTCCCACTAGCTTGCCTGACATGCTACCTTGTCATGCATGACAGCTGACATCGGCGCCCAGATGCGCAAGGGAGTGGTCGAGTACTGCGTGCTCGGTCTCCTCTCGCGCGAGCCGATGTACGGCTGGCAGCTCGCGGACGCGCTCAGCGGCGCCGGGCTGATCGCGAGCATCGGCACGCTCTACCCGCTGCTGGGAAGGCTGCGGGACAACGGCTGGGTCAGCACGTTCGACCTGCCGTCCGAGAGCGGGCCCGTGCGCAAGTACTACCGGCTCACGGAAGCCGGGATCGAGCAGCTCGAGCGCTTCCGCGCGCAGTGGACACCGTTCGCCCGTGTCGTCACGGGCATCGTCGGAGAGGGACGACCATGACACAGATCACCGCAGACACCCTGCGCGAGGAGTACCTCGCGCGCCTCGACGAGGCCATGCGCGGGCTGCCGCACGGTGTCGCCTCCGACATCCGCGGGGGCATCGTGGAGGAGCTCGACGGGCTCGACGCCGACGCGACCGCCGCACGCATCGCCCAGCTGGGGGATCCGGTGGCCATCGCCCGCGAGGCGCAGGACGAGGTGCCGTCCCTGCCTCCGGTCGTGGTCGCGGCACCCATGACGGCTCCGTCCGCGCCGCGTCCGGCGACGACCTCGACGCGAGGGTTCGCGATCGCCGCGGCCCTGACCCTCAGCTTCGGCGGGATCGTGCTCCCGATCGTCGGATGGTTCGTCGGCGCCGTGCTGGTCAGCCTGAGCTCGCTCTGGAAGACCTGGGAGAAGGTCGTCGCGATCGTCGTGCCGTTCGTGGTGGGCACGCTGTCGCTGCTCCTGCTCACCACGATGGCCGGCTTCGCCGCGTGGGAGTCGACCGGCAGCTCCTCGGGGACGGGCACCCCGCCGGCCCCGAACCCGCTCGTGCCCGCGTGGTACGACGTCATCTGGATCGGGGCGATGGGGCTCGGGCTCCTCCTCATCCCGGCATCCGGTCTGTGGCTGCTCTGGCGGCTCCGGGGTCGCTCCGCCCGCTGATCGGCGTTGCGCCCGCGCACCGCACGCCATCGGCCCTAGCGTGGGAGTCATGGCACGGGTCGGAGGGCGCAACCTCGGGATGAGCTGGTTCGCCGGCATCGTGTGCGTCGGCATCATCGGGGCGCTCATCTGGCTGTCCCTTCCCATGCTCCCGGTGCTCGCGGAGTTCGCCGGCACCGCGTTGCGCAGCGCCCTTCCCTGAGCACGCGGGACCGCGCGGGGAACCGCGTATGACGACACGTCGGCACGCCTGCGGGAGCGGTCGTCGGCCCGGCGGTACCCTCGCAATGCACACATCCGATGAGAGGCGCACCCCATGAGTGACCCCGACGCTCCCCAGCCCGAGAAGCCGGCTGACGTCGACGACGTCGTCGGCAGCGCGAACGCCGGTCTCGACGCCGCCGCCGCCGCGGGTGCAGACGTTCCCGGCACCGTCGGCACGCCGGAGGGCGAGCCGACCGACGCCGCCGCAGACAAGACCATCGATCCCGACCTCGCCGCGTTCGAAGCCGCCGAGCGCGATCACCCCGGCACGTTCGCACCGCCGCCTCCCGCCGCGTCCTCCGTGCCGGAGGAGGAACCGCGTCCGTGGACCGAAGCGCCGCGCGAGGAGGAGGTCGACTCGTCGTCCTTCTACCCCGAGGCGAGCGTCGCCGCCCCCGTCCCGTTCGGCCACGAGGGCTCGGGTATGACGGGCACGCCCTACGCGCAGTACGGTGACGAGGTCGAGACGCGCATCGTCCCGTCCGAGCCGCTGGTCGCCGCATCCGCCTCCCAGCCGCAGCCGATCTTCGTGCAGGCCCCTGAGCCGCCCCGCGACCGCGGCAACCGCGGCACCGCCGGCCTGATCGGGCTGCTCGCCACCCTCGTCTTCGCCGTCCTGTACCTCGGAGCGGCGCTCGGCTTCGGCGCGATCGCCGGCGACGTGAGCGGCGAGAACATCGGCGAAGCCGCTCTCGCGCCGCTGACCACGTGGGGATACTGGACGCCCGTCGTGGTCTTCTTCCTCGGCTTCTGGCTTCTCGGCGCGATCATCAACCGCGGCCGCTGGGGCCTGTGGGTCGTGTTCGGCATCATCGTCGGCGTCATCGCCTACGCGGGGCACATCCTCGGACAGCTGTTCGAGGCGCCCTTCTGGAAGCTCACCGCCTCCCAGGGCCTCGACCTGGTCGGCGAGCAGCTGCTGGCACCGCTGGCCATCGCCGCCTTCGTGTTCGCCCGTGAGCTGACCATCTGGTTCGGCGCCTGGGTCTCCCGCAGCGGCGCCCGCAAGACCGAGCTGAACGCCGAGGCCCAGCGCGAGTATGAGCGGACGCTCGAAGCCGGTCCGACTCTGCCGAGGTAATCACGAACTCCACCACGCCGAACCCCCGCGGGCCCGAGTCCGCGGGGGTTTCCGCTGTCCTCGCCGTCGCTCTGGCCACCATCAGCTACTTCGCCCTCGCGGTGTTCGGGCTCGGCGCGCTGAGCGTGGCCACAGACACCGACATCATCGCGGTGCCGGATCTGGGGCAGGCACCCGGGGTGATCGGCATGGCCGTCGCCGTCGTGGTGTTCGGGCTCATGCTGTGGTCGACGCTGCGCCGTCACCGCCCGTCGTACGTGGCGACCATCGCCATCAGCCTGCTCGCCGCGCTCGCCCACCTGATCGCGGTGTGGCTCGTGGTGCTCACCGGCTCGGGCATCGTCCTCGCGACAGCGGTGGTCGGCGATCTGGTCCGCGGCGGCGCGAGTGCGATCCTGGTGGCGGCCGGGCTGATCGCCGCGTGGGGTGGCATCGCCCTCCGTCGCACCCGCGCCGAGCATCCGCGCTGGCCGTGGGAGCGCGACGAGGAGGAATGACCTCGCGGCGCCGACTCGCACCGGAGCGGGTCGCCCCGCCGAGACGCGGGAAATCGCGACCGTGACGAGCGACGCGCCGTACGCTGGTGGGGTGGAGCGCTCATTGGAGACGCAGGTGGACCAGGCCGTCGAAGCCTGGTTGCGCTGGGTGCCGCGCTGGGAGCCGGCGACCCACCGCGGCCGCGTCGCGCCGTGCCGCCGCTGTCTCGGCTCTCCCATCCTCTCCGCGGCCGGTATCGGCGCGAACACCCCGCACGGTGTGCAGCACGGGCTCTCGACGCGGATCAAGACGATCGTCGACCATGCCGTCGCGGAGTACACGGCGCGCAACCTCCCGATGCTGCAGCGTGAGCTCGACCAGCAGGCCGCGCGCAACCGCGCCCGCAGCTACCGCCCCGCCGAAGACCTCGACCCCGAGTTCGACGGTCTCCCTCTCGACCCGGAGCCCGTTCCGGGGGCGCCGTTCCTGTTCACGATCGCCGGTCTCGCCGACGACTCCGCCGCCGCGCTGCCCGCGCTGCCGCCCCTCACCGAGGAGGCGAAGATCGCCCTCCGCCAGGAGGTCGCCCTCGCAGACGAGTACGCGAACCTGGTCGGCCGCGAGATCTGCGGCATCCTGCTGCGGCACCGTATCCACATCCAGGCGGCGATCTCCCAGCACGTCGAGCCGCAGATCGAGGCGCTGCTCGCGGAGCTGACCGAGTCCCTGGACTCCCCGTTCGACCCCGATCTGCCCTGAGCCGCGGCCGCCCACCGACGTCGTGACAGTCGCTGTCACCGCGACGACAGCGCCGTGAAAGCGGGGCGGCGGATGCTGTGGGCATGACAGATCTCACATCAGACTGGGCCGTCGAGGCCGAGGGGCTCGTGAAGGTGTTCGGTCAGAACCGGGCGGTCGACGGCGTCGACCTCCGGGTCAAGACCGGCACCGTCTACGGCGTGCTCGGTCCGAACGGCGCCGGCAAGACCACGACCATCAACATGCTCGCCACCCTGATGCGCCCGGACGGCGGCACCGGCCGCGTCTTCGGCCACGACGTCGTCCGCGAGCCGCAGGTGGTGCGTCAGCTCATCGGCGTCACCGGGCAGTTCGCCTCGGTCGACGAGACGCTCTCCGCCAACGAGAACCTCATGATCTTCTCCCGCCTGCTCGGACTCTCCCGCGCCGAGGCGCGGAGCAAGTCCGTCGAGCTGCTCGAGCGGTTCGGGCTGAGCGAGGCGGCGCGGCGTCCACTCAAGGACTTCAGCGGCGGCATGCGTCGTCGTCTCGACCTCGCGGCGTCGCTCATCGCGCAGCCGCCCCTCATCTTCCTGGACGAGCCGACCACCGGACTCGACCCCCGCACCCGCGGGCAGATGTGGGACACGATCCGGGAGCTCGTCGCGACCGGCTCGACCGTCCTGCTCACCACGCAGTACCTCGACGAGGCGGATCAGCTCGCCGACCGCATCGCCGTGATCGATCGCGGACGCGTGGTCGCCGAGGGCACCGCCGACGAGCTGAAGGCGTCCGTGGGCAGCTCGAGTCTGCAGCTGCGGCTCGCCGACGCCGCCGACACCGCGGACGCGCTCGTCTCCATCGAGCGGATCCTGGGGGTGCGTGGCACGCTCTCGCCGGAGGCCGCCCGGATCACGGCGCCGATGGCGGATGCCGATCGCATCGCCGACCTGCTCATCGCCCTACGCGAGTCCGGGATCGGGGTCTCCGAGCTCAGCGTGCAGAAGCCGACCCTCGACGAGGTTTTCCTCACCATCACCGGGCATGACGCCACGGACCAGGACGCGCCCGCCGAGGCGCAGAAGGAAGAGGTGCCCGCATGAGCGCCATCGCCGAAGCTCCGCGCCGGATGATCGTCCCCGCGTCGGAGCGCCGACTCAAGAACCACACCAGCATCGTCCAGACCGTGCAGAACACGCTCACGATGGCGTATCGCGGACTCGTGAAGATCCGGCGCACGCCCGAGCAGCTGTTCGACGTCACGCTCCAGCCGATCATCTTCACGCTCATGTTCACGTACATCTTCGGCGGGGCGATCTCGGGGGACGTGGCCTCGTACCTGCCCACGATCATCCCGGGCATCCTCGTGCAGACGGTCATCACCACCTCGGTCGTCACCGGCACCCAGCTGCGTGAGGACATGGACAAGGGGGTGTTCGACCGCTTCCGCTCGCTGCCGATCGCCCGCATCGCCCCGCTCTCCGGGGCGCTGCTGGCCGACACGATCCGCTATGCGATCGCCACCACGCTCACCTTCACGATGGGCTTCATCATGGGTCTGCGCCCGGAAGGCGGTATCGGCGCGGTCATCGGCGCGGGGCTGCTCGTGATCGCGTGCTCGTGGGCGATCAGCTGGATCTTCGCCTTCTTCGGAGTGATCGCGCGCACGGCGTCGAGCGTGCAGGGCATCTCGATGCTCGTGCTGTTCCCGCTCACGTTCCTCTCGAACGCGTTCGTCCCGGTCGACACCATGCCGGGCTGGCTGCAGGGCTTCGTGAACATCAACCCGGTCTCGCACTTGGTGACGGCGGTGCGGGAGATCGTCAACAACGGCGTCTTCGGCGCCGACGCCTGGATCTCGCTCCTCGGCGCGGCCGTGATCGTCGCGATCTTCGCGCCGCTCACCGTGCGGGCCTACATGCGGAAGGCCTGATCCCGTCCCTCGAAGCGCCCCGCGTGGTCAGACCGCGCGGGGCGTCTCGCGCATCCGGAACACGTCGAGCGCCCGGGTGGCGAGCTCGTCCGACGGGTAGCCCGCGACGGCGGCACGGACGGTGGCCACGGCATCCCGGCCGAGGATCGAGGTCGCGCGGGCGAGCAGCACGTCGAGGTGCAGGCTCGGCAGATCCTGTCGACCGCCCAGAGCCTCGGCCAGGGCGAGCGCCAGCAGCCCGCGGTCCTGCAGCGCCGGTTCCGTGAGGGCCCAGGTCGACCACCCGGCGAGGGCCGTCCCCAGCACCGGACGGTCGATGTACTCCGAGCGCATCCGCGCGATCGCCAGCATGCGGGTGCGCAGTCGTCGGGCCCAGTGCGCCGCGCTCTGCGAGGTCTCGAGACCGTCGAGGACGGATGCCGAGACGAAGCTGGCCATCACGAGCAGGAACCACGGCGAGGCGCGCTGATCGTGCGAGCGGAACGTGGTCATCGATCGCTCGTAGTGCATCGCGGCGATCTCGGTCAGTCCGCGGGCTCGGGCGACCTCGGCCAGCCCGACCCATCCCACGGAGGCGAACTCCAGCCCTTCCGGGGTGAGCTCGCTCACGTGGGTGAGCTGCTCGAAGAGCTCCTCCGCCTCCTCCCGCCTGCCCAGGCTCACGAGGCTGACGCCGCGGGTCCAGTCCTGCTGGCGCCGTTCGTCGAGGATGTCGAAGGACTCGGACCCGCGCCGGGCGCGATCGAGCCAGATCAGGGCCTCCGTGGGGCGAGCGGACTGGCTGGCCACCTGCGCCGCGGAGCTGGCCGACAGCGAGGCGAGCCAGCGGTCGCCCGCGTGCTCCGCCAGCTCCCACGCCCGCTGCGCCGCTGCTCCGGCGGCGGCCGCCTCGCCCTGATTCTCGGCCGACTGGGCGGTGAGGAACTCGCCGACGAGGCGGACCGACGCGTCGGGGGAGAGCCGCTGCATCGCGAGGATCTTCGACATCCTGGCCGGTCGGGCGGCGGCACCGGCGAGAGCGGCGAGGGCGTCCCAGGCCGGGCTCGGACCGGGGACCTCCTCCCGGAGCTGCCGGATCCGCCGGAAGATGCGCAGCCCGCGCGGATCGTCCCCGACCAGCGCGAGGAGCGCGCACACCAGCACCACGGGGGCCAGCACGTCGGCCGGCACCGCCCCGTCGGGGAGGTGCTCGACGAGGGGGAGCATCGACGGGGCGAAGCCGATCAGCTCGGTGAACGCGCCGCGCACCACCCACGACGAGGTGAGCACGGCGAAGATGCCGACCGCCTCGGGGGCCAGCCCGCCGTCGAGCGCGTGTCGCAGCGCGGCGACGAGGTTGTCGTTCTCGGCGTTCAGCTCGCGCAGGACGCTCGGCTGCAGGGGTGAGAACTCCCCGAAGATCCCGGCACCCGGCATGCGGGTGAAGCTGCAGGCCCAGGCGAGCACCGCCGCCCAGGCCGCGTCCTCGCCGCCGTCCTCGACGAGTCGCGCGAGCCCGAACTCGCGCACCGTCTCCAGCATGCGGAAGCGGATGCCGTCGTGATCCGCGGTCTCGACCACCACGACCAGCGACTGACCGGCGAGACGGTCGAGCAGGTCGTCGGCCGTGTCCTGACCGAGCACGGCCGCCGCGGTGCCGGCGGAGAACCCGGCGGGCAGCACCGCGAGGCGGGCGAGCGCGTGACGCGCATCCGGGTCGAGCAGGTCCCAGCTCCACTCGATCACCGCCTGCAGGGTGCGATGGCGGGCGGGCGCTGCGCGATCGGCGGTGGTGAGCAGCGCGAAGCGGTTCTCCAGTCGCGACTCGATCTGCTCGACGGTCATGGTCCGCATGCGGGCGGCCGCGAGCTCGATGGCCAGGGGCAGGCCGTCGAGGCGTCGGCACAGGCGCGCGACGACGGCCGGGGGGAGCGCGGCGCCGGGACGCACGGCCGCCGCCCGCTCGAGGAACAGGCGCACCGCCGGGCCCGGGTCGCCCGCCTCTTCGATGGGGAGGGGAGCCAGCGGGTACACCGACTCGGCGGAGATCGCCACGGGGGTGCGACTGGTGGTGAGGATGCGCAGGCTCGGGAGCGTGGAGAGCATCTCCGTGGCCCAGGCGGCGACGGCGTCGATGATCTGCTCGCAGTTGTCGAGCACGAGGAGAGCCGGCCGCTCGCCCAGCATGGCGACGATGCGCGTGCGCAGATCGGGCTGCGCGCGGGCGTCGGCCAGCGTGCCGCCGGTGCGGGTCTCGCTGATGCCGAGGGCGGCGCCGATCGCCGGCTCCAGGTCGGCGGCGTCGCGGATGCTGGCGAGCGGGATGACCGCGACGAGCGGGGCGTCGGAAGCGGCGGCCACCGCCTGGGCCAGCCGGGTCTTGCCGAGGCCGCCCGCGCCGAGAACGGTCACCAGGCGTGAGCCGGTGAGCTGGTCGGAGATGCGGGCCAGGTCGTCGTCGCGGCCGATCAGCGCGTTGGGTGCGGAGCGCAGCCCGATCCGCACGGGCGCGGGGCCGGCGGTGGCCTCTCCCCGGAGGAGGCGGGTGTTCAGGGCGGTGATCGTCGGCCCGGGGGAGGAGCCGAGGTCGTCGCGCAGACGCTCGCGCAGCTGCGCGAACACCGCGACGGCCTCCTGCGGACGATCGGCCGCGGCGAGAGCCTCCATGAGGCGCGCGTGGGCGCCCTCGTCGTAGGGCTGCGTCTCGGCGAGCGAACGCAGCGCGGGGATCGCCTCCTCCGCTCGGCCCAGGACGACCAGCGTCCGACCGCGCATGTCGTCGAGACGGGCGCGCAGGGCGGCGGCCATGTCCCTCAGCTCCGCGCCGACGGGGGAGCGATCCAGGTCCGCGCCGATCTCGCCCTGCCAGAGTGCGAGTGCCTCGTCGACGAGCGTCAGTCGCGCCGGGTCCCCGTCGGGGAGTCGCGTGGCCTCGCCCTCGAGAGTCCGAGCGCGCGCCAGGTCGGTGCCGCCCGCGTCGGCAAGCGCGTAGCCGGCGGCGGTGCTGCGGATCAGGTCGGTGCCGGCGACCGCCCGGAGGCGCGAGATCAGTGTCTGCACGGACCCTCGCGGATGGGCGGGCAGGTCGTCATCCGTCCAGATGTCGGCGGCCAGAGCCTCGATGCCGCGCGGGCGTCCATCGCCCAGGACGAGGGCGACCAGGAGCGCGCGCGTGGTCGGACCGGGAAGCTCGACCACCCCGTCGCCCGAGGTCACGGTCGCCGGACCCAGCACGGCGACCCGGGGCGGCTCCTTCATCACCACGCCAGCCTAGCCGCGGCCGGACTTGCGTTCATTTGACCGTCACGTTACGCGGCATTACACTTGACCAGGTGTGTGCACGTCTCGACGTGCGCACTGGGCGTCGGCACCATGCCGGTCCGCCCCCACGGCATACCCATCACACCAAAAGCTCGTCGATTCCGGCGTGCCGGTGGGTCATGATGTGAAACCCATCACGCTGTCACCGTGCAGCACTATGAGGAGAGAACGTGCCAACCATTCAGCAGTTGGTTCGCAAGGGTCGCTCGCCCAAGGTCACCAAGACCAAGGCACCGGCGCTCAAGTCGAACCCGCAGCAGGCCGGGGTCTGCACCCGCGTCTACACCACCACCCCGAAGAAGCCGAACTCGGCGATGCGCAAGGTCGCTCGTGTGAAGCTCCGTAACGGCACCGAGGTCACCGCGTACATCCCCGGTGAGGGCCACAACCTGCAGGAGCACTCGCTGGTGCTCGTGCGCGGCGGTCGTGTCAAGGACCTCCCCGGTGTGCGTTACAAGATCGTCCGTGGCGCCCTGGACACCCAGGCTGTCAAGAACCGTAAGCAGGCTCGTTCCCGCTACGGCGCGAAGAAGGGTTGAGTTAGATGCCTCGTAAGGGTCCCGCCCCCAAGCGCCCCGTCGTCAACGACCCGGTATACGGCGCGCCGATCGTCACCTCGCTGGTGAACAAGATCCTCGTCGACGGCAAGAAGTCGCTGGCCGAGTCGATCGTCTACGGCGCCCTCCGCGGTGTCGAGGCGAAGAACGGTCAGGACGCCGTCGCCACGCTCAAGAAGGCGCTCGACAACGTGCGCCCCACCCTCGAGGTCCGCAGCCGCCGCGTCGGTGGCTCGACCTACCAGGTGCCGGTCGAGGTCAAGCCTCACCGCGCCAACACGCTCGCTCTGCGCTGGCTCGTGAGCTACGCGAAGGGCCGTCGTGAGAAGACGATGACCGAGCGTCTGCAGAACGAGATCCTCGACGCGTCGAACGGTCTGGGTGCCGCGGTCAAGCGCCGCGAGGACACGCACAAGATGGCCGAGTCGAACCGCGCGTTCGCTCACTACCGCTGGTAAACAGCTTCGCCCGCCCCTCGGCCACTCGCCGAGGGGCGGGCACCCCCTCTTCGCAGTACGACTGCTCCAAAAGATAAGGACACTCCTGTGGCACAAGACGTGCTCACGGACCTGAGCAAGGTCCGCAACATCGGCATCATGGCGCACATCGATGCCGGCAAGACCACGACGACCGAGCGCATCCTGTTCTACACGGGCGTCAACCACAAGCTCGGCGAGACGCACGATGGCGCCTCGACCACCGACTGGATGGAGCAGGAGAAGGAGCGCGGCATCACGATCACGTCTGCCGCCGTGACCTGCTTCTGGAACAAGAACCAGATCAACATCATCGACACCCCCGGCCACGTGGACTTCACGGTCGAGGTGGAGCGTTCGCTCCGCGTCCTCGATGGTGCGGTCGCCGTGTTCGACGGCAAGGAGGGCGTCGAGCCCCAGTCCGAGACCGTCTGGCGTCAGGCCGACAAGTACAACGTCCCGCGTATCTGCTTCGTCAACAAGATGGACAAGCTCGGCGCGGACTTCTACTTCACCGTCGACACGATCATCAACCGTCTGGGCGCCAAGCCCCTCGTCATCCAGCTGCCCATCGGCGCGGAGAGCGACTTCATCGGTGTCGTCGACCTGATCGAGATGCGTGCGCTGGTCTGGGCCGGTGACTCCAAGGGTGACGTCACCATGGGCGCCTCCTACGAGATCCAGGAGATCCCGGAGGACCTCAAGGAGAAGGCTGCCGAGTACCGCCAGCAGCTCCTCGAGACCGTCGCCGAGACCGACGACGCGCTGCTCGAGAAGTTCTTCGGTGGCGAGGAGCTCACGGTCGCCGAGATCAAGGGCGCGATCCGCAAGCTGACCGTCGCCTCGGAGATCTACCCGGTGCTCTGCGGCTCCGCGTTCAAGAACCGTGGCGTCCAGCCGATGCTCGACGCGGTCGTCGACTTCCTCCCGAACCCGCTCGACGTGGGCTCGATCGAGGCGCACGACCCGAAGGACTACGACACGATCATCGAGCGTCACCCCGACGCGAAGGACCCGTTCGCGGCCCTCGCGTTCAAGGTCGCCGTGCACCCGTTCTTCGGTCGTCTGACCTACGTCCGCGTCTACTCGGGTCAGCTCGAGTCCGGTTCGGCCGTCGTCAACTCGACCAAGAACAAGAAGGAGCGCATCGGGAAGATCTTCCAGATGCACGCCAACAAGGAGATCCCGGTCCCCTCGGTCACCGCCGGCAACATCTACGCGGTCATCGGTCTGAAGGACACCACCACCGGTGACACCCTGACCGACCCGGCGCACCCGGTCGTCCTCGAGTCGATGACGTTCCCCGAGCCCGTCATCGAGGTCGCCATCGAGCCGAAGACCAAGGCCGACCAGGAGAAGCTGGGTGTCGCCATCCAGAAGCTCGCTGAAGAGGACCCGACCTTCCGCACGGAGCTCAACCCCGAGACCGGTCAGACGACCATCAAGGGCATGGGCGAGCTGCACCTCGACATCCTCGTGGACCGCATGAAGCGCGAGTTCAACGTCGAGGCCAACGTCGGCAAGCCGCAGGTGGCGTACCGCGAGACGATCCGCAAGGCCGTCGAGAAGCACGACTACACGCACAAGAAGCAGACCGGTGGTTCTGGACAGTTCGCAAAGATCCAGTTCACCATCGAGCCGCTCGACCTCGACGCCGAGCAGACCTACGAGTTCGTGAACGCCGTCACCGGTGGTCGCATCCCTCGTGAGTACATCGGCTCGATCGACGCCGGTTTCCAGGACGCGATGAACGTCGGTGTGCTCGCGGGCTACCCGATGGTCGGCGTCAAGGCGACCATCGTCGATGGTGCGGCTCACGACGTCGACTCCTCGGAGATGGCGTTCAAGATCGCGGGCTCCATGGGCTTCAAGGAGGCCGCTCGTCGCGCCAACCCCGTTCTGCTCGAGCCGCTGATGGCCGTCGAGGTCCGTACGCCCGAGGAGTACATGGGCGACGTCATCGGCGACCTGAACTCGCGTCGTGGCCAGATCCAGTCGATGGAGGACGCCGCAGGCGTCAAGGTCGTCCGTGCTCAGGTGCCGCTGTCCGAGATGTTCGGCTACATCGGCGACCTGCGGTCGAAGACCTCGGGCCGCGCCGTCTACTCGATGGAGTTCCACAGCTACGCTGAGGTTCCCCGCGCAGTGGCCGACGAGATCGTCCAGAAGACCAAGGGCGAGTAATCGTCCTTCTGGGAGCCGGCTCCTCGTGAGCGAGGCGCCGGCTCCCAGGACACCTACAACTTCACATTCCCTCTCTACTAAACTGAGAACCTAACCCGTAGAGAACCGGTCGCAAACCAGTGCCCGGTCACCTCTACAACGACGTCCTGAGGAGGACCCAGTGGCTAAGGCCAAGTTCGAGCGGACCAAGCCGCACGTCAACATCGGAACGATCGGTCACGTCGACCACGGCAAGACCACGCTCTCCGCAGCGATCTCGAAGGTGCTTGCTGACAAGTACCCGTCCGACACCAACGTGCAGCGTGACTTCGCTTCCATCGACTCGGCGCCGGAAGAGCGCCAGCGTGGAATCACCATCAACATCTCGCACATCGAGTACGAGACCCCCAAGCGCCACTACGCTCACGTCGACGCTCCCGGCCACGCCGACTACGTCAAGAACATGATCACCGGTGCTGCTCAGATGGACGGCGCGATCCTCGTGGTCGCCGCCACCGACGGCCCGATGGCTCAGACGCGTGAGCACGTGCTGCTCGCCAAGCAGGTCGGCGTGCCGTACCTGCTGGTCGCGCTGAACAAGTCCGACATGGTCGACGACGAGGAGATCCTGGAGCTCGTCGAGCTCGAGGTCCGCGAGCTGCTCGCCGGCCAGGGCTTCGACGAGGACGCTCCTGTCGTCCGCGTCTCCGCTCTCAAGGCCCTCGAGGGCGACGAGAAGTGGACCCAGGCGATCCTGGACCTGATGCAGGCTGTCGACGACAGCGTTCCGGACCCGGAGCGTGACCGTGACAAGCCGTTCCTGATGCCCGTCGAGGACGTCTTCACGATCACCGGTCGTGGAACCGTCGTCACGGGTCGCGCCGAGCGTGGCACGCTGGCCATCAACTCCGAGGTCGAGATCGTCGGACTCCGTCCGACCGTCAAGACCACGGTCACGGGTATCGAGATGTTCCACAAGCAGCTCGACGAGGCCTGGGCCGGCGAGAACTGTGGTCTCCTGCTCCGTGGCACGAAGCGTGAGGACGTCGAGCGCGGTCAGGTCATCGTCAAGCCGGGTTCGGTCACGCCGCACACCGACTTCGAGGGCACCGCGTACATCCTGTCCAAGGACGAGGGTGGCCGTCACAACCCCTTCTACACGAACTACCGCCCGCAGTTCTACTTCCGCACCACCGACGTCACCGGCGTCATCTCGCTGCCCGAGGGCACCGAGATGGTCATGCCCGGCGACACCACCGACATGACGGTCGAGCTGATCCAGCCGATCGCCATGGAGGAGGGCCTCGGCTTCGCCATCCGTGAGGGTGGACGCACCGTCGGCGCCGGTACGGTCACGAAGATCATCAAGTAAGCATCTGCTTCCTCGCAGAGGGGTCGGACCTTCGGGTCCGGCCCCTCTGTCGTTAACACCGCGTCTCGAGGGTTCCCTTTGCCCATGCGGACATGCACAATGAGTGTGGTCGCCCCGATCGGTCGGCGGCACACGTTCAGAAGGGGAATCACATGGGCATCGAAGACGCCGTGAACAAGGGCAAGGACCTGTACGAGCAGAACAAGGACAAGATCGCCGAGGCCGTGAAGAGCGAGCAGGCCGAGGACATCAGCGACAAGGTCCTCGACGGCGTCGCGGACTTCGCGAAGAAGATCGCTCCGGGTGCCGCCGACAAGATCGACGAGATCCGTGACAGCGCCGACAAGGCCGTCGGCAACGAGTAGTCAGATCTCCGGAAGGCGGTGTCCCGCGAGGGGCACCGCCTTCTTTCATGCCCCGATTCGATTTCGAAATGCGCAATATGCCAGTATGTGAATAGGGTCTTCTCCTTTCGTAAAGGAGGACCCTGACGTTCGGCCCCCTTCGTCGTGGTCCGATCGTCACCACTGGGGGCGGGGGCCCTTGGGGACGCTGCTGACATCGTCAGCGCCGATGAGGGGATACCGCTGTGCGCGCAACCAGCAAGCCGATGATCGCCGGACGCTCGCGGGGGGTGTGGGCCACTCTCGTCACGATCGCGCTCCTCGTCGCCGGATTGGTCGTTCCGACAGGAGCCGCCGTCGCGGCCGAGGGCGACCCGGAGTACCTCACAGTCTCCAAGAGCGTCTCGCCGGCTCAGGTCTCGCCCGGCCAGCCCTTCACCTACACGATCGCGGTGAACTGCTCCGAGCAGTCGTGCCTGGACGCGAAGCTGCACGACGCGCTTCCCGCCGGCCTCGCGGGTTACTCGATCCAGAACGTGGCGATGCAGCCCGCCGCCACCAACGTTCCGCGCGACGTGACATGGACGGTCGACGGCGCCGTCGGCACCACGGCGCCGTCCATCGTGACCGCCGACACCGTGCTCGACGTGGACTTCACCGGGGCCATCAGCGCTCCGGTGGGCACCGGCCTGCAGAACGGTCAGACGTTCACCGTGACCATCACGCTCCAGGTGCCGTCGGACCTGCCTCCCGGCACGCAGACCATCACCAACGAGGCCCAGACGGAGGCGACCAACTCCGCTCCGGCGAAGGACGACGCCACCATCACGGTGATCACGCCGGCGATCATCGACGTCGATGTGACCAAGGCCTGGTCGCCGTCGCCGCAGAGCTTCAACCCCGGCTCGCCCTCCACGATCGACCTCGCGGTCAAGAACGCCTCGAACGGCCCCGTCGAGAAGCTGATCGTGCAGGAGCCGTCGTCCGCGAGCGATGGCGCAGCGACGCTCGACGCGAGCAACCCGTTCACCATCACCGACTTCACCGGCTTCGGCAACGCCGCGCTTCCGGCGGGTGCCGACGCGGTGCAGGTCGACCTGTACCTGCAGCAGGCGGACGGCACGTGGCAGTGGGTCCCCGGGCCTCCCGCCACCACGCCCGAGCTCCCCTCCGGAGTGGACCCCGCCGAAGTCGGCGGTATCCGTCTGACCTACACCGGCACGGCGATCGCGGAGTCGGCCACCGGCACCGTCGCCATCCAGGTCGAGCAGCGCGACCGCCACCGCAACACGGATGCCGACCTCTCGAAGGCCGTGCACGCCGTCGACAACGTCGTCGTCGCGACCGCTGCCGTCGAGGGACGCGATCCCGTCACCGACACCGCCACCGCGAACTACCGCGTGATCCCCGCCTCCATCGCGGCGGCCACCAGCAAGAGCATCAACCCCGAGCGCATCGCCGCGGGCGACGACGCGGCATCCCGGATCGTCGGCACGAACACCTCCGACGTGGGTGTGAACGAGCTCCGGATCGCCGACCTCGACTTCTTCGACGACGACATCCGCTTCGACGGATTCACCGCTGCGCCGACCTGGCCGAGCGACGCCGAGGCCGGCGTGCTCCGCTACCACCCGCTCGACGGCAGCGAGCCGATCGAGGTGGCCCTCGTGGACGGCACGATCCCGGCCGCGCCGAGCGTCCCGATCTCCGGCTTCGAGCTGGTCTTCACCGCCACGGGGGGCGGCATCGCCTCCGGTGCCAGCAGCATCGTCGACTTCACCATCCAGACCACCGAAGCCGCGATCGGCGGCGCGCCGGAGCGGAAGGTCACCAACTCGGCCACCACATCGGTGCTCGCGCAGAACGGCGTGGACGCCGAAGACACCGACACCGCCGACCTGACGCTCCTCGAGCCGAAGATCGACGTCGCCCTCGCCAAGAAGATCCGCCCGTCCGGCTCGGTTGCACCCGGCGAGCCGGTCGTCACGGAGCTCGCTGCGAGCCTGACCACGACGTCGGACTACATCACCCCGAACAAGATCATCGTCGAGGACGCGTGGACGGGGACCGGCGGCTTCTGGGACGGCTTCAACCTGTCGTCGATCGCTCCGACGCAGGTGCCGTCGAACACCGTGCTGACCGTCGAGGTGCAGGACGAGAACGGCGCCTGGCGTCAGCTTCAGGTCTTCCCCGCACAGGGGCAGCCCCATCAGGTGTCGATGACCGCGGCCCAGATCGCCGCGGCGCTCCCCGGCGGGGTCTCCATCGACGATGTGCGCGGCATCCGCTTCACGTTCGAGAACACCGACCCGGCCGGCTTCGCCGCGGGGACGACGGTCACCCCGTACGTGATCTCCACGGCGCGCAGTGACCTGCGCAGCGGCGGACCGACGGTCCCGGGCGACGACAAGCCCACCGACTACCTCAACACGGCCACGACCACCGGCACCGGTGTGACCGGGAGCGGCACCGACCTCTCCGACGACGCGACCGACGAGGCCACCGCGACGATCGAGACCGTCGCGAACGAGGGCACGATCGGGATCGACAAGCGCTGGAGCGAGCCGACCGTGTCGGCGCAGTCCGGACAGCTGCGCGGCACGACCCTGAGCTGGCGCGTGGATGAGGGTTACGGGCGTGTGGCCATCACCGACCCGGCTCCCGCAGCGGACGCCTTCGACCCCGCGAGCGCTCCCGGCGCCGTGGCAGGCACGGTGTACGACGCCTTCGACCTCGCGCGAATCGACGCGATCCCCGCGAACAGCGCGCCGTTCAGCAACGGCTGGTACATGCAGTACGACGTCGTCGACGCCGTGGAGCTCTACCGCGGCGGCGCATGGCAGACGGTGACCGAGCCCTCGGGCGGATGGATCCAGGGCGGTGCCTTCGTCGGATACGTGCTGACCGATGCGGAGCGTGCGGATGCCACCGGGTTCCGCATCGCCCTCTCGCCGAACGACCAGGCCCGGGCGGATGCTGCTGCGGCCGGCGACCCGTGGGTCACCGCGATCGGTGCCGGTGTCGGCTCGAGCAGTGCGGTGCGCACGTTCGACCTGACGTGGCAGATCCGTGACCAGAAGCGCTCGGACGGCGAGTGGGTGGTCGACGACGTCGTCTACAACACCGCGGATGCCGGCGCGGTCGAGAACACCGTCCGCATCGACGGGCAGCCGCTCGGAACCGGTCCCGTCGCGACCGACGCCGACGGCGACACGATCATCATCACGAACCCCGGCCCCGGTGTCACGGTGCGCAAGTCCGTGACGCCGACGACGCCGCTGCACGTGCCTCGTGCGGGCACCGACCCGACCACGTACCCGACGGCGCGCTTCACCCTCGAGGCGCGGAACGACTCCGTCGCACGGGCGTCCTACATCCGGGTGACGGATCCGCCCGCGTGCGCCGACGGCGACGCGATGACGGTGTGCCAGAGTGCCGGAACGGCTGCGGGCGCGAAGTCCGACCCGTACACCGATGACATCGAGTGGCTGACGGCCCCCGGACAGGGGAACCCGTTCGAGCGGTTCGACCTGCGCAAGGTGACGATCTCGGCCGCAATCGCGGACCAGGTCGACCTCGCAGCGAGTGTCGTCTGGCTGCTGCGCTATGCCGACGGCGACTACTCCACCGTGCAGACGACAGCCGCCGCGGTCAACGCGATGAATGCCGCGGCACTGAGCGACGTCGTGGGTGTCAGCGTCACGCTCCAGGGCACCGACCCCGCGGTGAGCGGCGGGACGATCACCCCGGCCAACGTGCTGCGCGTCGTGATGGACACGCAGCTGCGCCCGACACTGCGCAGCACGGGCGCGGCGCAGACCGTCGCCGCGAACGAGCGCGTCGGCGTCGCGAACCGCGTGTTCGCCCAGTCGTACGACCCGATCCTGAGCGACGGGCGACTGACCGGCGCGCGTGACGCGGTGGCCGTGACCCTGACCGGTGGCGACCTCAACGTCGCACCGACCAAGACGGTGTCGCCGAACGCCCTCACCGAGCCGACCAAGGACACCCCGGTGACGGTGACCCTCGGCGCCAACCAGGGTACGAACCCGGTCAGCACGCTGTCGCCGGCCGAGGTGCGCCTGACCGACGACATCGCCGGCTCTCCCGAGTTCTGGGATGCGTTCGACTTCACCGGACTCGGCGCGATCACGCCGCCCGCCGGCGCCGACCGGGTGACGGTCGCGGTCTACGGGCCGTTCGCCGCCGACGGCTCCGACGAGTGGGTCTCGTCCGCTCCGACGACCATCGCCGGCGCCACCGTTCCGGTGGCGGCGGACCGCTTCGGTGAGATCGAGGGCGTCCGCTTCTCGTTCTCGCGCGCCGACGGTGCGTTCTTCTCGCCGACCGTCCCCGCGCCGCGCTGGAGCACCACCGCGGCCTTCACCGTGCAGCTCCGTGAGGAGCACCGGGGGAGCGGGGAGGCGATCGCCCTCCAGGGAAGCGTTCCCAACACCGTGACCGTGATCAGCGATCGCCTGAACGGTGAGACGTCGGCCGAGAAGTCGACCAGCGCCGCCGTCGCGCTGAGCCCCGGCACCTTCCGGATCTCGGTGAACAAGCAGGTCAACGACGGGCTGAGCCACGTCGCGACCGCCGGCGACTCTGTCCCGTGGGACCTGTCCTTCACCAACACCGGAACGGGCTACCTGACGATCGACGAGCTGCGCGACCTGCTGCCGTCGCACCTTGTCTACCTCGGCGACGCCCCCGTCTACACTCCCGACCCCGCAGGTCTGCTGCCGGAGCCGACGAGCATGGTCCAGGACGGCTCGGAGCTCGTGTTCGCGTGGCCCGCCGGCTCCCGCATGGCGCCCGGCGAGACCTTCTCGGTGCGCATCCTGCTGCAGCTGCAGCCGGGACTCGGCATCGGCCAGCAGGCCATCAACCAGATGACGGTGCACACGGGGGAGAACCTCGAGTCCTGCACCAACTCCCTCGCCGGCGGATCGGTCACCGGAGCATGGGCCGCGGACATCACGACCTGCGGCACCACCGACTACGTGACCCCCACCAACGCGACGAGCCTGTTCGTCGTGAAGGGCGTGCGTGGTGAGCGACAGGGCGCGATCCTGCCGGGTCGCCCCGACGTCATCTGCCAGCAGAACCTCGTCGTGACCGGTGGCGCGTACTTCCGTTCGCCCTGCGCGGCCAACAGCGAGATCGGCGGCACCGACTCCTGGGTGCTGCGCGCGCAGAACGGCGGAACCAGCGAGATGGCGGAGATGGTGCTGTTCGACCAGCTCCCCGTCGCGGGCGACCGCTCCCTCATCTCCGGAGCGAGCCGCGGTTCGGCGTACCGTCCGCAGATGCTGGACGACCTGGCCGTGAACGCGCCGCAGGGCACCACGACCGTGATCGAGGTGACCACGTCGACCGGCGTCTGCACCGGAACGTGGGCGAACCTGGTGAATCAGACGCCGTGTGCCCAGAACGGCGAGGTGTGGACCGTCGCGGACGCCGACACGGATTGGTCGGTCGTCTCCGGCATCCGGGTCAGCCTCGACTTCCGCACCTCGACGGCGGGCGCGCTGACGCCCGGTCAGTTCGTGGACGTGACGTACAGCTCCACCAACGTCGTCGCCTCGGCGGATGACGCCACCGGTGCTCCGGCCGTCGTGCCCGCATCCGACTCGTTCGCCTGGAACCAGTTCGGTGTGAAGTTCCGCGATGCGGACGAGACGCGGTTCCAGCGCATCGCGCCGTCGCCCGTGGGCGTGCACCTGGTGGTCGGCGCGCTGCGCGTCGACAAGCAGGTCACCGGACCCGCGGCCGATTACGCGGCCGACGCGTTCCGTGCCGATGTGGACTGCACCATCGACGGCGTCCCGCTCGACCTGGGCGCCGACGCGGTGCTCGTGCTCGACGAGGGCGACGACTTCTCCCGGCGCATCGACGGGATCCCGTTCGGGGCGTCCTGCACCGTCTCCGAGCAGGGGACGACGGGGTCGTACGGAGAGGCGAGCCGCTCCGGTTCGCCGACGACGGTCACGATCGACCAGGTCACCGCACCCGGCGACCCGGTGCCGTCGTCCGCCGTCGTGGAGCTCGTGAACACCTACGAGTACTCCGGGCTGTCGGTCACGAAGACCGTCGACACGGATGCCGCGGCGGGAGTCTTCGGACCGTTCGACTTCACCCTCTCCTGCACGAGCGCGACCGGCATCCCGGTCACGTTCGCCGGAGGAGCCACCGAGCTGACCTTCACGCTCGAGGACGGCGAGACCTACACGGCGCCGACGAACACGATCCCGGCGCGCTCGACGTGCGAGATCGCGGAGGTCGACAGTGCCGCGGCGAACGGCATCACGGTCACCGGCACCGGCGTCACCGACCTCGGCGACGGCACGGCCGAGGTGGAGGTGGGGACCACGGCCTCGGCGGTGTCCTTCACGAACAGCTTCGACACGGGTGTGCTCACGGTGGTCAAGAACGTGGACGGCGACGGGGCGGCGCTCTACGGGGCCGGACCCTTCACCTTCAGCGCGGTCTGCACCTACCGCGGGCAGGAGATCCTCTCCCTGGAGTTCGAGCTCGAGGCGAACAGCATGCGGTCCTTCGGTCCCTACCCGACCAGCACCTCGTGCGTGGTCGAGGAGATCGGGGCGGGCGGCGCGACCAGCACGGTGCTCGATCCGACGGACGGGACCGTGACGATCGGCGAGGGCACCGACCCGGCCTGGACCGTGACGGCGACGAACACGTTCGACCTCACGTCCATCGTCGTGACGAAGAAGCGCATCGGCGACCTGGACGCGGAGGGGGCCGACGGCCCGTTCGCCGTCGAGCTCCAGTGCGTGCTCCCGACCGACGGTGAGGACCGGCCGATCGCCGTTCCCGGTGGCGCGGTCCGTGAGCTGACGGCCGCCGGCGGGTACACGGCCGGCTACGAGTCGCTGCCCGTCGACGCGAAGTGCGACATCGTCGAGACGGATGCCGGGACGGCGGTGCGCACGGCCATCACCGTGACCACCTCGGTCGACCCGGCGACGACGACGGAGGGCATCCGCGCCGCCGTGGACCTCACGGACGCCGTGGCGCCCACCGAGGTCGAGGTGACCAACACCTTCGTCAAGATCCTGCCGCAGACCGGCCTCGCGGGCGGTGTGCTGCTCTGGACGGCGCTGCTCCTGCTCCTCGGCGGGGGATCGTTCCTGCTGATCCGCGGCGTGCGTCGTCGCACCGATTCCGCAGCGGAGTGAGTCATCGGGGTGGGTGCCACGCGCACCCACCCCGACAGACCGATCTCGGGTGTGGCGATTCCGCACTCGGATCAAGTAGGATGACGGAAGCCGCCTGGGGATCTTGCGGCCTGGTACGTCGAAGGGGTTCGACGCACCGAAGTTGCACGGATCATGCCGTGCTAAAAACTGGGGAACTGATTTTGGGGATCATCGTGCGTAGCGCGCCATCTGTGCGCCGCCACTTCGCCCCGCCCGCGCGGCGGGTCTTCCGCCGCGCCCTCGATCGAGGAGCTCGGCGTCCCTTCACGCCGAGCTACTCGCGTTCGGTGTGCCCCCTCGCACTGAACGCCCTCCCCAAGCGGGGCGAGGCATGGGGATGCCTCGCCCCGCTATCTCCTGCGATCTGACCCGTTTTCCGGCCGCTCGGAGCCCCGCGCGGAGAGCGCGACACGCCCGGGTTTGCAGAAGTGAAATCGGGCATGGCAGAATAGACAGGTTCGATATTCCGTCGCCGCTGTGCGTGCGTCGGATCACTGCCAGGGCAGTGCATAGACGGCGTCACCTCAGGGATGGCGCAGGGTTCTAGGCCGCGGGTAGCAGAACACACCCCGACACCCCTTCTCCGAGAAGGGTTCCGCCGTGCGCGGCGGACGTCGGCATCCGATCGCCTCATGGCGTCCGGCTGACAGAAGAACAGTGGTGCAGCAGATCGACTCGCGAGAGTCGTTCTCGTGCCGAGGCGCGAACAGCGCCGACGTGCGTCCAATGCCCCAGGGCCACCCGGTCCCGGACGGTATGACGCCTAAAGAGAGAGAGCAGACAATGGCGGGACAGAAGATCCGCATTCGCCTGAAGTCGTATGACCACGAGGTCATCGACACGTCCGCACGCAAGATCGTCGACACCGTGACCCGTGCGGGTGCAACTGTCGTCGGTCCCGTGCCCCTTCCGACCGAGAAGAACGTCGTGTGCGTCATCCGGTCGCCGCACAAGTACAAGGACAGCCGCGAGCACTTCGAGATGCGCACCCACAAGCGTCTGATCGACATCGTCGACCCGACGCCCAAGGCCGTCGACTCGCTGATGCGCCTCGACCTGCCGGCCGATGTCAACATCGAGATCAAGCTCTGAGGTTCGACATGGCTGACATCAACTCCAAGATTTCCAAGGGCATGCTGGGCACGAAGCTCGGTATGACCCAGGTGTGGAACGAGAGCGGCAAGCTCATTCCCGTCACCGTCATCGAGCTGGCGCCCAACGTGGTCACCCAGGTCCGCACGCCCGAGAAGGACGGCTACAACGCCGTGCAGATCGCGTACGGCCAGATCGACCCCCGCAAGGTGAACAAGCCGCTCTCCGCGCACTTCGAGGCAGCCGGCGTCACGCCGCGTCGTCACGTCACCGAGATCCGCACCGCGGACGCCGGCGACTACAGCCTGGGCCAGGAGCTCACGGTCGACGGCACCTTCGAGGCAGGCCAGCTCGTCGACGTCGTCGGCACGAGCAAGGGCAAGGGCTTCGCCGGTGTCATGAAGCGCCACAACTTCAAGGGCGTCTCGGCTTCGCACGGTTCGCACCGCAACCACCGCAAGCCCGGCTCGATCGGCGCATCGTCGACTCCGAGCCGCGTCTTCAAGGGCATGCGCATGGCCGGCCGTATGGGTGGCGAGCGCGTGACCGTCCTCAACCTCACGGTGCACGCCGTCGACATCGAGAAGGGTCTGCTGCTCGTCAAGGGCGCCGTCCCCGGTGCTCGTGGCCGCATCGTCTATGTCCGCAACGCAGTGAAGGGTGCCTGATCATGGCTGACTCCACTCTCGCGCTCGACGTCCTCAAGGCAGACGGCAAGAAGGCAGGCTCGATCGAGCTTCCCGCCGCGCTGTTCGACGCCAAGACGAACATCCCGCTCATCCACCAGGTCGTCGTCGCGCAGCTCGCGGCGGCTCGCCAGGGCACGCACTCGACCAAGCGTCGTGGCGAGGTCTCCGGTGCCGGCCGCAAGCCCTTCAAGCAGAAGGGCACGGGTAACGCCCGTCAGGGTTCCATCCGCGCGCCGCACATGACCGGTGGTGGCATCGTCCACGGCCCGAAGCCGCGTGACTACTCGCAGCGCACCCCCAAGAAGATGATCGCCGCCGCCCTGCTGGGCGCGCTCAGCGACCGCTTCCGCGGTGACCGCATCCACGCCATCGAGTCCTTCGGGATCGACGGCACGCCCTCGACGAAGACCGCGGTGAACTTCCTCACCAACGTCGTCTCGTCGAAGAACGTGCTCGTCGTGATCGAGCGCAACGACGACGTGACGCTGAAGAGCATCCGCAACCTGTCGAACCTGCACGTGCTGACGTTCGACCAGCTCAACGCATACGACGTGCTCGTCTCCGACGACATCGTCTTCACCCAGGCCGCGCTCGAGGGCTTCATCGCCTCCAAGTCCGGCGCCAACCAGGAGGTCTCCGCATGAGCGAGCAGGCATCTGTTCTCCAGACGGCCCTGAACAAGGACCCGCGCGACATCATCCTGAAGCCGGTCGTGTCCGAGAAGAGCTACGGGCTGATCGATGAGGGCAAGTACACCTTCCTCGTCGACCCGCGCGCTTCGAAGACCGAGATCAAGCTCGCCATCGAGAAGATCTTCGGCGTCAAGGTCGCAGGGGTCAACACCCTCAACCGCGTCGGCAAGGCTCGCCGCACCCGCTTCGGAACCGGCAAGCGCAAGGACACCAAGCGCGCCATCGTCACCCTGAAGTCGGGCACCATCGACATCTTCACGGCAATCGGCTGATCCGGGGGATAAGGACAATCATGGCTATTCGCAAGTACAAGCCCACGACCCCGGGCCGTCGCGGCTCGTCGGTGGCTGACTTCGCCGAGATCACTCGATCGACGCCGGAGAAGTCGCTGCTGCGCCCGCTCTCGAAGACCGGTGGTCGCAACAACCAGGGCCGCATCACGACCCGTCACATCGGTGGTGGCCACAAGCGCCAGTACCGCGTCATCGACTTCCGTCGTAACGACAAGGACGGCGTCAACGCCAAGGTCGCTCACATCGAGTACGACCCCAACCGCACCGCGCGCATCGCGCTGCTGCACTACTTCGACGGTGAGAAGCGCTACATCCTCGCTCCGGCGAAGCTGAAGCAGGGCGACATCGTCGAGTCGGGTGCCGGGGCTGACATCAAGCCGGGAAACAACCTCCCGCTGAAGAACATCCCCACCGGTACCGTCATCCACGCGATCGAGCTCCGCCCCGGTGGCGGCGCGAAGATGGCACGTTCGGCCGGTGCATCCGTCCGTCTCGTCGCCAAGGACGGCCCCTACGCCCAGCTGCGTCTCCCCTCGGGCGAGATCCGCAACGTCGATGCGCGCTGCCGCGCGACCATCGGCGAGGTCGGCAACGCCGAGCAGTCGAACATCAACTGGGGCAAGGCCGGCCGCATGCGCTGGAAGGGCGTCCGCCCGACCGTCCGTGGTGTCGCGATGAACCCGGTCGACCACCCGCACGGTGGTGGTGAGGGTAAGACCTCCGGTGGTCGTCACCCCGTCTCCCCGTGGGGCCAGGCTGAGGGTCGTACCCGTCACGCCAACAAGGAAAGCGACAAGTACATCGTGCGTCGTCGTAACGCCGGCAAGAAGCGCAAGTAGGAGTAAGAGAAGATGCCTCGCAGTCTTAAGAAGGGCCCCTTCGTCGACGAGCACCTGCTTCGCAAGGTGGTCGTGCAGAACGAAGCCGGCACCAAGAACGTCATCAAGACCTGGTCCCGTCGGTCCATGATCATCCCGGCCATGCTGGGTCACACGATCGCGGTCCACGACGGACGCAAGCACATCCCTGTGTTCGTGTCCGAGACCATGGTCGGTCACAAGCTGGGCGAGTTCGCGCCCACCCGCACCTTCCGCGGCCACGAGAAGGACGACAAGAAGGGGCGGCGCCGCTAATGGTCGAATCGATCGCACGCGTGAAGCACATCCGCGTGACCCCGCAGAAGGCTCGTCGTGTCGTCGCGCTCATCAAGGGCAAGCAGGCCCAGGAGGCTCTGGCGATCCTGAAGTTCGCACAGCAGAGCGCCAGTGAGCCGATCTACAAGCTTGTCGCGTCGGCCATGGCCAACGCGCAGGTCAAGGCGGATCGTGACGGCGAGTTCCTCGACGAGCAGGACCTGTACGTGGCCAACGCGTACGTCGACGAGGGCACGACGCTCAAGCGTTTCCAGCCCCGTGCACAGGGTCGCGCTTTCCAGATCAAGAAGCGCACGAGCCACATCACGGTCGTGCTCTCGACGCCTGAGGCGGCTCCGGCCGCTGCGGGCGACAGCAACAAGAAGGCGAGCAAGTAATGGGACAGAAGGTAAACCCGTACGGCTTCCGTCTCGGCATCACGACGGACCACGTCTCGCGTTGGTTCTCTGACTCGACGAAGCCCGGTCAGCGTTACGCCGACTACGTCGCCGAGGACATCAAGATCCGCAACCTGCTCAAGACGCAGCTCGACCGCGCCGGTGTCTCGAACATCGAGATCGAGCGCACCCGTGACCGCGTCCGCGTCGACATCCACACCGCCCGTCCGGGCATCGTGATCGGTCGTCGTGGCGCCGAGGCCGAGCGCATCCGCGGCGACCTCGAGAAGCTCTCGGGCAAGCAGATCCAGCTGAACATCCTCGAGGTCAAGAACCCCGAGGCCGACGCTCAGCTCGTCGCGCAGGGCATCGCCGAGCAGCTCTCTGCTCGTGTGGCGTTCCGTCGTGCGATGCGCAAGGGTCTGCAGGGCGCTCAGCGCGCCGGCGCCAAGGGCATCCGCATCCAGGTCTCCGGCCGCCTCGGCGGCGCCGAGATGAGCCGTTCGGAGTTCTACCGCGAGGGTCGTGTGCCGCTGCACACGCTGCGCGCGAACATCGACTACGGCTTCTACGAGGCGAAGACCACCTTCGGCCGCATCGGCGTGAAGGTCTGGATCTACAAGGGCGACCTGACCGCGAAGGAGCTCGCTCGCGAGCAGGCCAACGCACCCAAGGCTCGTCGTGACGACCGTGGTGGCGACCGCCGCCGTGCCCCGCGCAACGAGGCACCTGTCGCAGAAGGAGCGTCGGCATAATGCTCATCCCCCGTAAGGTCAAGTTCCGCAAGCAGCACCACCCGGGTCGCTCGGGTCAGGCCACCGGCGGCACGAAGGTCTCCTTCGGCGAGTACGGTATCCAGGCCCTCACGCCCGCTTACGTGACGAACCGTCAGATCGAGTCCGCTCGTATCGCGATGACCCGTCACATCAAGCGTGGTGGCAAGGTGTGGATCAACATCTACCCCGACCGTCCGCTCACGAAGAAGCCTGCCGAGACCCGCATGGGTTCCGGTAAGGGTTCCCCCGAGTGGTGGGTCGCGAACGTCAAGCCGGGCCGTGTCCTCTTCGAGGTCGCGGGTGTCGACGAGGAGCTCGCTCGCGAAGCTCTGACCCGTGCAATTCACAAGCTGCCGCTCAAGGCACGCATCATCAAGCGCGAGGAGGGCGACGCGTAATGGCGATCGGCACCAAGGAGCTCGCCCCGGCAGAGCTCGACACATTCGAAGACCAGCGCCTCGTTGAGGAGCTGCGCAAGGCCAAGGAGGAGCTGTTCAACCTCCGTTTCCAGTCGGCCACCGGCCAGCTGGAGAGCCACGGCCGCATCCGCGCCGTCAAGCGCGACATCGCGCGCCTCTACACCGTGATCCGCGAACGCGAGCTGGGCATCCGTGCGACGCCCGCTCCGGTCGAGGCTCCGGCCAAGAAGGCGACCAAGTCGAAGGCGAAGAAGGCGGACTCCGCCGACGACGCCGTGAAGGAAGAGGCTGAGTGATGGCCACCAAGAAGGAAGCGACTGTGGAGACGCAGGCCGCAGGACACGAGTCGTCCGAGCACGACGTCCGCGACACCGCTGCCCGCGGCTACCGCAAGGCACGTCGCGGCTACGTCGTCAGCGACAAGATGGACAAGACCATCGTGGTCGAGGTCGAGGACCGCGTGAAGCACCCGCTTTACGGCAAGGTCATCCGCCGCACCTCGAAGGTCAAGGCGCACGACGAGGCGAACTCCGCCGGCGTCGGCGACCTGGTCCTCATCAACGAGACCCGCCCGCTGAGCGCCACGAAGCGCTGGCGTCTGGTGGAGATTCTGGAGAAGGCCAAGTGATTCAGCAGGAATCCCGACTCAAGGTCGCCGACAACACCGGCGCCAAGGAGCTGCTCACCATCCGCGTTCTCGGTGGCTCGAAGCGTCGTTACGCGGGTCTCGGCGACACCATCGTCGCGACCGTCAAGGACGCGATCCCCGGTGGCAACGTGAAGAAGGGCGACGTCGTCAAGGCGGTCATCGTCCGCACCAAGAAGGAGGTCCGTCGTCCGGACGGCTCCTACATCAAGTTCGACGAGAACGCCGCAGTGATCCTGAAGAACGACGGGGAGCCCCGCGGCACCCGTATCTTCGGGCCGGTCGGTCGTGAGCTTCGCGACAAGAAGTTCATGAAGATCGTCTCGCTGGCGCCGGAGGTCATCTAATCATGGCGAAGATCAAGAAGGGTGACCTGGTTCAGGTCATCACCGGTGCCACGCAGGAGCGTGGCGGCGACCGCGGCAAGCAGGGCAAGGTCCTCGACGTCCTTGCCGAGAAGAACCGCGTGATCGTCGAAGGCGTGAACTACGTCACCAAGCACACCCGCGTCGGCCAGACGCAGCGTGGCACCAAGACCGGAGGCATCGAGACCGTCGAAGCCTCCATCCACATCTCGAACGTCGCACTCGTCGACCCCTCGACCAAGAAGCCGACCAAGGTCGGCCACCGGGTCGAGGAGCAGACGAAGGACGGCGTGAAGCGCACCGTCCGCGTGCGCTACGCGAAGAAGAGCGGTAAGGACCTCTGATGAGCACCGACACTGCCGCGCCGGCTGGCAAGATCCAGCCGCGCCTGAAGCAGAAGTACAATTCCGAGATCAAGAAGGCCCTGCAGGAAGAGTTCGGCTACGCGAACGTCATGCAGATCCCCGGACTGGTCAAGGTTGTCGTGAACACCGGTGTCGGCGAGGCAGCTCGCGACAGCAAGGTGATCGATGGCGCGGTCGACGATCTCACCAAGATCACCGGCCAGAAGCCGATCGTCACGAAGGCCCGCAAGTCCATCGCGCAGTTCAAGCTGCGTGAGGGCCAGGCCATCGGCGCTCACGTCACCCTCCGTGGTGACCGCGCGTGGGAGTTCGTGGATCGCCTCGTCTCGCTCGCACTGCCCCGTATCCGCGACTTCCGCGGTCTCTCGGCCAAGCAGTTCGACGGCAACGGCAACTACACCTTCGGTCTCCAGGAGCAGAGCGTGTTCCACGAGATCGATCAGGACCGCATCGACCGGGTTCGCGGTTTCGACATCACCGTCGTCACCACCGCGAAGACGGATGACGAGGGTCGGGCGCTGCTCCGTCACCTCGGCTTCCCGTTCCGCTCGGAAGACGCACAGGCGTAACACCCTTGACGGGCTCAGTGGTCTCGTGTCACTGAGCCCGTCGATGTGCACGTACAATTGAAAATTGCGTGTCATCGCAGGCCGTCTGTCGTGTAACGGCAGCCGGAACCTCATGAACAAAGGAAAACAACAATGACAATGACAGACCCGGTCGCAGATCTGCTGACCCGTCTGCGTAACGCGAACTCGGCGCACCACGATTCCGTGACCCTGCCGTCGAGCAAGCTCAAGACGCACATCGCCCAGATCCTCCAGCAGGAGGGCTACATCGCCGGCTGGGAGACCTCTGACGCTCGCGTCGGGAAGAACCTCACGCTGACGCTGAAGTACGGCCCGAACCGCGAGCGGTCGATCGCCGGCATCAAGCGCGTGTCGAAGCCCGGTCTCCGCGTCTACGCGAAGTCCACCGAGCTCCCCACGGTCCTCGGCGGCCTCGGCGTGGCCATCCTGTCCACCTCCTCCGGTCTTCTCACCGACCGTCAGGCAGAGCAGAAGGGCGTGGGCGGAGAAGTTCTCGCCTACGTGTGGTAATTCGAAATGTCGCGTATTGGACGACTTCCCATCGACGTTCCCGCGGGCGTGACCGTTTCGGTCGACGGCCGTGAGGTCGCGGTGAAGGGCCCCAAGGGTGAACTCACCCTCACGGTGGCCAGCCCCATCGAGGTCGCGGTCGAGGAGAACCAGGTTCTGGTCTCCCGTCCCGACGACGAGCGCGAGTCGCGGTCGCTTCACGGCCTGACCCGCACGCTCATCAACAACAACATCATCGGCGTGACCCAGGGCTACACCAAGGGTCTCGAGGTCGTCGGCACCGGTTACCGCGTGCAGCAGAAGGGCAGCTCGGTCGAGTTCGCCCTCGGCTTCTCGCACCCGGTCCTGATCGACCCGCCCGCCGGCATCACGCTCACGGTCGAGGGCACCACGAAGCTCACCGTCAGCGGGATCGACAAGCAGGCTGTCGGCGAGGCAGCTGCCAACATCCGCAAGATCCGCAAGCCCGAGCCGTACAAGGGCAAGGGTGTGCGCTACGCCGGCGAGAACGTGCGTCGCAAGGCCGGAAAGAGTGGTAAGTAACCATGGCTCTCAAGTCAAAGTCTGACGCCCGCGCGCGTCGTCACGCCCGCCTTCGCAAGAAGGTCGTCGGCACCGAGGCGCGTCCGCGTCTCGTCGTCAACCGCTCGGCCCGCCACGTCTTCGTGCAGCTGGTCGACGACAGCAAGGGTCACACCGTGGCGTCGGCTTCGACGCTCGAGACCGACCTGCGCTCGCTCGAGGGTGACAAGACCGCCAAGGCCCGCAAGGTCGGCGAGCTCCTCGCCGAGCGTGCGAAGGCTGCCGGCGTTTCCGAGGCAGTGTTCGACCGTGGCGGCAACCGCTACGCCGGTCGTGTCGCCGCCATCGCCGACGGCGCCCGCGAGGGGGGTCTGGCACTGTGAGTGACAACAAGGAGAACGAAGTGACCGAAGCGGCTGCTGCCACTTCCGAGACGGCTGCCGGCACCACGCAGGCTGAGCCGGCTCGCGACTCGCGTGATGGCCGCCGCGGCGGTCGTGACCGCAACCAGGGTGGCCGCGACCGCAACTCGCGCGACCGTGGTGACAACCAGTTCCTGGAGCGCGTCGTCACGATCAACCGTGTCTCGAAGGTCGTGAAGGGTGGTCGTCGCTTCAGCTTCACCGCTCTCGTGGTCGTCGGTGACGGCAACGGTCTGGTCGGCGTCGGCTACGGCAAGGCCCGTGAGGTCCCCCTGGCGATCTCGAAGGGTGTCGAAGAGGCCAAGCGCAACTTCTTCCGCGTTCCGCGCGTCGGCAGCACCATCCCGCACCCCGTGCAGGGTGAGGCCGCCGCTGGTGTGGTCCTGCTCCGCCCGGCCGCTGCCGGTACCGGTGTCATCGCCGGTGGTCCGGTCCGCGCCGTGCTCGAGTGCGCCGGTATCCACGACGTGCTGTCGAAGTCGCTCGGCTCGTCGAACACGATCAACATCGTGCACGCGACGGTCACCGCCCTGAAGCAGCTCGAGGAGCCTCGTGCGGTCGCCGCACGTCGTGGCCTCGAGTTCGACCAGGTCGCCCCTGCGCGCCTCGTGCGCGCCGAGGCCGAGGCCATCGCCGCACAGAAGGTAGGTGCCTGATGGCCGCGCGACTGAAGGTCACGCAGATCAAGTCCAAGGTGAGCGAGAAGCAGAACCAGCGCGACACGCTGCGCAGCCTCGGTCTGAAGCGGATCGGTGACACCACCGTTCGCCCCGACGACGCGCAGACGCGCGGTTACGTCAAGACCGTCGCACACCTCGTCAAGGTTGAGGAGATCGACTAATGGCTGAGAAGAACGAAGCCGTCGAGGCTGAGAAGGCCACGAAGAAGGCTGCAGCTCCCAAGGCTGCCGCCGAGAAGAAGCCCGCTGCGAAGAAGGCTCCGGCCAAGACCGCCGCGGCTGACGCCAAGGCTGAGGCTCCTGCCAAGAAGCCGGCTGCGAAGAAGGATGCTCCGGCATCCCGCCCCGGCGTGCTGAAGGTCCACCACCTGCGTCCGGTCCCCGGATCCAACACCGCCAAGACTCGCGTCGGCCGTGGTGAGGGCTCCAAGGGCAAGACCGCCGGTCGCGGCACCAAGGGCACCAAGGCGCGCAACACCGTTCGCGTCGGCTTCGAGGGTGGGCAGATGCCGCTGCACATGCGCACCCCGAAGCTGCGCGGGTTCAAGAACCCGTTCCGCGTGGAGTACCAGGTCGTGAACCTGGAGAAGCTCGCGGAGCTGTACCCCAAGGGTGGCGACGTCACCATCGGCGACCTCGTCGCCAAGGGTGCCGTTCGCAAGAACGAGAAGGTCAAGGTTCTCGGTAATGGCGACATCGCCGTGAAGCTCACCGTTTCGGTCGACAAGGTCTCGGGTTCTGCCGAGCAGAAGATCGTGGCGGCGGGCGGATCCGTCAAGTAACCGCTGCACAAGAGGGGCCGGAGATTCTCCGGCCCCTCTTGTGGTTGCACACTCCGAGACCTCGCTCTGGGGCCGCATCCGGCGGGCCTGGTATCGGTGGCGAATTCCGAGAACCCGGGATTGCGTTACCCTGGTCTTTCAGCCGTCCTTCGGGAATCGGCAACCTTTTCAGGAGGAACGTCCTTGTTTAGCGCCATCGCGCGGATCTTCCGCACCCCGGACCTGCGCCGGAAGATCGGTTTCACTCTCGCCATCATCGCGATCTACCGACTGGGCTCCAACGTCCCGGCGCCGTTCGTGAACTTCCCGAACGTCGAAGAGTGTCTTGCGGCGAACGCGGGCACCGATGGTCTGCTCGGACTGGTCAACCTCTTCTCCGGCGGTGCACTGCTGCAGCTGTCGATCTTCGCGCTCGGCGTCATGCCGTACATCACCGCGACGATCATCACGCAGCTGCTCCGCGTGGTCATCCCGCACTTCGAGGCGCTGCACAAGGAAGGACAGGCCGGTCAGGCCCGTCTGACCCAGTACACGCGTTACCTCACCATCGCCCTCGCGCTGCTCCAGTCGACGACTCTCGTCACGGTGGCGCGCAGCGGGCAGCTGTTCGGGTCGACCGACCTGGCCGCCTGCCAGCAACTGCTCACGAACGACGTGTGGTGGGCGCAGCTGCTCATCATCATGGCGATGACCGCCGGCACCGGCCTCATCATGTGGTTCGCCGAGCTCGTCACCGAGCGCGGCATCGGCAACGGCATGTCGCTCCTCATCTTCACCTCGATCGCCGCGACGTTCCCCGGCGCGATGGGCCTCATCTGGCAGACGAAGGGCTTCGAGATCTTCCTTCTCGTCCTCCTCGTCGGGATCATCGTGATGGGATTGGTCGTCTTCGTCGAACAGTCGCAGCGTCGCATCCCGGTGCAGTACGCCAAGCGCATGGTCGGTCGCCGCACCTACGGCGGCACGAACACCTACATCCCGATCAAGGTCAACATGGCGGGTGTGATCCCCGTGATCTTCGCCTCGTCGCTGCTGTACATCCCGGCACTGATCGCCCAGTTCAACACCCCGCAGGACGGTTCCACGCCGCCGGAATGGGTGACCTGGATCACGACGCACTTCACGACCGGCAACAGCCCGTTCTACATGGCCGCGTACTTCCTGCTGATCATCGGCTTCACGTACTTCTACGTCGCGATCACGTTCAACCCGGTCGAGGTCGCCGACAACATGAAGAAGTACGGCGGCTTCATCCCGGGCATCCGCGCAGGACGCCCGACGGCCGAGTACCTCGACTACGTCCTCACGCGCATCACGCTTCCCGGTTCTCTGTACCTCGGTCTGATCGCGCTCATCCCGCTGATCGCTCTGGCCACGGTCGGCGCCAACCAGAACTTCCCGTTCGGCGGCGCGTCGATCCTGATCATCGTCGGCGTCGGTCTCGAGACCGTCAAGCAGATCGATGCGCAGCTGCAGCAGCGTCACTATGAAGGGCTTCTCCGATGACAGCATCCGCACGTCTTCTCATCGTCGGCCCGCAGGGCTCCGGAAAGGGCACGCAGGGCGTGCGCATCGCCGAGTCCTACGGCATCCCGGTCGTGTCGACCGGTGACATCTTCCGCGCGAACATCAAGGAGGGGACGCCCCTCGGCCAGCAGGTCACGGCGATCCTCGACAAGGGTGACCTCGTTCCGGACGAGTTGACGAGCGAGATCGTGCGCGACCGTCTGTCCCAGGACGACGCGGCGCAGGGGTTCCTGCTCGACGGGTACCCGCGCAACACCGCCCAGGTCGTCCACCTCGAGTCGTTCCTCGCCGAGAAGGGGGAGGCGCTCGACGCCGTCATCCTGCTCGACGTGCCGCGCGAGGAGAGCCTGGAGCGCCTGACGCTCCGCGCGACCGAGCAGGGGCGTTCGGACGACACCCCGGAGGCCATCGGGCACCGACTCGACATCTACGAGCGCGAGACCGCTCCGATCCTCGAGGTGTACGGCGCCAAGGGCATCGTCGACCGCATCGACGGCGTCGGCTCCCTCGACGAGATCACCGAGCGGATCTTCGCGGCGCTGGCCGCACGCGGTCTCCGCCTCCCGGCCTCCGCCTCCTGAGATGTTCCGCCGGTCGATCTACAAGACCCCGGCTCAGCTGCGAGCCATGGTCGAGCCCGGCCGGATCACGGCGGCGGCGCTCGACGCCGTCCGACCGCTGATCAAGGCGGGCGTCACGACGCTCGAGCTGGATGCCGTCGCGAACCGCACGATCCTCGCCCGTGGCGCGGAGTCGAACTTCCAGCTGGTGCGCGGCTACCACCACACCACGTGCATCTCCGTGAACGAGCAGGTCGTGCACGGGATCCCGGGGGACCGGGTGCTCCAGCCGGGTGACATCGTGTCCGTGGACTGCGGTGCGCAGTTCCACGGCTGGAACGGCGACAGCGCCATCACCGTGGTCGTACCGGACCCGGAGCGACCCGAGCTGGTCGCGCAGCGCGAAGAGCTCTCCCGCGTCACCGAGGGGTCGATGTGGGCGGGCATCGCCGCCATGGCATCCGTCTCCTCGATCGACGAGATCGGGGCCGCGATCCAGGACTACATCGAAGCCCAGGGGCCCTCGGCGGTCTCCGGAGAGCCCTACGGCATCCTGCGCGAGTACGTCGGCCACGGCATCGGGCGCAAGATGCACGAGGCCCCCAGCGTGTTCAACTACCGCACCCCGGACCGGGGCGAAGAGGTCAAGCCGGGCCTGGTGCTCGCGATCGAGCCCATGGTCACCGCGGGCGGCGACGCGACGTTCATCGAGGACGACGACTGGACCGTCACGACGGTGGACGGCACAGACGGCTCTCATTGGGAACATAGCGTCGCCCTGCATGATGGTGGTATCTGGGTGCTCACCGCGCCCGATGGCGGAAGAGCCGGACTCGCCCCATTCGGGGTCGAGCCTCGAGAGATCGGAAAGTAATGGCAGCGGCGAAGAGCAACACCAACTGGTTCGCGATCGGCGTGTCCATCGCCGTGGTCGTGGTGCTGGTGGCGATCGGTGGACTCGTGGTGTTCCTCAACAACCAGGCGACCGCGCCCGGTGCGACCCCCAAGGGCGACATCATCAACCAGGAGACCGGGGCCATCGCGATCGGTGATGGAAAGGACACGGTCGACACCTACATCGACTTCATGTGCCCGATCTGCGGTCAGTTCGAGAAGCAGTACGGCGAGCAGCTCCAGGCAGCGGCGAACGATGGAAAGATCACGCTCAACATCCACCCGATCGCGATCCTGGACTTCCGATCGACCACGGAGTATTCGTCCCGCGCCGCTGCGGCGATGTATTGCGTCGCAGAGAACGACCCCGATGTGGCCGTGGACTACATGACGACGCTGTTCGACAACCAGCCGGCGGAAGGTTCCGCGGGACTCGACGATGCGCAGCTGATCGATTACGCGAAGCAGGTCGGCGCGGATACCTCGATTGACTGCATCACGGATAAGACGTACATCAAGTTCCCCGTTGCTCAGGCGAAGGCACATGACATCAAGGGAACCCCCACCATCGAGGTCAACGGCAAGCGCCTCGATCTCCAGGCCGGCGAGATCACCCAGATGGAGAAGCTTCTCGGCTGACTTTGGTCAGCGGGGCCGTGTGACTTTGGTTCAGACTTCTCCGCTGCCTCGGGTGTTCCCCGCGTGAGTCCACGCCTTCGAGTTACGTTTCTTCCGGATCGTCCGATCGATCCGAAAGAACCGGAGGAAGTATGCGTAATTCACACGTTCGATTTCGATTCAAGGCGTTGACGGCACTTGCCGTGGTGCTCGGGGGGCTCGGCGGGGGGCTTCTTGTGGCGGCTCCTGCGAGTGCCGCGACCTATTGCTCCAACCTGAGTTGGGACGGCAAAGATGACAACGATGTCGTGGGCACCTGCTATGTCGACACTGGCCGGTCGGTGACCGTCAAGATCTCCTGTCAGTCCCTCCCGGGTCATCAGGCGTTCACGAAGACGAAGGTCATCAAGTCGTCGCAGTCGTTCATCTGGAACACCGGGTGCCACAGCCCGTTCTACTCGAAGGGCGTACTGAGCTACAAGGCGAACTGATCGCTGTCGCGGGTCCCGCCCGGGGCGCCGCGACTCCTATGTGAGCGGAGTGGGTTCGCGTGTGCGCGCGGACCCACTTCCGTCTCGGGCCTTCCCGCCCGGTGGCTCAAGTTGCCGGATGGCTCCAGAGCGTCTAACATAGATCTTTGGTGCTTTGTGCCTTGATTCGGCGTGTCCGTCGGCGCAGCACCACAAACCATTCACCCACCGCAGATCGACCGGTCTGCAGAAGCGTCAGCGAGGCTATGGCTAAGAAAGACGGTGTCATCGAGATCGAGGGCGTGATCTCCGAGGCTCTGCCCAACGCGATGTTCCGCGTTGAGCTCAGCAACGGACACAAGGTCCTTGCAACGATCTCCGGCAAGATGCGGCAGAACTACATCCGCATCATCCCCGAGGACCGTGTGGTCGTGGAGCTCAGCCCCTACGACCTGACCCGCGGCCGTATCGTCTACCGCTACCGCTGATCGGTCGAGAAGTAACGGCCTGCCCCTGACTGGGGCGGTACGAAGACAGCGAACAGGAAACATCATGAAGGTCAACCCCAGCGTCAAGCCCATCTGCGATCACTGCAAGGTGATCCGCCGTCACGGCCGCGTCATGGTGATCTGCAAGAGCAACCCGCGTCACAAGCAGCGCCAGGGCTGAGGCCCCCGCTGTGCGGCACCGCTCGCGCACATCTCACAACTGAATACACACAACGGCAGGATCAGAACCCGCGGAAGCGGGGGACACCTCGGGCGGAGGCCCGGGCACCGATCCTGTTCCACACCTCCACAACACCCAGGAGAACCGCATGGCACGTCTTGCCGGCGTTGACATCCCGCGCGACAAGCGCGTGGTGATCGCCCTTACCTACATCTACGGCGTCGGCCGTACCCGCTCGGTCGAGATCCTCAAGGCGACGGACATCGACGAGAGCATCCGCGTGAAGGACCTCAGCGACGACCAGCTGATCGCCCTCCGCGACCACATCGAAGGCAACTACAAGGTGGAGGGCGACCTGCGCCGCGAGGTTGCAGCAGACATCCGCCGCAAGGTCGAGATCGGCTCCTACGAGGGCATCCGCCACCGTCGTGGTCTCCCGGTCCGTGGTCAGCGCACCAAGACCAACGCCCGTACCCGCAAGGGCCCGAAGCGCACCGTCGCAGGCAAGAAGAAGGCCCGCTAAGCGCGGCCCCAGGGACTAGGAGAACACTTTCATGGCTGCACCCAAGGCCGCCGCGCGCAAGCCGCGCCGCAAGGAAAAGAAGAACATCGCGCTGGGCCAGGCCCACATCAAGTCGACGTTCAACAACACCATCGTCTCGATCACCGACCCGTCCGGCGCCGTCATCGCCTGGGCATCGTCGGGTGGCGTGGGCTTCAAGGGCTCCCGCAAGTCGACCCCGTACGCCGCCGGCATGGCTGCCGAGTCGGCCGCTCGCCAGGCTGCGGAGCACGGCGTCAAGAAGGTCGACGTGCTCGTGAAGGGTCCGGGCTCCGGCCGCGAGACCGCGATCCGCTCGCTGCAGGCCGCCGGCCTCGAGGTGGGTTCGATCCAGGACGTCACCCCGCAGGCGCACAACGGCTGCCGCCCGCCGAAGCGTCGCCGCGTCTGACGCGCGTTCGAGCCGCTCGGTCCTTCGGGTCCGAGCGGCTCGACGCCCGCACGCGGGCATCGACTTCCACAACTCAAAACCTCACCCCACCACATGTCATATAGCGGGCATGTGATCGAAAGGAACACAGAGTGCTTATTGCACAGCGTCCCACACTGACCGAGGAAAAGATCGTCGAGAACCGTAGCCGGTTCATCATCGAGCCTCTGGAGCCCGGCTTCGGTTACACGATCGGCAACGCGCTGCGCCGCAGCCTGCTGTCGTCGATCCCCGGTGCTGCTGTCACCAGCGTTCGCATCGACGGCGTGCTGCACGAGTTCAGCACCATCCCCGGCGTGAAGGAGGATGTCACCGAGATCATCCTCAACATCAAGCAGCTCGTCGTCTCGAGCGAGCGCGATGAGCCCATCACCGCGTACCTGCGCAAGACCGGTGCGGGCGAAGTCACCGCCGCTGACATCTCGGCTCCGGCCGGTGTCGAGGTGCACAACCCCGAGCTCGTCATCGCGACGCTGAACGACACCGCGAAGTTCGAGCTGGAGCTCACGATCGAGCGTGGCCGTGGCTACGTCTCGGCGACGCAGAACCGCAACGAGTACGCCGAGGCCGGTCAGATCCCGATCGACTCGATCTACTCGCCGGTCCTCAAGGTCAGCTACCGCGTCGACGCGACCCGTGCCGGGGAGCGCACCGACTTCGACAAGCTCGTCCTCGACGTCGAGACCAAGTCGGCGATCAGCCCGCGCGACGCCGTCGCCTCGGCTGCGAAGACGCTCACCGAGCTGTTCGGTCTCGCCCGCGAGCTGAACGTCGAGGCCGAGGGCATCGAGATCGGCCCGGCGCCGGTGGAGGCTGTGAACTCCAGCGAGCTGTCGATGCCGATCGAGGACCTCGACCTGTCGGTCCGCTCGTACAACTGCCTGAAGCGTGAGGGCATCAACACCGTTTCTGAGCTCGTCGCCCTGTCGGAGACGCAGCTCATGAACATCCGCAATTTCGGCCAGAAGTCGGTCGACGAGGTGCGCGACAAGCTCATCTCGCTCGGTCTGTCGCTCAAGGATTCGGTGCCCGGTTTCGACGGCGCCCACTTCTACGGCGGCAGCGAAGACGAGTCCTTCTGATACCCGACCTTTCTGACCAGGAGTTAGACGATTATGCCCAAGCCCACTAAGGGTCCCCGCCTCGGAGGCGGCCCCGCACACGAGCGCCTCATGCTTGCCAACCTCGCGGCGGCGCTCTACACCCACAAGTCGATCAAGACGACCGAGACCAAGGCCAAGCGCCTTCGTCCGCTCGCCGAGCGTCTGATCACCTTCGCCAAGCGTGGCGACCTGCACGCGCGTCGTCGCGTGCTGTCGGTCATCGGTGACAAGGAAGTCGTGCACATCCTGTTCTCCGAGATCGCGCCGCTCGTCGCCGAGCGCGAGGGTGGCTACACCCGCATCACGAAGGTCGGCAACCGCAAGGGCGACAACGCTCCGATGGCCGTGATCGAGCTCGTCCTCGAGCCCGTCACCCCGAAGGCGAAGTCGACCAAGAAGGCCGCCGCTCCGAAGGCCGAGAAGGCTGAGAAGCCGGCCGAGGTCGCCGAGGACGCTCCCGCTGAGGAGGCTCCTGCTGAGGAGACCGCCGGCGCCGAGTCGCAGGCCGAGGGCGAAGCAGCCGAGGCTGCCGCCGAGGACGCTGTCGAGAAGAAGTCCGAGTAAGGACCTCGCTCACGAAGAAGCCCGCCGCCCCTTTCCGGGGTGGCGGGCTTCTTCGTCTGCGTGGGGGCTTCGTCTGTATCTCCAGCGGAGCGTCCACCCGTCAGCGGGCGCGAAGGTCCTTGCGGAGGATCTTGCCCGAGCTGGACTTGGGGATCACGTCGATGAACTCGACCTGCCGCACCTTCTCATGCGGCGCGACGTGGGCCGCGACATGCGCCATCACGGCGTCCTCATCGAGCTCCGCGTCGGGCTGACGCACCACGAACGCCTTCGGCACCTCCTGCCCGTCTTCGTCGAACGCGCCGATCACGGCGGCGTCGGCGATGGCGGGATGCTCCAGCAGCACGGCTTCGAGCACGGCGGGGGCGACCTGGTAGCCCTTGTACTTGATGAGCTCCTTGAGCCGGTCGACGATGCGGTAGATGCCGTCATGCGTGACGGTCGCGACGTCGCCGGTGTGCAGCCACCCGTCGGCGTCGAGCATCTCGGCCGTGGCCTCCGGGCGGTTCAGGTAGCCGACCATGACCTGGGGTCCGCGCACCCACAGCTCGCCGGGCTCGCTGGCGCCGTCATCGGGAACGGTCACATCCGTCCCGGTGTCCGGGTCGACCAGCCGTGCCTCGGTGTTCGGCACGAGGGGGCCGATGCTCGAGCGATCGATGTCGCCGCGCGTCTCCGAGATGAGGTTCACGGCCGGGCTGGTCTCGGTCATCCCATAGCCCTGCGTCACGATGCAGCCGAGGCGGTTCGCCACGGCCGACGCGAGCGCTCCATCGAGGGGCGCGGCGCCGGAGAAGATCACCTTCACCGCGGACAGGTCGTACTGGTCGACGATCGGATGCTTCGCGAGGGCGACGGCGATCGGCGGGGCGACGAACACCCACGTGGTGCGGTGTTCCGCGATGATCCGGAGGAACTCGGGGAGGTCGAACCGGGGCATCGTGACGAGTCCTGCACGCTGCCGCAGGGCGAAGTTCAGCAGCACGGTCATCCCGTAGATGTGGAAGAAGGGCAGCACGGCCAGGACGCGGTCGCTCGCCTCGACGCCGAGGACCGGTCGGCACTGCGACACGTTGGCGACGAGGTTCCGGTGCGTGAGCATGACGCCCTTGGGCCGCCCGGTCGTGCCGGAGGAGTAGGGGAGCACGGCCAGATGCGTGGCCGGGTCGAAGGAGACATCCGGTGCACGGTGTCCCTCGCCCAGCAGCTCGGGGAGCGACGGGTGACCCTCGGCGCCGTCGAGCACGATGACGCGGTCGGCCGGGAAGCCGAGTCTCTCCGCGGCGGCCTGGGCACCGGGCAGCAGAGGGGACACCGTCACGAGCCAGGTCGCACCCGCATCGGTGAGCTGGTTGGCGATCTCGTCCGCGGTGTAGAGGGAGTTGATGGTGGTCGCGGTCGCTCCGGCGCGGAGGATGCCGTGGAACACGGTCGCGAAGGCCGGGATGTTCGGGCACAGCACGCCGACGGTGGTGCCCACGCCCACGCCGCGCTCGGCGAGGGCGCCGGCGAAGAGGTCGATCTGCCCGACCAGCTGTCGGTAGGTCGTGGTCGCTCCGCTCACCCCGTCGACGAGGGCGACCGTGTCGAGTTCGGCGTCGTCGAGGCCGCCGAAGAGGAACTCGTGGATGGAGACCTCGGGGATCTCCACGTCGGGATAGGTGCTGCGAACCATGAGATCTCCTTCGATCCGGGGTGGCCGACGACGTCGTCGAATGCGATCCAGTGTCGCATACAACGGCACTGCGTCCCAGGGGTGTCCAGGGCTCAGAAGGCGCCGTTCATCCGGTAGCGGGTGCTCGGCCGGCCCTTCGTCGAGTAGTCGAGCGCGCGGGTGGCGCGCCCGGAGCTGGCGAGGTGCTCCAGATAGCGGCGCGCGCTGACCCGGGAGATGTCGAGGTCGTCGCCGATCTCGCTCGCCGAGGCATCCGGTCGGGCGGAGAGCGCCGTCGACACGCGTTCCAGCGTCTCGGCGCTCAGGCCCTTGGGGATGCCGAAGCGCTGACGGAAGGCGATGATCGCATCCGCGGCCTCCACCCGGCGCACGACGTCGTGGAGCTCGGTGTGATCGCGCAGCAGCAGCGTCGCCCCGATGCCGCCGCCGTCCGCATCGCTGCCCGTGCTCCGCGCGACTAGGACGTGCGAGCCGACGATCACCGGTCGCCCGGCCGATTCGCCCTCCCGCAGGACGGTCGTCAGCTCCTCGCCCAGCACGTCGCTCGCCGGGGCGCCGTCGAGCTCCGCCGCATCCGTGCCGAGGAAGCGCGCCGCGGCGTCGTTGACGAGGGTGATGCGTCCGGCGCCGTCGACCGTGATCACGCCTTCGCTCAGACCGTGCAGCGTCGTCTCCTGGTTCTTCACGAGGGCGGCGATCTGGTGCGGCTCGAGCCGATAGATGCGGCGCCGGATCACCGACGTCACCCAGGCCGACCCGAACACGCCGAGTACGGCCGCAGCGAGCATCGCCGAGATGAGCCAGGTGAGGTTGCCGGCGAACTCCTCGCTCAGCTCCGTCTCCAGGATCCCGACCGACGCGGTGCCGATGACCTCGTCGCGATCGTCGCGGATCGGGACCTTGACCCGCCAGGACGTCCCGAGCGTGCCCGTCTGCGTTCCCACGTAGACCTCGCCGGAGAGCGGGATGGAGGGGTCGGTGGAGACCTTCTCGCCGATCCGTGCCGGGTTCGGGTGCGAGTACCGGATGCCGTCCGCGTTGGCCACGACGACGTAGGCGAGATCGGAGGCCTCGCGGATCACCTCGGCGATCGGCTGGATGGTCGTCGACGGCTCGAAGTCGTCGAAAGCGGCGAGGACGACGGGGAGCGCCGCGATCGACTGGGCCACGGCCTGCATCCGGTCCTTGTACGCCTCGCGGAGCGCCTGCTCCTGGAAGGCGCCGGCGACGATGCCCGTGGCCAGGGTCACCAAGAACACGATCAGCGCCTGCAGCACGAGCAGCTGCACCCGGAGCGTCATCTTCGAGGCCACCTGATCATTCTCGCGGTTGCGCCCCCGCCGTGCGAGCGGGCGACGACGCCGTCCTCGACCAATAGTTCCGAAACTCCGACCAATGGTTTCCGAAGCTTGAGCGGTGGTGTCGCGGCTCCCAGTGTGGACCCACAGCATCACGAACGCTCAAGGAGGAGCGCACATGAAGAACGCACGCATCGGCACCCTGGCCGCCCTCGCGGCGGTGGCCGCACTCACCCTCACCTCCTGCGCCGGAGGCAGCGCAGCGACCGATGACGGCGGGGGAGACGCCAAGGCCGCCGAGGTCACCGACGTCTCGATCGTCGTCCCGGCCGATCCCGGCGGCGGGTGGGACCAGACCGGCCGCGCCCTGTCGCAGGTGCTCACGGAGGACGACCTCGTGAACTCCGCGCCCGTGACGAACGTGGGCGGCGCCGGCGGCACCGTCGGCCTCGCCCAGCTCGCCAACGAGAAGGACCCGAACACCCTCATGGTGATGGGGCTCGTCATGGTCGGCGCGGTCGAGACGAACGCCTCGGCGGTGCGGATCGAGGACACCACCCCGATCGCCCGCCTGACCGACGAACCGCTCGTGGTGGTGGTGCCGGCCGACTCGAAGTACGACACCCTCGAGGACCTCGTGGAGGACATCGTCGACAACGGCCAGGCGGTCACGATCACGGGCGGCTCGGCGGGCGGCGCCGACCACATCCTCGCGGGGCTCATGCTCGAGGAAGCGGGCCTCGACGGGGCCGAGATCGCCGAGAAGCTGAACTACACCCCGAACTCCGGTGGTGGCGAGGCCGTTCCGCTGCTCATCGGCGGCAAGGTGGCCGCGGGCATCTCGGGTGTCGGCGAGTTCGCGCAGCACATCGAGAGCGGTGCGCTCAAGGCGCTGGCGGTGTCGAGCGAGGAACCGGTGTCGCAGCTCCCCGACGTCCCGACCATCACGGAGGAGGGCTACGACGTGGTCCTGACCAACTGGCGCGGCGTGATCGCGCCCGGGGGGATCTCCGACGGGGAGAAGGACGAGCTGGTGCGGGTGATCACCGAGCTGCACGAGTCGGCGGCGTGGACCGAGCAGCTGGAGACCAAGGGCTGGACGGATGCGTTCCTGGTCGGCGCGGAGTTCGACGAGTTCCTCACCGGGAACATCGAAGAGGTCACGGCGACGCTGAAGAACATCGGTCTGGTGCAGTGACATGAGGGTCCCCGCATCGTCGGGGACCGAGGAGCAGGGGGTGCGGGTCGACCACGACGGTCGGCCCGCACGCCGCTCTCCCTCCGTCCCCGTCGGCGAACTCGTGTTCGCCGGAATCATGGTCGCGCTCGGTGTCTTCGCCGTCGTCGGCATCTTCCTGATCCATGTCCCGGTCGGCATGAAGGCCGGTCCGACGGTCTTCCCGATCTTCGTCTCGGTCATCCTGCTCGCCTCCGCCGTCGCCGTGCTGATCGGCGTGCTGCGCGGGGAGCGCGGCGGCGGGGAGGAGGCGGAGGACATCGACGAGAGCCTCCCGACCGACTGGGTCACGCTCGCCAAGCTGGCGGGTCTCGTCGTCGCGCACCTGCTCCTGATCGAGCCGCTGGGATGGGCTCCGGCCGCGGCCCTGCTGTTCGGCGGCGTCGCGTGGTCGCTCGCCGCTAAGCGCTGGTGGATGGCCTTCCTCATCGGGATCGTGGTCGCGCTCGTGATCCAGGTCGTCTTCGGCGGTCTGCTCGGCCTGTCGCTGCCGTGGGGCCCCGCCCTCGGCTGGCTCGGAAGGATGTTCTGATGGACAGTTGGACCCTGCTCCTGGAGGGGTTCGCGACCGCGCTGCAGCCGCAGTACCTCGCCTTCGCCTTCCTCGGCGTCTTCGTCGGCACCGCGGTCGGCGTGCTGCCGGGCATCGGCCCGGCGATGACGGTGGCGCTCCTGCTTCCGCTCACCTACACGCTCGATCCCGCCGCCGCGCTGATCACCTTCGCCGGGATCTACTACGGCGGCATGTACGGCGGCTCGACGACGAGCATCCTCCTGAACACACCGGGGGAGTCGGCCTCGATCGTCACGGCGATCGAGGGCAACAAGATGGCCAGGATGGGGCGGGGCGCTGCCGCACTCGCCACCGCGGCCATCGGATCGTTCATCGCCGGCACCCTGGCCACGCTGGGGCTGACGCTGCTGGCACCGCTGCTCGCGCAGTTCGCGGTGAACCTCGGTCCCGCCGACTACGTCGCCCTCATCGTGATCGCGTTCATCACGGTCGGCGCGCTGATCGGCAGCTCGATCTCGCGGGGCATGCTCTCCCTCGGGGTCGGGCTGTTCCTCGGGCTCGTGGGCACCGACTGGCTCTCGGGACAGCAGCGGTACACGCTCGGACTGCCCGCGCTGTCCGACGGCGTCGACATCGTCCTGGTCGCCGTCGGCCTGTTCGCGGTGGGGGAGACCTTCTACATCGCCGCGCGCCTGCGCCACGGCGGCGTGGACGTCATCCCGGTCACGCGTGGCTGGCGCTCCTGGATGACGAAGGCCGACTGGCGGAGGTCGTGGAAGCCGTGGCTGCGGGGCACCGCGATCGGCTTCCCGATCGGCACGATCCCGGCCGGCGGCGCCGACGTGGCCACGTTCCTGTCGTATGCGACCGAGCGCAAGCTGTCGAAGCACCGCGACGAGTTCGGACGCGGTGCGATCGAGGGCGTGGCGGGCCCGGAGTCGGCGAACAACGCCGCCGCCGCCGGCGTGCTGGTGCCGCTGCTCACGCTCGGCCTGCCGACCACGGCGACCGCGGCGATCATCCTCACCGCGTTCCAGTCGTACGGCATCCAGCCGGGGCCGCTGCTGTTCGAGAGCCAGTCGAACCTGGTGTGGGCGCTCATCGCGAGCCTGTACATCGGCAACGTGATCCTGATCGTGCTGAACCTGCCGCTGGTGGGCATGTGGGTGAAGCTGCTGCAGATCCCGCGGCCGTACCTGTACGCGGGCATCCTGCTGTTCGCGGTGTTCGGGGCCTACGCGCTGCACAGCTCGCCGTCCGACATCGTGATCCTGCTGATCGTCGGCATCCTCGGATACTTCATGCGGAGGTACGGCTATCCCGTGGCTCCGCTGGTGGTCGGGATGATCCTGGGACCGATGGCGGAGGAGCAGCTGCGGAAGGCGCTGCAGCTGAGCCAGGGCGACCTGAGCACCCTGGTGATGCAGCCGTTCGCGGCGATCGCCTACGGTGTGCTCGCGCTGCTGATCGTCGGCGGGCTGTGGCTGCGACGCCGTCAGCGCCGGTACGAGCAGGCGCTCACGGAGTCGATCGCGGTACCGATCAAGGCGGACTCCGAGGTGTGATTCGGACCGGGAGGAGGCCGAGAGTAGGCTGATCCGGTGACTGACGTACAGGCCCCCGCACGAGGGCCTCGTGCCTACACCGCGTTCATCGGCATCGGCCTCCTCGCCGGTCTCCTCTCCGGCCTCTTCGGCGTCGGCGGCGGCACGGTCATCGTCCCCCTCCTGGTGCTGCTGCTGCACTTCGACCAGCGCCTTGCCGCCGGGACCTCGCTGGCAGCGATCGTGCCCACGGCCAGCGTCGGCGTCATCTCCTACGCCACGACCGGGTCGGTGGCGTGGATCCCCGCGATCATCCTCGCGGCCGGAGCCGTGGTCGGTGCGCAGATCGGCACGCGCCTGCTGCCGCGCATCTCGCAGACGGCCCTGCGCTGGGGCTTCGTCGGCTTCCTCGTGGTCGTGATCGTCAGTCTCTTCCTGGTCATCCCCTCGCGCGACGCCGCGTTCGAGCTCACCTGGCTGACCGGCATCGCCCTGGTCGGGGTCGGCATCGGCACCGGCATCCTGGCCGGGCTCATCGGCGTCGGCGGCGGGGTGATCGTCGTGCCCGTGCTGATGCTGGCCTTCGGCACGAGCGACCTGGTCGCCAAGGGCACCTCGCTCCTCATGATGATCCCGACCGCGATCTCCGGGACGATCGGCAACGTCCGCAACCGCAACGTCGACCTCCTCGCCGCGGCGCTCATCGGCGTCTCCGCCTGTACGACCACGGCCCTCGGCGCGTGGCTCGCGACCATCGTCGACCCGACGCTGGGGAACATGCTGTTCGCGGCATACCTCGTCGTGATCGCGGTGCAGATGGCGATCAAGGCGATCAGGGGACGCAAGCGCGGCTGATCCCGCAGGGTGGCCAAGTAGGATCGAGGGGTGGCAGTGAACCAAGATCTGGTCGGCCGGGAATTCCCGCCGACGGCCCCGTACCTCGTCGGCCGCGAGAAGGTGCGCGAGTTCGCTCGCGCCGTCTTCGCCGACGCTCCGCAGCACACCGACGTCAAGGCGGCCCGCGCGGCCGGCTTCAACGACGTCGTCGCCCCGCCCACGTTCGCGATGGTGATCCAGGACCTCACGCTGCAGCAGCTGCTGGCGCAGGAGGACTCCGGCATCGTGCTCGCCCGCACGATCCACGCCGAGCAGCGCTTCACCTACACGCGCCCCATCGTCGCCGGTGACGAGCTCACCGCGCAGCTGCGGGTCACCGGCATCCGGATGATGGGCGGAAACGCCATGATCACCAGCGAGGCCGAGATCACCGATCCCGCGGGCGCCCACGTCGTCACCGCGACCAGCGTGCTGCTCGTCGGCGCCGAGAGCACGGATGAAGGGGAGGCCGCCTGATGGGCTACACCGTCGGAGACGTCCTCGCCGAGCGCACCGTGCACCTGACCCGTGAGTCGCTGGTGCGCTACGCCGGGGCTTCCGGAGACTTCAACCCGATCCACTACCGCGATGACGTCGCGGCCTCCGTCGGGCTCCCCGGTGTGCTCGCGCACGGCATGCTCACGATGGGCATCGCCTCGTCGGTCGTCGTCGCGGCGCTGGACCCGGCCACGCGGATCCTCGACTACGGCGTGCGCTTCACGAAGCCGGTCGTCGTCGACCCGGTCGACGGTGCGGACATCCACGTCGTCGCCACGGTGGGCGCGGTCGATGACGAGGTCGCGCGCATCGACCTCAAGGTCACGTTCGGCGAGACCACCGTGCTCGTCAAGGCGCAGCTGCGCGTCGCCGTCCGATGAGGGCGGTCTGATGCGGGAGATCGAGTCGATCCGGCTCGCGGAGCTGACCACCCTCCGCACGGGCGCGGCACCGGAGCGGATGTTCGAGGCGACGACGACCGAGGGGCTGGTCGAAGCCCTGCGGGAGACGTGGGGGCGCGGCGACGAGTGGTTCGTCCTCGGCGGCGGCTCCAATCTCTTCGTCGGCGACGAGCCCTTCGAGGGCACGGTCATCCGGGTGCGCACCGAGGGCATCGAGGAGCTTCCCTCCCCGCATGCCGGTCGCATCCGTCTGCGCGCGCAGGCCGGACACGGCTGGGACGACCTGGTCGCCTACGCCGTCGCCCACGGTTACGCGGGGCTCGAGGCCATGAGCGGCATCCCCGGCACCGTCGGCGCGGCCCCCGTGCAGAACATCGGCGCGTACGGGCAGGAGATCCAGGAGACGCTGGTCGAGGTCGAGCTCATCGACGAGTCGACCGGCGAGATCTCGACCGTTCCCGCCGCCGAGCTCGGACTCGGCTTCCGCACCTCCGTCCTCAAGCACCACCACGGGAGCGTGCCCCTGCGTCGGGCCGTGATCCTCTCGGTGACGGTCGACCTCCTGGTCGCGGGCGAGCGCGTGGTGCGCGGCGAGCAGCTGCGTCGCGCCCTGGGTCTGACCGATGACACCCCGGTTCCCCTGGGCTGGGTGCGCGAGCGCATCCTCGCGACCCGGGCGTCGAAGGGGATGCTGCTCGATGCGGACGACCCCGACACGCACGGCGTCGGCTCCTTCTTCCAGAACGCGATCGTGACGGCCGCGGTGGCCAGGGCCCTGCCCCCGGAGTGCCCGCGCTGGCCCGTCGCCCCCGACCTCGATGCGGTGACCGTGATCCCGCTCGCGTCCTACGACGGGCAGGTGCCGCCGTCGAAGCCCTCCGTCGTGTCCGACGTGAAGGTGAGTGCGGCCTGGCTGATCGAGCAGGCCGGCATCCGCAAGGGGTTCAAGCTTCCGCGCTCGCGCGCCTCGGTCTCGACGAAGCACGCGCTCGCGCTGACCAACCGCGGCGGCGCCACGGCCGGTGAGGTCGCCGAACTGGCCCGGTTCATCCAGAGCCGCGTGCACGCCGAGTTCGGTCTCGTGCTGCAGCCGGAGCCGGTCCTCGTCGGCGTCGACCTCTAGGGCGTCGGCGGTCGGGACTACACTCGCGGCATGAGCGGACTGATCCCGTACCTGCTGTTCCCCGGCAACGCCGCGGAGGCGCTGCGCCACTACCAGGCCGTGTTCGGCGGTGACCTGCAGTTGCTCGACTACGCCACCGCCGGCCGACACGACGGTCCCGGCGATGCCGTCGCGCACGGGCAGCTGAGCGGACTCGTCGAGCTCGCGGGAGCGGATGCCGGTGCCGATGACGACGCCGTGCAGATGGGCGGCATGTTCCTCTCCCTGCTCGGCACCGCCGACGCCCTCACCCTCACCGGCTGGTTCGACGGGCTCGCCGCCGGCGGCCGGGTGCTCGACGCGCTGCAGCAGCGACCCTGGGGAGACTTCGACGGCACGCTCGTCGACCGCTACGGCATCCGCTGGCTGATCGGCTTCCACCCCGAGGACTGAGGCGTCCCGCTGTCGAAGTAGGGACGAGACGACGGCACGAAGATCAACACGACCGCCGCGGTGGTGAGGGCGAGGCCCGCAAGGCCGGCCCAGAACTCCCAGATCGGGGCCCCTACCGCCGGAACGTAGAGCGCGAGCGGAAGCGGGAACAGCAGGGTCGCGTACCGGGCCCACGACTTTCGTCTTATCACGAGCACCGTGATGGTCGCATAGACGGCCACCGGTACGAAGGGGAGCACACTGAGCACCTGTCGCCACTCTCCTCCCCAGTACCAGAGGAAGGGAGCGACCGCGAGGGCGAGGAAGAAGACCAGCACGGTCACCGTGCTCAGGATGGGGAAGGCCACCCGCAGAGTCACCGGCATCTGCTCATCCTCCTGCTCGCCGTCCGCCATTCCTCCAGTATCCGCGATGTGCTCCTCGCATGCGTCGAGACCCATCGGCGAGTGCAATGGGTGCCGACGAGGTCAGGCGAACAGGCGCTGCAGGCGCTGCACGCCCTCGAGCAGCTGGTCGTCGCCCAGGGCGTACGACATGCGGATGTAGCCGGAGGGGCCGAAGGCCTCGCCGGGGACGACGGCGACCTCGGCCTGGTCGAGGATCAGGTCGGCGAGCTCGAGCGAGGTGGTCGGCGTCACGCCGCCCCAGGTGCGTCCGAGCAGACCCTGCACGTCGGGGTAGACGTAGAACGCGCCGAGCGGGTTCGGCACCACGAGGCCGTCGATCTTCGAGAGCTCCGAGACGATGAGCTGCCGGCGGCGGTCGAAGGCCTGGCGGAACTGCTCCGACTCGTCCTGCGGACCGTTCAGGGCGGCGATCGCAGCCTTCTGGGCGACGTTGTTCACGTTGCTGGTCAGGTGCGACTGCAGGTTCCCGGCGATCTTGATGGCGTCGGCCGGACCGACCATCCAGCCCACGCGCCAGCCGGTCATCGCATAGGTCTTCGCGACGCCGTTGACCAGGATCGTCTGGCCGGCGACCTCGGGCACGGCCTCGACGATCGAAGTGGCCTTGACCCCGTCGTAGGTGAGGTTCTGGTAGATCTCGTCGCTGATGATCCAGATGCCGTGCTCGAGCGCCCACTCGCCGATGGCCTTTGTCTCCTCGGCCGTGTACACCGAGCCGGTGGGGTTCGACGGCGACACGAAGACGAGAGCGGTGGTGCGTGCGGTGCGCGCGGCCTCGAGCTGCTCGACAGTGACCTTGTACTCCTGGTCGGCGCCGGCGAAGACCTCGACGGGCGTGCCGTCGGCGAGGCGGATGGCCTCGGGGTACGTGGTCCAGTACGGCGCGGGCAGCAGCACCTCGTCGCCGGGGTTCACGACGGCCTGGAACGCCTGGTAGACGGACTGCTTGCCGCCGTTGGTGACGATCACCTGGCTCGGGGAGACCTCGAGTCCGGAGTCGCGCAGCGTCTTCGCGGCGATCGCCTCGCGCAGCGCCGGAAGACCCGGAGCGGGCGTGTACCGGTAGCTCGCCGGGTCGGCCAGAGCCTCGGCGGCGGCATCCACGATGAACTGCGGCGTCGCGAAGTCGGGCTCGCCGGCGGCGTACGAGATGACGTTCTTGCCTTCGGCCTTGAGGGCCTTGGCCTTGGCGTCGACCTTGAGGGTCGCGGACTCGGCGATGGCGGACAGCTTGCGGGAGAGAGGTGCGCGTTCGGTCACGATTACGAGCGTACTCGGGTCACCCGTCGGGCCGCCTGGCGAGTCGTCATGAAGAACCTGAGTTCTTTCGCGTCGGAGGAAGAGTCCGGGGAGTCAGCACCGGGAGCGTCGCTCGACGATCACTCCCGCCAGCCGGCGAGCAGTATCCACGGCCACGACAGGAACAGCGCGATCGCCAGTCCGACCTCGACGTGCGCGAGCAGTCGGAGCAGCATGCGCATCGGCAGCGAGAGGGTGGGCTCCTCCGTGTCCGACGCCTCGGTCTCCATGCGCCGATGGTAGCCGAGCACGGCGTCCGTCGTGCGGTAGAGCCGTCCTGAGGTCAGTCCGTCTCGAAGCCGTGCGCCTGAGCGACGGCCGGCAGCGTGATGCGCCCATCCTGCACGTTGAGACCCTTCGCGAGCGACGGGTCCTCCGAGGCCGCGCGCTCCCAGCCCTTGCCCGCGATCGCGGAGACGTAGGGGAGGGTCGCGTTGGTCAGGGCGCGGGTCGCGGTCTCCGGGACCGCGCCCGGCATGTTCGCCACGCAGTAGTAGATCGAGTCGTGCACGGCGAACGTCGGGTCGTCGTGGGTGGTGGGCCGCGACCCCTCGAAGCATCCGCCCTGGTCGATCGCGATGTCGACCAGCACCGAGCCCGGCTTCATCGCGGCGACCATGTCGTCGGTGACGAGCTTGGGGGCGGCAGCGCCCGGGATCAGCACGGAGCCGATCACGAGGTCGGCGGTCTTGAGCTCCTCGGCGATGTCGTAGCGACTCGATGCGCGGGTCTCCAGTGCGCCGCCGTAGCGGTGCTCGAGCTCGCGCAGACGCGGCAGGGAGACGTCGATCACGGTCACCTTGGAGCCGAGACCGAGCGCGTTCGCCGCCGCGTGCTCTCCCGCGACACCGCCGCCGATCACGACGGTCTTGGCGCGCGGGGTGCCGGCGATGCCGCCGAGCAGCATGCCGCGCCCGCCCTGCGAACGCAGCAGCGAATACGAGCCCATGGTGACCGAGAGCCGACCGGCGATCTCGCTCATCGGCACCAGCAGCGGCAGGGAGCGGTCGGGCAGCTGCACCGTCTCGTACGCGACAGCAGTGGTCCCGGCCCCCACGAGGGCCTCGGTCAGCGCGCGGTCGGCGGCGAGGTGCAGGTAGGTGAACAGTGTGAGGTCGGCGCGCAGGAAGCCGTACTCCTGGGCGATCGGTTCCTTGACCTTGATGACCAGCTCGGCGTCGCCCCAGGCCTCGGCGGCGGTCGCGACGATCTCGGCACCGGCGGCGCGGTAGTCGTCGTCCGTGATGCGCGACCCCAGGCCCGCACCGGACTGCACGAGCACGCGGTGGCCCTCGTGGACCAGGCGGTCGGCGCCGGCGGGCGTGAGCGCGACGCGGTTCTCGTTGTTCTTGACCTCGGTGGGGACGCCGATCTTCATTGATCCTCCAGGGGTGCATTGTGCGGTCGGCACCAGGATCGCAGAAACGTCGAAGTCTCGACAGAATCACTGAAGATGATTCGGCAGGAGCTGCGATCCTGAATAATGCTTCGTATGGAGACGACGTCAGAGGTCCCGGAGCCGAACAGCGTTCGGGCGCCCGCACTCGACCCGCTCGACGCCAGGATCGTGCGACTCCTCACGGCGGACGGGCGGATGACCAATGCCGAGCTCGCCGCGCGCCTCGGCGTCGCACCGTCGACGGCACACACCCGACTGCGCGCACTCGTCGACCGCGGTGTCATCACGGGCTTCCACGCGAGCGTGGACGAGCGGATGCTGGGCGCAGGGCTGCAGGCCATCATCGGCGTGACGCTGCGCCCGAGCGGTCGGCGGGAGAGCATCGTGGAGTTCGCGGAGCGCGTGCGCGTGCTGCCCCCGGTGATCCAGGTCTTCTTCCTCGGCGGAGACGACGACTTCCTGCTGCACATCGCGGTCGCGGACTCCTCGGAGATGCGCGAGTTCGTGCTCGAGCACCTGTCTGCGCAGAGCAGTGTCGCCTCCACGCGCACGAGCATCGTGTTCGACTACCACCGCAACTCGGTGGCCGCGTCGTTCCACTGAGGCGAGCGCAGAGGACCGACGGGCGTCAGGCGCCGTAGGACGCGGGCAGCGCGCAGTAGTCGGCGAACCGCCGGGCCGGATGCGCGGGGTCGGTCACGTCGACGATCGCCCCGGCGACCGTGTGCGGCGGCTCGTCACCGGCGAGCTGCCACACGGCGTAGTTCCACATGCCCCGGGTGCGCTCGCCGAGCAGCGCCGCGGGTCCGGAGAGGAGCAGGATGCTCTCGGTCTGCGGTCCTTCGCGGAACGCGGTGACCACCGCCCGCACGCCCGGCTCATCGCCCTCCGCCGAATGCTCGCGGACCACCTGCTGGCCCACGGCGGTCAGAGCCGCGGACAGTGCGTCGGCGGCGAGACGCGAGCGCTCCGCGTCTGCTCCGGCCACCGCCAGCAGCCGCCTGCCGCGCGGGTAGAAGTGCAGGAACTCGGAGGCGATGTCCGCCCAGACGTCGGTCATGCCTCCAGGCTACGCCCGCTCGACGGCACCGGCTCCGGACAGGGGAGAGCCCCTCGGCCACGGCATCCTCCGCGGCCGAGGGGCTCTCGCGCGTTCAGTCCTCGTCGATCAGGAACCGGCTGTAGGCGCCCAGGGTGAGGAAGGTCGGGAACTCTTCCTGCAGGGCGACCTCGCGGAAGATCTCCGCCGCGTCGTCGTATCGGTCGCCGTGGCTGCGCGTCGCCTGGGCGAGCACCTGGGTGATCAGGCCCTCGACGTACTCCGCGGTGATCGGGGTCCCGTCCTGCGTGGTGCGGTCCTGGTGGATCCACTGCCACACCTGCGAGCGGCTGATCTCGGCGGTCGCGGCATCCTCCATCAGATTGTCGATCGCGACGGCGCCGAGCCCGCGCAGCCACGCCTCCAGGTAGCGGATGGCCACCGACACGTTGTCCCGGACGCCCTGCGCCGTGATGGGGCGGCCGATGTGCAGGTCGAGCAGATCACGCGCCTCCACGTGCACGTCGGGCCGCTGGCGGTCGACCTGGTTCGGGCGGTCGCCGAGCACGGCGTCGAACTCCGCCTGCGCGGTCGGGATCAGGTCGGGGTGGGCCACCCAGGTGCCGTCGAAGCCGTCGCCGGCCTCGCGGTTCTTGTCGGCCGCGACCTTCTCGATCGCTCGTGCCGTCGCCTCGGGGTCGCGACGGTTCGGGATCGATGCGCTCATGCCGCCGATCGCGAAGGCCCCCCGCTTGTGGCAGGTCTGCACCAGCAGCTCGGTGTAGGCCCGCATGAACGGGACGGTCATCGTGACCTCGCTGCGGTCGGGGAGCACGAAGCGGGCCCCGCGGCCGCGGTAGTTCTTGATGATCGAGAAGATGTAGTCCCAGCGGCCGGCGTTCAGGCCCGCGCAGTGGTCGCGCAGCTCGTACAGGATCTCGTCCATCTCGAACGCGGCCGGCAGCGTCTCGATCAGCACGGTCGCGCGGATCGTGCCGTGGGGGATGCCGATGTACTCCTCACTGAACGAGAACACGTCGTCCCACAGCTTCGCCTCCTCGCTCGACTCGAGCTTGGCGATGTAGAAGTACGGCCCGCGGCCGCCGTCGATCAGCGCCTGCGCGTTGTGCAGGAAGTAGAGACCGAAGTCGACGAGCGAACCGGATGCCGACGTGCGGCGCCCGGCGCGATCGATGAACGCGATGTGCTTCTCCGGCAGGTGCCAGCCGCGCGGACGCATCACGATCGTCGGGGTGCGCTCGGCGGTGACCCGGTACTCCTTGCCCTCCGGCGAGGTGAACGACAGCTCGCCGCGGATCGCGTCGCGCAGGGACAGCTGGCCCTCGATGACGTTCTTCCAGGTCGGGCTCGTGGCGTCCTCCTGGTCGGCGAGCCACACCCGGGCGCCGGAGTTGAGCGCGTTGATCGTCATCTTCGGGTCGGTGGGCCCTGTGATCTCGACGCGGCGGTCCTCGAGGCCGGGCCCGGCCCCGGCGACCCGCCACTCGGTGTCCTCGCGGATGTGCGTGGTGTCCTCGCGGAAGCGCGGGTCGTGCCCGTTGCCGATCTCGAAACGGCGGCGCATCCGGTCGGCGAGCCGGTCGTGGCGACGCGACGCGAAGCGGTGGTGCAGCTCGGTGAGGAAGGCGGTCGCCGCGGGGGTGAGGATCTCGTCGTAGCGGTCGCGGAGGGGGCCTTCGACCTCGATCGCCGGACCCTGCTGGGTCGTCTGGATCGGAGCCGTGGTCGGGGGAGCGGTGGGAGTGGTCATGATCGTGAGTCCTTCGGTATGCGTCGCGATGCGAGGAAGGCGGCGGGGATCAGTGGAACTGCGCGGCTTCGGTGGAGCCGGCGAGGGCGAGCGTCGCGCTGTCGGGGTTGAGCGCGGTGGAGATGACGTCGAAGTAGCCGGTGCCCGCCTCGCGCTGGTGCTTGGTGGCGGTGTAGCCGTCGGCCTCGGCGGCGAACTCGGCTTCCTGCAGCTCGACATACGCGCTCATGGCGCGCTCGGCGTAGCCGCGGGCGAGGTCGAACATGGAGTGGTTCAGGGCGTGGAAGCCGGCCAGGGTGATGAACTGGAACTTGTAGCCCAGGTCGGCCAGCTCCTGCTGGAACGTCGCGATCTCGGCGTCCGACAGGTGGCGCTTCCAGTTGAAGCTCGGCGAGCAGTTGTAGGCCAGGAGCTTCCCGGGGAACTGCGCGTGGATCGCGGCGGCGAAGTCGCGGGCGAGCTCGATGTCCGGCTCACCGGTCTCGACCCACAGCAGGTCGGCGTAGGGGGCGAAGGCGAGGCCGCGGCTGATGACCGATTCGAGACCGGGGCGGATCCGGTAGAACCCCTCGGTCGTGCGCTCGCCGGTGGTGAACTGCTGGTCCCTCTCGTCGACGTCGCTGGTGAGCAGGTCGGCGGCGAGGGCATCCGTGCGGGCGATGATGACGGTCGGCACCCCGGCGACGTCGGCGGCGAGCCGGGCCGCGTTCAGGGTGCGGATGTGCTGCTGGGTGGGCACGAGCACCTTGCCGCCGAGGTGACCGCACTTCTTCTCGCTCGCCAGCTGGTCCTCCCAGTGGATGCCGGCGGCACCCGACTGGATGAGCGACTGCGCGAGCTCGTACGCGTTCAGCGGTCCGCCGAAACCGGCCTCCGCGTCGGCCACGATCGGGGCGAGCCAGTCCTGCGTGATCTCGCCTTCGCCGGCGAGCGACTCCGCGTGCTCGAGCTGGTCCTGGCGGATCAGCGCATTGTTGATGCGGCGGACGACCGCCGGCACCGAGTTCGCGGGGTAGAGGGACTGGTCGGGGTAGGTCTGGCCGGCGAGGTTGCCGTCGGCCGCGACCTGCCAGCCGGAGAGGTAGATGGCCTTGAGGCCGGCCCGCACCTGCTGCACGGCCTGACCGCCGGTGTAGGCGCCGAGCGCCCGGACGTAGTCCTCGGTGTGCAGGAGGTTCCAGAGGTTCTCGGCTCCGCGGTGCGCGAGCGTGGACTCCTCGCGGACCGAACCGCGGATGCGGATGACGTCTTCCGCGGAGTAGGTGCGCTCGACGCCGTCCCAGCGAGGGTCCGTGTCCCAGATCTCCTGGAGCTCGGCGGCCGTCTGAACCTGGTCGCCGGCTCGCAGACCGGCGGGGCGGGGCGTCGGGGTGTGGGCGGTGTTCGTCATGGTGTCTCCTCCGTGGATCCGGCGACTGTGCCGGTGTGGCGTGGTTCCACTGTGAGTGAAGTTCACGGCTCTGAACGACCGAATCCGGGGAGAAGATCGACCGAAATTCTGTTTCTGTGACAGAATCGCCCGCATGAGCACCATCGACGCGGCAGAAGAGACCGACGCCCTCACGATCGGGCGCCGCATCCGGCAGCTCCGCACGGCGAAGGGCATGACGCTCGACGACCTCGCCTCCGCCGTCGATCGGGCGCCGAGCCAGATGTCGATGATCGAGACCGGCAAGCGCGAGCCCAAGCTCACGCAGCTGCAGGTGATCGCCCGGGCGCTCGGCGTCACGATCGATGCGCTGCTGGAGGGGGAGCCGCTCGATGAGCGCAGTGCGGTCGAGATCGCCCTGGAGCGCGCGATGAAGGGCCAGACCTTCCAGGCGCTGGGGATCGAGCCGTTCCGGATCGCGAAGAGCGTGCCGACGGATGCGCTGAAGGCGCTGCTCGCGCTGCACGGGGAGATCGACCGGCTCAAGGACGAGCGAGCGGCGACGCCGGAAGAGGCCCGGCGGGCGAACGTCGAGCTGCGGCATCTGATGCGTCGGCAGGACAACCACTTCGCCGACCTCGAGACGAAGGCCGCCGAGATCCTCGCCGCGGTCGGCCACCCCGGCGGTCCGCTGACCCAGCGCACGGCCTCCGAGATCGCGGCGTACCTCGGCTTCACGCTGCACTACGCTCCCGACCTGCCGCAGACCACCCGCAGCGTGGCCGACCTCGCGAACGGACGGCTCTACCTCTCGAGCAGCGTGCCGGCGAAGGGCGATGCCCGCACCGCCGTGCTGCAGGCGCTGTCGAGTCGTATCCTCGGTCACTCCGAGCCGCGCAGCTACGCCGAGTTCCTGCGGCAGCGCGTCGAGACGAACTACCTCACCGGCGCGCTCCTCATCCCCGAAGCGCACGTGGTCCCGACGCTGAAGGACGCCAAGCAGCGGCGGGCGATCTCGATCGAGGATCTTCGCGACGCGTACTCGGTGTCGTACGAGACGGCCGCGCACCGCTTCACGAACCTCGCGACGCGGCACCTCGACATCCCGGTGCACTTCCTCAAGGTGCACGAGTCGGGCACGATCACCAAGGCGTACGAGAACGACGACGTGAACTTCCCGACCGACCGTCTCGGCGCCATCGAGGGGCAGATGTGCTGCCGCCGGTGGACCTCGCGCGTGGTGTTCGACGAGGATGACCGCTTCAACCCGTACTACCAGTACACCGACACCGGCAACGGCACGTACTGGTGCACGGCGCGGGTGGAGGCGTCCAGCGAGGGGCTGCATTCGGTGAGCGTCGGGGTGCGCTTCGACGACACGAAGTGGTTCGTGGGGCGCGACACCACGCACCGCGGGGTCTCGAAGCACTCGGTCGAGGTGTGCTGCCGTCGCGCACCCGCCGAGCTGGAGGACCGCTGGCGCGAGCACTCCTGGCCGAACGTGAAGACGCCGCGCACCCTGCTCGCGACCCTCCCCACCGGAGCCTTCCCCGGCGTCGACACGACCGACGTCTACGAGTTCCTGGACGCACATGCGCCGCGATGAGAGCTAGAACGTTACCTTCCACTCGTGCTACGGTGCTCGCATTCGCGATCGATCCAGGGGGCACCGTGCGCATTCTCAAGTTGACGACATCCATCGCAGCCACCGTCGTGGCGCTGACGATCTCGCTGGCGGGCGTGACGACCGCGCACGCCGCGACCGGTCCGGGAGCGGAAGCCGCCGGGGTGATCGCCGGGCCTCGCGTCGTGGCGGTCGACGCCGGTCTCGACCCGCGGCTCGCCGCGGCGACCGACCTGGAGCTGCTGTTGTTCCTGATGACGGGAGCGGGCCCCCTCGCCGACGCGCATCCCGAGCTCCTCGCCGAGTTCGGTATCCACTCGGTGTCGCCGCCGGAGCAGGTCGAGCAGATCACACCGGTGGCGGAGGCCTTCCTGGCCGCGTATCCGCCGTTCTCCACGACCTGGGGGCCGGCGATCAGGAGTGCGGATCCGCTCGTCGTCACTCAGGGGACGCGCGGATTCCTGACGGACTTCATCGAGTTCGTGGAGTCCTCCTGCCGTCCCTCCTGCAGCGTGTGAGGGGCGCCGGCACCGGATCCTGCGGGGGGCTCGAGTCCCTCATCCGTCGCCGGCACCGGCGGCACCGACGACACCGGCGGAACCGGCGGAGCGCGGCACCGTCCAGCGTGCCGCCGTCCCACGATCGGCCCGGTCGGTCAGAGTGAACGAGCCGCCGTGGAGAGCTGCACGTTCGGCGAGATTGGCGGTGCCGCCGGAGCGGCGACGCGCTCCGGCGAGTCCCTTCCCGTCGTCCTGCACGGTGACGGAGACCTCGTACTCGGAGACGGTGATCGTGATGGCGCTGTTCCGGGCGTCGGCATGATGAGCGATGTTGGCGAGGGCCTCGCGGGCCACGGCGATCACATCGTCCGCCAGCCGGCCGGTGACGACGGTGTCGACGGGGCCGACGAAGGTGACGGTCGGCGTCGTCGGCAGCACCGCGGCCAGTCCCGCGATCACCGCGAGCACGCGTTGCGACGCCGGACGGTCCTCCTGCCTCGCCCTCCGCGTGCGGAGCGAGAAGATCCCGGAACGGATCTCGGTGATGGCGGTGTCGATCTCCGTGACGTGCCGCTCGAGCTCGTCGGCGTGGGGCGGATCGGCGGCAGCGAGCGCCTGCAGACTCATCCCCGTCGCGAACAGGCGTTGGATGACGTTGTCGTGCAGGTCGCGAGCGACGCTCTTCTGCTCCTCGGAGCTGTCCGGGTGCGGGTGGTCCTGTCGCGCGCCGGCGAGGGAGATCGCGAGGCCCGCCCGAGCGGCGAACTCCGCGATCGCCTCGATCTCGTGCTGCGTGAAACCGGCGTCGGAGGCGGCGCGCGTCACGCAGAGCGCGCCGACGGCGTGACCGGCGGCGACGAGGGGGACGGCGACCGTCGGTCCCGCGACACCGCCGTCGCCCGCCAGCGTCCGCTGCGTCACCTCGTCGGTCAGGGGCCCGCACACGCTGCGTCCGGTGCTGATCGCTCGGGCGGCGACCGAGGTCGCGGCCGGGAGGATGCCGTGCTCGAACGGGGCGGCGCGCGGGCCGCGCGCGGTCTCGACGCGGAGGCGGTCGTCGTCGACGGGGACGACGATCGTCACGAGATCGCCGGGGACGACGCGGGTGGTGTGGTCGGCCACGAGGTCCAGGACGCCGTCGCTCGGCCCGGTGACGAGTGCGGCGTCGACGTCGGCCAGCGCGCGACGCAGGCGCGCGTGCCGTTGCGTCTCTTCGCACCGGCGCACGTTGAGGATCGAGACGCCCGCGGTTGTCGCGAGGGATTCGGCGAGCTTCTCGTCCTCCGCGGTGAAGACGCCGGCGCGGCGGTTCGTGAGCAGGAGGACGCCGTGGATCTCGCCCTGCGCCCGCACGGGCACCCCGAGGACGGAGTGCAGGGGCGCGGTCGGGCCGTCGCGGTGGCGGCTGCCGGCATCCGTCGTGTCGCGCCGGATCGTCCGGCCGGTGTCGGCGATCGCGTCGAGCAGGGCGCCGGCAGCGGACAGGTGGCCGATCGCCTCCTCCGTGCGTCCCTCCGCCGCGACGTGCACGAGGGGGCGGAGCTCGCCCGAGTCGGTGACCAGCAGGAGGCTGCCGTACCGGGCATGCGCAAGGTCGACGGCGGCCTGGAGGATGCGGCTGAGCGTGCCGTCGGCGTCGAGTTCCGTCGCCGTCTCCCGCGAGGCGCCGTGGATCCCCCGCAGTCCGCGACGGGTCGCGAGGATGCGGGTGGGGAGCGCGGCCAGCGGATCGTCCCGGATGCCGCGGCCGGTGCCGGGCGGAGTATGCGTCTGTCGGCATCTGTCCTGCATTCCTCCACCTTCCCCGGAGACCGAGGCGTCTGCAACGATCAGCCGGTATATGGCAGGCGTGGCGCGCGTCGCGTCCGAGGTCCGCGGGTTCGCGCTCGCCGCGAGGGGGACCATGGTCCCGTGCCGGCGGCTCCCGGTTCGCTAGCGTGCCCGGAGGCATGTCTTCAGCGGGAAGAGGGATGAGATGACCGGAGTGTTCCTGGTCGACGACCACGAACTGGTGCGCAGGGGAATCGCCGGGGTGATCCAGGCCACGCCCGACCTCGAGGTCGTCGGCGAGGCGGCGGCCTGCCGGGAGGCGACGAGGCGCATCGCCGCCACGCTTCCCGACGTCGTCATCCTCGACGTGCATCTGCCCGACGGGAGCGGAATCGACCTGTGCCGGGCGATCCGCCAAGAGTACCCGGAGATGCGCTGTCTGATCCTCACTGCCTATGACGACGATGATGCGGTGATCGCGGCAGTCATGGCCGGAGCGCAGGGGCACCTGCTCAAGACCGTCCGCACCGCCGATCTCCCGGAGGCCGTGCGCGCCGTCGCCGCGGGACGACGGCTGCTGGATCCGGAGGCGGTAGGTCGTGCCACCGCGCGGCTTCTCCCCGACCGTGCCGACGCCGGAGACCCGCGGGTCGCGTCGCTGAGCATGCGCGAGCGGCAGATCCTCGCCCTGATCGCGGATGCCCGGACGAACCGCGAGATCGCGAGCAGCCTCGGCCTCGCGGAGAAGACGGTAAAAAACTACGTCACCTCGATGCTCGGGAAGCTGGGATTCACGCATCGCACGCAGGCGGCGGTGTTCGAGCTCTCCCGGCTCCACGGCGAGGAGCGATAGCCGCACGCGCCCGGGCGGGAGGGGAGAGCCCGCGGGACGAATGGCCCGAGGGCGGCGGCTCATCCGGGGGAGCATGGCATACGCCGAGCTCGGTGACATCCTCTGCACGGTGCCTGGGGGTCCGTGCGGAAGATGGGGGACCGTGCCCGCGGCGGAGGGGGACGCGCGCACCGGTGCTGTCCGCGCGGCGATGGGGGCCGCGCGGGCAGGAGCTCGTCTATGCCCGACGGCGCTCTCGTCGATGTTTCGTCAAGCTTTAGTTTGTTCTTGCTTAGTCAATCTTGACTATGTTACTTTCAACGAGCCATCAACGACGAACGGCCGAGAAGGGACCCTCATGGCTACTTCCTCTGCGGAAACCCGATTCCGCATCACTGCCACCCTGACGTGCGTTCTCGCCGCCACGCTGACGCTCGGAGCATGCTCCGCGCAGACGCCCGGCGGCGATACCGCCCCCACGAGTGCGAACGACACCGACGCCTGCACGCGCAATCAGGATGCCGGCACCATCACCTACATCTCCGGCTACGGCTACTCCGCCAGCGCCGGGCAGCTCGACGTGTTCCTCGCCGAGGAGCTGGGCTACTTCGACGATCTCTGCCTCGACGTGGAGATCAACGCCTCGGGTGCGAACGGGCAGCAGCTCGTCGCCTCCGGGCAGGCGCAGTTCACCGCGCTCGGCTCCGCATCCGATGTGATGCTGGCGGCGGCGAACAGCAAGAACCTCACGGCGGTCGCCACCTACGGCACCACCCCGCCGTTCTCGATCTTCGGCAACGAGAAGCTCGACAGCCTCAAGGACCTCGAGGGCGGATCGCTCGGATACTTCATCAACCTCACCCCGATCGCCTCGGCGATGCTGGACGAGGCGGGGGTCGACGTCTCGAAGGTCGAGATGGTCAAGATGACCAACTACGACCCGACCGTCGTGGTGCGCGAGCAGGTCGACGCGATCGTCGGCTACGCCTCCAACCAGCCGCAGTCGCTCAAGGCGCAGGGTCTGCCGTTCAGCGAGTTCCTCCCCGCCGACCTCGGCGTGGAGGGCACGTACAACGTGATGGAGGTCAACTCCCGCTTCCTCGACGAGCACCGCGAGGTCGCCGCCGACTTCATGCGCGCGAGCCTCAAGGCGCTGCAGTACTGCCTCGACGAGTCGGATGCCTGCATCGACAAGCTCGCGAAGCTGGCGGAGGACAACAACCAGGGCGCCGCGTTCCCGCGCGACCAGCTCGCCCGCACGTGGGAGGTGGAGTCCGCCTGGGTGCGCGAGAGCGCCGGTGGCAACCCCGGTGTGCAGACGGAGGCCATGTGGGAGCCGGAGCACAAGCTCGTCAAGAAGTACGGCGACGTCAAGGACCTCCCCGCGATCGCCGACATGATGGACGCCGACCTGGTCGCCGACCTCTACGACGGCGACACCCTGATCTGGACGGCGAAGTGATGACGGCCGCACAGGGAGCAGGCGTCGAGGTCAGGGGCGTCTCGAAGTCCTTCGGCGTCGACGGCGCCCAGGTCACCGTGCTCGACGACGTGAACCTCACGATCGGCATGGGCGAGTTCGTGTCGGTCATCGGTCCGAGCGGCTGCGGCAAGTCCACGCTGCTCAAGGTCGTCGCCGGACTCCTCGACGCCGATTCCGGCACCGTCACGATCGACGGCGAGAGCGTCACGGCGGCGTCGCGGGACAAGAAGATCGGCCTCGTGCCGCAGTCGCCCGCCCTGCTGCCGTGGAAGACCGTGCGCGAGAACGTCGAGCTGCCGGTGCGCATCAACGCCCAGGCGAACACCGGACGGGCACTGCGCGATCCGGCGGAGCTGCTGGCGACCTTCGGGCTCGGCCAGGCGATGAAGAAGTACCCCGGCCAGCTCTCCGGCGGCATGCAGCAGCGCGCCGCGATCGCCCGGGCGTTCGTGTTCGACCCGGCCATCATGCTGATGGACGAGCCGTTCTCGGCGCTCGACGAGATGAACCGCGACCTGCAGCGCATCGCCCTGCTGGAGTTCTGGCAGTCCAACCGCAAGGCCGTCATGTTCGTCACGCACTCGGTGCCGGAGGCGATCATGCTGTCCGACCGCATCGTGGTGATGGCCGCCCACCCCGGGCGCATCGCCCAGGTGATCGACGTGAACCTGCCTCGGCCGCGCACCGAGGAGGCCTACGCGACCGAGGAGTTCCGCGAACTGGAAGCAGTCGTGCGCGGTGCGCTGCGCGCGCAGACGGAGAAGGCCCATGTCTGAGCTGACGATGAGAGACACGACCGCGACCCTCGCGACCGCCCGCCTGAAGGGCCAGCCGCGCAGCGGCATACCCGCGTGGCTGCGCTGGGGCTCCTGGGGCCCGACGCTGATCACGTTCGTGATCGCCGCGCTGCTGTGGCAGATCGTGGCCTGGACCAACCCCTACGTGCTCCCCACGCTCGAGGCGATCGGCGGCAGCCTCGTGGACGACGCCGGCATGTACTGGTCGAACTTCCTGGTCACGCTGCTCGAGGTCGTCGTCGGCGCGTCCGCCGGCATCCTCGCCGGCTTCCTGCTGGCCGTGGTCATGGCGGAGTTCCAGATCATCGAGCGGGCCGTGATGCCGCTGGTCATCATCGTGATGGTGACCCCGATCGTGGCGATCGCGCCGGCCCTGGTGGTCGCGTTCGGCTTCGGCATGGTGCCGAAGTTCATCGTCACCGGGCTCGTGGTCTTCTTCCCGATGCTCGTGAACTCGCTGGCGGGTCTGCGCGACGTCGACCAGAAGGCGCTCGACGTCTTCAAGACGCTGCACGCTTCGCGGTGGGAGATCTTCCGCGAGCTGCGCTTCCCCGGCAGCATGCCCTACGTGTTCGCCGGTCTCCGCATCGCCCTGCCGCTCGCAGTGGTCGGCGCCGCGGTCGCCGAGTTCGTCGCGGCCGGACAGCAGGCCGGTCTCGGCTCGCTGGTCACCACGTCCGCTGCGCAGGCGAACCTCCCCGTCACCTGGGCCAGCATCGCCCTGCTCTGCCTGCTCGGCGTGCTCCTGATCATCGTCCTCGCCCTGGTGCGCAAGCGCGTGCTCTGGTGGAGCGACGGCGAGGTCACGGCCAAGGGCTGACGCGACATCCGGATCCCGGGACGGGCGCCCCCACCCGTCCCGGGGTTCCTCCGGCGTGCCCGGAAGCATCCCCGAACGACCAGAACCACCCACAAGGAAGGCACCCGCACATGACCGATCAGACCACCGTCAAGCAGCTGCGCCTCGGCCTCTTCGAGAACGCCCAGGCGAACGACTCCGGCACCGCGACCTGGCGGCACCCCGACAACGGGCGCTACCTGTTCGACAAGCTCGAGTACTGGCGCGACACCGCGCGCATGGTCGAGGACGCCGGGTTCGACTTCCTGTTCCTCGCGGATGCCTGGGGCTGGGCCGACGTCGCGGGCGAGCGCCCCGACATCTGCTCGGTCGAGGGCCTCGACCTGCCGCGACTCGACCCGGCGATCATCCTCGCCGCCCTCATCCCCGAGACCACGCGCCTGGGGCTCGTCGCGACCGGGTCGACCCTGCTCGAACCGCCCTACTCCTTCGCGCGTCGCATGGCCACGCTCGACATCCTCTCCGGCGGGCGCATCGGCTGGAACGTGGTCACCACCGGCACGGCCGACACCGCGGTGCAGGGCTTCGGCGTTGCGATGGTCGGCCACGACGAGCGCTACCTCATGGCCGACGACTTCATGCAGGTCGTCTACAAGCTGTGGGAGCAGGCGTGGGAGGAGGGCGCCCTGGAGCGCGACAAGTCCGGCCGCTTCGCCGACCCGTCCAAGGTGCACCGCATCGCCCACGACGGTCCGTACTTCCGCTCGCACGGCTACGGCAACACCTCGCGCTCGCCGCAGGGCACGCCGGTGCTGTTCCAGGCGGGGGCATCGCCGGCCGGCCGAGAGTTCGGCGGCAAGCACGGTGAGGCGATCTTCGTCGGCAGCGGCTCCGTCGAGCAGCTCCGCAGCCACTCCTCGGCGATCCGCGAGGAGGCCGTGAAGAACGGACGCGCGGCCGACGACGTGAAGATCATGTCGGCGTTCGCCGCCGTGGTGGGCAGCACCGAGGAAGAGGCCCGACGCAAGTACGCCGAGGTCGCCGATGCGCAGAACCCCGATGTCACGGTGGCCTCGTACGCGTGGTTCACCGGCCTCGACCTGTCGGCGTACGCCCCGAACACGCCGATGTCGGAGCTCAGCACCGAGCTCTCTCAGACCCAGGTCGCCCGCTTCGCCGACAAGACCGTCGGCGACGTGCTCGGCGACTGGCACGCGCACGGCGTCGGTGCGCGCCCGATCGTCGGCACACCCGAGCAGGTGGCGGACCGGATGATCGAGCTCGCCGACGGCGCCGACCTCGACGGGTTCCTGTTCGCCCCGGTCATCCCGCCGGCCTCCACCGTCGACTTCATCGAGCACGTGCTGCCCATCCTCAAGGAGCGCGGCGCGATCGCCGAGCCCTCGGCCGAGCCGCAGTCGCTGCGCGAGCGCCTGGTCGGCACGCCGACGCCGGCACTCGCCGACTCGCACACGGGTTCGCAGTACCGGCGGACGATGTCGCGTGTCTGACACCCTCGCCGGTGTCGCCGTCGTGGGGAGCGCGAACCTCGACCTCGTGGTCGAGGTGGCGCGCCCCCCACGCGTCGGCGAGACTCTGCTCGGTCGGGCCGGCGGCCGCTTCTCCGGCGGCAAGGGGCTGAACCAGGCCGTCGCCTCCGCACGCAGCGGGGCGCCGACGCGCTTCTGCGGCGTCGTCGGGCGGGACGAGGCCGGCGACGTGCTCGAGCGGACCCTGACGGATGCCGGCGTCGTCGCGGCCCTGCGCCGCAGTGCCGAAGCCCCGACCGGGGTGGCCCACGTGCTCGCGCTCGACGACGGCGACAACAGCATCGTCGTCGCGGCGGGGGCGAACGCCGAGCTGGATCCGGAGGACGCGGTCGCCGGGATCGCCGGAGCTGCCGTCGTGCTGGCGCAGCTCGAGGTGCCCGCAGCCGGTGTGGCCGCGGCACTGCGGGCGGGACGCGCGGCCGGAGCCCTCACGATCCTGAACGCCGCCCCGGCGCACGAGGCGGCGCTCGGCATGCTCCCCGACGTGGACGTGCTCGTGGTGAACGAGACCGAATGCGCCGAGCTCGGCGGGATCGACCGGCTGCAGGATGCCGGCGCCGGGACGGTGGTGCTGACGAGGGGTTCCGGGGGAGTGACGCTGCACCGCCGCGGTCTCGATCCGCTCGCCGTCGCCGCGTTCCCGATCGAACCCGTCGACACGACAGGGGCCGGTGACGCGTTCTGCGGGGCCCTGGCTGCGACGCTCGCCCAGGGGGAGCCGATCGAGGATGCCCTGGTTCGTGCGTGCGCAGCGGGCGCCGTCGTGGCGCAGCACCGTGGTGCGACGACCCCCGCACTCTCGCCCGAGGCGATCGCGGTCCTGGTCGCCTCGCGCTGAGGGCTAGGTCGAGGGTGCGGCGTCGGCGGGCGCGGCGTCCTCCGCCGTCTCTCCCGCGAACGTGTACTCGCCGGTGCGCAGCCGCTCCAGCAGGTCGAGCAGCCACTGCTTCTCGGCCGTGAGCCGGGCCGTCGAGAGGTCGAAGATCTCCCGCACGTACTTCGGCGTGGTCTCGGAGCGCAGCGTGTCCTGCACATCGAAGCCGTTCTGCGTGATGATCGCGTCGCTCTTGATGAGGCGGTGCTCGAGCCCGGCGATCACCTCCTGCCGGCTCAGCACGAACATGAACGAGGCCACGGTCATGATGGCCTGCGTGTCGAAGGCCGCGACGTTCCAGAGGTTCTCGCGCAGCATCCGCTGCAGCTCGACCTCGCCCGCCGGAGTGATGCGGTAGGTCGTGCGTGCGGGGCGCTTGCCCTCCGCCTCGGTGCCGCTCTCGGCGATGTAGCCGTCGACCTCGAGGGCGCGCAGCGCGTTGTAGATCGAACCGGGCTGGATGTGCGCCCATTCGTCGACGTGCCAGGTCATGAGCTCGCGGCGGAGGAAGTACCCGTGCACGGGCTGGAACTGCTTCACGGCGCCGAGGACGACGAGGCGGGTGGTCGACATGCCCCTCATGCTAACGGCTGACATCACAGATTCCTGTTGTTTGCATGATCAAACTTGCCTATTATCGGAACTAGTCAAAGTTGACTAACGAAAGGAAGCCGAAATGACGACTGCCGTGACCGACGCCCTGCCGCGCGACCTCGCCCTCCGCCGGGCGTTCTCGGTGTACCCGACCGGCGTCGTGGCCCTCGCCGCGCACGTCGACGACCGTGCCGTCGGGATGGCCGTCAACTCCTTCACGTCGATCTCGCTGGAACCCGCGCTTGTCGCGATCAGCGCGGCGCGCACGTCGAAGACCTGGCCGGTGCTGCGCGAGGTCCCCGAACTCGGCATGAGCGTGCTCGCCGCCCACCACGAGCCCCTCAGCCGGTCCCTCTCGGCCCGCGACGGCGACCGCTTCGGCGGACACGCCTGGCAGCGTACCGACGGCGGCGCGGTGCTGATCTCGGATGCCGCGCTCTGGCTCACCTGCCGCCTGCACAGCACCGTCGACGGCGGCGACCACGAGATCGCGCTGTACGAGATCGCCGACATCACCCTGTTCGACGACGTGGAGCCGCTCGTCTTCCACCAGAGCCGCTACCGCTCGATCGCCGCCCCCGAGAGCGCGTGAGCACGCCGCCGCTCGGGGAGATCGCGGGCGTCGTCGTCCCGGGTGACGGTCGGGGACGCGAGCTCGGCTTCCCGACGGCGAACCTGGCGACGGACCCCGGCGACCTCCCCGCCGACGGCATCTACGCGGCCTGGGTGCGGATCGACGAAGATCCGCAGCCCCGGGCGGCGAGCGTCAGCGTCGGAGCGAATCCGACGTTCGCCGGCGCACGGGAGAGGCGGGTGGAGGTGCATCTGCATGACGCGGACCTCGACCTGTACGGGCGGCGCCTGGCCGTGACGCTCGTCGCCCGACTGCGGCCGACGCTGCGGTTCGACGGCGTCGACGCGCTGATCGCTCAGACGGCGGACGACGTCGTCCGCTGCCGTCGGCTGCTGGCCGCGGTGCGGATGGTGCCCTAGGCGGCGTTCCAGCGCAGGCGCACGTCGGTCGTGAAGTCCGCGAGCGGGCCGGTCGCGTCCGCGACGGGGAACATCGTGACCAGCAGCGGCGCGGCGTCCGCGGTCGGGGCGACGGCATAGGCGAGCGCGGTCGGACACTGGGCTGCGCCGAGAGCGAGCACGGTGCGCCGTGCGTCGACGCTCCGGGTGGCGCCGGCCGCGGGTGTCGCGAGGAGGGCGGATGCCGCGGCGGTGGCCCGCGCGAGCAGGGTCGGCCCCTCGAGCCAGGGATGGAACGCGTCGGTCGTCAGGCCGCACGCGCGGGCCAGTGCGCCCTCGGTCCAGCGGTCCCGCTTGAGTCCGTAGGGCGTCGCCTCGAGCGACAGCAGGTAGCCGTAGCAGTGCAGCACTCCGGCATTTCCGACCGGCCAGTCCGACGCCACGCCGGCCCGCGCATGCAGCTCCTCGAACAGGGGTCGGGGGATCACCGCGGTGCCCGTGTTCTCGTCGATGACCGTCGATCGACCCCATGCGATGAAGCGGTCGGTGCGGTGATCGTCGTCGAGCGCCGCGCCGAGCCAGGGGAGGGCGTCGAGGGCGAGGCGTGCGCCGGTGGCGGTGCCGTCGGCGGCGAGGTGCGCCGCGCGGGTGAGCTGGTCGAGTTCGGACACGGCGCTCACCATACGCGACTCCTGTGGACGGATTGTTCACACGGCGTTCACACGCTCGGGACCTTCTGTCCACAATCGTTCCTGATGATGGACGGAGCGTCCCCACAGAAAGAACTCCGTGAACTCCATTCTCCTCTTCGATTTCGACGGCACGATCGCCCTCGGCGACGGTCCGGTCCTCGCCTACGCGCAGCAGGTCGCCGCGGCCCTCGGCGACGACGGCTCCCTCATCGACGACATCCGCTCGGTCCTGGCCGCCGCCGATGACGACTCCCTCGACGGCTACGACGCGGTGCGCCGCGTGGCCGAGGCCAGGGGAGCGGATGCCCGCCTCCTCAGCGCCGCGTACCTCGCCAGCCGCGCGCAGCTGGGGACCGAGGGCGCGCCGATCAGCGCTCCGGACGGTCTCGCCGACTTCCTCGCGTCAGTCGACGCCGAGCGGATCCTCGTCACGAACGCGCCGGACATCCGCATCGGCGACGCCCTCGACGCCCTCGGCCTCGGCGGGCTGTTCGACCGGATCGTCACCGGCGCCGGCAAGCCCCGCGGGCTCGACACCCTGCTCGCCGAGCTCCCCGCCGATGCGCGGGTGCTGAGCATCGGCGACATCTGGCACAACGACCTGGCTCCCGCTCATGCCCGTGGCCATGCGACGGCTCTGATCGGCGGGTTCTCCGACCCCGACGCCACCCCCACCTTCCGCGCCGCCGAGTTCTCGACGCTGGTGCCCCAGCTCGAAGCCTGGCTGCGCGGCTGAGACCCCTCCCTCCCTCACACACCCACCCATCGAAGGATGAACATGCGTACCTCTCTCTTCCGCTCCTCCGCAGCGGGCCTCGTCGCGGTCGGCGCCCTGCTGACCGTGGCGCTCGCGGGCTGCTCCGGCAGCACCGCCGCACCCGGCGAGTCCTCCGCTCCGGCCGCCGACCCCGACTCGATCGTGCTCGCACTCGTCCCCTCGCAGGACCAGGACGGGCTCGTCGACACCGCGGCGCCCCTGACCGACTACCTGACGAAGGAGCTCGGCATCGAGGTCACCGGCGTCGTGTCGAAGGACTACCAGGCCGCCGTCGAGGCGATGGGTGCCGGCCAGGCGCAGATCGGCTTCCTGCCGTCGCTGCAGCTGTGGCAGGCGAACGACATGTACGACGCGAAGGTCGTGCTGCAGACCGAGCGCAACGGCAACATCACCTACCCGGCGCAGTTCATGACGAACAACCCCGACAAGTACTGCGACGACGAGCCGGTCGAGCGCGACGGGATGCTGTTCTGCAACGGCGCCGACGCGATGACGGGCCCGGCGGGCCTGGACAGCATCGACAAGGTCAAGGGCGCGAAGGTCGCCGTCCTCGGCCCCGGTTCGCCCGCCGGCTACATCTACCCGATCCTCGCGCTGCAGGAGGCGGGCCTCGACACCGACACCGACATCCAGCAGATCCCCGTCACCGCGAACGACGCCTCGGTGCTCGCGGTCTACAACGGCGACGCCGAGGTCGGCTTCAGCTTCTGGGACGCGCGCACGATCGTCGCGAAGGACACCCCCGACGTCGGCCAGAAGGTCGTCGTGTTCGCGATGACCGAGGAGATCCCGAACGACGGCGTCGCGCTCTCGTCCGACCTCTCGCCCGAGCTGCAGGACCGCATCACGAAGGCGCTCGAGGACTTCTCGAACACCCCCGAGGGCTCCGAGATCCTCACCAGCATCTACTCGATCACCAAGCTCGCCCCGGCCGACCCCGACTCGCTCGACGTCGTCGCCCGTGCCGCGCAGGCCCTGGGGCTCCAGTAAGTTGTCCGATCAGATCCAGCACGTGGACGCCGCAGCTCCGGCTGCGGCGTCCACGCCGTGGTCCATCCGCCTCGACGAGGTCACGGTGCGCTATCCCAACGGCACCGTCGGCCTGAACCGGGTGTCGCTCGACATCGCCGCCGGCGAGATGGTCGCCGTCGTCGGGCTCTCCGGATCCGGCAAGTCCACGCTCATCCGCACGATCAACGGCCTCGTGCCCGTCACGAGCGGCACACTCGATGTGGGGGAGCACCGCGTGAGCGGCGCCTCGCCGCGCACCCTCCGCCGGCTCCGCGGCGACATCGGCATGGTCTTCCAGGGCTTCAACCTGGCGGGACGCGCGAGCGTGCTGCAGAACGTGCTCGTCGGACGCCTCGCCCACACGCCCCTGTGGCGCACGCTCCTCGGCGCCTACCCGGAGGCCGACAAGCAGCTCGCCTACCAGGCACTCGATCGCGTCGGCATCCTGCCCAAGCTGCACTCCCGCGCCTCCGAGCTCTCGGGCGGACAGCAGCAGCGGGTCGCGATCGCCCGCGCCCTCGCGCAGGAACCCCGCATCGTCCTCGCCGACGAGCCCGTCGCGAGCCTCGACCCGCCGACCGCGCACGGGGTCATGAACGACCTGCGCCGCATCAACCGCGACCTCGGCATCACGGTGCTCGTCAACCTGCACCTGCTCGACCTCGCCCGCGAGTACGGCGCACGGATGATCGGCATGCGCGCCGGCGAGGTCGTCTACGACGGGCCGGCCACGAGTGCGACCGACGCCGACTTCGAGAGCATCTACGGCCGCTCGCTCACCCCCGACGACCGGCTGGACGTATGAGCATCGACCCGAACCCTCCGGTCCTCGACGTCCCCGCCCGCCCGGCAGGCGCGTGGAAGGGCCCGGTGATCGTCGCCGCGGTCGTGGCGGTCACCGTGCTGATGTGCCTGCCGGTGATCGGCATCGGCGTCGACTTCTCGGCCATCGCACGCAACTGGCAGAACGGCGCCGACAAGATCATCCAGCTGCTCCTGCCCGACTGGAGCTTCTTCCCCCGCACCATCCCGCCGCTCATCGAGACGCTGCAGATGGCCGTGATCGCCACCGCCATCGGCGCGGCCGTCTCGCTGCCGCTCAGCTTCTGGGCCGCGCGCGCCACCAACCCGAACGCCCCGGCGCGCATCATCGTGCGCGGCATCCTCAACGTGATCCGCAGTGTCCCCGACCTGCTGTACGCAGCCATCCTCGTCGCGATGGTCGGCGTGGGCGCGCTCCCCGGCATCCTGGCGCTGCTGCTGTTCAACGTCGGCATCATCGTGAAGCTCGTGTCCGAGGCGATCGACACCAACGACCGCGGACCGCTCGAGGCCGGGCGTGCCGTGGGCGCGACGCAGGCCAAGATCAACCGCACGCTCGCGCTGCCCGACGCCTGGCCGGCGTTCGCGAACCAGACCCTGTACGTGTTCGAGCTGAACGTGCGCGCGTCGACGGTGCTCGGCCTCGTCGGCGCCGGCGGCATGGGCCTGCTCATCGACGCGGTGCGCACCTTCTACCGCTACGACCAGCTCTCGCTCATCATCCTGGAGATCCTCATCGTCGTCATCGTGATCGACCTCGTCTCGGACGCCATCCGACGGAGGCTCGTATGAGTGCGGCGCTCACCGTCCCCGCCAAGCCCCGGCGTCCCTGGCTGATCGCCGGGTGGGCGCTCGTCACCGGCATCGTGGTCCTGGCGTTCTGGTCGATCGACATCGACTGGACCCGCCTCTCCGATCTGCCGTCCGAGATCGTCCGCTACACGTTCCTGATGTTCTCCGCGCCGAACTGGGAGAAGCTGCCGGAGGCGCTGTGGCAGACGTGGCGCAGCATCGAGATGGCCTGGGTCGGCACGATCCTCGGCATCCTGCTCGCCACCCCGCTGAGCCTGCTCGCCGCCCGCGGGTTCGGGCCTGCCTGGCTCCGGGCGCTGCTGCGCGGACTCTTCTCGCTGATCCGCGCCGTGCCGGAGATCATCATCGCGATCGTGATCCTCTCGGTCACGGGCCTCACACCGTTCACGGGCGCGCTCGCCCTCGCCATCAACGGTGTCGGCACCCTCGGCAAGTGGGGGTACGAGGCGGTCGAGGCCGTGCCCCGTGGGCCCATCGAAGCGGCGCGCGCGGCCGGCGGCGGCACCCTCCAGGTGCTGCGCTGGGGAGTGTGGCCGCAGGCCGAACCGGCGTTCTGGTCGTTCTGGCTCTACCGCTTCGAGATCAACGTGCGCTCCTCGGCGGTGCTCGGGCTGATCGGCGTCGGCGGAATCGGCGACATGCTGACCTCGTACACCCAGTACCGTGAGTGGTCGACGGTGGGTGTCCTGCTCATCGTGGTCGTCGTGGTGACGATGCTGATCGATGCCGCATCCGGAGCCATCCGCCGCCGGATCATGGAGGGAGCCCGCAGCCGTGTTCTCGCCTAGCGCCCCGCCCACCGCGCGCATCGCCGCGGTGCTCAACACCCTGCAGCCGGCCGAGCGCCGCGTCGCCGAGCTGATCGTCGAATCCGCCGATGAAGTCGTGGAGTGGACCGCGCAGGAGCTCGCCGACCGCGCCGGAGTCGGCCGCGCCACGGTCGTCCGCACCTGTCAGAGCTTCGGCTACCGCGGGTACCCGCAGCTGCGCGTCGCGCTCGCCGCCGAGCTGGGCAGCAGCCCGGGCGAGGCGGCGGTCGACCACGGACCGGGCGTGCTCGGTCGCATGCGCGGCGAGATCGACCGACTCGCCGGCTCGCTGCCCGCCCTCGCCAGCCTGCTGGATCCGGATGCGGTCGCCGAGGCCGTGCGCCTCTCGGCCTCCGCCCGTCGCCTGCTCGTGCTGGCGAACGGACTGTCGTCGCCGATCGCGAACGACCTCGCGATGCGGCTGACCGCGGCCGGACGCTCGGCCGAGTTCATCGCGGATGCCATCGCACAGCAGATCGCCGCCCGTCACCTCACGGCGGAGGACGTGTGCCTCGTGGTGAGCGGCTCCGGAGCGAACGAGGCGAGCCTGCGCGTCGCGACCGCGGCGGCCCGCGGCGGAGCGACCGTCATCGCGCTGACGTCGTTCGCCGCGTCGGCACTGACCGAAGTCGCGACGCTGTCCCTCGTGATCGCCCCGACCGGGGTGAGCTTCCGTGACGAGCTCGAGCACACCTCCCGCGTGGCGTACCTCGTGTTCGCGGAGGTCTTCGCCGCGGCCGTCACGACCGAGCGTGGCGAGGATGCCGTCCAGGCGCGCGCCCATGCCCTCGAGGTCGTCTCCGCCAACCTCGGGGAGAGCGCCGCGGACTAGCTCCCGCGCTCAGTCCCGAGCCGTCTGCAGGATAGTCCAGAGCTCGGCGCGGGCGGGGAAGGTCGAGAGGTCGATGTCGAGCAGGGCGCCGGCCTGGGCGATGCGGGAGCGCAGGGTGTGCCGGTGCACGCCGAGCGCGGCCGCGGCGGACTCGGCCCTCGCGTCGTGCTCGAGCCAGGTGCGCAGCGAGCGCTCCAGCTCGGCACCCGTGCGGGCGTCGTGCTCGCGCACCGGTGCGAGGCGCGACTCCGCCACCAGGCGCGCCTCGTCCGTCGCCAGCGCCGTGAGGATGCTTGAACCCACGGTGTCGGCGTAGCGTGCGACGCCGTGCACCCCCTGCTGGCGCAGGGCTGTGAGCGCCTGCGCGTGCGCCCGGCCGAACGCGTCGTAGCCGTCCGGATCCGAGACGCCGATGCGGATGCCGAAGCGCGCCGCGACCTCGTCGAGCAGGCCCTCGTCACCGGCGGACAGGCACATCGTCACGCCGTCCTCGGACTCGGCCAGGAAGACGGGGATGCCGTGCTCCACGCGGTGCCGCTCCCACCAGTCCGTGAGCGCGCCGGCCGGTGCGTCCGCGGCGACGGCCACGACAACCGGTGCGGGCGGCAGGCTGCCCAGCACCCGCCGGGCGAGGGTCGGATCGTCGGAGAGCAGCGATCCGAGGAGCTGCGCGTGCAGACGACGACGGCTCCGGGCCAGCTGCTCGCTCTGCTCCATGGCGAGCCCGGCCATCGCGATCACCGAGGTCACGACCGACCGCGCCTCGGGGTCGAGGGCGTCGACGGCCAGGGCAATCACGCCGCGGAGATGACCGCCACGCCCCACCGTGAACAGCATGAAGGTGTGCGCGCCGAGGGTGAGCGACTGTCCGGCCTCGAGCCCGCGGGTGAGGATCTCCATCACCCGCTCGCCCAGGGCGTCGAGCACGCGGTCGTCGATCCGGTCCCGCGGATGCGAGACCAGCACGGCCCCCGCGGCGTCGAACATCCCGGCCCAGACGTCGAGCCGCCGCGCGAGCTCGGCGATCGTCGCCTCGAGCCCGCTCGGACGCAGTGCCGCGAGGGCCAGCGCGCGCTGGGTGTCCAGCGCCCAGGACCGTCGAGCGTAGGCCTGCGCGGCGATGGCCTCGGAGTGCGCGCGGGCGACCGCGATGAACGGCGTGCGGTACGGCACCGTGAACAGCGGCATCCCGTGGGTGGCGCACGCCGCGACGAGCTCCTCCGGGATGCCGGCGCGGTGCACTTCGGTGCCGAAGCCGAGGCCGAGGACGCCGCGGTCGGAGAGGCGCCCGACGTACGTGTCGATGCCGACCGCCTCGTCGAACTGCGTGCCCGTGGTCAGCAGCGCCAGATCCTCCGACAGGAACGGGGTCGGATCGGCGAGGTCCGAGCTGTGCACCCAGCGCAGCGGGCGGTCGAGTGCGCCGTCCGCCAGATCGGCCTCGCGGGGGACGAGCGCGAGCCCGAGGTCGCGACGGCGGAGCAGGGACCGCAGCGTCGGGTGATCCTCTCCGGCCATGCGAACTCCCGAAATGTACAGTGGGGCGAAATCCTCATCTAGATTGTACGACCCGGCGAGTGCGAGGCGCTTCCCCGCCGCCGTACGCTCGCGAACATGGCACTCCTCGACACCGCAGCCCCCGCAGTCCCTCTCGGCGGACCCGACCTCCCGCAGGAGCGTCGCCTGGTCACGGACCTCCCCGGCCCTCGCTCGGCCGAGATCCTCGCGCGCAAGGCGGATGCCGTGGCGGCGGGTGTCGGACACACGGTCCCGATCGCAGCGGTCGCCGCGGGCGGCGGCGTCGTGGTGGACGCCGACGGCAACTCGCTCATCGACCTCGGCTCCGGCATCGCCGTGACCACGGTCGGCAACGCGCACCCCAAGGTCGCCGCGGCCGTCGCCGCGCAGGCCGCGCAGTTCACGCACACCTGCTTCATGATCTCGCCGTACGAGTCGTACGTCGGTGTCGCCGAGGCGCTCAACCGCGTCACCCCCGGTGACTTCGCGAAGAAGAGCGCGCTGTTCAACTCCGGTGCCGAGGCCGTCGAGAACGCGATCAAGATCGCCCGCAAGTTCACCGGCCGCCAGGCCGTCGTCGCCTTCGACCACGGCTACCACGGCCGCACCAACCTGACGATGGCGCTCACCGCCAAGTCGATGCCCTACAAGAGCGGCTTCGGACCCTTCGCGCCCGAGGTGTACCGCGCCCCGATGTCGTACCCGTTCCGCGATGGGCTCGACGGCCGCGAGGCCGCCGCCCGCGTCATCCTCCAGCTCGAGAAGCAGATCGGCGCCGACAACCTGGCCGCGGTCATCATCGAGCCGATCCAGGGCGAGGGCGGCTTCATCGTCCCCGCCGACGGCTTCCTCCCCGCGATCGTCGACTGGTGCCGCGCGAACGGCGTCGTCTTCATCGCCGACGAGGTGCAGACCGGCTTCGCCCGCACGGGGCACATGTTCGCGAGCGAGATCTTCGGCATCGAGCCCGACCTGATCACGACGGCCAAGGGCATCGCGGGCGGCCTTCCGCTCGCGGCGGTGACCGGCCGTTCCGAGATCATGGACGCCTCGCACTCCGGCGGACTCGGCGGCACGTACGGCGGCAACCCGATCGCCTGCGCTGCGGCCCTCGCCTCGATCGACGTGTTCGAGAACGACGGCGTGATCGAGCGTGCGCGCGAGATCGGCACCATCCTCACGGACCGCCTCACCGCGATCCAGCAGAACGACCCGCGCGTCGGCGACGTCCGCGGCCACGGCGCGATGATCGCCGCCGAGTTCGTCGACCCCGAGACCAAGGCCCCGAACGCCGCTCTCACGGCAGCCGTCGCCAAGGCCTGCATCGCCCAGGGCGTCATCGTGCTCACCTGCGGAACGTACGGCAACGTCATCCGCTTCCTTCCTCCGCTCTCGATCGGCGACGACCTGCTGAACGAAGGCCTCGACATCGTGGCTGCCGCCCTCGCCGCGGCCACGGACTGACGTGCGGCCGCGCACCCGCGCGGCCCACACCCCTGTCCGGTCGCGACCCCAATCGGGGGATTTCGGGTCGCGACCGGCACTACTTCACCCAACGAAGGAGTTGCAGATGGCTGAGATCACTCGCGACGTACTGATCGTCGGCGCCGGAGCCGCAGGGCTCACCGCGGCGAACGACCTGCGCAAGGCCGGCCTGTCGGTCGCCGTCCTGGAAGCCCGCGACCGCGTGGGCGGACGCCTCTGGACCGACGTCATCGACGGCGCCATGCTCGAGATCGGCGGCCAGTGGGTCTCGCCGGATCAGGACGCGCTCAAGGACGCGATCGAGGAGCTCGGGCTCGAGACGTACAGCCGCTATCGCGAAGGCGACAGCGTCTACGTCGGCCCCGACGGGAAGGCGCACCGCTTCACCGGCGAGATGTTCCCCGTCGCCCCGGAGACCGAGGCGGAGATCGCCCGGGTCACCGACATCCTCGACGCCCTGGTCGCCGAGATCGACCCGGACCGCCCGTGGGCGCACCCGAGCGCGGCCGACTGGGACTCCATCTCCTGGGACGCCTGGCTGCGTCAGCAGACCGACGACGACGAGGCCGTGCGCAACCTGGCCTTCGCCACCGGATCGGCGATGCTCACCAAGCCGACGCACGCGTTCTCGCTGCTGCAGTCGCTGCTGATGGCGGCATCCGCCGGCTCGTACTCCAACCTCGTCGACGCCGACTTCATCCTGGACAAGCGCGTCGTCGGCGGACTGCAGCAGGTTCCGCTGCGACTGGCCGAGCGCCTGGGCGACGACGTGCTGCTGAACCAGCCCGTGCGCACCCTGGAGTGGTCGGACGCCGGCGTCGTGGCCACCACGGACGAGCTCACGGTCCGCGCCCGCCACGCGATCCTCGCGCACGCCCCCGTGCTGTACAGCCGTATCTCGTTCGTCCCGCCGCTGCCGCGTCGTCAGCACCAGCTGCACCAGCACCTGTCGATGGGCTTCGTCATCAAGGTGCACGCCGTCTACGACCGCCCGTTCTGGCGCGAGCAGGGCCTCAGCGGCACCGCGTTCAGCCCCTACGAGCTCTCGCACGAGGCGTACGACAACACGAACCACGGCGACGAGCGCGGCACCCTGGTCGGCTTCGTCTCCGACGCCAACGCCGACGGCGTGTTCGAGCTCTCGGCCGAGGAGCGCAAGGAGCGCATCCTCGAGTCGCTCTCGCACTATTACGGCCCCGAGGCCAAGAACCCGGTCGTCTACTACGAGAGCGACTGGGGCAGCGAGGAGTGGACCCGCGGTGCCTACGCCGCGAGCTTCGACATGGGTGGTCTGCACCGCTACGGCGCCGACCTCCGCACGGCCGTCGGTCCGATCCACTTCGCGTGCAGCGACATGGCCGGTGCCGGATACCAGCACGTCGACGGGGCGATCCGGATGGGCCACCTCGTGGCTTCGAACATCGTCGAGGCCGGTCGCGACGCCGGCGCTGTCGAGAGCGGCAGCTGATGACCGGCTCGGTCGTCGTGGGCTACACGGCGACGGATGCGGGAGCGGATGCCGCGGCGCTCGGTGCGCGGCTCGCCCGCAGCCTCGGTGCGACGCTGCACCTGGTGATCGTGCTGCCCAACGAGGGCACGCGCAGCGCCGCGGTCCCGCCGGAGCGCGCCTACGAGGAGCACATCCGGGCCCAGGCCAAGAAGTGGCTGGGCGACGCGGTCGTCCGGCTGCCGCAGGAGCTGACCCGCAGCGGTCACGTGCGCTTCTCGGAGTCGTTCGCCGAGGGTCTCATCGCCGCCGGCGAGGAGTTCGGCGCCCGGGTGATCGTGATCGGCGCGGCGGGAGGCGGCATCCTCGGACGCCACCGGCTCGGCAGCGTCGCGTCGGAGCTCCTGCACTCGTCGACCATCCCGGTCGCGCTGGCACCGGTGGGTGCGGCGCTCCAGGACGACCACGTCATCCCGCGGGTGACGGTCGCCGTCGGCTCGCGCCCCGGCGCCGATGCGCTGCTCGACGAGGCGGTCGCCCTCGCCGGGGACAGCGGCGTCGATCTCCGGCTGGTGTCCCTCGTGCCGTTCGACGTGCCGCCCGGTCTCGACACCGGGGCGATCCGCACGGTCGGCGACACGCACGCGCAGGAGGTCCTCGCGATGGCGACGGAGCTGCTGCCCGACGGTCGCACCGCCGCCGTCGAGAAGGCACCGGGCGACTCCGTCGAAGACGCCGTCGCGCATCTGTCCTGGCTTCCCGGCGAGGTCGTCCTGGTCGGCTCCAGCCGACTGGCCCAGCCCCGCCGCCTGTTCCTGGGCTCCACGGCAGCGAAGATGCTGCACGAGCTGCCCGTCCCCATGATCGTCGTCCCGCGTACCCGCAACGAGGCAGGAGAACGCTGATGAGCAGCACGAACCGGGCGACGGAGCCCGAATCCGGTGTCACGACCGGCATCTCCACGAAGGGTCTGAGCGCCGGAACCGTCGGCCTCATCGGCGCGGTCGTGATCGGCATCTCGTGCATCGCCCCCGCGTACACGTTCACCGCGGCCGTCGGCCCGGTGGCCTCCACGGTCGGTGCGCAGATCCCGGCGATCATCCTCGTCGGCTTCATCCCGATGCTCCTGGTGGCCTTCGGCTACCGCGAGCTCAACAACCGGATGCCGGACTCCGGCACCTCTTTCACGTGGGCGGCGCGCGCCTTCGGGCCGTGGATCGGCTGGATGGCGGGATGGGGGCTGGTGGTCGCGACCATCCTGGTGCTCTCGAATCTCGCCGGCATCGCCGTGGACTTCCTCTTCCTGCTCATCTCGCAGGTCACGGGGAACGCCGACATCGCGGGCATCGCGAGCAACACCTGGATCAACATCGGCGTGTGCCTGCTGTTCATGCTCGGCGCCACCTGGATCTCGTACCGCGACATGCAGACGACGCAGAAGCTGCAGTACTGGCTCGTCAGCTTCCAGATCCTCGTGCTGGTCTTCTTCGCGGTCGCCGCGATCGTGCAGGCGGTGAGCGGCAACGGCTTCGACTACCAGCCGTTCGACCTGAACTGGTTCAACCCCTTCGCGATCTCGTCGTTCAGCGCCGTGGCCGCCGGCCTCTCCCTCTCGATCTTCATCTTCTGGGGGTGGGACGTCACCCTCACCATGAACGAGGAGACGAAGGACCCGGAGAAGACCCCCGGGCGCGCAGCCACCGTCACGGTGCTCACGATCGTCTCGCTGTACCTGCTCCTCGCGGTCGCGATGATCATGTTCGCCGGCGTCGGCACCGGCGCGCTGGGCCTCGGCAACGAGGACATCCAGGAGAACGTGTTCTTCCACCTCTCCGGTCCGATCCTCGGCCCGCTGGCGTTCCTCGTTTCGCTCGCCGTCCTCACCAGCTCGGCATCGTCGCTGCAGTCCACGTTCGTGGGCCCCGCGCGCACCCTGCTGGCGATGGGGCACTACGGCGCCCTGCCGAAGTCGTTCGCGAAGGTCAGCCCGCGCTTCTTCACCCCCGGGTACGCGACCATCGTGTCGGCCATCGTCGCCTCCGCCTTCTACGCCGTCATGCGCGTGGTCAGCGAGGACACGCTCTGGGACACGATCCTCACGCTCGGCATGATGATCTGCTTCTACTACGGCATCACCGCGTTCGCGTGCGTCTGGTACTTCCGCAAGCAGTGGTTCGACTCGACGAGGAACTTCTTCTTCACGTTCCTCTTCCCGCTCGTCGGCGGCGCCATCCTCGCGGTGCTCTTCTTCACCACGCTGATCGACTCGATGGATCCCGCCTACGGCTCCGGCTCGAACATCGGCGGCGTCGGCATCGTGTTCATCCTCGGGATGCTGATCATCGTCGTCGGCATCGCGGTCATGATCTGGAATGCGGTCCGTCGGCCCGCCTTCTTCCGCGGCGAGACGCTGGGCATCGACGCACCGCCCAGCCGACGCAAGCGCTCCTAGCCCTCCTCACAGAAAGAGAATCATGAGCACTCAGACCGAACAGGCGCTCCTGGACAGCATCCCCACCGGCCTCTTCATCGGCGGTCAGTGGATCGACGGCGAGACCGGCGACACGTTCGACGTGCAGGATCCGGCGACCGGGGCTGTCATCCGGACGATCGCGGACGCGACGCCGGCCGACGGCATCCGCGCACTCGACGCCGCGGTCGCCGCTCAGGACGAGTGGGCGGCGACCGCGCCGCGCGTGCGCAGCGAGATCCTCCGCCGAGCCTTCGACCTCGTGCAGGAGCACAAGGAGGACCTGGCGCTGCTCATGACGCTCGAGATGGGCAAGCCGCTCGCCGAGGCACGGGGAGAGGTCGTCTACGGTGGCGAGTTCCTGCGCTGGTTCAGCGAGGAGGCCGTGCGCATCAGCGGCCGCTACGGCATCAACCCCGAGGGCACCGGCCACATGGTCGTGTCGCAGCGACCGGTCGGGCCGTCGTTCTTCGTGACGCCGTGGAACTTCCCGTTCGCGATGGCGACGCGCAAGATCGCGCCCGCCCTCGCCGCCGGCTGCACCGTCGTGATCAAGCCCCCGGCACTCACCCCGCTGACGACGATCTACTTCACGAAGCTGCTCGAGGAGGCCGGCCTGCCCGCCGGTGTCGTCAACGTCGTGCAGACCTCGAAGTCGAGCGCGCTGTCGGCGCCCATCATCGCCGATCCCCGTCTGCGCAAGCTGTCCTTCACCGGCTCGACCGAGGTCGGGCGCAAGCTCATCGCCCAGGCGGCGGAGGGCGTGCTGCGCGTGTCGATGGAACTCGGCGGCAACGCCCCGTTCGTGGTGTTCGACGACGCCGACCTCGACAAGGCGGTGGACGGCGCGCTGGCCGCGAAGTTCCGCAACATCGGCCAGGCGTGCACCGCGGCCAACCGCTTCATCGTGCACAAGGACGTCGCGGGCGAGTTCGCCAAGCGCGTCACCGAGCGCGTCAACGACATGAGGATCGGCCGCGGCACCGAAGACGGCGTGGCGATCGGACCGCTCATCGACGCGGATGCCGTCGCCAAGGCCGGCGAGCTCGTGGACGACGCGGTCGGCCGCGGTGCGACGCTGCTCGCCGGTGGAAAGGCGGTCGAGGGGACGGGGACGTTCTACGAGCCCACCGTGCTCACCGACGTGGTCGCCGGCAGTGCGATCCTCCGCGAGGAGATCTTCGGACCGGTGCTCGCGATCGCGACCTTCGAGACCGAGGAGGAGGCCGTGCGCCTGGCGAACGACACCGAGTACGGGCTCGTCTCGTACGTGTTCACCGAGAACCTGCAGCGCGGCCAGCGGATGATCGACGGCCTCGAGACCGGCATGATGGGTCTCAACGTGGGCGTGGTCTCCAACGCGGCTGCTCCCTTCGGCGGCGTCAAGCAGTCCGGCGTCGGCCGCGAGGGCGGCTTCGAGGGTATCCACGAGTACCTGTCCACCAAGTACACGCTGATCCCGGTCTCCTGACCGAGCAGCCAGAGGAGGAGAGAACATGACCGATTACGCCGTCATCAACCCCGCCACCGGAGAGACGCTGGCGTCCTTCGACACCTTCACGGACGCTCAGATCGACGAGGCCGTCGCCGCTGCCGACGAGGCCCACCGCGAGTGGTCCCGCTCGTCGACGGTCGCCGAGCGCGCGGCCCTCGTGCGCCGCGCGGCCGAGCTGCATCGTGAGCGCCGCGAGGAGCTCGCCGACATCTTCGTGCGCGAGATGGGCAAGCCCCGCGAGGCCGCCCTCGGCGAGGTCGACTTCGCCGCCGACATCGCGGAGTACTACGCCGACCAGGCGGAGTCGATCATGGCCGACCAGCCGATCGCGATCCTGGGGGAGGGGTCGGCCATCATCCGCCGCTCCTCGCTCGGCCCGCTCGTCGGCATCATGCCGTGGAACTTCCCGGCGTACCAGATCGTCCGCTTCGCCGCACCCAACCTGACCGTGGGCAACACGATCCTGCTCAAGCCGGCGCCGCAGTGCCCGGAGTCGTCGACCGCGATCGAGAAGATCTACCACGACGCCGGTTTCCCGAAGGGCGCGTACCAGAACGTGCTCGCCACGAACGAGCAGATCGCGACGATGATCGCCGACCCGCGCGTGCAGGGCGTCTCGCTCACCGGATCCGAGCGGGCGGGCGCGGCCGTCGCCGAGATCGCCGGCCGCAACCTCAAGAAGGTCGCGCTCGAGCTGGGCGGCTCCGATCCGTTCATCGTGCTCTCCACCGACGACCTCGACGCGACCGTGCAGGCCGGCGTCGACGCGCGTCTCGACAACAACGGGCAGGCGTGCAACGGCGCCAAGCGCTTCATCGTCGTCGACGGCCTGTACGACGCGTTCGTCGAGAAGTTCACCGCGGCGATGGCGGCGGTCCAGGCGACCGATCCCACGCTCGACGACACGGTCCTCGGCCCGGTCTCGTCCGAGACGGCCGCGGAGAACCTGCAGAAGCAGATCGACCAGGCCGTGGAGCAGGGGGCGACGCTGCTGACCGGCGGAACCCGTGACGGTGCGTTCTTCGCCCCGACCGTGCTCACCGACGTCACGCCCGAGATGAACGTGTACCGCGAAGAGCTCTTCGGCCCGGCCGCGGTCGTGTACCGCGTCGCGGACGAGGACGCGGCGGTCGAGCTGGCGAACGACACCACGTTCGGTCTCGGCTCCTACGTCTTCACGACGGATGCCGAGCAGGCCGAGCGCGTGGCCGACAAGATCGAGGCCGGCATGGTCTACGTCAACCTCGTGCTGGCCGACAGCCCCGAGCTGCCGTTCGGCGGCGTGAAGCGCAGCGGCACCGCTCGCGAGCTGGGTCACCTGGCCGCGGACGAGTTCGTCAACAAGAAGCTCATCCGCATCGGCTGAGCGCCTCGGACGAGGAAAAGGGCGGATGCTGCGGCATCCGCCCTTTCTTTGTAATGCGGAAAGCCAGACCTTCTACGCCTCCAACTGTGAAGCCTCGCTGCTGTCTGAATCGGCAAACGCGCCCTGTGGAGCGAGGCCTGCCATGAACTCGATTCGCTGTCGCTCTTTCAGCAACTCCGTTCCACGTGCGGTCAACGACCAATACTCCGTCTTATCTGACACCGGATGACGACGAGCCGACGGCTCCATGACGTCTAGAGTCATGAAGTCGGCAAGAAGTGCATTCCTGACGTTGACCGGGATCTTTTGAGCCTGTCGACGGTCGTCGTCCTCGTCTGCATCGTCGATGTGTACGGCATTCATCTCGAGAAGAGTGTCGACGAGATCGATAGTGATTTCGACCAGCATGTTTGGGGCAAGGATCGAAAACAAAGTGGAGTATGGCATAGGTCTCGCTTGAGCCCAGCCTGCATCCCCAGGGAATCTTGCAGTAAAGCGCCACTCCGCTTTTCGCATCTGGGACCAAAGCTCTGAAAGCTCGGCGGCCTCGTCGCGTTTGCTTTGCTCCTCAACTTCAACGATCCTCTTCCGGAGGACGGAGTTTTCTGCGCTCAGCCTGGATATCTCCGCCGTAACCTCGGGGCCGAGGGCCGACGTTGCGCGAACCCATCCCACGCGAGGCTGCGCGGTCATCGCCTTCACGAGGGCGACCGTGGACTTGCCATAGAGATCGTCGGCGTTCGTCCAGTATCCAATCGGCTTCTTTTCAACCAGAGTCCTGAAGTCTGCCAAGTGCGCGATCGCATCGGCGTCGGAGTCCATCCGATCAGCTTGCCAGGACGCTGCTGGATCGATCACAAACCCGATTGTGGGGACACCTTTGGCGACCGCGTACTCGTACTCCTTCCGGGTAAAGCTCACGCCTCCGTCCATCGATCCGTATCGATGCGCGAGAATCACAACGTAGTAGTCGCTCTCTTCAATGTGCCGAGCGATAATTGGCCATTGAGCTTCGTCGGCAGCGCTAAACATCTCCATCCCGACCGGGATGTGTCCCATCTCCAAGATGCCTTGGATGACGCGATCGCGTTCGGCCTTGAGATCTTCATATGTCGAGCTCACGAAGATCTGGTACTTCACGGCCACTGTGGTCTCCAATCGACTCGTGACAGCAGGCTAGCGTGTTGATGAATGCCTCGTTGACGTCTGTGCGACGGACTGGCGGATGCTGAGCGCCTCACGATCAGATTCCCGCGGGCAGGGGGCCTAGGCGAAGGTGTTTGGGCGCGGTCCTGCTTTGCCTCTCAGCGGCACGGCACCGCTCGCGAGCTGGGGCACCTGGCCGCGGACGAGTTCGTCAACAAGAAGCTCATCCGCATCGGCTGATCACGGCGGCTTCGCACAGGGGGACGGACGCGACCGCGTCCGTCCCCCTGTGCGTGCCGGCGGCGGGTGGGGCACAATGGGCGGCATGAGCGCGCACACCGACCCCATCGAGACGCTGACCTCCGAGCAGAGTTGGGAACGGCTCGGCACGCAGGAACTGGGGCGACTCGTCACCCACGTCGGGGACACGATCGACATCTTCCCGGTGAACTTCGTGGTCGACGGCGACGGGATCCTGTTCCGCACCGCTCCGGGCAGCAAGCTGTTCGAGCTGACGGTCAACACCGATGTGCTGTTCGAGGTCGACGACCACACCGACACCGACGCGTGGAGCGTGATCGTCCGCGGACACGCGACCGCGCTGGAGACGGACGCCGACGTGCACCGCGCAGATGCCGCGGGACTGCGCCCGTGGATCCCCACGCTCAAGCGGGTCTACGTCCGCATCGCGCCGGCTTCGGTCTCCGGTCGTGCGTTCCGTCGGAGCCCCGAGCCGGAGCGCGACGGCGCCCAGGAGTACTGACGCCTCACCCGCGACAGGCGGTGCCGTCGAGCCCCGCGTCCTGCCCCGGGCGTAGGGTCGAAGCATGGCCAACGTCGCTGAGAACATCGTCAAGACTCTGCACGCCAACGGGATCGACCGTGTCTACGGCCTTCCCGGGGACTCGCTGAACGGCTTCACGGACGCGCTGCGCAAGGACGGCACGATCCGCTGGGTGCACGTGCGGCACGAGGAGTCCGCCGCCTTCGCCGCGGCCGCCGATGCCGCGACGACCGGTGAGCTCGCGGTCGTCGCCGGCTCCTGCGGCCCGGGCAACCTGCACCTCATCAACGGCCTCTACGACGCCAACCGCTCGCGCGTCCCGGTGCTCGCGATCGCCGCGCACATCCCCACCACCGAGATCGGCACCGGGTACTTCCAGGAGACGCACCCGCAGGAGCTGTTCCGCGAGTGCAGCGTCTACGTCGAGTACGTCGCCGACCCGAAGCAGATGCCGCGCCTGCTGGAGATCGCCATGCGCGCTGCGATCGAGGAGCGGGGTGTCGCGGTGCTCGTGATCCCGGGCGACGTCGCCCTCGCCGAGATCGCCGACGACCGCGCCGTCGTGATCGAGCGCGCCCGACCCGTCGTCGTCCCCAGCGGACCCGAGCTCGAGAAGGCCGCGACGCTGCTGAACGCCGCGAAGAAGGTCACGATCCTCGCCGGAGCGGGCGTCGAGGGCGCGCACGACGAGGTCATCGCGCTCGCCGACAAGCTGGGCGCACCGATCGTGCACGCCCTCCGCGGCAAGGAGTTCATCGAGTACGACAACCCCTTCGACGTCGGGATGACGGGGCTGCTCGGCTTCGCCTCCGGTTTCCGGGCCATGGAGGCCGCCGAGGCACTGCTGGTGCTGGGCAGCGACTTCCCGTACGAGCAGTTCTACCCGGACGGCGCCACGACCATCCAGGTCGACATCCGCGGCGCACAGCTCGGCAAGCGGCATCCGCTGGACCTGGGGCTCGTCGGCGATGTGCGTGCGACCGCCGAGGCACTGCTGCCCCGGGTGGCGAGGAAGGACGACCGCGGCCACCTCGACGACTCGATCGCCCACTACCGGAAGACGCGGAAGAAGCTCGACGAGCTCGCGGTCCCGGCCAAGGGCAAGCGCCCCATCCATCCCCAGTACCTCGCGCGGCTCCTCGACGAGCTGGCGGCCGACGACGCGATCTTCACGGCCGACGTCGGCTCGCCGACCGTGTGGGCGGCGCGATACCTGTCGATGACAGAGGGCCGTCGCCTGATCGGGTCGTTCACCCACGGCTCGATGGCGAACGCGCTGATGCACGGCATCGGGGCACAGGTCGCGCACCCCGACCGGCAGGTCGTCGCGCTGGCCGGGGACGGCGGACTCGCCATGATGCTCGGCGAGCTGCTCACCCTGACGCAGAACAAGCTGCCGGTGAAGACCATCGTCGTGAACAACTCCTCGTTGAACTTCGTGGAGCTGGAGATGAAGGCCGCCGGTTTCGTCACCTACGGGACGGGACTGGACAACCCCAGCTTCGCGGCGATCGCGGAGGCGATGGGGATCTTCGCGCGCCGGGTCGAGCGAAGCGAAGACCTTCCGGATGCCGTCCGCGAGGTGCTCGCGCACGACGGGCCCGCCCTGCTCGACGTCGTCACCGAGCGGCAGGAGCTCTCCATGCCGCCCGCGATCGAGGCCGCGCAGGTGAAGGGCTTCGCGCTGTACGCGATCCGGACCGTCATGTCCGGTCGCGGCGACGAGCTCCTCGACCTCGCGAAGGCGAACTGGCGTCAGCTGTTCTGAGCCGCGCTCAGCTCTGCACGTGCGCGCGGACCTCGGCGGCCTCGCCGTGCCGGCCGAGCGCCTCGAGCACGTCGCCGAGCTCGAGCGAGGCCACCTGCAGCAGCGGCGGGTGACCGGCCGCGTGCTCGATGGCGCTGCGGTACACGGGCACGGCGTCGGCTGAACGCTCGTTCCCGGCGAGCACCCGTCCGGCGAACAGCTCCGAGCCGCCGGCGGACCCGACGTCGCCGAGGGCGGCGAACCCGTCGGCGGCGGTGAGCGCGGCCGAGACCGCCTCGTCGATCCGCCCGAGCTCGGCCAGGGCGCGTGCGCGCGAATCCGTCACGTCGGCGAGGAGCCAGCCGGCCTCGTGCTGCTGCGCGAGTGCGGCGACCTCGTCGAAGAGGGCGAACGCCCGCTCGTCGCTGCGACCGCCGTAGGCCTGACCGAGGCTGTGCAGCACCTCGGTCAGAGCGCCGACGGCATCCGGGTCACGACGCACGATCTCGGCCGCGGACTCGAGCAGCGCGATCGCATCGTCGTGCTCGTCGAAGCGCGCCAGGATCTTGGCCTGCTCGGTCATCGACATCGCCTGATCCGCATGCTCCTCGGCCTGGCCGAACAGCTCCGAGGCGTAGCCGTGGGCGCCGACGGCCTGGCCGAACTCGCCGGAGGCGCCCAGCGCCCGCGCCAGCATCGAGGCCGTCATCGCGCGGGAACCGGCGGGGACGTCCGCCTCCTCCTCGCGCTGCAGCACGTCGCCGAACAGCTCGGCGGCCTCTTCGGCGTCGCCGGCCCGCAGCATGGCGCGGGCGAGGCGGAAGTCCACGCCGGTCGTGTCTCCGCCGGCTTCGCCGCCGAGTCGCGCCGCGAGACGGTAGCGGGAGACGGCCTTCTCGGGCTCGTCCGCGTCTTCCCAGAGGGCTCCGGCGAGGAGGTGGGCTTCGCCGAGCGCGCGCGTCGCTCCGAGCTCCGCGAGCAGACGGCAGGCCTCGTCGGCGTCGGTGGCGCCCTCGAGGTAGGTGCTGCCGCCGCCGCGCACGCGTGCCCTGGTCTGCAGAGCCTGCGCCCGGTGTCCGGCGCTGAGGTCGTCCTGCTCGAGGAAGCGGTCGAGCAGCGAGCTCCCCGCCTCGAGGTCGCCCTTGCGCAGCACGGCGGAGATCGCGACGAGCGTCGTGGTGTTCGTCAGGCGGGTGTCCTCGGCCTCGGCGAACGATCGCGCGGCGACCTCGGCGTGGTCCAGCGCGGCATCCGCTTCGCCCGCCTGCAGGTGCAGGGCGGCACGGCTGATCGCGAGGTCGCCCCGGGACCAGGCGGGAAGCCCGTCGGAGACGGCGATCGCCTCTTCCAGCGCGGCGGTCGTCTCCGGGGTGTTCAGCCCGAACGTCGCCAGGCCCAGACGCTCCTCCAGGTCGGCCTGCGCGTCGAGGCCGGCGGATCGCAGCGCCGCGATGCGCTCGGGCAGCAGCTGCAGCGCCTCGTCGGCGCGGTCGAGCGCGATCAGGATGCCGAGGCGCATCGACAGCAGCTGGGCGCGCTTGGCCGGATCCTCGACCTCGAGAGCGCGGGGGAGGGCTTCGAGCGTCTCGTGCTCGGCGCCGAACTGGGCGAGCTGCATCACGCGCTCGAACCATCCGTCCGCGTCGACCGGGGTGGTCGAGGGGGCCGGGGCGACGAACGCATCGGACCGGATCGGCACGTCGTACTGCTCGGCCGCGAGTGCCCGCATCCGCTCCAGGCTGCGCGCGTGGCCGTCGGTGCCGTCGCGCTCGTCGAAGGCCGCGCCGATGCGGTCGGCGGCGGCCCAGGCCGATGCTGCGAGCTCGGCAGCGCTCCAGGCGCCGTCGTGCTCGCCGAAGAACGCGACCAGGGCGGGCGAGTCCGCGCCGCGCACGGGGGTGTCGCCGTGTCCGGCGGCCGTGACGCGGTCCAGGGCGACGGCGAGAGCGGCCAGGGCGGCGAAGTGCGCGTCGACGTTGAGTCCGTCGTGCGCCAGCCAGGCGATGTGCTTCTCGACGAGCGCCAGCGCGCGGGCCTCGTTGCCGGTGATCGCCGCGAACACGATGTTGTTGGCCACGATGCGCAGGTTGTCGGGGTTGTCCTTCGCCAGCCGGTAGCTGCGCAGGTGCGCGGTCTTCGCCTCGTCGACGCGCCCGGCGCGGAGGTAGGGGAGCAGCACGCGGGACAGTGCGTGCTCCGGCTCCTCACCGCAGGAGAAACCGCCCTCGATCATCTCCTCGACGAGGACGATCGCCTCCGCGTCGCGGTCGGTGTCCGCGAAGAAGCCGGCGATCTGGCTCCGGCCGCAGGCGTCGCAGTGGCTGTGGTCGTCGCGCGGGGTCGCCTCCAGCTGCACGCGCAGGGCTTCGGCGTCGTCCATGCGCCCGGCGTCCCAGGCGTCCTCGAAGCGCGCGGTGAGCACGCCGCTCACGCCCAGGCCGGCCGAGCGGTAGTGCGACTCCATGTCCTCGAGCACGGCCGCGATCTGCTCCTGCGAGAACGCCGGCGAGGAGCGCAGCGACGACGCCATCCACTTGAACTGCCACATCAGGTCGGCGCCGCCGTTGTCGAGGTCGGCGGGGAAGCGCTGCGGGTCGGCGTCGTGGTGCGCGAGGCACCACGCGAACGAGTTGAGCATGACGTCGGTGGCGCCGTTCATGTTGGCCGACGCCGTCTGGCGCATCCGGGCCTCGTACTCCAGCCGGTCGTCGCCGATCTCGACGGCCAGCGCGACCGCCTCCGACACGAGCGCCTGCTCGGCCGGGCCCCAGGGGGTGCGATCGATCTCCTCGATCAGCTGCTGGAAGCGCTTCTTCGGACGTGCCATGGACGGGGCCTTTCGGTGGAGGTTCAGCGGGCGTCGCCGAAGGGGATCGCGTCCCCTTCGAGTCCGGCCGAGAGCGAGACGAGGTCGGCGAGTGCGCTGGTCATCAGCGCACGGTCGGCGTCGGCGAGCGGATGATGCCCGGCGAGCAGCGCCTGGATGTAGAGGAGCTGCACGGTGCGGGCGAAGACGGCGTCGTCCTGCACGCGCACCAGCGCGCGCACGACCCGGTTCGACCAGTTCAGGCACAGTCGGGCGCGCAGGTCGTCGTCGCGCGCGGAGGACAGCGTCTGGTCGATGCGGTCCAGCACGCCGCCCCACAGTGCGCCGGTGACGCCCTTGGTCCGCCCGCGGTCGATCGCCCGCAGCACCTCGGGGTCGGCCACGTAGAGCCCGGCGAGGTCGGGGCGGTCGATCGCGCGCACGACGACGGAGCACTCCGACGCGGCGAGCACGGCGCCGGCGCGGGTCTCCAGGGCGACGGCGGCATCGCGGTCGTCGAGCGGAGGCGGGTCGAGGCGGTCGAGCTCGCCCGTCACATCGACCTGCTCGACCGTGACGTGCGGGTAGAGGTCCGGCAGCATCCGCACCAGGTCGGCGTCGTAGAGGTAGCCGCCGTTGACGAGCACCTCGTCGGCGGGCGAGATCCCGGCGACCTGTCGGAACTCGTCCACGGTCTGCGCGTAGCGGACGTGCGGGTACCGCTCCACCAGGTCGCCGACCCGCAGGGTGCCGTGGGTGGTCTCGACGGTCAACCAGCGGGAGATGAACTGCGCGAGCTCCTCGTCGTGACGCACCAGCGACTTGAGGCCGACCTCGTGGACCGCGACGAACTGCGCGAGTCGGTGGGGCTCGCGGAGGCCCAGTTCGAGCACCCAGCGGCGGATGCCGGCGCCGAGCTGCTCGCGGACGCGCTCGAGTGCCGCATCCTCGACCAGCGACTCCCTGCTCGCGGTCGGCGCGAGGCCGGTGGAGTCGATCACGGCGCGGACGAAGAACGCCCAGTCCGGGAGGACATCGTCCACGCGCTCGGACAGCAGCATCCGCCCCAGGTACATGCGGGTGGCCTGGCGGGCGCCCGGGGGAGGGGCGAAGGGCAGCACGTAGGCGAGTCCGCGGGTGCCGGTGGCCGGCTCGTTGAGCTCGATGATGTCGAGCGGGCTCGCGCCGAGGAGGTCGCGGCCGTATCGGACCGCCGCCTCGGGATCCTGCGCGGCGTCGAGGAACGGGGCGTCCCTGGTGATGTCGATGTCGCCGCCGGGTGCGTCGAGCGTGACCCGCACCGGCAGGAACTCGCCGAACGTCGTCGCCAGCTCGTGCACGGCGGCCGGGCGCAGGAGCTCGTCGGCGTCGAAGCGCGGCACGAGGTGCACGCTGGTGCCGATCGGGAGCTCCTCCTCCAGCTCGGCCACCTGGAAGGTGCCGTCCGCGCTGCCGGTCCACTCGACCGAAGCGCCGCCGCGGGCACTCCGCGAGCGGATCACGATGGTGTCGGCGACCATGAAGCAGCTGAGCAGGCCGATGCCGAACTGCCCGAGGTAGTCGCTGCGGGGCAGGTCGAAGATGTCGCGTTTGGAGCTGCGGCCCACGGTCGCCAGCAGATCGGCGACCTCCGTGGCGGTGAGGCCAACGCCGTCGTCGCGCAGCACGAACTCGCCGTTCTCGGCGGTCAGCGGGGTGATCCGGATGCGTCCGCCTCCGCCGTCGACCTCGCGGCGGGCGGTGATCGCGTCCCGCGCGTTCTGCATGAGCTCGCGAAGGTACACCCGGGGGCTGGAGTAGATGTGCCTGCTGAGCAGATCGACGACACCGCGCAGATCCACCTGGAACTGCTGCACATCCGCGCTCACACGCGCCCCTTTCCCCCGACTTCCGCTCGCCGAGCCTAGCAACAACGCGGGTTCCGCTCCCGGTTCGGCGCCACCGGATCGATGCCGTATGCTTGTGGGGCAGTTGTTCTCTGCATTCTTTCGCCATGCCTGGGGCTCACGCCCCGCCGGATCGTGAAAGGGTGGAGAGGCACCCCGAGTCCTCCCGGACTCTAGGGCGGTAGCTCAATTGGCAGAGCAGCGGTCTCCAAAACCGCAGGTTGCAGGTTCGATTCCTGTCCGCCCTGCGCGTCAGCGCAACGCTGACACACGAAAGGTACATTCAGGATGGATCAGGACGAACCGCGCGGCGAGGTCGTCGCGGCCGGCGCCACCCGCGAGAAGAAGGGCAACCCCTTCTCCCGGTTCTTCGGGGGCATCGCCCTGTTCCTCCGCCAGGTCATCGCCGAGCTCCGCAAGGTCGTCACCCCGACTCGCAAGGAGCTGTTCAAGTTCACCCTGGTGGTGCTCGTCTTCGTTGTGATCGTCATGGGCATCGTCTACGGCTTGGACACGCTGTTCGCATTCGTGACGCACTGGGTGTTCGGAATCCCTGGCTGATGACGCCCGCGGCTCGTGCCGCAGCTATGGAGAAGAAGCAACGTGTCTGAACGATATTCCGACGACGCCGACTGGGCGACCGCCGCAGAGCAGTCCAGCGAGGAAGACGAAGCCCAGGAGGGCAACGTCCTCGCAGAGGAAGAGCTCTCGGCCACCTCGGCTGAGCACGTCGCTGTCCACGTCGAGGGCGAGGACGGCGAAGAGGACGACACGGATGACACCGACATCGACATCGACGACCCGGAGGCGGACGCGATCGTGAACGACGCTCTCAACCTGGACGAAGCGGCTGAGTCTGAGGCTGCCGCTGAGGTCCTCAACGAATCTGTGGCCGAGGAGGTCGCCGAGCTCGACGCGGCTGCGGCCGACGAGGTCACGCCCTACGACGGCCCCGACCTCGGTGCTGACGAGGAGCAGGGCGACGAGGAGTCCTCTGCGGACGACGAGGACGCCGAGGAGGACCCGTACGAGGCCTTCCGCCTGGACCTCCGCATGCTCCCGGGCAAGTGGTACGTCATCCACTCCTACGCCGGCTTCGAGCGCAAGGTGAAGGCCAACATCGAGCAGCGCAAGTCGACGCTCGAGGTCGAGGACGAGATCTACCAGGTCGAGGTCCCGATGGAAGACGTGGTCGAGATCAAGAACGGCCAGCGCAAGATGGTCACCCGCGTGCGCATCCCCGGCTACGTGCTGGTGCGCATGGAGCTCACGGAAGACACCTGGTCGGTCGTGCGTCACACCCCGGGTGTCACCGGCTTCGTGGGCAACGCCCACAACCCGACGCCGCTGCGCTTCGAAGAGGCCTTCAACATGCTGAAGTCCCTCGTCGAGGTCAAGGACGTCCCCACGGCCAAGAACATCGCGTCGAAGGGCGGCGTCGCCGTCGCTCGCCCGCTGCCGGCCGAGGTCGACTTCGAGGTCGGCGAGACCATCACGATCAAGGAGGGCTCGTTCGCGGGTCTTCCCGGTTCGATCAGCGAGATCAAGCCCGAGAGCGGCAAGCTCACGGTCCTCGTCTCCCTCTTCGAGCGCGAGACCCCGGTCGAGCTGTCGTTCGACCAGGTCACCAAGATGGTCTGACACCAGTCCTCACGAGAACGGCCGTCCCTTTCGGGGCGGCCGTTCTCGCGTCGGGGGGCGCCGTGACCGTCGCGTAGCCCGCGGCAACGAGTGCTCTCCTGATCGGGTAGACTTGTGTGGTTTGTGCGGCGCTTCGGCGTGCGCGGAGACGACCACGGTCCGGAACCGCCGGATCTGTGGGAGAAGCGGATGCCCCGGCATCCGATTCGATGAAAGGAAAGAGAATGGCACCGAAGAAGAAGGTGACCGGCCTGATCAAGCTTCAGATCAACGCCGGTGCAGCCAACCCGGCGCCGCCGATCGGCCCCGCGCTCGGTCAGCATGGCGTCAACATCATGGAGTTCTGCAAGGCGTACAACGCCGCGACCGAGTCGCAGCGCGGCAACGTCATCCCCGTCGAGATCACCGTCTACGAGGACCGCAGCTTCACGTTCGTTCTGAAGACCCCGCCCGCTGCGGAGCTCATCAAGAAGGCCGCCGGCGTCCCCAAGGGCTCCGCGACCCCGCACACCGTCAAGGTCGCGAAGATCACCAAGGACCAGGTCCGCCAGATCGCCGAGACCAAGCAGGCCGACCTGAACGCGAATGACATCGAGGCCGCCTCGAAGATCATCGCCGGCACCGCCCGTTCCATGGGCATCACGGTCGAGGGCTGAGGAGAATAATCATGGCTACCAAGTCCAAGGCTTACAAGGCTGCCGCCGAGAAGATCGAGGCAGACCGTTTCTACACCCCGACCGAGGCTGTCGCCCTCGCGAAGGAGACCGGCTCGTCGAAGTTCGACTCGACCGTCGAGGTCGCGCTGAAGCTCGCCGTCGACCCCCGCAAGGCAGACCAGATGGTGCGCGGCACCGTCATCCTGCCCCACGGCACCGGTAAGACCGCCCGCGTCATCGTGTTCGCCACCGGCCCCGCGGCCGAGGCAGCGATCGCCGCAGGCGCCGATGAGGTCGGCGGCGCCGAGCTCATCGAGAAGGTCGCCGGCGGCTGGACCGCGTTCGACGCGGCCGTCTCCACCCCGGAGCTCATGGGCCAGGTCGGTCGTCTCGGCAAGGTGCTCGGCCCGCGTGGTCTGATGCCGAACCCGAAGACCGGCACCGTGACCCCGAACCCGGCCAAGGCCGTCGAGGAGATCAAGGGCGGAAAGATCGAGTTCCGCGTCGACAAGCACGCCAACGTGCACTTCGTCGTCGGCAAGGCCTCCTTCACCGCCGAGCAGCTGAACGAGAACATCGGCGCAGCGCTCGAGGAGATCGTCCGCCTCAAGCCGTCGAGCGCCAAGGGCCGTTACATCCAGAAGGGTGCGGTGTCGACCACGTTCGGCCCCGGCATCCCGCTGGACGTCAACGCCATCTGAGTCTGACTCCCTGAAACGCCCCCGGGTCCGCCCGGGGGCGTTTCTGCGTCCTGCCCCGGACACCGCGAAACGCAACGTCATCGGATGCGGGGAACCGCCGCAGGCCACGTACTGTGAGGGAGTTCCCGCGGCGGTCGCGTAAACTCGCACCGCGCATCACACCCCAGGAGGGTCCATGTCCCGTCGTCTCATCGCCGTCACCGCACTCGTCATCGCCGCCGCGACGCTCACCGCCTGCAGCGGATCGAGCACTCCCGCGAGCACCTCGGGCGGCGGGGAGAGCTCCGCGAGCTCTGACTTCGGCCTGGTCAAGGACGGCACGCTCACGGTCGCGACCGAGGGCACCTACCGCCCCTTCAGCTTCCACGGCGACGGCGGATCCGGCGACCTCACGGGCTTCGACGTCGAGATCATCCAGGCCGTCGCCGACAAGCTCGGCCTCGAGGTCACCTTCCAGGAGACGCAGTGGGACGCGATCTTCGCCGGCCTCGACGCCGGGCGCTTCGACGTGATCGCGAACCAGGTCTCGATCAACGAGGACCGCGAGAAGAAGTACCTCTTCAGCGAGCCGTACACCGTCTCGCCCGGCGTGATCGTCGTGGCCGACGATGATGACTCGATCTCCTCCTTCGCCGACCTCGACGGCAAGACGACCGCGCAGTCCCTCACCAGCAACTGGAACGATCTCGCCAAGGAGTCCGGCGCGAAGGTCGAGGCCGTCGAAGGATGGGCGCAGGCCGTCGAGCTGCTGCGCCAGGGCCGTGTCGACGCGACCATCAACGACAAGCTGACCTTCCTCGACTACGAGAAGACCAACAGCCCGTCCGGGCTCAAGATCGCGGCGGAGACCGAGGACGCGGGCACGCAGGCCTTCGTGTTCACCAAGGACAAGAAGTCCCTCGTCGAGGCTGTCGACGGCGCGCTCGACGAGCTCCGTGCCGATGGGACCCTGGCCGAGATCAGCGACAAGTACTTCGGCGAAGACGTCACCAAGTAGTCGATGGAGAACCCCTGGCAGCTGTTCCTCGACTCGCTCGGGCCGATCGCCTGGGCGGGTCTGACGGCGACGGTGCCCCTCGCGCTGGCCTCCTTCGCGCTGGGGCTCCTCATCGCCGTCGGTATCGCCCTGATGCGGATCTCGGTGCATCCGGTCGTGTCCGGGTTCGCCCGGTTCTACATCTCCGTGATCCGGGGCACGCCGCTGCTCGTGCAGCTGTTCGTGATCTTCTACGGCATGCCGTCGATCGGGATCACGATCGACCCGTGGCCGAGCGCCATCATCGCGCTGTCGCTCAACGTGGGCGGCTACGGCGCCGAGGTCGTGCGGGCGGCGATCCTCTCGGTCCCGAAGGGCCAGTGGGAGGCCGCCTACACGGTCGGCATGAACCGCACCCGCACGCTCACGCGGATCATCCTCCCGCAGGCCGCACGGGTGTCGGTGCCGCCGCTGTCGAACACCTTCATCTCCCTCGTGAAGGACACGTCCCTCACCTCGCTGATCCTGGTCACGGAACTATTCAAGGTGGCCCAGCAGATCGCCTCGACCACGTACCAGTTCATGGTGCTCTACCTCGCGGCGGCGCTGGTCTACTGGGTCTTCTGCCTCCTGCTGTCCTTCGGGCAGAGCGCCCTCGAGAGGAGGCTCGACAGTCGTGTCGCAACCTGAGAACACCCCGCAGGCACTCCTCACCGCCCGGGGGCTGCGCAAGAGCTTCGGCGACAACGAGGTGCTCAGCGGCATCGATCTGACGCTGCATCGCGGCGAGGTCGTCGTGCTCGTCGGCCCCAGCGGCTCCGGCAAGACCACGGTCCTGCGCGCGCTCAACGGCCTCGAGACGCCGGATGCTGGGACGATCGTGGTCGCGGGAGGCCCCGACATCGACTTCGCCCCGGCCGCGAAGCCGAAGCCGCGCGTACAGAAGCAGCAGCGTCTGGCGTTGCGCGACCGTTCGGCGATGGTCTTCCAGCACCACAACCTGTTCCCGCACCTCACGGTGCTCGAGAACGTCATCGAGGGGCCGTGGCGCGTGCAGGGCCGCCCCAAGACCGAGGTGGTGGCCGAGGCGCTCGCTCTGCTCGACCGCGTGGGTCTCGCGGACAAGGCGGATGCGCGCCCGCATCAGCTCTCCGGAGGACAGCAGCAGCGCGTCGGCATCGTGCGCGCGCTCGCCCTCAAGCCCGATCTGCTGCTCTTCGACGAGCCGACGAGCGCGCTCGACCCCGAGCTGGTGGGGGAGGTGCTGCTCGTGATCAAGGAGCTCGCCGACGAGGGATGGACCATGGCGGTCGTGACGCACGAGTTGAGCTTCGCGCGCGAGGCCGCCGATCATGTGCTGTTCATGGACGGCGGCGTGGTCGTGGAGCAGGGGCCGCCGGTCGAGCTCTTCCGTGCGCCGCAGCACGAGCGCACGCAGCGCTTCCTCACCCGGATCATGCGCCCCCTCGACGGGGCCTGATCCTGCGGAGTCCTCGCCCTGCGCGCCGATCGGTGGCAGGATGCGGTCGTGGGAACCATCGACGACTACCTGACCGACCTCGCCGCCTCGGACCGCGAGGCGATCGATCGTGTGTACGCCGTCGCACGGCAGGAGGCGCCCGAGGCCGAGCAGGGCAAGGGGTACGGGATGCCCGCGCTGGTGTACGGCGGCAAGCCGCTGCTCTCGGTGATGCGCGCCAAGAAGCACATCGGGATCTATCCGTTCAGCCCGGATGCGGTGGCCGCTGTCGCCGGTTCCCTGGAGGGGCATCCGGGTGTCAGCGTGGACAAGGGGACCATCCGGTTCCAGCCCGAGAGTCCGATTCCCACGGGCGTGCTCGAGAGTCTCGTCCGGGCCCGGCTCGCCCAGATCGACGGCGCCTGAGTCCGGTCAGCCGCCGAGGACCGGCAGCACCAGGCTGATCGCGATCGAGATCATGATCACGGCGATCACGGCGTCGAGGATGCGCCACGAGCGCGGGGTGCGCAGCCAGCGGCCGAGGTAGCGGGCGCCGAAACCCAGTGCCGTGAACCACAGGAGGCTGGCGGCGATCGCCCCTCCGGCGAACAGCCAGCGCTGGTCGCCGTGGGTGGCCGCGATCGAGCCGAGCATTAGGACGGTGTCGAGGTACACGTGCGGGTTGAGCCAGGTGAGCGCGAGGGTCGTCAGCACCACGGGCGCCAGGCGGGTGCGGGTGAGCGTGGTGGCGTCTCCGGAGGCGGGTGACTCGGGCGCTCCGGGATCCGCGCCCTCCGCCGTGAGCTCCTCGCCCCCGCGCCAGGCACGACGCGCGGCGAGGATCCCGTAGCTGAGGAGGAACAGCGCGCCCGCCCAGCGGGCCACGACGACCAGCCAGGGGGCGGCGGACAGGACGAAGCCGAGTCCCGCGACACCCGCGGCGATGAGCGCCGCGTCGGAGAGCGCGCAGATGATCACGACGGCGAAGACGTGCTCGCGGCGGATCCCCTGACGCAGCACGAAGACGTTCTGCGCGCCGATCGCGACGATGAGGGAGAGGCCGAGTCCGAGGCCGGCGAGAACCGTGAGCATGTGTCCAGCCTAGGAAGGTCAAGGCATGAACAGAAGCGAAGATTCCTTTCGAACCATTAGCATCGCTTATGTGAGAATCGACCCCGAGCTCGCCGGGACCCTCGCCGCGATCGTCGACGAGGGGACGCTGGATGCCGCGTCCAAGCGGCTGCGGATCACCCCCTCCGCGGTCAGCCAGAGACTGAAGACGCTCGAGCAGCAGCTCGGTCGCATCCTCGTCGTGCGGACCAAGCCCGCGCGATTGACGGAGGCGGGAGAGGCCGTCGTCCGCCTGGCGCGGCAGATCGCCCTACTGGAGCACGACGCGCTCGTGGGCGTGGGGATCGACGAGGACGGTTCGGCCCGCCGCATCACCATCCCGCTCGCCGTGAACGCCGACTCGATGGCGACGTGGTTCCTGGCGCCCCTCGCCCGCCTCGCGGCCGACTACGACATCGATTTCGACCTGCACCGCGACGACCAGAACTTCACCGCGCGGCTGCTCGAGTCCGGCACGGTGATGGCTGCGGTGACCAGTGAGGAGTCGCCCGTCGCCGGGTGCTCGGTGTCGCCGCTCGGGGTGCTCGAGTACCGTGCGATGGCCGAGACGGCGTTCGCGGCGCGCTGGTTCCCGGACGGGGTGACGACGGCCGCGCTGACCGCCGCGCCGTTCGTCGACTTCGATCGCCGCGACACGCTGCAGCACGAATGGCTCCGCGCCATGTCGGTGCCGCACGAGGGCGTGCCGCGGCATTACGTACCGGCCTCCCACGACTATGCGCTGGCCGTCGGGCTCGGGCTCGGGTGGGGGATGGTGCCGCTGCTGCAGGAGTCGGCCGGGCTGGTCGCGCTCGGCGGACCGACGCTCCGCGTGCAGCTGTACTGGCAGCAGTGGAACCTGCGCTCGGACCTGCTCGACACGATCGCCGCGGAGGTGGCCGCCGAGGCGCGAGGCGTGCTCGGGGGTGCTCCGGTCAGTCGTCCGCGTGCATCCCCGGCGTCACGCCCGAAGCGAGGGCGTGCAGCAGCCGGGTGAGGTTGCCGATGTCGGTCAGGCTCCAATCCTCGAGCGTGCGCAGCAGCCGACCCTCCTGGGGGAGCCGCGCCTGGGCGAGCCGCTCCACACCCAGGGACGTCAGCTGCAGGAGGAACGAGCGCCCGTCGGACGGATCGGCGGATCGCTCGATCAGACCGAGGTCCTCGAGCTCGCGCACCATGCGGCTGACCTGGCCCTTGTCCATCAGCATCCGCTCCGACAGCGTCGACACCGTCACGCGCTCGCAGCGCGCGATCGTGGTGAAGATCTTGTAGGCGCCGGGCAGGAGACCGGGACTCACCCGATGGGCGTTCTCCATGATCACCCGCCGGAAGTGCGTGATCAGCTCGCCGAACTCCGCCTCGAGGGCGCGGACCGCTTCGGCCCGCGCCTCCGGGGTGTCCTCGGGGTGCTCAGCGTCGGGCATCGGAGCCCGCATCGCCGTGGTCGCCGTTCCGGTCGATCACGGTGACGGTGCCGGTGGTCGGTGCTCCGGACAGCGCGGTCGCATCGGCCACCGCGACGTCGGCCGCACCCTCCACCGTGCCGTCGACGGGCTTCTTCTTCGCAGCATCCGCCTGGGCCCGCTCCGTCGTCGTCATCGTGGTGAGCGGACGGTTCGGCAGGAACAGGATCGCGATGAGGCTGATCACCGCGAGCGGGATGCCGATCAGGAACGCGTGCGAGATGGCCTGTGCGTAGAAGTCCTCGATGATCGAGCGCACGGGCTCGGGGAGGAGACGGACCTCGGGCAGGGTGCCGCTGGAGAGCTGTGCGGCCACCTCGGCGCCCTTGTCGCCGAGCTGTGCGATCGCGGCGCCGATCCGCTCCTTGCCGTCGGTGAACAGGCTGGTGAGGCTGTTCGCGAGCACGGCTCCCATGACCGAGACGCCGATCGTGCCGCCGAGGCTGCGGAAGAACGTGACGCCGGAGCTGGCGACGCCCATCTCGCTGGGCTTCGCGACGTTCTGCACGATGAGGACGAGGTTCTGCATCGTCATGCCGACGCCGGCGCCCATCACGAACATGTAGATCGAGACGAGGACGAAGTTCGTGTCGTAGTGCAGCGTCGACAGCATGACGGAGCCGGCGATCAGCAGCACGGAGCCGAGGATCAGGTAGCCCTTCCACTTGCCGAAGCGGGTCACGAGCTGGCCGATCACCATCGACGAGATCAGGAGCCCTGCCATCATCGGCAGGGTCATCAGACCGGCCTCGGTCGGCGTGGCGCCGCGGGAGAGCTGCATGTACTGCGCGAGGTAGACCGAGGTGCCGAACATCGCGACGCCGATCGAGATCGACGCGAGCACCGACAGGGTGAACGTGCGACCGCGGAAGAGCGTGAGCGGGATGAGCGGCTCGCGCACCTTGAGCTCGACGACGATGAACGCTATGGCCGAGACGATCGCGCCTCCGACCATGAGCACGGTCTCGGTGCTCCACCAGTCGAAGGTCGATCCGGCGTTCGTGATCCAGATGAGGATCAGCGAGACGGCCGCCGAGAGCAGCACGATGCCGACGTAGTCGATGGAGACCTTGCGGGTGCGCGCGGTGCTGATGTGCAGCGTCTTCTGCAGGATGATCAGTGCGGCGACGGCGAAGGGGAGGGCGACGAAGAAGTTCCAGCGCCAGTTCGCGACGTCCGTGATCCATCCGCCGAGCAGCGGACCTCCCACGGTGGCGACGGCCATGACGGCGCCGAACAGGCCCATGTACCGACCGCGCTCACGCGGGCTGATGATGTCGGCCATGATGACCTGGCTGAGGGCGGCGAGTCCGCCACCGCCGATGCCCTGGATGGCGCGGAAGGCGATGAGGGTGTTGGTGTCCTGCGCGAAGCCGGCGGCGGCAGTCGCACCGACGAAGATGATGATCGCGATCTGGATCAGCAGCTTCCGGTTGAACAGGTCGGCGAGCTTGCCCCAGATCGGGGTCGAGATCGCGGTGGTGAGCAGCGTCGCGGTGATGACCCAGGTGTAGGCGGCCTGGTCGCCGCCGAGGTCGTGCACGATGACCGGCATCGAGGTGGAGACCACCGTGGTGGCGATCATCGAGACGAACATGCCGAGGAGGAGGCCGGTGAGGGCTTCGAGCACCTGGCGATGCGTCATCTTGACGGGAGAGTCCGTGGTCATTCGGGACCTTTCGCAGTCGGGAGGGGGATGCTGCGACAGCTCTGGCGCGCACGAGATGGTTGAACTGGGTCAACTATACGTCGATCGTTGATCTTCGTCAACCAATCCTCCGCGGGCTCTTCCGGCCTGCGCGGAATGAGCGACGGACGTGCGCGAAATCGCCTTGTTCTGCCTGAGGGGGTCGGTGAGGATGAGGCACAAGCGAGGATGCGGGGCCTCTGAGGGGCGGCCGTTCTCCGGCATCCCCGCGATCGCCTGATTCCTGAGGGGGACATCCCATGGCTACGAAAGACACGAATCGCAAGGTCCTCGCCGTCCTGGCCGGGGGGCTCGTCCTCGGGGTGGGGGCCGCCGTCGTCCTCGCCGCCTGGAACGACTCCGAGTTCGCGAACGGCACGTTCACCGCCGGCTCGTTCACCTTCACGGGTTCGACCGACGGCGCGACGTTCAGCGATCACGCCACCACGGGCGACGCCGCGTCGCTGACGTTCGAGCTCGATCCCACGAACCTGAGCCCCGGCGACGTGGTCTACGCGCCCTATGCGCTGCGGCTCGGCGGTACCTACGACGCCACGCTCGACTCCGTCGCTCCGATCGGTGCCGGCGACTTCGCCACCGCCGGGAAGCTGACCTACGACGTGGTGTCGACGGGGACCACGTTCGGCTGCGACGCCGCCGCCTTCGCGGCCGGTACCGCTGTGCCCACGACGATGACGACGGCTGCGGACGTCAACCTCTGCATCCGGGTGACCGCTGCGGCCGGCGCGGGAGGAATCGAGCAGGGCGACACGGGAACCGTCACATGGCAGTGGAACGCGACCTCGGTGCAGCCGTAGCTCTCCATCGTCGTCCGCGTCGAGGGACGCCGCGTCCGCGATCGTCACGCGCGTTCCGGCGTGTGCGGGCGCTGCTCGCGGGAGGACTGGTCCTCGGCGTCGGCGCGACGATGACGATCGCGGCATGGACCGACCAGGAACTCGCGACGAGCACGGTGAGCGCCGGCACCTTCTCGATCGTGTCGAGGTCGGATCAGGGTGCGTTCGCGTCGCACGGGCCGTCCGAGACGGTGCTGACGGTCCCGCTCGATGCCGCCGGGCTGTATCCGGGCGTGAAGAAGGCCGCCTACGTGCAGGTGCAGGCGTCCGGCACGCTCGGCGGCACGGTCAACCTCACCGCCGTCACGGTGACGAACAACGCCGGGGGTGCGCCGACCGGTGCGGACCTCGCGCTGCAGAACGCGATCAAGGTCAACATCGCCGTCGTCGCGGGCCCGGCGAACTGCACGACCGGCGCGACCGCCGCCGCGGCGCTGACCGCGGTCCCCGCTCTGCCGGCGCAGACGCTCACGGTGAGCCCGCTGAACACCATCACGTACTGCATCGTGCTCGAGCTGCCCGCCGATGCGACCGGGACGGCACAGGGCGGCACGGTGAAGCCGACCTGGACGTTCACCGGAAGCACGAGCTGAGCGACGCCATGGTCACCATCGCACGCGGCGCTCGTGCCGTCGGACGCGGGATGCGCGAGGTGCTGCTCACCCTCGCCGCGCTGGGCGGTGTCGTCTGCATCGTGCTCGTGTTCCTGGCCTTCACGGGCGGATACTCGCTGATCATGTTCAAGACCGGATCGATGAGCCCGACCATCCCGGCGGGGTCCGTGGCGCTGGTGCAGAAGATCCCCGCCGCCGAGATCGCGATCGGCGACGTGGTGACGGTCGATCGGGACGATGCGTTGCCGATCACGCACCGCGTCCTGAGCGTGCAGCCGGCGGGAGCCGAGGGCACGCGGACGATCACGATGAAGGGTGATGCGAACGACGTGGAGGATCCGGCGCCCTACACGGTCGCCGACGTCAGGATCGTCCGCGGCTCGGTGCCGGGTCTCGCCTCGGTGATCGTGTGGTTCGGGAGCCCCTGGGTGCTCGGCGGCGTCACGATCGGAGCCTCTCTCCTGGTCGTCTGGGCGTTCTGGCCGCGGAGGGAGCGTCGCCCGGCAGAGGTGCCTGCCGCCGCGGCGGAGGAGCTCGTGGTGTCGGGCGGCCTGCGAAGGGACCGTCGACCATGAGGCGCCGAGCGATCGGGGTGGCGGTCGTCGTCCTCGTGATGCTCGGCTCCGCGGTTCCGGCCTGGGCTGCTCCCACGACGGAGGTCATCCAGGGGCGCGTCCTGCGCCTGGTGTCGGTCGCCGACTGGGACGCCGCCGGGGCGCTGCTCCCCGGGCAGCAGGTGCGATGGGACGTCACCGTGAGTGCACGTGCGCCGGACCCGGGGCGGGTGACGATCGCGCTGAGTGCGACCGGCGGCGCGGGCCTCGTCCTCGACGTGTCGATGTGCCGGAGGGCATGGGAGGGGAGCGGATGTCCGGGCGGAGCCGTGAACCTGCGTTCGGCGTGGGAGATCCCGCGCGACGGGGCGGAGGTCCGACTCGTCGATGTGGCCGACAGCGAGGTCGCGAACGTCCGGCTCACCATCGGCCTGGCCGACGGCGCGGAGGTCGGCTCCACGAGCATCCGCCTCCACGCCAGCGGGCAGGGCGAGACGGTGGCGGTGGGACCCGACGGCGGACTGGCGACGACCGGGCTGACGCCGCAGCTTCCCTGGGTCCTCGCGGGCGGAGGGGTGCTGGTCGTGACCGGTCTGCTGCTCGTGGCTCGCCGACGGCGACGGGGCCGGTCCGACGCCCTCGGCCACGAACCGGGAGGCGCCCGGTGAGCCGCGTGCGACGCGGTCGGGTCGCCGCCGCCGTGCTCGGGATCTCGGTGCTCGCGCTCGTCGGGCTGATGCCGCCGGTTCCCTCGACCGAGGCGGCATGGACGGATGCCGAGCGGGCCACGGCGACGGGGACCTCGATCAACGTTCCCGAGCCCATCAGCTCCGGGAGCCCGGGATGCGTGGCGAGCAGCGGACTCCTCGGAGCGAACCCCCAGGTCTCGATCTCGTGGCGGGCGCCCGCCACCGCGACGGGCTACGACCTCACCAAGGCGGAGTTCGGCCAGATCGTGAACCAGGGGCTGCTCGAGCCCATCCTCAGCAACCTGCTCGGCAACGTGAAGACCACGGGGAACGCGGCGGCCTACGTGACGGTGATCGACGGAGGCCTGCTCACCGGCCTCCTCGGGGCGTCGAAGACCTTCGGCATCCGGTTCATCGGTCCCGGCGGATGGCGGTCGGACTGGCTCGTCGCGAATGCCACGATGGGGCTGCTCGGAGCGAATCCGCAGTGCTCCATGTCGACGGCCCCCAGCTACTAGGGGCGGCGTCGCTCAGTCCGCGAGGGCCAGCGCCCGGAAGGCGTCGCGCTCGCGCAGCTGCTCACGGCGGCTGGTCGCCGCGTCCATCGCGCGCGTCGGAACCTGCTGGCCGGTCGTGCGGCGGTAGAGCTCGTCGATCAGGTCGGTGGCGAGGCTGACGAGTTTCGCGATCTCGCGGTCGTCGCGGTCGATCCACACGCAGCGCGGCTCGTCGTGGATCGGGGCGAAGTCGACGTGCTCCTCCCACACGAACAGCGTGCGCTCGGCGCCGAGCACGTGCTGCTGCCACCACACCTGACGGAGGTAGGTGCGCGGGATGCCGCGGAAGGCCTTGTTCGTGGTCTTGATCTCGGCGAGCTTCACGCGCCCGTCGGCGTCGACCGCGATGCCGTCGGGCGTGGCGAGGTGACGGTGCTCGACCTCGGCGCGGAAGAGCGCGGACGACGGCAGGATGCCGTGGGTCGCGGCGACCCAGGCGGCGATCTCGGGCTCGCGACGTCGTCCGTGATCCGTGTAGGCGTTGCCGCCGAAGCGTGGTCCGCCGCCGAGCTTCGAGTCGGCCGCGCGGGCGATCGACTTCTCGGAGGTGAGCCCGGCGACGTCGGTGGCCGTGATGCCCCGGGACCGTGCCCGCATCCACGCCACGCGGTCGCGAGAGTCCGCGACGATGCGTGCGGCGAGTTCCGGTGTCACCCTTCGACCCTAACCCCGCCCGCCGACCCCGCCGCCCCGTACACGCCGCCTCCGCCCCGCATCCCCCGCCCTCCGCCCTCCCTCCCTCCGCCCCCCGCCCCCCTCCGCCGCCGAGTGCACGGGTTCTCGCCGAGTGCACGGCTTCTGTGCGCCGATGAGCCGTGCGCTCGGCGAGTTGTCGTGCTCTCGGCCGTCGGGGCACTGTTCCTGCACGGGAGCGCGGGTGCGGGGAAGTTGAGAGAGGGGTGGGGGAGAAAGGGGGAAGGAGGGGAGGGGGAGAGGTGGGGGAGAGGAACGATGGGGCATGCCGACCACCGCACCCGTCCTCGCTCAGCTCGTCCGGTCACGGACCGACCTTCTCCAGAACGGGTGGACCGATCGCCGGATCACCGCTTCCGTGCGGGACGGCTCGCTCTTCGCCTTCCGCCGCGGGTGGTTCATGGCGGCGGCGGATCGGAACAGGCTGTGGCCGGAGCAGAAGCACCACGCGCACGTCATCGCGGTGGCGCGCGACGCACGGGGGCCCGCCGTCATGTCCCACTCGTCCGCTGCGGTGCTCTGGGGTCTGCCCCTCTACGCGATGCGGCTCGTCCGGGTGCACATGACGACGGCGACGCCGAGGCGCATCTCGAGCGCACCGGATGTGTTCCGTCATGTCGCTCCGCTTCCGGCGGCCGATGTGGCGGTGCGCGGGGGCATCCGGTGCACGTCCCTGGCGCGCACGGTGTTCGACCTCATCCGCACGCTTCCCCTCACCACGGCGGTGGCGGTGGCGGATGCGGCCGAACGGCAGATGGCGGATCGGCAGTGGGAGTGGGATCTGGATGCCGTCGTCGCCTGGCGCCGAGGCCTCGGGCAGAGGCTGAGCGAGGCCGGGGGCGCGCGGGGGATCCGGCAGGCGCGGTGGGTCGCGGATTTCGCCGACGGACGTGCGCAGCTTCCCGGCGAGAGCGTGAGCCGGCTGCATCTGCGCAGACTCGGGTTCGCCGATCCCGAGCTCCAGGTTCCGGTGGGCGGGCCGGACGGCACCGTGTACTTCGTCGACTTCGGGCTCGCCGACGTCCGGAGCTTCGGCGAATTCGACGGCAAGACGAAGTACCTCGACGAGGCCCAACGGTCGGAACGCACCCTCGAGCAGGTCCTGCTGGAGGAGAAGCAGCGGGAGGACTGGATCCGTGGTCGCACGCGATGGGGGTTCGCGCGGTGGGGCTCCGAACACATCAGCACTCCCGCAGCCCTCGCCGCCCGCCTGTCCGCCTTCCACATCACCCCACCCTGACCCCCCTCTCTCCTGTTCCCCGCCTCCGCACCCCCCACCCCGGCCGCGCGCCGAGTGCACGCGAACTCGCCGAGCGAACGGCTCCTTCGCGCCGATACCCCGTGCACTCGGCGACAACCCGTGCACTCGGCGGCGGGCGCGGGCGCGGGGGCGGGCGGGGGAGCGGGGATTTGGGGGACGGGGGCGGGTGGGGTAGAGTTGTGGCAACCGAAGACCGCTGGTCATCGTCGTGTGCGCAAGCACGCAGCGATCGAAGCTCTGCATCGCAGGGGCCCGCGCAGGACACGAACTTTCAAAGCTCCGTGCGCTTGCGCCGGAGCTTTTCTCTTTGCAGGTGGTCCAGGTCGGCGCCTCACCACCGTGCGGCGCCTCGTACACACCAAGGAGTGACCATGGCGCAGAAGGATGCATCGGTCGCCGAGCTCACGAAGTCATTCGAGAACTCGACTGCCGTTCTGCTGACCGAGTACCGCGGTCTGACGGTTGCCCAGCTCAAGGAGCTGCGCAACAGCATCCGTCAGGACGCTGAGTACGCCGTGGTGAAGAACACGCTGACCAAGATCGCCGCCAACAAGGCTGGCATCTCCGCGCTGGACGACGACCTCAAGGGTCCGTCGGCTGTCGCGTTCGTGCACGGTGACTTCGTCGCCACCGCCAAGGCTCTGCGTGACTTCGCCAAGGCCAACCCGCTTCTCGTGATCAAGTCCGGCATCTTCGAGGGCAACGCCCTCACCGCGGACGAGGTCAACAAGTACGCCGCGCTCGAGAGCCGTGAGGTTCTGCTGGCGAAGGCTGCGGGCATGATGAAGGCGACGATGGGCAAGGCTGCCGCCACCATCGACGCTCTTCGCGAAAAGCTGGAGACCGCAGAGGCCGCGTAAGCGACCGGCGATCTCGTCTACAAACCCCATCTATCTAGGAGATACATCATGGCGAAGCTTTCCACCGAGGAGCTGCTTGAGCAGTTCGCCGGCCTGACCCTCATCGAGCTCAACGAGTTCGTGAAGGCGTTCGAGGAGAAGTTCGAGGTCACCGCTGCTGCTCCCGTCGCCGTTGCCGGTGCCGCGGGTGGCGCAGGCGCTGCTGAGGCTGAGGAAGAGAAGGACTCCTTCGACGTCATCCTCGAGGCTGCCGGCGACAAGAAGATCCAGGTCATCAAGACCGTCCGCGAGCTCACCTCGCTGGGTCTCGGCGAGGCCAAGGCTGTCGTCGACGGTGCCCCGAAGGCCGTCCTCGAGGGCGCCAACAAGGAGACCGCCGAGAAGGCCAAGGCTGCTCTCGAAGAGGCAGGCGCAACGGTTACCCTCAAGTAATCGCGACGCTCACGCGTTTCTCAACGAAGGCCCCGGGTTCGTCCCGGGGCCTTCGTGCGTTCCGGGGCGGGTTGCGTTCCCGGACCAAGACGGAGCGGCGCGAGGTACGGGTCAGTGCGGGGTACGGGTAGGCGCGGGGTAGAGGTCAACGCGGGGGAGCGGTCGAGTTGCGCACCACGAGGGCGGATGCCGCGGCGACGTGCTCGAGCGGAGCATCGGGATCGTCCATCCGGTGCGTCAGCAGGCGCACGGCCTCGTGCCCCTGCTCCCGGGGTGACTGCCCGATCGTGGTCAGGGCGAACATGTCCGCGTGCTCGTGGTCGTCGATGCCGACGACGCTGAGCTCGGTCGGCACGGCGATGCCCAGACGGCGGGCGGCGATGATCGCACCGATCGCCGCTTCGTCGCACACCCCGACGATCGCCGTCGGACGGTTCCGGCGGTCGCCGAGCAGACCGGCCGCCGCCGCGTACCCGCCCGGCATGGTCGGCGCGGCCCCTGCGACCCGCGCATGATCGGCGAGGCCAGCGGCCTGCAGCGCGCCCCGGTAGCCGTCGAGTCGCATGGCGTCGCCGAAGCTGAGCTCCGTGGCATCCGTCGACCCCCCGACGAAGGCGATGTCGGTGTGCCCGAGCTCGATGAGGTGCTCGGTCGCGATGCGCGCCGCCGCGGCGTCGTCGATCGAGACCGCGCTCGAGCCCTCCCCGTACGGGCCGACGCTCACGAGCGGACGTCCGGTGCGCTGCAGCCGCTCGAGCTCGCGGGCGCTGGGCTGGATGCCGACCGCGATGATCCCGTCGAAGCGACGCCCGGGGAGCACCGTCTCGAACAGCCGCTCCCTGGTCTGCGAGCCCTCGGGAACGCCGTAGAGCGAGAGGTCGTAGTCGAGCGCCAGCAGGGACTCCTGGATCCCGGCCAGCAGCTCGGCGAAGAACCAGCGGTCCACGGGTGGCATCACGATGCCGATGGTCTGCGTGCGCCCGGTCGCCAGGCTCGTCGCAGAGGAGTGGGCGACGTAGGACAGATCGCGCGCGGCATCCTCGACTCGGGTCCTGGTGTCTTCGGAGACGTAGCCGCGTCCGCTCAGCGCACGGCTCGCGGTGGCCTTCGAGACTCCGGCACGTGCCGCGACGTCCGCGATCGTGCTCATCGGTCCTCCTCGACCTGATCCCACGGCGGCGTGGGTGGCGGCGGTGAGCGCGCCGGGTGTCAGCGTAGTCTTCGCCGGGGAAAAAAGGAACCGGTTCCACATCGCGAGCGAGGGAGCGCTCCCATTCGAGCGCGCGAGGAGCGGCGAATGGTTGTCAGCTTGTGACCCTTGCTTGTTGTGCGGGGCGGGCGAAGGACAGTAGGTTGGCCTGGAATCGGTTCCCGAACGACGCCGGGGGTGGCGTCGGACGAGGTAGGGGCCGTGAAACTCGAAGAGGAGAATTCACATGGGTCTGTCACAGCGTTCCAGGCGGTTCGCACCGCTCGCCCTGCTGGGCGTCGCGGGCATCGTTCTGGCCGGTTGTTCCGGAGAAGGCGACGGGGGCGGTGACGGCGGCCCGGGCGATGCGGGTGAAGCCGACGGCGTCGTCACGATCTACGGCACGATCATCGACTCCGAGGCCGAGCTCATGGAGGAATCCTGGAAGGACTGGGAAGAAGAGAACGACATCGACATCCAGTACGAGGGTTCTCAGGAGTTCGAGGCGCAGATCGCCGTCCGCGCGGCCGGAGGCAACGCTCCGGACCTCGCCATCACGCCGCAGCCCGGCCTCGTCTCCGACCTCGCCAAGCAGGGGTACCTGCAGCCGGCGCCGGACGGCGTCGCCGACAACGTCAAGAAGTACTGGTCCGAGGACTGGGCGAACTACGCGACGACCGATGACGTGCTCTACGGTGCGCCGCTGATGGCGAACCTGAAGGGCTGGGTCTGGTACTCGCCGGAGCAGTTCACGGAGTGGGGCGTCGACGTCCCCGAGACCTGGGACGACCTGCTCGCCCTCACCAAGACGATCCAGGAGAAGACGGGCAAGGCACCGTGGTGCGCCGGCTTCGGATCCGACGCCGCGACCGGTTGGCCGGGCACGGACTGGATCGAGGACCTCATGCTCCGTCAGTCCGGTCCGGAGAACTACGACAAGTGGATCTCGCACGACATCCCCTTCACGGACAAGACCGTCGTCGACGCCTTCGACTCGGTGGGCGAGATCCTTCTCAACCCGGACTACGTCAACGCCGGCTACGGCGACGTCAAGACGATCAACGCCACGCCGTTCGGTGACGTCGCTCGTGTGATGGGCAGCGGCGAGTGCGCGCTGACCCACCAGGCGTCGTTCTTCGACGGCTTCCTGCAGGACCCGAAGAACGGCAACGTGACCGTCGGTCCCGACGCCGACATCTGGGCCTTCATGACGCCTCCGGTCGAGGCCGGCAAGGGTCTCTCCGTCACCGGTGGTGGCGAGATCGTGGCCGCGTTCTCCAACGACGCCGACACCATCAAGGTGCAGGAGTACCTCTCCAGCCCCGAGTGGGCGAACAGCCGCGTCAAGCTCGGCGGCGTGATCAGCGCCAACAACGGCCTCGACCCGGCCAGTGCGTCCAGCCCGATCCTCCAGGAGTCGATCAAGATCCTGCAGGACCCGGAGACGACGTTCCGCTTCGACGCCTCCGACCTGATGCCCAGCGTCGTCGGCGCCGGCTCCTTCTGGAAGGGAATGATCGACTGGGTCAACGGCACCTCGACGTCGGACGTGCTCAGCACGATCGACTCCTCCTGGCCGTCCGACTGATCGACCCCGCTCGGGCGGGCATCTGACGCCCGCCCGAGCAGGGTGACGGATGTGGGGGCCGACCGCGAGTCGGCTCCCGCCTCTGTCTCCGGAACGTTCACCGTCGAACGCGAAAGGGACGCGTATGTCCGATTTCTTCAAATGGGTCGCAGGAATGCCACCGCTCGTGCAGGTCCTGGTCGTCGTCCTCGCCTTCGGGGTCGTCGTCGGGATCGTCATCTTCCTGCTGGAGATCGCGCCCCGCGCGGGCCGGCTCTACACCGGCATCCGGCTCGCCGCCTGCATCGTCGTGCCGCTGCTGGTGTTCATCGCCCTCGGCTCGGTCTGGTGGGCCGCCGCTGTCGCGGCCGTGCTCGGCGGGCTGTTCTTCTGGCTCGACTTCCGGTCGAGGCAGGGAGCGGGCTACATGTTCCAGCTCGTCGGCTTCCTCGCACCCGCCATGGTGCTCCTGGCGATCGGTCTCGTCTACCCGTCGATCGCCACGATCATCCAGTCGTTCATGAACTCGCGCGGCAACCGCTTCGTCGGGCTCGAGAACTTCGTCTGGATCTTCGCCACGCCCAAGGGCATCAGCACCGTCGCGAACACGATCGTCTGGGTGCTCGTCGCCCCGATCGTCTCCACGGCGATCGGTCTGGCCTACGCGGTGTTCATCGACCGGTCCCGCGGCGAGAAGGTCTTCAAGTCGCTCGTGTTCATGCCGATGGCGATCTCGTTCGTCGGCGCGAGCATCATCTTCCGCTTCATCTACACGGCCCGTCCTGCGGATCAGCCGCAGATCGGTCTGCTCAACCAGATCGTCGTGTGGTTCGGCGGCCAGCCCGTCGACTTCCTCGCGGTGCAGCCGTGGAACAACCTGTTCCTGATCGTGGTGCTCATCTGGGTGCAGACCGGATTCGCGATGGTGATCCTGTCGGCGGCCATCAAGGGTGTGCCCGCCGAGCTCAACGAAGCCGCCTCGCTCGACGGCGCCAATGCCTGGCAGCGGTTCCGGAGCGTGACGATACCCGGCATCCGGCCGGCGCTGATCGTCGTGATGACGACGATCTCGATCGCCTCACTCAAGGTGTTCGACATCGTCCGCACCATGACCGCCGGCGCCAACAACACCTCGGTGCTCGCGAACGAGATGTACTCCCAGTTCAAGGGCTTCGAGGCCGGACGCAGCGCCGCGCTCGCCGTGGTGCTGTTCATCCTGGTGGTCCCGATCGTCGTGTACAACGCGCGCAACCTTGCCAAGCAGCGGGAGATGAGCTGATGACCACGCAGACCACACCCGGTACGGACACGGCCACGCTGGTCGCGGGCGGGCACGAACCCACGAGCAGTCTGGGCCGGGTCAAGAAGCGGCTCACGTCTCCGTGGGCGACGCTCGCGGCCCTCATCATCGCCGTCATCTGGACGGTCCCGACCCTGGGCCTGCTGATCTCGTCGTTCCGCGATCCCGCGCAGATCACCCGCAACGGGTGGTGGACGATCTTCCAGAACCCCGGCTTCACCATCGACAACTACGTCGAGGTGCTCGGGGCGGGCAACAGCCAGCTCACCATGGCCCAGTCGTTCATGAACTCGATCGCGATCGCCATCCCGGCGACCGTGTTCCCGCTCGTGATCGCGAGCCTCGCGGCCTACGCGTTCGCGTGGATCGACTTCAAGGGGCGCAACGCCCTGTTCATCGCGGTGTTCGCGCTGCAGATCGTGCCGATCCAGATGGCCCTGGTGCCGCTGCTGTCGCTGTTCTCGCGCGGACTCAAGATCGGCAACGTGACCCTGTTCGAGTCGCTGAGCGCGTCGAACTCGTTCACGCAGGTCTGGATCGCGCACACGATCTTCGCGCTGCCGCTGGCGATCTTCCTGCTGCACAACTTCGTCTCGGAGATCCCGCGCGACGTGATCGAGGCGGCCCGGGTCGACGGCGCCGGGCACGGACAGATCTTCTTCCGGATCGTCCTGCCACTGACGGTGCCGGCCATCGCGTCGTTCGCGATCTTCCAGTTCCTGTGGGTGTGGAACGACCTGCTGGTGGCGCTGGTGTTCGCCGACGGCAAGCAGGCGCCGATCACCAAGCTGCTGGCAGAGATCACCGGAAGCAGGGGACAGGACTGGTACCTCCTGACGGCCGGGGCGTTCGTGGCGATCATCGTGCCGCTGATCGTGTTCTTCGCCCTGCAGCGCTACTTCGTGCGCGGGCTGCTGGCGGGGTCGACGAAGGGCTGATCCATCGACAGGATCCGCGGATGCCGCGGTCGGGTGCAACACAACCCCGGTCGCGGCATCCGCGCGTCTACCCTGAAGTCATGAAGTATGCGGACTCGATCGTCGACCTCGTCGGCGACACGCCCCTCGTGAAGCTCCAGCACGTCACCGAGGGCGTCGCGTGCACGGTGCTCGTGAAGCTCGAGTACCTGAACCCGGGCGGGTCGTCGAAGGACCGGATCGCGGCGCGGATCATCGATGCGGCCGAGGCCTCGGGGGATCTGAAGCCGGGCGGAACGATCGTCGAGCCCACCAGCGGGAACACCGGAGTCGGCCTGGCGCTCGTCGCCCAGCAGCGCGGGTACAAGTGCGTCTTCGTGCTGCCGGACAAGGTCGGCGAGGACAAGATCGACGTCCTGCGGGCCTACGGCGCCGAGGTCGTGGTGACTCCGACCTCGGTCGCGCCGGACAGCCCGGAGTCGTATTACAGCGTGAGCGACCGGCTGGTCCGCGAGATCCCCGGGGCGTTCAAGCCGAACCAGTACGAGAACCCGAACGGTCCGCGCAGCCACTACGAGACCACGGGTCCGGAGATCTGGCGCGACACCGACGGCCAGATCACCCACTTCGTGGCCGGCGTCGGCACGGGCGGCACCATCACCGGAACCGGGCGGTATCTGCGCGAGGTGTCGGAGGGGAGCGTGCGCATCGTCGGCGTCGACCCCGAGGGCAGCGTGTACAGCGGCGGCACCGGACGTCCATACCTCGTCGAGGGCGTGGGGGAGGACATCTGGCCCGGGGCCTACGACCCGACCGTGCCGCACGAGATCGTGGCGGTCGGCGATGCCGAGTCCTTCGCGATGACCCGGCGTCTCGCCCGCGAGGAGGGCATTCTCGTGGGCGGATCCAGTGGCATGGCCGTCGTCGGAGCTCTGCGCATCGCGCGGGAGCTGCCGGCGGATGCGGTGATGGTCGTGCTCCTCCCGGACGGCGGCCGCGGCTACCTCGGCAAGATCTTCAACGACGGCTGGATGCGCTCCTACGGGTTCAGCGATGTGGAGGAGGGCGAGACCGTCGCCGACGTGCTGACGGCTCGGGCCGTCCGACAGGCGCAGGGACCCGGCTCGGGCATCCCCGACCTCGTGCACGCCCACCCGACCGACACCGTGCTCGAAGCCATCGGCATCATGACCGAGTACGACGTCTCGCAGCTCGTGGTGCTCAGCGCCGAGCCGCCCGTCATGATGGGCGAGGTGGTCGGCACGGTCGACGAGAAGGGTCTGCTCGACCTGCTGTTCCGCGGGGAGGCGAACGCGACTGACGCGGTCGGAGCGCACGTGGGGGAGCGGCTTCCGCTCGTCGGCATCCACACCCCCGTCGCCCAGGCCCGAGCCGCGCTCGCCGATGCCGATGCGCTCCTGGTCACCGAGGACGGCAAGCCCCACACGGTGCTGACGCGGCAGGATCTGCTGGCGTACCTGTCGCGCTGAGGCTCCCGCGGAGACGCTGCCGACGGCGGCCGACCCGGGGCGTAACGGGAGAGCCCCGGTCGTGAGGGCGGACGTAGGCTGAGGGCATGTCCGATCACGCCTTCGCCACGCGAGCCATCCACGCGGGACAAGCCCCCGACCCCACCACGGGGGCGATCATCCCGCCGATCTACCAGTCCTCCACGCACGTGCAGGACGGGATCGGCGGCTTCCGCGAGGGCTACGAGTACAACCGCGCCGGCAACCCCACGCGGTCGTCGCTGGAGACCCAGCTCGCCGCGCTCGAGGGCGGCGCGAGCGCCCTCTCCTTCGCGTCTGGGCTCGCGGCGGAGGATGCCCTGCTGCGCGGCATCCTGAAGCCCGGCGATCACGTGCTGCTCGGCAACGACGTGTACGGCGGCACCTACCGACTGCTCACCCGGGTCCTGGCGCCGTGGGGCATCGAGACCACGACGGCCGAGCTGTCCGACGTCGACGTTCTCCGCGCCGCGATCCGTCCCGAGACGAAGATCGTGTGGTTGGAGACGCCGAGCAATCCGCTGCTGAAGGTCGTCGACATCGCCCTGATCGCCGAGATCGCGCACGCGGCCGGACTGCTCGTGGTCGTGGACAACACCTTCGCGTCGCCCGCGCTGCAGCAGCCGCTCGCGCTCGGGGCCGACCTCGTGGTGCACTCGACCACCAAGTATCTGGGCGGCCACTCGGACGTTCTCGGCGGTGCCGTCGTGTTCGCCGACGACCGCTTCTTCGACCAGGTGAAGTTCCAGCAGTTCGCGGTCGGCGCCGTCTCCGCGCCCCTGGACGCCTGGCTGACAACTCGCGGCATCAAGACCCTGGCGCTGCGGATGCGTCAGCACTCCGAGAACGCGCAGGCGATCGCCGAGTGGGCCGCGGCCCGCCCCGAGTTCGCGCAGGTGTTCTACCCGGGGCTCGCCTCACACCCCGGCCATGAGATCGCGGCCAAGCAGATGAGCGGCTTCGGCGGGATGCTGTCATTCGGGCTCGCCGCCGGCGCCGATGCCGCGCGGGCCTTCGCCGAGAGCACCGAGCTGTTCCAACTGGCCGAGTCGCTGGGCGGCGTGGAGTCGCTCATCGGCTATCCGCCGGACATGACGCACGCCTCGGTGCGCGGCACCGAGCTCGCGGTCCCGGAGAACGTGGTGCGGCTCTCGGTCGGCATCGAGGACATCGGCGACCTGATCGCCGACCTGGAACAGGGGCTCGACCGCATCTCCCGCTGACCGCGCGAAGCAGGATCGAGGACGCACCTCCGGCACGTTCGGGGGTGCGTCTTCGCGTTCGCGGCGGGCGGGCGGGGACGGCCCGGCGGTAACATGGGGGCTTCCCCTGGCCGAATCGATTCGACCGCGCACCCCCCCCGAACTCTGGAAGGACGTCGTGTCCGACGCTCCCCGCACTGACTCCATCCCCGTCGTCGCGTCGGAGGACTCCGCCGCCGACGAACCGCAGACCCCGCAGCCCGAGCGCACCGCGACCGGGAGCATCCGCATCCCCACGGCGACGGGGGCGATCCGCACCCTCGGCTCGAACCCGGCGACCGCGCCGATCATGCTGCACCCCGGCGATGCGATCTCGCTCGGGCGACGCACGCTCTACATCATCCTGCTCGGCGCGCTTACGGCCCTCGGACCGTTCACGATCGACCTGTACCTCCCCGCCTTCCCGGTGCTGGAGCAGGACTTCCAGACCACGGCCGCCGCGATCCAGCTGACCCTGACCGGCACGATGATCGGGTTCTCGCTCGGGCAGCTTGTGGTCGGGCCGCTCAGCGACAAGGTCGGGCGTCGCGTGCCGCTGATCGCGGTCACCACTCTGCATGTGCTCGCCAGTGTCGGCGCGTCCTTCGCTCCGGACCTGGGACTGCTCAGCGCCGCACGCGTGCTCATGGGCGTCGGTGCGGCGGCCGGCGGTGTCGTGGCGATGGCCATCGTGCGCGACCTGTTCGGCGGTCGTCGACTGGTCGTCATGCTCTCGCGCCTCGCCCTGGTGTCGGGCGTCGCGCCCGTCGTCGCCCCGCTGATCGGCTCATGGCTCCTCACGCTCATGCCCTGGCGCGGGATCTTCGTCGTCCTCGCCGCCTACGGCGTGCTGATGCTGCTCTCGACGATCCTGTTCATCCCGGAGACGCTGCCCGTCGCGCGTCGCCAGGGGAGCGGCGGCGCCACCATGCTGCAGCGCTACCGCTCGGTGCTCTCGGACCGGGTGTTCATCGGCGTGCTCGTGATCGGCGGCATGACCTTCTCCGGTCTGTTCTCCTACCTGTCGGCCTCCCCGTTCCTGTTCCAGGTGACGCACGGGCTCGACGCGCAGCAGTACGGCCTGCTGTTCGCCGTGAACTCGCTCGGCGTGGTCGTCGGCGTGCAGACCGCGTCCCGACTCGCCGCACGCTTCGGTCCGCAGTGGGTCATGGCCTACTCGACCGCGGTGCTGCTGCTCGCCGGGATCGCGATCATCGTGACCGACCAGCTCGGGCTCGGGCTCTGGGGAACGGTCATCCCGCTGTTCGTCTTCATGACGGCGTGCGGCTTCACCTTCCCCAACGTGCAGGTGCTCGCGCTGGACCGTCACGGCAAGGCCGCCGGAACCGCCGCGTCGATCATCGGTGCGTCGAACTTCGGCGTCGCGGCTCTCATCTCGCCCATCGCCGGCTGGCTCTCCCACGACGCCGGGATCACGGCGACGACCATGGCCTCGGTCATGGTGGTCTGCGCGGCGATCGGCACGCTGTCGCTGTGGTTCGTGGTGCGACCGCGCACGGTCGGGATGCTCGCTCCCTGAGTATCCAGGTGTCGTCCGACAGAATGGGACGATGAACAGGCGGATGCTGCTGTGGTGGGGAGTGGGCCTCCTCGCGCTCGCGACGGCTGTCGGCGCCCTGGTGGTGTTCGCTTACCCGCAGACGCCCGGGTTCGACCGGTGGTGGAACGACACGATCGCCGGCGCGCGGGCGGACTGGATGCTCGACTTCGCTCTGGTGCTGAACTGGATCGGCGGCGGGTGGGTCGCGATCCTCGGCGTGCCGGTGCTCGCGATCCTCGCGCTCGTGATCGCCGGGCGATGGCGCGGTGCGGTGTTCGCGGCCCTCTGCTTCGCCGCCAGCGCGGGGGCCGTGCAGCTGCTGAAGCAGCTCTTCGGTCGAGCGCGGCCGGAGGACATGCTGGTGGCGAGCGACTACGGCTCGTTCCCCTCGGGGCACACCGCCAACGCCGCCACGATCGCCCTCGTGGTCTGGGTGCTCTTCCCTCGTGTCTGGACCGCGATCGTCGGTGTGCTGTGGGTGCTCGCGATGGCACTGTCGCGCACGTTCCTCTCGGTGCACTGGGCCAGCGACACCCTCGGCGGTGCGCTCGTGGGCGCAGGGGTCGTGCTGGTGCTCGCCGCGTGGCTGCTCCCGTGGGCGCAGCGGGCGAAGGCGGAGGTCGGCGCGCCGATAGGCTGAAAGGACCCCGTTCCCTCCAGAGGAGTCCGTCTTGTCTCGCATCCGTCCGTACCGCCCCACCGATCGTGCCGCGCTGTACGAGATCTGCGTGAAGACGGCCGATGCCGGAGCCGACGCGAGCGGCATCCTCTCCGACGACTCGCTCTGGGGCGACCTCTTCGCCGTCCCCTACGCCGAGCGGCATCCCGACCTCGCCTGGGTGGTCGAGAGCGACGACGAGCGCACGATCGGCTACATCGTGGCGACGGATGACACCGACGCGTTCTACACCTGGTTCCGTGAGGAGTGGTGGCCGACGCTGCAGGGGCGGTATCCGCGCCCGACCGAGATCGTCACGCGCGAGGATCGGATGATCGACTACGGCTACAGCCGGGAATCAGGCATCGAGCCGAACGTCGCCGACCACCCCGCGCATCTGCACATCGACCTGCTCCCGGAGACTCAGGGTCAGGGCCTCGGGCGACAGCTCATGGAGACGCTGTTCGCCGAGCTGACCCGACGCGGTGTGCGCGGACTGCACCTCGGCATCGACCCGAACAACGCCGGGGCCGCCGCCTTCTACGAGCGGCTCGGGATGACGCGCCTCCCGGCTGCGCCCGGCGGACAGATCTACGGGGTCCGCTTCGACGGCTGACGCCTCGGTGAGGTCCCGCGCCCCGTGTGTGGCGGTGGCGGCGGGACTCCGGTGCTCGCTGCGCTCGCTCCTCCCCGATTTCCTGTGCTCGATAACCAGGAAAGAGCCCCCGCTGGCGCGGAGGCTCTTTCTTGTTTGGCGGTGACGGCGGGATTCGAACCCGCGGTTGCTTGCACAACACACGCTTTCCAAGCGTGCTCCTTCGGCCGCTCGGACACGTCACCAAGGAACAACCTGTCCATCCTATCCGATCCGCCGGGGGTCCCGTGACAGAAGCCTGAGGGCGCCCGCGGGGGCGATTCGGACGTGTCGGGGTAGCGCCGTGCGTAGCATATTGCATCTCAGATGCCGACGTTCTACCCTCAGGTGAGGACGCGAGTTCTCGCGAACATGGATCTTCTGGGGGGGAAGCATGCAGGCCAGTCCGATGACGGAGTCGCGACCCAGCCGCCGCACCGCGCTGGCCTTCGAGCAGTACGTGAGCGGGCGGCGAGCGATCCCGGACGGCACCGCGTTCTTCCTCGAATCCGCGGAGCACGTCGAGGCGGTGCTGGCGGTGGCCGAAGGCGATGACGTCGTCTTCGCTCCGCTCGAACACCCGCAGCACACGGACGCGAGACTCATCGGCTACCGCGGCGACTTCCGTGAACCCGGCAGTGAGATGACCCTCGACGGCACGCAGCGGTTCGAGCTGCAGGACTATGTCGCGGCCCTCTTCGTCTCGATCGTGGGACCCACCGTCATCCGCCAGGGCAGCGCGGAGGGGCTGGCAGCGTTCCTCAGCGACGCCGACACCGCGCGGGATTCCGGGGTGTTCGTCGACCAGCTGCTGAGCCGGGCCGTGCTGCTCGACTCCTGGGCGTCCTTCATCGGAGCGGCCCCGGCCGACGACGCACTGGTGCGCGTGCACGTGACGGCGAACGGGGAGTACCGCGATGGTCCGGACGGGCTGCTGCTCGGCGCGGTCGGTGAGGAGCGGGCCGACATCGAGGCGCGGGCGACGGCGGGTGCGGGGCGGGGTCGGGCCTTCGCGCGGATCATCGATCCGGCCGTCCTCGAGGCCGACCTCGACGACAGGCCGTGGCTCGCGCGGTACGCCGCCGCCGTCGACCTGCTCCGGGAATGGGACGGGGTGCCCGCCCGGCCCGCCATCTCGGGTTTCGGGGGCCACCTCGTCCGCGCGCTCGACGCACTCCGGGGCGTCCCCGGCATCGTCTCGGCGGACGCGCCGTACCTGCTCACCGGCGACGGGGAGGAGTACATCCTGGTCGACCGCGCGAGTCGGCGACGGTTCCGGCTGGATGTGGACGTGGCGCGTGCCGCCGAGTGCCTCATCGCGACGAGAGACGAGGCTGCGGCCACAGCGCTGCTCGCGGCGGAGCTCCGATGCGCGACGCGCGACGTCGCGGAGGCGGTCGTCACGATCCGGGGGAGATTCGCCGCCGTGGGCATCGACCTCTTCGCCGCGACCGGAGACGTCGCCTGATGCGGGACCACGGGGCGGCGTCCGGACCGGAACTGAGCGGAGCGCGGGCCCTCCGTGAATGGATCACCGGCGAGAGGGAACGGTATGCCCGCGTGTTCCTCGTCGAGAACGGAGCCGCGGTCGACGGCGTCCAGGACGCGGCTGTCGAGGGGGACATGATCCTCCTGCCGGTGGGGAGCGGACCGTATCGTGGTTCCGCCGAAGCCGTCCATTACAGCGGCGCACTGCGTGACGTCGGAGACGAGCTGTTCCTGGGAGAACGCGGCGTCGAGCTCCAGGACTACGTCGCCGCGGGGTTCATCCAGATCGTCGGTCCGACGGCGGTGTGCCTCTTCGACGCTTCGAGCGGGCAGGCCTTCCTCGACGACGCGGACCTCGCGCGTCGCACGGGAGTCTTCCCCGCGGCGCTGATCGATCCCCGGGTGCTCCTCGCCGACCGGAGTGCTCTCGCACGGCCGGACGAGAGCGCGACCCCGAGCATGATCAGGGTGCGCGCCGACGGCCGGGTCAGCGTCGGTGTGCACGGTGACGTCATCGGCTCGGTCGACGAACTGCCGTCCCTGCTCGCCGTTCCGCGGCCCCGTGCCACGGCGGTGACCGTCGTCACGCCGGGAGGGGAGCTGTACTCCGAGCTGAGGAGTCGGGAATGGATCGGGCGGTACCTCCGCGCGACCGACCTGATGAAGATGCTCCGCTTGGCGAACGGCGCCGCCAGGATCTCCGGGTTCGGCTGGACCCTCGTCGACGACGGCCTCGCGGATGCCGAACCGCCGGCCGAGGATCCCCTGCTGATCGAGAACGAGGACGGCTTCGTCCTCGCCGACACCGTCACGCTGCGCCGCCAGTTATTGTCGCCGACCACAGCACAGGTCGTCGCCGTCACGCAGACGTCGAGCACCCTCGAACGCGCGGCCGAGCGAGTGGCCCGCCAGCTCGACGTCGCCGCCTCCGAAGCGCGCATCCTGTGTCTCGAAGCCGTCACCGCCCTCGGCATCCATCCGGGTGGTCGCGCGGAGAGCGCACGCCGGACGATCGGCGTCGACGGATGAGCGCCCCGCACGCGCTGTGGACCTCGATGCTCCCGGCGGACGCGACCTTCAGCCCGGATCGCGTCGCCGTCGCAGCCACCGGCCATCGGATCGAGTTCGCCGACGGGTCCACGCGCCTGTGCGCGACGAGCGGACTGTGGAACGTCCCTCTCGGATTCGGCAACGCCGCGGTCGCCGATGCCGTGGACAGGGCGACGCGCGACGCCTCGTATCTGTCCCTCTTCCGCGCACCGCACCGGTACGCGGAGGTCGCGGCCGACGCGCTCATCGAGCTCGCGGGCCCGGCCGGATACAGCCGGGTCATCTTCTCCACATCGGGCGGAGCGGCGAACGACGCCGCGATGAAGCTCGCACGACAGTACTGGGCGCAGAAGGGCGTCGGATCCCGTTCGCTCGTCGTCGGTCTGCGGGGCAGCTATCACGGCACCATGTACGGGAGTCATGCGCTCAGCGGAGACGACCTCGTCCAAGCCGTCTACTCCGTCGACCGCCGGTCGGTGAGGCACGTCTCGCACGCGGACGACGGCGAGGAGCTCGAGACGCTGCTGAAGCGTGAAGGCTCCCGAGTGGCGTCGGTCGTCGTCGAGCCGGTCATGGGCAGCGGCGCGTACGCCCTGTCCGAGTCGTTCGTGCGTCGCCTCCTCGCCCTGCGCGAGGAGTACGGGTTCCTGCTCGTCGCCGACGAGGTCGCGACCGGATTCGGCCGCACCGGCACGATGCTCGCGACCGACCGATGGGCCGCCGCGCCCGACGTCCTCATCCTGTCGAAGGCACTGACGAACGGGGCGATGGGCGCCGCCGCGCTCCTCGTGGGCCCGCGCATCGCCTCCGCGTTCACGCGCGGGGGCTGGACCTTCGTCCACGGGGAGACGCAGGCGGGGACGCCGGCGTGCACGGCGGCCGTCCTCGCGGTGATCGCCGAGCTGCGCCGCATCGACGTGGAGCCGACGACGCAGGCGCTCGCGGCCGATCTGTGGCGGCTGGCCACGTCGTTGCTGTCGGACGGCGTGGTCACGGACGTGACGGGCAGCGGCTGCTTCCTGGGACTCGGGCTGCGCGGAGGGGACGAGAGTCCGCTCACCGGCCCGGAGGTCCTTCGCGTCGTGTCCGCCATCGCGGAGAACGGCGTCCTGGTGCAGCCCGGTCCCAGCTCCGTGCAGCTGATCCCGGCGTACGGCTTCACGCCGGGTGAGCTCGCCGACGTGGGTGCGGCGGTGCGCGCGGGCGTCGCACAGGCCCGGGCCCAGGAGGCGGCATGACCTCCGCGTTCGCCGGGCGAGTACCCACCCTGTGGCACGGTCGCGGTGTCGCGCGTCGGATGGCGGAGCGCCTGACCGCGGGGCGGGAGACCCTCGTGATCGCGGATTCCGCGGTCGCGGTCCCGTTCCCGGCCGGGCGTGCGGCGAGGACGATGCACGTGGACGCACCCTCGATGGATGTCACGGTCGTCGTCTCCATCGCGCGGGAGATCGTCCGTCGCTCGCCGAACGTGATCGTGGCCGTCGGCGGCGGGACCGTCCTCGACGCCAGCAAGATCGCGGCGCTCACGCTCGCCCCGGGGCGGGTGTTCGAGTACGCCATCGGACACGCGTCGGGGTCGGCGCTGACGCTCCTGCCCGACGCCGCGCCGCCGGTGGACCTCGTGGCCGTGCCGACCACGCTGGGCACCTCGTCGGAGACGAACAGCGTCGGGATCCTCAAGAACGCCAGCGGCTACCGGCTCATCGTCGGGCGCTCGCTGAGACCGCGCCACGCCCTCATCGATCCGTGTAACCTGACGACCCTCACGCAGGCCGCCGTCCGCGAGGGCGCGCTGGAGGCATTCCTCCGACTGGCGGGCGCGTCGACGAGTGCGCGGCGGAGCGCCCGGGCGAACAGCGACGCGGTCGCCCTCGGGCGGACGCTCCTCGAGACGGTCGGTCGCGACGCGGCCTCCCCGGCGGGACGGCTGCGGCTCGCGCGGGTGAGCGCGGCCACGCAGCGCAGCGCGGCACTCCGTGGGCATGATCCGTACAGCGCCCGCCATTGGTACATGGCGAACGAAGTCTCCTTCGCGCTGGGGGTCCGCAAGATGGTCGCCTCAGCGGCGGTCGTCGCGGCGATCTGGCGTCGCATCTGCTCGGGAGACTCGCGCTGGGGAGATCAGGAGAGCCTCCACGACTTCTGGACGCGGGTCGCCGGCGGGGCGCTGCTGCCCCTCGATCCGTCCGCGGGCATCGGCGCGCTCATCGAGCGCTGGGGGATTCCGCGTCCGCCACAGCCGACCGCTCGCGACATCACCCGCATCGCCTCGGCCACGGAGAAAGCCTGGGGGAGACACCATCCGATGCTCCGCGACCTCGTCGCAGACGACTTCCGTGACGTGCTCCGCGATTCCTGCTGGAGCTCTCAACCGGTCGGCAATGATCACCGACCCTCGATCCGTCCAGGGGAGGTGAATGCACATGAAGGACGTTGAGAAGCGGATCCAGTTCCAGGAGCTGGAGCAGATGGAAGCCCCCAGTTGGGACAGCTTCTACAAGGGCGTGATCGGCGCGCTGGTACTCATCGGGATCGGCGCGGCGGCCGCGACCTGATCTCACCGACGAGAGGAAGGAGAACGAAGTGAGCATGCAGACCGCGATGCCCACGCTCGAGTTCACGGAACTCGAGGCCATGGAAGCGCTGAACGACACCGATGACTTCATGCGGGGATTCGCCGTGGGAGTCATCATCGGAATTCTCGCTCTGACGTAACGCGGCAGTCGGAGACTGCCCAAGGAGGTTCACCGTGCAGACGAATCCGCTCGAGTTCGTGGAACTCGAACACATCGACGCACCACTGGAATGGTGGGAGCACGCGAGCTACATCATCGCCATCATCGGCGGTGCGGCCGCGATCGCGACCTGATCGAACGGGTGCGGGCGTGCCCCGGCGCGTCCGCACCCCTGTCCGCTGAGAGGCGATGAGTGAATGTCAGGTTCGATGACCGCGGCCGTCCGGGCGCGCCTCGACACGGTCCGCGCGGTTCCGCGGGTACAAGACCTGTACACCGGGGTCGGCACGGACTTCTATGAGCGGCTGGTCGGTCCCGATCGTGCGGAGATCCGCGAGGTGCTGGCGCTCGCGAGAGCCACCGCCGGCCCCGTCCTCGATCTCGCAGCGGGCAGCGGACGGCTCACGGTTCCGCTGGTGAGATCCGGCAGACAGGTGACCGCCCTCGACCTCTCCGACGACATGCTCGTCCATCTTCGCCGTGCGCTGCCCGGGCACGCGATGGTGGACTGCGTCGTCGCAGACATGCGCCGCTTCTCCCTGGAGCATCGATACGGGCTCATCGTCATCGGTGCGACATCGATCACGCTGCTCGACCGCGCGGGGCGGTCCCTCCTCTACGCGAACGTCCGTCGCCACCTCGCCGCGGACGGCGTCTTCGCCTTCACCGTCGCGGGAGGCGCGTCCGCCGAGAGCCTCTCGGAGCCGAGGGAGCTGGAGATCAGCGTCCCCGGTCCCGACGGAGAGGAGACGTATCTCTTCTCGCAGCAGATCGAGGAGGACGGGGCGGCCCGCGTCGTCAACTGGGTCCGGGTCGCCGACCTCGAGGACGGCGGCGAGGTGACCGTGCTCGCGAGCCGCCTGCGTGTGCTCCCCCCGGATCTCCTCTCCCGGGAACTCGTCGACGCCGGCTTCGCGGCACCCGCGGTGTCTCCCGTCCGCACACACCGCGGCGAGGAGATCCTCCTTCTCACGACGTCGTGGGCGGGATCTCCGGATGCGGGGGACGACGATGGCCCTGAGTAGCTTCGCCCGCCGCCGCGACTCACCCATAACCGCACCGCTCTGCCCCGACGCGTGTCCGCTCCTCGCCGCCGACGTCGCCTTCGAGGAAGCGGTCGGGGGAGCGACGTGGACGGCGATGCTCCACGGGGTGCCTTCGTCGAGGGTCTCGCGGGCGGTCGTCGACCTGCTGACGGCGATGGACGGTGAGACCTCGCTGCACGATCTGCATGGGCGCTTCGCGGCATCCGCCTCGCTCGAGAGCTTCCTCGAACTCGTGCAGCGCTTCCGCGCCACGGGACTCCTCGCGGGGGACACGAAGCTCCCGCCCGGCCGGCTGACCTATCGGCCCCCGTTCACCCTCCAGTTCGCGACCCTTCGGGCGCCCGCGATCTTCACGCGGATGAGCCGGCTGCTCGTCCCGCTCTCCGGCCGGCCGGTGCGGGTGTCCGTCGGCGTCCTGCTCTCCCTGGGGCTGTGCGCGGCGGTCCTCCAGGCGGGACAGCTGCGGGACGTCCTCACCGCGCCCGTGCCGCTGCCCGGGCTCCTGGTCCTCGTCGTGACGCTCGCGCTCCTGACCCTGCTCCACGAGTGCGCCCACGGGCTCACGCTCACGCGCTTCGGCGGGAAGCCCCGTCGGGCGGGCTTCATGCTCTTCTACCTCACCCCCGCGTTCTTCGTCGACGTCACGGACGGGTGGCGCCTCCCGGATCGCCGGCAGCGGGTGGCGATCGCGCTGGCCGGGCCCGCGGTACACGCGGTCGTCGCCGCGCTCGCGCTCCTCGCCGCCCTCGTGGTCCCTCCGTCGGTGGTCCGCGAGACGCTGCTGCTCCTCGCGCTCTCCTGCGTCGCGGTGGTCTTCGTCAACCTGATCCCGTTCGTGCGCTTCGACGGGTACATCGCGCTCATGAGTGCGCTGGACGAGCCGAACCTCCGGAGCCGGACGATGCGGGACGGCGCGGACTTCCTGACCCGCCTCCTGTTCGGCGGGCAGCCGAGTAGCAGGAGCGTGAACACGTGGTGGAGCGTGCCGTTCGGTCTAGCGAGCCTGATCGCCCCGGCCGTGCTGGTGCTGTTCGCCGTCGCCCGCGCGGCTCGCGCGCTCGCAGGAGGGGGACCGGTGCTCGGTCTGCTCGTGGTCGCGCTCGAGGCCGGAGTCGTCCTCGTCGGCGTGGTGCTCGTCTCGAGAGCACTGTTCCGTGTCCTCCGGTCGGGGGTGCCGCGGCTCCGGTTCGCCTTCGTCTGCACGGTGCTGGTCGCGTGCCTCGGGATCGCCGGTGCCGTCATCTCCGTCCCCGCGACGGCGACGTTCGGTTACGCCACCGACGGACGCCGGGTGGTCCTCGTGCATGCCGGGGACGAGACACGGGCGCACCTGCCCGAGGGGGCCCCGGTCATGCTGATGAGCAGCGGCATCCTCGCGAACGTACCGGTCGGTCGCGGAACAGCGAGGGCTCAGCCGCCGGAGCCGACGACGGTTCCGCTCCCCGCGGTCATCCCGGTGCGGGCGGACGGCGTTTCGGTCGCCGCCGTGATCGTCGCCGAAGTGGACGTCGCCGCGGGAGGCGGGCGCGTGCCGGCGACGGGGCAGGCACGTGTCGAGCTCGGTACGAGAAACCTGTGGGAGACGCTCTGGGCGACCGGCGTGCTCGCGCCGCTGTCGGCTCTGTAGGGGAAGAGGGAGAAAGGGATGAAGATGAACGATCACGCGATCGAAGTCCGAGGACTCACGAAGAGGTACGGTCACCGGACCGCGGTCGAAGACCTGTCCTTCGCCGTGCCGCGCGGGTCGATCGTCGGCCTGCTGGGTCCGAACGGTGCGGGCAAGTCGACGACGCTCCGGGCGATCGTCGGTCTGCTCCTGCCGACGGCCGGCGACAGCCTGATCGATGGTGCGCCGTTCTCCGCCCTCGACAACCCGGCGGCGCACGTCGGCGTCCACATGGACGGCTTCGGTTTCGAGGCGGGCATCTCGGCGCGGCGGCACCTGGAGATCTGCCGCCTCGCGACCGGAGCACGGCGCGGACGAGTCGAGGAGGTGCTCGAAGAGGTGGGACTCGCCGCGGACGCCCGTCGCCGCGTGAAGTCGTTCTCGACGGGGATGGTCCAGCGACTCGGGTTGGCGACCGCCCTCATCGCCTCCCCGCGAACACTCATCCTGGACGAGCCGGCGAACGGGCTCGACCCCGACGGCATCCGCTGGCTGCGACGGTTCCTCCGCGGGTACGCCGAACGCGGCGGCACCGTGCTGCTCGCCAGCCACCAGCTCGCGGAGCTGCAGCAGGTGGTGGACGAGGTCGTCGTCATCAAGCGTCGTGCGCTCTTCGCCGGGCGGCTCGGCGACCTCGTCACGAGTGACGCCGACTCGCTGGAGAGCAAGTACTTCGATCTCGTCGAGGGAGCGTCGGCATGAGGGGCGTCATCCGCAGCGAGGTGCTGCGCTCCGTGAGCGGGATCTCCCTCCTGGCGGTCTACCTCGTCGCCCTGCTCCTGCCCGTCTTCGTGCTCTTCTCCGACGGGTCGCGCTTCGGCCTCGGTGGCCTCGACGCCGGTGCGGCCACCACGCGTCTGCTGGAACCGCTCGCGTGGTGCGCCATCGCCGCCGCCTACGTCGGCGCCTACGCCGTCACGCGCGAGTACTACTACGGCTCGATGGACAGGACGCTCGTCGGCGTCGGCTTCCCACGGGCGTTCGCGGGCAAGCTCGTCGCCGGTGCCGTGACGGCGGTCGCGCTGTCGATCGGCATCTTCGTCGTCTGGACGGCGGGCGTCTCGCTCCTCCTGAGGAAGGACGGGCTCGCGCTCGTTCTCACCCCGGATGCGTGGCGCATCTATGCCGGCGCGCTCGTCGGCACGGTGCTCGGCGCCCTCATCGGGGGAGCGATCGGCTGGCTCACCCGCAGCTACTACGTGACCGCCGCCCTCGTCCTGATCCTCCCGATGGTCGTGGAGTTCGCGCTGCTGCGCACGGCCCCCGAGGTGGCGAGGTTCTCGCCCGGGCTGGCGCTGGCCGCCGTGAGCGTTCCCGGATACCAGGACCGCCTGCTCGATGTCGTGCCCGCCCTCGGCGTCGCGCTCGCGTGGACGGTCGGACTGGCCGCGGTCGCCTGGATCCGGGGACGCCGGAGGGTCGCGTGATCGATCGGGCTGTTCGTGCTCAGGCGCGCGGCTTCGTCGGCGACGTCGTCCTGCTCGGGATGGCGGTCGCGGCCTTCGTGCTGTCGCTGTCCCTGGCGACGAGCATCCCTCCGGAGTTCGCGGCGGCGCCGGCGGACGCGCGAGCGGCGCTCACCGCCCCGTTCAGCGCCGTGCTCGCGACGTACGGAGCCATCCTCGCGGCCGTCTACGGTGCCTTCCGCCACACCCTCGATCTGCGGGACGGCGTCATCGCGCAGCGGCTGACGATGCAGCATCGGTGGACGCTGCTGCTGGTCCGCGCGCCTTCATCGGCGCTCGGTGGTGCGGGCGTCGCGCTCGCCGGCGTCCTCGGCGGCCACACGGCGCTCGCCGTGGCCATGGGCGGCGTTCCGGTGGACGGGCGGTCCTTCGGAGCCACCCTCGCGGTCGGCGCCGCTGCGGGCCTGTGGGGGATGGGACTGGGGATCATCGTCCAGGCCCATCTCGTGGCTCCTTTCGTGGCCTCCCTGTCGATGGGCGCGGCGATGCTGGTCGCGATGTTCTGGGGCGCCGGTGCCGTCTACCTCCCGCTCCTCGCACTGCTCGAGGCCTTCGGATTCGACCTCTCGGTCGTGGGGATCCTGCCGGAGGACCGCCTCGACAGCCCCCTGGCCGTGCTGGTCGCCAGCGGCTGGGTGCTGGCGGCGCTCGCCGTCGGAGGGGCCTCGTTCATGAACCGCGATGTGACGTAGCACGCGGCGACTCCACGTAGGATTCCTGGGTGGCAACCCCCAAGATCGTCCTCTTCTATGCGTTCACACCCCTGGCCGACCCCGAGGCCGTGCGGGTCTGGCAGCGCGATCTCGGCGAAGCACTCGGCCTGCGCGGACGACTGCTCATCTCGAAGGACGGCATCAACGGCACGCTCGGCGGTGACATCGCCGCGCTGAAGAAGTGGCGGCGCTCCTTCCGCTCCTACGCGCCGTTCGCGGACGCGGACATCAAGTGGAGCGACGGGACCGGGCTGGATGCCGACGGCCGCAGCCTCGACTTCCCGAAGCTCAGCGTGAAGGTGCGCGACGAGATCGTCTCCTTCGGTGCACCGGGCGAGCTCCGCGTCGACGAGGGCGGTGTCGTCGGCGGCGGCACACGACTGACCCCGGAGGAGCTGCACGGGCTGATCGACGAGCGCGGCGAGGACGTGGTGTTCTTCGACGGCCGGAACGCCCTCGAAGCGCAGATCGGACGGTTCCGCGGCGCGGTCGTGCCCGACACCGAGACCACCAGGGACTTCGTCCGCCTCCTCGACTCCGGCGCCTACGACGACCTCAAGGGCAAGCCCGTCGTCACGTACTGCACCGGAGGGATCCGCTGCGAGGTGTTGTCGAGCCTCATGACGGCCCGGGGGTTCGGCGAGGTCTACCAGCTCGAGGGCGGCATCGTCCGGTACGGGGAGAAGTACGGCGACGACGGCCTCTGGGACGGATCGCTCTACGTCTTCGACGGACGGGGTTCGGTCGACTTCTCCGACCACGCCGCGGTCATCGGGGAGTGCGCGGGCTGCGGGGCGCCCACCAAGCGCACCGCGAACTGCCCCGACCCGTCCTGCCGATCGCAGTTCGTCGTGTGCGAAGCCTGCGTGGCCGTCGCCTGCGACGTCCACGCCGCCTGACCACGAGCCCCCGCCGGTGGATCAGACGGTCACACCGGGCTCGGCCGCGCGCGGCGCGTAGAGGGAGCGCGGCAGCAGCGCCGCGCGCACCCGCGTCGGTCGGTCGACGCTGCGGTGCAGCTGGGCGAGCACCTCGCGCAGCGGCACCGCGAGATCGGTCGGCTCCTCACCGGAGCGCGCGTAGTTGGCCTGCTCGACGGCATCGGTCAGTCGTCGCAGCGCCGTCGCATCCGCGTTGCTCCCCCGCACCAGTCCGGCTGCGCGGACTCGCGGGGTGTCGGCGTCGGACACGGGCAGCTCGAGGTCGATGAGCGTGTCACGGAGCTCGGCCCAGGCCGCGGCCGGATCGCCGCGGCGGGCGCGGTTCAGACGGCTGCGACGCTCCACGAGACGGATCAGCGCCGGCAGCAGGAGCAGCACCACGACGCCGAGCGCGGTGAACACGACGGGCATCGCGTCGAGGGGGCGCTGCCCGTTGCCGCCGGCCGACTCGCTGCCCGGGTCGCCGCGGTCGACCTCTGCCCCGGGGGTCTGCTCGGCCTGCGGGCTGGTGGTCGGGGCGGGGCTCGTCGGGGTGTCCGGACCGCCGCCCTGCGTCACTCCGGCGCGGAACGCGGTGGGAACGCCCAGCGACGCGGTCGGCTCGAACGGCACCCAGCCCACACCGGGGAACAGGACCTCGGGCCAGGAGTGCAGCTGGTCGCTGGTCACCGAGAAGACCGATTCGTCACCGCGCTTCTCGTCGGTCAGCGTGCCCGGGAGGTAGCCGACGACGATGCGCACCTGCATCCCCAGGCTCTCCGCCATCAGCGCGAAGGCCCCGGCGAAGTGCACGCAGTATCCCCGTCGCACCTCGAGGAACTGTGCGACGGCCTCGGCGCCGGTGCCGTCGAAGCCCTCTTCGACCGGCGTCTCCAGGGAGTACGCGAACTGCGTGCGGAACCAGCTCTGCAGGGCCACGAGGCGGTCGTAGTCGGTGCTCGCGTCCGCGGTGACCTCGGAGGCGAGATCGCCGATGATCGCGGGGAGTTCGACCGGCTCGGCATCCGGGTCGACCGTCGGCGCGGCCGCGTCGAGGGCACGGATCTGCTCGAGCGTCGGGAGAGGGCGCGACGAGGTGACGGTGTAGTCGTTGCCCACGGCGTCGGCGCTGCGGGAGAAGAGGGTGCGGTTGTCGGGGGAGACGCGCCAGGAGCCGGTGAGCCCCTGCACCGCGGTGGCGGGGTACGGCACGGGCAGCCACGAGCTCGACATCCGCAGCACCCGGATGGAGGTGTTCTGCTCCTCCACCGTGATGCCCTCGCCCCACTCCGGTGCGCCGAAGCCCTCGTCCTGCGACTGGAGGTTGCCGCGGTCCGGCTGCCAGACGCGACCGTCGAAGCGGGAGAGCGTGGTCAGGCGCAGGTACGGAGCGGAGTCGCCCTCCTCGGCCACGGTGAGCACCTCGACCGGGTTGGGCTGGCGCAGGTCGTCGCCCAGGCGCAGCGAGGCGTCGACCGTGACGCCGACCCCGGTGCCGGCCACGTTCGAGGCGACGGGCAGCACCGGCGCGATCACCAGGGTCGTCACGAGGGCGGCGGCCCCCACGGTGACGGCGAGGGGGACCGAGGAGCCGCGGGGCGATTCCGGATGCCGCCTCGCGGTGTACCGGAACAGGACGAGGGCGATCACGCCGAACAGCACGAACCAGAAGATGTTGGTGTCGCCCAGCGTGACGATCATCGGGATCGCCCCGATGGCGCCGGTCAGCAGGACGGCCAGCACCGCCGAGCGATGCGCGACGAGATGATCGAGCAGGATCGCGACGAGCGCGAACCCCGCTCCCATCACGGCGGCGAGTGCGGGCGTGGCATCCAGCGGTGCGGAGCCGAACACGACCGCCTCCGCGGCCGCGGCGCCGAGAGCTCCGAACAGGGCCAGCGTGGTGGCGGTCGGGAAGATCCCGAGGATCGCGGTCGGGCCCGCGATGAGCATGGTCAGGAGGGCGATGGTGGCCAGGACCTGCGCCGCGAACGTGAGGAGATCGCTGATCCAGGGGGTGCGTCGTCGCAGCAGGTGCCGGGCGAGCATCCCGGTGCCGGCCACGACGATGATCACGCCGAGCACCGTGATCGACCATCCGCCCGGGGAGATCACCGACGTGAACGGCCACATCGCCACGAGCGCGGCCGTGGCGGCCAGGACTCCGGGGCCGCCCACCCCCGTCCGCTCCTCGCGGTCGCGATGCCACTGCGGAGCAGAGGGTGCGGCCGGCGCAGACCGCGACTGCTCAGCGCGGAACATCGCCGACCCCGATCCGCGCGGACACCGCGTCCTCCCACGCCTCGGCGATGTCGGCGCCGAGCGGCACCACGGTCCAGCCGTGCGGGGCCGCGGCCTCGGCCGCCCCGGGCTGCAGATCCGCGCTGAACAGCATGGGGGCGGTGGCTCCGGCCGGACGCAGCAGGACCGCGTCCTCTTCGTCGAGGCGACCGGTGATGTACACGAGCGGGCCGGGCGGCGTCCCCCCGATGAGCGTCGCCAGATCGCGGCTGTCGCCCCGCGGAGCGACCATCGCGAGGGCCACCAGCAGACCGTCGCGGTCGTCCTCATGGCCGCGCAGCTCACCCAGCAGGCCGCCCGCGCTGTCGATCACGTCGACGCTGTAGCCCTCGGCGGCGAGGTGCACGGCCGCGGATGCGCACAGCGAGACGGCCGCCTCGAACGCCGGGTCCGCCTCGGAGCCCGGTGCGTCCCAGCCGCGGCTGCTGCGGTCGAGCACGACGACCGCATCCGGGCTCGACTCCTCTTCCTCCTGGCGCACCATGAGCTGTCCGCGGTGCGCGGTCGCCCGCCAGTGGATGCGACGCATCGAGTCGCCGGGGATGTAGCCGCGCGGTGACAGGTTGTCGCTGCCCTGGCCGAGCCGGGTCGACGAGGTGTGCGCGGTCCCGCCGGCGGCGCCGACGCGCACGGCGAGCGGGGCGAGGGCGAACACCTCCGGGACGACCGTCACGCTCCGGGTGTCCCCGAACGACTGCTCGCGCTGCGCCAGCCCGAACGGGTCGACGGTGCGCAGCATCAGCGGACCGAGCGGCCAGACGCCGCGACGGATGCCGGTGATCTGGTAGCTGAGCTGGCCGTTCGTCGGGGGATAGTCGCCGCCGGCGTCTCCGGAGACCGCGTCGGGCAGCACGTCCCGCCACAGACCGCGGGGCACGCGCAGGGCGCGCAGGGAGAACCGCACCGTCACGCGGGAGGTCTCGGACACCGTCAACAGGTCGGTGGAGATCTGGCGGGTCACGGTGCCGGAACGCCGGGGGAGGCGGACGGCGAGGAGGGAGAAGAGGGTGAGGGCGGCCAGCAGGATCCCGATGTAGAGCAGGATGCGGGCGCCCGCGACGTTGGCGGCGATCATGCAGCAGAGCGCGGCGACGAGCGCACCGGCGCCGCGGCTGGTGAGGGATCGGCGTCTGCGCATGAGCGGCTCGGTCAGGAACGGGTCGCGACGGGCACGCGCACCCGCTCGACGATCTGGGTGAGCGCGGCCTCGACCGGCTGTGCACCCGCGCGGTGGGCTCCGCGGGCGGGGAGCAGGCGGTGCGCGAGGACCGGGATGAGCAGGGCCGTGATGTCGTCGGGGATCACGTACTCGCGCCCGTCGAGCGCGGCCCATACCTTGGCGGCCCGGATCAGCTGCAGCGTCGCCCGAGGGCTCGCGCCCAGGTGGAGGTTCGGGTCGGAGCGGGTGGCCTGCGCGAGGGCGACGGCGTACTCCTCGAGCGCGGGGGCGACGTGGACCGAACGCGCCCACGCGATGAGCTGGGCGATGGATGCGGCATCGGCGACCGGCGTCACGGCGGCGAGCGGGCTCACGACGTCACGCTGGCGGAGCATGAGCGCCTCGGCCGCGGCATCCGGATATCCCATCGAGATGCGCATCATGAACCGGTCGCGCTGTGCCTCGGGGAGCGCGTAGGTGCCCTCCATCTCGAGCGGATTCTGGGTCGCGACGACCAGGAAGGGCGAGGGGAGCAGGTGGGTGGCGCCGTCGACGGTGACCTGGCCCTCCTCCATCGCCTCGAGCAGAGCGGACTGCGTCTTGGGGGAGGAGCGGTTGATCTCGTCGGCGATCACGATGTGCGCGAACACGGCGCCGCGCTTGAACTCGAACTCCCGGTCGACCGGGTTGTACACCGAGACGCCCGTGACGTCGCCGGGGAGCAGGTCGGGCGTGAACTGGATGCGACGCACGGTCGCGTCCACGCTCGCGGCCAGAGCCCGGGCGAGCATCGTCTTGCCGACCCCGGGGACGTCTTCGATGAGCAGATGCCCCTCGGCCAGCAGGCAGACCAGGGCGCTGCGCACGGCATCCGGCTTGCCGTCGATCACCTGGCCGATGGAGCCGAGGATGGCCGACGTCTGCACGGCGAACTTCTCGGCGTCGATCGTCACCGGGCTCAGGGGGGCGTTCTCTGGCATGCGTTCCCTCTCACGTCGGCGCTGCGGTGCGCGTTACTCGATCGTAACGCTGTGGAGCGGGCGTCGCTCTGGCAACCTCCCCTGAGGATGAGGGCGCCCGGGGTCAGTCGCGGGGTCAGCCCCACACCCGACGTCGCGGCTCCGAGCGGTCCAGCAGGCTCGGCGTGCTCCGGGCGATCTGCAGCAGGGCGAGTCCCGTGGTCCCCTGGAGCTCGTGCAGCACGCCGTGGCCGACCGCGGCTCGCCAGCGCTCGGCGAACGCCTCGGCGTCGGCCCGGCGGCGGGAGAGCGACTTCGGCACCGGGAGCAGGCGTCGCCCGGGGACCGCCCGGTCGACCAGGGAGCGCAGTCCGTCGGCCAGGGGGCCGGAACCGCCGAACACCCCCTGGTCCACCCGGAGCAGGAAACGGGGGTTCTCGGCGGGCGCGAACAGCTCCTGCACGGCGTCCGCGATCAGACGGCGCTCACGCGGAGTGCCGGAGACCTCGATCCAGAACTCGTCGCCGCCTTGGCTGTGCACCTCGATCGCGCCGTGGCCGAGTGCCCGGATGCGCCCGGCGTCGTGCAGGCCCGCGGCGACGGCGACCGCGGCGCCGCGGTACAGCGAGGCGGGGTCGCGGAGCGTGCGCAGAGCGCGCAGCACGCTCGAGCCGCAGAGGATCGCGGTGGAGGCGAGGGCGCCGACCGCTGCCATGCCGATGCCCGCGCCGACCGGGAGCGAGAGGGCGCCCACCGCACCGAGCGCTCCCATGCCCGCGGCGAGACCGACCCCGCTGACGCCGAACGTCAGCGGAACGGCAGCGCCGAGGGTCGGTCCGGTGCGCAGCATCTGCGCCGCGGAGGAGGTGCGGATCGACACCACGTCGCGCTCCTGCGACACCCAGGGCTCGCCGACCCGCCAGTCCTCCGCGGTCTGCGCCCTGCTGCGGAGCCGGGAGAGCATCTCGTCGTTGATCCTGCCGATCGCCGCGCCGTCGGTCTTGTCGATCACCGCGTAGAGCGCGATGATCGCCGCCGGCGGGAGCGCGTGCTCGAGACCGGAGACGATCCGGGTGTCGTCGTCGGCGCTGAGGCCCCAGAGGTGACCGTGCCGGCGGCGCAGGCGCTGCATCTCCGCGGGGCTGTCGAGGTCGACCGCGGCCGGGACGAGACAGGCCACCGACCAGTTGTGCGCGACCTTGCCCGGCCACGCGGGATCGAGGCGCAGCGTGCGTCCGCGCAGCTGCTGGGTGCCCGCGCTCGTCGCGACCGCGGTGAGGTCGATGAGGGTGTTCACCGATGGACAGTCCCAGCCCTCGCCGAGGAGCCCGCGGGTGCCGACGAGCACGCGCACGGATCCGCGGCGGATCAGCTCGGAGACGGCGGCGACCAGGCGGCCGCGCCCCGCCTCGGCCACCTGGAGGTCGCAGCTCGGGCCCGGGGTGCGGATCACCGTGACGTCGGATCCGAGCAGGGACTGCAGCTGCTCGGCGATGGCATCGGCGTCCTCGGCGCGCACCCGCAGATGCCGTGCCGTGAGCAGGACCGGACGCAGCCCTCCGGTGACCCGGTCGGCGATGAGGCGGTCGAACACGCGCAGGGCGCCGGCGGGCTCTCCCGCGAGGCCGCGATGGTTCCCGTGCTCGACGAAGTCGGTGACGACCACGGCCCGCACGTGCTCGGCGGAGTCGCCCGCCAGCTCCCGGTGCAGGATGTCGATCGCCGCGCGGTCCTTCGACGCCGAGTAGGTCAGGGTCGTCTCCACCGGGTTGCGGCCGCGCCGGAGCCCGCGGTCGGTCAGGTGGTGCCCGAAGTCGGCGAGTGCGCGCCGCACGTACTCCCACTGGCCGCGAGCCGTCGGATCGGTCAGCAGCTTCGTCTGGGCGAACCGGGTCAGGACGGTGAGGAGGTCGTCGGTCGTGCAGCGGCCGAACAGCACAGGTGGAAGCAGGGCCGTCAGCGGATGCGTCGGCGCCACGACCCGCAGCACCACTCCCGCGGAGCGGGTCAGGGCGAAGTCCGCGGACAGCGCGCGCTCGAGAGCCACCCGCCGCGCGAGCTCCGGATCGGGCTCCGCGGATGCCGTCGGTCCCGGCGCCGTGTCGGCCGCCGGCTGCAGCTGCTCCTCCAGATACGCGATGCCGTCCGCCGAGGACAGCACCCGCAGCACCAGATCCTCCAGCAGCGACTCGTGCCGACGGATGAACGCCGCCTCGGCCGGTTCCGGTTCCGTGAACCACACCCGGTCCCGGTAGGGCGCGAGATGCCCCTCCTTCACGACCGCGGGGGCGGGCACCTCGTAGTCCACGTCGCCGAGCAGCTGCGAGTAGTTCTCGTACTCGGTCTCGTCATCGGGGGAGGGGAGCGTGGCCGTGAGTCCGATCACGACGGGGGTCGTCCCCGTGGCGCGGATGCGGGCCGTCAGATAGGCCACCACCAGCGCCCAGTGGTCGAGCAGGTGGTGGCATTCGTCGAGGACGATCGTGCGGATCCCGGCAGCGACGATCGCATCGATGAGCGCGACGGCGTTCGGATGCAGGACCAGAGCGAGCTCTTCGGGCCGCTGCTGGGCGAACCGGCGGCGGAGGCCGCGCACGCGTCGTCGGATCCCCGACCGGTACTGCCCGGCGTTGTCCGTCTCCAGCACCGCGAGCCAGGTCGCGGCATCCGCCTCCGAGCGATCGGTGTCGGCGAGCTCCGTGATCCACTGGCGTCGGGCCAGCTCCTCGAAGGGCGAGCCGTCGCCGGTGACGCTGAGGAGCTGATAGGTCAGCACCGTGAGGTCCCCGAGGGACTGCGCGTCGTCCGAGACGGAGCCGGCATCGGGGGCGAGCTCCTGAGCGGTGCGCAGCCACTGCTGCCGGATGGTGACGGTGGGCGCCAGCACCAGCGTGCGATGTCCCTCGCGCGCGGCGAGCAGCAGCCCGAGCAGCGTCTTGCCGGACCCGGGCGGCGCGACGATGTGCATCTTCTCGTCCGTCCCCGCCGGGATCCGCTCGAGCACCTCGGCCTGATACGTGCGCAGGGTGCCCGTGAACCGCCACGACGAGAGGGGGAGGGCGAGAGCATCCATGACCCGCCCAGTCTGTCAAACGGTCGGGTGGTGTCATCGCACCCGACACGGTCGGGTTAGGATGGTTGACGGCTCTCCGCGTGGCGGCATCCAGGCCAATTCCCCCAGGGCGGAAACGCAGCAAGGGTAACCGGGCTCTGCTGGGTGCGCGGAGAGTCATTTTCTTTGCCCGGACATCGGCGCCGTCCTCGCGGGCGACCGCTTCGAGGCACGCCCAGCCGAATCGTCGGTCGCACCTGAGACAATCGTCCGGTGACCGTCACCCCGCCGCCGCAGGCGCAGCATCCGCTCGGCCGATTCGCCTCGCCGGTGCTGCTGCTCGTCGCGATGTGGGTCGTCCAGTTCGCCGACGCCGTCCTCCCCGGCTCGTTCACCGACTTCGGGCTGCGGTCGTGGGATCTCACGGGACTCGGCGGCATCGTGCTCGGACCCCTGCTGCACGCGAGCTGGCAGCACCTCATCGCGAACTCCGTGCCCTTCCTGGTGCTGGGCTGTCTGGTCGCGGTCGAGGGAGCCCGGCGGTTCTGGGCGGTCACGGCGGTCGTCGCGCTCGTCGGCGGCATCGGCACCTGGGTCGTGAACGCCCCCGGCACGCTGACCGTCGGCGCGTCCGGTCTCGTGTTCGGCTACTTCGGCTACGTGGTGATGCGGGTCTTCGCCCCGGGGCGGGTGGCGCACCGCATCCTGTACGCCGTGATCGCGGTCGTGGTGATCGGACTGTACGGTGGCACGATGCTCGCCGGCGTCTTCGGGGCGGCCGAGGGCGTCTCCTGGCAGGGGCACCTGTTCGGGGCCATCGGCGGCGGCGTCGCCGCTCTCCTCGGACGCAGACCCCGCGCGGATCGCGGAGCCCTGACGGCATGAGCGCCGCGCGCGCGAAGTCGCGGCCCCAGCGCTCATCCGCAACGAAGAAGAAGCCTGCCGCCAAGAAGCCCGCGGCGCGAAGGAAGAGCGCCTCGAGACGGCGCCGGCCGGGTGCCCGACGCCAGGCCGCGACGCGCCTGCGCCGCCGGAGGATCCTGCAGCGGGTGCTCCTCTCGGCTGGTGCGGTGGTCGTCCTCGGCGGGCTGCTCGCGCTCATCCCGCTGGGACTCGCTCGCGACCCCGCACCCGTCTGCATCGACCGACCGCAGACGTTCCCCGAGGTGGGCGTCGAGGGATGGAGCGGCGAGCAGCTGGAGAACGCGGCGACCATCGTGCGCACCGCGTCCGCGCTCGGCTTCCCCCGCGAGGGGCAGATCCTCGGGGTGATGACGGCGATGGGGGAGAGCAGCCTCCGTAACATCGACTACGGGGACTGGGAGACGAGAGGGTTCACGAACCCCGACGGATCGCGCACGACGAGCATCGGCCTGTTCCAGCAGCAGGACTGGTGGGGCAGCGCCGAGCAGCGGATGGACCCGGCGACGGCGACCACGCTGTTCTTCGACCGGCTGGGACGGCTGCCCGACTGGCAGAGCATGGAGCCCTCGCACGCGATCCACCGCGTGCAGATCAACACGGATCGCGACTACTACGCACGGTTCCAGGCCGACGCCACGGCGGTCGTCGATGCGCTGTCCGGTCCGTGCGACTGACGCCGTCGCATTTGACCCGGTGCCGTCCAGGGCGGAGCCACCGATCGCCCGCCTAAGCTGAAGCCGTGGCGCAGAGCATCTACATCACCTCGGCCGAAGGACACACCGGCAAGTCGACGATCGCCCTCGGGACGCTCGACGCCCTGATGCGCGTGTCGCCGCGCGTGGGGGTGTTCCGCCCGATCGCGCGCTCGGTCACCGCGCGCGACGAGATCCTCGAGCTGATGCTCGCGCACGACGGCGTGCACCTCGACTACGAGGACTGCATCGGCGTCACCTACGACGACGTCCGCGCCGACCCGGAGGGGGCGCTGTCGACGATCGTCGCGCGATTCAAGGCCGTCGAGGCCCAGTGCGACTCGGTCGTGATCATCGGCAGCGACTACACCGATGTCGCCAGCCCCGCCGAGCTCGGATTCAACGCCCGCATCGCCGCGAACCTCGGCGCTCCCGTCCTGCTCGTGCTCAGCGGGCGTGACCAGCAGCGTCAGGCCGAGCAGCTCGGCACCACGACCGCACGCGCCGCCGCCGCCGTCGGGCAGATCGCCGCGCTCGCGCTCTCCGAGCTCGTCGAGGAGCGGGCGGAGCTGTTCGCGGTCGCCGTGAACAGGGCCGACCCCGATGCTCTGGGCGGGATCATCGACGCGGTGCACGCCGTGCTCCCCGACGACCGCACCCCGGTGTGGGCGATCCCGGAGGACCGCGCCCTGGTGGCACCGTCGATCCGCGGCATCCTCGCCGCCGTCGACGGGAAGCTCCTCCAGGGCGACGACGACCGGCTCACCAGGGAGGCGCTGACGATCGTCGTCGCCGGCATGTCCATGGTGAACGTGCTCCCGCGCCTCACCGAGGAGGCGGTCGTGGTGATCCCCGCCGACCGCACCGAGGTGCTGCTGGCCGCGCTGCTCGCCGATTCGTCCGGCACCTTCCCGCGCATCGCCGGGATCATCCTCAACGGGCCGTTCCCGCTGCCGGAGCCGATCGCGCGGCTGCTCGACGGATTCGCCTCCTCGGTGCCGATCATCACGACCGACCTCGGCACCTACGACACGGCGGTGCGGGTGATGGGCACCCGGGGGCGGATCTCGGCCGACTCCCGCACCCGCTACGACCGCGCGCTGGGGCTGTTCCAGGCGCACGTCGACATCGCGGAGCTCACCGAGCAGCTCGGGCTCGCGACGGCGCACGTCGTGACGCCGCTGATGTTCCAGTACGGACTCATCGAGCGCGCCCGCGCCGACCGCCGCCGCATCGTGCTCCCCGAGGGCGACGACGACCGGATCCTGCGCGCTGCAGCCACTCTGCTCGCCCGCGAGGTCGCCGACCTCACGATCCTGGGCGACGAGGCGGCGGTGCGCGCGCGTGCCGTCGAGCTCGGCGTCGACATCGCCGCCGCCCAGGTGCTCAGCCCCACCGATCCTGCGCTGGTCGAGCGCTTCGCGGCCGAGTACGCGCGCCTGCGCGCCCACAAGGGCATCACGCTCGCGCAGGCGGCCGACACCGTGACCGACGTGTCGTACTTCGGCACGATGATGGTCCACCTGGGCCTCGCCGACGGCATGGTGTCCGGTGCCGCGCACACGACGGCGCACACCATCCGCCCGTCCTTCGAGATCATCAAGACCAAGCCGGGCGTGAACGTGGTCTCCAGCGTGTTCCTGATGGCGCTCGCCGACCGGGTGCTCGTCTACGGCGACTGCGCCGTGATCCCCGATCCCACCAGCGAGCAGCTCGCCGACATCGCGATCTCCTCGGCGACGACCGCCCGTCAGTTCGGCATCGATCCGCGCGTCGCGATGCTGTCGTACTCGACCGGCGAGTCCGGATCGGGCGCCGACGTCGACAAGGTGCGCGCCGCGACCGCCCTGGTGCGCGAGCGGGCACCGGAGCTGCCGGTCGAGGGGCCGATCCAGTACGACGCCGCCGCGGACGCCGCGGTGGCCAAGGCCAAGCTGCCCGACTCGGCGGTGGCCGGGCGTGCGACCGTGTTCGTGTTCCCCGACCTGAACACGGGCAACAACACCTACAAGGCGGTGCAGCGCTCCGCGGGCGCCGTGGCCATCGGACCGGTGCTGCAAGGCCTCAACAAGCCCATCAACGACCTGTCGCGCGGGGCACTGGTCGACGACATCGTGAACACGGTCGCGATCACGGCGATCCAGGCGCAGGGCGCCGAGCGGACAGGGGATGCGGCATGAGCGCGATCCTGGTCATCAACAGCGGCTCCTCCTCGCTGAAGTACAGCCTGATCGACATCGAGCAGGAGAACCTGCTCGCGAGCGGACTGATCGAGCGCATCGGGCAGGAGGTCAGCCCCGTCGCGCACACGGTGCGCCCCGAGGCGGGTGGCGACGCCATGCCGACCCTGCTCGAAGCCACGTATCGCGACGAGCGTCCGATCGCCGATCATGCCGCCGCCTTCGAGATCATGCGCGAGCAGTTCGCCGCGCACGGCCCCTCCCTGGAGGAGCACCGGCCGGTCGCCGTCGGACACCGCGTGGTGCACGGCGGTGCACGCTTCTACGCGCCGACGCTGATCGACGCCGACGTGGAGCGGCAGATCGACGAGCTCGCGGTGCTCGCGCCGCTGCACAACCCCGCGAACCTCGCCGGCATCCTCGCCGCGCGCGCCGTGTTCGACGAGGTGCCGCACGTCGCCGTCTTCGACACCGCGTTCCACCAGACGCTCCCGCCCGCCGCGTACACCTACGCCATCGACGCCGCGCTCGCCGCGGAGCATCGGGTGCGCCGCTACGGCTTCCACGGCACGAGTCACCAGTACGTGAGCGAGGCCGCGGCGGCGTTCCTCGGGCGCGACCTGGGCGACCTCCGACAGCTCGTGTTCCACCTCGGCAACGGCGCCTCCGTGACCGCGATCGACGGCGGGCGCTCGGTGGAGACCTCGATGGGGCTCACCCCTCTCGAGGGGCTGGTCATGGGCACTCGGTCCGGCGACCTCGACCCCGCGGCGCTCGTGCACCTGTCGCGCCGCGCCGGCCTCTCCATCGACGATCTCGACGCGCTGCTCAACACCCGCAGCGGCCTGGCCGGTCTCGCCGGGCGCAGCGACATGCGCGACATCCTCTCCGGGGTCGCGGCGGGGGAGGAGGCGGCCGTCCTCGCCTTCGACGTGTACGTGCACCGGCTGCGCGCCTACGCGGGCGCGTACATCGCGCAGCTCGGGGGAGTGGACGTCATCTCGTTCACGGCCGGCGTCGGCGAGAACGCGGCGCCGGTGCGGGCCGCCGCGATGGCGACGCTCGGCTTCGCGGGGGTCGAGATCGACCCGGCGCGCAACGAGGCCGGGGATCGCGGCATCCGGCGGATCTCGACGGATTCGTCCGCGGTGACGGTGCTCGTGGTGCCGACCGACGAAGAGCTGCAGATCGCCCGGCAGACCGCCGAGCTGCTCTGATCCACCCGCGGGGGTTACCCGCCGGCGCGGCATCGCATTACGCTTGCACAGTGGCACGGAGAGGTGCCGGCCCGACGATCGACCTTCTCCTGGAGGCACTGTGCCAGAAGCACTGCCCGACCTGTTCCACGCCGACGGCGTGCTCTTCGACCTCGACGGCGTGCTCACACCGACCGCCGAGGTGCACATGCGCGCCTGGAAGACCGTGTTCGACGACGTCTTCGCCCGCTGGGACATCACTCCGCCGTACACCGACGCGGACTATTACGACTATGTCGACGGCAAGAAGCGCTACGACGGCGTCGCGAGCCTGTTGCGCAGCCGCAACGTCGAGGTGCCCTGGGGCGAGGTCGACGACGACCCGTCCGCCGAGACCATCTGCGGCATCGGCAACCGCAAGAACGCCGCGTTCGCCGCCTCGCTCCGCGGGACGGGCATCGCGCCGTATCCCGGATCGCTCGCCCTGGTCGAGAGCCTGCATTCCGCCGGCATCCCGCTCGGCGTGGTCTCGAGCTCCAAGAACGCCGAAGAGGTGCTGGGCGCCGCCGGCATCCGCTCGTACTTCCGGATCGTGGTGGACGGCGTCGTGGCCGAGCGCGACGGTCTCGCCTCCAAGCCCGCCGCCGACATGTTCGCCGCCGGTGCCGTCGCCCTCGGGGTGGACCCCGCGCGGTCCGTCGCCGTGGAGGACGCCACCTCCGGCGCCGCATCCGCCGCCGCCGCCGGTTATGCGACCGTGGTCGGCGTCGACCGTGGCACGGGTGCCGACGCCCTGCGTGCCGCCGGCGCGACCGTCGTGGTCGACGACCTCGCCGTCTTCCTCCCTCCTTCCCGCACCGACACCCCGGAGACCGCATGCGACGTACTGAGCGACCGGAGGGAGTCGAAGTGATCGACCGCGACCGTTTCCCCGTCGACCCGTGGCGCCTGATCGACACGCACTACTCGGAGGAGGGCGTCGGCGAGACGCTGTTCTCCGTCGGCAACGGCTACCTGGGCCTGCGCGGCAACCACATCGAGGGTCGCGGCGCGCAGGAGCACGGCACCTTCATCAACGGGCTGCATGAGACCTGGCCGATCCGCCACGCCGAGCAGGCCTACGGGTTCGCCGAGGTCGGGCAGACCATCGTCAACGCTCCGGACGCGAAGGTCATGCGCGTCTACGTCGACGACGAGCCCATCTCGCTCGATGACGCCGACATCCGCGAGTACCGGCGCACGCTCGACCTGCGCACGGGTGTGCTGGAGCGCCACGTCGTGTGGGAGACCCCGTCCGGCAAGCGCGTGCGCATGCGCGATGAGCGCATCGTGAGCTTCGAGGAGCGCCATCTCGCGGTCCTCCGCCTCGAGGTCGTGGTGGAGAACGCCGACGCCCCGGTCACGATCAGCTGCCAGCTACTCAACCGTCAGGACGGCGCGGGAGTCTACGCCGGCACCCCGATCGGGACGAAGGCCGCCGCCTTCGACCCCCGGAAGGCCGAGAAGATCGCCGACCGCGTCCTGGAACCGGCCGAGCACTGGCAGGACGGCATGCGCTCCGCGCTGTCGTACCGCGTCGCCGACTCGGGCATGACCGTCGCCGTGGTCGCCGATCACATCGTCGAGACCGAGAACGAGTACAACGCCCGCACCCTCGTGGAGCCGGACATCGCGAAGAACGTCTTCCGCGTGCAGGCGAAGGCCGGGGTGCCGATCACGGTCACGAAGCTCGTGAGCTATCACACCTCGCGCGGCGTGCCGCCGCGCGAGCTCGTCGACCGCTGCCGCCGGTCGCTCGACCGCGCCGCGCAGGAGGGCGTCGAGACCGTGTTCCTGCGTCAGCGGGAGTGGCTCGACGCGTTCTGGGAGCGCAGCGATGTGCGGATCGGCGAGCGCGACGACCTGCAGCAGGCCACGCGCTGGTGCCTGTTCCAGCTCGCGCAGGCCTCGGCGCGCGCCGACGGCGCAGGAGTCCCGGCCAAGGGCGTCTCCGGTTCCGGCTACAGCGGCCACTACTTCTGGGACACCGAGATCTACGTGCTCCCGTTCCTCACCTACACGACGCCGCGGTGGGCGTACAACGCACTGCGGGCGCGGGTGAAGATGCTGCCCGCCGCGCGTCGCCGCGCCGCACAGCTCAACGAGGCCGGGGCGCTCTTCCCCTGGCGCTCGATCAACGGCGAGGAGGCCTCGGCGTACTACGCGGCCGGGACCGCGCAGTACCACATCAACGCCGACATCAGCTTCGCGCTGGGCAAGTACGTCCGGGCGACGGGGGACGAGGAGTTCCTGCGGCGCGAGGGTGCCGACATCGCGATCGAGACCGCGCGGCTGTGGGCGACCCTCGGGTTCTGGCGCGCCGCGCGCCTCGTCGGGGAGACGGGTGCCGGCGACGGGATCGAGACCTTCCACATCCACGGTGTGACGGGGCCGGACGAGTACACGACGGTCGTGAACGACAACCTCTACACGAACGTCATGGCGCGCTACAACCTCCGCTACGCGGCGAAGATCGTGCGCGAGATCAAGGAGAGCTACCCCGACGACTACGTCAAGCTGGTCGACCGCACGGGCCTCGGCCCCGGCGAGGCCGAGGCGTGGGATCGGGCGGCGGAGGCGATGTACATCCCGTACAGCGAGGGCCTCGGCATCCACCCTCAGGATTCGCTCTTCCTGGAGCGCGAGGTCTGGGATCTCGCGAACACGCCGGCCGAGCAGCGACCGCTGCTGCTGCACTTCCACCCGCTGGTGATCTACCGGTTCCAGGTGCTCAAGCAGGCCGATGTCGTGCTCGCGCTGTTCCTCCAGGGCAATCACTTCACCCCGGAGGAGAAGAAGGCCGACTTCGACTACTACGACCCGCTGACCACCGGCGACTCGACGCTGTCGGCGGTCGTGCAGTCGATCCTCGCCGCCGAGGTGGGGTACCAGGACCTCGCGCAGAAGTACTTCGAGCAGTCGCTGTTCGTCGACCTGCACGATCTGCACCACAATGCGGCCGACGGCGTGCACGTCGCGTCTGCCGGCGGCGTGTGGACCGCTCTGGTGTGCGGCTTCGGCGGCATGCGCGACTACGCGGGCGATCTCAGCTTCGACCCACGTCTGCCCTCGGCCTGGCCGTCGCTGTCGTTCCCGCTGCAGTGGCAGGGGTCCGATCTGTACGTGACGGTCACGAAGGAGGAGCTGCGCGTGCAGGTGCGCAGCGGACCCCCGGTCCCGTTCAGCGTGCGCGACACCGCGTACATCGCCACCACCGACGACGAGGTCGTCGTGCCGCTCGCCGATCAGGGCCCCCTGATCCCCGGGCGCCCGACGCTGCGCCAGTTCGCCGACGCCCGCCGCGAGGACGGAACGCGGATGTCCGCCTCCGTCCCGGTGATCACGACGACGATCCCGGTGATCGAGACCCTCGACTGACGCTCGGGCCCGCCGAAGGTCGGTGGCAAGCCGTAGGCTGTTGAGGTGACCACAGCCCTCTACCGCCGCTACCGACCCGAGACGTTCGGCGAGATGATCGGGCAGTCCCAGGTGACCGATCCGCTCATGACGGCGCTGCGCGGAGACCGGGTCGGCCACGCCTACCTGTTCTCCGGTCCTCGCGGGTGCGGGAAGACCACGTCCGCGCGCATCCTGGCGCGCTGCCTGAACTGCGCCGAGGGACCGACCGACGTGCCGTGCGGCGTCTGCCCGAGCTGCGTCGAGCTCTCACGCGCGGGTGGCGGTTCGCTCGACGTCGTCGAGATCGACGCGGCGAGCCACAACGGCGTCGACGACGCGCGCGACCTGCGCGAGCGGGCGACGTTCGCCCCCAGCCGCGACCGGTACAAGATCTTCATCCTCGACGAGGCGCACATGGTGACGCCGCAGGGCTTCAACGCGCTGCTCAAGCTCGTCGAAGAGCCGCCGGAGCACGTCAAGTTCATCTTCGCGACCACCGAGCCCGAGAAGGTCCTCGGCACGATCCGCTCGCGCACGCACCACTACCCGTTCCGGCTCGTGCCGCCCGCCGCGATGCTCGAGTACGTCGCCAAGCTGTGCGCCGAAGAGGGCGTGATCGTCGAGCAGGGCGTGCTCCCGCTCGTCGTCCGCGCCGGTGGTGGCTCCCCGCGAGACACGCTGTCGCTGCTCGACCAGCTGATCGCCGGATCCGATGCGCCCGCCGGCTCCGAGACGGTCACGGTCGGCTATGCCCGCGCCGTGTCCCTGCTCGGGTACACGCACGCCGCTCTCCTCGACGAGATCGTCGATGCGCTCGCCGCGGGAGACGCGGCCGCCGCCTTCCCCGCGATCGACCGCGTGGTGCAGACCGGTCAGGACCCGCGCCGCTTCGTCGACGACCTGCTCGAGCGTCTGCGCGACCTCATCGTGATCGCCGCCGTCGGCGCCGGTGCCTCCGCGGTGCTGCGCGGGATCGCCGAAGACGACCTGGAGCGCATGCGCGCCCAGGCCGCGGCCTTCGGCTCGGCGCGACTCTCGCGCACGGCCGATGTGGTCAGTGCCGCCCTCGACGACATGTCGGGCGCGACATCGCCCCGCCTGCACCTCGAGCTCATGGTCGCCCGCGTGCTCGCCGGCGCGGCACCCGCGGTCGAGCGCGCCGCCGCTCCGGCCCGCGCCTCCGCTCCGGTCGCGCCCGCCCCGACCGTGTCGGCTCCGGCACCCGCGACGCCCGCTCCTACCGCGCCTGCACCTGTTGTGCCTACGGCTTCTGCGCCCGTCGAGCCGACCACGGTCGCCGAGCCGGCTGCGAGTGACAGCATCGCTCCGGAGCCCGTCGCCGCGCCCGAGCCCGCGCGCGCAGAACCCGTCTCCGCAGAACCCGCCGCTGCAGAGCCCGCCGCTGAACCCGCAGAGCCGGCCGCCCCGCAGGGGCCGGTCACGTTCGAGCGCATCCGCTCGTCCTGGCCCGCCGTGCTCACCCGGCTCGAGGACATCAGCCGCACCTCCTGGCTGCTCGCCACGGCCGTGCAGCCGCTGGCCTACGTGACCGACACCGAGGTCCTGACGCTCGGATTCACGAGCCAGCACGACGTCGCGAAGTTCAAGGGAACGACCCCGGGGTCCGGCCCGTCCGACCACCTGCGCTCCGCGATCGAGCAGGAACTCGGCGTCCGGGTGAAGTACCTGCCCGCGCCCATGCCCGCCGGCGGTGCGCCGCGACAGCCCGCAGCATCCGGGCCTTCGACGCCCGCCGACTCCGCTCCCGCATCGGAGCCTGCGTCAGCGAGGCCCTCCCGTCCGCAGGTCCATGGTGCCGCCGCCTCCGCGGTGACGGAATGGGCCGTGGCGCCGATCCCCACGACACGGGAGGAGCCGCAGGGCAGTCCGCCCGCCCCCTCGGCACCGCTCCCGGTCGACGACGAACCCGAAGAGGTCGAGGCCGCGGCGTCCGCCCCGGTGCCGCCGTCCGACGGTGCGGTCGATCGTGACGAGCCGCCGCTGCCCGGCGACGACGAGGCCCCCGCTTACGACGAGGAGCCGCCCTACGACCCGTCGTACGAGCCGCCCGTGTCCCGTCAGGCCCCGCCCGAGCGCGCCGCGCGACCGGCATCGCAGGCGCAGCAGCGCGCGGCGGCCGCCGCGCCGGTCGTCATCGAGCGCGCCCCCACGGTCGGGGGAGTGCAGCGCTACGGTGAGGCCGTGATCCGCCAGGTGCTCGGCGCGACGTTCCTTCGCGAAGAGCCCTACGAGCCCCCGACGAGGTTCAACTGATGTACGACGGCATCGTTCAGGAGCTGATCGACGAGTTCGGTCGGCTCCCCGGCATCGGCCCGAAGTCCGCCCAGCGGATCGCGTTCCACATCCTGCAGACGCCGACGTTCGACGTCGCGCGTCTCGCCGAACTGCTCGGCGAGATCCGCACCCGCGTGCGGTTCTGCGAGATCTGCGGCAACGTGGCCGAGCAGGAGCGGTGTGCCATCTGCCGCGATCCGCGCCGCAGCCAGGCCTTGATCTGCGTGGTCGAGGATGCGAAGGACGTCGCTGCCATCGAGCGCACGAGGGAGTTCCGCGGGCTCTACCACGTGCTCGGCGGCGCCATCAGCCCGATCGCGGGCATCGGGCCGGACGATCTCCGCATCGCCCAGCTCATGACGCGTCTCGCCGACGGCACGGTGCAGGAGGTCATCCTCGCCACCAACCCCAACCTCGAGGGCGAGGCGACGGCCAGCTACCTCAGCAGGCTGCTCACGACCATGCAGATCACGGTGTCCCGGCTCGCCTCCGGGCTGCCCGTCGGCGGCGACCTCGAATACGCCGACGAGGTCACCCTCGGTCGCGCCTTCGAGGGCCGGCGCATCCTGTGAACGCGAGCGGCGGCTTCTCGCGTCGCGGCTGGTTGCTCTTCGGAGCCATGGCGCTGCTGTGGGGCGTGCCTTATCTGTTCATCAGCGTCGCGGTCGAATCCATCTCGCCGCCCGCGATCGTGGCAGGGCGCACCCTCATCGCGGCGCTGCTGCTGCTGCCGTTCGCCATCCGGAGCGGAGCGCTGCGTGCGGCGCTGAAGCACTGGCCGTGGGTGCTCGCCTTCGGTGCGGTCGAGATGGCCGGTCCGTTCCTGCTGCTCGGCCACGCCGAGATGACGCTGCCCTCCGGCATGACCGGGCTGCTCGTCGCCACGGTGCCGCTGTTCGCGGCGCTGATCGCCCTCGGCGGCGGTGACCGCGGCGTGCTCCGTCCCGCCCGGGGCATCGGACTCCTCGTCGGCTTCATCGGCGTCGCGGTCGTGGTCGCGGGGCCCGGACTCTTCGGTGGCGAGGTGAGCCTGCTCGCGGCGGGGGAGGTGCTCCTGGTCGCCGTCCTCTATGCGACCGCGCCGTTCATCGTCGCGCGCAAGCTGAACGACGTGTCGTCGCTCGGCACGATCACGCTCTCGCTGCTGATGATCGGGATCTTCTACCTCCCCATCGGCCTGCTGACGCAGCATGAGGTCCCCACGCTGCCGTCTCTCGGCGCTCTGCTCGCCCTCGCCGTGATCTGCACCGCAGTCGCGTTCCTCGCGTTCTTCGCCCTCATCCGCGAGGTCGGCCCGGTGCGCGCCCCGCTGTTCACCTACGTGAACCCGGTGGTCGCGATCATCCTCGGGGCGATCGTGCTCGCGGAGCCGCTGACCCCCGGCCTGCTGCTCGGCTTCCCGCTGATCATCGTCGGATGCTGGTTCGCCGCGACGGGCGGCCGGCTCCGCCCGGTCTCTCCCCAGGCCCTCCCACCCTCCCTCTGACCCGCCCCGCGCCCCCGCCCCGCCCGCCTTTTCGCCGAGTGCACGGCTTGCTGTCGAGCGCACGGCTTATCCACGCGAAGTTCCCGTGCACTCGTCGAGGTCCCGTGCACTCGACACCCCGCACGCGCCCCGCGCCTGCACGCCGGGCGCGCGCCCCGCACCCTGCGCGCACCCCGCACGTGCCCGCGCCTCTTCGCTGAGTGCACGGCTTGCTGTCGAGCGCACGGCTTATCCGCGTGAAGTTCCCGTGCACTCGTCGAGGTCCCGTGCACTCGGCGCTCCGCACGCGCCCCCCCGACACATGCGCAACGGAGCATACGCGCCGATCGTAGAATGAGCGTGGGCGGATCCGCCCGACATCCCAGGGAGTGATCGTGGCCCTCATCGTGCAGAAGTACGGCGGCTCGTCCGTCGCCGACGCAGAGAGCATCAAGCGCGTCGCCAAGCGCATCGTCGACACGCGTCGTGCAGGCCACGACGTGGTCGTCGCCGTGAGCGCGATGGGCGACACCACCGACGAGCTGCTCGACCTCGCGAACGAGGTCGCGCCGATCCCCGCACCCCGCGAGCTCGACATGCTCCTCTCCAGCGGAGAGCGCATCTCGATGGCACTGCTGGCGATGGCGATCCACTCGATGGGCTTCGAGGCGCGCTCGTTCACAGGCAGCCAGGCCGGCATGATCACGGACTCGCAGCACGGTGCGGCTCGCATCGTCGACGTCACCCCGGTCCGTCTGCGCGAGGCTCTCGACGAGGGCGCGATCGTGATCGTCGCCGGGTTCCAGGGCTTCAACCGGGACACCCGCGACATCACCACGCTCGGCCGCGGTGGCTCCGACACCACGGCCGTCGCCCTCGCTGCGGCGCTCGACGCCGACGTGTGCGAGATCTACAGCGACGTGGACGGCATCTTCACCGCCGACCCGCGCGTGATCCCGAAGGCGCAGAAGCTCGACCACGTCTCCAGCGAGGAGATGCTCGAGCTCGCCGCCAACGGCGCCAAGGTGCTCTACATCCGCGCCGTCGAGTACGCACGCCGTCACGGCGTCCTCATTCACGCTCGGTCGACGTTCTCGTCGGCCGAGGGCACGTACGTTCTGGGCGAGGGAATGAAGAACCCTCGCGAAGCCGAGGGAGCAGTCATGGAAGAACCGATCGTCGCCGGGGTCGCCACCGACTTCAGCCAGGCCAAGATCACGGTCGCCGGCGTGCCCGACGTTCCGGGCAAGGCGGCCGAGATCTTCAAGATCGTCGCGAAGTCCGGTGCCAACGTCGACATGATCGTGCAGAACGTGTCGGCCACCGGCCGCACCGACATCTCCTTCACCGTGCCCAAGGCAGATGCCGCGGCTGCCCTCAAGGCCCTGGCCGGCGAGCAGACCGAGGTCGGGTTCCAGAACCTGATCCACGACGACCAGATCGGCAAGCTGTCGGTCGTCGGAGCGGGCATGCGCACGCACTCCGGCGTCTCCGCGACGCTCTTCGAAGCGCTGTCGGCCGGCGGCATCAACATCGAGATGATCTCGACCTCCGAGATCCGCATCTCCGTGGTGCTCCGCGACACCGACCTGACCGAGGCGGCACGCACCGTGCACACCGCCTACGGGCTCGACGGCGACGCCGAGGCCACGGTCCACGCCGGCACCGGCCGCTGATCTCGGCCAATCCTCTGCGCTTTCCTGCCGTGTGGGCAGCAGCGCGGAACCTCGCGGCGGCACCCCGTCGCACCACGGTAGACTCGCCGAAACCCTGACACCGGCGCCAGGCGCAGCATCAGCACCCCGACGCCGCGCCCGAAGCCTCGTACGCAGTACCGCACGACGCCAAGGAACATCATGACCCGCATCTCCGAATCAGGACTCTCCGTCGCCATCGTCGGCGCCACCGGCCAGGTGGGCACCGTGATGCGCGAGATTCTCGCCGAGCGGTCGTTCCCGATCCGCGACCTGCGCCTGTTCTCGTCTGCGCGCTCCGCCGGCACCGCGATCGAGTTCGGCGGCGCGACGGTCATCGTCGAAGACGTCGAGACGGCGGATGCCTCGGGCATCGACATCGCCCTGTTCTCCGCCGGGGCCACCGCGAGCCGCGCCTACGCGCCGCGCTTCGCTGCAGCGGGCGCCGTCGTCGTCGACAACTCGAGTGCCTGGCGCATGGACCCCGAGGTCCCGCTCGTGGTCAGCGAGGTCAACCCGCACGCGATCGACGAGCGCCCCAAGGGCATCATCGCGAACCCGAACTGCACCACCATGGCCGCGATGCCGGTCCTGAAGGCCCTGCACGCCGAGGCCGGCCTCGAGCGCCTCATCGTGTCCACGTACCAGGCCGTCTCCGGTTCCGGTCTCGCCGGCGCTCAGGAGCTCCTCGGCCAGGTCGAGGGCGTGCTCGCCCAGGGCGACACCCTCCGCCTCGTGCACGACGGCTCCGCGGTCGACTTCCCCGAGCCCGAGAAGTACATCGCGCCGATCGCCTTCGACGTGATCCCGTTCGCCGGCAACCTCGTCGAGGACGGCGACAACGAGACCGACGAGGAGAAGAAGCTCCGCAACGAGAGCCGCAAGATCCTCGAGCTCCCGGGTCTGCGCGTCGCGGGAACCTGCGTGCGCGTCCCCGTCTTCACCGGCCACTCGCTCTCGATCAACGTGGAGTTCGCCCGCGACATCACGCCCGAGCGGGCGCGCGAGGTGCTGAGCACGGCCCCGGGCGTCGTGCTCGACGAGGTCCCCACGCCGCTGCAGGCCGCCGGCAAGGACCCGAGCTTCGTCGGCCGCATCCGCGCCGACCAGTCCGCTCCCGAGGGCAAGGGCCTCGTGCTGTTCCTCAGCAACGACAACCTTCGCAAGGGCGCGGCACTGAACGCCGTGCAGATCGCCGAGGTGCTCGCCGAGCGTCTCACCCCGGTGAGCTGAGACCCGCATCCGCGCACGCCGTCGCATGGTCTGCGACGGCGTGCCCGCGAACTAGACTGGTTCGGTGACTGAAAACGTCGATGTCGTCCTGATCGGCGGTGGCATCATGAGCGCCACCCTGGGTACACTCCTGCACGAGCTGCAGCCCGAGTGGAAGATCGTCGCCTTCGAGCGACTCTCCGACGTGGCTCAGGAGAGCTCCAACCCGTGGAACAACGCGGGCACAGGGCACGCCGCCCTGTGCGAGCTGAACTACATGCCGCAGCAGGGCGATGCGCCGCTCGACCCCGCCAAGGCCGTGTCGATCAACGAGCAGTTCCAGCAGAGCCGCCAGTTCTGGTCGTCGCTGGTGGACAAGGGCGTGCTCGACGCCCCCTCGACGTTCATCAACGCGACCCCGCACATGACGTTCGTGCGCGGCGAGAAGGATGTCGCGTACCTCAAGAACCGCTACGAGGTGCTCAAGGAGCAGCCGCTGTTCGCGGGCATCGAGTACAGCGAGGACTCCCGCGTCATCAACAAGTGGGCCCCGCTGCTCATGCAGCAGCGCCGCAAGGGCGAGCCGTTCGCCGCGACCCGCGTCCCCGCGGGCACGGACGTCGACTTCGGCGCCCTGACCCATCAGCTCTTCGACCACCTCACCGACTCCGGCGTCACGCTGCGCACCAACCACGAGGTCCGCAGCCTGAAGAAGCAGAAGGACGGCACCTGGCTGGTCAAGTACCGCAACAGCCTCGGCCACACGCCGAACGAGGTGCGTGCGCGCTTCGTGTTCGTCGGCGCCGGCGGCTGGGCGCTCAAGCTGCTGCAGAAGTCGGGCATCCCCGAGATCAAGGGGTACGGCGTCTTCCCGATCGGCGGGCAGTTCCTCAAGACCTCCGACCCGAAGATCGTCTCGCAGCACAAGGCCAAGGTGTACTCGCAGGCCTCCGTCGGTGCTCCGCCGATGTCCGTCCCGCACCTCGACACGCGCGTCGTCGACGGCGAGGCCTCGCTCATGTTCGGCCCGTTCGCCACGTTCAGCCCGAAGTTCCTGAAGAACGGCTCGATGCTCGACATCGTGTCGCAGGTGCGCGCGCACAACCTGCTGCCGATGCTGCAGGTCGCGGTGAAGAACCCCGACCTCATCACGTACCTCGTCAGCGAGCTGCTGAAGAACCACGCCAAGAAGGTCGACAGTCTGCGCACGTTCATGCCCACCGCGAAGGATGAGGACTGGACGCTCATCGACGCCGGTCAGCGTGCTCAGGTGATGAAGAAGGACCCGAAGAAGGGTGGCATCCTCCAGTTCGGCACCGAGGTCGTCGCCTCCGCTGACGGATCGATCGCCGGTCTCCTGGGAGCTTCCCCCGGCGCCTCGACCGCCGTCCCGATCATGCTCGACCTCCTGAAGAAGTGCTTCCCGGCGGAGTACCCGGGCTGGGAGTCCGAGCTGCGCGCGCTGATCCCGACGTTCGGCCAGAAGCTCAACGAGGATGCGGCGCTCGCGGAGAAGTCCACGGAGGCCACCGCCGCCACCCTCGGCATCAACGTCTGAGACCGCACCGTGGCGAAGCTCTACTTCCGCTACGGCGCGATGAACTCCGGCAAGTCGACGGCTCTGCTGCAGGCCGCGTACAACTACGAGGAGCGCGGGCAGCACGTCCTGCTCGCGAAGCCGGCGATCGACACCAAGGGTGCGTCCGAGATCGAGAGCCGGCTCGGTGTCACCCGCCAGGTCGACTTCCTCATCGCTCCGGACGACGATGCGCGTGTCCTCTTCGCCGAGCATCGAAAGCGCATGCAGCACGCGTCCGATGACGAGCTGCTCCCCGGCGGCCCGACCGACGTCGCCTGCCTGCTGATCGACGAGGCGCAGTTCCTCACCCCGAGCCAGGTCGACGATCTCTTCCGCATCGCGGTGGAGGACGCCATCCCGGTGATGGCCTACGGCATCCGCAACGACTTCCTCACCCACGCGTTCCCCGGATCCGCGCGCCTCCTCGCGATCGCGCACTCGCTGGAGGAGCTCAAGACGATCTGCCGGTGCGGACGGAAGGCCGTGTTCAACGGTCGGGTCGTCGGCGGACGGTTCGTCTTCGACGGCGACCAGGTGGCGATCGACGAGGGGGCGATCGGATCGGCGTCGCCCGAGCTGACGACCTACGAGTCGCTCTGCGGCACCTGCTACCTCGAGGAGTCCGGCGGACGCCTGGGCTGAGAGGTTTCGTCTCGTCGCGGCGCCCGCGCTCGACGACCGGGTCGTGGGTGTGTTCCGGCGTGGGGGCTCGTCGCTGCGCGCCGGCGTACCCAGCCCCGGTCGTCGAGCGAGCGAAGCGGGACGTAACGTCGTCACTCCTGTTTTGCGTGGTCTGACCACACGGAGTAACCTGTGGTCAGACCACAGGAGGATCGATGGCGGAGCAGCCGGCACGTGCATGGCGACTCGTGCTCGAGCACATCGAGCGCGATCTCCTCGACGGCCGTCTGGGCCCGGGGGATCGCCTGCCGTCGGAGCGTGATCTCGCGACCGACCTCGGCGTGGGGCGGTCCAGCGTGCGGGAGGCGTTCCGCGTGCTCGAGGTCATGGGGCTCATCCGCACCGCGACCGGCTCCGGCCCGCAGTCCGGGGCCATCGTCATCGCCACGCCCACCGGTGGCATGTCGGCACTGCTCCGGCTCCAGGTGGCGGCGCAGGGGTTCCCGCTGGACGATGTGGTGCGCACCCGTCTGGTCCTCGAAGATGCGGTCGTCGCCGCGCTGGCCGGTGCATCCGACCGCGACACGGCTCGTGCCCGCGAACTGCTCGAGGCGATGGACGCTCCCGGTCTCGCGCCGTCGGAGTTCCTGGCGCTCGACGCCCAGCTGCACCTCTCGCTCGCGGAGGCCAGCGGCAACACGGTCATCGCCGCGATGATGGCCGGACTGCGCTCCTCGATCGAGTCCTACGTGCAGGCGGGGGTCGCCGTGATCCCGGACTGGGAGTCGATGGCCGCTCGTCTCCGTGCCGAGCACCGCGCGCTGGTCGCCGCGATCGAGGCCGGGGATGTCGATGCGGCCCGCGCCCGGGTGCACTCCCACATCACCGGCTACTACACGTCCACGGGGCTCACCCGTGACATCCCCTCCCCGAACTGAGAGGCACATCATGGTGCAGCGCCAGGTCCCCAATCCCGTCGAGCTCCTCGAGCTCATGAAATTCAAGAAGCCCGAGCTCGACGGACGCAAGCGCCGCCTCGACGCCGCGCTCACGATCGACGACCTGCGCCTGATCGCCAAGCGCCGCACGCCGAAGGCCGCCTTCGACTACACCGACGGCGCCGCCGAAGGGGAGCTGTCCCTCACCCGTGCACGTCAGGCGTTCCAGGATGTGGAGTTCCACCCCGGCATCCTGCGTCCGGCGCCGACCGTCGACACGAGCGTCGAGATCCTCGGCGGGCCGTCCGCCCTGCCGTTCGGCATCGCCCCCACCGGGTTCACGCGTCTGATGCAGACCGAGGGGGAGACCGCGGGCGCCGGAGCCGCGGCGGCCGCCGGCATCCCGTTCACCCTCTCGACGCTCGGCACCACCTCGATCGAGGGCGTGAAGGCCGCCAACCCGCACGGACGCAACTGGTTCCAGCTCTACGTCATGCGCGATCGCGAGATCTCCTACGAGCTCACCCGTCGCGCGGCGGCCGCGGGCTTCGACACCCTGCAGTTCACGGTGGACACCCCCGTCGCGGGCGCGCGTCTGCGGGACAAGCGCAACGGATTCAGCATTCCGCCGCAGCTCACCCTCGGCACCATCATCAACGCGATCCCGCGGCCGTGGTGGTGGTTCGACTTCCTCACCACGCCCAAGCTCGAGTTCGCGTCGCTGAGCACCACCGGCGGGACGGTGGGAGAGCTGCTGGATGCGGCGATGGACCCCACGATCAGCTACGACGACCTCGAGGTCATCCGCGGACTGTGGCCCGGCAAGATCGTCATCAAGGGCGTCCAGAACGTCGAGGACTCGGTGCGTCTGCGCGACGCCGGCGTGGACGGCATCGTGCTCTCGAACCACGGCGGACGTCAGCTCGACCGGGCCCCGATCCCCTTCCACCTGCTGCCCGAGGTGCGTCGAGCGGTCGGTGACGACTTCACGGTGATGATCGACACCGGCATCATGAACGGTGCGGACATCGTCGCCGCCGTGGCGCTGGGAGCGGACTTCACCCTGATCGGGCGCGCCTACCTCTACGGTCTGATGGCCGGGGGACGCCAGGGCGTCGACCGCACGATCGCGATCCTGCGCAGCGAGATCGAGCGCACCATGCGTCTGCTCGGGGTGGCCTCGCTCGCCGAGCTCGAGCCGGGACACGTGACCCAGCTCACGCGCCTGGTGCCCGTGTCGCGCGCGGCCGCCGAGGCCCGCACGCGCTGAGCACGCCCGCTGCGCCCGTGCCGGACGGCGCCCCGCCCGCGGTCAGGACTGCGGGGCCACGGCACGGGTGCGCGGCGGCCAGGGGATCAGCATGGACGTCGTGCGCCGGTACTCGGCATAGGCCGGGTACTTCGACGCGGTGATCGACTCCGTGAAGATCGTCGAGCCGATGAACAGCACGGTCAGCAGCGCCGGGCCGATGATGGTCGGATTCAGCACACCGCCGATCACCCCGGCTCCTCCGGCCACCGCGGCGGTGGCGCCGAGGGCGTAGAACGCCCACCACTGCGCCTGCTCGAAGAAGAAGTTCGGGTGGCGGCTGTAGCGGAACAGCCCGGTGGTCGCGAAGCCGGGTGCGAGAGTGCCACCGGCTTTCTTCTTGCGCTGGTGGAACACCCACTGCTGCTGGTCGGCGATGGTCTCGCCCACCAGGAAGGCCAGGAACACCGCCACGAACAGCGCATCCCATCCGGTGAGCGCGGAGGGGTTCTGCGCGGCGATCAGCGCCGGCAGGGTGATCAGCACCAGCAGCGTCATCTGATAGCCGATGATGAACAGCACGTTGAAGGTCTGGAACTGCCACGGCCGCATCCGCTTCCGCAGGATCGCCCACCGGTAGTCCTCCATGCCGGTGTAGCCGCCCTTGCGCGCGAAGTTGAAGGTCAGCCGGGCTCCCCACGCGGTCGCGAGCACTCCCATTAGCACCACGCGGGCGGATCCGTCACCGTTCGCGAAGGCGCCGGCGACGAAGATCCAGACGTAGGCCACCGGGACGATCGACCAGGCACGGTCGACCCAGGAGGTGTCGCGGGTGATCAGGGAGAGGACCCAGCACGCGGCGCTGGCGACCGCGGCGACGATGATGACGATCAGGAGGGCATCCATGACGCCATGCTAGGGCCCCGCGGCGACATGGCGCTGCTCCGCGTGTTGCGGCGCGCTCCTCAGAGCGTCGGGAGGAGGGTGTCGAGCTTGTCGGCGGTGTCTTCCCAGCCGTCGACCGCGATCGAGGGGACGCCGATGGCGAGGACCGGGTAGTCGTTGCCGCCTTCGTCGAGGCGGTCGCCGTAGAAGAGCATGTCGGTGAGGGCGATGCCGGTGCTCTCGGCGAGCTGCCGCATCCCGAAGGCCTTGTCGATGCCGGCCTGGGTGATGTCGATCGACGTCGATCCGCCCGAGCGCACCTCGAGGCCGGGCAGCCGCGCGGCGACGGCGTCGCGCAGGGCGCCGCGCTTCGCGCCGGAGGGGTCCCAGTCGTGCTTCGCGTCGCGCGGGGCGCGCTGGCCCAGCGCGGAGAAGGTGATCTGCGAGCCGCGGTCCTCGAGGATCTCTCCCCACGGCTCGGCCTCCCACAGTCCGAGGCGCTCGGCCTCTTCCCGCAAGGCCGAGAGCGCGGCGGTCTTGTCGTGTTCGCTGAGGTCGTGCGCGTACACAGCGACGAAGTCCGTGCCGTCGTAGCGCAGGTAGCGGGTGCCACAGGTGGGCAGCAGGTGCAGGCGGGCGAGGTCGGCAGGATCCGCGTCTCCGAGCTGCGCGATCACCTGGGAGCGGAACTGCGCCTCGTTGCCGCCCGAGATGATCGCGACGTCGACCGCGCGCAGCAGAGCCCGCAGGAGGTCGGCGATGCGAGGGTCGATCGGACCCTTGGACGGGGCGAGGGTGTCATCGAGGTCGAAGGCGACGAGAGCAGGCGCGGTCATGATGTCTCCAGCCTAGGAGGTCGGCGCCGCGAGGCGCGTGGGGCGAGCAGCAGGGCGCAGAGCACGGCGAGGAAGACGCCGAGCAGGGCGCCGGCGGAGTTCGCCACCACATCGGTCACGGTGGCCGCCCGGTGGGGGAGCGCGACGCGCTGCGCCGTCTCGATCGCCAGGGACAGCAGGGGCCCGACGAGGAGCGAGAGCACCGAGAGCCGCCGGGGGAGCAGGATGAAGGCGAGGATGCCCACCGGGACGAACACGAGGACGTTCGCGATGATCTCGAGACGCGTGAAGTCGAGCGAGGCCCAGCCGAGTCGATGCGCGGCGCCGAGGACGAGGTCCAGCAGATTCGGCATGGCCTCCTCGACGCGCGAGGGAGTGAGCGTGAGCGCGGCGAGGCCGGCGAGGAAGGGGATGCCGAGGGCGAGGGCCCAGACGCGCGTGCGGTGGCGCGGCGGCGGGAGCAGAGAGCCCATGCGTTCCCTTCGTGCACGATCCCGATACAGAGAAGGCCGCCCCTGAGGGCGGCCTTCCGGTGTCACTGGTCGGGGTGACAGGATTTGAACCTGCGACCTCTTCGTCCCGAACGAAGCGCGCTACCAAGCTGCGCCACACCCCGTTTGCAACCCTCCGAGTCTACAGGGAAATGCTCCGTGCGCCGAATCGAGGCGAGGATCAGTTCCGTGCGGTCAGCGTGAGCAGCGTCGCCTCGGGCCGGCAGGCGAAGCGCACCGGCGCGTAGATCGAGTGCCCGCACCCCGCGCTGACGTTGAGCGGCACCGTCCGACCGCCGTGCGACCAGGTACTGAGGCCCTTGGCCTGCTTGAGGGGGATGTCGCAGTTCGCGACGAGGGCACCGTATCCGGGGAGGCAGACCTGTCCGCCGTGCGTGTGACCGCCGAGGATCGCGTCGGCGCCCAGGTCCGTGAATCCGTTGAGCACCCGCTGATAGGGCGCGTGGGTGACGCCCAGCACCGGAGTGGAGGCATCGCGCGGACCGAGCCCGTCGATCGCCGCAGGCAGCACGTCGAGGCGGTCCCAGTCGCGGTGGGCGTCGTTCACACCGAAGAGGTCGACGGGAGAACCGGCGATCGTGAGTCGCGCGGCCGCGTTGTTCAGACTGGTCCAGCCCAGATCGTCGGTGAAGTGGCGATCCATCGCCTCGGTGTCGAGGAGCTCGGGCTCGTGGTGCTTCTTCGACGGTCCGAGGAAGTAGCGGAGCGGGTTCCGCGGCGAGGGTGCGGTGACGTCGTTCGAGCCGTGCACGAAGACGCCGGGGATGCCCGCGAGAGGCTCGAAGGCCCGGCGGATGCCGTCCAGTCCGTTCGCGTGTCCGAGGTTGTCGCCGGTGTTGACGATGAGATCCGGCCGCAGCTCCGCGAGCGACGCCAGCCAGTCCTGCTTGCGGTGCTGCCACGGCGCCATGTGCGCGTCCGAGATGTGCAGGATGCGCAGGGGAGCGGCGCCGGAGGGAAGTGCCGCGGCGCTGACCTCGCGCACCGTGAACAGGTACCGTTCGATGCCGATCCCCCAGGTCGCCGCGGCCACGCCGGCGGCCCCCACCGCGCCGAGCGCGATGAGGGCCGGGTGTGGCGCGCGGTGTGCGCCTACTCGCATTTCACGCTCACCGCGGTGGACTTGTTGGCCGCGGTGCCTGGCGCCGGGTTCGTGGAGCTCACGACCGATTCCGGAGGGTTGCAGGAGTTGTCGAAGTTCACCGAGGCGAACCCGGCACCGCCGAGGGCGGCGGCGGCCTGGGCTCTCGACATCCCGACGAGATCCGCGGGAACCGTTGTGCCCTGACCGTTGCTGGGCGAGATCGTGATTGTCGAGCCCCCCGCGGTCTGTCCCTGCGGGTCTTGCGCGACGACGATGTTCGTCGGCTTGTCGCTGTCGACGGAGGCGCCGACCGCGACGCCGAAGCCCCGACTCTTGAGGGTCGACTCGGCCTCCTCCATCGTCATGCCCACGACGTTCGGGACCTCTGCCATCACCCGACGGGTGAGCCTGTCGTCCGGACGTGGGAAGTCTTTTCCGCCATATGCCGCGTTGGCGGCGGCCTGGGCAGCCTTCGCCAACGGGTAGCGCATACCGTTGAGCTGGTAGTTCCCGGCCCACTTCTGGTAGATGTTCGACTGGCCCTTCCAACGACCTGCCCAGACCGCCGTGGCGACCTCGGTGCTGGACTCGATCATCATGGTGGACCAGCGGTCGTGCGTGCCGGTCTTGCCGATGAGCGGGGTCCCGTCGTATGGGTTCGCGTCGCGACCGGTACCGCCGTCCATCACGCCCTTGAGTGCGTATGCGGCGGTTGCGGCGACCTCGGGGGAGATCACGCCATCGGTGCACGACGCGGCCGGCAGCTCGCGGTCATTGCCGTCGGGACCGACCACGCGGTCGATAGCGCGCGGGGTGCAGTACTTACCACCGCTCGCGACGGTCGCGTAGGCGTTCGCCATGGCGAGGGGGGAGATAGCCTTCGGGCCGAGCACGTCGGAGACGACATTCTCCTTGGTGACCTTCGTGCCGTCGGCGAGCGTGACGCCCATCCGGTCTGCGACCTTGTTGATGTCGCAGATGTCGAGTTTCGACGCCATCGCGAAGTACCCGCTGTTCAGCGACTGCCGTGTGAAGTCCATGACGCTCGCGGTGTATCCGCCGCCTCCGCCGAAGTTGCCGATCTCCTTCGTGTCGGCGGTGAGGGTTCCTCCGCCGCACGACGCGGTCGTGAACTTCATGTTGGTCTGCACCCGGCCGTTGAGGACCTCGTTGACGGAGTGCCCCTTCTCGAGCCAGTCGATCAGCGTGAACAGCTTGTACACCGAGCCGACCTGGAAGCCGCCGGAGTTGCCGTGTTTCTGGTCGCCGGCGAAGACGAGCGAACTCTTCCCGAGGTCATTCGTCGCAGTCTCGTCGAATTGGGTGTTCTGCGTGATCGACAGGATGCGACCGGTTCCGACCTCGATCGAGACGCCGGCAGCGCCGAAGTAGTCGTTGTCGTAGTTGGCCGGGACGATGTCGCGCATGGCCTGGGCCGCAGGGGTCTGGACGCGCAGGTCGAGCGACGTGTAGATCTTGAGGCCGCCGCGGCGCAGCAGGTCGCGACGATCCTGCGGCTCGGCGCCGAAGGCCTCGTCGTTCTCGACGATGGACTTCACGTACTGGCAGAAGTAGGCGTTCGTTCCGGCCGCCGCGCAGCCCTGCGTCGGACGCTTGATCGCGGGCGTGATCGGCGTGGCCTTGGCCTCTTCGTACTGGGCCTTGGTGATCTTGCCGTCGTCGAGCATGCGGTAGAGCACGTAGTCACGACGGTCGAGGGTGTCCTTGAACCCGTCCTCCGCGGTGTTGTGCGCGACGCCCGCCTTGTCCGTCCAGGTGCCCTCGGGTAGGTCGATGCGGTACGTGTTCGGGTTCTGGACGATGCCGGCCAGCGTCGCGGCCTGGACCACGGTCAGCTTCGCCGCGGTCGTCGAGAAGTAGTACCGGGCCGCGGCTTCGATGCCGTAGACGGTGCCGCCGAAGTTGGCGATGTTGAGGTAGCCGAGCAGGATCTCGTTCTTCGAGTAGTCCTTCTCGATCTGGATCGCGTACCGCATCTCCTGCAGCTTGCGCTCGATGCCGTCGACACCATCGGCGTTCGTGGCGTCTTCCCAGCACTTGCGGAGTTCTTCGGTATACGTGTCGGAGGTCGTGTCGACCTTCTGCTCGCACTCCTGGATGCGCACGTTCTTCACGAACTGCTGGCTGATCGTCGAGGCGCCACGGCTGGACGTGCCGCGCACGTTGTCGACGAGCGCCTTCACGGTCGCGCCGAGGTTGACACCGCCGTGGCTGTAGAAGCTCTTGTCCTCGCTGGAGAGGATCGCGTCGTACAGCACCGGGGAGACCTCGTCGTACTTCACCGGGACGCGGTTCTGCTCGTAGAACGACGCGAGAGGGACGGGCTTGCCGTCCGGGTCGGTCGCGTAGATGGTGGACTGCTCCATAGGGGCGTTCACCTTGAGAACCTCGGGGAGCTCGTCGAAGAGGGTGAGCGCCTGGGTGCCTGCGAGGCCGGTCATCGCGAGGACGGGGGTGACGCTGGCAGTGACCAGGAGACCGGCTACGGCGCTCAGGCCGACGAGCCCGACGAGACCGCCGAGCACGCCTCTCACCGTGCGATTCTTTTGGGGCATACGCTTGATCGTAGGGGAGTTCCCTGAATACCGCCTTTGACGAGCCCGGCCCGGAAATCCGGTGTCGCGCCCCGATCGACAGGAGTGCCATGACCACGTGGGAGTACCTCACCACGCCGCTGCTCATCCACAACACCGCCGCGATCCTCAACAACTGGGGCAAGCAGGGCTGGGAGCTCGTGCAGGTCGTTCAGGGCCCCGAAGGCGGCCTCGTGGCCTACCTGAAGCGCCCTGTGACGTCGGACGCCTCGGCGAACGCCGGGCTCGCCGCCGCCGAGCAGGCCGCACGCCAGTTCGAGGGAGGCCAGGCATGAGCGTCGCCGCGCGCCTCGACGAGCTCGGCATCGAGCTGCCGGCCGTCGCCGCCCCGGTCGCCGCCTATGTGCCCGCCGTCGTCCACGGCGGACTCGTCTACACCTCCGGCCAGCTGCCGTTCGTCGACGGCGCCCTGCCCGCGGTGGGCAAGGTCGGTGCCGACGTCTCCGCGGAGGACGCGAAGTCCTACGCGCGCACGTGCGCTCTCAACGCCCTCGCCGCCGCGGCCGATGCCGCGGGCGGCCTCGAACGCATCGCCGGCGTGCTCCGCGTCGGGGGCTTCGTGGCCTCGGCGGAGGGATTCACCGGTCAGCCCGGCGTCATCAACGGTTCGAGCGAGGTCCTCGGCGAGATCTTCGGAGATGCCGGACGCCACGCGCGCGCGGCCGTGGGTGTCGCCGAGCTCCCCCTCGGCAGCCCGGTCGAGGTCGAGGTCACCTTCCTCCTCTCCTGACGGTTTCGTCACCGCAGCCTCACGCGAGAACGCCCCCTTCCCGATGTCGGGAAGGGGGCGTTCTGCGTCGAGTCCTACTTCACCTGTGCGGAGATGATGCTCATCACGGCGGTGTCGGCCAGCGTCGTCGTGTCGCCGACCTCGCGCCCCTCGGCGACGTCGCGCAGGAGGCGCCGCATGATCTTGCCGGATCGCGTCTTGGGCAGCTCTCCGACGATGTACACGTCGCGCGGACGGGCGATCGCACCGATCTGCTCGCCCACCCAGAGCCGCAGCAGCTGGGCGAGGCCGGCCGGCTCGTGCTGAGCGAGGTAGCTCTCCTTGATGATGACGAACGCGACCACCGCCTGTCCGGTCGTCTCGTCCGACGCTCCGACCACCGCGGCCTCGGCCGTGGCCTCGTGGGCGACGAGCGACGACTCGATCTCGGCAGTGGAGAGGCGGTGTCCCGAGACGTTCATGACGTCGTCGACGCGGCCCAGCAGCCACAGGTCGCCGTCCTCGTCGAGGCGGGCGCCGTCGCCGGCGAAGTAGTAGCCCTGGTCCTCGAACTTCTCCCAGTACGTCTCGCGATAGCGCTCGGGATCGCCCCAGATGCCGCGGAGCATGCTCGGCCACGGCTCGGTGATGACCAGCAGCCCGCCGTTGCCGTTGCCGACCTCGACGCCCTGCTCGTCGACGACGTCGATCGAGATCCCGGGGAGCGGCACCTGCGCCGACCCGGGCTTCGTCTCCGTGACGCCGGGGAGCGCGGAGACCATGATCGCGCCGGTCTCGGTCTGCCACCACGTGTCGACGATCGGCGTCTTGCCCGCTCCGATCACGTCGCGGTACCACATCCACGCCTCGGGGTTGATGGGCTCGCCCACGGAGCCGAGGAGGCGGAGGGACGAGAGGTCGAACTTCTGCGGGACGCTGCGGCCGACCTTCATGAACGAGCGGATGGCGGTCGGCGCGGTGTAGAAGATCGAGACCTTGTACTTCTCGATGATCTCCCACCAGCGACCGGGGTGCGGGGTGTCCGGCGTGCCTTCGTAGAGCACCTGGGTCGCCCCGTTGGCGAGGGGCCCGTACGCGACGTAGCTGTGTCCGGTGATCCAGCCGATGTCGGCCGTGCACCAGAACACGTCGGTCTCGGGGTGCAGGTCGAAGACGTACTTGTGCGAGTACGCGACCTGCGTGAGGTAGCCGCCCGACGTGTGCAGGATGCCCTTCGGCTTCCCGGTGGTGCCGGAGGTGTACAGGATGAAGAGGGGGTTCTCCGCGGGGAAGGCCTGTGCGGTGTGCTCGGCGGATGCCGCCGGGACCACGTCGTGCCACCAGAGGTCGCGACCCTCGGTCCACTCCACCTCGTTCTCGCCGCGCTTGACGACGAGGACGTGCTCGACGGTCTGTTGCTCTCCGTCGCCGCGATCGGCGAGAGCCTGGTCGACCGCGGGCTTCAGGGCGGAGACGCGGCCCTTGCGGTAGCCGCCGTCGGCCGTGATCACGAGCTTGGCGCCGGCGTCGTCGATCCGCGAGCGGAGGCTGTCGGCGCTGAAGCCGCCGAACACGACGGAGTGGATGGCGCCGAGACGCGCGACGGCGAGCATCGATGCGATCGCCTCGGGAATCATCGGGAGGTAGATCGCGACGCGGTCGCCCTGGCCCACGCCCAGCCCCTCGAGCACATTGGCGACGCGCTTGACCTCATCGGTCAGCTCCGCGTAGGTGATGCGGCGGGAGTCGCCGGGCTCGCCCTCCCAGTGCAGCGCGACGCGGTCCCCGTTGCCGGCTTCGACGTGGCGGTCGAGGCAGTTGTAGGCGACGTTCAGCTCGCCGTCCTCGAACCACTTCGCGAACGGGGGATTGGTCCAGTCGAGCACCTGGGTGAACGGCTTGTGCCAGTGCACCAGGTCGCGCGACTGCTCGCCCCAGAAGGCCTCGCGATCAGCAGCGGCACGCTCGTACAGCTCGGGCGATGAGATGGTCTGGGCGACGAACTCCTCCGACGGAGGGAACCGCCGGGTCTCGTCGAGAAGGTGGTCGATCTGGCTGCTCATCGGCAGGCGCTCCTTTGCGGCATTCGGTCGTTCGAGCACGGTCGTGGGGTGGACGACCGGGTCAGGGCGAATCTATCCCCGCGAGATTCGCTCGCATACTGCCGAAAGTCGGTAGTCGCGTTGGTTTTGTCAGGACGGTTGCCTTGCGTACACTCGACGACAGCCGAAATCACATTCCGGCCTTGGCGCGCCCGGTTCCCCCAATCGTGGCCCGCCGTGGGCGGCATCTCATTCCCCCCGTGAGATGCCGCCCATTTCCGTTGAGAGCGCTCCCGAGGCTTCGTCGTGACGCGCGTCCCATGCTCCTGCACGGGCGTCGGACGGGGCGATCTCTGCACAGCCCTCGAGCATCCCGGTCGCTCGCGAGATCTCGCCGTGCGGGTGCCGCCTACCGTCGCGGTATGCCCGATTCCTTCGTCATCCGGCCCCGAGAGGGGCAGCCGGCCGCGTCCGCCATGGATGCGGCGCCGGAACTCCATCTCGACCCGGCGTTCGGGCCGCTCCGCACGCACATCGACGACGCCGTGACCGATGTGTTCGTGAACGGTCCGACCGGACTCTTCCTCGACAGGGGAAGCGGCGCCGAACCGGTGCCGCGCTGGCGTGCGTCGGAGCGGGAGGTCCGCGATCTCGCCGTCGCGCTGGTCGGTCTCGGCGGGCGCCACCTCGACGACCAGGCGCCGTGCGTCGACGTCCGCCTCGACTCCGGCATCCGGGTGCACGCCGTGCTCGCGCCGGTCTCCACCTCCGGCACCGCGCTCTCGATCCGCATCCCTCGGGTGCGGGCCGCCGACCTCGAAGCGCTCGCCGCGCTGGGTGCGTTCGATGCGCACCAGCAGAGCTGGCTCCTCGGACTCGTGGCAGAACGCGCGAACGTCCTCATCACCGGGGGCACCGGGACCGGCAAGACCACCCTGCTCTCCGCGCTGCTCTCCGAGGTGTCGCCGACGGAGCGGATCGTGACGATCGAAGATGTGGCCGAGCTGCGGCCACGTCACCCCCATCACGTCGCGCTCGAGGCGCGGCAGGCGAACCTGGAGGGCGCCGGAGGGATCACACTCGCCCGGCTGGTGCGCGAGTCCCTGCGGATGCGGCCGGATCGGCTGGTGGTCGGCGAGTGCCGAGGGGAAGAGGTGCGCGAGCTGCTCACCGCGCTCAACACCGGGCACGACGGGGGAGCGGGCACCCTGCACGCCAGCGGGCTCCGAGACGTGCCGGCCCGACTCGAGGCGCTCGGCGCGCTGGCCGGGATGGATGCCGTCGCCCTGGGCCGCCAGGCGGTGAGCGCGTTCACGATCGTGCTGCATCTCGATCGCGCCCCGGGCGGGGTCCGCCGGATCTCGCAGGCCGGGCGCCTCGTGCTCACGGGCGACCGACTCGACATAGAGGAGGTGCGGCCGTGGTGAGCGTGGCCCGCCGCAGCCACGAGGCCAGGCACTCCGGAGCGGACGCCGCGACCTCGGTGCAGACCCTCGCCGTGCTGCTGCAGGCGGGCGCGGTGCCGCTGACCGCGTGGCGTCATCTCGCCGACACCGGTGATCCGCCCGCGACCGCCGTGGTCGACCGGGTCGATCAGGGCGTCCCGCTCCTCGCCGCCATCGAGGCCGAGGGAGGAGCGTGGCTCGATCTGGCCGCTGCCTGGGAGATCGCGACCACGGTGGGCGCCCCGCTCGCCGAGGTGCTGCGGATGATCGCCGAGACCCTGCGCGATGCGGCGGCCGCGGCCGACGACGTGCGCATCGCCCTCGCCGAGCCCGCCGGGACGGCGCGACTGCTGCTGTGGATGCCGTTCGCCGGACTGCTCCTCGGCTTCGCCCTCGGGTTCGACACCATCGGCGTGATCATCGCGAACCCGCTCGGCACCGCGTGCGTGGGCGCCGGACTGCTGCTGGTCCTGGCAGCACGGCTGTGGACGCGGCGATTGCTGCGACGGGCGCGGCCGGCGCCGGGAACGCCCGGGATGCGTGCGGAGCTGGTGGCGGTGGCCCTCGCCGGCGGTGCCTCCATCGAACGGGCGCTGCAGCTGGTCGCCGAGAGCTCCGTGTCGGAGGGGAGCGATGACCGCGTGCGCGCTGTTCTCGATCTGTCCCGTGCCGCGGGGGTGCCCGCCGCGGAGCTGCTCCGGGCGTCCGCCGCCCAGGACCGGCACGCTGCCAGGGTGCAGGGTCGCCTTCGCGCGGCGAAGCTCTCGACCCAGCTGCTCATCCCGCTCGGCGTGTGCACGCTGCCGGCCTTCCTCCTGCTCGGCGTGGCACCGATGCTGCTGAGCGTCCTCGCCTCGACACCTCTTCCGTCGTGACGCCCGTCGCCGACGACACCACCTCGTGCGCAGCACCACCCGATGCGAAGGCATCCCAGAGAAAGAAGGAACATCATGAAGAACATCCCCCGGCTGGACCGGCACCGCGCGGCCACGCTGTTCGGCGACGACAGCGGCGCCGCCACGGCCGAGTACGCCATCACGACCATGGCCGCGGTCGCGTTCGCGGGACTCCTCGTCGTCATCATGCGCTCCGACGAGGTCCGCGGCATCCTCACCGGCCTGGTGCGGCGGGCGCTGACGGTGTCGTGATGCGGAGGAGGAGTGTCGGCACCAGAGAAGAGGAGTGCCGCACGGCGGGTCGAACCGGGGACCGCGGATCGGTCGCGGCCGAGCTCGCCCTCGCCCTGCCGGCCGTGGTGCTGGCGCTTCTGCTGGGCGCCGGAGCGCTCGGAGCGGCATCACGACAGGTCGCGCTGCAGGATGCCTCCGCGGACGCGGCTCGTCTGCTGGGGCGGGGTGAGGGTGCGGATGCGGCGGAGCGCGTGGTGCAGATGGCGGTCCCCGGCGCGGGTCTGTCGTCGGCGCGCCGGGGTGACCTGGTGTGCGCCACGGCGTCGATGACCGCGTCGATCGGAGCGCTGGTCCGACTGCCGTTGCGGGCGTCGAGCTGTGCGCTCGACGGTGGTCTCTGATGGCCGGCTCGGCCCTCGCCGCCGGGGTGCTGACCGTCGCCGCCGCGCTCTCGCTCGGACTCGCGGCCGTCGGCGGCGCAGCGGTGACCGGGCAACGTGCGGCGGGTGCGGCGGATGCCGCGGCGCTCGCCGCAGCCGACGCCGCGAGCGGGGCGGTGCCGACCGGGGAGGACCCGTGCACCCTCGCCGCACGGGTCGCGAGCGCCGCCGGCGCCGCGCTCACGGGATGCTCCCTCGAGGGCTTCGTGGCGACCGTGGAGGTGCAGGCGGCGTACGCTGGACTCGCAGCCGTCTCCCGAGCCCGTGCCGGGCCACCCGAGGGACAGTGACGGCAGCGCGACCTCGCTCACTGTGAACGACCCCACACAGTGGTGTGTATGGTGTGCTTCGAAGAAAGGACGCACCCTTGGCTGAAGGCAAGAAGCTCGTCATCGTCGAGTCCCCGACGAAGATGCGGTCTATTCAGGGATACCTCGGCGACGGCTACGAGGTGCTCAGCTCCGTCGGCCACATCCGCGACCTCGCTGACAAGAAGGACATCCCGGCTGCCGACAAGCAGGCCTACGGGAAGTACTCCATCGACATCGACAACGGGTTCGACCCCTACTACGTCGTCTCCGATCGGAAGACCAAGACGGTCGCCGAACTCAAGCGCGCGCTGAAGAGCGCCGACGAGCTCCTGCTCGCCACTGATGAGGACCGCGAGGGCGAGGCGATCGCCTGGCACCTGCTCGAGACCCTGAAGCCCAAGGTCCCGGTCAAGCGCATGGTCTTCCACGAGATCACGAAGGACGCGATCCAGGCGGCCGTCGGCAACACCCGCGAACTCGACCACGACCTCGTCGACGCGCAGGAGACCCGCCGCATCCTCGACCGTCTGTACGGCTGGGACGTCTCGCCCGTGCTCTGGTACAAGGTCAAGACCGGCATCTCTGCAGGGCGCGTGCAGTCCGCCGCGACCCGTCTCATCGTCGACCGGGAACGCGAGCGGATGGCGTTCACCTCTGCCGAGTACTGGGACGTCGACGCGGCAGCCGCGGCATCCGGCACGTCGTTCAAGATCCGACTCGTCCGCGTGGACGGTGGCCAGCTCGCGCGCGGCACCGACTTCGACGACAACGGAAAGCTCAAGAAGGCCGTCGTCATCCTCGATGAGGCCACCGCGGCGGCACTCGCGCAGGCCATCGACGCCGTGGGTGCCGGCACGGTCACCAAGGTCGAGGCCAAGCCCGGAACCCGCAGCCCCTACGCGCCCTTCACGACCTCCACGATGCAGCAGGAGGCGGGTCGCAAGCTCTCGATGGGCGCGAAGCAGGCGATGGGTGTCGCCCAGCGTCTGTACGAGAAGGGCTACATCACTTATATGCGTACGGACTCCACGTCGCTGAGCACCCAGGCGGTGCAGGCGGCACGGAGCCAGGCGGTCGCGCTCTACGGCGATGCCGCCGTCCCGCTGAAGCCGCGCGTATACAAGTCCAAGAGCAAGAACGCGCAGGAGGCGCACGAGGCGATCCGTCCCTCGGGCGACAACTTCCGCACGCCCGCGTCGCTGTCCTCCGAGCTCGATCGCGATGAGCAGCGTCTCTACGACCTCATCTGGAAGCGTACGGTCGCCAGCCAGATGTCCGACGCGAAGTACGAGACCACCACGGTCACGATCGCCGTCGACGCGGCAGGGCAGAAGGCCGAGTTCACGGCGTCCGGAACCGTCTACACCTTCAAGGGCTTCCTCGAGGCCTACGAGGAGGGTCGCGACGAGAAGCGCGGCGATGCGGATGCCGCCGAGAACCAGTCGCTCCCGGCCGTCGCCGTCGGCGACGAGCTCGCGGTGTCGGATGCCGAGGCCAAGGGTCACCGCACCACGCCGAAGCCGCGCTACACCGAGGCTTCGCTCGTGAAGGTGCTCGAGGAGAAGGGCATCGGTCGTCCCTCGACCTTCGCCTCGATCCCCGAGACCATCCTCGACCGCGGCTACGCGGTCAAGCGCGGTCAGGCCCTCGTGCCGACGTGGCTCGCCTTCAGCGTCGTCCGCCTTCTCGAGGAGCACTTCGCCGAGCTGGTCGACTACGACTTCACGGCGGCGCTCGAAGACGACCTCGACACGATCGCCCGCGGCGAGCAGAACCGCGTCGAGTGGCTCAAGTCGTTCTACTTCGGATCCGACTCCCATGTCGGCCTCCGTCAGGTCGTCGACAACCTCGGCGAGATCGACGCCCGTGCGCTGAACTCCACGCGCATCACCGACACGGCCACGCTCCGCTTCGGCAAGTACGGCCCCTACCTCGAGGTCACCGACCCCGAGAACCCGGACCCCGAAGCCAAGCCGCGCATCGTGAACGTGCCGGAAGACCTCGCCCCCGACGAGCTGACGGCCGAGAAGGCGCAGGAGCTCATCGATGCTCCGGTCGCCGGCGATCGCGTGCTCGGCGAGAACCCCGAGAACGGCAAGATCATCGTCGTCAAGGACGGGCGATTCGGGCCGTACGTGCAGGAGAACGACCCGGTATCGGAAGACGCCGCGGTCGACGAGACGACCGGTGAGGTCGTCGAGGCCCCCAAGCCCAAGCGCGGAGCGAAGAAGGAGGCGGCTCCGAAGCCGCGCACCGCCTCGCTGTTCCGCTCGATGTCGGTCGACTCGATCGAGCTCGACACTGCGCTGCAGCTGCTGAGCCTGCCGCGCGTCGTCGGCGTCGACCCGGAGACGGGCGATGAGATCACGGCGCAGAACGGTCGCTTCGGTCCGTACCTCAAGAAGGGCACCGACTCCCGGTCGCTCGAGAGCGAATCGCAGATCTTCGACGTCACGCTCGAGCAGGCGCTCGAGATCTACTCGCAGCCGAAGTACGGTGCAGGACGCCGTGCTTCCAGTGCGCTCGCCGAGTTCGACGCGGACCCGGTCAGCGGGAAGCCGATCCGCATCCGCGACGGCCGCTTCGGCGCGTACGTGACCGACGGCGAGACGAACGTGACCATCCCGCGGGGTCAGAAGGTCGAGGACATCACGTTCGAGATCGCGGTGCAGATGCTCGCCGACAAGCGCGCCAAGGGCCCGGCCCCCAAGCGCGGCTCGGCGGCGAAGAAGGCTCCGGCCAAGAAGGCTCCGGCCAAGAAGCCTGCGGCGAAGACCGCTGCGTCCAAGAGCACGGCGTCCAAGAGCACGGCCAAGAAGGCTCCCGCGAAGAAGACCACGGCGGCGACCTCCGCAGCGCGTTCGGCTGCCGCCAAGAAGGCTGCGGCCACCCGCGCCGCCAACGCCGCGGCGAAGGCGGCGGAGAAGGCGGACTCGTGACCTCAGGCCGCGGCGTGTGGGTGACGCTCGAAGGCGGGGACGGCTCGGGCAAGACCACGCAGTCGAACCTGCTCGCGGAGTGGCTCGAGGGCGCCGGTCGCACAGTCGTGCGCACCCGCGAGCCGGGCGGCTCCGAGGTGGGCCAGCTCATCCGCGACATCGTGCTGCACCATCGCGGAGACATCGCCCCCCGTGCCGAGGCGCTGCTGTACGCGGCGGATCGGGCGCACCACGTCGCGACCGTCGTGCGACCCGCCCTCGACCGGGGCGACATCGTGCTGCAGGATCGCTACCTCGACTCGTCCGTGGCGTATCAGGGAGCCGGTCGGGTGCTGGACGCCACCGAGATCCGCGACCTCTCGCTGTGGGCGGCGGAGGGAGCCCTCCCCGACCTCACGCTCCTGCTCGACCTCGATCCTGCCGCCGCGCGCACGCGTCTGGACTCCGCCGACAAGCCCTTCGACCGGCTGGAGGCCGAGAAGGCCGAGTTCCACGGCCGCGTCCGCGACGCGTATCTGGCCCTCGCCGAGGCTGAGCCGGACCGTTTCCTCGTGCTCGACGCCGCCGCCTCCCCGGAGGAGATCGCCGAGCGGATCCGCGTGCGGGTCAGCGCGCTGCTGGACTGATCCACAGCCGCGGCCACGAGTGCCGTGCGCGTCGGTGGTCCCGATTAGGCTGAGTGCATGCCCCAGACCGTCGCCGCTCCCTTCCCGTGGGCGGACGTGTGGGGGCAGGACGCCGCCGTCGACACGCTCCGCGCCGCGGCATCCGACCCCTCTGCGCTCTCGCACGCCTGGCTGATCACGGGCCCGCCCGGATCGGGGCGCTCGACCCTCGCCTACGCCTTCGCCGCCGCGCTGATCGCCGACAGCCCCGACGACGAGACCGTGATGCGCCAGGTGCTCGCCGGCACCCACCCCGATGTCACCGCCCTGCGCACCGACAAGGTGATCATCACGATCGCCGAGGCGCGCAGCCTGGTGGAGCGCTCGTACTTCGCCCCGTCCGCCGGACGATACCGGGTCATCGTGGTCGAAGATGCCGACCGCATGGTCGAGCGCACCTCCAACGTCCTGCTGAAGGCCCTCGAGGAGCCGCCGGAGCGGACAGTCTGGATCCTGTGCGCGCCCAGCGAGGCCGATCTGCTGCCGACCATCCGCTCCCGCGTGCGGTCGCTGCGGTTGCGGGAGCCCGACGTCGCGGATGTGGCCCGACTCATCACCCTGCGCACCGGGGTCGACGGGGCCGTCGCCGAGCAGGCCGCACGGCATGCGCAGCGCCACATCGGCATGGCTCAGCGGCTCGCCACCGACGACGCGGCCCGGCGGCGGCGCGACGAGACCCTCCGGTCGGTGCTCGGCGTCCGCGGTGTCGGTGACGCGGTCGAGGTCGCCGGGCGGATCATCCAGGCGGCGACCGAGGATGCGAAGGCGCTCACGGCCGAGCGTGACGCCGCCGAGCGCGCGTCGCTGCTGCACACGATCGGCATCGCCGAGGGACAGGCGGTACCGCCGGCGCTGCGCACGCAGCTGTCGGCCCTCGAAGACGATCAGAAGAAGCGGGCCACCCGCAGTCTGCGCGACGGGATCGACCGCGTGCTCACCGACCTGCAGTCGCTGTTCCGCGATGTCGTGATGCTGCAGTTCGGGCGCGACGACCTCATCAACAGCGAGCTGCGGTCGGAGTTGACCGACCTCGCGGCCGCCTGGTCCGAGGCCCGTACTCTTGTCGTACTTGACCACCTTGCCGAGACGCGGCAGTCGCTGGAGCGCAACGTCGCCCCTCTGCTCGCCCTGGAGAGCTTGCTCGTGACGATCACGAGCGGGAGGAAACCGTGAACGATCGACCGACTTCCCGCTTCCGTCGTGCCGCCGCGGTCGTCGCCGGCCTGGCCGCCGCCGCTGTGGCGCTCTCCGGCTGTCTGTACGCCGCGATCCCCGAGCAGTCCTCGCGGCCGTCGACGACCGCCGCGCCCGACACCGAGGGCGTCGCGGAAGACCTGCTGCCCTTCTACTCCCAGGAGCTGGAGTGGACCGACTGCGGTCCCGGCTTCGACTGCACCGAGGTCACCGCGCCGCTCGACTGGGAGAACCCGGGCGACGGCGACATCACCCTCGCCGTGGTCCGCCACCGCGCCGAGGGCACGCCCGTCGGGTCGCTGCTGACGAATCCGGGCGGCCCCGGTGCGAGCGGTATCGACCTCGTCCTGAACAACCTCAGCTTCGCGGTCGGCGCCGACCTCATCAAGAACTACGACGTGATCGGCTTCGACCCGCGCGGGGTCGGTGCGTCGACGGCTGTGACCTGCTACGACGCGCCGGAGATGGACGACTACCTGTACGGGATCCCGGCCGCCGCCCGCGGCACCGCGGAATGGGAGGCCGAGCTCCTCGCCGCGCACAAGGGCTTCGCCGAGGCCTGCGACGCGAACAGTGACGGCATCCTGCCCCACATCACCACGATCAATGCGGCCCGCGACATGGATCTGATCCGTGCCGTGCTGGGCGACAAGCAGCTGAACTACCTCGGCTACTCCTACGGCACGTTCCTCGGTGCGACCTACGCGAAGCTCTACCCGGAGAAGGCCGGGCGACTGGTCCTCGACGGCGCCATCGATCCGGCTGTCCCCGGGCTCGAGGTGGGTGCCACCCAGGCTCTCGGCTTCGAATCGGCGCTGCGCGCCTACATGAAGAGCTGCCTCGACTCCGGCGAGTGCCCCTTCAACGGCACCGTCGACGAGGCGATGGCCGACCTCGGCGCCCTGCTGGCGAGCGTCGACCGCACGCCCCTGAAGAACGGCGACGGACGTCTTCTGGGCGCGGACTCCCTGATGACGGGCATCATCGTCGCGCTCTACTCGCAGGACAGCTGGGGATACCTCACCCAGGCGCTCGACGAGGCGCTGCAGGGAGATCCCACATCGGCGTTCGTCCTCGCCGATTTCTACAACAAGCGCGACAAGAGCGGTGCCTACACCGACAACTCGACCGAGGCGTTCCGTGCCTACAACTGCATGGACTACCCGGTGGAGGACGACCCGGCTGCCGAGGCGGCCATCGACGCCAAGATCGCCAAGGGCGCACCGACCATCGCCCCGTACTGGAGCGGTCCGGACTCGTGCGAGGTGTGGCCCTACCCGCCTACCGGCACGCGCGGCGAGATCACGGCGGAGGGCGCCGGACCGATCCTGGTGATCGGGACGACGAACGACCCGGCGACGCCGTACGAGTGGTCGGAGTCGCTCGCGAACCAGCTCGAGGAGGGCGTCCTCATCACCCGGGTCGGCGAGGGGCACACCGGATACAACAAGGGCAACGTCTGCGTCGACGACGCCGTCGAGGCGTTCCTGCTCGATGACGTCGTGCCGGAAGACGGGCTCCGCTGCGAGTGATGCGGGCTCGATTCGCGAGCGAGCGCGAGACAGGGTAATATCGGTGATCGCGCCGCTCACGCGTCGCACGCCGCTTTAGCTCAGTCGGCAGAGCATTTCACTCGTAATGAAAAGGTCGTCAGTTCGATTCTGACAAGCGGCTCCATCCAGAGAAGGCCCCCGGTGATCCGGGGGCCTTTCCTGTTGCGACGGCGTACCCTCGAAGCATGAGCAGAGCGCTTCTCATCGTCGACGTGCAGAACGACTTCACCGAGGGCGGCGCACTCGCCGTCGCAGGCGGTGATGCGGTGGCCACCGCCGTCACGACGTTCCTGGCCGCGCACGCCGCGGACTATCAGGTGATCATCGCCTCGCGCGACTGGCACGATGCCGACGGCGACAACGGCGGACACTTCGCCGAGACCCCCGACTTCGTCGATTCCTGGCCGGTGCACTGCGTCGCCGACACCGACGGCGCCGCGTACGATCCGCTCCTGGTCACCACGTCCGTGACGCATCATGTCCGCAAGGGCCAGGGTCGGCCGGCGTACTCGATGTTCGAAGGTGAGACGGAGGCGGGGGAGACCGTCGGCGCGATCCTGACCGCTGCGGGTGTGCTGAGCGCCGACGTCGTGGGCATCGCGACGGATCAGTGCGTCCGCGCCTCCGCACTCGACGCCATCGCGCACGGTGTCCGCGTCCGCATCCTCACCGACCTCGTCGCCGGCGTGGCCCAGGAGCCGAGCGAGGCGGCGCTGGCCGAACTTGTGCACGCGGGAGCGGAGCTCGTCGAGAGCGTCGACGCGTGAGCCGCAGCGTCCTGCTGCTGCGGGCCGTGAACGTCAGCGGCCGCAACAGTGTCCCGATGGCCCGCCTCCGCGAGGTCCTCGCCGCCGAGACCGACCTGTCCGACGTGTCGACCTACATCGCCAGCGGAAACATCATCTGTCGGACGCCCCCGGACCCGGACGCCGCCTGTGCCTCCGTGCGCGCGGTGATCCACGACGAATTCGGCGTGGACACCCCGGTCATCCACCGGAGCCATGCGCAGCTGGTCTCGTCCGAGTCGGCGCAGCCGTTCCCCGAGGGTGACGTGAAGTTCGTCCACGCGATGTTCCTGGAGGGGCCGCCCTCGCCCGATGCGGTCGAGGCGCTCGAGCAGCGGCTTCTCCCGGCGGAGCGTCTCGCGCTCATCGGGAACGACCTGTGGATCGACTACGGCGCCGGCGGTGTGCACTCCACGAAGCTCACCAAGGCGGTGTTGGACCGTGCGCTCGGAGTGGCTGGGACGGCGCGAAACCTCCGGACGACCCGCACGCTCATCGAGCTGACCGGGTGAGCGCTCCGGACGTGGTCGAGCTGGCGCTGACCTTCACCGGGCGGTGGCTGGTGCAGAACAGTCCCGCATCCCGCATCCCGAGCCACGGCACCGAGCTGTTCGGCACGTCGCACGCGATCGACTTCGTGCCCGTGGGGGCGGATGGGCGCAGCGCGCCGCGCGGGGTGTCGAGCCTGATCGGCACGGAGGCGCCGGAGTCGTTCGTGGGGTTCGGGCGGCCGATCCTCAGCCCGGTCGCGGGCGAGATCGTGGCGGCCCATGACGGAGAGGTGGACCACGTCGCACGTCGATCCCCGCTGTCGCTCCTGGCCTACGCGCTCAGTCAGCGCTCGCGCATCCACGGCGGGGCTCCGGCGATCGCGGGGAATCACGTCGCGATCCGTATCGGCGGTGCCGTGGTGCTCCTCGCGCACCTGCGGCGAGGGAGCGTCCGGGTGCGCCAGGGGCAGGAGGTGGGGGTCGGTGATCTGCTGGGGGAGTGCGGCAACTCGGGCAACAGCACCGAGCCGCACGTGCACGTGCAGGTGTCGGATTCGCTGACGGCGGAGGCACGTGGTGTCCCGCTCGTCTTCGTGCGGCCGGACGGCGGGCGATGGCTTCCCCCGAACGGCGATGTCGTCGACGCCTGAGAGGTCGCTCGGATCAGGTCGGCGTGGCACCCAGCTCGGTGCTCAGCGCGAGCGGTGGCATGTGCGGGTGCGTCTGCACGTCGACGCGACGGGCGCCGCACTCGTCGCAGCGCACATAGAGCACGATGCCCTCGCTCGTCGGATGCCGGGACTCCACGAGCCAGGCGTGTTCGTGCGTCTGCGTGGCGGGCCGGATGCGGGGGATCGGGAGGGTGTTCAGCGAGGTCATGCATCCAGCGTGATGTAATGGTCTTATGCATCTCAACCCTTACGGCGAATACGCGGTGCTGCTCGCGGCCTCGCTGGCAGATGACTGGCCGGAGGACCGAGCCGGCATCGAGGAGCGCACCCTCGCACTCGGGATGACGCAGACGTTCCCGCCGGCCCCGGACGATCACGAGAAGGTGCGCGCCGTCATCGACGACTGGCTCGCGATCGTCGACGAGCCCGATCCCGACGCGCGGGCGCTGCTCCTCAACGCCCAGCTCGCCGCCGCGGCCGCCTATCCGCGCCTGACGAACCACGACGGCGAGGGCTGGCACCTCCACTACCGCGACGACGTTCCGTCGCTGCCTTACGTGCTGCGAGCGATCATCAGCCTCGGCACATCACTGCACCTCGTCACGCGGGGGATGAGCAGGCTGGGCCGGTGCCAGGCCGCACCGTGCACGAACGTCGTCGCGGACGTGACCCGCAACGGCCGTCAGCGCTTCTGCTCGGTGCGCTGCGCGAATCGGGCGGCCGTCCGACGGCACCGGGCCCGCGCCTGACGTTCCCGCCCGGGGATCAGGCGGTCTGGCCGGAGTGCTTCCCCTCGCCGATCTCCTCGACGAGCTTCGCGTTGAACGCCGGCAGGTCGTCGGGCGTGCGGCTGGAGACCAGGCCCTCGTCCACCACGACCTCCTCGTCCACCCAGGTCGCTCCGGCGTTGCGGAGGTCGGTGGTCAGGCTCGGGTAGCTGGTGAGCGTCCGACCGTCCACGACATCGGCCTCGATGAGGATCCAGGCGCCGTGGCAGATCACGCCCACCGGCTTGTGCTGCTCGAAGAAGGCTCGGGCCAGGGCGATGGAGGGCTTGTCGAGACGCAGATGGTCGGCGTTGACGACGCCGCCGGGGAGCACGAGCGCATCGAACTGATCGGCCGACGCATCGGCGGCCTGGAGATCCACGGCCTGCTCGTGGCCGTTCTTGCCGGTGATGGCCGCGCCGTCGGGGGCGATCAGCGTCGCGCTCGCTCCTGCTGCGGTCACGGCATCCCACGGGCTGGTGAGCTCGCTGTCCTCGAAGCCGTCCGTCGCGAGGAACGCCACTCGGTTGCCGGTGAGAGTCATGATTCATCCTTTCGTCGAGGGTCGTCCGCCGTTCTCGGGGACATCTCGACCCTCTCCCGATCGACGGAGGGAGTGAAGGGGGTGGCCGATCGGGAGGGGTGGTGATACAGGGGAACGGGCGGCGAATCAGTAGCATCCAGATATGCGTCTCCGTCCCGCCCTCGTCCTCCTGCCGATCCTCGTGCTCCTCGCAGGCTGCGCTCCCGAGCCGGCTCCGACCCCCACTCCGTCCGCGACCTCGTCGACGCCGGCTCCCACCCCGACGCCGACCGAGACGGCGACGGCCACACCAGGTCCGTCCGAGCCCGCGGCGAAGTTCACGACGAGTCAGCTCGTGACGCTCTGCACCGACCGAACCCGTGCGCTCGCACCGGACGCGAAGTATCTGGCCGACATGGCGACCACCGAGTGGCTCGCCGACGTGTCGCTCTGGTTCGTGGTCATCCCCAAGACGCTGGGCGACCAGGACAGCGTGGCCGTGTGCGCCATCGGCGGCACACCGGATGCACCGACCTTCGAGCTCGAAGGCGAATCGCTGCCCTCGGGCGTGGCCGAGATCCGCGACGAGCTTCTCGCCGGCAACTCCGGCGGCGGGGAGTAGGCGCGGGGCGATCAGCCGAGCTGGTCGAGGACGAGCTCTCCGCGCGCGTTGAGGTTCTCCATCATGTGCTCGATCCGCTTGGTGTCGATCACGGGCATCTTGGCGTTCTCGAAGGCGAAGACCAGCGGGATGCTCGGGTGCATCCAGATTGTCAGGCGGCCGGCCGGGTTCCTCTCGTCCGACAGCCAGGTCATCATGAAGCTCTCATGGCGACGCAGCTTCGTCCCGATCACGATCTTCAGGTGCGCCAGAGTGATGTCGTCGACGTCGATCGGCGGGCGAGCGCTGTTGTACTCGAGTGTTCCCATGAGGTGCACACTACTCGCCCGGAACATTCCCGGTGGACACGCGCTGCGGTGGGCCCCGTGGGGCTCGAACCCACGACCCGCGGATTAAAAGTCCGATGCTCTGCCAACTGAGCTAGAGGCCCCTGCAGGAAAGTCTAGTGCGCACGACGAGGGGCCGTCGGCGGCACAGCACCGCCGACGGCCCCTTTCCTTCCCGGAGATCCTCCCCCTGCTCCCGAGAAGGGCGCGTGCCGGGTGTCCTCCCACCCGGCCATCCCGTGCTTACTCAGCCGGGGGCATCAGGACCGAGTCGATGAGGTACACGGTCGCGTTCGCGGTCTGCACGCCACCGCAGATGACGTTGGCGTCGTTGACCTTCCACTCGTCGCCGCTGCCGGTGACCTCGAGGTCGGCACCCTGCACGGTGGTGTGCGTGCCGGCGATGTCGGCGGGCTCGATCTGGCCGGGGACCACGTGGTACGTCAGGATCGAGCTCAGCGTCGCGCTGTCGGTCTTGAGGGCCTCGATCGTGGCGGGGTCGATCTTCGCGAAGGCGTCATCCACCGGTGCGAAGACCGTGAACTCGCCGCCGTTGAGCGTGTCGACGAGGTCGACGTCCGGGTTGAGCTTTCCGCTCACCGCGGCGACCAGCGTGGTCAGCAGCGGGTTGTTGGATGCGGCGACGGCGACCGGGTCCTGGGACATGCCCTGGATCGAGCCTGCGCCGTCCGGCACGGCGTCGGCGTAGGCCGCGCAGCCGGGGCCGACGAGGTTCGCGGCCGGGTCCATCTCCATGGGCGTCGACTCCGACGTCTCGGGAGCCTTCGTCTCGGTGGAATCGTCCGTGGTGCTGCCGCTGCCCATGGAACAGGCGGAGAGCAGGAACGCGCTCGCCAGGCCGAGGGTGATTGCCGCGGTGACCTTCTTCTTGGTGCTGAACATGTCGAGCTCCTTCAGAACTGAGCCACGGCCTCTCCGTGGCGTCGAGGGCTGTTCGGAGCACTCTCGGGATCGGATGGGAGAAATCTGAGAAATCTCCGAATCCGTTCGGATCCAATCCGATGACGCCCCCGGAGCGAACAGCTCCTGACAGAAGTGGGGACCTCATGGACCTGATCATCATCGGCCTGCTCGGCGGGCTCATCACCGGCATCTCGCCGTGCATCCTGCCCGTGCTTCCCGTGATCTTCCTCACCGGTGGCGCGCAGTCCGCGAAGTACGACGACGAGGTGGTGCCCGCCCGACGCAGCCGGCCCTACTTCGTGATCGCGGGGCTGGTGCTGAGCTTCACGCTCGTCACGCTCGGCGGTTCCCTGCTGCTCGGACTGTTGAACCTGCCGCAGGACATCATCCGCTGGGTCGGCATCGCCGTCCTGGTCGTCATCGGCGTCGGCCTCATCGTGCCGCGCTTCCAGCACATCCTCGAGCGTCCCTTCCAGCGGTTCGGGCAGCGCGAGGTGAAGAACCGGGGGAGCGGCTTCGGCGTCGGCCTGGCGCTCGGCGCCGTGTTCGTCCCCTGCGCCGGCCCGGTGCTGGCCGCCATCATCGTCGCGGGTTCGACGGGACAGATCGGTATCGGCACCGTGCTGCTCACCGTCTCCTTCGCGATCGGCGTGGCAGTGCCGCTGCTCATCTTCGCGCTCGCCGGTCGCAGCGTCGTCGAGCGCATCCGCTCCTTCCGGTCGAAGGAGCGCGGACTCCGCATCGCCGCGGGCATCGCGATGATCGCGCTCGCCGTCGGCCTGGTGTTCAACGTGCCGCAGGCACTGCAGCGGCTTCTTCCCGACTACACCGCGCCCCTGCAGGAGCAGATCGCCGACTCCGACCAGGTGAAGGATGCGCTGGATCTCGGCGGACTCGTCAACGAGGAGAACAAGGACCTCGACAAGTGCACCAACGGCGCGGAGGAGCTCGAGTCGTGCGGCACCGCGCCCTCGATCAAGGGCATCCAGGAGTGGCTCAACACGCCGAACGGCGAGGCCCTCGACCTGAAGGATCTGCGCGGCCAGGTGGTCCTGATCGACTTCTGGGCGTACTCCTGCATTAACTGCCAGCGGTCGCTGCCGCACGTCGTGGCCTGGGACAAGGCCTATCGCGACGCGGGGCTCCAGGTGATCGGCATCCACTCTCCGGAGTACGCGTTCGAGAAGGATCCCGGGAACGTCGCCGCCGGTGCTCGTGACTTCGGCATCGACTATCCCGTCGCGCTGGACAACAACCTGTCGACGTGGACGAACTACCGCAACCGGTACTGGCCCGCCCACTACCTGATCGACGCGGAGGGCACCGTCCGCCACATCTCGTTCGGCGAGGGCAACTACGCCGCCACCGAGTCCATGATCCGCGAGCTGCTGAAGGATGCGGACCCGTCCGTGAAGCTTCCGGCGGCGACGGACGTCGCGGACGACACCCCCGACGTCGGATCCACGACCAGGGAGACCTTCCTCGGATCCTCCAAGGACGTGAACTACGGCGGCGGTGGCGAATACCGGAGAGGGACGAACACCTACGCGTTCCCGAAGGATCAGCCCGCCGACAGCTTCGCCCTCGACGGCGACTGGACGATCGAGACGCAGTACGCGACGCCGGAAGGTGGCGACGGGGAGATCAACCTCGAGTACCACGCCGCCGAGGTCCGGATCGTGGTCGCCGGAACGGGTGACATCGTGGTGCGGCGCGACGACGGCTCGAAGGAGACGATCGCGATCGACGGGACACCGCGCTCGTATGAGCTGCTCAAGCAGAAGGACATCGACGAGGGCGCCCTCACGCTCGAGGTGCCGGCCGGCATCCAGGTCTATTCCTTCACGTTCGGGTGACGTCTGCGCGCGATCGGGGAGGAGATACGGCATGCTGGTGGAGATGGTCATCGATGGATTCGACGTTCCCGAGGACGGCGCGACGCAGGATGCTGTCGCCGACCTCCTCGTCCGCGTCGCCTCCGGTGATCAGGGTGCCTTCGCGGCCCTCTACGACACCCTCTCCTCCCGCGTGTTCGGCCTCATCCTCCGGGTGCTGGTCAACCGCGCACAGAGCGAGGAGGTGCTCCAGGAGGTGTTCCTGGAGATCTGGCAATCCGCTTCGCGCTTCGCTCCGAACAGAGGACAGGGACGAGCGTGGATCATGACGATCGCTCATCGTCGGGCCGTCGATCGGGTGCGTGCATCGCAGTCGAGCGCCGACCGGGATGTGCGGGCGGGGTTCAAGGACATCGGCGTCGCGCACGACAGTGTCGCGGAGCAGGTGGAACTGGGCATCGAAGGCGAGAAGGTCGTGGATGCACTCTCGGGGCTTCCCGAGGTGCAGCGCGAAGCACTCGTCCTCGCATACTACGGCGGTTACTCTCAGAACGAGATCGCGGCCCTCGTGGGGGCGCCGCTGGGGACGATAAAGACACGGATGCGAGACGGGCTCACCCGTCTGCGCACGGCGATGGGGGTGACGGCATGAACGAGAAGGACTTCGCAGAGCTCGCGGCAGGTGCCGCGCTGCACTCGCTCTCGGCGGACGACGAGCGCCGCTTCCGCGCAGCGCTCGCCGAGCACCCCGAGTGGCGGTCGATCGCCGAGGCGGATGCCGCGTCGGCGGGCCTCCTCGCCGACGCCGCCGCGCCCACCCCGCCGCCCGCATACCTCCGCTCGGCGCTGCTCGCACAGATCGCCGAGACGCCGCAGTCCGTCGTTCCGGAGACGGATGACGGGGCGCCGCTGACATCGCCGGCCGATGAGCCGACCATCGAGTCGGCCGACGAGCTGACCAACGAGGCCGTCCCGAAGCCCCGCCGCTGGGCGCGGACCGTCTTCGCGCTCGCCGCCTGCCTCGCCGTGCTGGTGGGCGTGGGCATCGGTGCGGTCACCCTGAACGAGCAGCTGAACCGTCCCGCGAGCGTCGTCGCGCTGCAGGAGATCGAGTCGGCCGGAGACGCCGAGCAGGCGACCGTCGCCCTCGACGACGGGGGCACCGCGACCGCGCACTGGTCGGCCTCCGCCGGCAAGGCCGTGCTGGTCGCCGACGGCCTCCCGAACCCGGGTGAGGGGCAGACGTACGAGCTGTGGTTCGTGCGTGGCGATGCTCCGGTCTCGGCGGGCGTCTTCGACGTCGACGGCGGCGATGCCACGGCGCTCCTCGCGGGTGACATGCAGGCCGGTGACGCGATCGCCGTGACGGTCGAGCAGGCCGGGGGCTCGCCGACGGGGCAGCCCACGACCGACCCGGTCATCGTCATCCCCACCGCCTGAGCACGACTGATCGCGCGTACCCTGGAGGGATGCCCGAGCAGCACCACCGCCCTGTGCGACGACCGACGAGCGCCTTCGACAACATCGTCGGTGCGCACGATCCCGCCGAGGAGACGCGGGTGGCGCATGCCACCGCCTCCGCCCTGCTGACCCGTGTCCGCGCGGACGAGAGCGGGGCGAGCGCCGAGCGGCTGGTCGCCTTCACCGCGGAGCACGGCATCGACGAGATCGCCGAGCTGTGGTCGAAGGCCCCGTCCCGCACGCTGCCGGGGTCCCTGTGGCGGCTGTACGTGCTGCAGCTCGCGATCCACGCCGACCCTCGCACGGCCGCTCTGCTGTACGACCGCGGACGGGTCGAGCTGCCGTCGGCGGACGCCGTGATCGCCGGGGCACCGGTGCCGGCGAGTCCGGACGAGCTCGTCGCCCTCATCGACACGATCCTCCGTGGCGCTTTCCGCGGAGACTTCGCGGTGGCCCTCGACCGCGCGGCCGCCTTCTGTCGGGTGCAGGCCTCGGGCGCGACCCATGCCGCCGACGACTACGAGCCGACCGAGCCCGCACGGGCCAGCGAGCTGACCACGCGGGCGCTGCGGCTGAGCAGCTATGCGCAGGATCTCGCGGCGGCCGCCGTGCTCTGGCGGATGGACGCACTGGCCTGAGCGGACCCGCTGCGCGAGTGGCCGCGTCCGGGAATGAGAAGACCGGGCCGCAAGAACGCCTCTCGGCGGAAGGCCGCTCGCAGCGGCAAAAAATGGAGCCCGGGGTTATGCGGCCCGGCCGTTCAATTGTAACGCGATGCAGCGCCGGGTATTCCCGCCCTCTAGGCTCGGATCATGACCGCGCGCTTCGCACTCATGATCGATCCGGTGGCCGCCGAGGAGCAGCGCGCCGACTACGCCGACACGTTCACGCAGGTCGATGCCGCGGCTCCGGCGCTCAGCGTCGGCGAGCTGAGCACCCAGCGCGGTGACGGCGTGTTCGAGTCGATCGGCGTCGTCGACGGGCATGCGCAGGAGGTCGTCCCGCACCTGGAACGGCTCGCGCACTCGGCGCGCCTGTGCGACCTCCCGGTGCCGAACCTCACCCAGTGGCGTCAGGCCGTCGACCGCGCGGCCGCCCAGCTCGGTGCGGGCGAGTCCGTCATCAAGCTCATCCTCAGCCGCGGCGTCGAGCACGGGCCCACCCCGACCGCGTGGGTGACGGCGGCACCGGCTGCCGACTTCTCCACGGTGCGGGAGAACGGCGTGCGGGTGGTCACGCTGGACCGTGGCTACGACCTCGGAGCGGCCGAGCGGGCGCCCTGGCTGCTGCTGGGGGCCAAGACCCTGTCCTACGCGGTGAACATGGCCGCGCTGCGCGAGGCCCACCGTCGCGGGGCGGACGATGCGATCTTCCTGTCGAGCGACGGCTTCGTGCTCGAGGCGCCGACCGCGTCGCTCATCCTGCGCTTCGGCGACCGTTTCGTCACGCCGGCGCCCAACGGCGGCATCCTGCACGGCACGACGCAGCTCAGCGTGTACGAGCACCTCGCGGAGCAGGGGTTCGAGGTCGGGTACGACCGCATCCCGGCATCGGATCTGGCGCGGGCGGATGCCGCGTGGCTCGTGTCGAGCGTCCGGCTCGCCGCGGCCATCACCGCCGTCGACGACGACTCCCTCCCGGTCGACCACACCCTCACGGCACAGCTGAACCGGTACCTGCTCTCCCCGCGCGACTGAGGCCTCACCTCCGAGGCGCTCAGGCGAAAAGGGCCCGGAAACCGAAGTTCCCAGGCCCTGAATCGTCGTGCTCAGCTCATCCGAAGCGGCCGGAGACGTAGTCCTCGGTGGCCTGCACGGACGGCGTGGTGAAGATGCTCGTGGTGTCGTCGTACTCGATGAGCTTGCCGGGCTTGCCGGTGCCGGCGATGTTGAAGAACGCGGTCTTGTCGGACACGCGGCTCGCCTGCTGCATGTTGTGCGTGACGATCACGATCGTGAACTCGTTCTTGAGCTCCCCGATCAGCTCCTCGATCGCGTAGGTCGAGATGGGGTCGAGGGCCGAGCAGGGCTCGTCCATCAGCAGCACCTGCGGCGACACCGCGATGGCACGGGCGATGCACAGACGCTGCTGCTGTCCGCCGGAGAGACCCGAGCCGGGCTTGTCGAGACGGTCCTTGACCTCGTTCCAGAGGTTCGCACCGGTCAGCGACTTCTCGACCAGGGCTTCCTGGTCGCTCTTCGACATGCGGCTGTTGTTGAGCTTCACGCCGGCGAGGACGTTCTCCTTGATCGACATCGTGGGGAACGGGTTCGGGCGCTGGAACACCATGCCCACCTGGCGGCGCACGAGCACGGGGTCGATGCCGGGGCCGTAGAGGTCCTTGCCGTCGAGCAGCACCTCGCCCTCGACGCGGGCGCCCGGGATGACCTCGTGCATGCGGTTGAGCGTGCGCAGGAAGGTGGACTTGCCGCAGCCGGAGGGGCCGATGAAGGCCGTGACGCTACGGGGCTGGATGTCGAGGGAGACGCCCTCCACGGCGAGGAAGTCGCCGTAGTAGACGTTCAGGTCGTTGACTTCGATGCTCTTGGACACTGCGGTTCCTTGCTTGTCGGGTCGAGGCTCAGCGGCCGGTCTTGGGGGCGAAGATCTTCGCGACGAGCCGCGCGATCAGGTTGAGCAGCATGACGATGATGATGAGCGTCAGGGCGGCGGCCCACGCGCGTTCGACATAGGCCTCCGCGGGGATGCCCTGGTACGCGTACTGCGAGTACGTGAACACCGGGAGCGTCTGCATACGGCCGCTGAAGAGGTTGTAGTTCATCGCGTCGGTGAAGCCGGCCGTGAGGAGCAGCGGGGCCGTCTCGCCGATCACGCGGGAGATGGCGAGCATCACACCCGTCGTGATGCCGGCGATCGAGGTCGGCAGGACCACCTTGACGATCGTGAGCCACTTCGGCACGCCGAGTGCGTAGGACGCCTCGCGGAGCTCGTTCGGCACGAGGCGCAGCATCTCCTCGGTCGAGCGCACCACGACCGGGATCATGAGCACAGCCAGCGCCACCGAGCCCGCGATGCCCATGCGGACACCCGGGCCGAAGATGAGCGCGAACAACGCGTACGCGAACAGACCCGCGACGATGGAGGGGATGCCGGTCATGACGTCGACGAGGAAGGTGATGGTGCGGGCCATGCGGCCGCCCTTGCCGTACTCGACGAGGTAGACGGCCGTCATCAGGCCGATCGGGATCGAGATGATCGCGGCGGCGAGGGTGACCAGGAGCGTGCCGATGATGGCGTGCAGGGCACCGCCGCCCTCGCCCAGGACACCGCGCATCGAGGAGGAGAAGAAGAGCCCGTCGAAGCGGGCCACGCCGTTGGCGACCACGGTGATGGCGACGGAGACCAGCGGCACCATCGCGATCGCGAAGGCCGAGGTGACGATACCGGTGATGAGGCGGTCGAGGGCCTTGCGCGAGCCTTCGATGATGCGCGACATCACGTAGATGAGCACCAGGTAGATGACGGCGCCGAGGACCACGGAGCCGGCGATGTTGAGGTCGGATCCGCTGGCGAGGGCCTCGAGCGCGAAGGGCGTGAAGCCGATCAGCAGCGACAGCCCGAGAAGCGCCCAGGGCGCCCAGCGGGGGAGGTGTCCGGAGCTGAGGGACAGCTGGGTGGGAGCGGCGCTCGCCGTGCGAGCCGTTTCGGGGGCGGTAACGGTCATGTCAGTTCGCTCCCGAGAATTCCTTGCGGCGGTTCACGAACCAGCGTGCGAGAGCGTTCACCGCGAACGTCACGACGAACAGGATCAGACCGGTCGCGATGAGGATGTTGATGTTGACCTGGTACGCCTCCGGGAACGTCAGCGCGATGTTCGCGGCGATCGTGGAGGGGTTCGTGGAGGTGAGCAGTTCGAACGTGACGGCCTTGCTCACCGAGAGGACCATGGCGACGGCCATGGTCTCACCGAGCGCGCGGCCGAGGCCCAGCATGGAGGCGGAGACGATGCCGGAGCGGCCGAAGGGCAGCACGGCCATCCGCACCATCTCCCAGCGCGTGGCGCCGAGAGCGAGGGCCGCCTCTTCGTGGAGGCGGGGGGTCTGCAGGAAGATCTCGCGGCAGATCGCGGTGATGATCGGGACGACCATGACCGCGAGCACCATGGCGGCGGTGAGGATCGTGCGCCCCGTGGGGGAGACGACACCGCCGAAGAAGGGGATCCACGACGCGTTCGTGTTCAGCCAGACGTAGATCGGCTGGACGGCGGGTGCGAGGACCAGGATGCCCCAGAGGCCGAACACGACCGAGGGGACGGCCGCCAGGAGGTCGACGATGTAGCCGAGGCCCTGGGCGAGGCGTCGCGGGGCGTAGTGCGTGATGAACAGCGCGACGCCGAGCGACAGCGGCACCGCGAGGAGGAGGGCCAGGAAGGCCGCCCACACGGTTCCGAAGAGGAGCGGGCCGACGTAGTCCCAGAAGTTCGTCTTGAGGAGCGAGGCGTCTTCGGCGGTCGCCGTGAACGCGGGGATGGACTGAACGATGAGGAAGATCGCGACCGCGGCCAGCGTGATCATGATCATGGATCCGGCGGCGACCGCCGTGCCGGAGAACCAGAGGTCACCGGCGCGCTTCTTCGCGACGATGCGCGTCGACGCCGGCGAGGTCGTGGCTGTCATGGGAGCTGCTTCCTGCTCAGTGGAGATCGGGTGTCTGACGCGAGCAGACGGTCTCCGGGACGCCGCGAGGCATCCCGGAGACCGTCACTGACTCACTTGATGAGGTCGATCGCAGCCTGGGCCTGCGTGCGCAGGTCGTCCGAGATCGGGGCGCTGCCGGCGTTGGTCGCGGCGACGTCCTGGCCCTCGGCGCTGATCGCGGTGGTGAAGAACGCCTTGGTCAGAGCGGCGACGTTCTCGTCCTCGTACTCGGTGCAGCCGATGAGGTAGCTGACGAGGAGCACGGGGTACGCGCCGTCGGCGGTCGTGGTGCGGTCGATCGCGAAGGCGAGGTCGCCGGCGGTGCGGCCCTCCTCGATCTTCGAGGCGTCGAGCGTGGCGGCGGCACCCTCGGCGGAGTGCGGGACGAACTTGTCGCCGACCTTGACGTTGACCGACGAGAAGTCGGCGGCCTGCGAGGAGTCGATGTAGCCGATGAGGCCCTGTCCGCCCTTGACGGCGTTGGCGACGCCCGAGGTCTTCTCGGCGGACTCGCCGGCGAGGTCGGCCGGCCACTCCTCGACGCTGCCCGCGGTCCAGACGTCACCGGCGGTCTGCGCGAGGTAGTCGGTGAAGTTGCCCGTGGTGCCCGACTTGTCGGAGCGGTGCACCGGCGTGATGGCGAGGTCGGGGAGCTTGGCGTCGGGGTTGTCCTTGGCGATCGCCGGGTCGTTCCACTTGGTGATCTTGCCCGCGAAGATCGACGCGATGGTCGTCGGGTCGAGGTTCAGCTCGTCCACGCCGTCCAGGGAGAAGACGATGGCGATCGGGGAGACGTAGGCCGGGATCTCGACGAGGTCGGATCCGTCGACGCACGCACCGAAGCCGCCCGCGGCGATCTCGTCGGTCTTGAACGCGCGGTCGGAGCCGGCGAAGTTCACAGCGCCCTGCTGGAACGACTCGCGGCCGCCACCCGAGCCCTGCGGGTCGTACTCGACCTGGGCGTCGGGGTTGGTCTTCTGGAACTCGGCGGTCCACGCCTGGATGGCGACCTGCTGCGAGGACGCGCCTGCGCCGACCAGGGAGCCGCTGACGGCTGCCGCGCTGGAGGTGGGCTCCTCGGTGGAACCGGTGCCGCCTTCGTTCGCGGCACAGCCGGCGAGGGCGAGAGCGGCCACGGCGCCGATGGCGCCGATTCGTGCGATTCGGGAGATCTTCACTGTGGATCCTTCGATCATGGATGGGTGGGGCCCGGTGCAGGGCACACAGTGACGCTATGGGCGACGGTTAACGAGACTCTCCCGAGCAGGTGAACGGCAGGTGAACGACGGGCGACTCTCTGGGGTGCGCCCGCGAGAAATCAGGGGTGCGTCAGACCTTGGGGATGTGTGTCTCGATCGCGATGATGCCCGAGCCGGGGTTCGTGGCCGACAGATGCACGACGGAGAATGCCGCCGGCTCCAGGTCCGAGGCGCTGCCGAGATACGAGCCGTGGACGGTGCCGGTGGCCAGGGCGATCTCCGACAGCAGGGCGGGGAGCACCGGTCCGTGGCTGCACAGCACAGCCGGCTTGCCGGCACGGACCCGTCGTCCGACGATGCTGCGCAGGTCGGCGACGCCGTCCTCCCAGGCGTCCTGACTGATCTTCTCGGTCTTCACGGGTTTGCGATCGAGGGCCTTCGCGAGGGGGGTGACCGTCTCGACGCAGCGCACGGCATCACTGGTGACGATCTTCCGCACGCCGAACGCGCGCAGCGGGCCGACGATGGATTTCGCCTGCTTGCGGCCGCGGTCGGTCAGCGGTCGTGCGGCGTCCGACAGGTCCCAGTCCGAGCGGGACATGGCCTTCGCGTGCCGCAGCGCGATCACGGGGAAGGTGCGGAGCACGCCGTCGTCGACGAGGTTGGAGAAGAAGTCGAGGATCTCCAGGTCGACGGGGTAGCTGAGACGCGAGCGAGCCTTCTTGACGCTGACCCACTCCAGTGCCGCGATCTCCCGATTCGGCACGAAGGTCGATTCGCGGATCGCGTCATCGGTCGCCTCCGCGGCCCAGTAGTGGACCACCTTCTGCTTCTGGGAGGCGAGGTAATACCTGCTGACGCCGACCGGCACGCCGAGCGAGACGCGGATGCCGGTCTCCTCGTGTACCTCGCGCACGGCGGTCTCGGCGAGCATCTCGCCCGGGTCGACCTTGCCCTTGGGCAGCGTGATGTCGCGGTACTTGGTGCGGTGGATCAGCAGGATCCGCAGCTTACCCTCGACGATGCGCCACACCACGGCCCCGGCCGCGTACACGGCCTTGTCCGCCCACTTCGGCCGCGTGGCCGTGTCGGGCGGGAGCTGCAGCTGCCGCCCGGTCATCGAACCGCCCGTGCGCGACGTCGCCGCTGGATCAACCCCATGGTCTTATCCTGCAGGTCGATCAGCGGCTTGCCGTCGGCGCTCACGGCGTGGCGCTCCCAGACGCCGCCGGCGCCGAGATGCCAGGACGAGGTCCCGTCGTCCATCGCGAGGTCGAAGAACGCCTGCAGCTCCTTGAGGTGGGCGGGGTCGGTGACCCGCACCAGCGCCTCCACGCGACGGTCGAGGTTGCGGTGCATCATGTCGGCGCTGCCGATGTACACCTGCGGGTCTCCGGCGTTCTCGAACGTGAAGATCCGCGAGTGCTCGAGGTAGCGGCCGAGAATGCTGCGCACCGTGATGTTGTCGCTGATGCCCTCGAGGTCGGTGCGCAGGCTGCAGATGCCGCGCACCCAGACGTCGACCTTCACCCCGGCGGCGCTCGCACGGTAGAGCGCGTCGATGATCTCCTCGTCGACCATCGAGTTCACCTTGATGCGGATGTGCGCGGGGATCCCGGCCTCGGCGTTCCGGCGCTCGGCGTCGATCTGGCGGACGAGCCCCTTCCGCAGGTGGAGCGGAGCCACGAGGAGGCGCTTGAACTTCTTCTCGATCGCGTAGCCGCTGAGCTCGTTGAAGAGCCGCGTGAGGTCCTTGCCGACCTGCGCGTCGGCGGTGAACAGTCCGAAGTCCTCGTAGATGCGACTGGTCTTCGGGTTGTAGTTTCCGGTGCCGACGTGCGAGTAGTGGCGCAGCGTCCCCTCTTCCTCGCGGATCACGAGGGCGAGCTTGCAGTGCGTCTTCAGGCCGACGAGGCCGTACACGACGTGCACGCCGGCCTTCTCGAGCTTGCGGGCCCAGACGATGTTGTTGGCCTCGTCGAACCGGGCCTTCACCTCGACCAGCGCGAGCACCTGCTTCCCCGCCTCCGCCGCGTCGATCAGCGCCTGCACGACGGGGCTGTCGCCCGAGGTGCGGTACAGGGTCTGCTTGATGGCGAGCACGTGCGGGTCGCGGGCCGCCTGTTCGAGGAATGCCTGCACGCTGGTCGTGAACGACTCGTACGGGTGGTGCACGAGGACGTCGGACTTGCGGATCGCCTTGAAGATGTCGGCGCGGTTGCTCGAGCCCGCAGGCTGGAAGGCCACGGCCGTGGTGGGGAGGTGCGGCGGGTAGCGCAGATCCGGACGGTCGATGCGGGAGAGGTCGAACAGCCCGCGCAGGTCGAGCGGGCCGGGGAGGCGGTAGACCTCCAGGTCGGTGATGTCGAGCTCCCGGACCAGCAGGTCCATCGTGACCTCGTCCATGTCGTCCGTGATCTCGAGACGGATCGGCGGGCCGAAGCGGCGGCGCAGCAGCTCCGCCTCCAGCGCCTGGATGAGGTTCTCGCTCTCGTCCTCCTCGATCTCCACGTCCTCATTGCGGGTGAGGCGGAAGGCGTGGTGGTCGAGCACCTCCATGCCCGGGAACAGGTCGCCGAGGTGGTTGGCGATCAGCTCCTCCAGGCGCAGGAAGCGCTTGATCTCGCCGCCACCGGGCACCTCCACGAAACGGGGGAGCATGGGCGGCACCTTGAGGCGCGCGAACTCCTGGCGACCCGTGCGGGCGTTGCGGATGCGGATCGCGAGGTTCAGCGACAGACCGGAGATGTACGGGAACGGATGGGCCGGGTCCACGGCGAGCGGCATCAGCACCGGGAAGACCTGGAGCTGGAAGTACTCGGACAGCGCGGAGCGCTCGTCGTCGGTCAGCTCGGACCAATCGGTGATCTCGATGCCGGAGTCGGCCAGGGCCGGGCGCACGAGCGAGGTCCAGGCCTCCGCGTGACGCAGCTGCAGGGCGTGGGCCTCGCGGGAGATGTCGGCCAGTGCGTCGACGGGCGAGCGGCCGATGTTCGTCGGCACGGCGAGGCCGGTCATGATGCGGCGCTTGAGTCCGGCGACGCGGACCATGAAGAACTCGTCGAGGTTGCTGGCGAAGATCGCCAGGAAGTTCGCCCGTTCGAGCTCGGGCAGCGACGGATCCTCGGCGAGCTCGAGCACGCGCTGGTTGAACGCGAGCCAGCTCAGCTCCCGATCCAGGTAGCGGTGGTCCGGGAGCTGGGAGTCGGGCGACTCGATGGCGTCGAAGTCGTCGTCTTCGGCGTCACCGAGGCCGGCGTCGGCGAGTGCGGGATCGATCATGGGGTACATCTAAGCACCGAGAGGTGACGCGCGTGTGAACGGAGTCGTTCCTCAGCCGGCCGCGACGAGGCTGTCGTCCTCGTTGACGTTGAACCGATAGCCGACGTTGCGCACCGTGCCGATGATCTGCTCCTGGTCGCCGAGCTTCGCCCGGAGCCGTCGCACGTGCACGTCGACCGTGCGGGTGCCGCCGAAGTAGTCGTAGCCCCAGACCTCGCTGAGCAGCTGCTCGCGGGTGAACACTCGGGACGGGTGGGTGGCCAGGAAGTGCAGCAGCTGGAACTCCTTGTAGGTGAGGTCCAGCGGTCTGCCGCGGAGCTTCGCGGAGTAGGACTGCTCGTCGATCGTGACGCCGGACGCCTGCACGCGCGCGGGCTCGGCGACCTCGTCGCGCCTGGCCAGCGCGAGACGGAGGCGGGCGTCGATCTCGGCGGGGCCCGCCGTGACGAGCAGCACGTCGTCGATGCCCCAGTCGCCGGAGAGGGCGCTCATGCCGCCCTCCGTGACCACCAGCAGCAGCGGCGCGTCCTGACCGGTGGCCCGCAGCAGACGGCAGAGGGACTTCGCGGCGACCAGATCGTGACGGCCGTCGACGATCACGACGTCGTACTCCGGGGCGTTCACGAGCTGCGACGGCTCGGCCGGGATCTGGCGCGCACGATGGCTCAACAGCTCCAGGGCGGGTAGGACCTGCTCCGAGAGCGGAGCGTTGGTCAGAACCAGGACCAGGGCCACGCGCACTCCTCACCGACGCGGATCGACGTCGTGCCGCCATGATACCGGGAGCGGATGCGCAACAATGGTGTCATGACGGAACCAGCACTCGCACCGCGCAACGCATCCGTCGGTGTGGTCGTCGTGTGGGCGACGGCGTTCGTCGCGACCGTCGCGATCGGCATCTTCGTCCCGGAGGAGTGGCGCGTCCCCTGGATGCTCGTGGGCTTCGGCGGCGTCGTGCTGCTGTCGTTCGCGGTGCAGCTCTGGTACGGCCGCACGCAGGGATTCATCTTCCGGGTGGCGAGCAGCGTCACCGGCGCCCTGCTGCTGATGGGGCTCATCTCGGTCGGATTCGGCCTCGCGGCCCTGATCCCCTCCTGACTCTCCTCACCCCGGGCGTGGCGCGGTAAGGTGGAGCACATGGACATCATGGCGCTCGAAATCTTCTTCATCGGCCTGCTGGGCCTCGCGAGCCTCGCTATCGTCTTCGTCTCGGCAGTGGTGCTGCGCAACCTCTTCCGCGGCCAGCGCTGACGCGATCGTGATCGAGCTGCCCACCGACCTCCCGGCCGATCTCGCCCCGCTCTCGTGGCTGATCGGCGTGTGGGAGGGCACCGGCGTCATCGACTATCCCGTCGGTGAGGAGCGCCTGCAGGGCGAGTTCACCCATCGGGTCAGCTTCAGTCATGACGGCGGCCCGTTCCTCAACTACTCGGGCACGGCGACCTTCCTGACCGAAGACGGAGCCCCGGCGGCAGCGCTGCTCGCCGAGACCGGCTTCTGGCGCCTCGCCCGTCCGGCGACCGAGGCGGATGCCGGTCCCGCGCTGCTTCCGCCGACGGCGCCCGCGGTCACCCGCACCGTCGACGACGTCGAAGAGTTGCGCGCACCGAGCGGCGGCTTCCCGATCGAGGTGTCGGTCGCCCACGCCGACGGCGCGCTCGAGCTCTACATCGGCGAGATCAACGGTCCCCGCATCGACATCGCGTCGGATGCGGTCGTGCGCAGTGCGGGTGCGAAGGTGCACACGGCGTCGTCGCGCATGTACGGCCTCGTCGACGGTCACCTGCTGTGGGCATGGGACATCGCCGCGCTCGGCACCCCGCTGCGCTCGCACGCGTCGGCTCGCCTGGCGAAGGTCTGACATGCGCGGCTTCCGCCAGATCGACGGCGCCGTCGCGGACGGCGACCTGATCGCGCATTTCGGCGATGCCTTCCGCGAGCAGCGGCGTCTCGCCGACGGCGCGGCTCTCGTTCCCCTCGGCGACCGCACCGTGATCGAGGTCGCCGGACCGGAGCGGCTGAGCTGGCTCGACTCGATCACCTCGCAGTCGGTCGGCCGTCTCGCGCCGGGGGAGAGCACCGAGCTTCTGGTGCTCGACCCGCAGGGCCGCGTCGAGCACGCGGCCGGTGTCCTGGACGACGGTGCGTCGACCTGGCTCATCGCCGATGCCGGTGACGCCGAGGCGCTCGCCGGGTGGCTGACCCGCATGAAGTTCCGCACCCAGGCCACGGTCGAGCTCCGGTCCGACCTGGCGCTGGTCGGCTACATCGACGGTGGAGCCGTCGCATCGGCCGCAGCCGCCGCGGCATTCGCGCCCCAGGGGATGCCCCTCGTCTGGGCCGACCCCTGGCAGCGGATCAGCGCCGGAGGACACCAGTACGCCGAGGTCGCCGAGCATCCCGCCGCCGACTTCGCCTGGCGGATCGCGATCCTGACGGACGAGGGAGCGGATGCGCTCGTCACGACGCTCGACCGCGATGCGCTCGCGGGTCTCCTCGCCGCCGAGGCGCTGCGCGTCGCGGCCTGGCGCCCGCGCTGGGCGACCGAGGTCGATGACCGCTCGCTGCCGCACGAGTCCGACTGGATCCGCAGCGCCGTGCATCTGAACAAGGGCTGCTACCGCGGGCAGGAGACGGTCGCCAAGGTGCACAACCTCGGGCACCCGCCGCGTCGTCTCGCCGCCCTCCACCTCGACGGCAGCGATGCGGTCCTCCCCGAGGTCGGCGCGCCGGTGTTCGCGGGCGACGACGAGATCGGTCACGTCACCTCGGTGGCGCGTCATCACGAAGACGGTCCGATCGCGCTCGCCATCCTCTCGCGCCGTGCACCCGTCGGCGACCTCGTGGTGCGTGCCGACGGCATCGACATCGCGGCGTCCCAGCAGGTCATCGTGCCGGCTGACGCCGGTGCCGTGGCGGACATCCCGCGTCTCACGCGGCTGTCCCGGCGCCCGTCCGCGCCGGACCCGCGCGACGCCGGCGCCGCGAGCTGAGACTCAGTCGGAGCGGGGAGCGACGGCGGCCCAGGGCAGCGTGAGCTCGCCCAGCCGCCAGCGGGTGCGCCCGCCGAGCACCGGCCAGCCCTGATCGCGCAGCGCGGTCACAGCCGCCAGGAAGCGTTGCGTGGCGCCGAACGTCGACAGCGGCGCCGCCCGATCCCACTCGCGGTCGAGTTCGATGAGCAGAGCGTGGATGCGCTCACCGGGGACGTTGCGGTGGATCAGCGCCTTGGGCAGACGCTCCGCGACGATGCTCGGCCGCTCCAGGTCGGCGAGTCGGAGGGAGATCGTGAAGCGCAGCGGCGCCGCCTGCGCGTCGACGTCGATCCAGCTCGAGACGCGACCGATCTCGTCGCAGGTGCCCTCGAACAGCAGCCCTCCGGGAGCGAGGCGCGAGGCCATCCGGGACCAGGCGTCGGGCACGTCCCGCTCGTCGTACTGACGCAACACGTTCATGGCGCGGATCACTGCGGCCCTGCGCCCATCGGGCAGCGGCACCTCGAAGCCGCCGCGGGCGAAGGACACGGGCAGGTCGCGGGCGAAGGGCGTGCGTCCCGCGCGCACCTCGCCCAGCTGCGCGTCGGCCGTCGCCACACGGGCGGGGTCGATCTCGAGTCCGCGCACCTCGACGTCGTCGCGCACGCGGACCAGGCGCGTGGCGAGCTCGAACGCCGTGACGCCGCTCGCGCCGTAGCCGAGGTCGACGACCAGCGGATCGGATGCGCGGCGCAGCGCGTCGCTCGCCGCGATCCAGCGGTCGTTGCGCCGTAGCCGGTTCGTCCCCGTGGTGCCGCGGGTCGGCCGACCGAGGGGAGATGACGCCATGTCTCCATCCTCCCAGGATCCGACTCGGCTCCCGGCCGCGCGCGGATAAACTGGCCCCATGACTGCGACGCGTACCCTCATCCTGCTCCGCCACGGCCGAAGCGAGTGGAACGAACTGAACCTCTTCACCGGCTGGGTGGACGTCCGCCTCAACGAGCAGGGCGAGAAGGAGGCCCGCCGCGGCGGCGAGCTGCTCGCCGAGTCCGGCATCCTGCCCGATGTGCTGCACACCTCGCTGCTGAGCCGTGCGATCCAGACAGCGAACATCGCGCTCGACGCCGCCGACCGCCTGTGGATCCCCGTGACCCGCTCCTGGCGCCTCAACGAGCGTCACTACGGTGCGCTCCAGGGCAAGGACAAGGCGCAGACGCTCGAGGAGTTCGGTCCTGAGCAGTTCCAGCTGTGGCGCCGCTCGTTCGACGTGCCGCCGCCCGTGCTCGACGACGAGAGCGAGTTCAGCCAGGTCAATGACGTCCGCTACGCGGGCATCGACGGCGAGGTGCCACGCACCGAGTCGCTCAAGCTCGTCATCGACCGTCTGCTGCCGTATTGGGAGAGTGCGATCGTTCCCGACCTCGAGGCCGGCAAGACGGTGCTCGTCACGGCGCACGGCAACTCGCTGCGCGGACTCGTGAAGCACCTCGAGGGCATCAGCGACGACGACATCGCCGAGCTGAACATCCCGACCGGCATCCCGCTCGTCTACGAGCTCGACGAGAACAACGTCCCCACCGGACCGGGCCGCTACCTCGACCCCGAGGCCGCCGCCGCCGGTGCCGCCGCCGTCGCGGCCCAGGGCAAGAAGTAAGGCCCGACACCCCGGGCACACGCCGAAACCCCCTGCTGCAGACATCTGCAGTAGGGGGTTTCGGCGTGAAAGCGGATCTCGCGTGCGACTCAGACGTGCCCGAGCGTTCTAGGATCTGAGCGATTCCGCGGGTTCGATGCGTGCCGCTCGATTCGCTGCGACGATGCTCCCGAGGATTCCGGTGGCCAGGCCGATGAGTATCGCGACGGGGGCGAGACGCATGTCGAACACCGGAGCCCATCGCTGGCTGATGGTGATGGTGAGGAGGGCTATCAGCCCGACGAAGAATCCAGCCACCCCGCCCAGCACCCCGACACATGCCGCTTCGACGGAGATGAGCAGCCCGATGTCTCGATTTCTGGCACCGAGTGCTTTGCGCAGCCCCACCTCGCTGCGGCGGGTGTTGACGCTGAGGGTCGTGGCATTCGACAAGGCAGCGATCGCGATGAGGACCGACAGCACGGTGAAGGCGAGCAGCGTGACCTCGACGCCCTGTTCGATCTGACTGCGCAGCTCCGTCGGGTCTGTCGGTGCACTGATGCGTACGTGATCGGGCTGAAACGGATTCAAGGCGACCGGGGCCTGCTCGGCGACGCGCTGGGCCGCGCCGGGCTGCGTGAGAAGCAGCGCGGACACTTCGTGACCGTCGACGGGGTCGTAGCCGGCGTCAGCGGAGAGGAGCGCTTCTCCCACGAGGAGTGGCAGACGACGGGAATCCTCGATGAGCCCGATCACACGGTAGGACTCGTCGTCGAGGCGGACGACCGGGCCTGCGTCCAGTGGCCCGATCTGGAGCTGGTCCGCGAGCGCGCGCCCGAGCACGATCTCGTCGTGTGCCCATCGACCGGGGCCGCGGCCGGCGGCGTACGCGATGGTGATGGCACCGGCGCGCTCGACGTCGCCCCAGATGATGTGCGGCTGGATCGTCCTGCCCTCGGCGTAGGTGGTGATCCCCGTCGGCGGGAGGTCCGCGATGGCCATGGCCGCCTGTACTCCGGCGACGTCGGAGACTATCCCCTCGACCTCGTCCTCGGGCGGTGCTCCGTCCGAGGACGAGTCCCATGACGCGGTGACCTCCCTGTTCAGCTGGGCATCGAAGGTGGCCGAGACCTGTGCTCTGGACGAGGAGGATATTCCGAGCGTCGTCAGGGCTAGAGCCACTCCCAACGCGACGGCGAGAAGCAGCCCGATCGTTTGAACCGGACGGGAGATGATCGAGGCCCACGCATCGCGCAGGACATCGAAGGCCGTGATCCGCGCGGGAGATCCTGGACGGACGCGTCCAGCGTGGCAGTCCACAGACGGCGCGTGTCCGGGTTCGCTCGTCTGACCGCAGTCGACGGTCCCATCCGATACGGTGATCCGCCGGTCTGCGACGGCCGCGACCGATTGATCGTGGGTCACGACGATGACCGTCGCCCCCCCGCTGGTGCAGTTGCTGCAACTCGTCAATGACCAGCCGAGAATTCTCCTGGTCCAGGTTTCCGGTCGGTTCATCGGCGAGGATGACGGGTGCTGAAGTGGCGATCGCACGCGCGATCGCCACGCGCTGCCGCTGGCCACCCGACAGACTGCGGGCCACTTCGGTTGCGCGCTCGGCGATGTTCGAGGATGAGAGCGCTGCCCGGGCGATTCCGCGTCGAGCGGACAGCGGCACCCCTCGATACATGAGCGCGAGCTCGACGTTGTCAAGGACGGAGCGGAGGTCGAGCAGATGGAACGCCTGGAAGATGAAGCCGAACTCCTTGGCACGATGTGCCGCCAGCGCAGCGTGATCGGTGAAGAGCACAGGTTCACCATCGAGGAGGTACAGCCCCTCGGACGGGGCATCCAGAAGCCCGATGATGTTCAGCAGGGTTGACTTGCCGCCGCCGGAGGGACCGACTATGGCCACGAACTCGCCCTGATCGATACGGACGTCGACTCCGCGCAGCGCGTGGACGGCGGGAGCCCCCTTCGGGCGGTACACGCGGCTCACGTTCTTCAGCTCGATCGACGACATGCGCTCAGCCGACCCGCACCCGATCATCAGCACTCAGCTCGACCGAGCCTGTCGCCTGCACGGCGACGATGCCCCGCAATGAGCCGATGATCCGCACGGGCACTTCGATCAGCGTTCCGTCGGCCTGTCGTTTGACCACCACGCCTTTGCCATCTCCACGGTCGACGACGGCGCTCACAGGGAGGAGCAGCGCGTCATCCGCAACCACGGATCTGGTCACGACGACTGTTGCGTCGGACCCACGTGCGACCTGAGGCTGACGTTCGCTGAAGGTCGCCGTCGTCGTCGTCATCTCCGCTCCGTCGACGGTCGAGGAAGACACTTTCCCTATGGCGCCCGGCAGTTCTGAACCGTCGAGCCTGATAGTGGCCGGCGCGCCGTCAGCCACGCCCTCCGGCGGTGACCCGGCGATCTCGATTCTCACGAGGACAGAGGTCGAGCCGAGTACAAGGTCAGCGGCTTCCGGGTCGCCGACCCGCTCGCCCACGTCGATGCCATCGATGACGAGCGCGGGAGAGTCCGTGATCGCTGCCAGCTCGGCGATCGGCATGTACGGATCGGAGATCGGCGCGGCCGCCCCCTCCGCATCGGCTGCCGGGCGTATGCGCCTCGGGACCGAATAGCCGGCCTCGGTGTAGAGCTCGGCGACTGCTCGGGCTGTCTGTGGACCGAACCTGCCATCCGCATATCCCAGGTGGCCGGCATCGACGAGAGCGATCTGCAGCTGACGCACATCCGGGCCGACGTCTCCGAACGCCATGTCACGGTAGAACTCGAATGGCGACTCGGCGACGAACACGGGTCGTCCGTTCACCTCCGTCAGCAGCTCGCCGGAACTCTTCTCTCCGCCGACGGCGACGGGAGCGCCGGTGATGACGGATCGAGGCGCTCGCGCATCCGCGGGAAGGGTCAGCGGATGCTCGCTCGACGAGGCGACGGTTCCCTGGAGGACGATGTCATCCGAGAGCGACCCTTGCTCAACTGTGCCGAAGATGGGCTTCGAGTCCGGGGGAGCGGCATCTGCCTCGCGTTGCTGGGGGGATTGAAACGCTGATGCCAGCAACCATGCCGCGCCGCTCAGGAGGATGAGACTGGCGATCGCGATCGTCACGGCCCCGTAGCGGAATCGCGTACCCGCCCGCCGTTCAAGGAGCGGGAGGCGCATTCTCGGCGATCAGGCTGAGGGTCTCGCGGTGCCGCGCTTCCAAGGTGGCTCGGTTGCGGTCCAGAGTGGCACGATTCTCCGAGATCAGCTCTTCCTGGAGTGCCCACTCCGCGTCGTACAGCGCCTCTGAGTAGCCGCTGGACTCCATGCACGTGGCGTCGGCGACGGCGACGGTGACTTCCTCAGCGGTCGGCTTCGAGCCTTCTTCCGCGGACGTCTGGTCGATCCCCTGCGGCAAGCCGAACTGGTCGCTGAGTTGTGGCGTGGGCATCTCCTGGGGCGAGTCGGGAAGAGACGGAATTCCCAGCGGGAGCATGCACTCACGCCAATCCGCAGCCGCGGCCACCACATCCGGGGTGGTCGCAGCCTCTTGGGCCGCACGGACGACGAGACCATGAGCGAAGTACTGCTCGTCCAGGAGGAGAGGCCGGTCCTCGCGGACGGTGGCTATACAGGCGGACATCGCGGCGTTGAAGTCAGCGTCTCGGTTCAGCGTGCTCGTCTGCGATTGGAACGCGGCCCACGTGCGTGCGCTTGCACTGTCGCGAAACGCATTCCGGTATCCCCACTCTCGGGCGAGCCGTTCATCGAAGAGCTTTCGCCCGCTTGTGCTCATGGTCTCAGGGAGTGGTTCACTCATGTCCTGCCAGGGCACAGGCCATTCGTATCCAGCCCTTGCCAGGCACGGCCGGACCAACAGCTGTTCGGCATAGTTGTCGATCCTGCCGTCAGCTTCCGCATACTCATCGAGTGGCAGCACCCAGAGCTCGCGATTGGGCTGCGGACCGACGTCCCCATCGCTTGCGTCGAGGGATGACGGGGCGGGCCCGGGAGTGGCCGGCCACGAGCTGTCGGCGTCAGTGAGCGATTCGCCTGACTCCGGAGTGCAGCCCGATATGAGAGTGGCGGCCAGTACACAAGCCGAGGCCGCCATCAGCCGAACAAGGGTGCGACGTAGTTGCATGTTCCGCATCCGAGTTCCTACATGAACCATCCGGACGACGCGGTGTTGTCGTAGCCGTAGTCCGACGCGCGGTTGTCGCCGGCCTTGATGGGCAGACAGAACCACGGGCTTCCACTCTTGCTGCCTGCGTTGTTGAAGACGCATGCCTGGGAGTAGTTGCCGTTGTTGTAGAAGGAACTGACGGTGTTCCCGACGGTGATAGAGGTGCCACCGTATCTGTACCCGTGCATGTTGGGTACCGAGTTGTACCAGTACAGCATCTGCCAAGATCCGCCGGCCGTCGTGTAGCCGGGGTCGCCCCACACGCACGCGGCTCCGGAGGCACAGCTCGCGGGAGCGGAGTACGTCGGCGCGGCGGAGGCGGACACGGTGACGGATCCGCCGCAGATGACTCCGAGAGCCACGGCGCTGAGCGCGAGTTTCGTGATCCGACCTTTGATCGAAATCGACATCAGTATCCCCTTTGACACGTCATGGGTAACATTTTACCGATGACTGTACTGGTGACAGAACTTTGAAGCAAACGTGACCCTTCATCAGACCGTGAATTGGGCTGTGAATGGAGAAGCCCCCGATGCGATGGCATCGGGGGCTTCTCCGTCTCTCGACGAGAGTGTCAGGCGTGGCCGAACTCCTGCTGGCCGAGCTCCTGCTGCTCGACGGCGAGGGGGATGTCCTCCTCCTCGACCGCCCAGTCGCCGGTGGCGAGGTACACGACCTTCTTCGCGACGGCGACCGCGTGGTCGGCGAAGCGCTCGTGGTAGCGGCTGGCGAGCGTGGCGTCGACGGTCGCCGTGGCCTCGCCCTTCCAGTTGTCGCTGAGGACCTTCTCGAACACGGTGGCGTGCAGCTCGTCGACGTCGTCGTCCGCATTGCGGATGGCGTCGGCGAAGCGCAGGTCCTGGGTGCGCAGCAGCTCCGAGAGCGTGCGGGCGACCTCGACGTCGAGCTCGCCCATCTTCACGAAGGTGCCCTTGAGGCCCTTCGGGATGGCGCGCTCGGGGAAGCGGAGGCGGGCGAGCTGGGCGATGTGCTCGGACATGTCGCCCATGCGCTCGAGCGAGGCGCTCACGCGCAGGGCAGTGACGACGATGCGCAGGTCGCGGGCGACCGGCTGCTGGCGGGCGAGGATCTCGATGGCCTGCTCGTCGAGGGCGACGGCCAGCTCGTCGATCTTCGCGTCGTCGGCGATGACCTCTTCGGCCAGGGCGACGTCGCTGGTCGCGAACGCCCGAGTGGCCTTGTCGATCGAGACCGTGACGAGGTCGGCGATCTCGACGAGGCGGTTCTGGAGGTCCTCGAGGGACTGGTGGAAGACTTCGCGCATGTTGGGGCGCAACCTTTCATTCGGATCTCGGCTGTGGCAGCGCGAGACGGCGGGTCGTCCGCACGAGAGCAGGTCTGTGCTCCCGCACAAGCCCGAAGCGATTGTCTGCTTCGAAGGTTAACGAACGGTGCCCAGCACGTGAATAGTACTTCTCCTGTTCCCGCCAGGGCGCGGAAACCCGCCGGACGGACGGTGAACGCACTCTACGCTGGTGTCATGACCCTGCCGCAGCTCGCGCTGTCTTCGCTCGCCATCGGGCTGGTGATCGGCGTCGGCCTCTCCCTCCTCGTGGTGTGGGCGTACCGGGCGAGGGCGCGTGTGCAGGAGGAGACGTCGCTGGCGATTCCGACCGGCATCACCGACGTCCTGCGGAGCATGGACGATGCCGCGGCCATCGTCGACACGTCCGGTCTGGTGCTCGCCTCCTCGCAGGCGGCCGCCCGCTTCGGCATCGACGTCGGCTCGACGCTCGACAACCCGGAACTCCGCCAGCTCGTGCGGGGTGTGCGGGAGAGCGGCGGCTCCGTCACGGAGTCGATGCGTCTCACCCGCGGCGGGCTCAGCCTCGATCCGCGCCTGGTCTCGGCCCGTGCGAGCGTGATCGGCACGCGCCTGGTGCTGCTGATCATCCGCGACGTCACCGAGCAGGAGCGTCTCGACCAGATGCGTCGCGACTTCGTGGCGAACACCAGCCACGAGCTGAAGACCCCTGTGGGCGCGGTGAGCCTCCTCGCCGAGGCCATCGAGTCCGCCGCCGACGATCCGGCGCAGGTGCGCATCTTCGCCGCGCGCATCTCGGCGGAGGCAGGGCGGCTCGGGCAGCTGACCGGGCGCATCATGAGCCTCTCCCGGCTGCAGGCGGAGGACGGTCTGACGAAGGTCGGTCCCGTCTCCATCGACGAGGTGGTCGCCTCTTCGATCGAGGCCCACGTCGTGCAGGCCGATTCCGCCGGGGTCGAGCTCGCCCGAGGCGGCGATCGCGGCGTCTGGGTGCGCGGTGACGCGCAGATCCTGATCGAGGCGGTCGGCAACCTCATCGCCAACGCGATCGTCTACTCGCCCCGCGGCTCCCGAGTCGGGGTCGGCATACGCGCGGAGGACGGAGTGGTCGAGATCGCCGTCTCCGACCAGGGCATCGGCATCGCCGAGGCCGACCGCGAGCGTATCTTCGAGCGGTTCTACCGGGCCGACGAGGCCCGTTCCCGACGCACGGGAGGTACCGGACTCGGGCTCTCCATCGTCAAGCACGCCACCCAGCGTCACGGCGGGGAGGTGCGCCTGTGGTCCCGTCCGGGGCGCGGCTCCACGTTCACGATCCGGCTTCCCCGGATCGACGCCCCCGACAACGTCGACGCGGGTAAGAAAAGCAAGAAGAAGCGCGCACGGAAGGCGGCCAAGGCCGCCGCATCCACGCGCGTCCGAAACGGAGAGAGAGCATGACCCGTATCCTTCTCGTCGAAGACGAGCCCGACCTCGCCGATCCGCTCGCCTACCTGCTGCGACGCGAGGGCTACGAAGTGGAGATCGCGGAGGACGGCCCCGGCGCGCTGGCGGCCTTCCGGGAGCGCGGTGCCGACATCGTGCTGCTCGACCTGATGCTGCCGGGGATGCCGGGCACCGAGGTGTGCCGCCAGATCCGCTCCACGTCGGCCGTGCCGATCATCATGCTCACGGCCAAGGACTCCGAGGTCGACATCGTGGTGGGGCTCGAGCTCGGAGCCGACGACTACATCACCAAGCCGTACTCGTCGCGCGAGCTGCTCGCCCGTATGCGGGCCGTGCTGCGCCGGGTCGTGCAGGCCGACAGCGAGCTCGACGAGCGGGTGCTCGACGGCGGCCGGGTCTCGCTCGACATCGACCGGCACACCGTGGCCGTCGCCGGCGAGCAGATCAACATGCCCCTCAAGGAGTTCGAGCTGCTCGAGGTCCTGATGCGCAACTCGGGGCGCGTCCTCACGCGCGGCCAGCTCATCGACCGGGTGTGGGGGAGCGACTACTTCGGCGACACGAAGACGCTCGACGTGCACATCAAGCGCATCCGCTCGCGCATCGAGGAGAACCCGAGCGAGCCGGTCATGCTCGTCACGGTGCGCGGCCTCGGCTACCGCTTCGAGGGCTGAACGCAGAGGAGGCCGGCACCCCGTGGGGTGCCGGCCTCCTGCATGTTCAGCGGGGTCAGTCCGCGGGTGCCGGAGCAGCCGTGTCGGTCGGGGTGGGCTGCGGGGTGCTCACCGTCTCCGAGGGGACCAGGTCCGAGTAGTAGGGGAGCGAGCCGTCGAGGACCGGGATGTCGGCCTTGACGCCCGTGGAGTCACCGGACTGGAAGTGCATCTCGACCGTCGCGCCCGGCTTCGTGTCGAGGCCGACGATCCGCAGCGGCTCGTCGTTGGCGCCCAGGCTCACCGTGCCGCCCGCGGGGACGCTGACCGTGAGGTTCTCGCCGCCGGCGATCGAGATCGTGAGCGTCGCGCTGTCGTCGGTGGGGTTCACGATGGCCGCGATGAGGTTGCCCACCGAGCCGTCCTCCGTGGCGATGACGAGGGCGTTGCGCACGTCGATCGGCCCGTCGGCGTCGGAGACGTTCACGCCGTCGGAAGCCGGGTACTCGATCTTCGTCGACTGGGGGGTGATGAACGTGCACCCGGTCGCGCCGAGCAGAACGAGGGCGCTGAGGGCTGCAGACGCAACAAGGCGCGATTTCACGGGTCCTCCTGAGGTCCGGCGGGATATCCGCATCCATTCTATGGGTAAGTCGTGAGGGGCCCGTGGCCCAGGGGGCGCGAACCTTAGCGCATCTCCCCTGTGGTATCCTTGAGGTTGCCGAAAGGACACGTTTTTATGCTTTTTGAGGTTGGCGAAACCGTCGTCTATCCCCACCATGGCGCTGCGACCATCATCGAGGTCAAGGAGCGCATCATCAAGGGTGAGGCGAAGAAATACCTGAAGCTCAATGTCACCCAGGGTGACCTCATCATCGAGGTGCCCGCCGAGAATGTCGACCTGGTCGGCGTTCGCGACGTCATCGGCAAAGAGGGCCTCGATCATGTCTTCGAGGTGCTGCGTGCGCCCTTCACGGAAGAGCCCACGAACTGGTCCCGCCGGTACAAGGCGAACCTCGAGAAGCTCGCCTCGGGCGATGTGATCAAGGTGAGCGAGGTCGTGCGCGACCTGTGGCGCCGTGACCAGGACCGCGGACTCTCCGCCGGTGAGAAGCGGATGCTGGCGAAGGCTCGTCAGATCCTCATCTCCGAGCTCGCGCTCGCGGAGAAGACGGACGAGGACAAGGCGGGCGCACTGCTCGACGAGGTCCTCGCCTCCTGAGTTCTGCACGAAGGGGCGGATGCTGCGGCATCCGCCCCTTCGTCGTTCCCGCCACGCGGTAGCGTGAGACGGTGAGCTTGCTTCCCGTCCCCGACATCGCGATCGTCGTCGTCGCCGCCGGTTCCGGCACCCGCCTGGAGGCGGGCGCCCCCAAGGCCCTGGTCGGGATCGACGCGCATTCGATCCTGCGCCACGCGCTCGACGGCGTCTTCGCCGCACGCCCCGCGCAGGTGATCGTGGTGGCACCCCCCGGCCATGAGGGCGACGTCCTGGCAGAGCTGGAGGCGGCCGCGGGGGAGCGGCGGGAACTCGGCCGTGTCGTCACCGGCGGCGACACCCGTCAGCAGTCCGTCGCGGCAGGACTCGCGGCGCTGTGGGGCGACGTGAAGACCGTGCTCGTGCACGATGCGGCCCGCGCACTGACACCGCCGACGCAGATCGATGCCGTCGCGGCCGCCGTCACAGCGGACGAGGGCGTGATCCCGGTGCTGCCCGTCGTCGACACGCTCAAGAAGGTCGCAGACGGGGCCGTGCTGGCCGCCGTCGACCGGTCGGAGCTCGCCGCGGCGCAGACGCCACAGGGATTCCCCCGGGCCGCGCTCGAAGCGGCGTATGCCGCAGCGCTCGCCGACGGCGCCGAGTACACGGACGATGCCGCGCTGTTCGCGGCGGCGGGCCACCGCGTGCGCCACATCGACGGATCGGCGCGCGCGTTCAAGATCACCACTCCCGCCGACCTCGACCGGGCCCGGCACCTGCTGGAGGCGTCGGCGCCGACGTCTTCGGTGCCGCTCTCCGCGCCGATCGGCCGCCTCGGCGTGCCCCGGGTGGGCATCGGCACCGACGTCCACGCGTTCGGTGGCGAGGGCGTGCTGTGGCTCGCGGGGCTCGAATGGCCGGGGGAGCAGCCACTGTCCGGTCATTCCGATGGCGACGCCGTCGCGCACTCGATCGTGGATGCCCTCCTGGGCGCGGCAGGGCTCGGCGACATCGGCGAGCACTTCGGCACCGCGCACCCGCAGTACGCCGGAGCACACGCGGACGTCTTCCTGACGCGCACCCGAGAGCTGCTGGAAGACGCCGGGTTCGAGATCGGCAACGTCTCGGTGCAGCTGCAGGGCAACCGCCCGCGGTTCAGCCCCCGGAGAGCCGAGGCCGAGGCGGTGCTCTCCGCTGTCCTGGATGCTCCCGTGTCCGTCACGGCGACGACCACGGACGGGCTCGGCTTCCCGGGCCGAGGCGAGGGCATCGCGGTGACCGCCGTCGCCATGGTGGTTCCACGCCGCCGGAGCACGTGACGGACGGCGGAGGATTCCCTTCGATCCGTCCGCGCGACGTCATGACTTCCGCGAATCCGCCGCACAGGGCGGGCGCCCAGCGGTCGCCGAGTAGGCTTGAGCGGTGACTCTCCGCCTCTACGACACCCGCGCTGCTCAGCTGCGCGACTTCGTGCCTCTCGATCCCGAGAACATCACGATGTACGTGTGTGGACCCACGGTGCAGTCCGGCCCTCACATCGGACACGTCCGGGCGGCCCTGAGCTTCGACCTGCTGCGTCGCTGGCTCGAGCTCCGCCACGGCCGTGTGACGTTCGTGCGCAACGTCACCGACATCGACGACAAGGTGCTCGCCAACGCGACCGCGTCCGAGCCCTGGTGGGCGCTCGCGTATCGGATGGAGCAGGAGTTCACCGCGGCGTATGCCGGCGTCGGAATCCTCCCGCCGACCTACGAGCCCCGGGCGACGGCGTCCGTTCCGCAGATGCAGGAGCTCATCGCGCTGCTCATCGAGCGCGGGCACGCGTACCCCGCTCCGGACGGCTCGGGCGACGTGTACTTCGACGTGCGCTCCTGGTCCAAGTACGGATCCCTGACGCATCAGTCGCTCGACGCCATGGAGGCGGCGGAGGACGCGGATCCGCGGGGCAAGCGCAACCCCCAGGACTTCGCGCTGTGGAAGGGTGCCAAGCCCGACGAGCCCGCGGATGCGACCTGGGAGTCGCCGTGGGGTCAGGGACGCCCCGGCTGGCATATCGAGTGCTCCGCGATGTCGAAGCGCTATCTCGGTGCCGAGTTCGACATCCACGGAGGCGGCCTCGACCTGCGCTTCCCGCACCACGAGAACGAACTCGCCCAGTCGACGGCCGCCGGCGACGGCTTCGCACGGTACTGGGTGCACAACGGCCTCGTGACCGTCGACGGGCAGAAGATGTCCAAGTCGCTGGGGAACTTCACCCTCGCGGCCGACGTGCTGTCCGCGCACGACCCGCTCGTCGTGCGCTACGCCCTGGCGTCGGCGCACTACCGGTCGAGCCTCGACCTCACGGACTCGTCGTGGGCCGAGGCCGAGGCGGCGCTCGGACGCATCGCCGCATTCCGGCAGCGTGCTGCGCGCGCGGCCGGAGGCGGGTTCGGGTGGTTCGCATCGCAGAGCCTGCCCGAGGCGTTCGCGGCGGCGATGGACGACGACCTGGGCGTGCCGCAGGCCCTCGCCGTTCTGCATGAGACGGTGCGTGCGGGGAACTCGGCGCTCGACGCGGGGGAGACGGATGCGGCGCTCGATGCGCTGCGGGCCGTCATGGCGATGACGTCGGTCCTCGGCCTCACGCCCGCATCCGACGCGAAGAACCACGCGTCGGAGACTGCTCTGGACACGCTCGTCCAGACGATGATCACTCAGCGCGCACAGGCACGCGCTGACAAGGACTGGGCGGCGGCGGATCGCATCCGTGACGCGATCGCCGCCGCAGGAATCACGCTGGAGGACACTCCGGCCGGAACTCATTGGAGTATCGATGGCTAAGCCACAGCGCCCCGGCGCGAACAAGGGAAACAAGAAGGGCCCGACCAAGGGCACCGGCGGGCTCGGGCGCAAGGCGCTCGAAGGCCGCGGACCGACCCCGAAGGCTGAAGACCGCGCCTGGCACCCGGCGGGCAAGCGCAAGGCCGCGGCCGAGCGCTACGCCGCATCGGGCGGCAAGGGCAAGCCCGGCCAGCGGCAGACCTCGGGCGGCAACCCCAACCGCTCCGCCCGGGCGAAGGACAACACCACCGACACCGAGATCGTCACCGGGCGCAACTCGGTGCTCGAGGCGCTGCGGGCGAAGATCCCGGCGACGGCGTTCTACATCGCGCAGCGCGTGGAGATGGACGACCGCGTCAAGGAGATGCTGTCGATCGCCACCCACCGCGGTATCCCCGTGATGGAGGTCACCCGTCAGGAGCTCGACCGCATGGCCGGGTTCGACGGCGTGCACCAGGGCGTGGCCGTCAAGGTGCCGCCCTACGAGTACGCGCACCCGCAGGACCTTCTCGAGCAGGTCATCGACAAGGGCGAGGTGCCGCTGTTCGTCGCCCTCGACGGCGTCACGGACCCGCGCAACCTCGGCGCGATCATCCGCTCCGCCGCGGCTTTCGGCGGGCACGGCATCATCCTGCCGCAGCGTCGTTCGGCGGGCGTGAACTCGGCGGCGTGGAAGACGAGCGCGGGCGCTGCGGCACGCATCCCCGTCGCCCTCGCGACGAACCTCACCACGCAGCTCAAGGAGTTCAAGAAGCAGGGCGTGTTCGTGCTGGGCCTGGACGGCGACGGCGATGTCTCGCTCCCCGACCTGCAGCTGGCCGACCGCCCCGTCGTGATCGTCGTCGGCTCGGAGGGCAAGGGGCTGTCGCGTCTGGTCACCGAGACGTGCGACCAGATCGTGTCGATCCCGATCTCTGCGGCCACCGAGTCGCTGAACGCGGGCATCGCCACCTCCGTCGCCCTGTACCAGGTGGCGACGGTCCGCGCCGCGAAGAAGTAGACGTTCGAGGAAAGGCAGATCATGGCTCGCATCATCGTGCTCGGCGGGACCGGCTACGCCGGTCGTCACATCGTCACGGAGGCGGTGAGCCGTGATCATGCGGTGATCGCGATCTCCCGTTCGGTGCCGACCGATCCGGTGGCGGGAGCCGCCTACGTGCAGGGCTCCGCCCTGGACATCGCGTCGATCGCCGACACCTTCGTCGGGGCGGATGCCGTGGTCTCCGCGCTCTCGCCGCGCGGAGACATGGAGGATCGTGCGCTCGAAGCGCTGACGAACGTCGTGGATCAGCTCGCAGGCACTCCCACGCGCCTCGGTGTGGTCGGTGGTGCCGGCGGGAGCCTGGTCGCCCCCGGCGGACCGCGCCTGTTCGATCAGGGCTTCCCCGAGGAGTACAAGCACGAGGCGCAGGTCGGTATCGACTCGCTCGCCCTCCTCGAGGCGACGGACGCCGGTCTCGACTGGTTCTTCATCCACCCGGCAGAGGTCTTCGGTCCCTGGGCCGAGGGAGAGCGCATCGGCACCTACCGGGACGGCGGCGACGTGCTCGTCCGGGATGCGGACGGCAAGTCCTACATCTCCGGCGCGGACTTCGCGGTCGCCGTGGTCGACGAGATCGAGCAGGGCAACCACCACCGCGAGAGGTTCACGGTCGGCTACTGAGTCCCGCCCATCGGCGTCGGCGGGTCAGACCAGATCCCGCCAGTCGATGTCCTCATCCTCGTCATCCGCCACGGGCGTCACGCCGGTGATGACGGGCAGGCTCATGGTCTCCGTCGGCGGACCCATGATGGTGGCCTCGTCGCGTCGGTGGCGGAGCACCTCGTTGATGTAGCTCGTCAGGACCTCCGCGAGGGGGACCGAGCGCCCCTGCGCCTGTGACAGGTACCAGCGGTGCTCCAGGACCTGGTGGAACACCTCGGCGGGCTCGAGCTTCGCACGCAGCTCGTAGGGGATCGCCCGCACCACGGGCTCGAACACGCGGGTGAGCCACTCGTGCGCGTACATCTCCTCATCCGCCCACTGCTTCGTGGACCGCGCCCGGAACTCGTCGAGGTCGTTGAGCAGCCGTCGGGCCTGGTTCTCCTCGACGTCCAGTCCGGTCAGCCGGATGAGGCGACGCTGGTGGTGGCCGGCGTCCACGACCTTGGGCTGGATCTCGACGACGGTGCCGTCCGCCGTCGTCGACATGGACATCTCGTCGATGTCGAACCCCAGGGCGTTGAGTCGCTCGACCCGTTCCGTGATGCGCCAGGTCTCGGCGGCGGAGAACGACTCCTGGGCGGTCAGCTCCGCCCAGAGCGAGCGATACGACGACACGATGCCGTCGGCGATGGCGATGGCGTCCACGCCGTGCTCGAGGCGGCCGCCCGCCGCAAGGTCCATGATCTCGCCAGCGATGTTCGTGCGGGCCAGGTCCAGGTCGTAGGCGCGCTGGCCGTCGGTCAGCCCCTCTTCGTGGAGCTCGCCGGTCTCGGCATCGACCAGGTAGGCGGCGAAGGCGCCGGCGTCGCGGCGGAAGAGCGTGTTCGAGAGGGAGACGTCGCCCCAGTAGAAGCCGACGTTGTGCAGGCGCACCAGGAGCAGCGCCAGGGCGTCGACGAGTCGTGTGGCGGTGTCCGGACGCAGCACGCGGGTGAACAGCGCGCGATACGGCATCGAGAAGCGCAGGTGCGAGGTCACGAGGGCCGCGGGCAGGGCCTCACCGTCGGCATCCGTGCGTCCGGCGATCACCGCGACGCGATCGACGCAGGGCACGTCGAGGCGGGCGAGGTTGCCGAGCATGTCGTACTCGCGCTGGGCCATCTCCGCCGTGGTCTCCTTCACGGCGATGACCCGGCCGGAGAGGTCGGCGAAGCGCACGAGGTGGCGGGAGAGCCCCTTCGGCAGCGACACGATGTGCTCGGACGGCCACTTCGCGAGGGTGGTGGACCAGGGGAGGGAGAGGAGTCCCGGGTCGATCTTGCTGGCCGTGATACGCAGCGAATCCTGCATGACACTCCCTGGTCGAGGTGGAGACGAAAGAGACGCGGCGCAGGCGACCGAAGTCAGCCTGCGCCGCGTCTGTGGATCCGATCAGGCGGAGACGACCGGCTTGTCGTTCAGGCGCTCGCCGGACTCGATGTCGAACGCGTGCACGTGGCCCGGGTTCGCGGCCAGCGTGACCGTCTCGCCGGCGTTCGGGTGGCTGCGGCCGTCGACGCGGGCGACGATGTCGCTGCGCTTGCCGTTGATCTCGGTGTGGCCGTAGAGGTAGCCGTCGGCGCCGAGCTCCTCGACGAGGTCGACGACGACCGGGAGGCCCTTGCCGTCGGCCGGTCCGACCGTGATGTCCTCGGGGCGCACGCCGACCGTGACCTGGCTGCCGTTGGCACGGCCCACCGTGTCGCGGTCGAGCGGGACGATCTCGGAGCCGAAGTGGATGCCGCCGTCGGCGAGGTCGGCCGCGAACAGGTTCATCGCGGGCGAGCCGATGAAGCCGGCCACGAAGACGTTGTTCGGCTTCTCGTACAGGTCACGCGGGGAGCCGACCTGCTGGAGCAGACCGTCCTTGAGGACCGCGATGCGGTCGCCCATGGTCAGGGCCTCGGTCTGGTCGTGGGTGACGTAGACCGTGGTGACGCCGAGGCGACGCTGCAGCGACGCGATCTGCGTACGGGTCTGCACACGGAGCTTCGCGTCGAGGTTCGACAGCGGCTCGTCCATGAGGAACACCTGCGGCTGACGCACGATCGCGCGGCCCATGGCGACACGCTGACGCTGACCACCCGAGAGGGCCTTCGGCTTGCGGGTCAGGTAGGGCTCGAGGTCGAGGAGCTTCGCAGCCTCGAGCACGCGAGCGGCACGCTCTTCCTTGCCGACGCCGGCGATCTTGAGCGCGAAGCCCATGTTCTCGGCGACGGTCATGTGCGGGTACAGGGCGTAGTTCTGGAAGACCATCGCGATGTCGCGGTCCTTCGGCGGGACGTCGGTCACGTCGCGGTCGCCGATGAGGATGCGACCGGCGTTGACCTCTTCGAGGCCGGCCAGCATGCGGAGGGACGTGGACTTACCGCAACCGGAGGGACCGACGAGGACGAGGAACTCGCCGTCTCCGACCTCGAGGTTGAGCTTGTCGACGGCCGGACGGGTTCCGCCGGGGTAAAGGCGGGTGGCCTCGTCGAAAGTCACAGATGCCATTGTGGTTTCTCCTTCACCGGCAGGTACGTGCCGGACGATCCGTTGTGAGAAGCGGCGGAATGAACCGCCGTGACCCGTCTTTGGGTCGGGATCAGTATGACACGAACGGCGGTACCTGGGTATTTCTCAGCCTCACTGGTTAGCATCGAACTCGGCCGCGCGCTGCGGCGATCGTCGCCGAGCGGCGGTCGGGGCCAACCCGGACCCCCCTTGAGACTCACAAGAGGAACGATGTCGAGCGACGAAACGCCGAACGTCCCCACACCCCGCAATTCTCGCGAGGCCGTGCGGGAGAAGGCCCAGCAGGTGCACGCCCAGCAGTCACGGGCGCGTCTCATGCGACGGATCATCATCGGCGCGGTCGCGATCGTCGCGGTGGGTGCGATCGGCACCGCGGTGACGCTCGCGGTGTCGGCTCAGGTCTCCAAGCCGCGGCTCACCCCGACCGGCATGCAGTCCGACGGCGTCGTCCTCACCGACATCACCTCCGTCGCAGGATCCGAAGAGGTCCCCGCGAGCCCGGACCCCGAAGCGACGGAGACCGGCGCGTCGGCCTCGCCGACCCCGCAGCCGACGTCCTCCGAGAAGGTCGACATCCACGTCTACGTCGACTACCTCTCCCCGGACGCCGGCAAGTTCGAGCGTGCCAACGCCCGTCAGCTCGCCGGATGGATCAACGAGAACGCGGTCACGGTCAGCTACCACCCGGTCGCGCTGCTCACCGCCAGCTCCAACGGGACGAAGTACTCGCTGCGAGCGGCGGCCGCTGCGGCCTGCGTGGCGACGCACTCGCCGGCGCAGTTCTACCGGTTCAACCACGACCTGCTCGACAAGCAGCCGGACGTCGGCAGCGACGGTCTCTCCGACGAGGATCTCGCGGACCTGGCCGGTGCGGTCGGCGTCGACAACAGCAAGACCGTCCGGTCGTGCATCGAGGACGGCGACTTCGTGAGCTGGGCGAAGGAGGCGACGACTCGCGCTCTGGACGGTCCGCTCGCGGGATCCGATGACCTCGTGCTGACGGCGGGCGCGATGATCGTCGCGAACGGCGAAGCATATGTCGGCGCCCTCGAAGACCCCGCCGAGTTCTCGCAGTTCGTCCTCAGCGTCGCGAGCGACGCGTCGCGCGCGACCGAGACGCCGACGCCGACGCCGACCGACACGTCGACCCCCGCCCCGTAGGTCGGAGCGGAACCGATGCCATCGCTAAGCTGGTGGCATCCGCCGACTTGGCGCAATTGGTAGCGCACCGTACTTGTAATACGGGGGTTACGGGTTCGAGTCCCGTAGTCGGCTCGTCATGCGAAGGCCCGCGTCCCCGGGAACACCGGGACGCGGGCCTTCGTCGTCTCGGCGTGCGTCGGGCTACCGCGTTCGGCGCCCGGACGCCGGACAGTCACAAGCCCGAGTTCAGTCGACGCGCCCGTTCGAGCACGTCGACTGTGCGGCGGAGTTCCCCTTGATGTCGTCGGGGAGGGCGATGGGCGTCTCCGTGGACGGCGTCTCCTCGGCCGGCGTCGTCGGCTCCTCGATGATGACGCCGTCGTTGCTGGTGTTCTTGTGGGTCACTTCCAGGCGCTGGTTGGCGGCGATCGCGTCCCACATGACCCGCGCGGACCCGTAGTTCGGCACGACTCTGTTGGGGTTGTCCGGGTCGGTCGACGACGGGTACTGCAGGAAGACGATGTCCTCGAACGAGACATCCTTCACCGCGAGGCCGATCTGGACGAGCGTCATCGGGTTCGTCAGCGAACTGCTCGCCTGGATGTTGCTCAGGGCCGCATTGGAGAGCCGGAGCATCGTCGGCACATCGCCGAGCACCTCACCGCTGATCAGCTTCTTCGCGAGGTTGGACATGTACTGCTGCTGGTTGCCGATGCGGCTGAGGTCGCCTCCATCGCCCACACCGTGGCGGGTCCGGAGGAACTGCAGCGCCTCGTATCCCTGCAGGGTGTGGGTGCCCGCTGCCAGGTCGAGGCGGGTGTGATAATCCCGGATCGGCGAGGCCAGGCAGACGTCCACTCCGCCGATCGCGTTGGTGATCTCGATGACCCCGCCGAAGGTCACCGACGCCGCGAAGTCGATGCTCTGACCTGTGAGCTCCGTGACGGTCGTCGCCACGCAGTTGATCCCGCCGTACATGTAGGCGCTGTTGAGCGGCTGCTTGCTCATCGCCGAGGTCTTGCTGCCGTCCTCTCGCGTGCACTCGGGAATCGGGATCATGAGGTCGCGGGGCAGGCTCACGGCCGTGATGCGTCTCGGCTCCTCCGAGACATGCACGAGCAGGTTGACGTCGTTCAGGTCGCCTTCGGCATCAGGTCCGTCGCATCTGCCGGGGAACAGGTGTGCGTACTCGGGCTCGCACACGTCCAGACCCATGAGCAGCAGATTGAATCCGCCTTCGTACTCGCGGATGTCCGGCGGGACGGGGCGCTGCCCCTCGAGCTCCACCGCGTCGGCGGTCGCCGTCCGGTAGAGATCCGAGACCACGAATGCGGCGACGCCTGCGCCGCTCACCAGCACGACGGCCAGGGCGATGCCGACGAGCTTCATCAGCTGGCTGAGCGGGCCGGGGGTGTGCTGCTGCCCGTGCCGGGAGACCGTCGTCCTCCGGAATGTCCTGTCTCGCGCCACGAAGATCCCCCGTCAGTGTCCGTTCCCTGTGCGGGACCTGCATCGCGCCAGCTTAGACGGCGATCCGGGAGAAATCATGACCGCACTCGGGGGCGGCAGCGGCGGATGCGACATCGCGACGGGACGTGACGACTGGCCGTGCCGCGGCCGATCCGGGGTGGGAGCCGCCCCCGAGCGCTCCGGTCACACGTCCGCGCGGGGCGTCCTCCGGTGCATCAGGACCGCGCCCGCGACCAGGGCGAGCAGGCCGAACACGACGGCGGCGATCGGAGTCGCGGAACCGGTCGCCGCGAGCGACCCTCCGCGATCCGGAGTCGGGCCGGGGGTGGCCGGCACGACAGCGGCCTCCCGTTGCACGGTCACCGTCTGGGCGGCATCATCGATGTCCTTGTGCTCCGCGCGTAGGATGCCGGTCGCATCCCTTCCTTCGTAGAGCTCCTCGAAGGCGACGAGGGTCTCACCCGCGAACCCTTCCGGCACGGTGAACGGTACCGAGACGGTGCCGGTCGGCGCGGCCGGGGTGAACGTCGTCGACCCCGTGATGCCGGTCGATGATCCGTCTCGCTTGCGCATCAGCTCCCCGCGGACGGTGTATTCCGCACCCGGTACGAGGTTCTCGTAGGCGACGGTGTCGGTCACCGTGCCGCCGTTCCAGGCGAGGACCTGGTCGCCGTCGGCCGCATCGACCAGGGAAGTGCTGATCGCCGGCACGGTGGCCACGGGCTGCGCGGCCCAGGCGGCGGTGGCTTCGGCGGTAACCTTCGCGGTGTACGGCGCCACCAGGATGATCGACTGGGCGTGATCCTCCGCTGTCGGGGTGCTGCCCGGGGTGGCGGGCACCGAGATCACGGCACCCGTGCTGCGAGAGCCGTCTACGGTCACTCGCACGGTGGCGTTCCCTGCTGCGGTCGTCTCCCGCAGATCCAGGTAGAGCTCCTGCCCGTCGACGACCACGTTCACGTCGATCGGGGCCCCGGTGGCATCGGTGACCGTCATCGCGGGATCGACGGAGACCGCGGCAGGGGCGCGGTCCGTGCTCACGGTGAACGGTCCCACGAGGGTCCCGGCGCGCTGCCCGGAGCTCGGAGCCGCCACCGCTGCGGTGACGGCGAGATCCTCGCGAGTCAGCGCCGGGGCGGCATTCGCTCCGTCGACGAGGTGCCAGTAGGCGGCCTCCGAGTCGGGCGTCTCCCAGGACCACGAGGCATCGAAGTCCAGGTCGGTGTACCGCCAGATCGCGTACTGCGTCGCCTCGATCGCATCGTTCCGGGAGATGCCGGGCGCTCCTGCCGCCACCCCGAAGCTCTCGAGGCTGACGGCGGGATAGCTGTTCGCGAGCACCCAGAGCACCTTGCCCTGGATGGCCGGATCCGCGAAGTGGTTGTCGCCGAGGAAGGTGTCGAGGTCGCCGGCGCTGCCCGTGAGCCGGGTCTTCGCGGACACGGCATGTTCGATGCAGTAGGCCCAGTAGTCGGGCTCCCCGGTCTGGACTCCGCCGGACCAGATCGGGAAGATCCCGGTCCCGCCGTATCCTTCCCTGCTGCCGATGTAGACGGTGTCTCCCGAGTCGACCTCCGCCGCGGCCGCCGCGCTGACGGCTCCGGGGGCGACGGCGGCGCCGAGGACGAGAAGCGCGCCGGCGAGCCATCCTCCCGCTCGAATCGATCTCCTGGCTTGCGTAGTGCTCCTCATGTGTCCTCCAACGGAACGGGTAGGGGTCGTCACAGAGGAATGAGTCGGAGAGGGCCCGAAGGTGACGCGGGGGCGTCGACCTTCTGCGTCGGAGCGCATACCGGAGTATTACACTACTGTCTGTTATGTTACTTAGACAGTCTTCCTGGTGCTCGACAGAGTCTCCAGATCCATACCGCGCAGGTGGTCGGCACCCCGCTCCGGCCACCTGCGCTTACCTCCCGGAACGCGGATCGCGGGGCACTCCAGGGAGGAGACATCTATGAGCAGCGCATCCGACACGGTGATCGCCACGGCCGAGTGGCAGCACGACTACCCGTACACGAAGAAACTCTCCCGAGCGGCATACGAGCGCGAGAAGCGCCTGCTGCAGATCGAGCTCCTCAAACTCCAGGCCCATATCAAGCACTCCTCCGAGCGGGTGCTCATCCTCTTCGAGGGGCGTGACGCGGCCGGCAAGGGCGGCGCGATCAAGCGCTTCATGGAGCACCTCAACCCGCGTGGGGCGCGGGTCGTCGCCCTCGACAAGCCGACCGACGCGGAGCGGACGCAATGGTACTTCCAGCGGTACGTCTCCCACCTTCCCTCGGGCGGCGAGATCGTCCTGATGGACCGCTCCTGGTACAACAGGGCAGGCGTCGAGAGGGTCATGGGGTACTGCTCGACGGCGGAGTACGGAGAGTTCATGCAGACCGCTCCGGAGTTCGAGCGGATGCTGGTGGGGTCGGGGATCCGCCTCATCAAGCTGTGGTTCTCGGTCGGCGAGGCCGAGCAGAGAAGACGGTTCCAGCGACGCAGCGAAGACCCCGTGAAGCAGTGGAAGCTCAGCCCCACGGACCTCGCCAGCGTCGACCGCTGGGTCGACTACACGACGGCGAAGGAGGCGATGTTCTTCCATACGGACACGCCGGCCAATCCGTGGATCGTCATCAAGTCGAACGACAAGAAGCGGGCGAGGCTCGAAGCGATGCGGTGCGTGCTCAACCGGTTCGACTATCCGGGCAAGGATCCGCTGATCGCCCACGCGCCGGATGCGCGGCTCGTCGGCCGCCCCTCGCAGATCTACGACGAGGGCGAGTCGCCGACCGAGGAGGACCGGCCGGACCAGGGGAGTCCGCCCGCAACATGACGTCATGCGGGAATGCGTCGGGTGCCGACCGCGGTTGTCACCGACATGACTCGTATCGGCACCAGTGACCTCGACGTTCTCCCTCTCTCGCTCGGCGGGAATGTGTTCGGCTGGACGGCCGACCGCGACACCTCCTTCGAGGTGCTCGACGCCTTCGTCGACGGGGGCGGCGACTTCATCGACACCGCAGACTCCTACAGCTCCTGGGTGGAGGGCAACGAGGGCGGCGAGAGCGAGACGATCATCGGCGAGTGGCTCGCCTCCCGCAAGCCCTCGGGCGTCGTCGTGGCGACCAAGGTCAGCCAGCATCCGCAGTTCCGAGGGCTCGCCGCGGCGAACGTGCGGAAGGCCGCCGAGGCCTCTCTCGCCCGCCTCGGCGTCGACGAGATCGACCTCTACTACGCCCACTTCGATGACGAGACGGTCCCGCTCGAGGAGACCGTGGGAGCGTTCGGACAGCTGGTCGAAGACGGCCTGGTGCGCCACATCGCGGTGTCGAACTACTCCGCCGACCGCATCCGCGAGTGGGTCGAGATCGCGCGTCGGACCGGGGTCGCTCTGCCCGTCGCTGTGCAGCCCCACTACAACCTCGTGCATCGCAATGAGGTGGAGGACACGATCATCCCGGTCGCGGAGGAGTTCGAGCTCGGGCTCGTCCCGTACTTCTCGCTGGCGAGCGGATTCCTGACGGGCAAGTATCGCTCGACGGATGCCGCGGACCAGACCTCCCCGCGGGCACAGGGGGCTGCGAAGTACGCGACCGAAGCCGGGCTGCGGATCATCGATGCGCTCGAGGAGATCGGTGACGCGCATGACGCATCGATCGCGGCGACCGCCCTGGCGTGGTTGCGAGCACAGCCGACCGTGGTCGCGCCGATCGCGAGCGCACGGAACGTCGAGCAGGTCCCCGACCTCCTCGCCGGTGCGCGTCTGGAGCTCTCCGCCGATGAGGTGCAGCTGCTCGACCGCGTCTCGGAGTGGACACCCGCGCAGACCTGAGGCGGCGGGCGGGCGTCAGACGAGGCCGAGCCGGTGCGCCAGGATGACCGCATGGATGCGGTCGCGGGCGCCGAGCTTCGCCAGCACCCGGCCCACGTGGGTCTTCACCGTGGACTCGCCCACGTAGAGCGTCTGAGCGATCTCGGAGTTCGTCATACCCTGCCCGATCGCGAGGAAGACGTCTCGCTCGCGCTCGGTGAGCGACGCGAGCGCTTGGGCCTCGGCAGCATCCGGGGCCGGTGAGCCCGAGGACCCGAGCTGCGGGGTCACGTGCTCCATGAGCATCCTCGTGATCCGAGGGGAGAGCGCCGCGTCTCCACGGTGCACCGCGCGCACGGCGGCGATCATCTCGTGGCGCTGCGCATCCTTCAGCAGGAATCCGCTCGCACCGGCACGGATCGCGCCGAAGGCGTATTCGTCGAGATCGAACGTGGTCAGCACGAGCACCTTCGTCTGCGGGCGGTCGCGCACGATCGCCCCGGTGGCGGCGATGCCGTCGAGCTCGGGCATGCGGATGTCCATCAGCACCAGATCGGGAGCGAGGATCGCGCTCTGGGTGATCGCCGATCGTCCATCCACGGCCTCACCGACCACGACGATGTCGTCCTCCGCTTCGAGCACCATCCGGAAGCCCACGCGGATCAGCTCCTGGTCATCCACCAGGAGCACCCTGATCGCCTGCGTCATCCGTCTTCCTCCGTCGTGTCCTCGTTCGCGGTGGGGGTGTTCCCCGCCGCGGGCAGCACCGCGTGCAGAACCCATCGTCCTCCATCGGCGGGGGCGGAGCGGAGCGTTCCGTGCACGTGCAGGGCGCGCTCCGACAGCCCGCGCACGCCGAAGCCGTCGGACCCGATCGTGCCCGAGACGCCGTCGTTCACGATGTCGATCGTCACCGTCTCCGCCGTGTACTCCAGGCGCACGGAGATCGCCGTCGCGGTCGGCGCGTGGCGCATGGCGTTGGTCACACCCTCCTGGACGATGCGTCCGATCGCGTGCGCGACGGCGGGGGAGACCTCCGCCTGCCCGATGACCGTGAGCGTCGCCGGGTAGCCGGCCCGCTGGGCGCCCTCGACCGTGTCCCGGGGCGGTGCCGGCTGCATCGGCGCCAACGGCAGCGGGGACTGGTCGTCGCGCAGCACGCCGAGCATCGCGCGCATCTCGGTGAGGGCGGATCGCGCCGTGTCGGCGACGGACGCGGCGGCCTTGCGTGCCTGCTCGCGATCCGGGGTCGCGGCCGCGCCCTCCGACAGCGCGACGATCACCGTCAGCGAATGCGACACGATGTCGTGCATCTCCCTGGCGATGCGGGCGCGCTCCGATGCGGCCGCGAGCTGGGCCTGCTGGTCGCGCTCGATCAGCAGCTGGCGCGAGCGGTCGATCACCGCGGCGAGGTAGCGCTTGCGGCCGCCGACGTTGACTCCGACCAGCGTGCCGATCAGCCCGAGTGCGACGTAGCCGAGGGCGGTGTCGAGTCCGACCTGCAGCACGGTCGCACCGCTCAGCATCAGCAGTCCGGTCAAGCCGAGGAACCAGGCGGCACCGATCCCGTAACAGATCCAGGCGGTGCGGGAGGACCGGTACACGGCGAGGCCGTAGCACGCGACGAGCAGGAGCACGATCCCGCCGGACATGCCCGTGAACAGTCCCACGGTGCCCAGGATCACCGCGGCGATGAAGGGGCCGAGTGGTGCGCGCCGGCGCCACAGCAGGGTGCTGCATCCGATCACGACCATCGTGAGGGTGGCGATGTTCAGCGCGATGTAGGTGGCTTCGGGCAGAGACGACGCGGCGATCGGCGCTGCCGGGGTGAGGGAGAGGAACAGGCAGAGCAGCGTGAGCAGCACGTCCGCGAAGAGGGGGTGCCGCGCCCAGAACCGTCGGAACAGGCCCGGGGCACGCGGAAGCCGCAGCTCCTCGTCCTCACGGATCGAGTCGCTGCGGCCTCGCGTTCTGCTCACCGGGTCGACTTTACGCGTCGCGGGTGCGCAGGACGCCCCAGGCCACGAGCGCTCCGCCGGCAACCCAGCAGCCCAGCGTCAGGAAGGCGATCGGCGCGTCGAGCGCGGCACCCTCGCTCGGCAGGATCGCGCTCTGCGCGGCCGAGACCGGGAGATAGTTCGCCGCCTCGATGAGCCACGCCCACCCTTCGCCCGCGAAGGAGAAGAATCCCACGACGATCGGCAGCACGAACAGCACGCCGACGGTCGCGGCGATCGCTCCGGCGCCGGAGCGCAGGATGAAGCCGAACGCCACACCGAGCAGGGCGAAGACGGCCATGGCGAGTGAGGCCACCACGATCGGCAGGATCGATGCCGACGGGTCCGACCAGTCGATGCCCTCGTCCCGCGAGGCCAGGATGAGCGAGACCGCGGCGGCCGCGATACCGAAGATCACCAGTGACGACACGAACAGGAACACGGCCAGCACGATCGACTTCGCGGCGAGGACGGAACCGCGAACCGGATTCGCCGTGAGGGTCGAGCGGATCATGCCCGTCGAGTACTCACCGGTGACCGAGATCGCCCCGATGATGCCGGCGAGCAGCATGGTGAACTGGATCGGCATGACGACGGCCTGGATGCCCGGTGATTCGACCGCCTGCGCGATGAGCACGGAGATCCCGATCGTGAGGGCCGCGGCGATCCCGATGGACCACCACGTCGAGCGCAGGGTGGCGAGCTTGATCCACTCGCCGCGCAGGGCACGCACGAATGTGAGCCGTCGACCGGTGTCGACGCGCGTCCGCGTGGGCGCGGGAGCCTGTGTCGTGGTCATGAGATCTCCTTGGTGCGGTACTCGACCGAGTCGCCGGTGAGGGCGAGGTAGGCGTCTTCGAGGGAACCGGTGGTCGGGGTGAGTTCGTGCAGCGGGATGCCGCGATCGGCCGCGAGGTCGCCGATGCGGGCAGCGGGCAGTCCCACGATGTCGAGCAGGTCGGGCGCGGAGCTCACGATCTCGACGTCGGGGCCGCCGACGGCAGCCGCCAGATCGGCGGGTCGCGGCGTGCGCACCCGCACGGTGTTGCGCGTCCAGGAGCGCACGAGCTCGGCCAGCGGAGCGTCCGCGAGCACCCGGCCACGACCCATCACGATGACGTGATCGGCGGTCTGGGCCATCTCGCTCATCAGGTGGCTCGAGAGGAGCACGGTGCGTCCCTCCGAGGCCGCGTGCCGCACGAACTGCCGCACCCAGCGGACGCCCTCGGGGTCGAGGCCGTTGACCGGCTCGTCGAGGATCAGCGTGTGCGGGTCGCCGAGCAGCGCCGAGGCGATACCCAGGCGCTGTCCCATGCCGAGCGAGAACTTCCCGGCGCGCTTGCGGGCGACGGAGTCGATACCCGCGAGCTCGATGACCTCGTCGACGCGCGACGCGGGGATGCCGTGGGTGGCCGCCATCGCGCGGAGGTGGTTGCGTGCGGTGCGGCCGGTGTGCACCGCCTTCGCGTCGAGCAGCACGCCGACCTCGGTCAGGGGCGCCCGCAGCTTGCGGTACTCGCGGCCCGCGACGGTGGCACGTCCGGACGTCGGGCGGTCGAGACCGACGATCATCCGCATCGTGGTCGACTTCCCCGCCCCGTTGGGGCCGAGGAAGCCGGTGACACTGCCCGGCTGGACGGTGAACGACACGTCATCGACGGCCGTCTTGTCTCCGAACCTCTTCGTGAGGCCTTCTGCTGTGATCATGGTGTCCACGCTACGGGCGGCCGTCCTGGTCCCGCGTCCTCCTCAGGTACTTTCCTGAGGGCCGGACCTCCACCCGGCGGCGGACCTCGCGTCAGGCCCGGGGACGGGCCTGCACCCGCGCGGCCATCTCGTCGGAGGCGAGGACGGCCTCGTCGACGATCTCCTTCGACGCCGGCGCGGTCAGCCAGTCGTGGCTGAGGGAGGCCGGGATGAGCAGCGGCATGCGATCGTGCAGGTCGACCAGGTGAGCCGGGGCGGGGCGCATCACGATCGAGTAGCAGGTGAACCATTCTCCGTCGGCGGTACGACCGCGCTGCGTGACGGCAGCCATGCCGAACAGTGTGCCGTCGTCGACGATGAACTCGTTCCACTGCCGCGAGGGCTTCTGCATCTCGTACCAGCTGGTCGCCGGCACGATCGCGCGCGAGCGTGCCCCGCCGGGGCGCTCCTGCAGTCGCTCCGAGCGCGTGTTGATCGACGGGAACTTCGCCGGCTCGCCGTTCACGAGGAAGCCCCACCAGGCGGGTTCCAGGGTCGGGGCGGCATCCGGCTGCACGACCAGCGGGTTGAGGTTCCGCAGGTTCTTGCCCGTCGGGCGGACGGTCTCACCCGCGTTCTCGCGCGCCCACACGCGCAGGCCCTCGAGCACCGCGTCGTCGGCGGCTTCGAGGAGTTCCGTGTCGGTGAACCGAGGATCCAGACCGTAGCTCGCGCACATGCCGCCAGCGTAGACCCGGGCTTCGACATCCGCCGGCGCAGGAGCGATCGGATGCTCGGGTAGGGTCGACTGGTGCCAGAATCCCGTCGCCTCCCCGCTCCTCTGGCACTCGGCGGGGCGGTCGCCATCGGCGTCATGACGGCGATCCAGGCACGGATCAACGGCGTGCTCGGGGTCCGGGTCGACGACGGCATCGTCGCCGGATTCCTCTCCTTCTCGGTGGGACTCGTGGCCCTGGCCGTGGTGATCACCTGCATCCCGTCCGCGCGGCGCGGCGTCGCCCGGCTGTGGAACGGCATCCGTCGTCAGACGATCCCCTTCTGGATGCTGCTCGGCGGTGCGTGCGGGGCTCTCACCGTGTCCACCCAGGGGCTGACCGCGGGAGTGCTCGGCGTCTCGCTGTTCACCGTCGGCGTCGTCGCCGGGCAGACCCTGCACGGCCTCGTGCTCGATCGGATCGGGTTCGGTCCGGCCGGCGTCGTGGCGATCACGCCGGGCCGTGTGGCCGGCGGTGCGCTGGCGCTCGCCGCGGTCGGCATCTCGCTCTCCGGCGACGTGCTCGCCTCCGCACCGCTGTGGATGCTGCTGCTGCCGTTCGCCGCCGGTGTCGGCATCGCGTGGCAGGCGGGGACGAACGGACGTCTCGCGCAGCGCGTCAGCTCACCGCTCTCCGCGACGCTCATGAGCTTCATCACGGGAACCGTGGTGCTCGCCGTCGCCGCAGGCGTGAGCATCGCCTTCCGCGGCATGCCGAACGCCCTCCCCGCAGAGCCGTGGCTCTACCTGGGCGGCTTCCTCGGCGCCGCCTACATCCTGCTCGGGGCGTTCATCGTCGCGCACACGGGCGTGCTGCTGATGGGGCTGGGGTCCGTGCTCGGGCAGCTCGTGACCTCGGTCGTGATCGACCTGATCTGGCCGCCCGCGGCCGGACCCGCGCTCTGGCAGGTCATCGCCATGGTGGTCGTCGCCGTGGCCTCGGTCGTGGTCGCCGTGCCGTGGCGGCGCCGGCGCTGAGCGTTACTTCTTCTTCGCCTTCTTGTCCGACGAGGACTTCGCGCCGGCCTTCGGCATCCGGGTGACGAGCTTCCGCGCGTCGACGGCCTTGCGGCGCCCCGGCTTCTTCCCCTCGGGTTTGCCGCCGACGTAGAGCCAGCCGAGGAGCTCCTCGTTCTTGCCGAGACCGTGCGCCTTCGCGACCGCCTTCGCACGGGTGTAGTGCCCGGTGCGCCAGATGACACCCCATCCGGCCTCGTCGAGCAGCAGGCTGAGGGCGTGCGCGACACCGGAGGCGACGGCCTCCTGCTCCCAGCGCGGGACCTTCTCGCTCTTCTGATAGCTCGCGACGACGGCGATGAGCAGCGGTGCGCGCAACGGCTTCGTCGAGGGGGAGGCGTCTCCCTGCGCCTTGGCGATGGCCGCGCCCAGCGCCTCTCGGTCGTCGCCGCGCAGCTCGATGAGCCGCCACGGACGAAGCGACGAGTGATCGGCCACGCGACCGGCGGCGGCCACGAACGTCAGCAGCTCCTCACGACTCGGCGACCGCTCATCGACCTTCGACCAGGACTGACGCGCGCGGACCGCGTCGAGCGCGCTCACGAGGCTTCGGGGGTGAAGTTCAGTGCGATCGAGTTCATGCAGTAGCGATCGCCGGTGGGCGTTCCGAACCCGTCCGGGAAGACATGGCCGAGGTGCGAGCCGCAGTTGGCGCAGCGGACCTCGGTGCGCACCATGCCCAGGCTGTCGTCCTCGATGAGCTCGACCGCGTCGGGGCGGATCGACTCGTAGAAGCTCGGCCATCCGCATCCGGAGTCGAACTTCGTGCCGCTCTTGAAGAGCTCGGCGTTGCACGCCCCGCAGGTGTAGAGGCCCGCGCGCTCCTCATCGAGCAGCTCACCCGTCCAGGCCCGCTCGGTCGCGGCCTGACGCAGCACGGCGTACTGCTCTTCGCCGAGCTCGTCGCGCCACTCTTCTTCGGTCTTGTCCACGCTGTACGACATGTGTCCTCCTGAGTCGCCTCCATTCTCCCTCCTGTGACGGGGTGCCGGGTGCGCCGCGTCAGAATGGACGGATGACGGACGCTGTGCAGGAGCGCTACGCACGATTCGCCCGCGAGGAGGCGCCGGGCCGGAGCGCGCTGTACGCGGACTGGGCAGCGGGGGTCGCCGACGACATCGCCGTGCGGCGGGTCCTGCTGCGGATCCCCGAGTCGAGGCGGCAGCCGCCCCTGGTGTTCGCGGTGACCCGGCTGCTCGGAGTCGGGCTCGTGGGGTACCCGCACTGGCGGAGCTTCGTGCTCCGGCATGCGGACGAGATCGTCGCGGAATGCACGGAGCGCTCGCTGCAGACCAACGAGCCGCTGCGCCTGGCAGCGCTCCTGCCGGTGCTCACCGAGATCGAGGGACCGATCGCGCTGCTCGAGATCGGGGCGTCCGCCGGGCTCTGCCTCTACCCCGATCGCTATTCCTACCGCTTCACGGATGAGCACGGCGGGCTCCGTGCCGGTCTCGATCCGGCGGACGGGATGTCCGCCGTGGTTCTGGAGAGCCGGGTGACGGGCGCCCTTCCCCCTCTGAGGATGCCGGATGTCGTCTGGCGCGCGGGCATCGACCTCGCCCCGCTCGACGCGACGTCGGAGCGCGACCGGCGGTGGCTGCGGGGGCTGGTCTGGCCGGGGGAGGCCGGCCGGGAGGAGCGGATCGACGCCGCGCTCGACATCGCCGCCTCTGATCCGCCGCTGCTGGTCCGCGGCGATGCCTCGGTGCAGCTCGACGCGCTCGCGGCCGAGGCCCCGGCCGGTGCCACGCTCGTCGTCACGACGCCCGGTGTGCTCGTGCACATCCCGCGCGCCGAGCGCGAAGCCCTGATCGCACGCATCTCGGGCCTTCCCGGGCACTGGATCACGATCGATCCGCCGCGGCTCCTCGACGTGTGGGAACCGCGCGTCGGGGACGACTGGCCGGGGTTCGTCGTGTCGATCGACGGGCACGTCCGGGCGGCGGCGGATCCGCTCGGGCGTTGGTGGGAGTGGCGAGCGGCTCTCCGCGCCGACGCGTCCTAACCTGGACCCATGCTCGGAGACCTGACGGAGCGCGATCGCGCGATCCTCGCCCTCGAAACGGCCTGGCCGCGTCATGGCGGGGCGAAGGAGGAGGTCATCCGCGCCCAGCTGGGCATGAGCGCCGCGCGTTACTACCAGCTGCTGGGGCGGCTGATCGAGTCCGACGCCGCACTCGAGTACGACCCGATGCTGGTGCGCAGGCTGCGTCGGATCCGCGATTCCCGCGCAGCACGGCGCACGTCGCGGATGCCCGGCTTCGTCGGCTGATCGACCCGAAGTCGCGCCAGGACCGCTCGCACTCGCGCCGCGGAACGGATTGACAGGTGCGTGCCGCTAGCATCGAGGGGTGTCAAAGCCCACCCGCGATCGCTTCGATGACGTCCCCCGTTCCTCCGGACGCGTGGGCGCGCACCGTGCCGAGGCCCCGGGCATGAACGGCTGGGTCGTGCTGCTGTGGTCCTTCGTGGCCGCTCTCGTGCTCATCATCGCCGGGATCTTCGGCTCCCTGGTCGTCATGGGCCGCGTCTCACTGTTCCCCGAGGCGGCGCCGACCCCCGTCCCGACCCCCGTCGAGACGGGTGTGGTCGACCCCAGCATCTCCGTCATCATCCTGAACGGGACACCCGATGAGGGCCTCGACACCCAGATGCGCGAGACCCTGATCAACAACGGCTGGGCGTCGGACGACGTCCTGGCCGGTGACAGCTCGAGCACGGACTTCCCGACCACGACGGTCTTCTACGTGAACGACGAGGACGAGCTGGCGGCCATCGGCCTGGCGAATCTCCTCGACGGTGCTGCCGTGCAGCAGAGCGACTACTACTCCGGCCAGACCGAGGACGGGCAGAAGCAGTTCACCGTCGTGATCGGGCTCGACCGATCGACCTCCGCGCCGCCGACGCCCGCCGACACTCCGGCCTCCTGACCTCGCGGCGCCTCCGTATCCGGCGGCTTGCACTCGAAGGTGTCGAGTGCCAGAATGGCGTTAGCACTCTCTCACTCTGAGTGCTAAACCCAACGTCTACGTCCAGGAGGGACGAAAAAACTCATGGCAAAGATCATTGCTTTCGATGAGGAGGCCCGCCGCGGCCTCGAGCGCGGCCTCAACATCCTCGCCGACGCGGTCAAGGTGACCCTCGGCCCGCGCGGTCGCAACGTCGTCCTCGAGAAGAAGTGGGGCGCCCCCACGATCACGAACGACGGTGTCTCCATCGCCAAGGAGATCGAGCTGGACGACCCGTACGAGAAGATCGGTGCGGAGCTCGTCAAGGAGGTCGCCAAGAAGACCGACGACGTCGCGGGTGACGGCACCACCACCGCCACGGTCCTCGCTCAGGCTCTGGTCCGCGAGGGTCTGCGCAACGTCGCAGCCGGCGCCGACCCCATCTCGCTCAAGCGCGGCATCGAGAAGGCCGTCGCCGCGATCACCGAGGAGCTCCTCTCGAGCGCCAAGGAGATCGACTCCAAGGAGCAGATCGCCGCTACGGCGTCCATCTCCGCTGCAGACCCCGCGATCGGCGAGCTCATCGCCGAGGCGATCGACAAGGTCGGCAAGGAAGGCGTCGTCACCGTCGAGGAGTCGCAGACGTTCGGCACCGAGCTCGAGCTCACCGAGGGCATGCGCTTCGACAAGGGCTACCTGAACCCGTACTTCGTCACGGACCCGGAGCGCCAGGAGGCTGTCTTCGAGGACCCGTACATCCTCATCGCGAACCAGAAGGTCTCCAACATCAAGGACCTCCTGCCCATCGTCGACAAGGTGATCCAGGACGGCAAGGAGCTCGTCATCATCGCCGAGGACGTCGAGGGCGAGGCTCTCGCGACGCTCGTGCTGAACAAGCTCAAGGGCATCTTCAAGTCGGTCGCCGTCAAGGCTCCCGGCTTCGGCGACCGTCGCAAGGCGCAGCTGCAGGACATCGCGATCCTCACCGGCGGCCAGGTCATCACCGAAGAGGTGGGCCTCAAGCTCGAGAACGCCACGCTCGACCTCCTGGGTCGTGCACGCAAGGTCATCGTCACCAAGGACGAGACCACGATCGTCGAGGGTGCCGGCGAAGCCGAGCAGATCGAGGGTCGCGTCACGCAGATCCGTCGCGAGATCGAGAACACCGACAGCGACTACGACCGTGAGAAGCTCCAGGAGCGCCTCGCGAAGCTCGCCGGTGGCGTCGCCGTCATCAAGGCGGGTGCCGCGACCGAGGTCGAGCTCAAGGAGCGCAAGCACCGCATCGAGGACGCCGTCCGCAACGCGAAGGCAGCCGTCGAAGAGGGCATCGTCCCCGGTGGTGGCGTCGCGCTGATCCAGTCCGGCACGAAGGCCCTCGACGGCCTGACGCTGACGGGTGACGAGGCGACCGGTGCGAACATCGTCCGCGTGGCCATCGAGGCTCCGCTCAAGCAGATCGCGCTGAACGCCGGTCTCGAGCCGGGCGTCGTCGCGAACAAGGTCTCCGAGCTCCCCGCGGGCCAGGGCCTCAACGCGGCCACGGGCGAGTACGTCGACATGTTCGCCGCCGGGATCATCGACCCCGCCAAGGTGACCCGTTCCGCGCTGCAGAACGCTGCTTCGATCGCGGCGCTGTTCCTCACCACCGAGGCCGTCGTCGCGGACAAGCCCGAGAAGTCGTCCGCTCCGGTCGGCGACCCGTCGGGTGGCATGGACTTCTGATCCATCGCACATGACAGAACGCCCCTGGCTCCGGCCAGGGGCGTTCTGCGTTGATCGGGGTGCCTGTGGGCGGGTGCGGGTGGTGCCGTCAGTGGAACAGGCTGGCCGAGTACTGGTCGGCATCCGCGTACTGCGTGGCCACGGACCCCAGCGACGTGCCGATGGAGTCGAGGACCTGCTCGACGTGCAGCTGCGCTCCCTGCCATTGCTCGGCGCATCCCTGGAACGCGTTCGACGCGTTTCCGACCCAGGTCGTCTGCAGCTGGCGGAGTTGGGCCATGAGCGTCGCGGACTCGGTCTGCAGTCGCTCGATGGTGGCGCGGGTCGCGCCGTGCGCCGCGTGGACGGCCTCGGTGTCGACGGTGAAGACGGACATGTGGACTCCTTCTCGTTGGGCTTCCGACGCTAGGCGTGCGCGACAGCCGACGCTCCGCACGGTGCGGCCGGCCGGCGCCCGCTGTGCGGAACCGGAAAGCCGCGGCGGCCGTGCAGAAGCACCCCGCCGTCGGCTCAGCCCCTCGGCGAGCGGACGGAGCTAGGGAAGCTCCAGCCGATCCAACGGCTGCGTGTCCTCGAGAAGGTGCTCGGGGGTGGCGCGGGCGGGAGCGAGGGGGAGCGTCACCGTGAAGGTCGCGCCGCCCCCGGGAGTCTCGGAGACCGCGACGCTGCCGTGCAGCGCCTTGACGATCGAGGCGACGATCGCGAGGCCGAGTCCCGACCCGCCGGTCTCGCGCGCGCGAGAGGTGTCGGCACGCCAGAAGCGCTCGAAGATCTGCTCCCGGATCTGCGGGGGGATGCCCTCGCCATGGTCCACGATCGCGATCGATCCCGTGCCGAGCACGCGGTCGGAGTCGACGACGATCTCGATCGGTCCGTCCTCGGGCGAGAAGCGGCGGGCGTTCCCCAGCAGGTTCGTGACGACCTGACGTACCTTGTTCTCCTCGCCGAGCACGATCGGAGGGGTACGCACGGGGATGTCCGGGATCTCGGTGAAGTCGATCGCCGGTGCCTGCTCCTGCTGCTGACGGGGGCGACGACGCAGGCGCGAGAGGGCTGTGCGGGACAGCCCGCGCGGTGCCGGAGGGGTCGACGGCTGGGGATCGGCGGAGGGCGCTTCCCGGAGCGGGATGGGTGCCATGGCCTCGACGGTGCGGTCGATCACCGTGACCGTCCGGCCGGGGGCGGCCGCGCGCAGGTCGAGGGCGGCGTCCCTGGCGATCGGACGGAGGTCCAGCGGCACGATCTCCGGTTCGCGCTCCTCGTCCAGCCGGGCGAGGGCGAGGAGGTCCTCGACGAGGACGCCCATCCGGATGGCCTCCTTCTCGATGCGCTCCATGGCCCTGGCGGTGTCTTCCTCGCCCTTGATCGCGCCCATCCGGTACAGCTCCGCGTAGCCGCGCACGCTCACCAGCGGTGTGCGCAGCTCGTGGCTCGCGTCGCCGATGAACCGCCGCATGTGCTGGACCGTGCGGTCGCGCTGCGCGAGCGAGCGGTCCACGCGATCGAGCATCGTGTTGATCGCCGCGTTCAGGCGGCCCACCTCGGTGGTCGGCTCGAGATCGGTCAGGCGCTGTCGGAAGTCGCCGGCCGCGATCGACATCGCCGTCGCCTCGACCTGTCCCAGTCGGCGGAACGTCAGCGTGACGAGTCCGCGGGTGAGGAGCGCGGCGACGAGGATCGTGATCAGCGCGATCGTGATGTAGATCCCGAAGTACTGACTGATGATGCGGTCTGCGGGGGCGAGCGGCATCGCGACCAGCTGGATGCGGATGGTGCCGCCCTCCGAGCCCATGACGGCGACGGCGGCGTGGAACACCTCGCCGTCCGACCCGTACATCTGCAGGACCTGGTCGGTCTTGGCGTTGGCCTCGGCGAGCGTGAACTCGGCGGGGAACAGGGGGGCGTCGCCGGCGGTGCCCCGCGCGGTCGCACGGAGCGCGCCCTCCGCGTCGTAGATGGCGAACGAGAAGTCCCGCGGCTGCTCGTCACGCGGGGTGTAGGTGGTGACCCCGTCCACGTTCGCCGTGTCGAAGTAGCGGTCGACCAGGTCGCTGGACACCAGGGCGGGCAGCTGCGTGTCGATGTTCTCGACCAGGGCGTTGCGCAGCAGCGGGACCGTGCCGATGCCGGCGACGAGGAGGCCGAGCGCGAGCACGGCGACCGTCACGCCGGTGACCTTCGCCCGAAGGCTGATGCGACGCCACCAGCTGGTGACCGCATCGGGCTTGTGCGCCATGCGGTCCTCCCTGGTGCGCCGACTCCGCCCCGAGGCGCTGTCGATGATGGTGCGGTGGTCGTCAGACCGTCTTGCCGACCTTGAGCATGTAGCCGAAGCCGCGCTTGGTCTGGATCAGCGACTCCTCCGTGTGCGGGTCGATCTTGCGGCGCAGGTACGAGATGTAGCTCTCGACGATGCCGGCGTCGCCGTTGAAGTCGTACTCCCAGACGTGGTCGAGGATCTGCGCCTTCGACAGCACCCGGTTCGGGTTGAGCATCAGGTAGCGCAGCAGCTTGAACTCGGTCGGGCTGAGCTCGATCGGCTCCTTGCCGACGTGCACGTCGTGGGTGTCCTGATCCATGGAGAGCTCGCCGGCACGGATGATGGACTCCTCGTCGGCCTGCATCGTGCGGCGGAGGATGGCCTGGGCCCTGGCGACGATCTCGTCGAGGCTGAACGGCTTGGTGACGTAGTCGTCGCCGCCGGCGTTGAGGCCCTCGATCTTGTCGTCGGTGCCGTCCTTCGCGGTCAGGAACAGGATGGGTGCCGTGAAGCCGGCGCCGCGGAGGCGCTTGGTCACGCTGAACCCGTTCATGTCGGGGAGCATGACGTCCAGGATGATCAGGTCCGGCTCCTCTTCGAGGACGGCCGAGATCGTGGCGGCGCCGTTGGCGACCGTCTTCACCTGGAATCCGGCGAAGCTGAGACCCGTGGAGAGCAGGTCGCGGATGTTGGGTTCGTCGTCGACGACCAGGATGCGCGGAGCAGTCATGTCCCCATTATGGTGACTTCGGCCATGCGGATGCTGACTATTGTGCGGAACGGCGCGGAGTCGCCGTTCCCGAGGCGGGTCGCAGCCGTGTTCCGTGCGCGGCGGAACGGCGATCATCCCGCGGGCGGATGCGCCACACAGCCGGACACGCGAGGATCGTCTCATGAGCTCGAACGAGGACGCCATCGCCGCCCCCGCACCCGTCGCCGCCCCCGCACCCGTCGACACCCCGACCACGCCGCCACCCTCCGAGCAGGTGGCGTACCACCGTCTCGCGCGCCTGCGCCCGCGGTATCGCTGGTGGCGGATGATCGTGACCGGGCTCGTCGGTATCGCGCTCTACGTCGCGATCATGCTCCTGCTGATCGTGCCGTTGGTGATCGTGGCGATGTTCGTCCCCGGCGGGGACGCCGAGCTGCAGACCCTCCTCACCACCGCGCAGTACTTCGACCTCGAACGGCCCTGGCTCCTCGTCGCCCTGGTGCTGCCGCTGATCCTGATGATCCCCGCTCTGCTCGTGGCTTCCCGCCTGATCGAGGGGCGCGGCGTCGGACTGCTGTCCTCGGTCACCGGGAGGCTCCGGATGGGCTGGCTGGGGAAGAGCCTGCTGCTCGCCCTCGCGGTCTTCGTCGTCTACTTCGCGGTCGTCCTGGGGTGGTCCGCGGCCGTCGGCGAGACGATCGCGCCCGACTTCTCGCACCCCGGTCTCTGGATCATGGTGCTTCTCGTGCTGCTGCTGATCCCGTTCCAGGCGGCGGCCGAGGAGTACGTGTTCCGTGGATATCTGATGCAGCTGGTCGGTGGGTGGCTGCGCCATCCGGCCTTCGCGATCCTGCTGCCCGTCCCGCTGTTCGTGCTCGGGCATGGCTACGACGTCTGGGGTGCGGCGAGCGTCGGCGTGTTCGCCATCGTCGCCGCCTGGCTGACCTGGCGCACCGGAGGCCTCGAAGCCGCGATCTCCCTGCACATCGTCAACAACGTGCTGATCTTCCTGCTCGGCTCCGTCCAGCTCGTCGACGCGAACGCCACCTCGGGCACGCCCGTCGACCTGCTGGCCTCGACTCTCGCGATGGTGGTCTACGCGCTGCTCGCCGATCGGTGGGCGGGCCGCCTCGGAGTCGCGCGCACGGCGAGCGTCGCGTTCCCCACGGGGACGGCAGTCGGCGGTGCGCACGGAACCCATCACCTGGATCCCGTGCTGCGCGGCTGAGACGGTCGGCCGCGCGCCGGGGCATCAAGCGGCGATCGCGTCCGAATCCATGATCGTGTAGCTGTAGCCCTGCTCGGCGAGGAAGCGCTGGCGGTTCTGCGCGTAGTCCTGGTCGATGGTGTCGCGTGCGACGAGGGTGTAGAAGCTCGCGGTGTGGCCCGACTGCTTCGGTCGCAGGAGGCGACCGAGTCGCTGAGCCTCCTCCTGACGCGACCCGAACGATCCGGACACCTGGATGGCGACGGATGCCTCGGGCAGGTCGATCGAGAAGTTCGCCACCTTGGAGACCACGAGCAGCGAGATGTCGCCCTCACGGAAGGCGCGGTACAGCTCCTCGCGTTCGTCGACCGGGGTCGCGCCGGTGATCTGGGGTGCGTTCAGCGCCTCGGACAGCGACTCGAGCTGATCGAGGTACTGCCCGATCACGAGGATGCGCTCACCCTCGTGCTTGGCGATGAGCTCGCGCACGGCCTGCACCTTCGCCGGAGCGGATGCCGCGAGGCGATACCGCTCGTCGTCGGTCGCGGCCGCGTACTCGAGCCGGTCGCTCGGCGGGAGGTCGACGCGCACCTCGTAGCAGGCGGCGGGGGAGATGAACCCCTGCGCCTCGATCTGCTTCCACGGGGCGTCGAACCGCTTCGGACCGATCAGGCTGAACACGTCGCCCTCGCGGCCGTCCTCGCGCACGAGGGTCGCCGTGAGACCGATGCGACGGCGGGCCTGCAGGTCGGCGGTGAGCTTGAACACGGGAGCCGGGAGCAGGTGGACCTCGTCGTACACGATGAGTCCCCAGTCGAGAGCATCCAGCAACGCCAGGTGCGCGTACTCGCCCTTCCGCTTCGCCGTCAGGATCTGGTACGTCGCGATCGTGACCGGCTTGACCTCCTTGGCCTGGCCGGAGTACTCGCCGATCTCCTCTGGGGTCAGGCTCGTGCGCTTGAGGAGCTCGTCGCGCCACTGGCGGGCGGACACCGTGTTCGTGACGAGGATCAGCGTGGTCGTCTTGGTCGCGGCCATGGCTCCGGCGCCGACGATCGTCTTGCCCGCGCCGCAGGGGAGAACCACGACACCCGAGCCGTCCTTCGAGAAGGCGTCCACCGCGTCCTGCTGGTACGGGCGGATCTGCCAGCCGTCCTCGGCGAGGTCGATCTCGTGCGGCGTCCCCGGCGTGTAGCCGGCGAGGTCTTCCGCCGGCCAGCCGATCTTCAGCAGCTCCTGCTTGATCTGCCCGCGCGCCCAGGCGTCGACCACGAAGGTCTCCGGGGACGGGTGCCCGATCAGCAGGGGCTGGATGCGCTTGTTGTGGGCGACCTGCGTCAGCACGGCGGGATCGGAGGAGCGCAGGATCAGCGTGCCCTCGTCGTCGCGCTCGATCACGAGTCGTCCGTAGCGGTTCACCGTCTCGCGCAGGTCGACCGCGACCGACGGCGGCACCGGGAAACGCGACCAGCGGTCCAGCGTCTCCAGCATGTCCTCGGCGGTGTGTCCCGCAGCGCGTGCGTTCCACAGCCCGAGCCGCGTGATCCGATAGGTGTGGATGTGCTCGGGCGCCCGTTCCAGCTCGGCGAAGATGGCGAGCTCATGGCGCGCGCTCTCCGCGTCGGCGTGGGCGACTTCGAGCAGCACGGTGCGATCGCTCTGGACGATCAGGGGGCCATCAGACATAGCTGACCAGTTTACCGGTCGCGCGAGGCATCGGGCCCTACGGCGCGACGATCGTGGCTGCGAGGATGCTCGACACCGGCAGGGTGCGCTCGACGTCGGCCGCACGATCCCGTCCGCGGAGGCGGCCACCGCCCATGCCGGTCGCCTCCAGGAGGAGTTCCCTCGTCGACCCGTCGGGCATCCCGACGGTGACCTGGAGGACGGACTTCGCGCGGACGGCGGCCTCGAGCTCCCGATCCAGCCAGGCGGCATCGGCGTCGGGCCCCTGGTGGGAGCGCAGTCGGGCGATCAGGGACGACAGGTCGGGTGCGCCGGTGCTCGGGGACGCCGCCGGCGGTGCCGGGTGGCGCTCACGGATCACGAGGGCGCCGTCGGAGTCGACGAGCGTCGCCGGGTACCGGGCGTCGGTGAGCGCCCAGTACACCGTCTCGCGGCTCACGCGGGTGGTGAGCGACTCGACGTGCGCGCTGAGCGCGAGCGGACGCAGCGACTGGTCCACGGCCATCGCCTGGATGAGGTGAGGGTCGGAGCTCTCGATCCTCGTGCGGCCTGTCTCTTCATCGGTCGAGACGCGGACGAGCCCGTGCCGCTGCGCGGTCTGTCCGATCAGATAGCCCAGCGGCTGTGGGATGCCCGTGAGCGAGATGGCGCCCAGGAAGTCGAGGATCGACTGCTCGGTCTCGCCCGCGACGAACGCATGTGCCACGGACTCCGAGGTGAAACGGTACGACGAGGCCTGGGCCGCGGACTCGCGGGCCGCGATCGTGCGGAGCCGCACGTCCAGGGCGGGCTCGAGCGGACCGGGGGCGATCGCCGTGAGGTCGTTCTGGAGGAAGATCCGGTCGACCTCGGTCGGCAGCAGGCGAGCGAGTGCACCGGCGTCGGGGGCGTCTCCGCGGCGCAACCCGGCGGCCCACTCCGGTTCGGTGCCGTCCTCCGCGATCAGACCGAGGAGTCGCGCCGCCTCGTGCAGCGTGCGGGACCGCTCCGGCCACGACGGGTCCCAGGGATGGGCGAGGGGCCACTGCTCCGGGGGGATCCATCCGCCGTCCGGGGAGCGGACGCCGCGAGGAAGCGCGTCGCGGAACGAGGCGGCGAGCACGCTCCAGCGTTCGACGGCCGACGAGCGCAGCCAGTCCTCCGCGGATCGGCTCGAGCGCAGCCGACGCTCGGCGGTGACCGCCAGCCCCGCTTGGAGCGCGACGGCGACGAGAGTGTCCACGAGGTCCACCGCGACACCCGACTCGGCGAGCTGGCGCTTCTCACCGGAGCTCACCCCTCCGCCGATCAGTAGCGCGAACGGGCGCTCCCGCGTGATGAGGAGCAGGTCGGCGAGCACGGCGACGGTCGTGAACGCACGCTCCGCGGCGTGGGCGGAGGCGGTCTCGGAGGAGACACGCGTGGTCTCCGGCCCCGGCGGAGGTTCCGGCGCGGTGCGTCCGGCGAGGGCCGTGACCACGGGCGGATACGGTGTGCCGTCCGGGCGCAGGAGTGCGAGGGCGATCAGCTGCTCCTGCTCGGGGCCGGCGCTTCCGCCCGACACCGCGTCGAGCAGCGCCCTCGCCTCCGCCGCCGTGAGCGAGGGGAGGAGCCTGGCCAGAGACGCCGGATCGAGCAGGGACTCGGCGGCGTCGAAGAAGTCCTGCCACCCGGCATCCGGTCGTACGCCGCGTGCGGAGAGGAGGCTGAGCAGCTCGTCGTCGCGCGCGGCCGCCAGCCAATCCGCCAGCGGTCGTGCGTGAGTGCTCATCGCCGATGCCTCACGAACGCGAAGACGCGCGGCCCTTTCGGATGAAGCTCATCGTCAGCAGCGCGATGATCATCAGGAAGGCGAGCGGAAGCCCCCAGTAGGGGATCGCGGCGATGAAAGGCCAGGCGCCCTCGCCGAACGAGTCCTGATTCATGCCCAGTGCCGTGCCGATGATGATCGCGAAGAAGCACACCACGGATGCTGCGGCGATTCCGAGCGCGGTGAACGCCAGGATACGATCCAGCCGGCGGATGGGAACCTCCGGTTCGGAATTGTGCGTGCTCATCCGCCTCAGCCTACTCGCACTGGGCTTCTGATCCGTGCGGCCTGCGACCGGTAGGCTGGAGAGGACGCGCACGAGCGCGTCCACCGTTCTGCACACAGATCTCAGCGAGGTTCTCCCATGCCCACCGGCAAGGTCAGGTTCTACGACGAAGACAAGGGTTTCGGCTTCATCGCCAGCGATGACGGCCAGGACGTCTTCCTGCACGCCTCCGCGATGCCTGCCGGCGCCGCGGTGAAGGCCGGTGCACGCGTGGAGTTCGGCGTGGCCGACGGGAAGCGCGGGCTGCAGGCGCTGTCCGTGCGCGTGCTCGAGGCGCCGCCCAGCCTGTCGAAGGCCAAGCGGAAGCCCGCAGACGACATGGCGATCATCGTCGAGGATCTCGTGAAGCTCCTCGACGGCATCGGCGGGGATCTGCGCCGCGGGCGCTACCCCTCCTCCGGACACGGCCGCAAGATCGCGGCCGTCCTGCGCAAGGTCGCTGATGACCTCGAAGCCTGACGCCGACGCGCGTCTCCTCGACGCCCACGATCTCGCCCTTGCTGCCCTGCGCGAGATCACTCCCGCGTCCTCCATCGGTCCGGCCGCCGGCTACCTTCCCGAGGAGGACGGCTCGGTCTCGTTGCGTTTCGAGAACCGTCTCCCCGGCTACCCCGGCTGGTACTGGACTGTGACGGTCGCCCGCGTGGACGACGAGGAGCCGACGGTGCTCGAGGTCGAGCTTCTCCCCGGCGAGGGCGCGCTGCTCGCGCCCGAGTGGGTGCCCTGGGCGGAGCGCCTGGCCGAGTACCGCGCGCACCAGGTCGAGCTCGCGGAAGCCGCGGCCGCTGATGGCGACACGTCGGTCGAGGACGCCGTTCTCGGTGACGACGAAGAAGCACTCGACGATGACGACGACGACCTCGATGACGGCGAGGCGGACATCCTGCACGCGGGTGATCTCGACGGCGTCGACATCGACGAGCTCGACGTCGACGCATCCGACGATGACGACGACTCCGATGAGGACGAGTCCGACGACGAGGACGACTCCGACGAGGACGACGCCGAAGACGACGACGCGGAAGACGACGACGCCGACGTCCGGGATGCGGACGCCGGCGAGGTCGACGAAGAGGAGTGAGCCGGGGCGCTCAGCCGCCCAGGTTCTCCAGCACGTAGTCGATCGAGCGGGTCAGCTGCCGCACGTCCTCGGGCTCGATCGAGACGAAGGTCGCCACGCGCAGCTGGTTGCGGCCGAGCTTGCGGTACGGCTCGGTGTCGACGATGCCGTTGGCGCGCAGGGTCTTCGCGATCGCCGCGGCGTCGATGCTGTCGTCGAAGTCGATCGTCGCGACGACGGGGGAGCGGTGCGCGGCGTCCACGACGAACGGGGTCGCGACCGCTGAGGCCTTCGCCCAGTCGTACAGGATCGACGAGGACTCGGTCGTGCGGGCCGCCGCCCAGCTGAGGCCGCCGTTGTCGAGGATCCACTGCAGCTGGCTGTCGAGGAGGTGCAGGGTCGTCAGTGCCGGGGTGTTCAGCGTCTGGTTCAGGCGGGAGTTGTCGACCGCGTTCTTGAGGCTCAGGAACTCCGGGATGTAGCGGCCGGAGGCGGCGATGCGCTCGATGCGCTCGACGGCGGCGGGGGACACCGCGGCGAACCACAGCCCGCCGTCGGAGCCGAGGTTCTTCTGCGGAGCGAAGTAGTACACGTCGGCCTGGGTCGCGTCGAAGTCGATGCCGCCGGCGGCGCTGGTCGCGTCGATGACGGTGAGAGCGCCGTCCGCGTCGACGCGCTGGATCGGTGCGGCGACGCCCGTCGACGTCTCGTTGTGCGGCCAGGCGTACACGTCGACGCCCTCGACGACCTCGGCGGCGGTGAGGGAGCCGGGCTCGGCCTTGCGCACGTCGGGTGCCTCGAGCCACGGGGCGGCGGCGGAGGCCGCGAACTTGCCGCCGAACTCGCCGAACACCAGGTTCTGGCTGCGACGCTCGATGAGGCCGAAGGCTGCGGCGTCCCAGAACGCGGTCGAGCCGCCGTTGCCGAGGATGATCTCGTAGCCCTCGGGAATGCGGAAGAGCGCGGCGAGCTGCTCGCGGACGCTGCCGACGACGTTCTTCACCGGCGCCTGGCGGTGCGACGTGCCGAGGATCGTGGACCCCGAGGCGAACAGCGCCTCGAGCTGCGCCGGGCGCACCTTCGAGGGACCGCAGCCGAAACGGCCGTCAGCGGGCAGGAGGTCACGGGGAATCTCGATCGCCATGCGTCGATTCTAGGGGGCGCGCGGGGCTTCGCCTGCCGGGCGACGATCCGATGTCCCTCCGGGAATGTAGGCTTGCCTAAGAACCTCGGAGGGCCTGCACATGACCGATCTGATCGACACCACGGAGATGTATCTCCGCACCATCCTCGAGCTCGAGGAGGAGAACATCGTGCCGCTGCGCGCCCGCATCTCCGAGCGTCTGGGCCACTCCGGCCCGACGGTCTCGCAGACCGTGGGTCGCATGGAGCGCGACGGACTCGTCATCGTCTCCGAGGACCGCACTCTCGAGCTCACCGATGCCGGCCGCCGCAAGGCCGTCGACGTCATGCGCAAGCACCGCCTCGCCGAGCGCCTCCTGTCCGACGTCATCGGACTCGACTGGGCGTTCGTGCACGAAGAGGCCTGCCGCTGGGAGCACGTCATGAGCGAGCAGGTCGAGCGCCGACTCGTCGAGCTGCTCGGGCACCCGACCGAATCCCCGTACGGCAACCCGATCCCCGGACTCGACCAGCTCGGAGACCTGCCGGCGCGCACCTTCGACGAGGGCGTCATCGGCCTCGTGCAGCGACTGAACGCCGCGGGTGCGCCCGTGGAGGGCACGGTCCGCCGTCTCGCCGAGCCCGCGCAGGTCGACCCCGAGCTGCTGGAGCAGCTTCGTGAGGCCGGTGTGGTTCCCGGTGCCCACGGCGACTTCCGCTTCAGTGAGGGCTACGTCCTCATCCAGATGGACGGCAAGGAAGACGGACTCGAGCTCCCGGTCGAGCTCGCCTCGCACATCTTCCTCGTGGGCGAACCGGCCTGATCCGCCGCGGAATCCTGCCTCCGAGGCCGGCTCTCACGTGACCGTGCTCCGGCCTCTCCGAGGATTGTCAGGTTCCCGGGGTGACATGATCGTTATCTTCCGGTAACCTCGGTCGAGTCGTCAGCGAAGAAGCCCGCTGCCGGCACACCGCGAAGATTCGCCTTCCAGGCTCGTCGTCTTCACGGCAGGAACGCACAAAGTACCCGAGATACATTCGTGCCACGAGAGCAGAGTGCCGACGAGCCAGCGCTACCCGAAAGCGTGAAGGCCCAGGAGGACCACGTTTTGGCCGCAGACATCGAACCGCCCGCGAAGAAGACATCTGAAGACCGAGTACCCGCCCGCCGCACCGGTGCGCGCGTGAACGCTCGCAAGGCCGTCAAGCCACTCCGCTCCATCGCCATCTTCGGGGCCGTCGGTGCACTCGTCGCCGGTATCGCCCTCCCGGCCTTCGCGTCATCGTCGAAGCCGACCGAGGAAGCCGCCACCACCCTGCAGCAGCTCGCTGCCGTGGACGCACAGTCTCTCGTCGTGGCCTCGCAGGCCACCGCCGCCCCGCTCAGCCGCAGCACCTTCAGCGCGACCACTCCCGAGGAGATCGCGAAGAAGAAGGCCGAAGAGGCCGCCGCAGCCCGCGCCGCCGCCGCCGCGTCTACCGCATCGGCGGGCGCGCAGTTCAACTCCGCGGGCTACGCGCTCACCTCGCCCGGTTCCGGCGAGGTGCGGTACCCGCTTCCGATGGGCTCCTGGAACGTCAGCCGCACCGTGGGCGGCGGACACAACGGTGCCGACATGCTCGCTCCTGCCGGCACTCCGATCTACGCGGCCGCGGCCGGCGTCGTCCGGGCATCGGCCGAGAGCATCGGCGGCTACGGCGTGTGCGTCATGCTCGACAGCGTCGTGGGCGGTCAGCGCGTGCAGACCACCTACGGTCACATGATCTACGGCTCGCGCCAGGTGCAGGCCGGTCAGACGGTCGCCGCCGGACAGCTCATCGGCTACGTCGGTAGCACCGGTCGCTCGACCGCCAACCACCTCCACTTCGAGGTCTGGATCAACGGCGGACTCGTCGAGCCCATGTCCTGGCTCTCCGTCAACGCCGGCTGATTCCCGGACACGCCTTCCTCCATTCACCCGCCGTTTCGCCCTGCACCCAGGGAGATGGGTTAGCCTGATCCCGTTGTCGTACAGGTGGGAGAGGCAGATGGAGCGAATATCGAGCATCCGAACCATGGATGCCCTCGGTCGTCACGTCCTTCTGCATAGCCCGCAGGGAAGCCACGGCGTTGCCGTGCGCGAAAGGCGCTGTCTTTAGACGGCGCCTTTTTTCGTCCCCGCGATCGCTCTTCCTCCTGCGCGACCTCGTGTAAGTCGAGAGTGCCGGGAAGCCGTCCCGGCGGATCGAGAGGATGACGAATGCGCACACTGGTCCTGAATGCCGGATACGAGCCGCTTGCGATCGTGTCGTTCAAGCGAGCCCTGGTCCTCGTGATGAACGACAAGGCGACCGTGATCGAACGCGTGGAGGAAGACCCCGTCTGGGGCACCCACGGCGTCTACGATCGCCCGGCGGTCATCATCCTCGCCCGGTACGTCCGGGTGCCGACGAGCAGACGCGTGCCGGTCACGCGTCGAGGCGTGCTCCGCCGCGACAACCACCGCTGCGGCTACTGCGGCAAGGCGGCATCCACGATCGACCATGTGCTGCCGCGTTCGCGCGGGGGAGCGGACTCGTGGGAGAACCTCGTCGCCTGCTGCCTGCGCTGCAACAACGTCAAGAGCAACCGCACCCCGCAGGAGATGCGCTGGGAGCTGCGGTTCACTCCGCGTCCGCCCCACGGCACCGCCTGGACCGTGCGCGGCACCGAGCGCAGCGACCCCCGATGGGAGCCGTACCTGGCGCTGGCCGCCTGAGCCTCGGGCCGGCGGGGGCCCGCTGACGGGAGCCTGAGACGTCGAAGAGGGGCCACCCTCCGGGCGGCCCCTCTTCGACGTCGTGCCCGCGACAGGATTCGAACCTGCGACCTGCCCTTTAGGAGAGGGCTGCTCTATCCCCTGAGCTACGAGGGCGTGCGTCCAGTCTAAGCGACCGGGCGCACGCCGCCGCTTTTCAGTCCAGCCCGCGACGCCACAGCTTCGAGGGCCACCAGATCGCCTTGCCGATGTCGTACGTGAGCGCCGGCACCAGCAGCGACCGCACGATGAACGTGTCGAGCAGCACGCCGAACGCGACGATGAACGCCAGCTGGACCAGGAACAGGATCGGAATCACCGACAGCGCCGCGAAGGTCGCTGCCAGGACGAGTCCCGCCGAGGTGATGACCCCTCCGGTGATCGACAGGCCGCGCAGGATCCCCTCCCTGGTCCCGTGCGCCTTGGACTCCTCGCGCACCCTCGTCATGAGGAAGATGTTGTAGTCGATGCCGAGCGCGACCAGGAACACGAAGCCGAACAGCGGCACCGCCGGATCGGCTCCGGGGAACGCGAAGATCCCGTTGAAGACCAGCGCGGAGACCCCCATCGCGGTGCCGAAGGACAGCACTGTCGTCAGGATCAGCAGCACCGGTGCGAGGATCGAGCGCAGCAGCAGCATCAGGATGAACATGATCACCACGAGGATGACCGGGATGATGAGGTTCCGGTCGTGGATCGACGCATCGTTCGTGTCGATGGACGTCGCGGTCACGCCTCCGACGAGGGCCTTCACATCGGTGAGCTCACTGCGCAGCTCGCGCACGGTGGCGGCGGCGGCCTCCGAGTCGGCCGCATCCGTCAGCGTCCCCTGCAGGAGCACGTCGCCGTCGACCGTGGTCGGATCGGGGACGGGCGTGCCGGGAGGGCCGACGGCCGTGATCCCGTCCGCGGTCACGGGAGCCGTGCCGCTGGGCGAATCCGCGGCGGTCACGGACACGGTGTCGACGCCGTCGTTCGCCAGGAGGATGTCGGCGGCGTCCTGCAGCTTGTCCTGATCGACGACCACGTACACCGGGCTGCCGGATCCGCCCGGGAAGTGCTCGCCGAGCGCGACCTGCCCGTCGCGGGCCTCCGATGCGCCGAGCACGAGGTCGGACTGCGGGACACCGTTCGCGTCGAGCTGGGTGATCCCTGCGGCGCCGGCCAGGAGCACGAGCGTGGTCACGATCCAGATCACCCGCGGCCGCCGCTTGATGAGGCCGGCCAGTCGGGCCCACAGCCCGGTCGTGCGCATGCCGTGCTCCTCCGCCACCACCTCGGGCTCGAAGCGCGGGCGCCGCGGCCAGAACACCGCGCGGCCGAAGAGCAGCAGCAGCGAGGGGAGCAGGGTCAGCGCGGAGAGCATCGCGAACACGATGCCGATCGCCGCGACCGGGCCCAGGGTGCTGTTCGACTTGAGGTCGCTCAGCAGCAGGCAGAGGAGTCCCGCGATCACGGTGCCGCCCGAGGCCGCGATCGGCTCCACCGACCCCTTCCACGCCGCGATGACCGCGGTCCCCTTGTCCTGCGCGACGCGCAGCTCCTCCCGGAACCGCGCGACGAAGAGCAGGGCGTAGTCCGTCGCTGCGCCGATCACGAGGATGAACAGGATGCCCTGCGTCTGCCCGCTGAGCAGCAGGATCTCGAACTTCGCGAGCCACCAGACCACGAGGAGGGCCACGCAGAGCGCGAACAGACTCGTCGACAGCACGACGAGCGGCAGCAGGAACGAGCGGTAGACCAGCACCAGGATGACGAGCACGGCGAGGAGCGCGACGCCGAGGAGCAGCCCGTCGATGCCGGCGAATCCGGCGACCAGATCGGCGCTGAATCCGGCCGGTCCGGTGATATAGACCGTGACGCCGTCCGGGACCGCAGCGCGCAGCTCGTCGCCGAGAGCGGCCGTCGCATCGGACAGCTCGGCGTCTCCCTCGATCGGGATGAATGCCTGGACGGCCTTGCCGTCATCGGAGGCGAGCGCGGGCGAGACGTCGTCACCCACACCCTCCACACTCGGGGCGTCCGCGACGGCGTCCGAGATCGCGTCGAGCTCCGACGCGGTGAGCTTGTCGTCGGAGGTGAACACCGCGATGGCGGGAATCGCGTCGCTGTCGTTGAACTCGCCGAGGAGCTGCTGCACCTCGGTCGCAGCGGCCGACTCGGGAAGGTAGGTCGTCTGGTCGTTCGAGGAGACCTCGTCGACCTTGCCGAACAGCGGTCCGCCCAGCGACGCACCGACCAGCCACACCAGGATCAGTGCCACCGGGAGGAGCACACGCACCCAGGAGTGTCGGCGTGAGCGCTCCCTGGTGGGTGGGATCGGGGCGGTGTCAGGGCGGGACATCGGGTTCCTTTCGAGGACGGGGTCGGGTGTCGGGGAGTCAGGAGACCCACGCGAGGATGAGGATCATCGTCGCGAGGAATCCGGCGAAGTAGTTGAGGGCGATGAAGCGTCGCCAGGCGCGATTCGTGGATGCGGAGGTCTCATCGGTGACGTTCCACCACGGTGCCGCGTTCACGATGTAGGGGACGGCGAGGACCGCGGCGAGGGGACCGGGCCACGGCGTCAGGAGCATCGCCGCTCCCGCGATCGCCCAGAGCGAGAGGGACAGCCGCACCGTCGCCCGCGCGCCGATGACGGTCGCGATCGAGGAGATGCCCGCCTCCCGGTCGGGACCGATGTCCTGCACGGCGCCGAACGCGTGCGCCGCCATGCCCCAGAGGAAGAACGCGCCGAGCGTGATGACCGTCGCCGCGCCGACCTGTGCGCCCGCGAGGGCGAGCCCGACGACGGCGGGGCTGACGAAATGCGTGCTCGAGGTCAGCGAGTCCAGGAACGGCCGCTCCTTGAACCGCAGCAGGGGAGCGGAGTAGGCGATCACCGCGAACACGCTGACCGCCAGCCAGAACCAGGACGCCGGGTTCCCCACGATCACGAGGTAGACCAGGAACGGGACGTTGGTCGCCGCCGCCGCCCACAGGGTCGCGCGGTGGATGCGGGGAGAAAGCAGCGCACCCTCGATGCCGCCCTTGCGCGGGTTGGCCAGATCGGAGGCGTAGTCGAAGACGTCGTTGATCCCGTACATCGCGAGGTTGTAGGGGATCAGGAAGTACAGGGTGCCGATCACCAGTGTGAGGTCGATCTCGCGGGTGCTGAGGAAGTAGGCCGCCGCGAAGGGGAACGCCGTGTTGATCCAGCTGATCGGCCGCGACGAGAGCACGATCTGCGCGAAGTCGCGCCCGAACGTGTGCGACGGCGTGGGGTCGGCGCTCATCCGCGTCCTCCGTCGTCGGGGTTCGTCCCGTCCTCGCGCGCTCGCCGCCGGGCGCGCAGCGCCGTCCAGAGTGCCGGCAGGAGCAGCGCGCCCGCCAGCGGATAGGCGAAGTCCTCGAGCGGCGCCAGCCCGATGTGCAACCCGAGCAGCGGATCCTGCGCGTAGTGGAACAGGCCGCTCGCGATCATCACGGTGTCGAAGACGGCGGTGAGCAGGAAGAGCAGCACCACGGTCGTCACCACCGCCGCGGGCAGGGGGCCGCGGCGGCGCGAGGCGAGAGCCAGCGCGACGCCGCCGATCGTGGCGGCGAGCAGGAACAGGATGGCCAGCTGGAGGTAGGTCATGAGCGACCGCCTTCGGTACGCCGCTTGCGTCGATGGGTCAGGAGGCGTGCGGAGCCGGTGTAGATCACCATCGTGCAGACCACGAGGAAGAGCAGGAACACGGGTTCCTCGATCGGCAGCTCGGGGGCCAGCACCACACCCGTCGCGATGGCCGCGTCGCCTCGGAGGAAGATGCCGTTGGCGATGCCGGCCACGTCCCAGAGGAGGAAGAACACGAACCCGACGGCCGTCACGACCGACGCCGAGACCGCGTCCCGCCAGAAGAACAGCCGGAACCGCCAGTCCAGCAGCAGCATGCACCCCAGCGAGATCAGCAGGGCGGTCAGGTACACCGCGCCCATCACGGACGCTCCGTCCCGACGGCGGACGGCTCGGGGACGGCGAGCGGCCCGGGGGAGTGATCGCCGCGGATCCGCTTGAGCACGATCTCCGCACTGATCAGGCACATCGGCACTCCCACGCCCGGCGCCGTCGTGGCGCCCGCGTAGAAGAGGCCGCGCACGCGACGGGACGCGTTCTGGGCCCGGAACATGGCGCTCTGCGACAGGATGTGCGCGGGGCCCAGCATCCCGCCCCGCCACGAGCGGTAGTCGTCGCGGAAGTCCGCCGGACCCTTCGTCTCGCGGACGACGATGCGCTCGCGGAGGTCGGGGATGTCCGCCCAAGCGGCGATCTGGTCGATCGCGGCATCGGCCGCGCGTTCGACCTCCGGCGAGCCTCCGCCGTCGGATCCGCCGTGCCCGAGGTCCACGTCCGCGGGGACGGGCACCAGCACGAAGAGGTTCTCGTGGTCCGCGGGAGCGACGTCCGGATCCGTGGCGCTCGGCCGGCACACGTAGGTCGATGCCGGGGTGGGCACGGACGGATCGGGGCCGAAGATGGCGTCGAAGTTCGCGTCCCAGTCGTCGGTGAAGAACAGCGAGTGGTGCGGCAGCTCGAGCAGGGCGCCGCGCACGCCCAGCATCACCAGCACCCCGCCCGGTCCACTGGTTCGGCGCGCCCACCACGACTCCGGGTAGGTCTGCAGGGAGCGCGGCAGCAGCGCGGTCTCGGTGTGGTGCAGATCCGCCGCGGACACGAGGATGTCGGCCTCCTCGACGTGCGCGTCCCCCGACGCATCGACCCAGGCGACCCCGGTCGCATGCGTGGCGCCGTCGTGATCCCGGGTCCGGATGCCGGTGACATCCGCTCCGGTCACGATCCGGACGCCCGCCTCGAGGGCGAGGGCTTCGATCCGCTCGACCACGCGCCAGAAGCCGCCCTGGGGATAGCTGACGCCCTGATCGAGGTCGAGAGCGCTCATCAGGTGGTACATCGCGGGGGCGCTCCGCGGATCGGTGCCGAGGAACACCGCCGGATAGCCGAGGATCTGACGCACGATCGGGTGGCGGAAGCGGCGTGCGGCGAAGGACTGCAGCCGCGTGCCGAGCAGCGTGAACAGGCGGGGGAGCGCGCGCAGCACCTCCGGGACGGCCAGCGACCGCATCCGGGTGAACGGGTTGTAGAGGAAGTACTTCTGCGCCATCGCTCCGGCATGGTGCGCGGAGTCGAGGTAGGCGGAGAGTGCCCGCGAAGATCCGGGCTCCAGCGACTCGAACAGTCCACCGACCGCGGCGCGACCGGCGGGCACGGTCACGGCTTCCGCAGACCCGGGGGAGCGGAAGACCCGGTAGCCGGGGTCGAGCAGACGGAGGTCGAGCTGCTCCTCGGTGGTGGTGCCCATCATGGCGAAGAAGTGGTCGAAGACCTCGGGCATGAGGTACCACGAGGGTCCGGAATCGAAGCGGAATCCCTCGCGCTCGATCGTCCCGGCGCGCCCGCCGACGCGATCGTTCTTCTCGAGGACGACCACTTCGTGCCCGTCCCGCGCGAGCAGGCCGGCCGTCGCGAGCCCGGCGACACCCGCGCCGATGACCACGACCCGGCTCATCGGTCGCGTTCCATCGCCGTGGTCAGGACCGATCGAGCGGCGAGCACGGCCTTGATCGGATCGGGGACCCGCACGCGGCGCTGGTACAGCTGGTCGGCGGGTGTCTTCGCGACGCGTCGGGTGAGCGCCGCGAACAGCGCGAGGGCGCTGCGGACGGCCGCCCGGGAGTCCTTCGGCAGCAGGGGGATCGCGGCCCGGGCGTCGGCGAGCTGTCGGTCGATCGTGTCGACCCAGGCGTCGCGGTCGGCGTCGGTCAGGCGCTCGGTGCCACCGAGGTATCCGCGCCGCAGCCGATCCGTGTCGTCGGCGAGATCGCGCAGGAAGTTCACGTTCTGGAACGCGGCGCCGAGCTGCCGAGCCCCGCGGTGCAGCGTGTCGAGCTCGGAGGGAGTGCGGTCGGCGTCCCGCAGGAACACCTGCAGACACATCAGCCCCACGACCTCCGCGGAGCCGTAGACGTAGGCCGCGTGGGCGTCCGCGTCGTATGCGGCGAATCCGGAGTCCCGGGCGATGTCGGCCCGCATGGAGTCGAAGAAGGGCCGGGTGAGGTCCTCGCCGATCCCGCACTCGCGCGCGGTCCGCGCGAAGGCATGCAGGATCAGGTCGCTGCTGTATCCGCTGCGCATCGAGCGGTGCGTCTCGGCGACGTACGAGTCCAGGGCGGCCGACTGCGCGGTGGCGTCGAGTCCGGCCTCCGCCGCCACCCCGTCCACGATCTCGTCGGCGATGCGCACCATGGCGTAGATGTTGCGGACGTGCTGACGGTGCCGCTGCCCGAGAAGGCGCGTCGCGAGGCCGAACGACGTCGAGTAGGTGCGGATGACGTCGGTGGTCGCGATCTCGGCGGTGCGGTTGAAGCGGCGCAGCGCGGTGTCGTCGCCCGGCTGGGCGGGGTTCGCGGTCATCGGCGTCGACCCTCGACGCGGGAGGCCAGGCCGCGAACCGTGCGTCCGGCGGCGGTCGAGAGCGTGCCGGCAGACTCCGCGCGGGAGAGGGCGCTCGACACGGCGTCGAGGTGCTCGCGCACGAGGCCCTGCACGAATGCCTCCGCACCGCACTCGCGCAGACGATCGCGGGTGTAGGCGCCGTCGGCGAGATCGAGGTCGGACCGCCCGAAGTGCAGCTCGATGCTGTCCCAGTGGCTCGTCAGGCGCGCATACGCGATGATCGCCGTCTCCTTGCCCTCGCGCAGGTCGGAGAAGGCGTCCTTCCCGTGCTCCTCCGGGTCGCCGAACACCGAGAGCAGGTCGTCCTGCAGCTGATACGCGAGACCGAGCCGGTGGCCGATCGCCGTGAGCTGCTCTTCGGCGGAGGGCGAGGATCCGGCCAGCACCGCTGCGGCGCGCAGGGGAAGGACGAAGGAGTAGGTCGCCGTCTTGTAGGCGCTCGTCGACAGAATGGTGCGCAGGTCGGGGGCGATCACCCCGTCGCTCAGGGCCACGTCGGCGTGCTCCCCGGCGACCGTCTCGAAGATCGTCTGCTCCAGCAGGGAGAGCAGCCGCTCACGGGCCTCCGGCGCCACGTCGGCGCGCGCGAACCCGAGCACCGCGGACGACAGCAGGAGGTCTCCGAGGAGGATCGCACTCGAGCGCGCCCAATGCAGGGCGGGCTCGCCGGACTCTTCCGGACGCCCGGCCGCGAGCGTGCCGATCAGGTTCGGTCGCCGACGTCGGATCAGGTCTCCGTCGATCACGTCGTCGTGCAGGAGGAAGGCGAAGTGGAGCAGCTCGACATGGGCGGCCACATCGATCGCGCGCTGCGTCTCGTCCTCCGAGAGCGGACCGGGCGCCAGCGCGTGCAACAGGTCCATGAGCAGGCGGGGGCGGATGAGCTTGCCACCGAGGACGTGCTCCGCCGCCGTCTCCCAGAGGTCGACGAATTCACTGCCGTACTGCTCGGCCGCAGCGCGGCGCTCGGAGAGGCGGTGTCGCAGCGCCTCTCCGATCCGCGTCCCGAGCGTCTCCTCCGTCGCCGTCGCACTCATGCGTCAGACCTCACCGAGGCGGCGCAGCAGGGGCAGCTGCTCGACGAGCCAGGGGCTGAAAGCGAACGGAGCGTGTGTGACGGCTTCGAGCACGGCGGGCGCCTCGACCCAGGTCCATTCCGCGACCTCGGCCGGGTTGGCGGAGGGCGTGCCCTCGATGACCGCGACGTGCACCGGGCAGATCTCGTTCTCGACGATGCCGCTCGCGTCGACGGCGCGGTACCGATAGTCCGGGAGGGCGAGTCGGATGTCGGAGAGGCCCAGACCGAGCTCGGCGAGGCCGTGTCGACGCACCGCGTCCGTCATCGCCTCGTCCGGTCGCGGGTGTCCGCAGAAGCTGTTCGTCCAGACCCCGGGCCAGGTCCGCTTGGACAGCGCGCGGCGGGTCATCAGCAGGCGTCCCTCGGTGTCGAGGACGTAGCAGGAGAAGGCCAGATGCAGGGGAGTGTCGGTGGTGTGGACCTCGCTCTTCGGCAGCGTGCCGACGGCGGTCCCGTCTTCGGCGAGGAGGGTCACGTCGTCCATGGCATCTCCCTGACCTTGAGCCTCTCGAATGTAGCTAACTTGGTGAGTAATCAACTTAGCATGAAACTGTTGGTGTGTAACATGATCGCATGGACACGGAGCCCGGCACCACCCCGCGGATCGGCGCGCAGGATTCGCCGTCGCCGCAGGCGGGCGCCGTGAGCCGCGCGAACGAGGCTCCCGACGGTCTGAGCCACGCGGCGATCTACGACGTGGAAGCCAGCGATCCGCGCAGCACGCTGATCGACCGGACCGGCGTTCCTCCCGAGGATCTGAAGCAGATCGCACGGCTCATGGAGTCGCTGGCGAGCCTCCGTGAAGCCGAGCAGGTGCTCTCACAGGCGTCGCGTCGCTACATGCGCCTCAACGAGACCGACATGCGGGCGCTGCACTATCTGATCGTGTGCGCGAACAGGAATCTCGTGGCCACGCCGGGTGGGATCGCGCATCACCTCGGTGTCTCGACGGCCGCGACCACCAAGCTCCTCGACCGCCTGGAGCACGGAGGGCACATCAAGCGGGCACCGCATCCGACGGATCGCCGAGCGCTCCACATCACCATCACTCCGGAGACCCGGCGGGCGGCGATGGAGACGGTCGGCCGGCAGCAGGCCAAGCGTTTCTATTCCGCGGCGCGTCTGACGCCCGCCGAGCGCGATGTCGTGATCCGATTCCTCGCGGACATGACCGATGAGATCACTCTGCGCGACGAATCCTGGCTGCAGGAGACGACCGAATAGTCTTCCGCTGATCCGCCTCTCGGACGGAGATCAGTGAGCGGCGTGGTACGCGTCGAGGATGGGAGCGGGAATGCGCCCGCGCTCCGAGAGCGTGTAGCCGTTGTCGTTCGCCCACGCCCGGATGGCCGCGACCTCCGGGTTGCGTGCCTGCCGCTTACGGGGCGCGGAGGTGCGCGGGGCGCTGGAAGAACCGGCACGCCGTCCGGCGGCGATATAGGGCTCCAGCGCCTTTCGCAATTCCTCGGCGTGGTCCGCGTTCAGGTCGATCTCGTAGGAAGCGCCATTGAGAGAGAAATGCACTGTCTCGCCGTCGCCGACCTCCAGGACACTGCCATCGATGTCGTCGACCAGCTGATGCACAATTCGTCTCGCCATGCGTGCGACTTTACCTCCCGAGAAGAAATGCAACAAGGCGAGAATTGTGCATTGTCACAATTCATTTCCTCGGTCGTCAGGGGAGGAGCCCCGCGCGTCGTGCTCGGGTCACCGCGGCATGGCGGGTGGAGGCGTCGAGTTTCGACATCGCGGTGCCGAGATAGGCCTTGACCGTGCCCTCGCGCAGTCCCAGCTGCGAGGCGATCTCCGCATTCGTCGAGCCCAGCGCGGCGCACGCGAGCACGTCGGTCTCGCGGGGGGACAGGTGGATCGTCGGCACCGTTCCCGTGGTGACCGGTGCCGCCTCCCCCGCGAGCGCCACGAGGCGTCGCTCGACCTGCGCGATCCGGGCGCGGATGTCGGCGTCGTCGACCGAGGCGGCGATGCTCCGCAGCTCGGCGAAGCTCTCGCGGAGCTCCTCGCGCTGCGGAGGTGCGACGACCTCGGTCCCGGCGACGCTCGTCTGCAGGCGTCGCTGCACCTCGTCACGGATGCGCAGCTCGTCCGCGACCGACTGCGCCACCTGCATGGCGGGCGCCGTGGTCACGCCGCCCACCTGCTCCTCGTCCCATCCGCCGGCGTAGAGGACTCCGCGGGATCGTCCCTGCACGATGATGGGGAGGGCGAGGAGGGTGCGCAGTCCCTCGCCGAGCACGAACACGTCGTAGTCGTGGGTGATCTGCTGGGAGGAGCCGTAGTCGCTCGTCATCCGCGGGCGCAGCTCCATCATCGCCCGCCCGCCGAGGCCGCGCTCGGGGCGTACGCGCAGTCCGTCCAGCGATCGGGTGCGTGCGCCGACGATGCTCGTGACGCTGACCACGCCCTCTTCGATCAGGCCGCCGAACGCGACCGGGAAGCGTGTACGCCTGGCGAGCTCGCGCACCGCGTTGGCGACGAGTTCCGCCTCTGGTTCGAGGGAGAGCGGTGAGCTCACGAGTACCTACTTCCGGGGGTGACGACGTCGTTCCCCGTTTCGTAGCGTCGACCCTACCACTCGCACGGTGTCCTCGTGCGAGGACCGGACATGTGGCAAGGAGGCCCCATGAGCGACCAGACGCACGCAGAACAGAACGGCGCGATCGACTACATCGCCGTCGAGCAGTCCCCGACATTCCTCCGGTTGAAACGGACGCAGAGATCGTTCATCTTCCCTCTCGCCGCTTTCTTCCTCGTGTGGTATTTCGTCTATGTGCTCCTCGCCGCATTCGCGACGGAATTCATGGCGCAGCGCGTGTGGGGGGATATCACCGTCGGACTGCTCCTCGGTCTCGGACAGTTCGTCACGACGTTCGGCATCACGATGGCGTACGTCTCCTTCGCGAATCGCAAGCTCGACCCGTTGGCGACCGAGATCCGTGAAGACCTCGAGAAGGCGCAGGCCCAGGCATGAACGGCATCCGCACGGCGACGGACGTCACCTTGGAGATCAACCCCGTCTTCAACATCTCGATCTTCCTGGCCTTCGTCGCGGTGACGCTGTTCATCGTGATCCGGGCCAGTCGGAACAACAAGACCGCGGCGGACTACTACGCCGCCGGACGCTCATTCACGGGACCGCAGAACGGCTTCGCGATCGCGGGCGACTACCTCTCCGCGGCGTCGTTCCTCGGCATCTGCGGCGCGATCGCGATCAACGGGTATGACGGGTTCCTCTACTCGATCGGCTTCCTCGTGGCCTGGCTCGTGGCGCTGCTGCTCGTCGCGGAGCTGATGCGCAACACCGGCAAGTTCACGATGGCGGACGTGCTGTCGTTCCGTCTCCAGCAGCGTCCGGTGCGCATGGCGGCCGCGATCACGACCCTGGCGGTGTGCTTCTTCTACCTCCTGGCCCAGATGGCCGGCGCCGGCGGGCTCGTGTCCCTGCTGCTCGGCATCGACGGTCGGGTCGGGCAGTCGATCGTGATCGCCGTCGTCGGCGTGCTGATGATCGTGTACGTGCTGATCGGCGGCATGAAGGGGACGACCTGGGTGCAGATCGTGAAGGCGTTCCTCCTGATCGGCGGAGCGGTCGGCATGACCATCTGGGTGCTCGCCATAAACGGCTTCAGTCTGAACACGGTGCTCGAGGCCGCGGTTGCGAACTCCGACAAGGGCGACGCGATCCTCGCCCCGGGACTGCAGTACGGCGCGAACCCCTGGGACTTCCTGTCGCTCGGCATGGCGCTCGTCCTCGGCACCGCGGGCCTCCCGCACGTGCTGATGCGCTTCTACACCGTGCCGACCGCCAAGGAGGCTCGTCGCTCGGTGGTGTGGGCGATCTGGCTGATCGGTGGCTTCTACCTGCTGACGCTGGTCCTCGGCTACGGGGCCGGCGCGCTGGTCGGAGCAGACGTCATCGCGGCCGCGCCCGGTGGCGTCAACTCCGCGGCGCCGCTCCTGGCACTCCGGCTCGGCGGCCCGGTGCTTCTCGGCTTCATCTCGGCGGTCGCGTTCGCGACGATCCTCGCCGTGGTCGCCGGGCTGACCATCACCGCCGCGGCCTCGTTCGCCCATGACATCTACGCGAACGTCATCCAGAAGGGGCGCAAGGACGCGGCGGGCAACCCGGTCGAGGCCGACCCCAACGGCGAGGTGCGGGTCGCGCGTCGCACCGTGATCGTGATCGGCATCCTGGCGATCCTCGGTGGCATCGGCGCACAGGGTCAGAACATCGCCTTCCTGGTCGCGCTGGCCTTCGCCGTCGCGGCCTCGGCGAACCTGCCGACGATCCTGTACTCGCTCTTCTGGCGCCGGTTCACCACGCGCGGCGCCGTGTGGAGCATGTACGGCGGTCTCGGCTCGGCGATCCTGCTCATCGTGCTCTCGCCCGTGTTCTCGGGAACGCCGACGTCGATGATCCCCGGGATCGACATCGCCGTGTGGCCGATGAACAACCCCGGCATCGTCTCCATCCCGCTCGGCTTCCTGCTCGGCTGGCTGGGAACGATCACGAGCACCCGGAAGGAGTCTCCGGAGCTCGCCGCGGAGATGGAGGTGCGCTCGCTGACCGGCTTCGGCGCGGAGAAGGCCGTCGAGCACTGACGGATACCGGCACCGATCATCAGCCCGAGGCGTGGACCCGGCGGCCTACTCGCCGGGTCCACGTCGTGCGTCGGGGCTGGTCAGCCGGCCTCGAGATCGAGAAGGAACCTCTTGCGTTCCGGGTGCGCGCCGTAGTGCCCCGGGGTGCCGTCGGACCGGACCACCCGATGCACGGGCACGATGATCGAGAACGGCGTCAGGCGGCAGGCCGTGCCGACCGCGCGCGCCGCACCGGGATGCCCCCGCGACCACGGCGACCTCCCCGTAGCTCATGGTCTGGCCCCACTCGATGCTGCAGATGGTCTGCAGTGCCGTCAGCGGGAAGCCCTCCACGAGTCGCCAGTCGAGACGGAGGTGCTCCTCGAACCGGACGGGCCGGCCGTCGAAGTAGTCGGACAGCAGGTGCGCGAGCTCATCGGCGGCGCCCGGGTCGGGCTCCGGCACGGCATGAAGCTGCCGGGAGACGCCCTCGAGGAGCCAGGGGACTGACGGGTCCTCGGACTCGGAGAGGTCGAATCGCACGATGCCCTCGTCGGAGAACACCGCGAGGGCATCGCCGAACGGCGTCGGCGCGAAGTCGTAGCGGAAGGTCATGCCACCATCCTGACCGTCCGCGAGGACACCGGCGTCCGCGCATCCTGCGCTTCGTGGAGAACGTGGAGCGGCCGCATGCGTGGGAGGAGGAGTGCGAATCTCCCGTCGAACGGCGGAAATTCGGCGGAAACCCGCCCGGGATACCCCGCCTCGCGCGGTCACGCGCCTAGGGTGTCATTGTGTGGCGACGTGAAGACAAGACGGCGGATGACACAGCGGTGGACGCTGCTGTGTCGATCGGCGATCTGCACGAGACCACGACGGGCTTCGAGATCGCGCACGCGGCCGAGGCGGAGCGCACCAGATTGAGGGCCGAGGCCGCCGATCTCGGTGGTCCGTCGCCCCTGGTCAGCTTCCGCGACAGCCCGGAGTCGGGCATCGACATCTCCAAGGCGCATCCCGGCAGCCTCCCGCAGTTCATCACCGGGAAGTCGACTCTCCTGTCGAACCTCTTCCGTGACGAGGTGGGGCTGCGCACGGCGCGACTCGCCGCCGAGCGCATCACCGCCAAGAACACCGAGCTCCGCACGGTCCGCGGGATCGAGGCCGTCCACCTCGCCGTCGGCGTCGCGCGGTGGCGCATCGGGGGAGCGGGGTTCGCCGCGCCGGTGCTGCTGCGTCCGCTCGCGATCCGTCGTCACCACTCCGACTTCGAGCTCAAGCTCCAGGGCGCCTTCGAGGTGAATCCCGAACTCGTCCGGATCGCACGGGAGCACTTCGGGCTCACGATCGATGCCGCGGCGCTCGCCGCTCTCGCCTACGACGGCGGCATCTTCAAGCCGCAGCCCGTGGTCGACAGCCTGCGGGCGATGACGCGCTCGATCGACACGTTCTCGGTCGAGCCGCGACTGGTCGTGTCCACCTTCGCCGACGTGTCCGGGGCGATGTCCCGCGATGCGGGGACCCTCGACCACGTGGTCCTCAATGCGCTGGGCGGACACGTGGGAGACCGCGAGCGGGTGACCGCTCCTCGTGCCACGCCGCACCACACCGGGCCCGACGACCGCGCCCCGGCATCCGACAACCTCCTCCTCGACGCCGATGCCGAGCAGGAAGCCGTGCTCGCGCGCATCGCCGCAGGGCACTCCCTCACCGTCTCCACGCTCCCCGGCACCGGCGGGACGCAGACCGTGATCAATGCGCTCGGCGAACTGGTGCGCGGTGGCAAGCGGGTGCTCGTGGTCTCCGCGCGCCGCTCGACGCTGGACGGCGTGCGACACCGGCTCGCGGGCATCGGCCTCGACAGCCTCGCGATCTCACCCGCGAGTGTGCGCCGCGACCTGGTCCGGGCGATCGGCCGCAACGAGAAGGCCACGGCGCCCAAGGTCAGCGACGTGGACGACGCGCTCGTGCGCCTGCGCACGGTCCTGCGCGACTATCGGCAGGCGCTCATCGCCCCGGCGGCCGGCATGGACGCCTCGGTCCTCGACGCGACCCGCCAGCTCACCCGGCTCGCCTCGCTCCCGGTGCCCCCTTCCACGACCGCACGACTCGGGGTCGAGGCGCTGCGTCGCCTCGCCGCCGACCGCTCCGACGCCGCGGCGGCCCTCGCGCAGGCGGCCCGCCTCGGCGAGTTCCGGTTCGGCCCGAACGACTCGCCCTGGTACGGGGTGACCTTCTCCAGCACCGAGGCGGCCCGCGCAGCCCACGAGCTGGCCGGTCGACTGCACGGGGACAGCGTTCCTGCTCTCCTCGAGCGCGGCTACGAGCTGATCGCGCAGACGCACATGCGGCCGTTCGCGACCATCGACGAGCTCGGCGAGTACCTGCGTCTGCTGCAGGGCATCCGCGACTCCCTCGATCGGTTCAGCCCCACGGTGTTCGAGCGCCCCCTCGGGGAACTCATCCAGGCGCACGGCTCGCGTCGCGACGCCCCGGGGCTCTCGGGCGCGAACCGTCGGCGTCTGCGTCGCCTGGCGAAGGAGTACGTGCGTCCGGGCGTGCACGTGACCGAGATGCACGAGGCGCTGCTGCGGATCCAGACCCAGCGCACCCAGTGGCAGCGGTTCGTCGAGGCCGGCGTCGCGCCGGAGATCCCGCTGGGTCTCGCCGACGTGTACGTGGCCTGGCAGCGTGTCGAGGCCGAGCTCGCCGAGCTCGACGCCGCGCTGGGACGCCGTGAGCCCCTGGCATCCCTCCCGGTGGCGCGCCTGGTGCGCACGCTGGCCGGACTCGCCGCGAAGTCCGACGTCTTCGAGAACCTCGTCGAGCGCGCACAGCTGCGCGACCGACTCGCCCTGCTGGGGCTGGAGCCGCTGCTGGCGGAGCTCTCGGTGCGCCACGTCTCCGAGTCGCAGGTGGGGGAGGAGCTCGAGTTCGCCTGGTGGCAGTCGTTCCTCGAGCGCGCGCTGCAGGACAACCGCGCGCTCCTCGGCGCCAACACGGCCGTCGTGGATCGCCTCGAGCGCGACTTCCGGCTGGTCGACGAGGCGCACGCCGCGATGGCCGGTCCACTGCTGGCCTGGCAGCTCGCGAACCAGTGGCGCATCGCGATCGTCGACGAGCCTCAGCAGTCGCAGCATCTCCGTCGTGCGCTGACCCAGTCCGCGGCGACCACCGCGCAGGTGGTCAGTGCGGCGCCCACGCTCGTCGACGTGCTGGCTCCGGTCTGGATCTCGTCCCCGTACCTGGTGCCGGAGATCCCCGAGTCGGTCGAGTTCGACACCGTCCTCCTGGTCGACGCCGCCGCGATCAATCTCGCCGAGGCCGCGCCGGCGATCCGCCGTGCACGCCAGATCGTGGCGTTCGGCGATCCGGTCACCCAGCGTCCGACGCCGTTCCACATCGCCGTCGATCCGGAGGAGTCGTGGGAGGCCGAGGTGCCCTTCGACGACGTCTCCGTCTTCGAGCGCCTGTCCGAGCTCCTGCCCGTGATGACCCTGACCCGCAGCTATCGCGCCGGCGGGGAGGATCTCGCCGAGCTCATCAACGACGCCTTCTACGGCGGCGAGATCGTGTCCCTGCCCTGGGCGGGCTCGTACCTCGGTCGCGGCAGCCTCACGGTCGACTACGTGGAGGGCGGCACCGGTACTCCGGACCCGATCTCCGGCGCGGTCGAGAGCCCGGACGCCGAGGTCGCCCGCGTGGTCACCCTGGTCGTGGAGCACGCCGTGCACCGTCCGGCCGAGTCGCTCATGGTCGTGACCGCCAGCGCCCGGCACGCCGAGCGCGTCCGTGCCGCGGTCACATCCGCGTTCGCCGGCCGCTCCGATGTCGCGGACTTCGTCGGGCGCGACACCGCCGAGCCGTTCGCGGTCCTCACGCTCGAGGAGTCGGTCGCCGAGAGCCGTGACCGTGTGATCTTCTCGCTCGGGTTCGGCCTCACCAAGCACGGTCGGGTGCTGAGCGACTTCGGGGATCTGTCCACGCCCGACGGCGAGCGGCTCCTCACGGTCGGCATGACGCGCGCGCGTCGCTCGATGGTCCTGGTCTCCTCGATCCGTCCCTCCTCCTTCGACGACGGCCGCCTCGAGCACGGGGCCGCCACGCTGATGTCCATCCTCGGGGGCCTCGCCGCCCGCAGCCGGGACGCGCGGCTGGAGGATCTGGCCGACCCCCTCACTCTCGCCCTGGCGCGGGAGCTCCGACGGCTCGGGGCCTCCGTCGACGTCGACTACCGCGGGCTGCTGCCGCTGGTCGCGCAGCACGGCGGCAAGGCTGTCGTGATCGAATCCGACCCGGAGACGCGCGGGGAGTCCCTGCGCGAGACGCTGCGGCTCCGCCCGCATGTGCTCCGTCGGCTCGGCTGGCACTACGTGCGCGTGCACGCCTTCGACCTCTACAGCGACCCGGCGACGGTGGCCCGGCGGATCGCCGCGGTGCTCGGCATCTCCGACACCGCTCCGCGCGTCGAGAACGACACCCAGCCGATCGATCTCGCCGACCGCGAGCATGACTGAGGATTCCGACGCGTCAGTCCCACGCCAGCGCGTGGTGCGGGTGGCGGGATCGCGTCGCGCGCGCCTGACGCCGGTGCCGGGGAGTGACCCGGAGCCGGAGACGACCGCGGACGAGAAGCCGCGGATCGTGACCGGCGTGAAAGGGCCGAAAGGCCCCAACGACGACCGTCTCGTGCAGGACGTGCCGCCGCACTACTGAGCATTCCGTCGCCGGGAGCTGAGCATTCCGTCGCCCGGAAAGCGAAGACGCACGGTTCCCTCGGGCGGGAACCGTGCGTCGAACAGCGCTGTGGGGGTCAGGTGCTGTCAGGCGCCGCGCTGTGCCTTGAGCAGATCGCGGATCTCGATGAGCAGCTCGGACTCGGTCGATGCGGCCGGCTCCTCCTCGGGCTCCTCGGCCGGGGTGCCCTTGCGTGCCTCGACGCGGGCCTTGAACGTGTTCATGGGCAGCACGAAGACGAAGTAGACGACGGCGGCGACGGCGAGGAAGCTGATGATCGCCGAGATCAGGTCGCCGATCGGGAACGTGACCTTCTCGCCGTAGATGTTCGTGAGGATGATGCCGAACTCACCGGCCGCGTCCGCCTTGAGGAAGAGCGAGATGAGCGGGTTGATGATGCTGTTCACGACCGCCGTGACGATCGCGGTGAAAGCGGTGCCGATGACGACGGCGACCGCCAGATCGATGACGTTTCCGCGCAGCAGGAAGTCCTTGAAACCTTTGAACATGGGGTCCCCCAACAGATAAGCGCCTCAGTTCGAGGCGGGAGTCGACGCAGCGGCCGGTTTGGCGCTCGTCGTCGAATCCGACTTCGATGATGCCGAACCATCCTTCGAACCACCGGATTTGGCGCGCGAGTCCGTGCGATAGAAGCCCGACCCGTTGAAGGTCACGCCGATCGAGCCGTACTGCTTCCGCAGCGCTCCGCCGCACTCGGGGCACACGGTGAGAGCGTCGTCGGCGAAGCTCTGCACGGCGTCGAACTGGTGACCGCACGATGTGCAGGCATAGGCGTAGGTGGGCATGGGGGTCCTTGCGGTTCAGCGTCGCCGGGGCGACAGGGTGAGAGTCTGCGACGGAGTCACGACGCCGTTCACCGGCTGGTCGTGCACCTCGCGCGGGAGTTCGTCGAGTACCTCGGAATCATAGATGACCGCGTACACGGGCGGGCACTTCTCCATGGAGCCGATGGTCTTGTCGAAGTAGCCGCGCCCCCAGCCCATGCGCATGCCGGTGCGGTCGACCGCGGCGGCGGGGACGATCATCAGGTCCACGTCGTTCACCGCGATCGGACCGAGCACCTCGCCGGTGGGCTCGGGCAGACCGAACAGGCCCTCCGCGACCTCGTCGTCGTCCGTGGCGACGGCCCAGTCGAGGAGCCCGTCGGCGCGGGTGACGGGGAGCAGCACGCGGATGCCGCGGCGCACGGCCCGGGTGACGAACTCCCTCGTGCCCGGCTCCGTCGTCGTGGAGAGGAAGCAGGAGATCGCGCGGGCGCCGAGCTCGTCGACCAGGGCATCGAGGCGTTCGCCGATCGCGGCGGCCGCGGTCTCGCGCTGCGAGTCGGAGAGGAGCTGACGTCGCTCGCGCAGCTCGGCGCGGAGTGCGCGCTTGGCGTGTTCCACGTCATTCGACATGGCTCCGAGTCTACGGCGATGCTCACCACTAGGCTGGGAGGATGGCCGACCACAAGATCAAAGCCGTCATTCCCGCGGCAGGACTGGGGACGCGATTCCTGCCTGCCACCAAGGCGATGCCCAAGGAGATGCTCCCCGTCGTCGACAAGCCGGCGATCCAGTACGTCGTCGAAGAGGCGGCCGACGCGGGCATCGACGACATCCTCGTCATCATCGGTCGGAACAAGAACGCGATCTCCAACCACTTCGACTCGGTGCCCGAGGTCGAGGCGAAGCTGATGGAGAAGGGTGACACCGGTCGGCTCGAGCGCGTCATGAAGTCGAGCGACCTCGCCGACATCCACTTCGTCCGTCAGGGCGAGCCGAAGGGACTCGGGCACGCGGTCCTGCGCGCCCGCACCCACGTGGGCGACAGCTCCTTCGCGGTGCTCCTCGGCGACGACCTGATCGACGAGCGCGACCCGCTCCTCACCGACATGATCGCCGAGCACGAGCGCTCCGGCGCCGCCGTGATCGCGCTGATGGAGGTCGACCCGGCCAACATCCACATGTATGGTGCGGCCGCGGTCGAGCCGATCGAAGGACAGGATGCGGTCCGTGTGACCGGGCTCGTAGAGAAGCCCGCGCAGGAGGACGCACCGTCCAACCTCGCCATCATCGGCCGCTACGTGCTGCCGGCCTCCGTGTTCGAGATCCTCGAGCGCACCGAGCCGGGCAAGGGCGGCGAGATCCAGCTGACGGACGCCCTCCAGGAGCTCGCGACCGACCCCGACGGCCCCGGCGTGGTCGGTGTCATCTTCGGCGGTCGTCGCTACGACACGGGTGACCGCGTCGACTACATCAAGGCGATCGTGCAGCTCGCCTCGGACCGCGAAGACCTCGGGCCCGAGCTGCGGCCCTGGCTCAAGGAGTTCGCGGAACGCCTCTAGGCGAATCTGCGGGGTCGGTGCGGCATGGATCTGGCGGCGGGAATGCGACACGGACCTGTGGAACTGCGGCTCGTCCGAGCGAAGGATGCGCGACCGCTGCAGCAGGAGCTGCTGGCCAACAGGTCCTGGCTCCAGCCGTGGGAGGCGACGGTGCCGTACGGCTCCGTGTCCTTCGACATGAGGCTCAGCATCCGTCGGCTGCTGCAGCAGTACCGCGACGGATCGGGCTATCCGTTCGTCATGGAGTACGACGGTGAGGTCGCCGGTCAGCTCAACGTGTGGGGTGTCGCGCGCGGCTCCCTCTGCTCGGCCACGATCGGGTACTGGGTGAGCGAGCGCTTCGCAGGGCGAGGTATCACCCCGACCGCCGTCGCCCTGGCCACGGACGCGTGCTTCACGGAGTACGGCCTGCACCGGATGGAGATCTGCATCCGTCCCGAGAACGCGGCGAGCCTGCGCATCGTCCAGAAGCTGGGCTTCCGGTACGAGGGGTTGCGTCGCCGTTACATCCACATCGACGGCGACTGGCGCGACCACTACGCGTTCGCGTTGACGAGGGAAGACGTGCCACAGGGCGTCCTGGCGCGCTGGCTCAACGGTCAGGTGCCACCGGACGCGGCGACGATCCCGCCGTCCGACCGCATCGCCCTCTGAGACGCGCCTTCCCTGCGGATCCGCAGAGACTCGCCGCGACACGCGCCGCTCTGCACGGCGCAGCCCCCTCTCTGCCCTTAGCGTGGTCACTATGGACGGGCCGGTGCTGAGCGGAGGAGTGATCGTGCTCGTCGCCGTGCTCCTCTGGATGCTCTATCTGCTCCCGTCGTGGCGTGGTCGCTTCCAGTACAACGCTTCGGAGCGCAACGCTGTCCGTCTCAATCAGGCGCTTCGCGTCCTCGCCGAGACGAGCGAGACGCCCGGTGAGGTGCGCTTCGAGCTGAACGCCCGCACGGCGCTCGCTCAGCAGAAATTGGCCAAGCGCGTGCAGTCCGAGCGGGAGGCCGCAGAACTTGAGGCGCTCCGCGAGGAACTCGCCGCGACCAGAGCCGACCCGGTGATCCGTCGGGCACGCGCACGGCGACGTGTCCGCGTGACGGCGACCAGCACCCTGCTGCTCGGGCTCATCATCGCCGGTCTCGGCGTGTGGCAGCTCCTGGCCGCGGGAAGCTCGGCGCTGCTCTGGATCGGCGGAGCCGCGATCCTGGTGGCCGGGGTCGCCCTGCAGCGTATGGCCGCCGTCGCCGCCCGCGTCGCGCGTGCCACCCACGTCGTCGCCGCGCCGGCCGCTCCGCGCGTCGCGCCCGAACTGCACGACCAGGGCCGAGCGACGTGGACACCTCGTCCGCTGCCGGAGCCTCTCGTGTCGGTGTCGGGATCGCGTGCCCAGGCGGCACAGGCCCAGATCGAGGCGCAGGAGGAACGGCGCAAGGCGGCACGGGTGGCAGCCCTGCGGGAGCGTGCGGAGCAGATGGCTCCGGAGGCGCCGGTGGAGCTGCCCGCTGCATCTTCCCCCTACGCGCGGATGGGGTTCGTCGACGATGCCGAGATCGAGGCGCACGTGCGCGATCTGCTCTCGCGTCGGGCCGCCGGATGACCGTTCGCGGCGCGAACAGCCTCTCCGCCGTGATAGCGTAGATGTCGTTCAAGGGCCTATGGCGCAGTTGGTAGCGCGCCTCGTTCGCATCGAGGAGGTCAGGGGTTCGAATCCCCTTAGGTCCACAGAACATGGAAGCCCCCGGGAGAGATCCCGGGGGCTTCCGTCATCTCCGGGACACCCGAAGCGCGCGGCGGCTCACGGCCGCGACGCGAGTCCGGCAAGCAGTTCCAGGACGCACAGCGCGGCGAGCCGGACGGTGCGGGCATCGTCGGCGTCCGCCGCCGCGTCGACCTCGGCGAGGTCGGCGCTGACAACACGGGGATCCGCGGCCACGGCACGGGTGAGCGCCCGCAGCTCCCAGGCCTGCAAGCCGCCCGGCACACTCGCGGGGCAGCCCGGTGCCACGGAGCGGTCGCACACGTCGACGTCGATGTCGAGGTGGACGCGCGGGTCTGATCCGGCTCCGGCGATCTCGAGGGCTTCCGCAGCCACATCGTCGATGCCGCGGCGACGCAGCTCGTCGAGCGTGATCACGCGGATGCCCCAGGCGGCGGCCCGCTGGGCGTAGGCGGACGAGTTCGCGAAGTCGGCGATGCCGATCTGCACGATCCGTGTGGGGTCGACCGCGGTGGTGGATGACGACGCGGCGGGGGTGTCTTCCACGAGGCGCCGCACGGGCGTGCCGTTGGAGATGCCGTCGCGGAGGTCGAAGTGCGCGTCGAACGTGATCAGCCCGGTCGCCCGGGCGCCCAGCGCCACCGGGTAGGTCAGCGAGTTGTCGCCGCCGAGTGCGATCACGAGCTTCGCCGCCACGGAGAGCTCTCGCACGCGGGAGATCGCCCGGGCCTCGCCCTCGGATCCGTCGGGTTCGGCGACGTCGCCGGCATCGGCGATGCGGAGCACCTCGTCGAGATCGACGATCGGCGGTCCCATCAGCGTCGTCCCGTAGCGGGGGAGCGCCTCGCGGATGGCCGCCGGGGTCGCGTGCGCGCCGGTCGGCGAGAGCGACGTGCGCCAGGTCGGCACACCGAGGAGAACCGCATCCGCCGTGCCGTCGAACGCGGGCCAGGATCCGGCGCGGGGCCAGAGCGGGTCGTGACTCAGCTGTCGAGGGGTGGACGTCATGTCAGACTCCGGGGATCAGGGCGTGGGCGATGGTGAAGATGGCGAGACCCGCGAGCGCTCCGACGAACGTGCCGTTCAGGCGGATGTACTGCAGGTCGCGCCCGACCATGAGCTCGATCTTCTCGGTGGTCTCGGCGGGGTCCCAGCGTTCCACGGTGTCGGTGATGATCGACGCGATGTCGTGCCGGTAGCGGTCGACGAGGAACACGGCGGCATCCGACACCCAGGTGTCGACGCGGTGCTGCAGCGCGGCATCCGTGGTCAGGCGCTCGCCGACCTCCTGCAGCGCCTGCACCGCGCGACGACGCAGCCCGCTCTCGGGGTCGGCGAGGGCGGTGAGGAGTCCGTTCTTCGCGGTGTTCCACGCCTCCGCGGCCAGCGCGCCGACGCGCGGGCTGTCGAACAGCGAGGCCTTGGCGTTCTCGAGCTTGGCCCGCGTGGCCGGATCGTTCTGGAGGCTGTCGGCGAGACGGCTGAGGTAGCCGTCGACCGCGAGCCGAGCCGGGTGGCGGGGATCCGCCTGCACCGCGTGCACGAACTTGACCGCCTCGTTGTAGACCGTGTCGTCGACGAAGCGATGGGCGAGTTTCGGCACCCATCCGGGAAGGCGGCGCGAGACGAGTCCGCTGAACGACTCCGCGTTCGCATCGAGCCAGCGGGCGATGCTGTCGGCGGCGAGGTCGACGGCACCGTGGTGCGCATCCGCCTCGACGATCTTCTCGAGCCAGGCGCCGGCCGGCGGCCCCCACTCCGGCTCGACGAGGTGCTCGCGCGCGAGGTCTGAGATGAGGTCGCGCACGTCGTCGTCGCTCAGCGCGTTGAGCACGGCGGTGGCGATCGTCGCACCCTCGGCCCCCACGCGCTCGGCGTGCGGGGTCTCTCGCAGCCACTCGCCGGCGCGGAGGGCGATCTGCGTGCTGGACAGCTTGGTGCGTACGACATCGGCCGCGAGGAAGTTCGTCTCGACGAACTCGCCGAGGGTGCGGCCGATCTCGTCCTTGCGGTTCGGGATGATCGCGGTGTGCGGGATCGGGAGTCCGAGCGGACGCCGGAACAGCGCGGTCACCGCGAACCAGTCGGCGAGCGCACCGACCATGCCGCCCTCGGCCGCGGCGCGGACGTAGCCCAGCCAGCCGATCCGCTGCTGGAACGCGAAGGCGATCACGAACACGACGGCCATGAACACCAGAGCGCCGAGCGCGACGGCCTTCATGCGTCGGAGCGCGCGCAGGCGCTCCTGATCGGACGGCGAGAACTGCGTCATCGGTGTTCGCGGCATGACGTCATCCTTTCACGCTGCTGCGCGGGTGGCGCAGAGCGCCGGAAGCGCGGTGTCTCGGGGGTCAGACAGCCGCGGGGTCCGTGAGACGAGTAGCCTCAAGGGGTGATCGAAGACATCAAGAAGCGGGCACTGCACCGCACCAGCATCCTCGAAGGTCAGATGCGCGGCGTCGCGCGGATGATCGAGAACGAGGAGTACTGCATGGACATCATCACGCAGTCCCGTGCCATCCAGCGCTCCCTGGAATCCCTGAACCGGCTGCTGCTGGAGAACCACCTCCGCACGCACGTCACCCACATGTTCGACGAGGGCGGCGAGGAGCGCGACAAGGCCGTCGTGGAACTGCTCAAGGCGTTCGACTTCGACTCGAAGTAGCCGACGCCGAGCATTCAGATCGGTCGCCTCTTCGATGATTCGCAACGGAAACCGTTGCGAATCGGGGATGAGACTTCCGATATCGCTATACCTCGGGCCGATCCTGTGCCAGACTCGCCGCAAGCGATTCTCAATGGGGAGGCTCCATGCCCGGCACTCTGCCTGCGTCGACGACGACGCTCGACACACCCACAGCCACCGGTGCGGTCCGCATCCACGGCGTGACGAAGCGATACGGCTCCGCTGTCGCCGTCGATGATCTGACCCTGGACGTGCAACCGGGGGAGTTCCTGTCGCTCCTCGGGCCGTCCGGCTGCGGCAAGACGACCACGCTGCGCATGATCGCGGGTTTCGAGTATCCGGATGCGGGGGACATCAGCATCTCGGGTCGCAGCGTCCTGAACCTGCCGCCGTATCGGCGCGAGGTGAACACCGTCTTCCAGGCCTATGCGCTCTTCCCGCACCTCACGGTCGCCGAGAACGTCGCCTACGGGCTGCAGCAGCGGCGTGTGCCCAAGGCCGAGCAGCGGGAGCGCGTGAGCGAGGCACTCGACATGGTGCAGCTGCGGGCGTTCGCCGATCGCAAGCCGACGCAGCTCTCCGGCGGCCAGCAGCAGCGCATCGCCCTGTCGCGGGCCCTCATCAACCGTCCCAGCGTGCTCCTGCTCGACGAACCGCTCGCGGCCCTGGACCGCCAGCTGCGCGAGGAGATGCAGCTCGAGCTGAAGCTGCTGCAGGCGCGGCTCGGAACCACGTTCGTGTTCGTCACGCACGATCAGGCCGAGGCGCTGTCGATGAGCGACCGGATCGCCGTGATGCGCGCGGGACGGATCGAGCAGCTCGATGCCCCCGCCGCGATCTATGCGGAACCCGCGTCGGCCTACGTCGCCTCGTTCATCGGGCAGCAGAACTTCGTGCACGGCACGGTGCGTGCCGACGGGACCGCCGTCGACACCGCGATTGGGACGATCTCCGGTCGCTGGGGCGGGGAGCGGGTCGCGGCGGGCCAGCCGGCCGTCGCCGCCATCCGTCCCGAGTACGTGCGGCTCGAGCAGGGCGAGGGTGCGGGGGTCCCCGGGCGGGTGCTCGGCGTCTCGCACCTCGGCGAGACCCTGCAGGTCGCGGTGCGCATCGGGGAGGACGCCACCTTCCTCTCGCGGATGCCGGCGCCGACCGCGCCCGCGGTGGAGGTCGACGACGACGTCCGGTGCGTGTGGAGCCCCGCCGACGCGCGACTCTTCGCCGCCGACGGTATCCCGACCACCGCCACGCACGTGATCGCGCTCCCCAAGGAGGGTGGCCGGTGACGGGCGCTCCTCCGGTCCGCGTGCTCGCTCATCGGAGCGCCGCCCGGGTGATCCGGACCGAGCTGACCCGTCGGGGGTTCCTCGCCACGGCGATGATGGCGGGCGGCGCGGTCCTGCTGACCGCCTGCACGCCCGGCCAGAACGCGGCCGCGGTGCACGCGAAGGGCGGCCCGCTCGAGGACAAGCTCTCGATCTACAGCTGGGGCGACTACGACGCCCCGGAGGTGCTCGAGCAGTTCACCGCCGAGAGCGGCCCGCGTATCGTGCTCGACGCCTTCAACTCGAACGAGGAGCTGATCGCCAAGCTGGTCGCGGCGCGCGGGACCTCGGGGTACGACATCGTGGTGCCGACCGGCGTCTTCGTCGGGCCGATGGCCGAGAACGGGCTGCTGCAGAAGTTCAACCTCGACCTGCTGCCGAACATGAAACACGTAGCGCCGGAATTCCGCGGCCGCTCCTGGGACCCGGGCAACGAGTACTCGGTGTGCAAGGCGTGGGGGACGACCGGGTTCGTGTACGACAAGCGGGTCATCTCGCGAGAGCTCACGACCTGGAACGACTTCATCGATGCCGCACAGAACGAGGCGTCGGGCTCGACCTCGGTGCTCGACGACCCGGCCCCGCTGCTCGGGATCTACTTCTGGGCCAACGGCATCGACTGGACGACCACCGACCCCGCCGACCTCGACGCGGTCGAGAAGTTCCTGGTGAAGGATCTCGCACCGCACGTCTCGGCGTTCGACTCGTATCCCGGCGGATCGTCGATCCCGCAGGCCTCGCACGCGCTGCTGCAGTCCTACAACGGCGATGCGCGGCTCGGCATCTTCGAGTCCGACGACCCCGACCGCTGGCAGTGGGTGCTGGGGAGCCCGGCGACCGAACTGTGGATGGACAACTGGGCGATCGCCGCCGGCGCCCCGCACCCCGAGGCGGCCCACGCGTTCATCGACTTCGTGCTGCAGCCCGACGTGCAGCTCGCACAGGTCGACTACATCGGCTACGACACGGGCATCAGCGGCATCCGCGACGAGGCGGAGGCCGCGGGACTGGAGCGACTGGACATGGTGTTCTTCGACGAGGAACAGGTGCAGACCATGCACGAGGGCAAGCTGACCGAGGCGCAGGACCGCGTCGTCGAGATCTGGAACTCGATGAAGGCGGCCGCCGGTGCCTAAGCTCAAGTTCGGCCTCGCGATCCCCGCGTGGATCTGGCTGCTCATCTTCTTCGTCGCCCCGATCTTCATGGTGATCGTGTTCAGTTTCGGCTACAAGCCGAGCATCTTCGCCACGCACGCCCTCGACCACCTCTCGTTCGACCGGTACCTCGAGGCGCTCTCGCCGACCTTCTTCAGCACGTTCCTGAACACCCTGTGGATCGGCATCCTCGGCACGCTCCTGTGTCTCGTGATCGGTGGACCCGTCGCGTACTGGATCGCGGTGAAGGCGCCGCCGTCGAAGCGCGGACTGCTGCTCGCGCTCGTCATGGTGCCGTTCTGGACCAACTTCCTGGTGCGGACGATCGGCTGGCAGGTGATCCTCGCGCCCGAGGGCTGGCTGTCGCAGCTGCTGCAGGGCATCGGGATCATCCCCGGTCCGCTCGACCTGCTCTACTCCCGCGGCGCCGTGCTGCTCGGTGTCGTCTACAACTACCTGCCGCTGATGATCCTGCCCCTGTTCGTGGCTTTCGACCGCGTGTCGGGACCCCTGCGCGAAGCGAGTAAGGACCTCGGAGCGAACAGCGTCACGACCTTGCTGCGCGTGACCGTGCCGCTGGCCCGGCCCGGCATCATCGCCGGCGTGCTCCTCGTCTACATCCCGCTGATGGGCGACTACATCACGGCGACGGTGCTCGGTGGCGCGAAGGGCAACATGATCGGGCAGGTCGTGGCGAGCCAGTTCCAGACCGCGCAGAACTGGGCACTGGGCTCAGCGATGGCCGTGCTGCTGATCATCGTCATCATGCTCTCGATCGCGGTCGCCGCGGGGCTCCTCTGGCTCGTGACGCTGCCGCTGAGACAACGCAACCGCCTCGTCCTGGGGGAGGGATCATGACCGACACGAAGATCGCATCGCCGACACCGCGCGTCCGTCGAGGAGCGGGACGCTTCCTGCTGCCGATCTGGGCGGGACTCGTCTTCCTGTTCCTGTTCCTGCCGATCCTCGTGATCATCGTGTACTCGTTCAACGTGGGGCGCCTGCTGGTGTCGTGGGACCACTTCGGCTTCGACTCGTTCCTCGCGATCGTGAACAAGCCCGCGATCCGCGACGCCGTGCTCGTGTCGGTGCGCACCGGGCTGCTGGCCGCTCTGCTCGCCACGGCGCTCGGCACGCTCGCCGGCATCGCGATGGCACGCAACCCCGGCAAGTGGGTGTGGTGGTTCCTCGGGCTCCTGCTGCTCGTGTCGGTCACGCCCGAGATCGTCGACGCCGTCGCCCTGCTGCCGTGGCTGGTCTTCCTCGGACAGGATGCCGGGATCGGCATCTTCAACGACGGCACGATGCGTCTCGTGGTGGGACAGTCGCTGTTCTCGATCGCGATCGTGTCGTACATCGTGCGAGCGCGCCTGGTCGGACTCGACGCCCGCCTGGAGGAGGCCTCCGCCGACCTCTACGCCCCGCCCGTGCGCACCTTCCTCAAGGTCACGCTGCCGCTGGCGATGCCCGCCGTGCTCGCCGGATTCCTGCTCTCGTTCACGCTGAGCCTCGACAACACGGTCGTCTCCGCGTTCGTGCAGGTCTCGGGGACGACACCGTGGCCGGTGTACGTGCTCAGCGCGCTCCGCAGCGGACTGCGTCCGGAGATCGCGGCCGTGTCGACGATCATGCTCGTGCTCACGCTGCTCGCGCTCGCGCTGGTGGCCGTCGTGCTCAAGAGGGCGGGGGACTCGGCTACCGAGATCGCCCGCACCATGGCGGGAGGCTGACGGTGGGATACGCGGATCTGGTCTTCACCGGCGGAGCACGGGGAGGACGGGTGTTCCTCGCGGACGCCGCCCGCTCCACCGCGCACGCGGTCGCCGTGACGGACGGACGGATCAGTGCCGTGGGGCACGACGTATCGGCGCTGATCGGCCCGGACACCGAGGTCGTCGACCTGGCGGGCGGGCTGCTGGTGCCCGGCTTCCAGGACGCGCACGTGCATCCGGTGTGGGGAGGACTGGACATGCTGCGCTGCGACCTGTCCGGGTTGGCGACGCGCGAGGAGTACCTCACCCGGATCGCCGAGTACGCGCAGGAGCATCCGGACGACGAGTGGGTCCTCGGTGGGGGCTGGCAGATGTCGGCGTTCCCCGGTGGAACGCCGACCGCCGCCGACCTCGACGCCGTGCTGCCCGATCGGCCGGCCTTCCTGCCCAACCGCGACGGCCACGGGGCGTGGGTCAACTCCCGTGCGCTGGAGCTGGCCGGCGTCACCCGCGAGACAGCCGACCCCGCGGACGGGCGGATCGAACGGGACGCGTCCGGCGCCCCCAGCGGCACGCTCCATGAAGGCGCGATGGGCCTCGTCAACCGCCACCTGCCCGTCGAGTCGCCCGAGCGCCTGGTGGAGGCCCTGCTCCAGGGACAGCGATACCTGCACTCCTATGGTGTGACCGCCTGGCAGGACGCGATCGTCGGCACGGAATACGGCGATGCGGGCGATCCGCTCCCGGCCTACCTGACCGCGGCCGCATCCGGCGCACTCACCGGACGGGTCGTGGGCTCGCTGTGGTGGGACCGCTCACGGGGCCTGGAGCAGATCGACGACATCGTGCGCCGCCGGGACGAGAGCACGGCCGGACGATTCCGCGCCCGCAGCGTGAAGATCATGCAGGACGGCGTCGCCGAGAACTTCACCGCCGCGATGCTGGAACCGTACTGCGACGGCCACGGGCATCCGCGCGAGGACTCCGGGATCTCGTTCGTCGAGCCCGAGCTCCTCAAGGAAGCGGCCACCAGGCTCGACGCGCTCGGCTTCACGCTGCACTTCCATGCGATCGGCGACCGCGCGGTGCGCGAGTGCCTCGATGCGGTCGAGGCCGCGCTCCTGCACAACGGCCCGCGGGGAAACCGGCACCATATCTCGCACATCCAGGTCGTGCACCCCGACGACATCCCGCGGTTCCGGGCGCTCGACGTCACCGCCAACATGCAGATGCTGTGGGCGACGCTGGAGCCGCAGATGGTGGACCTCACGATCCCGTTCCTCGGGGAGCAGCGCACCACCTGGCAGTATCCGTTCGGTGATCTGCTGCGCTCCGGTGCCGCGCTCGCCGCGGGGAGCGACTGGTCGGTGAGCACGCCCAACCCGCTCGCGGCGATCCACGTGGCCGTGAACCGCCGGTCGGCGCCGACGGAGTGGGAGGGCGACTACGAGCCGTTCCTCCCCGAGCAGTCGATCGACCTCGCCACGGCGCTCGTCGCCTACACGGCGGGCTCGGCGCGGGTGAACCACCTCGACGACACCGGCACGATCGCGGTGGGGATGCGGGCCGACCTCGCGCTGCTCGACCGTGACCCGTTCGAGCATCCGGTGGAGGAGATCGGGCTGACCGAGGTGCGCGGCACCTGGGTCGAGGGCGTGCGGGTGTACGACTCCGCGGTGTGAGGGGAGCGTGGGGCGTTTCGTCTCGCTGCGCTCGCTCAACGACCGGGGGCTGGTGGGCGTTTCGTCTCGCTGCGCTCGCTCAACGACCGGGGGCGCTCGCTCAACGACCGGGACGGTACCGGTCGTTGAGCGAGGAGCGCAGCGACGAGACGAAACGTCGCGACCTCAGCCCGCGGCGGCCTCGTCGGCCACGGAGAGGGCGTCGTCGAGGATGCGGAGTCCGCGCACCAGCTCCTCCTCGGTGATCACCAGCGGCGGGGCCACGTGCATGCGGTTGAAGTGCGTGAACGGCCAGACCCCGGCCTTCTTGGCTGCGGCGGCGAAGGCACCCATGGGCGCGGCGTCCGCCCCCGAGGCGTTGAACGGCACGAGAGGCTCGCGCGTCTCCTGGTCGCGGACCAGCTCGACCGCCCAGAACAGTCCGAGGCCGCGGACATCGCCGACGCTCGGGTGCTTCTCGGCCCAGGAGCGCACGGTCGGACCGACGATCCGCTCGCCGAGGTCGCGCACGCGCTCCAGGATGCCGTCCCGACGGAACACCTCGAACGTCGCCACACCGGCGGCGCAGGCCAGCGGGTGCCCGGAGTAGGTGAGTCCACCCGCGAACGGCATCGTGTCGAAGGCGCTCGCGATGCGGTCGGAGATGACCACGCCGCCCAGCGGCACGTAACCGGAGTTCACGCCCTTCGCGAAGGTGATCAGGTCGGGCTGCCCGTCGAACGCGTCGATGCCGAACCACTCGCCGAGCCGCCCGAATCCGACCATCACCTCGTCCGCGATGTACACGATGCCGTAGCGGTCGCACAGCTCGCGCACACCCTGCAGGTAGCCGGGCGGCGGCACGAGCACGCCGTTCGTGCCGACGACCGTCTCGATGATGATCGCCGCGATGGTCTGCGGTCCCTCGAGCTGGATCGTCTGCTCGAGGTGCGCGAGCGCCCGCTCCGACTCCTGCTCCGGAGTCTCGGCGTGGAACGGCGAGCGGTAGAGGTACGGGCCGAAGAAGCGCACGGCACCCGAGTCGACGGTGTCGTTCGCCCAGCGGCGAGGGTCGCCCGTGAGCGAGATCGCCGTCGACGTGGAGCCGTGGTAGCTGCGGTACATCGACAGCACCTTGCGGCGGCCGGTGAACTGGCGGGCCATGCGCACCGCGTACTCGTTGGCCTCGGCGCCGCCGTTGGTGAAGAACACCTTCTCCAGGCCCTCCGGCGCGACCTCGGCGATGAGGCGGGCGAGCTCGCCCCGCACGTCGTTCGCGATCGAGGGCTGGATCGTCGCGAGACGCCCGGCCTGCTGCTGGATCGCGGTGACCAGGTCGGGATGCTGGTGCCCGAGGTTCAGGTTCACGAGCTGGCTGGAGAAGTCGAGGTAGGCATTGCCCTCGTAGTCCCAGAACGTCGAGCCCTCGCCCGCGGCGACGGGCAGCGGGTCGATCAGGCCCTGTGCGCTCCAGGAGTGGAACACGTGGCCGCGGTCGTCCGCCCGCACCTGCGCCTCGGCCTCGGGGGCGGGGAGCGGGTGGGAGACGCCGTGGCGGTCGGTGAAGTTCGTCATCGTGATCGCTCCTTCTCAGTGGTTGCTCGGGAAGCCCAGGTCGATCTGGGAGGGCGTGTGGTCGGGCCACCGGGTGGTGACGACCTTGGAGCGCGTGTAGAAGTGCACCGACTCCGGGCCGTAGATGTGCGAGTCGCCGAACAGCGAGTCCTTCCATCCGCCGAACGAGTACGCACCGATCGGCACCGGGATCGGAACGTTCACGCCGACCATGCCGACCTCGATGTCGAACTCGTACTGGCGGGCCGTGCCGCCGTCGCGCGTGAAGATCGCGGTGCCGTTGCCGTAGGCGTTGTCGTTCACGAGGGCCACCGCGTCGGCGTAGGTGTCGACGCGCACGACCGACAGCACCGGGCCGAAGATCTCGTCGTCGTAGACCTTCATGCCCGGGGCGACCTGGTCGATCAGGCTGACGCCGAGGAAGAAGCCCTCGGAATCGAACTCCTTCTGCGTGCCGTCGACCACGACCGTCGCTCCCTCGGCCGCGGCTCCCGTGACGTAGGAGGCGACCTTGTCGCGGTGCTCGCGCGTGATGAGCGGACCCATCTCGCTCGCGGCTTCGGTCCCCGGACCGATGGTCAGCCCGTCGATCCGCGAGGCGATCGCGGCGACGAGATCATCGGCGATGTCGCCGACGGCGACGAGCACGGAGACGGCCATGCAGCGCTCACCGGCGGAACCGTAGGCGGCCGAGACCGCGGCGTCGGCCGCCGCGTCGATGTCGGCATCCGGCATCACGACCATGTGGTTCTTCGCGCCGCCGAGCGCCTGCACCCGCTTGCCCGCGGCCGAGGCGCGCTGGTAGATCGAGCGGGCGATCGGGGTGGAGCCGACGAAGCTGACCGCGTCGACCCGGGGCGAATCGAGGATCGCGTCGACGGCCTCCTTGTCGCCGTTGACCACGTTGAGCACGCCGTCGGGCAGTCCCGCCTCGGCGAAGAGCTTGGCGAGCCAGACGGAGGCCGACGGGTCCTTCTCGCTCGGCTTGAGGACGACGGTGTTGCCGCACGCGATCGCCGAGGCCACCATCCACAGCGGCACCATGACCGGGAAGTTGAACGGGGTGATCGCCGCGACCACGCCCGCCGGCTGCTTGACCGAGTGCACGTCGACGCCGCGGGAGACCTGTTCGCTGCGCTCGCCCTTGAGCAGGTGCACGAGGCCGGCGGCGAACTCCACGTTCTCGATGCCGCGCGACACCTCGCCGGCCGCATCCGAGAGCACCTTGCCGTGCTCGGACGTGACGATCGCGGCGAGCTCGGGGGTGCGCTCCTTGAGGAGCTGGCGCAGGCGGAAGAACACGTCGGCGCGCTTGATCAGGCTCGTCTCGCGCCAGGCGGGCAGGGCGGCCGCGGCGGCGGCGATCGCGGACTCCACCTCGGCGGTCGAGGCGAACGCGACCTGCTTCGACACCTGGCCGGTGGCGGGATCGAAGACCTGGCCGGTGCGGGCCGCCGCTGCGGTCTCCGCTCCGTTGATGACGTGACGGACGATGTCCACGATGTTCCTCCGAGGGCTGAAGAATGCCGGATCGAACACTCTGACCGGGGTTCGATACGCTGATACCTCTCAAGGATCACAGAGCAGTGGAGGGGAGCGGGATGTCAGACCGTCAGGACTTTGACGCGTATCGGACAGATCGTCCGGAGCGTCCGGACGCGCTGCTCACGGTGGCGGATGTGCTCGCCGAGCCGGTCGTGCAGGCCGGTGCCCCCGCCGTGATCGTCGGCGGAGACGCCCTCGATGCCGCGGTGCGCTGGGTGCATGTCTCCGACAGTGCCGGAGTCGCCCGTCTGCTGGACGGCGGCGAGCTGCTGCTCAGCACGGGGGCCGGGTGGCCGACCGGCGCCGAGGAGCTGCGTTCCTTCGCCCTCGGGCTGCACCGGGCGGGGGTCGCGGGCATCGTGGTCGAGCTCGGCTCCGGCCAGGCCCGCATCCCGGACGCCGTCGTCGGGGTGTGCGCGGAGCGCGGGCTCGCTCTGATCGCGCTGACCAGCGAGATCAAGTTCGTCGCCCTCACCGAGGCCGTGCACCGGGCGCTGATCGCCGCGCAGACCATGGCGCTGCGCGAACGTCAGCACCTGCACGAACTCTTCACCGCGCTCAGCCTGCGGGGCGCGCCCGCCGATGTCGTCGTCGCCGAGACGGCGCGAGCGCTCGGTGCGCCGGTCGTGCTGGAGAATCTGGCGCGCGAGGTCATCGCGCACGAGACGCTGCGAATGCCGGTGGCCGAGGCCCTGGGAAAGCTGCGCTCCGCCGATCGTGTGCCGGTGCAGGCGCGCGGCGTGCGCTGGGGGACCCTGCTCGCGCTGCCCGGTCCGGCGCATCCGGCCGGCCGGCTCACCGTGCTCGAGCAGGGAGCGACGGCACTCGCCTTCGGGTGCCTCGCGGACGGGGATGACTCCGAGTGGTCGCTGCTCGCCCAGCGCGGACTCATCGACGATCTGCTCGGAGCGCGCTTCGCGAGTCCGGATGACATCGAAGCCCGCCTCGCGACCAGCGGACTCCTGTTCCCCGGGCGCCAGTGCCACGGCATCGTCGCCCGCGGGACGGAGCCGGGCCGACAGCTCGCCTTCCGCGCCGCGCAGCTCGGGGTCGCTGCGGTCACCGCGCGGGTGGGGGATGACGACGTCGCGCTGCTGTCGCTCCCGGCATCGGCGCCGCTCACCGATGCGCTCGCCGAGCGGATCGCGGGGCCCGCCCGCACGATCTTCGTCGGCCCTCCGGCCGAGGACGTGCTGGGGCTGCTCGCCTCGCTGCGCGCCGCGCGAGATCTGGCGGCGAGTGACCGCTCCGAATCCGGACCGCGCGTGCGCCGCGTCGACGACCGTCCGTTGGAGCGCTTCGTCGCCTCGCTCCGTGACGATCAGCGCCTGCTCGCGCACAGCGAGCGGATGCTGGCGCCGGTCGTGGCGTACGACCGTGACCGTCGCGGCGACCTGCTCGACGTGCTGTCGGCGCTCGTCACCCACCCCGGCAATCGTTCCGCAGCGGCCGCGGCGAGCCATCTCTCACGGTCGGTCTTCTACCAGCGGCTCACGCTGATCGGCGATCTGCTCGACGCCGACCTCGACGACGGTGAGACGCTGGCGGCGCTCCACCTCGCTCTGCTGGCGAGGCGGAGCACGGCACCGACCGGCTGACCGCTGCCTACGACGGTCAGAGCACCGACTGCGCGCGCGTCAGCACATCCCGCAGGATCTGCTCGATCTCGCGGAACTCCGCGGGGCCGACGGTGAGCGGTGGTGCGAGCTGGATCACGGGGTCGCCGCGGTCGTCGGCGCGGCAGTACAGCCCGGCCTCGAACAGCGCAGGGGAGAGGAAGCCGCGCAGCAGCCGCTCGGACTCGGCGTCGTCGAAGGTCTCCTTGGTGGCCTTGTCCTTCACGAGCTCGATGCCGAAGAAGTACCCGTCGCCGCGCACATCGCCGACCAGTGGCAGGTCATGCAGCTTCTCGAGCTCGGCGCGGAACAGCGGGGAGTTCTCGCGCACATGGGCGTTCAGGCCCTCCTCGTCGAAGATCGCGAGGTTCTCCAGAGCGACCGCGGCCGACACCGGGTGCCCGCCGAACGTGTAGCCGTGCGGGAAGGAGACGTCGCCGTGCGAGAAGGGCTCGTAGATGCGGTCGCTGATGATGGTCGCCCCGATGGGGGAGTAGCCGCTCGTCATCCCCTTGGCGCACGTGATCATGTCGGGAACGTACCCGAGTCCGGTGCAGGCGAAGGTGTGCCCGAGACGGCCGAAGGCGCAGATGACCTCGTCGGACACCAGCAGCACGTCGTGTCGGTCGCAGATCTCGCGGACGCGGGCGAAGTAGCCCGGAGGGGGCGGGAAGCAGCCGCCGGAGTTCTGCACCGGCTCCAGGAAGACCGCGGCGACGGTGTCCGCCCCTTCGAACAGGATCATCTCCTCGATGCGGTCGGCCGCCCAGCGACCGAAGGCCTCGAGGTCGTCAGCGGGTCCGCCCATCTCGGCCGCGCGGTAGAAGTTGGTGTTCGGCACGCGGAAGCCGCCGGGGGTGACCGGCTCGAACATCGACTTCATGGCCGGGATGCCGGTGATCGCCAGGGCGCCCTGCGGGGTGCCGTGATATGCCACCGCTCGCGAGATGACCTTGTGCTTGGCGGGCTTGCCCTGCAGCTTCCAGTAGTGCTTGGCCAGCTTGAACGCGGTCTCGACCGCCTCGCCGCCGCCGGTGGAGAAGAAGACGCGGTTGAGATCGCCCGGCGCCTCGTCGGCGAGTCGGTCCGCCAGCTCGATCGCCGCCGGGTGCGCGTACGACCACAGGGGGAAGAACGACAGCTCGGATGCCTGCGCCGCCGCAGCCTCCGCCAGGCGGCGCCGCCCGTGCCCGGCGTTCACGACGAAGAGCCCGGCGAGCCCGTCGAAGTACTCCTTGCCCTTCGCGTCCCAGATCCGATGCCCGTCGCCCTTGACGATGATGGGAACGCCGGACTCGGCCATCGTCGACTGCCGGGTGAAGTGCATCCAGAGATGGTCCTTGGCCATCGTCTGCAGTGCGGACTCCGACGGGATGGTGCGTGCGGTGCTCATCTGGTCCCCCAGTTGTAGAGCTGCTTCTGCAGCTTGGCGTAGATGAAGGTCTCGGTGGAGAGGACGCCCTCGATGGGGCGGATGACGTCGTTGATGAGGGCGAGCAGATCGTCGTCGTCCTCGCAGACGACCTCGGCCAGCACGTCGAAGGAGCCGACCGTGATGACGACGTAGTCGACGGCGTCGATCGCGGAGATCGCCTCGGCGACGCGGCGCGCATCGCCGGACACGCGCACGCCGATCATGGCCTGGCGGTGGAAGCCCAGCTGCATCGGATCGGTGACCGCGACGATCTGCATCACGCCCGACTCGGTCAGCCGCTGCACGCGCTGTCGGACGGCGGCCTCGCTGAGCCCCACCGCTCGCCCGATGTCGGAGTACGAACGGCGCCCGTCCTCCTGGAGCAGCTCGATGATCGTCTTGGAGATGGCATCGAGCGAGGGATGCTTCTTCATCGAACCCATGGTGCGATCCTCGCACTCACGAGGTCGTCAGGCAACCGATTCCGCGGTATCGGAGTGTCTGGTCAGCGGAATCGGGTGAAAACGGCTCAGCTCTCGAGCGGGCCGAGCAAAGCGCTCGCCGCGGTCGCGTGCGCGGATTCCGGGTCGGAGGGATGGAAGGCGCCGGCGAGGACGTCGCGGTAGAGCCGCGAGAGCTCGTTCGCCGAGAAGTAGGAACCGCCGCCCGCGACGAGCATCGCCTCGTCCACGACGTGCTTGGCCATCGTGATCGCCCGGTGCTTGACCCCGGAGAGCAGCGGGAACCAGCGGCCGCCATTGTCGACGAGCTCGTCCACATCGCGGGCCAGCGCGGCGATCTGCGGCGGCAGCGCGTCGTAGGCGAGGCCCATGTCGGCGATGCGCCAGCGGATGTCCGGGTCCTGGCTGTACGCGAGTCCGGTCTTCTTCGAGTGCCGCTTCTGCGCGGTCGACACCGCGAGCTCCAGCGCGCGCCGGGCGACGCCGGTGTAGACCGAGGCGAGGAGGATCTCGAAGACCGAGAAGATGCCGAACACGATCGGGTCGGGGCTCGGACCGGGATCGATGCGTCGCACCACATGCGCGGCATCCGCCGTCGCGCCGTTCAACCGCGTGGTCCGGCTCTGCGTGCCCCGCATGCCCAGGGTGTCCCAGTCGTCGGAGGTGGTGACGGCATCCGTCCGCTCGACGAAGGCGAACACGAGCTTCGGCGCATCGGGGCTGGTGGTGTCGAGACCGTGCAGGCCCAGCTGCGTCCAGACCGGGGCGAGCGAGGTGAAGATCTTGGTGCCGGTGAACGCGTAGCCGCCGTCGGCGTCGGGCACGGCCGCGGTGTCGCTGCCGAACAGCACCAGGTCGTTGCCGCCCTCGCTGATACCGAAGGCGAAGACCTCGCCCGCGACCGCGCCGTCCTGCACGAATTCCAGCCCGGGCACGCCGCGGTCGGAGAAGACCTTCGCGACGCCCGTCCACACGAGGTGCATGTTGATGGCCAGGGCCGTCGCCGGCGCGGCACCCGCGAGACGCTGCTGCAGGATCGCGGCCTCGGCGAGTCCGAGTCCCGCGCCTCCGCGCTCCGTCGGCACCAGGATCGACAGGTAGCCGGCGGCGCGCAGCTCGTCGAGGTCCTCCTGGGGGAAGGTGTTCTCGCGGTCATGGATCGGCGCGCGCTCCCGGATCCGCTCGATCAGATCGTCGGGAAGGAACGCGGTCGGGTCGAAGTCGCTCACTTCAGTACCTCCAGGAGCTGTCGGATGGATTCCTCCGGGCGGTCGCGGTGCAGGGAGTGTCCTGCGCCCGCGACGACGGACAGGGTGGTCAGGGGGTTCGTGGCGAGGACCTCGTCGGCGAGGTCGCCCGTGAAGATGCTGTAGACGGCGGGGTCGGCGCCGATCACGTGCGTGGGAACCGTGAGGCGTGCGGCATCGGCTCGCACGTCCCAGGGATGGTTCTGGACGCTGGTCTGCTCGACGGCCCAGGCGCTCGCGCGCAGCACCGCGTCGACCTTGAGCTCCTGGTCCTGCGGGTGCCAGTGCGGATGCTCCTGCTGCACGACCTCGAGCCGGGTGTCGGCGAACGCGCGCTCCTGGCTCTTGCGCACGATCGCGGCGTCGCGCCCGTCGACGTGGATCGCGGGGTCGATGAGGACGAGCCGCCGGGTCCACTCGGGGGCGGATGCCGCGGCGACCGTGCTGGCGGCACCGCCCAGGGAGTGGCCGATGACCGCGTCCCAGGCGTCGGCGCCCTCGGGCAGGGTGGCGGCGAGATCGGCTCCGAACGCGGCGACCGTGTAGTCGAGGGAGCGCGGAGCGCCGCCGTGTCCTCGCAGATCGACGGCCGTCGCGTGCCATCCCGCTTCGGCGAGGGCATCGCCGAGTCGCCACATCAGCGCGCCGGAGGACCCCAGCCCGTGGACGAGGAGCGCGCGTCGAGAGGCCGACGGGGCGCCCCAGGAGATGCGGGGCAGGGTGAGCGGTGCAGGCATGGCACCAGCCTACGACCGGCGATCAGACGAGAGGCGAGAGCGGCGGGAGGTCGGCCGCGATCGTCAGCACGCGCTCCGCGGCGGCGTGTCCGGCCGACAGGCGGGCGGCGAGGTCGGCGCCGTCGAGCGTCGCCGCCAGGAAGCCGGAGGCGAAGGCGTCGCCCGCACCGACCGGCTCGACGACGTCGACCACGGGGGCGGGGACGAACACCGGCTCGGCGTCGCCGTCGAAGGCGGTCGCGCCGACGTCGCCGTCCTTGACGATCAGCAGGGCGCAGTTCGGGAGGAACGCGCGGATCTCGGCGGGCGTCACGGTGCCCCAGATGCGCTCGGCCTCGTCGCGACCGACGAAGGTGATGTCGGCGGCGTCCGCCAGGCGGGCGAGCGTCTCCGCCGCGTCCTCCCTGCTCCACAGCGGGCGGCGGTCGTTGACGTCGAAGGACACGAGGGCGTTCGCCGCGCGGGCGTCGTCGAAGAGCCGGTCGACCATCTCCCGGCACGAGGTCGAGAGCGCGGGCGTGATCCCGGTGGTGTGCACGATGCGCACGCCCTCGAGGCGCTCCGCCGTCAGGAAGCCCGGCTCCATGCGGGAGGCGGCCGATCCGCTGCGGTAGTAGTAGACGCGCGAGGACTCGACACCCGGATCCTTGAACATGACCCCGGTGGGGGCGGAGCCGTCGCGCTCGACCCACAGCTCGACGCCGCGTCGCTCGAGCTCGGTGGCGATGCGGTCCCCGAGCGGGTCGTCGCCCAGACGCGAGGCCCAGGCGACCCGGTGCCCCGTGGCGGCGACGCCGGCGGACACGTTGGACTCCGCGCCGGCGAGGCCGACCGTCGCGTGCGTGGCTTCGGCGAGGCCGGCATCCGTCGGGGTGATCAGCGCCATGGTCTCGCCGATGCAGACGATCTCGGGAACGGACGTCGAGGAGGAGGGAGTGCTCATGAAGGAGTGACCGCCAGGGGTTCGGTGTCGGGATGCGGGCTCGCGTCGCGGTGACGCAGATCGGGGAAGGAACGGACGAAGACGATGGAGACGAGCAGGCCGGCCGCCGCGAAGATCGTGGCGGCGAGGTACGCGCCGCGCGAGTCGCCGACGTCGACGAGGAAGCCCGCGGCGGCGGACCCGGCGGCGGCGCCGATGAGCTGGCCGGTTCCGGCCCAGCCGAACGCCTCGGCGGTCTCGCTGAACTTCACGCTGGCCGAGGTGATGGCGAAGAGGACGGCGAGTGCGGGGGCGATGCCGATGCCGGCGAGGATCAGGGTCCCGCCCAGCCAGAAGACGTTCAGCATGACCATGGTCAGACCGAGCCCGACGGTGACGATCAGCAGTCGGCGGGCCATGGCCCACGGACCGATCGGGATGTGGCCGAAGGCCAGGCCCCCGGCGAGGCTTCCAGCGGAGAACACGGCGAGCACGAGACCGGCCGTGAGGCTTCCATGCTCGAACGTGGCGACCACGCCGACCTCGACCGCCGAGCAGGCCCCGATGAGCAGGAAGCCGATGACGGTGGCCAGCAGCACGGGCGGCTTGAGCACGACCTTGCCCAGGGCGTTCCGGCTGCGCGGGATGCGCACCCGGCCGACCTCGGGGGAGAGGATGAACCAGGCGCCGCCGCCGACGAGCACGATGGCGACCAGCAGCAGACCCTCGGTGGTGCCGATCTGCGTGGAGACGAGGGTGATGACGACCGGCGCCAGGACCCAGATGATCTCCTGCAGCGAGGCGTCGAGGGAGAACAGCGGCGTGAGGTTCGACGAGTTCACGAGCTTCGGGTAGATCGTGCGCACCGCGGCCTGGACCGGCGGGGTGGAGAGCCCGGCCACCATGCCGAGCGCCATGTAGCCCGGCACGTTGAGGGGGAGGGTGGCGAGACCCAGCACGGCGAGGACGCAGACGGAGAGCGTGAGGGTGAGGACGCGGCGCATGCCCCAGACGCCCATCCAGCGGCTCGTGATGGGGCCGGCCACGGCCTGGCCCACACTGGTCGCGGCGAGGACGAGACCGGCGGATCCGTAAGACCCGGTCTGCTGCTCGACGTGCAGCAGGATGGCGAGGGACATCATCCCGTTGGGGAAGCGCGCGGTCAGCTGAGCCGCGATCATGCGCGCCACTCCGGGCGTGCGAAGAAGGTCCCGATATCCCGCCACGAGACAACGGTACCGGCCCGCGGGTGCGGTCGTGGCAGGGGTCCTCCGACGACACGCCGCGACACGCCGAAAGGCGATTTCCACAGGAATCCGAATGTCCGAGGCCGGGCGTAGCGTGCCACCTGTGGATGGATCGCTCACAGGGCGTTCCCAGCCGCGATTTCACGCGGTTCGAGCGCCTCGCGAAGAGGCCCCGGCCTGTGGAAGAAACGGTGGAGAACCTGTGTTGTACCCGTGGAGAACGGTGGATAACTACACGGATGTAACTACTACCCCTTGTGGTCGCCCCCAATGTCGGTCCCCATATGTAGTATTGAAGTCCCGGCAGGGGGTCTACCGGGAAACAGCCTGATGAGAAGCGGGCCAGAGATTTGAGGGGTTACGAAAAGATGTCGATCACGGTCTACACAAAGCCTTCCTGCGTTCAGTGCAACGCGACCTACCGTGCCCTGGATGCCAAGGGCATCGAGTACGAGATCCTCGACCTGTCGGAGGACCCGACGGCGCTCGAGCAGGTCAAGGCGCTGGGCTACCTGCAGGCACCCGTCGTCGTCACCGACGAGGGTCACTGGTCGGGCTTCCGTCCCGACAAGATCGACGAGCTCGCCTCCCGTCTGGCGTGACACCCCATGAGCGCCGTCGCGACCGCAGCGCCGCTCCTGATCTACTTCTCGAGCGTGTCGGGTAACACCGCGCGGTTCATCGAGAGACTCGGGCTTCCTTCCCGACGCATCCCCCTCCACCGGAACGAAGAAGACCTCGTCATCGACGAGCCCTTCGTGCTGGTCACCCCCACCTACGGCGGGGGTGCGGGACGGGGCGTCGAGAAGGGCGCCGTCCCCAAACAGGTGATCCGGTTTCTCAACGACGAGCGCAACCGGCGTCACATCCGCGGAGTGATCTCCGCGGGGAACACCAACTTCGGCGATGCCTTCTGCCTCGCCGGTGACATCATCAGCCGCAAGTGCAACGTGCCTCACTTGTATCGGCTCGAGATCTTCGGCACACAAGACGATGTGGATCGCGTGAGCGACGGATTGGAACGACGGTGGCAGCTTCAGTGACCGAGACAGTGGCATTCAAGGCGAACCCCTCATTCGAGGGTCTCGACTATCACGCCCTCAACGCGATGCTCAACCTGTACGACGCGAACGGGAAGATCCAGTTCGACGCCGACAAGCGCGCCGCGCGGGAGTACTTCCTGCAGCACGTGAACCAGAACACGGTGTTCTTCCACTCGCTCAAGGAGCGCCTGGACTACCTCGTGGAGAAGGAGTACTACGAGGGCGCCGTCATCGAGAAGTACTCGTTCGACTTCATCCAGAAGCTCAACGACCTGGCGTACTCGAAGAAGTTCCGCTTCGAGACCTTCCTCGGCGCGTTCAAGTACTACACGAGCTACACGCTCAAGACGTTCGACGGGAAGCGCTACCTCGAGCGCTTCGAGGACCGCGTCGTCATGACCGCGCTCGGCCTGGCCGACGGCGACGAGAAGCTCGCCGTGAACCTGGTCGAGGAGATCATCTCCGGTCGCTTCCAGCCGGCCACCCCGACCTTCCTCAACGCCGGCAAGGCGCAGCGCGGCGAGCTCGTCAGCTGCTTCCTGCTGCGCATCGAGGACAACATGGAGTCGATCGCCCGCGGCATCAACTCCGCTCTGCAGCTCTCCAAGCGCGGCGGCGGCGTCGCCCTGCTGCTGTCGAACATCCGCGAGTCGGGTGCCCCGATCAAGCAGATCGAGAACCAGTCGTCGGGCATCATCCCCGTGATGAAGCTCCTCGAAGACAGCTTCAGCTACGCCAACCAGCTCGGCGCGCGTCAGGGCGCCGGTGCGGTGTACCTCAACGCCCACCACCCCGACATCATGCGCTTCCTCGACACCAAGCGCGAGAACGCCGACGAGAAGATCCGCATCAAGACGCTCTCGCTGGGCGTCGTGGTTCCGGACATCACGTTCGAGCTCGCGAAGAACGACGAGGACATGTACCTGTTCTCGCCGTACGACGTCGAGAAGGTCTATGGTGTGCCGTTCGGCGACATCTCGGTCACCGAGAAGTACCGCGAGATGGTCGACGACCCGCGCATCAAGAAGACCAAGATCAACGCGCGCGAGTTCTTCCAGACCGTCGCCGAGATCCAGTTCGAGTCCGGCTACCCGTACGTCATGTTCGAGGACACGGTCAACAAGGCCAACCCGATCAAGGGTCGGATCAACATGTCCAACCTCTGCAGCGAGATCCTGCAGGTGAACACGCCGACCACGTACAACGACGACCTGTCGTACGACAACATCGGCAAGGACATCTCCTGCAACCTCGGCTCGATGAACATCGCGCTGTCGATGGACGCCGACGACCTCGGACAGACGGTCGAGACCGCGATCCGTGCCCTCACCGCGGTGAGCGACCAGAGCCACATCGGCTCCGTGCGCTCCATCGAGGACGGCAACGACCGCTCGCACGCCATCGGCCTCGGCCAGATGAACCTGCACGGCTACCTGGCTCGTGAGCACGTGTACTACGGCTCCGAAGAGGGCATCGACTTCACGAACATCTACTTCTACACGGTGCTCTTCCACGCGCTGCGGGCGTCGAACAACCTCGCGATCGAGCGCGGTACGACGTTCGACGGGTTCGAGGACTCGACCTACGCGTCGGGCGCGTTCTTCGACAAGTACATCGACCAGGCCTGGGTCCCCGCGACCGAGAAGGTCAAGGAGCTGTTCGCCGGCAAGCACATCCCGACCCAGGACGACTGGGCCGAGCTGAAGGCGTCGATCCAGAAGCACGGCATCTACAACCAGAACCTGCAGGCCGTCCCGCCGACCGGTTCGATCTCGTACATCAACAACTCGACGTCGTCGATCCACCCGATCGCGTCGAAGATTGAGATCCGCAAGGAAGGCAAGCTCGGTCGCGTCTACTACCCGGCGGCGTTCATGACGAACGACAACCTGGAGTACTACCAGGACGCGTACGAGATCGGCTACGAGAAGGTCATCGACACGTACGCCGCGGCCACGCAGCACGTCGACCAGGGCCTCTCGCTGACGCTGTTCTTCAAGGACACCGCCACCACGCGTGACATCAACAAGGCGCAGATCTACGCATGGCGCAAGGGCATCAAGACGATCTACTACATCCGTCTGCGTCAGCTGGCGCTCGAGGGCACCGACATGGCCGAGTGCGTCTCGTGCATGCTCTGACCCGCCTGCGTGTCGACTCGCTCCGCCCGCTCAACGACTGATTCTAGGAAAGTCATGACTCCCGAAAGACTCAAGCTGGTCTCCAGCGTCCAGGCGATCAACTGGAACCGCATCCAGGACGACAAGGACCTCGAGGTCTGGAACCGTCTGGTGAACAACTTCTGGCTGCCGGAGAAGGTGCCGCTGTCGAACGACGTCCAGTCGTGGAACACGCTCACCCCCGACGAGCAGCTGCTCACCATGCGGGTGTTCACCGGTCTCACGCTGCTCGACACGATCCAGGGCACCGTGGGTGCGGTGTCGCTGATCCCCGACGCGATCACCCCTCACGAGGAGGCGGTGTACACGAACATCGCGTTCATGGAGTCGGTGCACGCGAAGAGCTACTCCTCGATCTTCTCGACGCTCGCGTCGACCAAGGAGATCGACGAGGCGTTCCGCTGGTCCACCGAGAATCCGAACCTTCAGAAGAAGGCTCAGATCATCATGGACTACTACCAGGGCGACGACCCGCTCAAGCGCAAGGTGGCCTCCACCCTGCTGGAGTCGTTCCTCTTCTACTCGGGGTTCTACCTGCCGATCTACTGGTCGTCGAAGGCGAAGCTGACGAACACGGCCGACCTGATCCGCCTCATCATCCGTGATGAGGCCGTGCACGGGTACTACATCGGCTACAAGTTCCAGAAGGGTCTCGAGAACGAGACCCAGGAGCGTCGTGACGAGCTCAAGGACTACACGTTCTCGCTCATGTACGAGCTCTACGACAACGAGGTGCAGTACACGCAGGACCTCTACGACGGCGTCGGTCTGACCGAAGACGTCAAGAAGTTCCTGCACTACAACGCCAACAAGGCCCTCATGAACTTGGGCTACGAGGCGATGTTCCCCTCGACCGTCACGAACGTGAACCCGGCGATCCTGTCGGCCCTGTCGCCGAACGCGGACGAGAACCACGACTTCTTCTCGGGGTCGGGCTCGTCCTACGTCATCGGCAAGGCGGAGGCCACGGAAGACGACGACTGGGACTTCTGATCCCCGTGTAGGTTCCGCGGAGATCGTGCAATAGCCATGTTCTACCTTGCAAAGGGACGCGGGATCATTCGATCCCGCGTCCCTTCTTGCAACTTGTCCTAGTTGGCAAACCCTGAGAGCTGGTGGTCTACGTGGTCCGCAAGGCACGCAAGAGGCCGAACGAGATCGTCGTTCCGTGGCCCAATGGAGTAACGACCGACGTCGCCGGGCGTGCGGCACAAGCTTTCGCTCTCGAACTTCGTCGACTAATCGGGGACGACTCGATCCGATCCGTTGCGGCGTTGTGCGGGGTCAACCACGAGACCGTTCGAGGGATCTTGGAGGGCCGTGTGTGGCCGGACATTCACACCGTTGCGCTTCTAGAACATGGCCTTGACTTTCCTTTGTGGCCCCGCAAAGCTCCAGCTCGTATGTCAAAGCGGCACCTAATACCGAGACCGAAACCGCTCGGGTTCTGACGCTGCAGCACGGCGCGACTCGAGTAGCGCAACTTCCGCCTAGGCCGTCGACGCTAGTTGCTCGGCGAGCGTTTGATCTCGCGATATATCGTCGACCGCGCGACGCCGAGTGCCGCGGCGATGTCATTGACGGAGGACTCTCCTGCGTTGAACGCTGAGCGAGCAAGGCGGGCCTGGTCGGGGGAGAGGGCGCGCGGACGACCGCCCATGCGCCCTCTCGCACGCGCAGAAGCCAGGCCAGCAACAGTCCGCTCGCGAATGAGATCGCGTTCGAATTCCGCGAGTGCGGCGAACACATGGACGACGAGGCGTCCGCCGGCGGAGCTGGTGTCGATGGTCTCTCTGAGCGATCTGAGGGCGACACCTCTGGATTGCAGATCCTCAACGAGGTCGATGAGGTCATGCACTGAGCGGCCCAGTCGGTCGAGACGCCAAACGACGACTGTGTCACCGGATCGGAGTAGGTCGAAGAGATGGGCAAGCTCTAGGCGCTCCCCACTCGCGGACGCCTTCTCCGTGAGGATCCGGTCGCAGCCCGCTTCGAGGAGCGCGTCGAACTGCATCTGCAAATTCTGTTCGCCGGTCGAGACCCGTGCGTAGCCAAAGACTTGGCCCATGACGGAACTGTATCGAAACCCGTCATCGGTGTCAGCTACTGCATCATTGAATATGAGACGGGTTGTGAGACGAGCACGGCGCAGATTTATGCCGGATCGCCGGAATCTCAGGGCTGGGTCATAAACGGTCGATATTGCGACAACGTCGTGCCCCGACTCCGTGGCAGCGGGGGCGGCCGCTGTATTTAGACGTTGCGGTAGGCGTGGACTGACCGGTCAATCTTCACCGTGTCTGATGCAGTCGCCCATGTGGCGGACGCCGTACTCGTCCTCCCATTCGCGCCAGTCGATCTCTCCGTCGATCACATACTCACGTTTCCAGTGTTTGGCGTTGCGTCTGAAGACCTCGTTGCCTTGACCTCACAGCTAGTTGTCGGCGATTCGGGTCAACGTGTAGGGAGTCTTGAAGGCAGCTTCAAGCTGTGGTCGCATGGCCGACAAGAACCGCTTCCCGGCGGCGTTCAAAGCAAGCGCCGTTCCTCGGCTCGCGAGGCGGGAGGCAACGATCTTGTGACCCACTCCGTTCGGGAGTCCCAGGTGCTCCTTGGCGTAGTCATCGACGGCCTTTGCAATGGTGACACTTGTCGCGAGGTCTTTCGAAGGAATCGATTTCCCTTGCTCGGCCAGCAACTCGTTCACGGTCTCTAGGTAGGTCGCGCGGTCGATGAGATCTTCGATGGCCTTGCCCTTGGGTAGCTGGAAGATGTGACTTTGCGGAACACCTTCAGCTTCTAGTTGCTTCTTCTTGATGTCGCCTGATTCGTCCCCGTCAACCAGGAATGTCGTGATGAGCGCCACGGAGCTGATGGCTCTCGGCGCCGAAAGATTGGAGAGCCCGAAGGCAACCTGGAAGTCGAGCTGGGATCCGTTGGTCGCGTTACGCAAGAGTGTGGGAAGCAAGATCATCTCGCTGACGCCCTCCGCGAGGACCGCGCGGCGGAAGGCTGAGAACGCGGCTGCTTCGGCGCCCATCGCGAAGAGCAGATGCGAAAAGCCGGGATGTTCATTCGTCCAGAAGTTGTTCGCGAGGATGCTGGTCCCGGGGTCATCGGGATTGCGCGAGACCACACGGATGCCGGTTCCCAGATCGAGGGGGAGACACCCCGGCGAATGGGTCGTATAGATCACCTTGTGAACTTTGAGCTCGTGAGTGAGCACTCGCACGAGATCTGCTTGCGCGTCGTAATGGAGGTTTCGCTCTGCTTCGTCGACCAGGAGCACCGGGGGAACATCGAGATTGGCGGCGAGGAGGAAACAGACGAGACCGAGAAAAGTTCGGAGCCCGTCGCTGCGCTCAGCAATCGGCGTGACCACGTAGTCGGGGCTGTCCAGCTCCAGAATGTTGACCTCCAACACACCGCCCTGGTTGAGCCTCAGCTCAATCGTGAGCTCAGACTGTGTCCACATCGGTTGGAGCCTCTCGCGAAGAGTCTCGTTCATGCGGCGTTCCAACGTGCGCATGATTGCTGGATCGCCTCCCGTCGTGGCCGCCCACACCTCTCCCGCGCTAGTCCCCGCGACACTGACGAGGTTGAGCAAAGGAGACGGAGGGCTTTCCCGCAGCGATGGGTCTTCGAGGTGGTAGGACTCAGACAGCTCTGGGTCGTTGTCTCCGAACAGGAGGAACTTCGGAACACGCTGCATGAGGGCTGCGCGGATTGTGTCCTTCGGGTGCGCACGTTCGCCCGACACAGCGGCGGCCCGGAGTGCGGTCGCTGCGTTCTCGCTGGCTGTGCGCAGCGCGGAAAGGGCTCGCGGTTTGGAGTCTTCCCCGTCGATCTCATTCGCAAGGGTGCTGAGAGCTTCGGCTGCGATACGCAACGATGCGACGCGTTGAGAGGTCCAGACCGTGTCTGACGGGTCGAGCGAGTGCTCTGCCGCTTCGATGGCGTCGTTCGGAGCTTCGATCTGAAGGTCGTCGAGTAGGTCGTATGCCGCTTCCATCCGAGAGGCGGCCTTGGCGAGCAGCGTGGAGGCGGCCTCGAACGGTCGCGGGTTTCGCTTCACTGTCGATTCGAGGCCGGTTGTCTGCTGGTCGTTCGTCTGACGATTGAGTCGGAACTGAGCGACTGTCTTGAGAGAGACAGGGCGGTCGGCGTCCAGATCTAGTTGACTCAGCGCTTCGATGTCATCGGCTTCAACACGGTAGTAAGCGCGGACGACAAGTGCGTCGTCCGCCGGACGCTGACGTCGATTCTGATCCCGGAGCAGGAGTGCAGGATCCTCAAACTCGCCAGTAAGCCAGGCGAGTCCTCGCAGAACGCTGGTCTTGCCGGCTTCGTTGGGACCGATGAACGCGATGGTCTGGCCGTCCACATTGCAGGATGTCTGGTCGAGCCGCTTGAACCCGTTGAACTCGATCTTCGACAGCTGCATGCCACGTCCCCCACCCGTTTATAGCTTCATATTGGCACCTCAGTTCGGCGGAGCGACGAACACGAAGATCAGTTCACTCCGCCGGGAGCGCGCTCTCGCTAGTGTCTCGCTTCGCAAACGCGAAGCCTGTTCGGGCAATAGACATCTTTACTCTGGCGCGAATCTCAGATGGGTGGCGGGTGGCGGGTGGTCGCGGTCGCAAGTGACATACTCGATCCCGGGTGGTCGCGGTCGGTCTAGTCGAAGTAGTGGCCGGGAGCTCCAGATGACTGCGCGCACGCCAACTCTGCATAGCCAAACCTCGCACCGCGTGGGAGCGATATGTCTCCGCGCAGCTCCCGACAAGTCGGGCTTCGTATAGGTGATCCTTACCTAACTCTTTCGCCGGGAGGGGTTTCTTTGTATGGTCAGTCCTATGAAGCATCGATGGCCGCTCGTTCTCATCGTCGTTGTGCTGGCCGCTGTGATTCTAGGCTTCCTGTTCGTCTTCTTCGCGGGACCGCAGGTAGGTATCTCTATCAACTAGTTCGACTCATGCAATCGAGGGGGAAAGCATGCGGGTATCGTTCGTTGTCGGCGGCCTTTTGGCTGTCGGTGTTCTCGTTCTCACTGTCGTTCCTGGCCAACCGGGCAGCGCCGCAACCACGAACTGTAAGGCCGAGGAAGTTGCCCTTGAATCACTGGAGCAACTGAATGCGACGAAGTGCGACCTATCGGGCAAGGGCTTGGACCTAGGCGATGGGCGGATCGCCGAGATTCCGGCGAAAGAAGAAGCGGTCTCGGCTCACTACCTCGGTGACGGATCCGGACCCGCCCCTTCGGATTACACGATCGCTGTCGATTCGGCGGGCCAGGTGGGGGTCACTATCGATGACGACGATGGCGAAAGCCTTCGGTACGGTTCTGCGGAAGCGCTCAGGTCTGCGACACCCGATGTGAAGGATCGCGTACCTCCCCTCGAAGGCATGGAGCGACTCCTCCCTGACGGCGCCCGTGCCAACGATGAGCAGTGCTCAACGGGGCAAACCCCGGGCCAGCCCTGGTCCTGGGCCGGGGTCTATAAGTGGAAGTGGTCGACCTGGCCGGCACCGACCGACCCGTCCATGCCTACTTGGGGTGTGCCGGTTCACACAGCAGCCCAGTGGATCGAAGACGGAAAGAACGTCTGTGGCATCGATACCGAAGAGGCGAGCTCGGGCGGATTCAACGTGTGGCCTATCAGGCAGGAATACCTCGGGATCACCGCCACCGACCGGCCGGGCGTCACCGTGGCCTCTAGTACCAACGTCACGTGCGGGCCTCGTGACAACAAGAACACCATCGGGTTCAAGGACTTCGTCCAGGACCCCAGCCAAGGCCGAATCCTTGCAGTCGCGTGCACTTTCTATTGGCTCGGAGCGGCAGAAGAAAGTGATGTCGCATTCGACATCTACCGCAACTGGAACCCCAATGTTGCTTCATGCACGACGCCATACCCAGGCAACGGCGCCTCCGTCTTCGACATGCACACCGTAGCGCTTCATGAGCTGGGTCACGTCTTCGGACTCGGCCATGCCGCAGCGGGATCGGGCCAAATCATGCGGCCAAGCTTCAGCCCGTGCGAACGACAGCACGGACTCGGGATCGGTGATTGGTGGGAGCTCTGGATGTACCACTAATCCGCTGGCCAAACGACGGCAGGCCCCCACCCAGCCGGGAGGCTAGGTGGGGGTCTTCACGCTCACAGCTCGGGCGAGATAGGCGGCCTCAACTCCTAATGAAGAAGGACGGGCTTCTGGGCCAGTTGCGCACGCTCAGCGAGCCCGGTCAGGCGGTCACAATCTACGAGGAAACGGCGGCGGCTGTCCGCGAGGCGAAGACTGTTGCGTCACGTGAGCGCGCGGTGAAGGCCTTCCTCGCGTTGCCCGTTACGCGCGATGCCGCTGATGAAATGCGCGCGATGATCAAGGTGATGGCGCAGGACAAGAAGCGCACAGAACTTGCGTTGGGTCTTCTGCTGCTGCGCGCCTATGTCAGCGAGCTGTCCTCAACTGCCGTGAGGACACTCCGTCCGCTGGTGTCTGCGTGGGCGGAGGAGGGTGAAGGGCTCGTCGCCAAGAAAGACATCTCATGGCTCGTCGACAGGGGTTCGCGACGAAGAAGTCGCCCCTGAGGGACGTCGTAAAGCGCATGTCCGGGCGGGGCTGACGCATTGATCCCGATCTGAACGACTGTGTCGATGCGAACAGTGGGCTGGAGCGCGCCCGGGAAGCCGAGCCCCGACGAACGCGAGGTTCTTCCAAAAGGGGCTGTGCGTGCGCGCTACGCAGACCCTTTCGCGTCAAGCGCCGGGGGAGCCGCGCAGTCGCAGGGAAAACACGCTGAGGTAGTAGCGGTCGATGGCGAGTTCGGTCCACCCCTCGATGTGTTCAGGACGTCGGAGGATGAAACTCCACGTTTGGCATCCCGCCCTTCGGGAACCATGCCGGCGGGACGACGCTGAGAGGGAAGTTCGACAACCTGATGAGCAAATCACTGCGCACTCCGGCCGACCTGAATGCAGGTCGGCCGGAGTCGTTTTCGGGAGCTCGCCACCGGTGGTCCTCAGAGCGGACTGGTGTCTTCGCGCCGCCGGGCACCAGATGCCTTCAGTGCGGATGGTGACACCGCGACGGATCCGTCGCGATCATCGTGCACTCTGGTTCACGAACGAAGCGTTCACGATCCGTTGCACGAGCTCGTCCTTCACCGCGGAGGACTCCAGGGCGTCGATGATGGCGACGTTGCCGTCGGCGGTGATCGTCTCGAGTGCCGTGCCGTCGTCGTCGAACTCGACTGTCGCTCGCGTCGTGCTGAAGAGTTCGGGCTTGGCGAGGTACAGAGCCAGAATCGGATCGTGGGGGTTGTTGCCCTCCTCGTCGTTGAACTTCCACCAGACGCTGATCTCCTGGGCGAGGACGTCTCCGAGAGGTCCGGACTCGGCGATGCGGGCGACGTCAGCGGAGTCGAGGAGGATCTTCGTCGTGAGTTCCAGCCCGCCGACGTGGATGTCCATGCCGGATGAGAAGACACGTCGAGCGGAATCCACGTCGCACTTGATGTTGTGCTCGGCGATGCGGTTCGTCCCGAAGTCGGCTCCCATGATGACGAGCCGGCGAACGTTCTCTTCGAATGCCGGATCCGCGTCGAGCGCCGCGGCGATGTTCGTCAACGGACCGATGGCGAGCACATCGACCTCACCAGGTGCGGTCGCGGCCGTCTTCACCAGGTAGGACACGGCGTCCGCGTCGACGGCTTCCATCGCAAGGTCATCGAACAGCGCACCCTCATGTCCTGTCCACCACACTTCGCGACCGCTGCGTGCGTCTGCGGCGCCGGCTGCGATGGTGAGCTCGGTGTTCGCGCCCGCGAGGCGGAGGTAACGTCGGGCGAGTCGGGCTCGAAGGATGGTGTCGCCGTAGACAGTGGTGACCCCTTCGAGGGCGAGTTCTGGTGAGCCGACGATGAGCGCGAGCGCCAGGGCGTCGTCTACGTCGGAGCCGATGTCGGTGTCGAGCAGGAGGTTCATTGGGTCCTTTTCAGCAGGTGTTCGATCAGGGAGAGGGATCAGCCCTTGCTGCCGGTGGAGGCGAGCGAGGCGGTGAAGTGACGTTGGAAGATGAGCAGCAGCACCAGCGGGACGATGGTGAGGAGAATGGCGCCGGCGAAGATCGCGCCGAAGTCCACCTTTTGCGCAGTCGCGAGGTTGCTCAGTGCGATCGGACCGAGCATGACGTCCGACCGGGTCGCGATCAGCAGGGGCCAGAGGTAGGCGCTCCATTGGAAAAGGAACAGTGTGAAGCCGGCGCCGATGAGTGCGGGCTTCGACAAGGGGAGGTAGATCCTCCAGAAGATCCCCCACCAGGAGAGCCCATCCACTCGAGCCGCCTCGGCGAGTTCAGTCGGGATTCCCAGGAAGAACTGCCGCAGGACGAAGATCGCGAAGCCGTTCGCGATGCCGGGGAGGATGAGCCCGAGATAGCTGTTGGCAAGGCCCCAGTCGCGGAAGAGGTTCGCGAGCGGTACTGCGATGGCGTCGAACGGAACGAGGAAGCTGAGGACGATGATCGCGAACACTGCGGCGGCGCCTCGGAACTTCAGCTGCGCGAGCGCGAATGCTGCCATCGCGCTGAGGAGGAGTCCGACCAGCACCGTCACGAACGTCACGAGGACCGAGTTGAACACGCTGCGTCCGAACTGGCCGGTGAGTAGCGTCTCGTAGTTGTCCAGGGTAAACGTCCGCGGGATCAGGATGTGGGGAGTGAAGGGGTAGACCGATCCGAAGATGTCCCCGCTCGTGCGGAAGCTGCCAGTGAGCATCCAGACCAAGGGGAGCGCGAACAGGATGCCGGCGATCCACGCGACGACAGCCACGACGACCCGTCGGACCCGGGTGGTTCCCATCTGGTTGGGCAGCGTCATGATTCCTTCTCCCGTCCCAGAAGCCGGAACTGCAGGGCGGTGATTGCGACGAGTACGAGGATCAGGATGGTGACCTCGGCTTGACCGAGGTGGACGTCGCCGAGGACGAAGGTGTTGTTGTAGGTGTCGTACATGATGAGTCGGGTGCTCCCGGCTGGTCCGCCACGAGTGAGGATCGCCACGGGAACGAACGCGATCAGACTTGCGACCGTATCGGCGACGACGACGAACGCGAGGGTGCGGCGAAGATTCGGGAGAGTGATGGAGAAGAACGCCCGCCACCAGCCGGCCCCGTCGATCGCCGCTGCCTCGTAAAGTTCGCGAGGGATGTCCTGCAGCCCAGCCACGATGAACAGAGTCCAATAGCCCACTCCGATCCAGGACATCAGGATGATGATGGCCAGCAATGCCTGGTCCGGTGAGGTCAAGAAGGGCTGCCCGGGGATGCCGACCGCTTCGAGAGCCGCATTGATGGGTCCTTGCGGTTGGAATGCCACCCCCCAGACCACGGTGGCGACGGCGGCCGGAGCTGCCACCGGGACGAAGATGAATGCCCGAACGATCCCCAGCCCGGGGAACCTCTCGTTGAGGAGAAGCGCGAGGAAGACGGCGGAGACCACCTGGAACGGAATGATGATCAGCAGGAACAGCCCCGTGACGCTCAGCACTCGCGCGAAGTCGCCGTTCGCGAACAAGGCCGCGTAGTTCTCGAACCCCACCCAACGAGGTGGCGTGAGTTGACTCGCGCTGCGTTGGAAGCTCTCGATGATCGCTTCTGCCGTGGGGATGGCTCGGAGGATGAACAGCAGAACCAGGGTGGGGGCGAGGAACGCCAGCGCGATCTTGGTCCTCCCGAACCCGCGGCGGCGCCGTGAGGCGGGCTGGGTGCCCGCCTCACGGTCTGCTCGCTGCTTGAGAAGAGTCACTTCGAGCGATCCCACAGGCCCTGCAGCTCGTTCTGCGCGTTGCTGAGGGTGGCCTTGACATCCTGACCGTTCCGGATGTCCTCGAATGCGCGACCCGTCACATCAGCCATCTGCGTGAACCCGGGGGAGTTCGGACGGTTGACGGCGATGTTGTTGAGCTGGTCTGAGGTGAGCTGTGCGAGCCCGGCCGTGTGCTCGCCGTCGCGCGCGTCGAGGCCGCCGAGGAACTTGTCGAACGAGTCGTTGAACGTCGGTGAGGTTCCTGTCGCGGCGGCGGCTGCACTGTTGCCCGCCTCTGTGAGACCGAGGAACTTCACGAGCGTCTTCGAGGCTTCGAGGTTGTCTGTCGCCGGGTTGATGCCGAGGTTCCAGGAACCCGTCGACATCGCCCCGTCGCCACCCTCCCAGACGGGATTCGCGGCGACGCCGTAGTTCACTGCGGGGGTCTCGCCCGTGTTGACCCCGATCTGCCACGGGCCGCTGACGATGTATGCCGCCTGCCCGGTGGCGAACAACGCGGGCATCTGTTCGGTGGCGACGCCTCGTGGTGCGATGCCGTCCTCGAACAGGCTCGAGTACCAGTCCATGGCGGACACCCAGCCGTCATTGTCGATGTCTGCGGTCAAGAGGTCATCTCCGGTCACGCCGGAACCGCCACCCGCAGACTCGATCAGCGGCTGCAGCTGGTAGTAGCGGTTGATCTGGTCGAAGAGCAGACCCCACGTGGCGCCTGCTGCCTGCGCCTTCTTCCCGTTCTCGGCGAGTTCCTGGTAGGTCGATGCCTGAGCGAGATCCTGGGAAGGGTAGGGAATCCCGGCGGCGTCGAGCAGATCCTTGTTGTAGTAGAGGAACTGCATGGACGTCCACAGCGGCACCGACCACAGCTTGCCGTCGAACGTGTTCGCGTCCTTCGTGGCCGGCAGGGAATCCGAAGCGACCAGGTCAGCGAAGTCGTCGGTCAAGTCGACCAGGTAACCCTTGTTCGCGAGTGCGCCGACCGCTCCCGAATCGACCGCGTACACATCGACGCTGTCGTCGCCACTTCCGACTCGTTGCTCGATGAGGTTGTTGTACTGATCGAATGGGACGTACTCGTACTCGACGGTGATGTCGGGGTACGCCTTGGCGAAAGCGTCCAGAGCCGGCTGGACGTTCTTCTGGGGGTCTGCCATGAGCAGGGTGATGGTTCCGGAGTCCGCGTCGCCGCCACCTCCACCAGTGGAGGCGCAGCCGGAGACTCCGACAACGGTAGCCGCAACGACGGCTACGGCAATGTAGCGATTGTGCTTACGCATGTTCTCTCTCGTGCTTTCTGTTGGGTGCGATCTCGGATCAGGTGTTCGGGTACGAGGTGATCCGAGTCGATGAGCCGTCCACGAGTGCGGACAGCGCCGCCCTGGCACCGGCCCAGGCGACCGACGCTGTTGCGGCAGTCGAGGCCCATTCCACGGCGTGGTCGAGATCAGTGCTGAGGGCGAGGGCGGCTGCCAGCGTGCCGACGAACGTGTCACCGGCCCCTGTGGTGTCCACGACGGCATCTGCTTTCCCGGCCTGACGCAGCCAGGCGCCGGACGCATCCGCGATCGCCGCGCCCCGGCTGCCGAGAGTGACGACGACGGAGCGGGAGCCGTATCGAGCTCGGATCGTCTCTGCCAGAGCGGTCGGGTTTCCCGTCCACGTCGGAGCGGTGAGCATCTCCACCGCTTCGTGCTCGTTGACGATGAGCGGATCCGCGTATCTCAATGCAGTGCTGCTCAGCGGCACGACGGGGCCGTTGTTGATGATGAGCCGTGCCCCGGACCGCTCCGCGAACGCGCAGAGCGCCTCGACCGCGGTGCTTCCGAGTTCGCTCTGTGCGACAGCGACATCGGGACGCTGCGCGAGGACGAGATTCGACGGCGACACGTAGGCGTTGGCCCCGAGGCCCACCACGATGGAGTTCTGTCCATCGTCGGCGACGGCGATGTACGCACGGCCGGTGGGACGACCGACGACCTGCTTCACAAGCGTCGTGTCCACCCCCACCTCCTGGAGCGAGGCCATCGCCTCTGCTCCCGCGGGATCGCCGCCGACGGCACCGACCATCTGGACCACGATGTCCCCCCGACCGGCGATCGCCGCGGCATATGCCTGGTTGGCGCCCTTCCCGCCCTGGAAGAAGTCGATCGAGTCGGTCACGACGGTCTCGCCGGGGAGGGGGTGGCGCGCGACTCGGGCCACCTCATCCTGGTTGATGGCGCCGAACACGAGAACGACGGGTCGATGCGACATTGCTGCTCCTTGGCAATCTACTGGAGTAGATCTCGGAGTTGTCTACTCCAGTAGATTCGATCTGAAGGACTTTTTACCACCACCTTGTCGGAACGCACAACCCCCACCTGATAACTGGCTACAGTGAGAACATGACACGCGCGAACCGCACCGATGTCGCGCGCAGGGCCGGCGTCAGCACGACGGTTGTCAGCTACGTGATCAACGACGGTCCTCGCCCGGTCGCCCCCGACACCAGAGCGCGCGTCCTCGCCGCGATGGAAGAGCTGAACTACCGCCCGAATGCATCGGCTCGTGCGCTCAAGCTCGCACGGACGAATGTGCTCGGTTTGTTGATGACCGACATCACGAACCCCTACTTCTCGGAGTTCGCGCGCTACTTCCAGGACCACGCGTTCGCTCACGGACGCGGGCTCATGATCGCGAACACCGGCCAGGACGGCGTGAAGGAGCTCCCTGAACTGAACAACATGCTGGCGCGCGAGGTCGACGGCATCGCCATCTACGGCGTCGTCCGCCCCGAAACGCTGGACACGATCGTCGCCGCGGGGATCAAGGTCGTCTCGATGGACTGGCATCTCGAGCGCCCGGACGTGCCCTCCGTCGGAATCGACGACTACGGCGCGACAAGGCAGGCGATCGAGCACCTGCTGTGGCACGGACACGAGGAGGTCGGTCTCATCGGAGGCGCCGGTGACCTCACGTTGCGGCCGAAGGCTTGGCTCGATGTGATGGGCCCCCGCGTCAGTACGCGAAGGCTCGAGGAGTTGCGTGTCGATGCGGAGTTCACGAGAGAGGGCGGCCACACCGCCGCACTCGAACTCCTGAGCCGGCAGAATCCTCCCCGAGCCATCTTCGTGTCCTCGGATGTTCAGGCATTCGGGGCTTTGAGAGCGATTCAGCGTTCGGGCCTTCGCGTCCCTGAGGACGTCGCAGTGATCTCGCTGGATGGAACGAACGCATCGGCGTACACCGTGCCGTCGCTCACCGCGATCCAGGTGCCGCTCGAACTCATCGCGCGGTACTGCATCGAGAAGCTCACGACGAACGACGTGCAGGTGGCGCACATCACGGTGCCCCATACGCTCACCATCCGGGAGAGCTGCGGTTGTTCCGTCTGAGCGCGCCGTAGACAGGCCTAGTCGACAGGGGCGGAGTCGACGGCCGTCCAACTGACAGCGGTGACGGCTTCCGTGCGCACAACCGTGGCGAGAGCGTCCTCGATGGCGCGGTCGTCGCGCTCGTCGCTGTGGACGGAGGCGGTGATGAGGACAGACCCGTCGGCTTCGTCGGTGGCCGCGATGGATCGCACGGTGAGACCGGGCTGATGGATCGCCTCGAACACGAGCGCGCGCACGACCGGCTCCGCGGAGACGGGGCAGCGCACCTCGAATCTGTAGTCGACCTCAGCGGTCTCCGCACCGACGCTGCGCGTTCGCCGATCGAGGATGCGCCCCAGCGGTCGCAGGAGTGTATTGGCGAGCATGATGAGCAGTGTCCCGCCGGCGGCGACCACGTAGAGGCCGCCGCCGGCGAGAGCTCCCACGGCTGCAGACGCCCACAGGGTCGCCGCAGTGTTGAGCCCGGAGATCGATGCGCCCTGCTTCATGATGACCCCGGCACCGAGGAAACCGATGCCGGACACGATCTGCGCGGCGACCCGGGTCGGATCGGCGTCAGGACCGTGGAAGCTGTATGCGCCCATCACCACGAACAGCGCCGCACCGAGACTGACCAGAGCGTTGGTGCGAACTCCGGCGGTCCGGGCCCGCCACTGGCGTTCCAGGCCGATGAGAGCCCCGCAGCCCACGGCGAGCAGCACTCGGATGGCGATGTCGTAGGTGATGGTCATGGTGTGCTCCGATTCAGATCCAGGTGCCGTACGTGCGAACGAACACGTTCTTGAGCAGTTGCGTGAGCGCGCAGTACGCCGCGAGGGTGGCGATCAGCCAGGGGAAGTAGTCCCACGGCAGGGAGACGAGCCCCAACTGGTGTCCCCATCCGGAGAACGGCAGCACCAGGCCGAACACGCAGACGGTGCCCGTGGCCAGCAACACCGGCAGGCTCGCGGTGGACTGCAGGAACGGCACCTTCTTCGTCCGCAGCATGTGGACGATGAGGGTCTGGGAGATGATCGACTCGATGAACCAGCCCGACTGGAACAGCGCGGCGTGGGCGGGGCTGTTGGCCTGGAAGACGAACCACATCACGGCGTAGGTGGTGAGGTCGAACACCGAGGAGATCGGGCCGATGCGGATCATGAACCGCGACAGGCTGCTCGAATCCCAGGACCGTGGCTTCTCGAGGTCCTCCTTGTCGACGCGGTCCCAGGGGAGCGTCAGCATCGACAGGTCGTAGGCGAGGTTCTGCACCAGCACGACCAGCGGGATCATCGGGATGAACGGCAGCAGCGCGCTGGCCACCAGGACCGAGAACATGTTGCCGAAGTTCGACGACGCCGTCATCTTGATGTACTTCATGGTGTTCACGAATGTGCGCCGTCCCTCGATCACTCCTTCTTCCAGCACCCTCAGGTCCTTTTCGAGCAGGATGATGTCCGCCGACTCTTTGGCGATGTCCACCGCGGTATCCACCGAGATGCCCACATCGGCGGCGCGCAGAGCGGCGGTGTCGTTGATCCCGTCGCCGAGGTAGCCGACCGTGTGCCCGTGGAGGCGCATCGCCTCCACGATCCGTGCCTTCTGCGCCGGCGCGACCTTCGCGAACACCGTCGTCTCCTCCGCCAGCGCTCCCAGCTCGTGCAACGTGAGCGCATCCGTCTCCGCGCCCAGCACGATCGTGCCTGCCTCGACGCCGACCTTCTCGCACACCGATGCCGCGATCACCGCGTTGTCGCCGGTGATCACCTTGACCGTCATGCCGTGCGTCCGCAGGCTCGCGATCGCGGGACCTGCGGTCGCCTTGGGCGGATCCAGGAATGCGAGGAATCCCAGCAGCGTCAGCTCCGTCTCGTCCTCGCGGGTGTACTCGATGCGCTCGCGGTCGACGAATTCCCTCGTCGCGACCGCGAGGACGCGCAGCCCCTGCTCGTTCTGGTCGGCGACGAGCTGGTCGATCTCCGCCAGCCGCCCAGCCGAGAGTGGACGGTCCCCGGCGGCGGTCCGCTCGGCTGTGCACGTGGCGAGCACTTCCTCGGCAGCGCCCTTGGCGATCAGCAGGTGGGTGTCCCCCCGATCCACGACCACCGACATCCGCCGTCGCTCGAAGTCGAACGGCAGCTCATCGACGAGTCTCCACTCGCGACGGATCCGGTCGAGTTCGTCAGGCGCCGCTGCCGCGAGCACGGCTTCATCGAGCAGATTGCGAAGTCCGGTCTGGAACAGCGAGTTCGCGGCAGCGTGGTCCAGCGTCGTGTCGCTGGACACCCCGGTCGTGTCGACGTGCCGCTCCAGGACGATACGGTCCTCGGTCAGCGTGCCGGTCTTGTCGGTGGCGAGGACGTCGATCGCTCCGAGGTTCTGAATGGAGTTGAGCCGCTTGACGATCACCTTCCTCTTGGCCATGAACTGCGCTCCCTTTGCCAGGTTGGCCGTGACGATGAGGGGCAGCATCTCCGGGGTGAGCCCGACCGCTGTCGTCACTCCGAACAGCAGAGCGGTCGTCCAATCCTTCGTGAGTCCGTTGATCACGAAGACGACGGGAACCATGACCAGCATGAACCGGATCAGAGTCACCGTGACCTTGCGGATGCCCGTGTCGAACGCGGTCTCGGGTCGAGAACCGACGATCGCCGACGACAGGCTCCCGAAGGAGGTCGCGCGTCCGGTGCCGATCGCGACCCCGGTGCCCGATCCGGAAACGACCGAGGTGCCCATGAACCCGAGGTTCGGAGCCTCCATCAGCGTCGCCTCCGTCACGTCGGCGGCGGCGGCGGACTTCTCGGCGGTCAGGGCCTCGCCCGTGAGCATCGACTGGTTCACCTGCAGGTCCTTGGCGCGCACGATGCGCACGTCCGCGGGGATCATGTCGCCGGCGGCCAGCTGGATGATGTCGCCACGCACCACGTCCTCGACAGGGATCTCCGAGGTGATCGGGACTCCATGTGAGGCCCGGGTGACCGCCGTCGTGGTCCGCACCATCGCCTTCAGCTGCTCGGCTGCACGGGAGGACCGGTACTCCTGCCAGAAGCGCAGACCAGCGCTGACGAGCACCATGACGCTCACCGTGATGACGCCCGTGAAGTCGGCGCCGTCGGCCGGGTCGGCGAAGACGATGTCGGTGAACACCATCACGACGACCAGGAACAGGAGGATGAGGATGAACGGGTTGGTGAACGTCGACAGCAGCTGGATGATGGCCGGCGCGGGCTTGCCGTGGTCGACCGTGTTGGCGCCATAGCGGGCGCGCCGGCTGCGGACCTCGTCAGCGTTCAGTCCGTTCGGATCCGTCGTGAATGACGCGATCGTCGCCTCGACGGGCAGCCGGGCGGAGTCCACCAGCACACGCTGCTGGCTCGTCGGGATCGAGCCGCGCCGTAGCTCTTCGCGGCGGTGCGTATCGAGCGTCAGAGTGTCGCCGCCCTGGGTGCGGTTCATGGGGGAAATGGGGGGACGGAAGTAAGGCCGCATGGGAGTATCTCCTCGGAAAATGAGCGCGCCAGAGCATCGGCTCGCCCGGGGGCGGAGGCGCGCGGAAAAGGGTGATGCCCGTGGAGACGACGAGGACGTAGCGTGTCAGAAGGACCGCAGAGGTGCCGGCCCACGAGCGCAGAATGATCGACTATCGCCATCGCTCATCGGGTCACCTCCTTCGCGGTCGGCAGTCCAGCGCAGACGCAGGAGTGTGAGGCTGGCAGCCCCAACGGGAGTCACTTCCACGTAAGAGTTTCGGCACTGCACGACGTATCCCGCCGGAGCGGGAAGCCACTTGGGATCACCCCTTAAGCCGGGGAAACCTGTCCTGATCTTGGGCGTCTCTCGACGTCGTCAGATCAGTGGCCTGTGTTCGTGCAGGAGCCTCACCTAACGAAGCACTGCGGAGGAGAGCGTATCAGTTCGAGCTCGGATCGACAATGTCTGCGCGTAACAGATGACCTGTCCGCGCGATCCGAGACCGCGCCGGTGCGCTATCCGTCGGTCGATGTCGGGTGACCCGGGGTGGAGTTCTCCGCGCGCTGGGTCGAGGCGCGGGTGTGGCGCAGCAGCGGCAGCTCGACGGAGGTGCCGGGCTCCACCTCGCCCTCGAGCAGATCGATGAGCAGCCGCACGCAGGCGGCGCCCGCGTCGCCTCCGCGGGCATCGACTGAGGTGATCGGCGGCTGCAACGCCTCGTTGGCCTGACTGTCGACACAGGATGCGAGCAGGAAGTCCACTCCGATCCTCCGGCCCGAGGCCGTGATGGCCGGCGCGACCGTGGCGGCGACGCCGTCGCCCGCCGCGACGAGGGCATCGGTGGCAGGGTGGTCGCGGAGGAGCTCCGTGGCGGTGCGCCGCAGGTCTTCAGGTGCCGCGCCGAACGGCGAGTCGACGATCACCGGTGTGATGGACCGCTCCCTGCACCAGCCGATGTAGGCGTCGCGGATGTTGAGCGACCACTCCGAGACGGTCGTCGACGCGATCAGCGCCGGAGCCTGTGCCCCCTCCGCGGCGAGATGGTCGAGCAGCTCGATCGCCTGCGCCGCGTGATCCGACCACACCACGCCCGACGGCTGACGGCCGCCGGGGAAGTGCTCGGACGACACCGTCATCAGCCCTGTGGCCATGAGCCGGTCGAGAGTCGTGTCGCTCTCGACCGGGTCGATCAGGACGAGGCCGTCGACGTGCGGCACGTGCGACGCCCGTTCACGGTTCCCCGCCACGATGAGCGTCACGTCGTAGTCGCGCTGGGCGGCCGCGTTGACCGCGCCGTACACGAACGAGAGATAGTGCTCGCTGCGCACCAGCACCTGGGGGATGTAGAGCCCGATCGCACCCGTCGTGGCGGTCCGCAGCGAACGCGCGGACCGGTTGATCGAATACCCGAGCTCGGCGGCGGCGGCGATCACGACCTGCCGTGTCTCCTCGGAGACCCGCCCGCCGCCGCGGAGAGCGTCGGACACGGTCGTCTTCGACACACCGGCCGCCTTCGCCACATCCACAATCGTCGCCGATGCCACGCGCCCCTCCCGAGTCTTCGCCATTGTCTCAGAAACCTTCCCTCTCAGAAGATCTGCCATCCCTCGCGCGTCACCTGGCAGGGTCCGCCCGCGTGGAACTGCAGCTGTCCACGCTCGACATCGATGCCGATCGTGAGCAGCGTCTCCCACCGGTGCTCGAACGTGAGCGTCGGATCGGGGTGGCAGCACACGGCGGCGCCGTCGGCCTCATGCACGAGCATCGCCTGCGCCCTCGCCACCGGATCCGCGGTGCGGAGCCGCGCGCTGCGGTCGCGCAGATGCGTGAGACGCGGGAAGGTGCTCGACTTCGCCGGCACCAGCTCGCCCTCGGCGAGCACGCCGTCGAGGAAGTGGTTGGTGTGCACGAGCAGGCCGTCCTCGTCGGGCTCGACGACGGCTGCACCGCTCGGGCTCAGCTCGATCGACACCGCGCGCCCGCCCTCCGCATCGCCGGCGACCACGGTCAGCACCGTCGATGCGCTCACGGGGGCGGAGCGGGCGATGCGGATCGCGTCGTCGACGTCCTCGGCGCCGTCGAGCACCGCCCTGGCCACCGCGTGCACGGGGACGCCGATCCCCTTGCCGTCGTCGTCGTGATTGAGGATGTTGAAGTGCGAGCCGAGGCCGGCGTCGTTCACACCGACCTTGCCGAGGATGCCGAACTCGGTGAAGTAGCGCACCTCCCGGTCGGCGCGGACGCGGGCTCGCACCACGAGCTGATCCTCGTTGGACACGTCGTGCCAATCCCAGGTCTGCATCGTCCAGGGGGCACGCCCCTCGTCGAGCGTCACGACCGTGGAGCACTCCCCCTCGCCGATCGCGCCGACGGTCGCGAGGATCTCGGTGCGGGCGTTGAGCACCCCGATCTCCCACGGCTCCACGCCGGCGCCTTCGGCCAGACCACGTGCCTCCGCGCCGAGGGCGGGCGACCAGCGCTCGATGTTCTCGAGCGCGGTGAGGCCGATGCGGGGCAGGTCGTCGGCGGTCACTCCGACCACCGTGAAGAGCTCGCGGTAGCTGCGCAGGTTCCAGGCGATCCCGTCCGCACTGAAGCGTCCGATCGCCACACCGCGTGCGAAGGGATCGACCTCATCGGTCTCGAAGCGGCGAATCGCCATGGGGTGTTCCTCTCAGGTCGTGGGGGATGCGCGTGCCGACCGGCACGGCGGAAGGGATGGTGGTCGGCGGGGTCACGTCGCCGCGCGCAGGACGGCGTCCCACGCGACCTCGGAGGCGATGGTGCCCAGCGCGATCGAGTTGACGGCCTGCTCGCCCAGGCGCGTGCTGCCGGCCGGCGGCAGCGTCACCTCGTCGGTGGTCAGCGCGAACAGGGTGTCGCCGTCATGGTTCGTGTGGAACGGCTGGATCGCGCGATGCATCGACGAGTGCACCTGTCGTGCGAACAGGCGCAGCTCCTTGTCGTCGAGCGCGACGTTGGTGACGACGGCCGTGATGGTCGTGTTCCCCGGCGATGTCGTCGGGGTGGTTCCGGTCGCGAGCGCCTGCTCGTAGTCGACGAAGGGGTGCCGGCGCTCCCCGGTCGCCGCGTCGTAGTTGCCGCGGACCACGGCGCCGGTCCGGTCGACGATCACTCCGACCGGATTGACGATCGTGACGACGAGGATCCTGATCGCGCCGATCTGCCGGAACGCGACTCCCTGCCCCGAGAACTCCGTGCGGGACGGATCGATCTTCCCCGTGGAGGCGGAGACCCCCGCTCCCACCCGCCCCACGGCGACGGTGTCGGTGCGTGCGGCGCGCAGCGCGGCCTTGCCGAGTGCGGCATCGGGCATGATCCCGGTCGGTCGGGCGGCGAGGTCGTAGATGACCGCACCGGAGGCCGAGCGCAGCGCCTGCCAGCCGACCCGTCCCTCCGCACGGGACAGGAGCTCCTCGTCGACGCCGGTCGCTGCCGCGAGACCGTAAGACGAACCGCCCGCGAAGCAGATCGCGTCGTTCACCTCCTCGTAGCGCCCGATGATCCCGATGGCACCACCGCGGGCGTCCACCGAGGTGCGCAGGCCGCGGTCGAAGGCCAGGACGGTCGCCCCGGTCGGTCCCTCGGCGTACTCCGCCGTGCCGATCGAGACGCCGGGGAAGTCGAACGCGACCTGTCCCCGCCCGACGCCGTGCGTCGGCACGAGCTCGACGTCGTCGTTGCCGATGCGGTCGCCGGCGACCGGGAGGGGGACGAGGCGGTGGAGGGCGTCGGGATCGGCGAGTGCCGGATCGATGAAGGTCATGCTGTCTCCTCGGAGGGGATCGGTCGGTGGGACTGCCGGGTCACCGGGCGGCGCACAGGACCGCGTCCCATGCGAGTTCGGAGGCGAAGGCGCCGAGGGCGAGCGAGTCGACGGGACTCGACCCTGCCGGCGCTCCGGGGGCGAGGTCGACCTCGTCGGTGGTCAGCGCGAAGAGCGTGTCGCCGTCGAGCGCCGTGTGGAACGGCTGGATCGCCCGATTCATGGACGAGTGCACCTGACGGCTGAAATGGATGAGCTCGTGCTCGGTGAGCTTCACATTGGTGACGACGGTCGTGATGGTCGTGTTGCCGCGCTGCGCCTCCGGCCGCTCGCCGTCGACGGACTGGGCCTTCTCGATCGCGGCGAGATAGTCGGGTTCGAGGCGCCCGCGGGTGCCGTCCTCCGTGCGGTAGTTGCCGCGGACGACATCGCCCGCCCTGTCGACGATGACGCCGACCGGGTTCGGCACGGTGACCACGAGCACGCGCACATCGCCGATGCGTCCGAACGCCGCGCCCTGACCCGTGATCTCGGTGCGGGCGTAGTCGATCTTGCCGGCCGATGCCGAGGAGCCGGCGCCGACGCGTCCGACCGGGACCCGGCCGTGCGCGGCATCTCGGACGGCAGCGCGTCCGAGCGCCGCATCGGGGATGATGGCGGTCGTCCGCGCCGAGAAGTCGTAGATGACCGCGCTCGACACGAGGGCCAGGTCGTCGACGCCGCCACGGTTGCCGCCGCGGGCGCGCAGCTCGTCGGCCACTCCCGACCCCGCCGACAGCCCGTACACGGACCCGCCGGCGAGGCAGAGCGCGTGCGCGAAGTACTCGTAGCCGGAGCTCATGCCGATCGCGCCGCCGCGGGCGTCGATCGCCATGCGCGCACCGCCCGGAACGTGCACGACCGTGCATCCGGTCGGCCCTTCCGGGTAGGTGGCGACGCCGACCTCGATACCGGGGAAGTCGTACTCGACGACGTCGCCCGTGGTTCCGGGGACGGGAGTGAGCGCGACGTCGCCGTTGAGCGTGCGAGGACCCCAGTCGGGGATGCCGGCCAGCCGGGGAGCGGGGGTGACGGATGAGGGGGTCATAGTGCCTCCAGGAGTTGGCGGGAGTATTCGTGGGCCGGTTCGGCGTAGAAGCGTTCGGTCTCGGCGAGTTCGACGATCTCCCCGAGCCGCATCACGGCGATGCGGTGCGCGATGTAGCGCACGGCGGCCAGGTCGTGGGAGATGAACAGGGCGGCGAACCCGTGCTCGTCCTGCAGATCGCGCAGCAGGTTGAGGATCTGGGTCTGCACCGAGACGTCGAGCGCACTGACCGCCTCGTCGAACACGATGAACGGGGGATGCGTGATGAGGGCGCGGGCGATCGCGACGCGCTGACGCTGCCCACCGGACAGCTCGTGCGGGTAGCGGTCGGCCAGCGACACGTCGAGCCGGACGTCGCGCAGCATGCTCTCGACCGCATCGCGGTGGGATCCTAGGCTGCCGCCCTGCAGCGCCGCGAGCGGCTCCGCGATCGACGCCACCACCGGAAGCCGCGGATCGAGCGACCACAGCGGATTCTGGGGGACCAGTTGCCGACGTCCGCGTGCCGACTTCGGCGTGCCCAGCGGCTCGCCTTCGAACAGGACGCGCCCGCTCGTGGGCTTCTGCAGCGCGAGCGCGACCCGGCCGGTGGTCGACTTGCCGGACCCCGATTCGCCGACCAGCCCGAGCGTCTCGCCGCTCTGGATGTCGAACGACACGTCGCGCATCGCCTCGACCCGGCGACGGGAGGAACCCCATCCGCTCGTGAACGTGCAGGACACGGCATCCAAGGACATGACCGCGCTCATCAGCGTGCTCCCTTCCTGGCCTGGGCGATGACGCCCGTCTCGATCCGCTCCCCTGGCCGTGCGCTCGCCGGATCGGCGCTCGCGAGGGCGATCGTGTAGGGATGCGTGGGGTTCTCCAGCACGGTCGCGGCCGGACCCTCCTCGACCACCGCGCCGGCGAACATGACGGCGACGCGTTCGCACCAGCGTCCGACGGAGCGCAGATCGTGGCTGAGCCAGACGACGGTCGTCCCCTGCTCGTCGGCGATCTCGAACAGGAGGCTGGTGACCTCGTGGCGGACACTCGAGTCGAGCGCAGCGGTCGGCTCGTCCGCGACGAGCACGCGGGGGCTGCGCGCCAGCGTCATCGCGATGACGACGCGCTGGGCCATTCCGCCGGAGATCTGATGCGGGAACAGGCGGAGCACGCCGCGGGGGTCGCGGATGCGGACCCGATCGAGCAGCTCGGCGGCGTCGGCGTCCGTGCGCACGATCCCCGGCAGCGCCAGACGCAGCTGCCGGCCGATGCGCATCGTCGGATCGAGCGAGGACACCGGGTCCTGCGGGATCATCCCGACGACGTCGCGGCGCAGCGTGCGCACCGCGTCCACATCCATCGACAGCACGTCCTGACCGTTCACCCGGACGCTGCCCGAGGTGACCGACCCGTTCGAGGGGAGCAGGCGGGGGATGAGTGCCGCCACCGTCGACTTGCCGGAGCCGGACTCGCCGACCAGACCCAGGCGCCGGCCGGGGGCGACCGAGAGCGTCGCGTGGTCGAGGGCGCGCACCAGCCCGCCGTCGCGGCGGACGTACTCGACGACGACATCGTCGATCTCGATCGCGTTGCGCACGGCAGGCGATGGTGGCTGCAGGTCGGAGGTCATTCGAGGTTCCTCGTCTCGCGGGGTTCGAAGAGGTCGCGCAGGCTGTCGCCGAGGATGGTGATCGCGAGGATCGCGATCACCAGGACGATGCCGGGCGCCAGCAGGAGGATGGGCGAGGTGACCATGTAGATCGCCCCCTCGCGGATGAGGAGCCCGAGCGAGGACGCCGGAAGCTGCACGCCGTAGCCGAGGAAGCTCAGCCCGCCCTCCACCAGGATCGCGACGGACAGCGCGTACGTGCCCTGCACGGCGATCGTGCCGGAGACGTTGCGCAGCACGTGCCGCACGAGGATCCGCGGGGTGCTGACACCGGCGATGATGCCGGCCGTGATGAAGTCGCGCCCGGCGACGGACCGCGCCTCCTGCCCGACCATCCGCGTCATGAGCGGCACCGTGACCAGCACGATCGCGGCGACGGCCGTGGTCACACCGGGACCCACGGCGGTCGCGACGAGGATCGCCAGCACGATGGCGGGGAACGCGTAGAGGATGTCGCCGATGCGCATGATGATGCCGCCGGTCAGACCGCCGTGGTACCCGGCGATCATGCCCGCCGTCGCGGAGACCACCGCCGTGATCGCGACCGCGAGCACGGAGAGCGCGAGGGTCGTCGCGACGCCTTGGAACAGGCGGGGCAGGAGCGAGCGGCCGAGGGAATCGGTTCCCAGCGGCCAGCCCGGAGCGGGCGGGGCGAGCCGGGGGCCGACGATCGTCGAGGAGTCGCCGCCGATGTGCAGGAAGGTGCCGGCGACGCCGACCAGCAGGACGCCGATCAGCACCCCGAGCGCGATGCGGCCGAGCACGTCGATGCCGCGGAACGTCGTGGACAGGCGCCGGGCGCGCACCCCGATCAGGCCGGTGGCGGGGGGAGTGGGGGTGTTCATGCGAGGCCTCTCTTCCGGCCGGGCGTGACGCGAGGATCCACGAGAGCGGTGACCACGTCGATCAGGAGACTGCACAGGACGAAGATGACGGTCGCGAGCAGCACGCCCGTCTGGACGACGGCGATGTCACGACGACCGAGCCCCTGCACGAGGTAGGAGCCGAGTCCCGGCACCGAGAACACGCTCTCGACCAGGACGGCCCCACCCAGCAGGTAGGCGAAGATCGTCGCCGTGAAGGTGAAGACCGGGATGAGGGCGTTGCGCAGCACATGGTGTCGCACGATGAACGTCGGACGCTCGCCACGGGCGACGGCGGCGAGGATGTGCGGCTCCACCAGCACGCCCATGACCGCGTCCCGCGTGGTCCTGGCCGTCGCAGCGACGCAGAACACCGAGAGCACGAACGCGGGGAGCAGCAGCGAGACGAGCGCTCCGCCGAAGTCGTCCCGCGGCGACACGAAGCCGGTGACGCTGAGGCCGAGGTCGAACCGCGAGAAGAGGTAGACCACGAGCGACCCCAGCACGATCTCGGGGATGCTGATGCCGATGCTGCCGAGCAGACGTCCCGTGATCGCCGATCGGCCTCGGGCGGGCCGGGTGCCGGCGTAGATGCCGAGCGGGATGCCGACGGCCAGGGTGATGATCATCGCCATGACGGCCAGCAGCACCGTGGTGGGGGCGCGCAGCGCGAACTCGTCCAGCACCGGCGCTTGGCTCGCGACCGAGATGCCGAAGTCGCCGTGCAGTGCCGAGGTCATCCACGCCCAGTACTGCTCGGGCAGGCTGCGATCGAGACGGAAGGTCTCCCTGACCGCATCCTTGGCCGCTTCGGAGGCGAGCGGGCCGAGCAGCAGCTGGGCGAAGTCGCCGGGGAGACTGCGGACCGCGACGAAGATCAGGATCGACGCGCCCACGACGACGGCGAGGGCCGTCATCAGCCTCCCCGGCAGCATTCGCAGAATACGCATGGACTACTGCGCCTCGCGGAGTCGGAAGTCGGAGACGAAGCGCAGCACGTTGCCGTAGCCCTCGTTCGTCGCGATGGTCGGGCTCAACGAGTCGGAGCGGAAGGCCACCTGCCCAGGGCGGTTCACGAGCGGCACCATCTGCGCGTTCTCGTCGACCGCCGCGCACAGGTCGGTGAACACCGCGGCGCGCTCGTCACCCAGCGGGGTCTCCGCGGCCTTCGTGATGAGGGTGTTGATCTCGGGTGTCGGGGCCATGAACCGCGCCGTGAAGCCGGCGGTGTCGGTGTTCCACCAGTTCGTCACGAGCGACGCGTCGCCGTAGCCCGCGAACCAGCTGATGCTGAGGTCGGTGTCGGCCGGGACGGCGGCGTCGCCGTACAGAGCCTCGGACCAGATGCCGTCGTCGAGGATCTGCACGTCGAGGTCGATGTCGAACGCGGCGAGCTGCTGCTGGATCACCTGGGCGATCGCGCCCGGTCCTGCCTCGCTGTTCCAGGTCTTGAGCGTGAGGCTCAGGTCCTTCGCGCCGGCGTCGCTCAGCAGGGCGCGGATCTCGTCGTCGCTGATGGTGGCGGAGGGCAGGTCGGCCGGGTCGCAGGCATCGGGGAGGGCGAACGGCGTGACGCCGGTGGGCTTGGCGTTTCCGGCGAGGGCGACGTCGGAGATCTGCTGCCGGTCGATGATCGCGTTGACGGCGAACCGCACGCGCTCGTCCGCGAGCGGGGAGTCCGGGTCGGCGCCGTTGAGCACCAGGTAGAAGAAGTCGGTGTTCTGCTGGTTGACCACGGTGGCGGATGCGGTCTGCGCGAGCAGCGACGCGGCATCCGGGTTGTTGAACACCACGTAGTCGGCGCTGCCGTCGCGGATCGCCGCCAATCGCGCCGCTTCGTCGGGTACGACCTGCAGGGCGATGGTGTCGGGGGAGTACTCGGGGCCGCTGTAGTGCGGGTTCCGCTCGAACGCCCACGACTGGTCCTGCACGTGCGAGGTGGGCATGTAGGGGCCGCTGCCGACGACGTCCGTCTTGAGGTCGACCTCTCCCGAGTCGATCTCGGCGATCGGCAGGATCGACGTCGCGGCGTGGGCCAGCAGACCGAACAACGGGGAGTAGGGCTTCGTGAGGTGGAGGGTGACCTCGCGCTCGCCCGTCGCCTCGACCGAGGAGATGACGGATGCCTGCGCCGACCACGCGCCGCCGGCGCCCTTGAGTCGTTCGAAGCTGCCGGCCACGTCGGCGGGGGTGACGGCGCGGCCGTTCGAGAACGTGGCCCCCTCGCGCAGCGTGAACACGTACTCGGTGGGGCTCACCTCCTCCCACTTCTCGGCGAGGCCGGGGGTGGGAGCGAAGTTCTCGTCGAGCCCGACGAGCGTCTCGTAGGAGAGCCCGAGGATCATCCACGAGCGGGCGGTGTCCGCCAGCTGCGGGTCGAGGCCGGCGGCTTCGACGCTGTCGTAGTCGACGGCGACGGTCAGCGCACCGCCGGTCGGGAGCGCGGTGTCGGCGGAGGCGAGGAAGCCAGGCTTCGCTTCGGGGGCGGTGCCAGTGTCGGGGGTGGCAGCGGCGGAGCAGCCTGCCAGAACCAGGGCGGTCGTGAGGGCGAAACCGATCGCGGGGATCTTCGTGCGCATTGTCGGAATCCTTCGAGGGTCGATGGTGCGGGAGTGGTGCGGGAGGGTGCCACAGTCGTGCGCGGATCGAGTCGGCGACTCTGCCGGATCGTTCCGGCGCTCTTGCAAGCTAGCCTCCGCCGACCGCGTCGTCAAGAGACGATTTTGGAAGTTCCCGGATTGAAACACTCCCGTAATCTCAACGATCGGATCGTTCCGGCATGCTTGACGCCTCGCCCAGCCGCTCGCTACAGTGCGAGCAGGCCGGATCGTTCCGGCACGTGAGCCGCCTCCCGGCGCGACTCATACGATGAGAGCAATCGCCGCCGACGAAGGGGTATCCGTGAACGCGAACCGCGTCGTCGTCGACAGCATCGTCCGTTACCCGGTGAAGGGGCTCGCGGGCGTGCCGACCGTCGACCCGGTGCGCCTCGAGCTCGGCCGCGGCCTGCGCTGGGATCGATCCTTCGCCATCGCCCGCGAGGCCTCGATCCCCGACGATGCCGGATGGCGACCGCGCGAGGACTTCTTCCATCTCGCCAGGCACGAGCACATCGCGAGGATCGCCGTCGATCTCGCCGACGCCGAGACCGGCGCACCGATACTCACGGTCACCACCCCGGACGGGGCGGTGGCGTCCGGCAGGCTCGGCGATCAGCGTACCGGCGCGGCGTCCGCCGCGTCCGAGATCGACGACCTCCTCCGCCGCACACTCGCCGACGAGCGCTCGACGCCCCGGTTGATCGCCTCCACCGCCGCAGGGCTGTGGGACTGGCCGCGCGCGCACCTCTCGATCATCAACCTGGCGACGCTTGAGGAGCTCGGACGGGAAGCCGGAGAGCCCGTCGACCCGCGTCGCGTCAGGGGAAACCTCTACCTCTCCGGCCTCGAGCCCTTCGAGGAGTTCGATCTCGTCGGACGCCGGATCCGCGTCGGCGACGTCGAGCTCGAGGTGTTCCAGCCGACCGATCGCTGCCGCGCCACCACGATCCGCCCGGTCGACGGGGTTTCCGACCTCAACGTCCCCGCGCTCCTCGGATCCCGTTACGGACACATGTTCTGCGGCGTGTACGCCCGCGTCGTCAGCCCGGGCTCGCTGCGTGCGGGCGATGTCGTCGTCGACACCGGCCGCCCGGCCGACCCCGCGCCCGCGGGTGAACCGGGGTGGCCGCGCACCGCGCACGTGGTGGAGCGGCGGGAGGAGTCCGACGATGTCGTGAGCTTCTGGCTGGCGGACCCGCTGCACCTCCTGGACGCATCGGCACCCGGCGCGCACGTGCGGCTGCACCTCGCCGGCGGCCCCACCCCGAACTGGCGCTCGTACACGATCTCGGCGGTGGAACCCGGGCGGTTCCGCATCAGCGTCAAGCGGGACGGTCGTGTCTCCTCGCTGCTGCATGACGCCTATCCGGTCGGCACCGAGATCGTCGTGACAGGACCGCACGGCACCGCGGCCGCAGACGACGGGTCGCGCGATCTGCTGCTCGTCAGCGCCGGCATCGGCATCACGCCGACCACCGCCCTGCTGCGGTCGCGAGCGGCGCAGGCGAAGACCGGGCGCGTGCGCGTCGTGCACACCGAGCGCTCCGCCGCCTCGCTGCCGCTGTGGTCCGAGGCATGTCAGGCGGTCGCGGCACTCGCGGACGGCACAGCGACGCTGCATGTCACCCGCGATGCCCCGCCCGCCGCCCCGGCCGGCTTCACCACTGTCGCCGGCCGGCCGGACAGCGCCGCCCTCGGGTCCGCGATCGCCGACCTCGACCTCGACTCCGCCGACGCTTTCGTGTGCGGCCCCGGCGTTTTCGCGTCCGGTGTGCGCGACATGCTCGTCGACCTCGGCTTCGCCGCCGAGCGCATCCGCATCGACGCGTTCTACTCGCCCATCGCCCCCGACTGGGGTCCTCCGCGAAGCCCCCGCGCGGAGGACCCCTTGCCCATCGCGTCCGCCGCCGGCTCCTTCGTCTGGGAGCCGACGGACGGCACCCTCTTGAACGCGGCGGAGCAGGCCGGTCTCGACTGGCCGAGCGAGTGCCGCGTCGGTGTCTGCGGTACGTGTGCGCGCGCCGTCACCCAGGGCGAGTTCGAGTACCTCAACGATCCTCTCTTCGACCCCGGTCCCGGCCGACTGCTCGTGTGCAGCGCCGCCCCGCTGACCCCGCTGCACCTCGACGGTGCACGCATCGAATCCCCCCTCGATCCCACTGGAGCATCATGACCACCGAACGGTCGACCACCTCGCACCCGACACCGCTCATCCCGGAAGCCCCGCCTCAGCTGACGGAGGCGGATGCCGCCCTGATCGCCCGCGAGCACTTCGGCGTCGCGGGGACGGCGCGCAGCCTCGGCAGTCACGAGGACCGCAACTTCCTCGTCGACACGGGCGCCGAGCGCCTGCTGCTCAAGATCGCCAACCCGGCCACCTCGATCGGGGAGGTCTCGGCGCAGTCGGCGGCGGCCGCGCATCTCGCGCAGCACGCGCCCGGCGTGCGCGCCCCGCAGACGCGTCCGACCGTCGACGGTGCGACGGTCGCCCTGGTGGCGCATGCCGGCACCGTGCTGCACGTGCGGCTGCTGGACTTCCTCGACGGCGGGACCCTCTCCGGAGGCGGCCACCTCAGCGCATCGGTCGTCGATGCGCTCGGAGCGCTGGCAGCGCGTGTCGACGTCGCGCTCGCCGACTTCGACGAGCCGGGAACCGCGCGCCCGCACCAGTGGGATCTGCGGCAGTCCCGGTCGGTGCTTCCCGAGCTGTTCGGTCATCTCGACGACGGCGTGCTCCTGGCCCGCCTCGAGACCATCGCCGAGCGCGCCTGGGCCGCGCTCGCTCCGCTGGAGGAGGCGCTCCCCGTGCAGGCCGTGCACGGGGACCTCACCGACGACAACGTCGTCTGGAGCGACCCCGTGGTGCGCATCCCGGACGGCGTGATCGATCTGGGCGACCTCAACCGCACGTGGTCCGTCGCCGGACTGGCGATCACGCTCTCCTCTCTCCTCCATCACGACGGCGTCGACCTGCCGGGCGCTCTCCGCGCCCTGCGCGCCTATCACCGGGTGCGGCCGCTCAGCCTCGATGAGGCGAGCGCGCTGTGGCCGCTCGTGATCCTGCGCGGCGTGCAGCTCGTGGCGAGTGGGCACCACGTCGTGTCCCGCGAGCCGGACAACGCCTACGCCGTCGAGAATCTGCGCCACGAGGAGGCCATCCTCGCCGCGGCGACGTCGGTGCCGCTGGCCGTGGCGACGCGCCTGGTGCACCGCGCCCTCGGGCTCCCGTCCGCCGTCGCCACGCTGCCTCCGTCCGGTCCGCTGCTGCCGGGGGTGGCCGCGGATGCCGCCGTCGTGCTCGACCTCTCCCCGGCGAGTGCCGACTTCGAGGACGGCTCCTGGCTCGACCCCGCGACCGAGGCCTGGATCGCGCGGGCGGCACTCGTCTCGGAGGCGAGTGCGGCGATCACCCGGTTCGGCGAGGCCCGCCTCACCCGGGCGTCGCGGTACGCCGAAGACGCGCCGGCCACCGTGGCGACCGGCATCGACATCGCACTGAACCGCACAGCCGAGCTCATCGCGCCCTGGACCGGTCGCCTCTCCCGCACCGACCACGGACTCGTGCTGCGCGGCGACGGCGACGCCGAGGGGGTGCGGCTGGAGCTGATCGGCGCGTCCGTCGACGGCGGCCCGCTCGCGGACGCCGCCGCGGACGATGAGCGCCCCGTCACCCGGGGAGACGTGCTCGGAACCACCACGCTCCACCTCACGGTCCGCACCGTGCGAGTCGGCGGCGCCCTCGCCGACGTGGACGCACCGGTGCCCGCGTTCGTCGAGGCGGCGATGGCCGATGCCTGGCTCGCCGTGATCGCCGATCCGTCCGCACTCCTGCCGGGGCACCCCGCCGCCGCCGAGCGCGACGACTCCGCCGCATTGCTCGCGCGCCGCGACCGCGTGTTCGCCGAGGTGCAGGAGCACTACTACGACGCGCCCCCGATCATCGCCCGCGGGTGGAAGCAGTATCTGATCGACACCGACGGTCGCGTCTACCTCGACATGGTCAACAACGTCACCGCGCTCGGGCACGCCCACCCGCGGATCGCCGACGCCGCGAGCCGACAACTGCGCACGCTGAACACGAACTCGCGGTTCCACTATCCCGCGGTCGTCGAGTACGCGGAGCGCCTCGCGGAGCTGACTCCCGCGCCGCTCGACACGGTCTTCCTCGTGAACAGCGGGTCGGAGGCGGTCGACCTCGCGCTGCGCCTCGCCAGAGCGGCGACCGGACGGCGTGACGTGCTCGCCGTCCGGGAGTCCTACCACGGCTGGACCGACCTCGCCGATGCGGTGTCGACCTCGATCGCCGACAACCCCGCCGCCCTGGCGACCCGCCCGGACTGGGTGCACACGGTCGATGCGCCGAACACCTACCGCGGAGTCCACCGCGACGCGGCGGCCTCGCGCTACGCATCGGAGGCGGTCGCCGAGATCGAGCGGCTCGCGGCAGAGGGCCGTGCGCCGGGGGCGTTCGTCGCCGAGACGTTCTTCGGCAACGCGGGCGGCGTCGCCCTGCCGGACGGCTACCTCGCCGCCGTCTACGGCGCGATCCGCGCACACGGTGGCCTCGTCGTCGCCGACGAGGTGCAGGTCGGCTTCGGACGCCTGGGGGAGTGGTTCTGGGGCTTCGAGCAGCAGGGCGTGGTGCCCGACATCGTCGCGGTCGCGAAGGCCATCGGCAACGGGCATCCGCTCGGCGCCGTCATCACGACCAGGGAGATCGCGGCGGCGTATCGACGTGAAGGATACTTCTTCGCGTCGACCGGCGGCAGCCCGGTCTCGAGCGTCATCGGATCGACCGTGCTGGACGTGATCCGCGACGAGGGACTCCAGGAGAACGCGCGTGCGGTCGGAGCGTATCTGCGCGAGCAGGTGCTCGGCCTGGGACACCCTCTGGTCGGTGCCGTCCACGGCTCCGGTCTCTACCTCGGCATCGAGCTGGTCCGCGACCGCGAGACCCGGGAGCCGGCCACGCAGGAGACCGCGGCCGTCTGCGAGCGGATGCGCGGACTGGGTGTGATCGTGCAGCCGACGGGTGACCACCAGAACGTGCTGAAGATCAAGCCGCCGATGTGCCTCGGTCGCGACGATGTGGATGCGTTCGTCCGTGCGTTCGCGCGCGCACTGGAGGTCGGCGCCTAGACGCGAAGGCGGTTCTCCGCGCGCACACATCCGATTACGCTCGGTCTCCGAACAAGGGGTGACGCACCTCCACCGGTGAACGAGGAGACGGACATGGCGCAGCGCGGCAGCGGGAGACGGTTCATCGTGTGGGCTGCGCTGGCGGGGGTGATCGCCGGGGCGGTCTTCCTCGCGACCGCGGAGCTGTTCGCGCTGCTGTTCGCACGGGCCGCGAGTCCGATCCTCGCGGTCGGCGGCTTCGTCATCGACATCGTGCCGCAGCCGTTCAAGGAGTTCGCGATCGCCACGTTCGGCGAGTACGACAAGGTCGCGCTGCTGGCGGGGCTCGGTCTCGCCGTCGTGATCGCGTCGGCGGTCGGCGGCATCCTCCAGCTCGTGCGCCCACCGCTCGGCGTGGTGGCGCTGGCCGTCGCCGGCGTGCTCTCGACCGCGGCGATCGTGACCCGCGCGGCCGTGACACCCCTCGCGTTCCTCCCGCCGCTGCTGGGAACCGTCGCCGGCTCGGTGATCCTCGTGCTGCTCTCCCGCCACCTGCGCGCCTGGCGCACATCGGCGGCTCCGGCATCCGTCGATGAGACCGCGCAGGGCGGCTTCGACCGCCGCCGCTTCTTCGTGCTCGCGGGTCTGGCCGGTGTCGCGGCCATCGCGGTCGGCATCACCGCGCGAACGGTCAGCATGGCCATCGCCTCGGTCGAGTCGATCCGCAGCGCCCTCCGGCTCCCGTCGCCGCGCACGACGGTGACGGTGCCCTCCGGTGCCGAGCTCGACATCCCGGGGCTGAGTCCGTTGTACACGCCCAACGCCGACTTCTACCGCGTGGACACCGCGCTGACGGTGCCGACCATCGACCCGTCGACGTGGCGCCTGGTGATCGACGGCATGGTCGACCAGCGTGTCGAGATGAGCTTCCAGGATCTCCTCGACATGGGGCTGGACGAGTACTCGATCACGCTGACCTGCGTCTCGAACGAGGTCGGCGGCGAGCTGGTCGGCAGCGCGAGGTGGCTCGGTGTGCCGGTGCGCGACGTGCTGAGGAAGGCCGGAGTGACGTCGGATGCCGACATGGTGCTGTCGCGCAGCATCGACGGCTACACGGCGAGCACCCCGCTGGCGGCGCTGACCGACGAGAACCTCGACGCGATCCTCGCGGTGGCGATGAACGGCGAGCCGCTGCCGCTCGTGCACGGTTTCCCCGTGCGCATGGTCGTGCCCGGTCTGTATGGCTACGTGTCGGCGACCAAGTGGCTCACGCAGCTCACGGTGACGACATTCGCGGCCGATGAGGCCTACTGGACGCCGCGCGGCTACAGCGCCCAGGCGCCGATCAAGTTCTCCTCCCGGGTCGACACCCCCAAGGTCGGCGAGGCCGTCGATGCGGGCAGGATCCCGATCGCCGGTGTGGCCTGGGCGCAGTCCGTCGGCATCGAGCGCGTGGAGGTGAGCATCGACGACGGCGACTGGGTTCCGGCGACGCTCTCGGCTCCCGTCAACGACGACACCTGGGTGCAGTGGTTCATGGAGTGGGATGCGACGCCGGGAACCCACTACGTCGCGGTCCGCGCGGTCAACAGGAACGGCGACCTGCAGATCGAGGAGCGCGCGCCCATCGCCCCGGACGGATCCTCCGGATGGCAGCGTTCGCTGGTCCGGGTCACCTGACCGGTGGAGCGCCCGATCGCGTCCCTCTAGGGTGGAGCCATGCCGCAGACCCTCGCGCACGTGATCACCGTCTCCGATCGCTCGTTCGCGGGTGAGCGTGAGGACCGAGGAGGCCCGCTCGCGGTCGGCCTGCTGCGGGAGGCGGGCTTCGACTGCCCGGATGCCGAGATCGTGCCGGACGGAGCGTCGTCCGTCGAGGATGCCCTGCGCCGGGCGGTCGCCTCGGGCGCGCGGGTGATCGTCACGACGGGTGGCACCGGCGTCGGACCGCAGGATCAGACCCCGGAGGGCACGCGCCCGGTGATCACCCGCGAGATCCCCGGCATCGCCGAGGAGCTGCGCCGCAGCGGCCTCTCCGACACCCCGCTGTCCGTGCTCTCCCGCGGGCTGTCCGGAATCGTCGATCCGGAGGGCGCGCTCGTCGTGAACCTGCCGGGATCGACGCGGGCCGTGGAGTCCGGCGTGCCGGTGGTGCTGGGTGTCGCCGCGCACATCGTCGACCAGGTGGCGGGCGGGGACCACTCGTGAACGATGTCCGACGTGCTGCGGTGACCGAGGAGCCGCTCGATCTCGACGTGCATCTGGCGGCGGTCGAAGACCCCGCGCTCGGCGCCGTGACCACCTTCGTCGGGCGCGTGCGCGACAACGATCCGGATGCTGCGACCCCGGTCGTCGGTCTGGAGTACAGCGCCCACCCCGACGCCGAGGCGACGCTGCGGCGGATCGCGGCGGAGGCGGGAACCGTCGGCGATGGCGGGCGTGTGGTCGTGGCGGTCAGTCACCGCATCGGGCGACTCGACGTCGGCGATGCCGCCGTCGTTATCGCAGTCGCCTCCGAGCATCGGGCGGAGGCGTTCGAGGTGTGCCGCGCGGTCATCGAGGACATCAAGCGCGACCTGCCGGTGTGGAAGCGTCAGCTCGAGGCCGACGGCTCGACGTCGTGGAAGGGCATCGGCGGCTGAGCCCTGCGACCGGTGCCGCGGAGGTCGGGTGGGCGGAGGGTCAGCCGCCCGCGAACGGCGGCAGCACGTCGATGAGCTGCACGTCGCCGAGATCGTGGTCGTCGTCGGTGCGCACGCCGTCGACGAGCACGGCGCAGCGCGGAAGGATGTCGGCGAGTGCCGGATGCTCCGCGACGACGGCTCGACGCAGGGCGATGAGGGTGGGTTCGTCGCGCTCCTCGACGTCGGCGCCGGCGGCCTCCGCGGCGGCCGCGAAGTAGCGCACCCGTGTCATCGGGAGGATCCGGGGGTCGAGGCGTCGGTCTCACCGGGGCGCACCCAGTCGCCGGACCGTCCGCCCGATTTCGCGACGATGCGGACGTCCTCGATCATGACGGAGCGATCGACGCCCTTGACCATGTCGACGATCGCGAGCGCGGTGACGGAGACCGCGGTCAGCGCCTCCATCTCGACGCCGGTGCGGTCGGCCGTGCCGACGGTCGCCTCGATCAGCACGCCGGTGTCGACGATCTCCAGCTCGACGCCCGCGCGGTGCACGCCGATGACGTGCGCGAGCGGGAGCAGCGTCGCCGTCGCCTTGGCCGCCTGGATGCCGGCGATGCGGGCGACGGCGAGGACGTCGCCCTTCGGCACGGTGCCGTCGCGGAGCGCTGCGACGACGTCGGCGCTGCAGCGCACGAAGCCCCGTGCCGTCGCGGTGCGCACGGTCGGCTGCTTCGCGGTCACGTCGACCATGTGGGCGCGGCCGGCGGCGTCGAGGTGAGGGAAGCTCATCCGACCAGCATGACATCGATCACGTCGCCGACGGCGACAGCGGGGACCTCGGCCGGCACGATCGCGAACGCGTGCGCGCGCGCGAGCCCGCCGGCGAGGTGCGAGCCCGAGCCCCCGGAGGTCGCAGGGCGCACCGTGCACGCGGCCAGGTCGACGACGGCCGGGAGGTACTGTCGGCGATCCGGCGGGGTCGTCCACGCGGCGTCGGCCGTGAACGGCGCTCTGGCGCGCTGGATGTCGGTGCGCCCCTGCAGGGCGAGCAGCGCGGGGCGGACGAAGACCTCGAAGGAGACGGCCACGCTGACCGGGTTCCCCGGCAGGCCGAACACCAGGGAGCCGGTCGTCAGCACGCCGAACGCCTGGGGCTTGCCCGGCTGCATCGCGACGTTGACGAACTCCACGTGCCCCTGTCCGTCGAATGCCCCGCGCACGGGCTCGTAGGCCCCCGCGCTGACGCCGCCGGTGAACACGATCACGTCGGCGCCGCGGTCCACGGCATCCGCGGTGACGCGCTGCACGGCCTCGGGGTCGTCCGGCACGCGCGCGAGCAGCACCACCTCGGCGTCGGCGTCGGCGACGAGCTGCGCGAGCAGCGGTCCGTTCGAGTCGGGGATCCGGCCGCGGGCGGCGGGCTCGCCGGGAGCGAGCAGTTCGCTGCCGGTGGAGACCACGGCCACGCGGGGAGCGCGAGTCACCACCACCTCGGAGACACCGGCGGCGACGGCGGCAGCGAGCTGGAACGCACCGAGGCGCTCGCCCGCGTGCACGACCTCGTCGCCGGCGTGCAGGTCGGCCCCGCGGCGTCGCATGAACACACCGGGTGCGGCCGGAGCGCGCAGCACCCGCACCTCGCCCATCGAGTCGGCCAGGCCGCCGGCGGTGTCCTCGAACGGCACGATCACATCGGCGTCCGAGGGAGTCGGCGAACCGGTCATGATGCGGGCGGCGTCGCCGGGACCGAGCGGCGGGTCGTCGGACACCCCGGCGGGCAGGTCGGCGACCACGCGCAGCGTGATCGGGGCATCGGGGGAGGCGGTGGCGACATCGACGCCGCGCACCGCGAACCCGTCCATCGCCGAGTTGTCGAAGAGCGGGATGTCGTGGGCCGCGGTCGCCGGCTGCGCCAGGGTGCGGCCGGCGGCGTCCGACACGGAGCGTGTCTGCGCAGGCAGCACCCGCACGGCTCCGAGCACCCGCGCGAGCTGATCCTCCACCGAGCGCCGACCGCTCATGCGGTCACCGCCGATGCGGGGTGGATGACGATCTCGTGCTGACGGGCCGACAGGGCGTCGATCACCGCGAGCCGACCGAGCAGCGGCTCTCCGCCGCCGGTGACGAGCTTCACGACCTCGGCCGCGAGGATCCCGCCGACCTGCACGCACAGCGCGCCGAGCACGCCCACCTGCGCGCACGACGGGGGCTCGCCCTCGGTGCCCGCGGGGAAGAGGTCGGCGAGGACCACCGGTTCACGCTCCGGCGGGTTCGACCAGAAGACGGTGGCCTGCGCGTACCACTCCTGCACGGCGCCCCACACCAGCGGGACGCCGTGCGCCTCCGCGGCGGCGGCGACCTCGCGCCTGGTCTCGAAGGAATCGCTCGTGTCGACCACCACATCGGCGTCGGCGAGCAGGCGCCGGGCGTTGGCGGCGTCGAGGCGCTCGGGAACCTGGGTCACATCGGTCCCCGGTGCGAGGGCGGCGATCGCCCGCGCGGCTGACGCGGTCTTGGGGGTGCCGATGTCCTCGACGCGATGTGCGAGCTGGCGCTGCAGATTGGTCAGTTCCACGACGTCGTCGTCGATCACGACGATCGACCCCACCCCCGCGGCCGCGAGCGCGAGCAGCACCGGTGAGCCGATCCCGCCGGCGCCGACGATCGCGACCGTGGCGGCGGCGAGTCGCCGCTGCCCTTCTTCGCCGATGCCGACGAGCACCGCATGCCGAGCGGTGCGCACGAGTTCGGCCGGTTCCAGCGCCGGTGCCGGTGCGACGAGAGGATGCATGGGTCCAGCGTAGGCCTCGAGTCCGCGGCCCCGGCGGAGTCGTCGTCCGGCGTCGATGGCGGCATCGGGGTTGGTCGCCCCGCAGCGTGAGGCATTGCGGGCTCCGCAGGAGCGGAATTATGTAAGCGAATTAGCCGCACCTGCGGTATATTGCTCTCATGCAGACGTATCGAATCGCGCGCGCAGCCCAGCTGCTCGGCGTGAGCGACGACACCGTTCGCCGCTGGATCGACCAGGGGCTGCTCCCCGTCACCGATGCGGTGCCGGCCGAGATCCCCGGTGATGCCGTCGCCGCGCGCGCCGTCGCCCTCTCAGACGAGGCGAAGGACGCGGGCGACACGCATTCCAGCGCGCGCAACCGGTTCGTCGGCATCGTCACCCGCGTGCAGATCGAGGGGCTGATGGCCCAGGTCGACATCCAGTCCGGGCCGCACCGCATCGTCTCGCTGATGTCGTCGGAGGCCGCACGCGAACTGCGGCTCGAAGTCGGCTCGCTGGCCACCGCATCCGTCAAAGCGACCCAGGTCGTCATCGAAATCCCGAAGGGCTGAAATGGACCGCTCACTCCGTCGATCCGCCACCGCGGTCGTCGCCGCACTCGCACTCGCACTGACCGGGTGCGCCGGCACCGCCGATCCGGCACCCTCGACCGCCGCTCCGGCGCCGGAGAGCAGTCTGACCGGCGACCTCGCGGTCTACGCCGCCGCCTCGTTGAAGGGTGCCTTCGACGCGGTCGCCGAGGCGTTCACGGCAGAGAACCCGGACGTGACCGTCACGCCCGTCTACGACGGCTCTTCGACCCTCGTCACGCAGATCATCGAGGGGGCGCCGGCCGATGTGTTCGCGTCCGCCGATGAGGCGAACATGGACAAGGCCGCCGATGTCGCGGTCGATCCGACGCTCTTCGCCTCGAACACGCTCGTGATCGCGGTGCCCGCCGGAAACCCCGGAGGTGTCGAGACGCTCGCCGACCTGGCCGGTGTCACGACCGTGCTCTGCGCGCCCGAAGTGCCCTGCGGTGCCGCGTCGGCGAAGCTCCTCGATGCGGCGGGCGTCACGGTCGAGGCCGCGAGCCTCGAGCAGAACGTGACCGCCGTGCTCACCAAGGTCGCGACCGCGGAGGCGGATGCCGGGCTCATCTACGCCACCGATGTGATCGGTCGGGACGACATCGAGGTCATCGTCCCCGATGGTGCGGACGAGGTCGTCAACCACTACCCGATCGCGGCGCTCGCCGACGCGCCCAACCCGGACGCCGCCGCGGCGTTCGTCGCGTTCGTGCTCTCGGACACGGGTCAGAAGATCCTCGCGGACTTCGGCTTCGGGGCGCCATGAGCTCGGCAGGCGCGCGGGGATACGCCCCGCGCGCCCTTGCCGTTCCCGCTCTGATCGGTCTCGCATTCCTGATCCTCCCGCTGGCGGCGTTGATCGCTCGAGTGGAGTGGTCCACGTTCATCGCCGACGTGACCTCGGAGGCGGCGCTCTCCGCGCTCGGGCTCTCGCTTGGTACGGGGCTCGTCGCCACGCTCCTGTGCATCCTGGTCGGCGTGCCCCTCGCGCTGTTCATCGCCCGCTCGGGCCCGCGAGCGGCCGCGGTGCTGCGTGCCGCCGTGACGGTGCCGCTCGTGCTGCCGCCGATGGTGGGCGGCGTCGCGCTGCTGTACCTGTTCGGGCGTGCGGGGTCGCTGGGGGGTCTCGGTCTGTCGTTCAGCACGCCGGCCGTGGTCCTCGCGCAGACGTTCGTCGCTCTGCCGTTCCTCGTGCTCGCCGTCGAAGGAGCCGTGCGCACGTCGGGGGTCGACTACGAGCGCACCGCCGCAGCGCTCGGAGCCGGTCGGTGGACGATTCTGCGGCGGATCACGCTCCCGCTCGCGGCACCGGGAATCGTCGCGGGCGTCGTGCTGTGCTTCGCTCGCGCGATCGGCGAGTTCGGGGCGACCGCGCTGTTCGCCGGCAACCGACCCGGCGTCACCCAGACGATGCCGCTCGCGATCTACACGGCCTTCAACGGCGCCGGCGTGACGCAGGGGGCCGCCGTCGCGCTCGCGCTGCTGTTGCTCGTCACGGCGATCGCCGTGCTCCTGCTCGTGCGCGGCTGGCGTCCCGGGGCGGCGCGATGAGTGCCCAGGAGCACGCCGCCACGTGTGCGGGCGGGATGCGCGCACACGTCGTGGTCGCCCGTGAGCACTTCGCCGTCGACGTCGTCCTCGACGTGTGCGAAGGGGAGACGGTGGCCGTGATGGGGCCGAGCGGTGCGGGAAAGTCCACGCTGGTGCAGGCTCTCGCCGGTCTTGTCGAGTTGACGGCGGGGGAGATCACCGTCGCCGGTCGCATCGTCGACCGCACGGCCGCGCCGCGGGTGCGCACGGCGCCGATGGACCGCGGGGTCGTGCTGCTCGGGCAGGATGCGCGGCTCTTCCCGCACCTGTCCGTGCGGGAGAACGTCGCGTTCGGTCCTCGGTCCGCCGGCGTCGATGCGCGCGTCGCTCGAGAGTCGGCGGACGACTGGCTCGTGCGGGTCGGTCTTCCCGGAGCGGGTGGTCGGATGCCGCGGGAGCTCTCCGGCGGGGAGGGGCAGCGCGTCGCGGTCGCCCGTGCTCTCGCGGCCGCGCCGCGCGCTGTGCTGCTCGACGAGCCGCTGGTCGCCCTCGACCCCGAGACGGCGAGGGACATCAGACGGATGCTGCGCGACCAACTCGCCGACACCACGACCATCGCTGTCACCCACGATGCGGAGGATGCGGTCGCGCTCGCCGACCGACTCGTCGTGCTCGAGGCCGGGCGCGTCACGCAGGAGGGCCCCGTGCGCGAGGTGCTGGCCGCGCCGGCATCCGCGTTCGTCGCCGCCGTCGCGGGCGTCGAGCGGATCGTCGGCGTCGCGAGTGAGGGACGCTGGCGGCGCGGCGACGTGACGCTCTCGAGTGCGGATGCCGCCTCCCTCGCGCTCGTCCCCGCGGACGGGGTGGCACTCGCGGCGGTGTTCCGTCCGGAGCATGTGCGTGTGATCGACGACGCCGCGGGGGACGCGAACGCCTGGCGCACGCGGATCACCCGACGGGAGCCATCGCTGTCCGGGGTCCGCGTGCAGACCGAGTTCGGTGCGGTCGAGCTCTCCGAGGCCGACGCGGCGGGGCTCGTGCCGGGGGATCCGATCCGCCTCCGCGTCGCCCCGGAGCACGTCCGGTTCGTCGTGCTGCCGTGAGTGCCCGATGTGCAGCCGGTCCCGGTGGCCGGAACGCGGGTTAGTCTCGACAGATGACGGGATCGAAGGGGGCGTGATGGCAGCCGTACCGGTCGTGATCGGCACACGCGCGCCCGATTCGGCTCCTGGTGCCGTTCCCGCTCCGAACGGAGCGCTCGTCGACACGCACGGACGCGTGCATCGCGATCTGCGCATCTCGCTGACCGACCGCTGCTCGTTGCGCTGCACCTACTGCATGCCCGAGCAGGGCAACGAGTGGCTCGCGCGCACCAGCATCCTCTCCACGGACGAGATCGTCGAGGTCGCCGCCGTCGCGGCGTCGCTCGGGATCCGCACCTTCCGGTTGACCGGCGGAGAGCCGCTGCTGCGTGCGGACATCGTCGAGGTGGTGCGGCGGCTCGCTCGCATCGAGGGGCCGGAGGGTCCCGTCGAGGTCGCGATGACGACGAACGGCATCAGCCTCGCGCCGAAGCTTCCGGCGCTGATCGAGGCAGGGCTCACGCGGCTGAACATCAGCATCGACACGCTCGACCGCCAGCGCTTCGCCGATCTCACCCGGCGGGATCGCCTCGACGATGTGCTCGAGGGGATCGCTGCCGCCGCGGCATCCGACCTGCGTCCGCTCAAGCTCAATGCAGTCGCGATGCGCGGAGTGAACGATGATGAGCTCGTCGACCTGGTGGAGTTCGCGACGGGTGTGGGAGCGCAGCTGCGCTTCATCGAACAGATGCCGCTGGATGCCGGCCACACCTGGGATCGCGCCTCGATGGTCACCCGGGAGGAGATCCTGGCGTGGTTGCGAACGCGCTGGCGTCTCGACCCCGTCGCCGGGCGGGGCGGCGCCCCGGCCGAGAAGTGGAGGCTTAACGGCGGCCCGCACCAGGTCGGAGTCATCGCGTCGGTCACCGCACCGTTCTGCGGGGCATGCGACCGTCTGCGGCTGACGGCCGACGGCCAGCTCCGCAACTGCCTGTTCTCGATCACCGAGTACGACCTGACGGGAGTGCTCCGCGCGGAGGGCTCGATCGATCCCGTCGACCGCTCCGACCGGATCGCGGCTCTGCTGCAATCCTGCGTGCGCGGAAAGCTGCCGGGGCACGCGATCGACGACCCGTCATTTTTGCAGCCGCAACGAGGGATGAACGCCATCGGAGGCTGAGGCCCGTAGCATGCAGGGCGCTCGGCTCTCCAACTTGTGTGACTTCAACGCAAGGTCCAGATGGTCGTAGGTCAGGCGCGCATTTCGCCCGACGGCCCGGTCCGGCAGGCAGAGTCTTTTGCGTGCTCAATCACCGGACACGGATACCCGCGACGAGCGATCTCGAGAGCTGGTGCGGTCGAGCGTGACGCCCGTCCACGATTGCGGGTCGCCCCCGGACCTATGATCCTGTTGCGGTATCTGACCCTCATGGCTTCCGGCGTCCGGTGGACAACCGTTCCGCGATCGTCATTTTCGTCATGACCGGGTTGATCTCGTGCCTGTCGATGCAGTCCGCCATCATCTGGGCCGTCAGTTCAGCCAGGTGGTTGTGGTTTGCCTGCATCGCGGTGATGGGAACAGACGCCCGCTCGGCGAGGATCCCGTCCATCATCGTCGCGATCATCAGGTCGTCGGGTACGCTCGCGCCGACTCTGGCTGTCGCCGCCAACGCGCCGACGGCGAACAGGCTGGAGGTGGTGAGGACGGCGTCGGGGGCGACGGGTTTGTCGAGCATCGAAATCATCGCGGCGGTGGCGGCCTCCACTCCGCCTTGGGGTTCGACGATGCGGATGTGCATCTTGCCGCCATGCTCGTCTACGTGATGCCGGTAGGCAGGCACGATGCTCCGGGTGAACATGTTGACCGTCGACGTCACGAGAAGCCCGATCTCGTCCGCGCCCCGCTGTCGAAGGTGGGCCAACAGCCGGGCGGTCGATGCGTGGTAGTCGATTCCGACCCAGTGCTTGAACTGCTCGTCGGATGGGTCTGGATCGAACGAAACCGTAGGGATGCCGCGTGAGAGCAACTCGTGGAGGACTTCGTCGCCATCGTTCGGGCTGACGAGAACCGCGCCGTCGAGAGTCACCCGATGGTCGGAGAGGTCCTTCATGTCGTTGACGGCGATGACGGTCATGCCCCGCTCCATGCATGCGATCGTGAGTGATCCCACCATCTGGGCTACGGAGACTGTACCCAAGCGAAAGCTGCGAAGGGCCTCCGGAGGTCGCACGAGGAGGCCGATCAGGCGGCCATTCGTCCTCTTGCGCGGGCTGTATCCCAGTGCCTCTGCGGCCCGTACAACTCGGTCGCGAGCTTCTTGAGATACCGGCCTCCCGCCCCCGAATACCTGCGAAGCCGTGGTCACGCTCACCTTGGCCAAGGTGGCGACCATGGTGAGCGTGACCGGGACAGGGCGTTCATCCGTCAAGCGTTGAGCTCCTCGAGAGTCAGCTTCGACCCCTCACGCATAGCGAGGACTGCGATTGTCACCACTACTGCCGCTGCGCATGCATAGAGAGACACAGCCAGGCTCGACTCTCCGGCCGCGAGATAGATCGCAGTGGCGGCGACGGGTGCGGTTCCGCCCCCGATCGCGGCACCGATCTGATACGACGCGCTGATTCCTGAGTATCGAACTCCGGCGGGAAACTGCTCCGCCATCATGGCCGGAAGGGGACCCTGCATGACAACGGTCAAGACCCCCGCGATCACGAAGCCGAGAATCGTGAGCGGCATCGACATCTGATGAACGAGAGGGAAGAACGCAAACATGAATCCGGCCATGAGCACGGCGCCTGTCGCGATTGTCGCCCGGCGTCCGATCTTGTCGGACAGGCGCCCGAAGAACAGCGGGAAGGCTGACACAGCAACACTGTAGGTCAGCTGCGCCGTCAACGCTTCGTTCGATTCGTAACCGATGCTTTTGGCGTACGTCAGGAAGAACGTATACCCCAGGTAGGCGATGGTGTTGTAGCCGATGGCGAGGAGGATCCCCAGGACCAGCGGACGTCGGTGCGACCGAAGGACCGCGACGATGGGAAGCTGGGCGACCTCTTCCGCGCCCTCCTGAGTGAAGAGGGTGTCTTCGCCCTGCAAACGGAGTCGCAAGATGAGGCCGACGATGACAAGCGCTCCTCCCAGTAGGAAAGGGACTCGCCACGCCCATTCGAGCAACTCGTCCGCCCACACCCAGCTCACAGTGGTGAACACGATGACGCCGAGCAGGCCACCGACGCCTTGACCCATGCTGGTGAAACTGCCCCAGAGGCCGCGGCGGTTCTCCGGGGCGGACTCGATGCCGAAGAGCGCGGCGCCGCCCCACTCGCCGCCAGCAGCGAATCCCTGCACCAGGCGCAATACCACGAGGAGAATCGGTGCCAACGGTCCCACCGTGTCGAAGGTCGGCAGACATCCGATGCCGACCGTGGCGATGCCCATCACGATGAGCGTGAGAATTAGCATCCGGCGACGCCCGAGCCGGTCGCCAAAGTGTCCGATGACGAGTCCGCCCAACGGGCGTGCGAAGAATCCGACGCCGAAGGCGGACAGTGCAAGCAACGTGCCGATTAGTGGGTCGTCGGAGGGGAAGAACAGTGGGCCGAATACGAGCGCGGCGGCGAGGCCGTACACGAGGAAGTCGTAGTACTCCATTGCGGTGCCGAAGCCACTGATGAAGAACGTCCGGAGGGGGTTTGGTGACTGCTCGCTGGCGGCAGCCTGCGATTGGTCGGTGGATTGAGTCATTTGTCGGGCCTTTCGGTTAGCGAGCGAAAGCCATCGGGTCGATGGTCGAGATGATCCCGTCATTGCAGATCATCGCCGCATTCACTCGAGCGAAGTCGAACGTGTATGGATGGTTGTGGGCGGGTAGGACGGTGAAGTTTCCGGACGCGAGGTCGGCGGGGGAGAGGCTGTCGGCAAGGTTCTCGTGGATGATGGTCGTGGTGCCGCTCGCGTCGAAGCGTGGTATCGACAGCACAGTCTCTGGGCTGGTGCCTCGCTCGAGCAGCTCGATCACAACTTGCGTGACGGCGCTGATGATGCGCCGGCCCCCGGTTGCGCCGAGGGCGAGCTCAGGCACTCCGTGGCGAGTGACGACCATCGGCCCCATGTTGGCCAGCGGGCGTGCCTGTCCGCGCACACTGTTAGCGGCACCAGGGGCGGGATTGAACCACGCCATCGCGGCGTCGAATAGGAGGCCGGTGCGCGGGCATGCGAACGCGGAGCCGAACGCGTTCGCCGCCGTGTGCGTGATCGCGACTACGGTGCCTGTTTCGTCGCAAGCCGAGATGTGTGTGGTCCCGGAGGTGGGCTCGGTTGACGTAGAGGGTGTCCACGCTGGTGGCGCACTTTCGCGCTGACATGCCCAGGGGTCGTGCAGGGCGGTGTCGGCGTAGGCGATCCAGGGAGGCGTAGACCCGGTGGCTGGCGCTGGACTGGAAGCGGCGAGTGCCGCGAGAGATGATGCGTAGTCGGGGGATAGGAGACCCTCAACGGGGACGGAGGTATGCTCCGGATCCGCGAGCCAGTGATACCGGTCGGCGAACGCGTGCCGGGTGATCGAGTTCAGCCGTAGCACGCGCTCGCGCTCGCCCCGAGGGGGGCTGCGTCTGAGCGTCGCCTGCCACGCCAGGAGAATCTGCAACTCGGTCATGCCGCCGGTCGGGGCTTGCGGCACCCAGAGCTGGTGCCCGAGGAAGTCCCGGCTGAGCGGTGTCACTATGTCAGGCGCCGAGGCCGCGAGATCTTCGGCAGCGAGTAGCGAGCCGGCCTCCCCGGCTGTCTGCAGCAGCTTCTGCGCGAGAGCCCCAGTGGTGAGTGTGCTGAGGGGCTGTCCGATAAGGTCCCTCAGCGTCCGGGCGAGGACAGGCTGACGGACGCGCTCAGGTTCTTCGAAACTCATGCCGTTGAACGCGACAGATGAGGAGCCGATGGGCAGGCCTTCGCGAGTCAGGAAGGTCGATCGGAGGTAGGGATCGTGACGCAGGCGATCGATGTTGGCGAGGACGGTGCTGGTGAACCATGCATCGGCGACGAATCCCTCATCGGCTGCAGTGATCGCCGGAGCGAGTACCTGTGCACGGTCAAGGAGACCGAAGCGTTCCTGTGCCGTGAGGAGACCGAGGAGCGTGCGGGGCACGCCGTGCGCGTGCGGTCCGGTGACGTTCGCATCGCTCTCCACCCGTCCCACGCCCACGGCGCCGACGGGGCCGACGCCACAGAGAGGGGTGAAAAGTTCCGTGTCCGCTGCCGCAGGCGAGACCGGACCGAACTCGATTGAGATGGGCGTTTCGCCGCGAATCGCGAGCAAGAGAAAACCTGATCCCGCGAGCGTGGTCTCGGTGGGCTCGACGACCCCCGCCACCAACGCGGCTGCGACTGCTGCGTCCACCGCATTGCCTCCAGCCTCGAGCATCTCAAGACCCGCACGAACGGTTGACTCGTGCGGTGCAGCAACGGTTCCCCTTGCCGAGACTCGTCGGACGTAGGCGGGAAGTGACGTGAGCCGGTGGGAGTGGGTGGCCACGAGATCTCCTTTGATGAGTGTGATGGCCTCAAGTATCGGAATGCGGTCCAGTGAGGGTGTGGGTTTTTGCGTGTTTTGCGCTTCACGTGCGACTAGCACGGTGAACGAGCTGTTTCGAACAGCCTTGTTTTGGCGATCTCGATGGTGCAGAGGTCTGCGAACTTCGCCCGCCTGCTACGTGCCGCCAGCAGTGCGCCTTCGGGATTGAAGTCGGAAGGCGGTTCCTGTCTCGCCCCGTCCGGCGGGCATCAGCGGTTTGCCGCAACGAGACAGAGTCGGGACGTGATCGTAGAGCCGTGTCGCAGTTTGCTTGGCTTTGCGCCTTGCTATGCCTGCGCTCTAGGAACCAGGCGTTGACATCGAATCTTGCGTGCAGTACGTTCGTGCAACACGAGTAGAGTGCAAAGCAATTCGAGTAGATTCTGAGGCGAGATGATTCGTATCGTTCTTGACACTGACCTCTCGATGGGTGCGCCCGGCTCCGAGATCGATGACGGGTTCGCCCTGGCGTTGGCGCACGCGGATCCGGATGTTGCCATCGAGATGATCACCACCGTGAACGGCAATACTGATGTGACGACCGCGACTCTCCTGTCGTTGGAGTTGGTGGAACGTCTGGGGTTGGGCGAGGTTCCGGTGTTCCGCGGGGCGGCCGCTCCACTGATACGTCCCGACCGGCGACGTGTCGCATCCGCAGATGTGCTGTCTGAGTACGGGCGCCATAAGCCTGCTGAAGGTTACGCGGCGGTGGAGATGGTTCGCCTCGTGATGCAGAACCCTGGGCAGATCACCATCGTGGCTATCGGTCCGCTCACCAACGTTGCGACCGCGCTGAGCCTCGAGCCGCGTTTCGCTGGCGCCGTTCGGTCTATCGTGATCATGGGCGGAGCATTCCTCCGACAGGGATTCCACACGGAGATGCCCGGAGAGTTCAACGCTTGGGTCGATCCCGAGGCCGCTCATGCCGTACTGCACTCTGGCGCGCCAGTGCGATGGCTAGGTCTCGATGTCACGCTTCGCCTGCGTCTGACCCGTGAGCACGCTGCACGTATGGCTGCGTCCGCTGGGGCGTTCGCCGCATTCGCCGGTGTGTACGCCGAGCACTGGATCGACCGGCTTGCTGCGCTGTACCCGGATGACCCTGCGAACGCAGACTCGGCTGCACTACACGATCCGCTCGCTGTTGCGGTGACTACTCGACCGGATCTTGTGACCTGGCGTGACGCCTATGTCGACATCGTCACCGGTGATGGGATCGCCCGGGGAATCATGGTCACGGATCTTCTCTATGGATCGGACGCTCGAACGCCGAACTGCTCCATCGCCACGGACGTCGACGTCGAAGGTTTCGTCACCCATTTCCTCACATCAATCCACGGGTTGTGACCCGAAGCTGAGTACTCCCAACCCTCAACGAAGAGAGAAAACGATGCGCACCACTCATCCAAGCGTGTACTTTGCCGCGACTATAGTCACCACCGGAGTGCTTGCACTCGCTGGCTGCTCTGGCTCAAGTTCGACGGCCCAGACTACGCTCGACGGGATTCCGGACGAGGATCCGACTGCTACGGTCAAGGTCCTCACGATCTTTGACCTTCAGACAGATGGGCTTCAATCGGTCGTTGATGCGTTCGAGAAAGCGCACCCAACGATCAAGATCGAGTGGCAGACTGTGCCGTTCGATGCCTTGAACAGCACCATAGATGCGAATGTTGCTAACAAGCAGGGTAACCCTGACGTGTACTGGGCCGACCAGCCTCGGATCTCCGCTCTCGCTGCGCGTGGGGAGGCGGAGGACCTGACTAAGGTATTTTCCGAGTATCAGGACCAGTTCCTCGAGTCCGCCTACGACTCCGGCATCTACCGGGACAAGCTCTACAGTCTTCCTCTCGCCAACTCGACGCAGCTGCTGTACTACAACAAGAACTTGCTAGAGGCGGCAGGCATCGCAAGCCCCTCGGCGCTCGTAGACAAGAGAATCACGTGGGAGCAACTGACGGCAGATGCGGCGCAGTCCGTAGATGCCGGAGCCGAGAACGGGTTGCTATTTGGCCAGTTTGACCGGTACTACCAGCTCGAATCCCTCCCGGTATCCCTCGGCGGCTCGATTGGTGCATCAGGGTCGGAAAATCTGACCCCGGATGTCACCTCCGATGCATGGGTGAAAGCCATGGACTGGTACGGCGCGCTCTTCACTGACGGCATTTCACCGCGGGCGATGACCGCTGATCAGACGGATTCCACATTCGTGAGCGGCAAGGCCGCGTACATGGTCGAAGGTCAATGGCTTCTTCCGCAGTTGCAAGACGCTTCTTTCGACTGGGGGGTCGCACCCCAGCCCGCCTTCGACGGTGGCAAGGCAGTCACGGCGACGGGGTCGTGGTCGATCGCCATGAATCCCTTCAGCAAGGAGAAAGAGGCAGCAGCCATCTTCATGAAGTGGATGGCCATCGACGACGGTGGTGGAGTCATCGCCTACCGTTCCAATCCTGATCTGCCAGCCAGCGTTCAGGGCAAAGACATCTATTTCGGCCAAGAGCTCTTTGCTTCGGAACAAGGTGCGAACGCTGCCGCCATCATTGACTACGAAACGACAAACACCGCAGTCAATCGTGTTGCTACCGTCGGATACATCGAGTTCGAGACGATCATGAATCAGACCTTCTCGGACATCCGCAACGGTGCCGACCCGCGGCAGGCGCTGCAGAAGGCGTCGGACGACATCACAGCCGCCTGGGCAAAGTACAAAGGATAGGCCTCGGTCGTCATGCAATCCTCATTGAAGATCCCTATGGCGCGGGTCGAAAAACCGCGCCATAGGGGCCGCCGTCGCCAAGCGTTCTGGGCCTCTGTCTTCCTCGCTCCGGCAGTGATCGCGCTCCTCGTGCTGCGGGTCATCCCTACAGCTGGCGCGGTTGAGTCCAGCCTCTACGAGTCGTTCCCCGGAGGCCTGATCCCGGCAACCTTCGCGGGCTTCTCTAACTTTCAACAGCTCTTTGACGACCGCAATTTCATCGACACTATCTGGCGCACGCTCGCCTTCAACGTGATCATTAACCCGCTTCAGATCCTGCTTGCCCTCATGATCGCCGTTCTCATGATCCAGAAGATCAAGCTCGGTGGGTTGTGGCGTACGTTGGTCTTCATTCCGGTAACGGTACCCATGGTCGGCTCCTGCATCGCGTGGGGGGCGGCGCTCGAACCCCGCGGTCCAATCAATGCCCTTCTCGCGGTCCTGGGTGGCAAGCCTCAGCCCTTTCTGACCTCGCCCGAACAAGCTCTCGCCTGCATCATCGTCGTCGCATCCTGGATCGGTGTGGGTTACTGGATGCTGTTTCTTATTGCAGGGCTCCAGGCAATCCCCGACGACATCTACGAGGCAGCGCGCCTGGATCGGGCGGGCCCCATCCGCACGTTCTTCACAATCACGGTTCCTTTGCTTCGGCGACCGCTACTGTTCGTCCTCGTCGCTGACACGGTTGCAAACTTCGTGTTGTTCATCCCCGTACAGCTCCTGACCGGAGGGGGACCACAATCATCGACCACGATGCTGATGTTCGACGCCTATCGCACCACGTTCACATACGGCAGCCGGAACACCGGTGCCGCTCAGGTGATCATCCTCACGATGATCATGCTCGTGTTCGTTCTGATTCAGTTCCGCCTCCTCAGAGAGGAGCGTTCGAAATGACCCAAACACTGATTCGCGACGAGTCAACGTTCGGCAGGGTGCCGGGACGCTCGGGGAGCATTTCGCGACGTCCGCGCCGGCGACCTCCCTCGACGTCGACCGTCGTCTACACGGCCGTTGCAGCGTTCGTCGGAATGGCCTTCTTCCTTCCTGCTCTCTGGATTCTCATCGGGTCTTTCCGCCCGAGCGCCGCTATTCTCGACAGCTTGTTCCCGTTGAGCTGGGGCCTCCTCGTTCCCACCGATGTGACTCTCGACAACTACGTCACGCTCATCGTCGACGACGGCTTTGGGCTCGCGCTGATTAATTCACTCATCGTGTGCGTGGCGAGCGTGGTCGTCGGGCTAGCAGTGTCGATCACCGCAGCGTATGCCTTGTCCGTCTTCCGCTTCCGGGGTCGAGAAGCGATCTTTGCGATCGTCGTAATCAGCTTCATGATTCCGTTCGAGGCGATTGCCATCCCGCTCTCTCAGCAGTTCACAGGATGGGGGCTGGGAAATACCCTGGTCGGGCTCATCCTCCCTGGACTCGGCAACGGACTAGCGATCTTCAACCTTCGGCAGTACTTCCTGGGAATCCCCGCTTCGTACCGCGAGGCCGCGATGATCGATGGAGCGTCGGAGCCGCGCATTCTCTTCTCGATCTACACTCGAATGAGTGGACCGGCGCTCACAAACTCGGCATTGCTGATCTTCCTCGGACAGTGGACGGCATACTTGTGGCCGCTCCTCATGGTGTCGGACAACGACCTGCAACTCGCTCCCGTAGCGTTGGCGACCACGTTCGGTGAGCACACGGCCGACTACGGCGCGAATTTCGCCGGGGCGGTGCTGCTCTCGATCATTCCCGCCGTATCGATATTCGTCCTCCAACGCTCTTTCGGGCGTCTGTCTATTGGAAGTGGAGAAAAGTGAACCAGCAGCATCCGGCAGCCATCGTCGTAGTCGGCTCCGCGAACATGGACTACATCGTGTCCGTATCCGCGGCGCCAGGGCCCGGCGAGACCGTCCTCGCTCAGTCGCTTCTCGTTCAATCGGGGGGCAAAGGCGCCAACCAAGCCGTGGCGGCCGCCCGGTTGAGTGGTGACGTTCACTTCATCGGCGCGGTCGGCGACGATGCCGATGGGGCGACACTCGTGAGAACGCTGCGTGCGGAAGGCGTAGATACGACACACGTAGAAATCATCAACCGCGTCCGAACCGGCTTGGCCCTAGTCTCAGTGTCTGACGGCGCCGAGAATTCCATCACTGTCGTGCCGGGAACGAACTTCGCGGTCACGCCCGACCGCGTCGCTCGCGTGGTGGAACGCATTGCAGGCGAATCAGAGGGCGCCGTGGTGGTGACACAGGCAGAGCTGCTTCCAAGCGTGACGGAAGCCGCCATCGTTGCGGCCGCCGCGGTGGGCGCCAGGAGCATCGTGAATTTGGCGCCTTACCGACCTCTACCCCTTGCTGTGCTGGCTCAGTGTGATCCGCTCGTTGTCAATGAGACTGAGGCGTCCTCTCTGGTCGGTTGGCCGGTCCGCGATGTCGCGAGCGCCAAGCTGGCGTTGGCGCAGATCGCAGACTCGACCAGCTCAGTCGTGATCACACTCGGTTCGCAAGGTGCGTGTTGGTCAGATTCCTCAGGTATGGGACACGTTCCGGCTCCACTCGTTCCCGACATGGTGGATACGACGGGAGCTGGCGACGCCTTCGTTGGAGCGTTGGCCGTGCAGCTCGCGAACGGCGAGAGCCTCCATCATGCGGTCGAGGTGGGGGTCCTAGCAGGGTCCTTCTCTGTGCAGAGACCCGGTGCCCAATCCTCGTATGGTTCCGCGGCTGAACTTGACCTCGTCAACTTCAACAGTACGTCCACATCCTCCTAGACGCTCGACAGGATTCTCATGGCGATAACGCGATCAGATGTTGCTCTTCGAGCCGGCGTGTCGCCGGCGGTGGTCAGCTACGTCGTCAACCGGGGACCTCGTCCGGTTTCGGCCGCGACGAGGGCGAAGGTGGAGTCCGCGATTGAGGAACTCGGATACCGTCCGAACGCTATCGCCAGCGCGCTACGCGGTGGCACGACCCGATCCGTCGGCCTGCTCACGCCCGGTCAGCACAACCCGTACTACGCAGAATTGGTTGAGAGCATCGAGCAGGAGTTCACCGAACTCGGATACCTGGTTCTGACCGCGAGCACTGGCCATGATCGCGTCCAGGAGGAAAGGTATTTGCATACCTTTGTGGATCGGAAAGTTGACGCAATGCTGCTCACCTCGAGCGTGACCCTCGCACGGTCGGGTGCCGGCGCGTTTGACGACATCCCGGTGGTCGTTCTAGACAACGTCTCAGAGGGATCAGGTCTATCTGGAATTGGATGGGATGAAGCGGCCGATGCGGCCACGGCGGTCGAACATCTTCAATCTCATGGCTACCGCGAGATCGGCTGCGTGGCCGGGCCTCCCCGCGACCCGATCAGTTCGGCACGCATGCAAGGCTGGCATGCCCAACAGCAACTCGCCGGCCTCCCGCACGGTAGCGATCTCGTCGTAGCCAATGAATATTCTGAAGAGGGCGGATACTCGGCGGCCAAGGCGCTTCTTCAACGCCGATCCGACCGGAGAACTGACCATCCTTCCCGGCCCAGGGCGTTGTTCGTTTCTTCTGATGTGCAAGCCGTAGGAGTTCTCTTCGCGTGTTTCGAGCTCGGCCTTAGGGTGCCCGAGGATATCGCCGTAGTGTCATATGACGGCACGCGCGCGGCAACCTTCACGGTTCCTCCGCTCACGACACTTCGTCAGGATGTGCGATATGCGGCGGGCCTCGCTGCGACCCACACAGTCGAGCGCATCGCGTCTCCGTCTACGTCGCCGCTGAGATTGACGCTCCGGGGCAACCTGGTGATTGGACGAAGCTGCGGATGTGAGATACGCGACCATCTGCCGTCTGCTCGCGATGCTCAGGACAGCACCGACAGGTGACCGAATCGGCACGGCGAGTGCGTGTGAGCGAACTCCGGTCGAAGGTCGGTTGGCACTTCTTTGTTTTCGCCTTCCTGGGCCGTGTTCCTCTTGCGATGAACGTGATCGGTGTGCTGACGCTCGTTACATACGCCCGTGGATCGATCACCGACGGTGGAATCGCTTCCGCTGTACTCGGGTTGTCTTCCGGGCTTGCCGGGCCGATCTTAGGAGCTGCCGCAGACCGATGGGGTCAACGCCGAGTCTTGACGGTCGTGGCGGGTGTGAACAGCGCAGCGCTCATCGGGCTGATCGTTGTCAGCTATTCGCACAGCGGCCTTTGGATTCTCCTCGGAGCCTGCGTAGTTGCAGGTGTCTCAAGTCCTCAAGTCTCGCCCTTGGCTCGCGTTCGGTGGATGGCGCTTCTCGGCCAATCCGGACCAGGTCAACGTCCAGAGGATCGAAGCCGACTAGCCGCGGCGATGAGTTATGAAGGAATGGTTGACGAGGTGTCGTTCGTCGGCGGGCCGATCCTCGTGGGAGTGCTGGCGACCATGGTCGCCCCGTCAGCTCCCCTCGCGGTGAGCGCTGCTGTCACCTTGGTATCTGTGTTGGCCTTTGCTTGGCACCCCACCGCGGTGGGTCTCAATCAAGGGCCAAAACTTGCTCTGCGGCCGTCGTTGCCTGGAAGAAGAGTGGCACCCACGTCGCCTTCCCTCCTGCTAGCAATCGCGGGCATGGTTTTCCTGGGTGGATTCTTCGGCGCATCGCTCGTTTCGCTGACCGAGTTCTTGGGCGAGCGGGGCGTCTCGGAGCAGACGGGATTGATCTATAGCTTCATGGGTATTTCGTCGGCCGCATCTGCTTTTCTGATGTCTCGGTTGCCCAGACGGTTCAGTCTCCAAGCTCGATGGGTGGCGTCGTCAGTAGTCATTTTTGTCGCTGCCTTCAGCATGCCTGCCATCGATTCGACGTGGGTCATGTGCGTGATCCTGCTCGTTGCCGGCGTCGCAGTTGGCTCACTCTTGGTGACCCTGAACACAATAGGAGCGACGGCAGCCGATCCTCGCAGATTTGCTTTGACTATGGTGCTCCTCACTAGTGGGATCACGGTTGGACAAGCAGCGGGATCAGCAGCCACTGGGGTGATAGCAGAGAACGCCGGGTATCCGGCCGCCGCCATCGTCACCGTCCTCTTTGGGATCGCCGGCGTCCTTACGGCCACCGCTACATTCGTTCGCCGACCGCGCTACGTATGAGCCACCGAGAGCCGCGCCTCGATGAACCGAGCGGGGGCAATTCACTCGGAGGGTGAAGCGTCTAGCTTGATCCGCCCGGCTTAGTAATCATCAGGACGAGGATCACGAGCCAAAGAAGATTCAGAGTTCCGGCGTAGGCCATCGCACGTAGCCGTTCGCGCTTCTCTGTTGGTGGATTGAGGAGCATCTCTCGCTGCATCGGAATGATCTTCCAGAGCAGGAGGGTGCCCCCGACTGCGACCAGGCCAATGGAGATCAAGATCCACAGCTCTCCGAGGCGACCGAGAACAAGCGCAAGGATGAAGCCAACGACCGGAGTGATGACGGCCAGGCGGCCGTAGCCCCTAGTTATTCGGTGCATCGCGATCGCCGCAGGGTGGCCGCCAGACTCTGCGTAGGGCTTTGCTGCGTCGGCCATTGCATATCGTGGGAAGACGCTCGCCGATACGGTCACCCCGCCGATGAATACAATCGCCGTCGCCACGTGAATCACGAGTAGTACATACTCCATTGGGTCTCCAGCCGGTCGAGGGTCTTAGGTTTATGGGATCAGGGGATCTCCGTCAGGCGTCATTACGAACCACGCGCCGCCGTTGAGGTAGCGGTCCTGGCCGCTGTGTTCGCCAGGTGCCTTGTCTGCGGCGAATCGGTACAACGGCCAACCGTTGTAGGTGACCACGTTTCCACCCGAAGGATTTGGCAAGGTGCCGAGCAAGTCCTTGTCTACGCCGTTGCCCGCGCTTGGCGTCTCGCTGTCGATCGCAGTGAGGGCGGGCCAGTTCGTGGCGCACGTAAACGTGCAGCTCACTGCGTTCGCGTCGTCGGGCTCGAAGACATAAAGCACGGCGCCTTTGCCGTCCACGAGTACGTCGCCGAGGTCGTTGGTCTGCAGGACGGAGATAGTTGACGCGCGGTTGGCAATGTCCACGGGGTCGACCGCACACCCTGGGAGTGTCACGAGGAGTGATAGGGCCACGAGTGGCGGTACTAGACGCATGCGAGCGAGGGGCATACATGCAGTCTAACTGTAAGTAGGTCTAGAGTGAGACGATCATCGAGATGAAAGGGGGGGCATGGTCGATGAAAAGGGCAAGGCACAGCGCCCATCAGTGAGCCCTGCGCTAACGATGATTCTCCAGGCGCGTCTCGTAGAGAACCGCGTCGAGACCGAGCTCAAGGGCATGGGGTTGTCGTTGCGGCGGTTCGGCATTCTCGGACACGTGCGCGCTTCACCTGGAATCTCATTCAGCGCACTGGCCCGGCGGGCGGACATCAAGGTACAGAGCCTGCCTCCGATCATGAATGCCTTGTTGGAGCAGGGCCTCGTGGTGACGGTTGGAGGGGTGGAGCAAGGGCGCGCCGCCGCGATTGAGCTCACTCCGGAAGGGAGCAGGGCCCTCGAGCGAGCAACATCGGTACTGGAGGGTGTCGACAGGGAACTCTTCGCCAATGGCGATTGGAAAGAGCTGGGGGAAGTGCTGGGCCGAGTGGCTGAAGCGTTTCTCCGGGGAAACGCGACCGCCGCTGGGTCACCCGAGTAGCGCTCGCCCGAACCAGTCATTCTCGTCGACTACGCCGGGAAGAATTGCGAACAGTGCGCTGGACGTGGGAACTGTGAAGCGCGCTAGCGCATCCGATTCGGCCAATCGCTGTTGAATCGGGATGAAGCTCGTTCGCGGGTCTGATTGGTAGGAAACGAAGAGGAGGCCGGCATCCTCATCTCCGGCGTCCCCGGACGGTTGTCCGCTGGAGTATGAATACGAGCGTCGCAACATCTCCTCGCCGGCACCACGACGAGGAGCGGCAAGCCGGATGTGGGCATTGGCTGGGATCACGGGCGTTCCTGATGGGGTGATCGCATCTAGATCTACGGGATCGAACTCGTGCTTGGCTCCCAGCGGTGCCCCGGTCGAGATGTGCCGGCCGACAGAGGTGTCTCTCGCCTCCTCTGATGCGCCCTCCCAATCGCGGAGTAGCATGCGGAACCTCCGTACGGCAACGTAGCTGCCGCCTGTCATCCACGTGGGAGAGGTCCCGTCGACCCAAACGGCGCCCCCTATTGATGCGCGGCTGACTGCGATGTTGTTGGTGCCGTCGATTTGCCCCATAAGATTCCTGCCATTGGTGCTGCTGGTCGAAGCCGCTACACCACGGAACCCGTTCATTTGCCATTTCGGGCGCAGCATCTTTCCGGCGGCCCTGCGAACCGTGCGCGTTGCTCCGCCGAGGTAGACCGCGTCGTTCGAGCAGAGTTGAACAAAGACTCCGCCGTGAGATGACAGCTCGTCGAGCTGATCACCGGGGAAGAGGGGGAGATCTACCAGTGGTGGGGGGCGACGGAAGCCGAGCTGATCAAGGGCGGCGCCTCCTAGGCCTACCGTCATCGTGAACATGCCTGGCGTGGAGCCATGCGTGACCATCGACGTGTCGACAGCCGTGTGCCCTGAAGCGAGATCCGCTGCAATCTGAGTCCAGGCCCGCATGACCGCAGCGAGGTCTGCGGCCGTGGCTCCGTCGTCGAGATCGAACGCGAGGAAAGTTGCGTGCGTGGGGGTGGGGTCAGCGATTCCAGGCTGGTGTGGGCCGAAGAACGGCACGACGGCCGGAGTGGAGGGTGTCGCGCTGGGAGGGCTTGTGGGCATTGGGCTGTTGGTGATGTGAGTTCCCACGATCACACCACCTGCTGCGGCCCCTATCGTTGATGCTCCGCCGATTAGAAACGCGCGTCGGGTGGGTCTTTTGGGCTCGGCCATTAGTCCGTGATGTTTCTGTTTTTGAGTAGTCCAGCGGTTCCGCTCACGATTGCAACCGCGTATAGACCAGTGGCGATCAGGGACGGAAGATAGGGATCGCCGTTGAATCCAGACGTCGCGATGGTGGTGAACGCTGATGCGGGGAGGAGGCCTTGGCCGAAAGGTGCGGCGGCGTTGAGTAGGTTCTCAAAGAGGGCATAGACCAACCCCGTGGCGAGGGCCGCGATGGGAGAGCGCAGCCAGACAGCGAGGGTGCTTCCTGCGAGCGAAAACGCCACCATCCCGAGTGCAAGGTTGCCGAGGGCTCCAAGCGCAGAGGCGATCCCGCCAGCCCACGCGGCGGTGTCGACCCGCCATATGGCTGCACAGACGAAGCTAGTGACGGCAGCGACCACCGCCCCGATGATGCTGGCGATCGCTGCGGCTGTGGCAAGGGCGAGCCAGTTTCCGACTAACCAACGTGTGCGCTGTGGCTGGTAGACCAGGGCGAGGCGAATGAAACCCGATGAATACTGGCTGGTTATATGCATGATCGCGATCGCGAGCACAACAATTCCTGTGATCATCACGGGTCGTCCGATGATCTGCGCCAAGGTCTCTCGGCCAGCGAGATCGGCCAGGGTGGTCGGAGGGTCGGTCAGACGCGAGCCACCGGGCGCGGCGGCGGTCGCAAAAGTGAACGTGATGGCCGTGATCGAAAACAGGACAATTGCACCCAGACCCGGGAACAGGAGAGCCGGGCGTGCCAACATCGTCCAGGCCGAGCGGAAGGCGCCAATCATCGTGTTACCTCGTTCATCGCGACCTCGTGTTCTCTGGCATTTCCCGTGGGATCGCCTGTGAGAGCCAGGAACGCATCTTGCAAAGTGGGCCGCTGGACGGCTATTTCTGACAGTGTGATCCCGACTCCGGTGGCCAGCCGGTTAAGCCTCTCGCCCAGACTGGCGCTGCCGGTCACGGCCACGGTGACATCATCGAGTTTTCGTCCTGACTGTCCATCCCGCTCGAATGCCGCCAGGACTGAGGCAAGCGCAGCCGGTTCGTTGACGCGGCACCGGATCGTGGTGGGGACGGCCCGCAGCATCTGGTCGGGCGGCCCGTTGAAGAAGACGTGGCCGCGGTCCATCGCCACAAGATGATCGCACAGCTCTTCGATCTCGTCGAGTGCGTGACTGGCGATGATCACGGTGATCCCTTCCGCTGCCAGGGAGTGGAGAAAAGCACGCAATTCGATTGTTCCGCGTGGGTCCAAGCCGTTCGTCGGCTCGTCCAGGATGACGATGCGCGGTTGCCCGAGTAGAGCTGCCGCGAGCCCCAAGCGCTGCTTCATACCGAGCGAGAACGTCCCTACGCGCTGTTCGGATGCTGCAAGCAGCCCGACACGGTTCAGCGCTTGATTGACGAGCGATGGCGACCAGGCTGCAAGACGGGTCAACGCGAGCAGATTATTCCTTGCGGTCAGGCCAGGTACAAACCCCGGGGAGTCGATGAGCACTCCGATGGGGGCTGCATCAGGGTGTTCCGGGTCGAGGTCGACGCCCTCGGGGCGAACCACCAGTGTTCCTCCAGATGGAGCAATAAGACCGCACAGTAGTCTCAGCGCCGTCGTCTTGCCGGCTCCATTTGGGCCGATCAATCCGGTCACGCCGCCGCGCGGGACGGTGAAGGTCAGTGGGCCAATGAACGAAGAGGTTGAAAGCGTGGCAGTTGCATCCTCGACGATGATGGCCGCGTTGGCCCGCTCGTGCTCGGTAAGTGGCGGGCTGTTGACGGCGGTGAAGGGGACAGTGCGTGTTTCGCGAGTGTCCACCCGCCGCGCGTGCCAGAGGGCAAGCAAGCCGCCGACGCCGGGGATGATCGCCAGCCACTTAGCAGACCGAGGGAAAGGCAACAGTAGAGCGAGCACGATTGTCGAAACGTAGAGCAGCCCATGGATTGGTCCGCCCGTCGATGTGACGACCGGCGATTGGATCGAGAACCGGTTCGACAAGATGACCACCAAGGACACGAGCTCAAGTGCCGAGACAATCCTCATCACGACTGTCGCCCCGTTGATCCTGCTGCCATGATCGAACGCCATTTCCTACCTCCACTTGCAGTCTAACTGCAAGTTATCACGCTTCCGCAGAGACCAGGCGTCGAGTGCATCAACTTACAGTCATACTGTAAGTTGAGGAACGCCTACTCCTCTGACGCCGCCAACCCATCCCAGGGCCGACGGCGTCGGTCTAGGAAGTTCTCGCATATGCGCTCCGCGCGCTCACAACACGAAGGACACCTCATGAGTGACGACGACAGCAAGACCCCCTACTTCACGCTTTGGAATGTCTTCGGCGCAGCTCCCGTCAGGCCCGAGCTCGAAGAACAGTCGATCCGTGATCTTTCCGAGTTCGTAGAATCGCTGCAGGCCGACGACATCGTTGTTCGTGGTTTCTACGATGTTTCTGGCCTGCGCGCAGGTGCCGACGTCATGATCTGGTTGCATGGAGCTAGCCCAGCACAGCTTCAAGCGGCAGCGCGTGCTCTACGGCGTCAGGCGGCTTTCGTCGGAGCCTTGCCGGTCTGGAATGCTCTTGGAGTTCATCGTGACGCGGAGTTCAATCGCAGCCACGTTCCGGCGTTCGCACGCGGGGTCGAGCCTGCTGCGTGGGTAACCGTGTACCCGTTTAACCGCAGCTACGAGTGGTACCTCCTGCCCGAAGAGGAACGGCGCGAGCTCCTGGCTGAGCACGGCCGCGCGGGTGCCCCCTATCGGTCTGTGCTTACGAATACCGTGGCGTCGTTCGCGCTCGGCGACTATGAGTGGATCCTTCCACTGGAAGCAGACGACCTCATCGACCTCGTCGACCTAATGCGAACTCTGCGTTCAACGGGGGCGCGACGCCACGTCCGCGACGAGATTCCGTTCTTCACCGGGCGGCGCATTGAACCCGCAGACGTGGCGGAGTTGCTCGGTGCCTGACCTAGCCATTTCGCGAACGGCGCGACCGGCGCGCAGGCTAGGGCTCTTCGGCGCCTATCTAGCGTTGACGAAGCCCCGAGTGATGGAGCTGTTGCTCCTGACGACTGCGCCAACGATGATTCTGGCGAAACGCGGCGTCGTAGATTTCTGGTTACTCTATGCGACTTTGATCGGAGGCGCAGCGAGCGCCGGAGCGGCCGCTGTCTTCAACATGTACATCGATCGCGATATTGATGCGCAGATGAGTCGGACCGTGGGGCGCCCTATCGTCACTGGAGAGATCTCCCCGCGTTCTGCCCTGGCATTCGCGTGGTCGCTCGCTGTATTCGCTACGGTGTGGTTCACCGTGGCGGTCAATCCGTTCGCTGCAGTCCTCTCCGCCGTAGCCATTTTCTGGTACGTCGTCGTGTACACGGTGATCCTGAAACCTCGTACGGTGCAAAACATCGTACGGGGTGGGATCGCTGGTTGCTTCCCTGTTCTCATCGCGTGGGTTGCTGCGACGGGAGACCTTGACTGGCCAGCGTTGACACTCTTCCTCGTGATCTTCTTCTGGACCCCGTCACACTATTGGCCGCTGTCGATCCGGTATGGCGCGGACTACCGGCGGGTAAGCGTACCAATGCTTGGTGCTGTCCGAGCGCCGCCTCAAGTTGCAACCCAGATTCTTGTCTACGCGACGGCGACGGTCTTGTGCGCAATCGCACTGATCCCCATTGCCTCCATGGGCATTGTCTATACGACGGTCTCGGTGCTCTCTGGGGGGTGGTTCGTCTGGCGCTCCGCTACCTATCTGGTGGCGACCCGGTCGAGCACCCCGAAGAACGCGCGTCCAATGAGGGTGTTCGTGGCGTCGAATGTCTATCTGGGGCTCTTGTTCATGGCCATCGCAGTTGATGCGCTGGTGCGGGGCTGACAGCCCCCGGCGCTCGGGGGGTAGGTTCTGGCTCCGACGCTGCGAAAGCGAGTCGTTGTGGGCCGGATCTCTTGGGATCACTTCATTGCCGGTCGCCCCGAGGGGGAGACCGGCAATGAGTCGGGACTAAGGATTGATTCGTTTGGCCGAGACTTCGGTCTTTGGCAGCTTGCCGGCGCGGGACACTCCACGTAGTTCATCGCCGTCTACGGTCATGTCGAACTGGAGGTTGAGCCGCATGGGTTTGCGGACGCTCTGCTTCCAGGCGACATGTTCACCATCCCATCTGAGGTCCTGCATGTCGACGGTGTCGCCGCTTCCCTCGGCCTGTCCGACGAGCACCCCCGATTCTTCGGTGAACGTGAACACGGCCTTGAGGGAGCCGATTGGGGTCTTCATGGTGGCGTCCCACGATCCGATGACACTCATTCTTGTTCCTCTCAACTCCGCCTTCAGGCGGCCACAGCCGTGGTCGCTGCGACGGTCGCGGGGGCATGCAGCGTGATGCCGCGCCGTTCATACTGGAAGAGCTCTTCCACCTTGTGTGCGATCTCTGCGCCGTAGTGCTGTTCGGCGAGGTAGAGCCCGAGGTCGAGCCCGGAGGTAACACCCCCGCCGGAGATCAGATCACCGTCAACAACGACGCGCGCGTCTAGAACGTTGACGCCCATTGCGTCCATCACCTCGAGGCCGAGCCTGTGAGTGACTGCGGTGCGACCCTCGAGCACTCCGGCCATGGCCAGGAGGAGCGAGCCCCCGCACACAGTTGCCACCGTGACCCCGGTCTGGGCGAGTGCTTGCTCGATCGGGGGGACAATCCCGGTCTGAGCGGCGCGGGCGAGAATCACAGGGATCGTCTCTACTCCGTCGTCCGGGTCCCCCTCAGCCGGACCAGAGACACCGGGAACGATGACGTATCCGGGCAGTGTGGGGTCGAGCTGGGCCGTCGCCGAGAGCGTGAGCCCTCGACTCCCGCTGACGAACACGCGCGGTCCTTCTCCGCTTGAAACCATCTCGATGACGGCGTCATCATGTGCGAAATCGCTGGCGGCAACGATCACCTCAAACGGGGCAATGATGTCTAGCGGGTCGAACCCGTCGTACAGGACGAACTGAAAATGCATGAGGCTCCTAACAATGTTGTGATCCTGACCACTCTCGCTGCACGGTCAAGGTTGCGCCAGTGGCCAGATTGCCACTATTGTGTTGATTCTTGTCAGGAGGAGTTGTGCACACGGTTGCAGTTGTCGCAGTTCGCGACGCGATCGCCTTCGACTTGGCCACCCCAATCGAAGCCTTCGGATGGGCGCACCTGCCAAGCGGCGAGCAAGCCTATGAGGTTGTCGTGTGCGGAGACCCGACATCGAGTGGGCCGTTGACGATCACACCCGGGGCCGGATTGGCCGAGCTGAGTAGGGCGGATACGGTTATCGTGCCGGGGAGCAGGTTTCCGCACCAGCCTCAGCCGACCGCCGTACTGGACGCCATCCGCGACGCGCATGAACGCGGCGCCCGCGTGGCTTCCATCTGCGTTGGCGCGTTTATCCTCGCCCAAGCAGGCATCTTGGACGGAGGAGTTGCGACGACGCACTGGGCTGCCGCCGACTTGTTCCGTACGCTACATCCTCGGGTGGGACTGCAGCCTGACGCTATCTCTTGTGTGTACAACAACGTGTTCACATCGGCCGGCGCGGCCGCGGGCCTTGACCTTTGCCTTGAACTCGTCGCCCGCGACTACGGGCCGGATGTAGCGGCCGATGCGGCGCGTCACGCAGTTATGCCTCTCACTAGAGACGGGGGGCAGGCTCCGTTCATCGCCGGACCGAAGGATTCTGTTGATGACGATCTGAGCACGCTCACCACGTGGCTCGACGAGAGGTTCGAAGACACCATAACCCTGGCGATGATGGCCGCTCGCATCAACGTCAGCGTGCGTACTCTCAACCGTCGCTTTCACGCCGCGTACGGGTGCAGCCCGATGTCGTGGTTGCTGCTCCGCCGAGTTCGACGGGCACAAGAGCTTCTGGTTTCATCGCAGGAACCCATTGAAGAAGTTGCCCGCCTGGTTGGGTTTGCGTCGGCAATCACTTTTCGCGCGCAGTTTAAGAGCTTGGTAGGTGTGACTCCGACAAAGTACCGCCGTTCGTTTACTCGCGAGCCGCAAACTCCCGAGCCCCTTTAAGCGCTCACCGTGTCCGCGTTGGCGGGACTATTGCAACACGACGCGGACGTGGTGCTCGCGGATCGGTGGCCTGATCTGAAGCGTGTTGCCTGCGCCGCGGTCGACAAGCGAGGCTCCTGCCACCGCGGCAGTGGCGAGAATAGCGAGGACTACTGCCAGGTTCAGGGGGCATGCCAATGAGCGCGCCTGCAACTGCGGTGTCGGCGGATCCTGCGGTGATCTTCGCGGCTCCGATCCAAACGAGGATCTGCCCGCGCGCAGGGCTGCGGTTATGGATGTCCGGCCTGCGCCCTTACGTCTCGGGCCGTACTGCTCTCGATCTCGGCTGTTTGTGTCGTGTTACCCGGCGATGAGCGCAACCTGACCCGGCGCCCGCAGGGCCGCACTTCAGTCAGTTAGCGGATCGGGCTGAGCATCCCGTCGAGCAAGCGTGTGGGAAGAAGGCGCGCCAGTGGCACGACGAAAGCAGCGTCCACGCCGATGGTGTATCGCGTGCGGGGTCGTGCGGCAGTGGCAGCGCGCGCGACCCGCTTTGCGGCGACCATGGTAGGCGCGGCGCGCTTGAGGAATGCTGTCTGCGACTTGACGGCAGCGACGATAAGGTCGGCGTACAGTTCTTTGTGGGAGAGGGACATGCTCTCGCCGATCTTCAACGACAGAGCTCCGCTTCGTTCCGCCATGACGCTTTTCACGCCGCCAGGCTGGACGACGACCACTTGCACGCCATGCCGAGAGACCTCACGGCGTAGCGCATCGCTCATGGCTTCAAGCGCGAATTTCGACCCCGCGTAAGCGCCGTAGATGGGCAAGGCAGCAACCCCGCCAACCGAACTGATGTTGACGATACGTCCGTGGCTTCGTCGAAGTGACGGCAGGAGCCTCTGGATGAGCGCGACCGGTCCGAAGAAGTTAACCTCCATCTGGCGGCGCCAGTCGTCGATGGGAAGTACCTCGACGGGAGCGTTTATCTCGATTCCGGCATTGTTGATGAGGGCTCGAAGTGGCCGACGAAGCGGATCGTGTTCCACCCGCTCTGCGAGCGCCCGAATGTGGTCCTCGACGGTGACATCAAGTAATACCGGCTCGATTCGCTCGCTTCGCAGGCGATCAGAATCGTGTTGACTGCGGACGCCGGCCAACACGTGGTAGCCCTTTGCAGCGAGTTCGTGTGCAGTCGCGGCGCCGATTCCGGTCGACGCGCCAGTCACGACCATCAACTCGCCTCGGATTTCATCTGACTTAGTCATATGAAAAGACTACGAGTTCATGTGACAAAGTCAACCGGAAACTTGGTCTTGGCGCGATGCGAGAGCGTCTACAAGAATTCTGACGAGCTCGTCAGCGTCCACATGCCACTTCTTCTCCGCTAGATGTCCGCTGTTCTCGAGCCCTGCGATGCCGTGAGCGGTCGCAAGTAGAAGCGCTCCCATCGAAAGAGCAGCGTCTTGGCCTACGAGATCTGTGACGATGGCAATGAAGCTTGCGTCTACGCGAGTGGCAGACTCAGCTGTGGCGGCATCTTCTGCTGGCGTGCTGAACATCAGCGCATAGAGATGTGGTCGGCGGCGCGCCAGTGTGATCAGGATCATCGCGGCCTGTTCGAGCCGAGCGCGGGCGGGAACCGATCGCTCGGCTCGCAAGTGATCGAGCTGGCCTGAGATGGCGTCCCAGGCTTGGATGGCGAGTTCGTTGAGTAGCTCTTCTTTGTCGGCGAAGTGTCCGTAGAGCGCGCCTCTGGAGACGCCAGCGCCTGCTCCGACCGCCCGGAGGGTTACAGCGTCCGGGCCGCCTTCATCAAGGAGACCCGAGGCGGCTTTGAGGAGCGCGTTCCGGGTCTGCGCTGCGGTTTCGGAGCGAGTGGGCATGCCGCCGACTCTAGCTGACGCTGTCAGCCAGGCCGTGTCTCGCTTCCGCCTCAGCGCGGACGGGGTGACTGGGCATGCGGGTCGATCCGCGCGCGAGTCGTATTACTTGACGTTGCCGTGAGGTTGGACCCACAGGCGGCGGATGGTCTGTTCGTCCGACGCCTTCTCGGAGGTTGCCCAGACCCCTCGCGCGTGGGCGATGTGGCGGATGGTGAGGTCTTCGGCACCCTCCGCATCACCGGCAGCGATCAACTCCAGGATCTGGTGGTGCTCAGCCGCCGAGTCAGCGAGGGCCCGGCTCTCGGACGCGGCCAGCAACCCATACATGCGAGTCTGCGCGCGGAGGCGCCCGATTTCGGCGACGAGCTTTGCGTTGCCGGCGTAGGACAGGATTTCGAGATGAAACTGGCGGTCGACTTCGAGATAGCGAGTGAGGTCGCCGGTCTTGGCGGTCAGAACGATCTCGTCGGCCATCGCGCGCAGACGGCTGATCGCCGACGTGGGGACGTTTGGGGTCGCGAGCCTCACTGCGGGTGGCTCGATGAGCAGCCTCAGGTTAGCGATGTCGTCGAGGTCTTGCTCTGACACTTCGGTGACGCGGAAGCCCTTGTTGACGACGGCGGTGACGAGGCCGTCGTTAACGAGATCGAGCATTGCCTCTCGGACGGGCGTCGCCGAAACTTGGAAGCGTTCGCTGAGCGCGGGAGCCGAGTAGAGCTCTCCGGGTACCATTTCCCCGGAGATGATCGCGGCGCGAAGGGCAAGAGCGACCTCCTCGCGGATGCTCAAGCGTTTCGGGAGTGCAGTAACGGCTTGCTCGCTGACCCGGGGCATTCTGTTCTTCCTAACTCTCACTTAGCAATGTATAGTATTGTACGTACTACATGACCAAGTTCATGATGGTGTTTACTGTATCGCACAGTACGCAACGCCCTCATCGAGTAGGAGAACCAACGTGACGTACTCGCTCCCCGACACCTTCCCGACTCAGTTGTTCATCGACGGCCACTTCGTCGATGCGAGCGGGGGAGAAGTCCTCGTATCGCGGAACCCGGCAACGGGTGAACGCATCGCAGATGTGGCGGCTGCCGGCGAGGCTGACGTCGAGCGGGCGGTTTCAGCTGCACGCACCGCTTTCGCCTCGGGCGCATGGTCTCGCCTCCCGCTTCCCGAAAGGAAAGCGATCCTGTTTCGGTTCGCCGATCTCATCGACGAAAACGCAACAGACATCGCGGTCCTCGACGCCGTCGAAGCAGGCAAGCCGATCACGGACAACGTGGAAGGCGACCTGCCGGAGATCGCGGCCACGCTTCGGTGGTATGCGGAGGCGTCAGACAAGGTCTTCGGCCGCGTGTCTCCGACCACGGAAGGAGCGCTCGGGCTCGTGGTCAAGGAGCCCATCGGCGTCGTCGGCGCAGTGGTCCCGTGGAACTTCCCCGTGGCGGTGCTCATGATGAAGATCGCTCCGGCGCTTGCCGCTGGCAACTCCGTCGTGGTCAAGCCACCGGAGCTCGCGTCGTTGAGCGCGCTCAAGCTCGCCGAGCTGGCGCATCGAGCAGGAATTCCCAGCGGTGTCTTCAACGTCGTCCCCGGTCTCGGCGAAGTGGCAGGTCGTGCGCTCGGGCTGCACCACGAAGTCGACGTCATCACCTTCACCGGCTCGACCGAGGTCGGTCGGTACTTCCTCCAGTACGCCGCGCAGAGCAACCTGAAGCGCGTCGTTCTCGAACTCGGGGGCAAGAGCCCACAGATCGTGACGGCAAGCGTCGCTAGTGAGCTCCCGAAAGTCGCTGCAGACCTCGCGGCCGCAGCCTTCTGGAATGGCGGGCAGAACTGCACGGCAGGATCCCGGATCCTCGTGCACAACTCCATCAAGGACGAGTTCGTCCGGCTCCTCGCAGCGGAGTCGTCGGCCAAGCGCATCGGAAACCCACTCGACCCGGGCACCGAGATCGGCCCACTCATCGAGGAGTCTGCCCTGGAGCGTGTATCCCGATACGTCGACGAGGCTCGCACGACGGGAGCAGAGATCGTCACCGGCGGTGCGAGGGTCGCAGAGCTGCCGGGAGGCTTCTTCTATCCGCCCACAGTCGTCACCGGGCTCGGTGAGGACGCCCCATTGTGGCGAGACGAGATCTTCGGGCCCGTCACGCTCGTGCACGGGTTCGATACCGAAGACGAGGCCGTAGCGCTGGCGAACGACACCCCGTACGGGCTCGCCGCGACTATCTGGAGCAAAGACATCGACCAGGCAATTCGCATGGCTCGTCGTGTCAACGCCGGCATCGTCGCTGTGAACGGATACAGCGAAGGCGACGTCACGACGCCTTTCGGCGGCTACAAGCAGTCGGGCTTCGGTGGGAAGGACAAGGGTCTGGAAGCCTTCGATCAGTACACCGAGACCAAGACCATCTGGATCACGGTTAACGATTGATGCGGAAACCGACCGAACAGCTGGAGAATCGACGATGAGTTCCTTTACTTGGACCAATTGGGCCACGAATCAGTCCTTCGATGCCGCTGCGCGACTGCGTCCCGCGAATGAGCGAGAGTACATCGAAATGGCTCAGACTCTTGCGGCGGACGGGACGCCGTTCAGAGTTGCGGGCTCGGGGCATTCCTTTACGCCCATCGTCCAGACAGACGGTGTGCTGATGGACATCTCCGCAGTCAGCGGTGTGCTCGGGTTCGACTATCGAGACGCGACGGCGGACATCCTTGCGGGTACTCAACTCAAAGACATCGGGGACCCGCTCTGGCGTGCTGGACTCGCGTTGAAAAACCAGGGCGACACCGACACTCAAACGATCTCCGGAGCCGTCGCCACGGGAACGAAGGGATCCGGCGTCGCGTACGGGAGCATCTCGTCCTGCGTCGCGGGGATGACCATCGTCAACGGGAAGGGCGAGCTCGTCGAGATCGACGAATCGACCCCCGATTTCTTGCGGGCGGCACGCGTCTCCATCGGATTGCTCGGGGCGGTGACTCGGGTGCGCATGTCGGTGCAGCCGCGGTACCTCATCCGGGAGCACAACCGCGTCGAGTCGCTAGATGCCTTCCTCGAGAACTGGGAACGCTATCTGAACGACTATCGCCACGCTTCCATCTTCTACTGCCCGTCGGACGCTGCGGCGGCGATGTACGACCTCGGACCTCTTAAGACGGGGGACACCCTGGTCAAGCTGCTCACCGAGGAGCCGCTTGAAGAGGGGGTCGAGTACTCGGTGCAGGGTGAGCACGATCGCCGCATCGGCAGGTCTCATCTAGTGTTCCCTGACGTCACCACTGAGGTGTCGACGCATGTGGAGTCGGAGTATCAGCTCGATGCCGCCGTGTGGCTCGATGCGTTCATCGCTCTCAAGAACATCTGCGAGAAATGGCCGGAGGGTGTTTCTCCGATCCAGGTGCGATGGCAGAAGGCGGACGATGCCTATCTGTCGCCGCAGTACAACCGAGACACGGTTGCGATCTCGATCTCCGCGACGCGGCTCCCGGATTCAAACGTCTTCCTACGGAAGGCGCACGACGTGATGATGGAACACGGTGGACGGCCGCATTGGGGGAAGATGCACTACTCGACGGGCGCCGACATCGCACGGCTCTACCCCGAGCTCGACGAGTTCAAACGCATCAGGGAAGAGTTCGACCCAAGCGGACTCTTCCTGAGTCCCTATCTCGCCGACCTCCTCTCCATCTGACCGGCAAGTGAGGGGCCGGGGCCCATGGGCCCCGGCCCCTCACCTGTGCCTAAGGCGAAGAAGACCGTTGCTCTTCAATGTACAGGGTGATATTGTACAGAGCACATATCACAATAACGTGAGTGCTCGAGTTCTCGAGGCCGCGGGTTGGAGCACAGTCGCTCTGGGCCGCGTCGCAGTCAGCCTCTACGCTGACGACCAACGAAGAAGGATCAGGAAATGTCTCAAATCCCAGATCTCGTCGCGAGTGACCAAAAGAAGAAGCATCATGGTCTTCGTCCCAACTCCCTCGGCACCCCCGCGATCGTCTTCTACATCGTGGCGGCCGCCTCGCCCTTGACCGGGGTCGTCGGGCTTGTCCCGATCATGATCGGTCTGGGTAACGGGGCTGGCGCCCCCAGCACGTTCCTGTTCGCAGCCGGTGTTCTCCTGCTCTTCGCCGTCGGCTACCTCGCGATGAGCCGTCACGTGCTCAATGCCGGCGCGCTCTACTCCTACATCACCCTCGGGCTCGGTCGTGTGACGGGTCTTGGCTCGGCAGGGCTGACCATCTTCGCCTACAGCTGCATCCAGTTCTCCCTGTACGGCGGCCTGGGCTACTACCTCAACGCACTGGTGAAGACTTGGACCTCCGCGGACGTGCCGTGGTGGATCTTCTCTCTCATCGCGATGGTTCTCGCGCTTCTTCTCGGCATCCGAGGGGTGCACGCAGGTGGAGTGATCCTCGGAGTCTTCATCACCCTCGAGTGCGCCACGCTGCTGCTGCTTGCAGTGGGGATCATCGGAAACCCCGGAGGCACGGGAACGACCGAATTTACTCTGGAGCCCTTCAGCCTCCCTGTGGTCTTCGCCGCGGGGATCGGTGTGGCGATCATGTTCGCTCAGACGACGTTCATCGGCTTCGAAGGCAGCGCCATCTACGCGGAGGAAGCCAAGAACCCCCAGCGGACCATCCCGCGGGCGACGTACTTCGCGGTCATCTTCATGGCAATCATCTACGCGGGCACCTCGTACCTCGTCGTGAGCGCTCTTGGCCCCTCGAACGCTCAAAGCGTCGCTCTCGAGCAGGGCGGCAACCTGATCTTCTTCGTCAGCTCCGAGGCGCTCGGCCCATGGGCCGCTCACATCTTCCAGGTGCTGATCGTCACGGCGATCTTCGCGGCGGCCGTCACCTTCCACAACAACATCGCGCGGTACCTCTACGTCCTTGGCCGGCAGGGCCTCATCTCGGAGAAGCTCGGACGTACCCTCCCCGGGCGCAAGACCCCGTACTACGCGGCGGTTGTGCAGACCATCAGCGCTGTGATCGTGGTCGGGGGCTTCGCTCTTGCGGGGCTTGACCCGTACACCACGCTGTTCACGTGGCTGGCGGGTATCGGCACGATCGCGATCATCGGAGCGCAGACCGTCGCGGGTGTGGCCATCTTCGTCTTCTTCCGCAAGACGCAGGTCGACAAGCGACTGTGGCACACGGTGATCGCCCCACTGCTGGCAGTGATTGGGTTGCTGAGCCTTCTCGTGATCGCGTGCGCCAGCATTGAACTGCTGCTCGGCACCTCCGGTCCTTTGACGCTGCTGTTCATCGTCCTGCTTCTGGCGGCGCCGATCGCCGGCGTGGTCTACGCGCTCTATCTGCGCCGTGCAGAGCGGGAGAAGTTCGAACAGATGCGGGTCATGCTGACCTCAGATGGGTCGACCGAGACTCTCGCAATCGTTCCGAAAAAGCATCGGCTGCCCAAGCGCCGATAACCCCGTGATCGTTCCCTGGTGCTGTGAGGCCGCAAGGGGCCGATACGACAAATAGAAAACGACTCGGTGGTACCATGTCACCGAGTACATTCCATAAAGATAAGTGAAGTGAGATAGCTATGGCTGCTTGGACCGGCGTCGTCGTCGCCAGTACCCTCCCGTTCAACTCCGACCTGTCCGTGGACTACAACACGTTCCAGGACCATGTCCGATTCCTTGCCGAAAACGGTGTCGACGGCGTCGTGCCCAACGGTTCTCTGGGCGAATACCAGACATTGACGCCCGAGGAGCGTGGACGAGTCCTTGAAGCTGCCGTCGAGGCGGCGCCCGAAGGATTCAGCGTCGTCGCAGGCGTGGGGGCCTACGGGGCGAGTGAGTCGCTCTTCTGGGCCGAGCACGCTCGAGACGCGGGTGCGCAGGCTGTGCTCGCGCTGCCCCCGAACGCCTACCGTGCCAGCGACGAGGAAGTCGTCGATCACTACCGAACGGTGGCGCAGGCGGGCCTCCCGATCGTCGCGTACAACAACCCGTTCGACACGAATGTCGACCTGACGCCGGAGCTCTTGGCTCGTCTCGCCGATATTCCCGAGGTCGTCGCGGTGAAGGAGTTCTCGGGCGACATCAGGCGGATCACCGCGATCCAGCGGCTCGCGCCGCGACTCGACGTGCTGGCCGGTGCCGACGATGTTGTGTTCGAGGCAACCCTGATGGGAGCCGTCGGCTGGACAGGCGGATTCTCAAATGCGATTCCCGAGCTCTGCGGACGGCTCTATCGATTCGGCGTCGAGGGAAACGTGCAGGAAGGGCGTGAGCTCCTGAAGGTTCTGCAGCCCGCGTTCCGATGGGACACTGAGCACGTGTTCGTGCAGGCGATCAAGCTGGCTCAAGAGGTGGCGGGGCGCTGGAGTGGCCCCTCGCGACAGCCGCGCCAGCCACTCGACGAGCACACGCGCCGCCAGGTCATCGCGGACGTCGAGTTGGCGCTGACGGCCAGCCTCTGAACGACCGGGCGCCGCCGGCCGACTCCCGGTCGGCGGCGCCGAACACTGAGAAGGAAAGTAATGAAGATCACCGCAGTCGAGCTCTACGGCTACTCGCTCACCTACGCCCACGGGCAGTACATGATGTCGGGAGGTCGCTCAGCCAGTACCCAAGACTCGACCCTGGTACGCATCCGCACAGATGAAGGAGCGGATGGTTGGGGCGAAGTCTCGCCCCTCGCCGGAACATACCTGCCCACGTTCACCGGCGCCGTTCGGGCGGCACTCACTCTTGTAGCCCCGAGCCTGGTGGGGGAGGACCCGACGAATCTCAACCGTATTCACCAGGCGCTGCGGATGCAGCTATTGGGAAACGAGGCAGCGAAAAGCGCCGTCGACATCGCGTGCTGGGACCTGCTGGGAAAGGCCGCTCGCCTCCCCGTCTCCACACTTCTGGGCGGCGTGCTGCAGGAGAGCTTCCCGCTCTACGAAGCGGTTCCGCTCGCGTCACCGCAGGAGATGGTCGACTTCGTCGCAGCCCGGCGCGCTGCCGGTATCACGCAGTTTCAGCTCAAAGTCGGCAACGATCCGATCGATGACGCTGCGCGTACGCGCGCCGTCGTGGAGAGCGTGCCCTCGTCCGTGACCGTCATCGCAGACTCGAATGGCGGGTGGAACATCCCCGACGCGATCACGGCGGTGCGCGCGATGCAGGATCTGCCCGTGTATGTCGAGCAGCCATGCCGCAGCACGGTCGACAACGTGGTGGTCAGTCGCCAGAGCAGTCTCCCTCTCGTGCTCGACGAGTCGATCGTCACCCTCGACGATCTGGTCACGGCGAAGTATGAAGCCGGAGCTGGATCCATCAACATCAAGCTCAGCCGAGTGGGCGGCATTACGCCGGCCGCACGCATGCGCGACCGTGCCGTGGATCTCGGTCTTTCCGTGTCGATCGAGGACACGTGGGGTGGCGACGTCACCTCGGCGGCGACCAGCCACATCGCTGCCAGTACGGCAGAGCGCGACCTTCTGACGACCTCCTTCTTCAACAACTGGACCGTGGAGAAAATCGCCGATGGGCCCCGGTCTGTCAACGGACGTGGTTCGGCGCCGACAGGCCATGGCCTGGGGATCACAGTCGATGTCGACGCGCTCGGAGCACCACTGGCGCGGTTCTGACTTGACTACTAACGCTACGGAGAAAAACGAATGTCTACTGTCATCGAAAAGACCACCGCCGCTGACGCTGCGCTCGTTGCACGACGTGCCAGCGATGCCTTCACCGTATGGTCGGGACTGCCGGCGCCGCAGCGTGCGCGCCACCTGATCGCGATCGCAGACGGGCTGGAGTCGAATCGTGAAGCTCTCATCGAGGTGGCGACGGAAGAGACCGGGCTTGCGGCAGGCCGCCTCGGGGGCGAACTCACGCGAACAGCAGCTCAGCTGCGCCTCTTCGCGACGACGATCGTCGAAGGCGGTTACGCGGATGCGAGACTGGATGAGTCCGACGACCACTTCGTGCTCGGGCGACGCCCCGATTTGAGACGAGTCCTGGTCCCACGCGGCCCGGTCGTCAACTTTGCCGCGAGCAACTTTCCGTTCGCGTTCTCTGTGGTCGGGGGCGATACTGCAGCCGCTCTCGCCGCAGGATGCAGCGTTGTACTCAAAGCGCATTCCGGTCATCCGCAGCTGTCGAGGCTGACCCACCGGGTGGCCTCTGACGCGCTGAGAGTGAGTGGTGCGCCCGAGAACGTGCTGCAGATCGTGTACGGCCAAGAAGCAGGAATGGCCCTCATCAAAGATCCGCATATCAAGGTGGGCTCGTTCACCGGATCACTTCATGTTGGCAGGCTCCTGGCAGACGCGGCTGCAGCCCGTACCGACCCCATCCCCTTCTTTGGCGAGCTTGGTAGCGTCAATCCGGTCGTGATCACCGATGATGCCCTGGCTGAGCGCTCTTCGATCATTGCAGAAGAGTTTGTCGGCAGCGTGAGTGGGTCGGCGGGGCAGCTGTGCACTAAGCCTGGCATCGTCTTCGCGCCGTCGGCCCGATCGGTCGAAGCGGAGATTGTGCGAGCTGCAGCTCAAGTGCCGGAGCAACGGCTGCTTAACAAGAGCATCAGCGACAGCTACGAACGGCGTCGGCGAGAAGTGTTGTCGGCGACGGGTGTGAGGACCATCGTGGAGGGGGCACTGCGCCGAGACGAGGCAGGCAATGCCTGGGTGACTCCGACGATTGTCGCGGTCGGCGTCCGAGATTTCCGAGACGCGGGAGCGCACCTGCAGGAAGAAGCGTTTGGTCCGCTCTCGGTGATCGTGGAGTCGGGACAAGACGCAGATTACGCCGGACTGCTGGCGGAGTTCTTCGAAGGTAACCTCACCACAACACTGCACGTCGGCGAATTTGAATCAGGTGAGTCTCTCGGGGAGATCATCCAACAGGCCGCACTGACAAGCGGTCGTATCATTTTCAACGAGTGGCCCACCGGCGTTGCGGTCACCCCTGCGATGCAGCACGGCGGGCCGTGGCCTGCAACGACAATCGATTCGACGTCGGTCGGAACCGCTGCGATTCAACGATTCCTTCGCGGGGTTTCATACCAAAACGCACCACAAGGGCTGCTGCCTGCAGAGCTGAAGGACTCGAACCCACTTTCGATCCCCCGTAGAGAAGACGCGTCAGGGTCTTCGCGTTGGTGGGGGGTGCTCTGAGTCATGAGCACCGGGCCTTCCACATCCCTCGTACGGGGGACTGGAGTCAGAGCTGAGGTCTCGCGGTCCTGGTTGCTCGTTGCAGCGGGAGCCGGCGCCGACTTCACCGCTGCCGCGCTGAGCCCAGCGGACCAGATCATCCTCGACATAGAGGACGGCGTCGATCCGAAGGAAAAGCACGCAGCCCGAGAGCGGGTCGCTGGATGGCTCCAGTCCGGAGGGTCTGCGTGGGTGCGCATCAACGATCGTTCCACTGCGTACTGGGAAGACGATGTGCAAGCCTTCCGCGCGGCGCGCGGGTTGAGAGGTATCGTGCTTGCCAAGACCGAGTCGTCAGCGGACGTCACGGACACGGCGGCCGCGTTTGGCGGTGGCGTTCCGGTGATTCCGCTCGTCGAGTCGGCGCTGGGCGTCGAAGAGAGCGTCGCTATCGCGAGAGCCGACGGCGCCTTTCGACTTGCCTTCGGTAGCGGCGACTATCGACGCGACACTGGCACGAGCGCTGATGACCTCGCTATGGCCTACCCCCGATCGAGGCTCGTGGTCGCAAGCCGAATCGGCGGCCTCCCGGGGCCGATCGATGGACCGACCGTGAGCTCTAGCCACCCCATCATCCGCGAGCAGTCGGCTGCCGCCGTTGCACTTGGAATGACCGGACGCCTGTGTCTTTCGCAAGAACAGCTACCCGTCGTCAATGAAGTCGTCAGCCCATCCGCCTCTGACATCGTCTGGGCCAACGCGTTCATTCGCGAGTTCGAGGCACGGGGGAGCGTGGTGCGCGATGGAAGCGACTTGCCGCGGCTCAAGCGAGCCGAGAAGATTCGGAACCTGGCCAACGAGTTCTCAAGCAAAACAGGCGCCTTTTCGTAAATAGCATCATTCTTTCGGCCGGTCATCGAGTGATGCATGCAGCTCCTCATTATAGTGTGTGAAATGTGACAGATAACACCGTGTTGAGAATCTTGGCGTCGCCACAGGACACAGGTCTGGGTGGAACGTCTGTCTCCTCGGGAGCGCTTCTCGAGTGGATAGACAGGGCTGGCTACGCGTGCGCGGCTGGTTGGGCTGGCGCCTACTGCGTGACGGCATATGTAGGGAACGTACGTTTCACGCGCGCCATCGCCCCAGGCTGCCTCGTGGAGCTAGCTGCACGAATAATCCAAACGGGCAGAACGAGTATGCAGGTGCGAGTAACTGTCCACGCGGTGGATGTAACGACAAGGGAGCGACACCATGCGCTCGACTGTTTGCTCGTCTTCGTGGCCGTAGACCAGAATCGAGTGCCACAGGAGGTGCCCCAGTGGACCCCGTCTGACGACCTCGGGGCCCTCCTTCAGCGCCGGGCGGAGGAGCGCCTCGATGTTCGCAGGGCCATTCGCGACATCACCCTGAGCCAGAGCTACTCGGAGCGTGGTACCACACCCCGCTCTCGTCTTCGCTTCCTTGTCGCACCGGGGGATGCGAACTGGGGCGGAAACGCGCATGGCGGAACGGTCATGCGGTGGATCCACGATGCGGCGTACTCCGCCGCAGCGCGGTGGGCTGGCCTCGACAGTGTGGCGGTCTACTCGGGTGGTATTCATTTCGTCCGCCCGATTCGCATCGGCGCCATCGTCGAGATCGATGCCCGGATCATCCACATCGATGACCAGGGGATGCATATTGCAACGAGAGTCTCATCGGCGCCCGCAGAAGCGCCAGACAAGTTGGCGCTCACCACCGTCTCCATGAGCATCTACACCAACGCCGCCTCGGGTGAACGGCCGCACACGATTGCTCCGCTCGAGCTGCGTAGCGACGAGGACGAGAGGCTCCATGCTCATGCAATGGACGTGATCGCCTTGAGGCAGAGCATCACTGACCTCCCTATTTGAACTCGTGGTATCAGGCGGAGGGGAATGACCAATGAACGAGGAGTCGACAGTGATTTGTGAGCAATGTGGCGCAGGCGCCCCCAACTCATCCGACGCGTGCGCAGGCGATGCGGACAACGGGGGCGTGGCTCGGTCCGCCGGCGAGCATCCTGTGGTGACGGAAGCAATCATCGTGCTCGGTTATGACTGAGCTTCGAAACTACGGCGATGCGCCGCCGCAGCCACCCTCATGTTGTTGCTGGTCTTTATGCTTGAAGCCCACCCCGCGAGCGTGGCCGTGAAGAGACCCAAGTACGCCTACAGAGGCGCGGTGATCTTTGTAGGGGTGGCTGCTGCGCTGTCGGTTGTTATTGCGTTGCTGAGTCCTTGGCTTATCCGGCTCATCTTCTAGTGGGGCAGCCCCATGGTCTGAGGTTGCTTCAGGCACCGCGAAGCGGGCTCGAAGCCTCCCCAGCTCCACCGCCGACGGTCCGTTGCGACATGCAGGCGGACTTGTGCGGGCCTACTTGCGATTCAGTTCACCGGCCAGGTATTGAGACAGCTGTCATCGGTCGGGTGTCGGATGGTCGACGTCTGGAAGTGGAGGTGCCGACCTTCTCATGCAGAGGCAAGCGCTCCTGCTGCGGCGTCCAGTACGTCGGCGTTGAGTGAGAAGTACGCCCAGCGTCCACGCTGCTCACGTGTGACAAGCCCCGCCTCTGCGAGGAGCTTCATGTGGTGCGACACCGTCCCCTGCGAGAGGCCGACAGGGTCGGTGAGGTCGCGGATGCACGCTTCCCTACCCTCGCCGGCCGCGATGAGCGACAGCAAGCGCACTCGTGTCGGATCGCGGAGGGCCTTGAACACTCGCGCAACCCGCTCCGCATCCTCGGCAGTGATGGTCATTGAATGAACCGCAGAACCCAGGGTGCGGTGAGTTTGCGGGGCGGGATACCGGGCATGCATCCACGCTACGTGCCGAGACCAGCACGCTTCGAGTGCGATGCCCGCAGTCCATAGTGCCGTGGTAGCAGTGGGGTGTTCATTCGGGCGTACTGAGGATCAGGACTGTCGTGGCGGCGGCTTATACAACCGCGATATATAAGCCGTCGCAACGAGGATCCACGAAAATGCCAAGTCCTGCCAAGGTGACCTTGGCTGGAGAGATCCCTGTCATAGAGCGGGAAAGCAGGCCCCTGCCAAGGTTGCCAAGTAGCAATAGTTCTTCATGAGAGAAAAGTAAGTAAGTAGTAAAGAGGCAACTTCTCTCCGAACCCCCTATGGGGGCATCCTCCGCACTTGGCAACCTTGGCAGGCTACCCGCTTGGCCTACTCCCGACGGGTATCGGAGCCTGTTTCGACCTTGGCAGGTAGCTTGGCGGCCCTTGGCCAGGACGGAACTTCAGGATGTTGGTTGACGTGCCAGGGAAGTGCCGCGGGGTAGGAGGCGGCCACGGCGTGAGTCTCCAAGTCAAATCACCGAGTTGGTGTGCCGGGCTGCGTCACGCAGGCCGCGCCTCAGGTACAGGACAATTCCACAGTGGTTCAACGAAGTACGTGTCGTGCACGACAGATATCGAGAGGGTCAGGGTCACCAGGGGCGATACGTCAGTCCGCGTCCCACATCGTGTAGGTGATGACGCCTGCGGGGAGCCCCTCGAGAGGTTTCAGCAGTTCGCTCTCGACGCCCACGATGCGACCGGTCGTGGTTGAGATGAAGAACGTCTCCTGCCTGTCCGGGATCACCTGAGACACTTCGACTCCGATGACGCTGCGCCCCAGGCGGTCGGTGGTTAGCCCACGGACGGAGAGTTCGTCGGTCTCGTCGAGCATGGCGAGAAGCGTTGCGTGTTGAGCGTCGTCTAGCGTCCAGTACTGCAGGAGGCCGGTGATGGCAGCGAGCAGGTCACCGGAAGAGGATTCTGGGGTCGCGCCGAAAGCGGCTAGCGCTGCAGCGACGCCGTCGCGCGAACTGCCGGTGAGGTTCAGGGCGGCAGGTGGGAGGGCCAGGTCCTCGGCAGGCATGACCGACTTCTCGATTAGCTGCCCTGGTTTGTAAGGACTGGGCTCAACTCCATCGGGTCGTACATTGTCCGACCAATAGGACTCGCCGGCGTAGACCGTGGTCGTTGACGGTTGCCCGGGGGCCCATTCGAACGTGACCCGCTGCGGGACGATCTCGACTTTCGCCGTGGCCATCTCGACGTTCCATCCCCAGATCGCGGACGCAACCTTGGAATCCTGAAGGATGTCGGGTTCTGAACTCAATTGCGCTTGCGCTTGTCGGAGGACATCGTCGAGGGGAGCAGACGGAGAGTAGTGGAGCGGTGGCGGGGTGAGGGCGACGGCGCGCTGCGAGGGGATCAGGACTGCCGTGGCGACGACCACGGCAATCAAGACGGCTGTCACTGCCGTGCTCAGCCCCGCCCAGACAAGCCGCTTCCCTCGGACACGACGACGAGCGCCGTACGTTCCTCGGATGATGCTCTCGCGAATCGCGATGGCGGCGGCGCCGGAGGCATCATTGCGGTCGCCCGCAGCGGGCCTCGACCGTCGGATAAGGTCGTCAAGGTCGTCGTCTGAGTAGCTCACGCGTCACGACTTTCCAGGTAGCGTCGAAGTTTGGTGCGTGCGCGGGTCAGTGTGGTCCATACCGCTGGTTGGCTGGTGCGGAGGACTTCGGAGATTTCGCCTGCAGTGAGCCCATCCCAGTATGTGAGGATGATCACCTGCTGTTCTCGGGCGCTCAGTGACCGAATAGCCGCGCGAAGCGCAAGTACCTCAATCGGGTCCAACGACTCAGCGGGTGTTTCCAGGCCTCGGGAGAGAGCCTCCATTGCCCGCTCGCGGGAGCGAGCGCGGCGGAGTCGGTCGCGAAGCTTGTTGTTCGCGGTGCGCAGCAGCCATGTCGTCCCGAAGGGGCGGTTCGGATCGAGCTTTCGCCAGGCGACGACGAACACCTCGGCGCTGATCTCGTCAACTTCGTCCGGATCGTCGACGAAGCACTCCACGTGGTGACGCACCCGCCCCCAGTGCGCGTCGAACAATCGTCGAAAAGCGACTTCCTTCTCTGCGGAGTGGTGCGGGTCCGCTGCACGCGTGCTCGCGGTCGTACCTGCCTGCGTCCCGCGCAACTCCGGCACCAACCGCGTCGGGTCGGACGCCATCCCTGCAAGAGCTGTTCGTGGTGAGAGCAGACGCTGAATGACGAACATCTCACTCACCTCGCTTAGCTCCGCCTTGGCCAGAGTATCGGGCGCTAGAGCGCGCAGCGCAGCGTGCTGACAGCACCTGCAACGTTGACACGGTTCCCGGCAGTCGCCGTCGCGAGCACGGTGCCGCCGGCGTTTCGAGCCTGAACCGTTCCTGACGAACGAGCATTCGCTATAGAGCCCACAGCACTCAGAGCGGCAGTGCTCACGACGGTGCAGGTGCCGAACGTCAGTCGCGTGCCGACACCGCCCGGAGCCGAGTAGGCGCAGTACTGACCGGTAGCGCACGAACCGACGGCACGGGCGAGTGAGTTAGGCACCGTCAGCGTCATCGCCAGGTCCGGCCACTCCACCTTGTGAGAGTCCACAATTGTGCCGCCGGGTACTGCGCTCATGGCGTACTCAACATCGGGATGCAGGCTTTGTGCATTAGCGTGGGCGGGCCCCCCGAAACCCATCAGCAGGGTTGCTGCGGCCGTAGCTGCGATGAGCTTCTTCTTCATGTCTGTCCGTTCGAGAGCTGGCGAGCACACTCTTCAACTCTCACCCGGTTTGGCGAGCGGATGGCTTGCGCTTCAGACGCTCTATTGCCGAACGACCAGAATCCTTACAGAAGTATTTCAGGCGAGGCAGCGCTCGGGTCAAGACAGCAATCCACAACGCGCGGTGAGGTGCGACAGAAGTCAGTTTCCGATTGGACGAGCAGCCGGCAGTTGTGTCGAGGCGCATAGGGGACGCGCATGTGACAGACGCGTAAGCTCAATACTGTTCCGACGAGACGTGCTCCCTTCTCTTGGCAAGAAGGACTGGGGCACTCACGCTGGATGTTCGGAGGAGACCAGATGTTCACCGCAGAGACAGAACTCGGCAGCCCCGTCGCCGCGTGGCTGCGCAGCACCGGCGGGGTCTGCATCGCCGAAGAGGTCGCCGTCGGCTACGGTGTGCCTGACATGGTGGCCGGTGTTGGCGAGCGTCGTCAGCTCAGCAACCGTCGCCGGCAGGCGGGGCCGGTCACAGACACGTTGCAGCTTGCCCTTCTCGAGTACTGTCGGACGTCTCGCACCGAGGATGAGCTGCGGGAGTGGGCGCCGGGGGCATACTCCGATCTCATGCGCCGCGCCCTGCGGCCGCTCCTCGAGCAGGAGCTTCTCACGGCGACCCTCACCGGGTACCGCGCCCGTCGCCAGCCGCGGGATCCGTTTGACCGTCTCGTAGCCGTTGAGTTGAAGCTGCGGGTGTCGGAGCGGGGGTTCGCCCAGGCCTACGCGTATCGGCTGTTCGCGGAGTCGTCATACCTCGCAGTGCCAGCTGCTCGCATCCGGCAAGCGCACATGGAGCGCGCCCGTCATCTCGGCATCGGTCTGCTCGCTGTATTTGAGCACGGGTGCGAAGAGGTCGTTGAACCGGAGGCGCGTTCGCTCGCGACCCCGAACCGACGAAGGCTCGCAAGCGAGCAGATCCTCGCCGCGAGCCTTCGCGTGGATGGGCTGCGTGCTGGTTCGCCAGCACGCAGCCCCTTGCTCAGCTGAGCGCCGCCTCCCACGCGGTCAGGAACCCGAAGTCGTCACGCAGCGGTGGCAGCTGCCTCACCGTGTCGCTGGCCTCACGGATCCAGTCGCGCATCTGCGAGATCCGTCGGCCAGACGGCAGGCCCGACAGGCGCGCTGCGTGCTCATGCTGAGCGACCTGGTTGTGTCGATGAAGAAGGACTCGCTGCTCGGGTGTCAGACTCTCGAGGTCCGTGTTGAGGGACGTGAGCTGACGTCCCTCGGGGGTGCCGAGATCCGCGACGCTCGCATGCTGCTTCGCGATGAGCGCGAACGCGGGCGCGGTGACCTGCGTGAGCAGCCGAGGGACGTAGACACGCTCGGTGGCCTGACCCCCGCGGCCGGTCGCCTCGGGGTGAGGTGCAGAGTTCATCTGGTTGCCGCTGACTCCCGTCGCCCAGCCCTGAGCGCCCATCGCGAGCAGCAGAAGGCCACTGCTCGCACGCTTGCCGACGACGACAGGCACATCCGCATCCCGCATCACCTCCAGAAGGTCCCGGAGCCCACGGAGCGTGTCCACGTCCGCGAGGGGCGCGAACGATGGCTGCATCGTGTGCATCAGCAGGTACAGGCGTGTCATCGACTGACCGGTGAGCAGAGTGAGAAGACGGTCGCGCTCGTCGTTGTCACTCAACCACTTCGAGTGCACGAGGACCGAAGTCCACAGTTCGCCCTGAAACAACCCGCCGGCGGCGATGTCCGTGTAGTCGGAAGCACAGGCTAGCGACGTGCGCACCCAGTTCAGCTCGCCCTCGCCCGCGTAGAAGTAGGGCGTGATGTACGCGTCGCCGCCCGTCGCAGCGTGCGTGTCCCACACCTGTCGGGTCCACTGGCGCCTTTTCGCATCATCGGCGAATCCAGTCAGTGCCGGACGGTCGCCATACGGCAGCTTCTTGAACCACGACGGCTGCACCTTCTTCGGGCTGCGGGCCATCCATGTCGAAGGGTCGATGACGACGGTGCCGCCAGCTGCCCTCGTCTCGGAGACGAACTCATCGGTTCGCTCACCCACCTGCGCCTCGATGATGGTGCCGGTGGCTCCGAGACGCGCCAAGAACCCGTCTGCAGCCCACGACTTGAGCTGTCCGACCGTGGGGTAATACTCGGCGATCTCCCCGTTTTCTTCAGCAGATTCGTGCCACGCGGCTAGCGCCGCATCGAGGTCGGCAAGCAGTTCCGCAGACTTCAGGTAGCGGCGATGCGGCTTCTTGTGCATCATCCGCTCGACGATCTCCGCGACCGGTGCAGGCACGGCGGGGACGACCGACCTGATGGATCGAGGTGTTACAGTCGCCGGCGCCGTCCAGCACTCGAAGACGTTGCGCGAGTAAAACGGCGCCACCCCCGTCAGCAGCAAGTAGGCGATGGACCCGAGGACGAACTGGTCGCTGCGCCAGTCGCCGTGCGTAGGGCTGGAACCCACCTGCTCGGGGCTCATCCAACCTGGCGTCCCCGGGGTAGGCAGGGCCGTCATCGACTCATCGTCCACGTGACGTGCAAGGCCCAGGTCGACAATCACGGGTGTGGTGTCGGCCCGGAGCATGATGTTGCGTGGGGTGAGGTCGCGGTGGGCTGTGCCCTGTGCCCAGATTGCGCTGGCAGCAGCAACCAACTGTCGGATCAGACGGAGGGAGTCACCGATAGAGAAGACCTCACCGCCGTCGAGGGACGTCCGCAGCGTGTGACCCTCAATGAAGTCCATCGTGATCCACCGATACTCGACATCCCCGAACTCGAAGGAACCCATTTCACGGAACTTCACCACGCCCGGATCGTCCACACGCCGTAGCGCGGCGAGCTCGCGTTCCACACGCTCGCTCTCCCCGATATCCGGGTCGATGACCTTCAAGGCGTAGACCTCGTCGGTTGTCGTCACGCGGAACGTGCAGGCGAACCCTCCCGTCCCCAAGTGTTCAATGCGGGCATCAGCTGGTGCGATGCGTTGAGCGACCTGCTCGAGCAGATCCCGGTTTGCGGGCACGAAGTTCTCCGATTCGTTGCTGTGTAGGAGGCAGCGTCGGGTGGCTGCCACGCGCGACTTTAACGGCCTAGATCCATCGAGTGGAGCGGCCGCGCGTAGCCTCGACGAGGCATGTCAGGAATCGGTCGGAACGGCAAAGGGGTGCGAGCGCAGCTGCTGAGCCGGCGCCTGGGGAGGAGCGGATCTGCCGTCGGGAGGCCCGAGCGCGGCACCATTTTCCCGGGGCTGCGCCGGGCTCCGTCGCGGTCCCGGTTCCACGCCTTTACAGGCGGCATGATGAGCGAGTGAACGATGCGAACGAGCGGGCCGAAGTATGACCGGTTTGTCCTCCTTTTGGCCTACAGACACCCGACCAGTCCCGCTATACGATCCGGGAACCGTTCTTCACCGTCAACGTCACAACTTGGTCAAAGGAGAGAGCAATGAAGACAAAGCGTGCCCGGCAGACAGCGCTAACCGCCCTGATAGTCGCTGTCCTGACACTGGGGGTTGCGCCCAGCGCCTCCGCCAACACTTGGCTCGGATACGGCGACAACTTCAAGACGAAGCAGACCTGCACGAATCGTGGCGTCTTCTTGCTTCAGGCCCAGCCTTATCCCGGCACGCGCTTCCTGGACTATCACTGCCAGAAGAGCAACATAGCCGGACGCTGGTCCTTGCTCATGCTGGTACAAGACAACCAGGGATGCCGTGTGGCGAAGTCCGATGACGTAGGAAGCACTTCGAGCGGACTACCGAGCCTCGTGGCGGTGCCGGCTGGCTGCTGACCGGACTGGTCGGCGGCAGGCCGTAGCTTCGCCGGGGGGTGGCCTCCGCGGGTCATATTGTGGAATCGAAAGGACTGAGATGACTTCGCAGGCGACCGACCTCTCTCGAGAGCGCGTCAAGTTTCTGCTAACTACCGCCTGGCCCACTTTGGTGACTGAGGTCGATGACTGGCTCAGGAACGCGCCCGAGGGGCGACTGACAGACCCTCCCGCAAGTAGCCTGATCACGCCAGCGACGGTGAACATCTACGAAGGACAGGTCTCGGGTTTCAGCTGGTTCGCTAGTTACTCGGATTCCGCGGATCTTATCGAAGCGCATGACGCACTGGGTGGCTTGATCACTGCCTTGCTCGGTGTGCCTGGTATCCAGGATCGTGAGCGTGATCACTCCAGCTATTGGGTGTCCGCACAGTTCGCGGTCGAAACCTACGCGCATGATGTATCCGCACGGGAAGTGTCCGGGCCGCTGAAGCCAACCCTGCAGGTTAACGTGGCGGACGCAGCGTTGGCCGCTTCCCAAGAGGCCGCTGTCAGCGGCCTGAATCCGCAGTAGACCTTCATGGGCGCGCGGTGTCCCGGGATGACACTCACTCCGCCGTAGCTCTCATAGGAAGTTCCACTCCACCGTTTCCCGCGGCATCGCACCGGCCTGGCCGAGCGCCTGCGCGTTGGCGCTCATCTCGCGCCCGAGAAGCTCGATGGCATGCGACGCTCGTCGTCACAGGTAGGGGGAGAGGTCGATCTCTTTTTCTTCGCGTCGGAAGGCGACGACTCGGCCGGTCTCGTCGAGGCTGTCCACGGCGAAGACGCCCAGGAACCGGTAGTAGGTGTCAAGGAACACCGGGTCCTTGAACTTCGCGAAAACGATGTTGCGCATCTGGTCGTTGTGCGGTCCGGGCTCGCCCTCCAGTTGGGTCTGGGTGAGGGTTTCGCCGTCGTCGCTGAGGACGTTCTTCCAGTCACTGCGGGGCGTGACGTTCTCCTGATGCAGGCCTGGCATCCACACCTGGAAGTTCTCACCGAGAGAGAAGGTCGCCATCTGCCAGTGCGCGACGTCCTTCCCGAATAAGGCGAGGACCTGCCTCATCCGTGGCATCTGAATGTCATCATCGATGGTCACCGTGCCGCGAGCACGCCAGTAGTCCGGCCGGTACCGGTCACCGTAGGAGTACGGGACGAATGTGCCAGCGTCGACCGCATCCGCCTTCCATCTCCGGATGTCGGCGATGAGCGCGTCGGTCTTCTCCTTGAGTGTGTCAAGCGGGTCCGTGGTCGGCACCTTTAGGTGCACGAGGGGCTTGATGTCGGAGATCTCCAGGACCGCCTGCTCGCGGAGCTTGTCCGCCTCCGGGGACCCCTTGGCAAAGTGGTGGCCCTCGTCGACTTCGATGCCCACTCGGAACTGCGGCAGGTACAGGTCCAGAAGCGCCATGCTCTCGTCGGTGAGACGAACGGGCTTCTGCGTAACGAGCTCGATCTCCGGGTCATCGAGCAGGTGCACGATGCGGCTGACCGCGTACACCTCGTACTTCTTGCCCCGAATGGATCGAAGCATCTTGCCGTAGTAGTCGACCTCCGAAGGCATCGTCCATGGAGTGCGCCTCTTCTTCTTGTCCTGCGTGTCGGACCCCGCCGCCTGGCGACTGTCGTCGGTTGCGATGCTCACGTCTCTCCCTCTCTCGGCTTCTTGTGGTCGTAAGGCGTTGGCTGAGCGTGTTTTGAGTCAGATTCACGAGGACCCGATGCGCGACAGCAGCTACGTGGCCCTGCCATTGTGGACGAGGGCCAGCGCATCGCGGAGCTCTTCGCGCCGTGTCGGTGGGGTTTCCAGCGGCCAGAACAGGAGAATCGCAGGAGCCCAGAGGAGCCCGCCAAAGATGTGTACGGTGCTCATCGCTAGGACCATCGAGAACGGGTCCCGGCCTTTGAAATGCGACACGGTGGCGTGGAACAGCACTGCGACGGCAATCGTCAGAAGGACCGACCACAGCGGCGAGCTGTACGTCGCGATGGCGGCGATCAGCCAAACCGTTGCACTCGCTCTTGTTTTCGCGACCACCCCGGAAGGGGTGTAGGCGAACCACGTGACAACCGCCGTGAGCACGAGGAAGACGCACGCCGGCTCGCTGAGATAGCGAGCTGCCCACTCGTCAGCGTACGCAAACGGCTCGGCGATCCAACCCCAGGACAGGTTGGCGGTCACTGACGCCCAGAATTCGAGTGGGCGTAGTCCGCTGAGAGAATCCGCCAGAGTTGCGATACCCAACAGAGAAGCTATGAAACGGAATGGAGCGTCCCAGCGGACGTTGAGGAGTGATCCGAAGTCCATCTCTATGCACCTCGAGCCGACGCGCATAGAGGGGCTGACTGACTACTCATCGGAGGCAACAACATGCTCATCTCATTCATCATTCTTGGTGTGCTCGGCCTCGGGAACGCTCTTCTGTGTCGCGCGCTGGCGGACCGCTATCGCGCGCAGCGCGCGGAGGCAAAGGGCGGCAACAGCTAACGAGCCGGACACGTTCTGGCTCGGGGTGTTCGTTGTCGGCGTCCGCGCGTTCGAACTGACGACGCGACTGCGTGATCTCAGAGGTTCTTCTGGATCCATTCGCTGGTCGCGTCGCGCAGACCACGCCACGCGGCTACGCCCGTCAGTTTGACGACGAGGAGCTTGTCGTCAGAGTCGATGTACTTCAGAGCAGCGTCACGAACTTCCTTGGTGGTCTTGTCTGTCACGATGAGCCAGGTGCTCTCGAGAGCGTGTGAGTACGTGCCGTAGGACTTCAGGTGCTCGATGAGCGCGTCATAGTCGCGTCTAGGGGCGGTCAGGTCATAGGTGACGAGATAACTGGTCATGAAAGTTCCTCTGGCTGGGTACGTAGCTCCAGGTTGGCAGCACCCGTCGACCCTGACACCGAGGTACGAGACCTCTCTTTGCGGCTCGATCCAGTTCCTTGCATTGTTTTGCCAACACAGCACGCAGGGCGGTCCGTGGAGAACGTGAACCCATTCTTGTGGTGGTACTTCGAGAGTGGCCGCCCCATCGGGAACCTCGCCAGCGGGCGCCTCAAGGGAAAGGAGTGTCAGGATTCGCTGTGTCGTGCCAAGAGCTGCCGATTTCCGTCTTGAGCGCTTGACCAAACTGGTGGAAACAACGCACAACGAGGAGTGTCAACCAATGAACATCAGAAAGATCTTCGCCATCGCTGCCGTCGCAGGGCTGGCCACGCTGGGCGCGACCGGGACGGCGTTCGCCTCGGACTACGTCGAGCCGGAGGTCTCGGGACCCATCGACCTGGACACGTTCGAGGGGCCTTTGACCGTCGAGGTCGACGGCCAGCTGATGGAGATCAACGTCGAGTACGGCCAGGCCGAAGAAACAGTCGCGGCGATTCGCGCGGGAGAGCCGGCCGCAATCCAAAGCGCACTATCTGACACGACAGTCGCGCCATTGGCTCTCTGCATCGATACTTGGAAAAACGCGGTGGCCGGCCCAGGCACGTACTGGACGTCCGCGAACGGTTGCTCGATCTGGGGTTCGAAGGGGTTCAAGAAGGGCTACGAGGTCTATAACGCTTCCGACATGAACGTCTGCTCACAGGGCAAGGGTTTCAACTCGGCCGGAACGCAGGGCTGGTACGGCTTCGGATGTGTCGCTTCCGGCGGTCGAACCGGAGGCTCGGTCGCCTGGGGTGAGGTCGCGGCGAACTCGCAGGTCCGTGCCCAGTCGGGGTCACTGGTGACCGGTGCCGCCTACCAGTGGAAGGGCTGAGTTCGCGGCTTCGGTGACGTGACGGAATACTGAAACTGATGCGAAGACTGACCACGATTGCGTTCGGCCTCCTCTTGTGTGCGCTTCTCACAGCGGGGTGCACATCGGGCGATGAGGCGAACGAAGCCGCCGATCCCGCCGATCCCACGTCAATCGGCTGGAGCAATCGTGAGGCAGCCGTCGCGGATGTGCTGGAAGGGGCGCCGTGCTCTGATGCGCGCCTCTTCCAGGGCGATCCCTATTTTCAAGACGAGATGTATGGGTTCGGTTGCTACGACGCCGATGGCACGCCGCTCCACTTCCGCATCTACAAGCACGAAGGGTCCGCGCAGAACGTTGTTGCGGAATGGACGGGGCTTGTCACGGTGGACTATCAGCTGACGTTGGGCGCAGACTGGTTCGCCGTCGGAGCGCCAGAGTCTCTGGACCAGCTCGGGAGGATCCCGCAACTCAGGGCGGCTGAGCGATTCTCTGCGGCCCCGCCGCCCGCCAGCCCGCTCTCCGACCGTGACATGAAGCAGCAGATATGCATCGCCTACGTCACGTCCGCGGTTGAGATGGCAGCGGAAGATCCGGCCGCGCTCAGCGATGTTGCGGATTTGGACCAGCTGTACCCGGAGATGTCCTCGCTGATACTGGACACACACGAGCAGGTGCGAACTGCAGTTGGAGCTGACACTCCCGACTCTCTGGACGTCTTGGCAGCCATCAGCGAGCACTGGCACACCATCTCTGATTACTGCACGAAGAACTCCCAAGGGGTCAAGGTCGTCGGGATGGGGCGAATTGATGGCTGGTCCTGACGTGATCATCTTGGGAACGCAACGCCGAACGCGCACGCTGTGGGTTGTGGCGGCAACACTGTTCCTTGCGTCCGCCGCTCTGTTTGCTCTTCAGAGCATGCCTGGCAGCATGGACAGCGAGACTCTCACGATCCTTGGCTGGCTAGTGACGGCGGTGTTCGCGCTGGCGTGCATTTCCTCGGCCGCAGCCCTCTGGCCGGGCCGCAGGGGTTCGACGGCGCTGCGGGGAGCGTCTGTAGCCAGTGCGATGTTTGCCGTGTGGACGCTCATCAACCCTTTGGTGTTGACTGCTTTCGCGGGGGACACCGTGCGCATCATCGACGCGCTGCTGAGGATCGTGACCGGCGGTATTGCGGTTGGTTGCGTCTTCCGCAGTAGCCTTCGCGCGCCGTGGCGTGTCATGCCGATGGTCGTTTTCAGCATCGTCGTAGTGGGCAGTCTTCTGGCGCAGGTGCCGTTGACGACTCGGGGGACCATGGACCTCGCAATTTTCGGAGGCAACCTTCTGATCCTGACGAAAGTCGGTGCGTCTGTCATCCTCGGGCTTGTCGCGTTGCAGTTTGCCCGCCTCGGGAAGACAACGACGCCCATCATCTAGATCGCGTCTACTCCAGGACACCTAGCTCGTTGCGCCATCGGAGATAGGCCTCGTGACGCTCGTGGCGCCATCGAGAGGCGTGCAGGGAGACTCTCACCCGAAAGGTGTACGAATTGCCGCCAGTTGCAAAATAGGCTAGACCTAAGCATCAGATCTCACAGGCATCTGTGTTGATTTCTTGCCCAGTGAATGTCAAGCGCCAAAAAGGTCTGTAAGGAATTGGAACGAGCTGCAAAGAGACAGAAATACGACAACGCGGACAGTGGTTCGAGCACCTATCATGCAGGCCAGACCGGGTTCTATCACGGATTTTACGGCACTGTCGCGGATGCCCTTGTTCAAGCTCGGCCAGGCTGATACCGTCGGAAGAACGGTCGCTAAGGTGCACGCAGATGTGCAGAAAAGATTGACGCAATGGACGTAAAAGTAGCAGGACCTCTCGCGATAGGAGCAACACTTATCGGTGCTTCCATCCTTCTTCCAGGCGCAGCGGTTCCCCCGGATAGCACCCCAGAAGACTTTATCCCGATCCTGTTTTCCGAACAGTCAGCGGAGGACACGATTCCCAGTCTCCTTGAGGCATCAGACCTCGACGTCGAGACGAAATCCTTGAGATTGTTGGGAACAGATGACGTCGCAACCTACTGGGTGGGAACTAGTGCGACCAACGATCTCTGTCTAGTGGCGTACATTCAATCGGACCAGTGGGTCGCCGGCTCATCTTGCGTTCCCATCACAGACTTCTATCAATCGGGTCTCGGCATTGGGTTAGAAAGCAGTTCCGGTTCTACTGAGGCGTACCTGCTCCCGGAAGATGTCGCGCCCTCGAATGTCGGGCTCACTCAAGGGGGCGACCCTGGCCTCAAGCGGGAAGGGTTCCAGGCGAATCTGGTAACAGTAGCGCTAGATACAAAGCCACCTGCTGTAACTAACTTTGTCCGCCCCAATGGTGTTGGATTTCAGCTCATTCCACTAAGGACGGAAGATCATGTCGACCACAAATAGATCGCCGCGGAGGGGGGCCACGCTCGGACGGGTCGCGGTCGTTGCTGCTGTCGCCCTGACATTCGCTAGCCTCGCCACGCCGGCCGCCGAAGCCGCAGAGTACCGATATGCGAATAAAGTCGATACTAACGACGGTGCAGTACACAGCACCGGGCTTCGCTCAAGCATCACGGGGGGAAGATCCTCAACGCACGGGGTTTCACTCGCGATCAATCATGTAATCACGTACAACCCTGCCCCGGGGTATGTAGAACACGGGCATGCCTATGGGGGAGGGGCAACTAATCTGTCCCACACGCGTGTTTCCAATGCATATAGCAAATGTTATTGGTTGCGACAAGGTACTGGTGGGCGCACCGAGATTAGCTGCTGGGTGACATATTGAAGATCCGCACTTCTTCAGGACGTGTAGTCCTAGCGATTGTGATTGGGCTGGCGCTGGCAGCCAGCCTGGTCGCTGGGAGTGGGATCTTCGGAATCCAGAAAGCCGGCATGCAGATTGGTGCGGTAATGGATCCCCTGAGTAATCAACTGGTATCGGTCACAAATCCGCGACAACAGACTCTACCGGCCATAGGGCTCGCCGCCCTCTGCTCTACCGTGATGTACGTGCTCGCGGTGGGGTATCGACGATTTGATGCCCGCGGTATGGTCTCCCTCTACTCATCCTTTGTGGTTGGGAGCATCGTCCTAGTTTTGTGGGGATGGCTCGCAGGTCCGATTACGGGCACGGCGACGGCAATTCAAGCGGGAACGATTCCGCTCGCATTTCCGGGTTGGATTGCGAGTGGCAGCAAAGAATCAGCAGTCCATCTAGTCGTCATTATCGCCACAGTCGTTCTGTTGCTGTCCTGGCGTCATGCCCCGACTCGCCAATTGCTCCCGTCCACACCGGTTGCAACGAGAGACGAATCTACGACGAGCTAATCTCTGCTTTCATGTCCGGGTCTCTCAGATGAGAAGCGTGTACCGCCCCCTCCTCGTTGGTCTGATTCTGCGGTTCACCGATGCGAGTGGCCCGATCAGGGGGGTTCCTTACAGACCTTCTGGAACTTGTTGCGATCTATGGCGTTTGTGCCCAGCGTCCGCTGTGATGGTTGCGTTCGTTCACGGTTCAATCTCCGGCAATGAGGCCAAAACAAGGAGGAACGGCATGGTCAGACCAAGTTCCAGAAGCAAGTTGTCGAGCACCGTACTCGTGTGCCTACTCGTCGGCGCGCTAGCGGGAATCGTTCCGCAAAGCGCGACGGCTGCGAGCAACCGCACCAACGACGGCTACTACACCATCGGCAGCCGAACATGGACGAGTTTCGCCCTCGTCCAGTCGGCGAACAAGTGGGCGAACGCCCACACCCAGACGTACTCTGACACAAGCGCAACGGGGACCTCCGGCTCTCGAGGCAGGCTCTTCAGCGGCTATGCGCCCAACGGGCCGATGAGCTGTGAAGGAAGCAACGTCTTCAACAGCGGAAGCAAGTTCGCGAGCGCGTGCTCTTGTACTCGAACCACTACGAACACCTGGTGGTCGTGGGGAGTGTCCCTTGCTTGGAACGGCGGGGGATACCAGAGCTTCTACACGTTCAAGACCACGAGCGTGAACTCGTAGAGAGGATGTGAGTCGTCATGAACAAGCGCACAAGCACTCGAATCAAGTCCTTGTCCGTCATCGGTGCAGGAGTTGCCGCAGTTGTCGTTGGATTCACTGCCAGCAACGTCGTTGCCGCAGTCCCGACCTTGATCGCACCGGCAGGAGTCACAGCCGACGTGCCCACGCAGCCGATGGCTCCCGGCGAGTATCCGACGAATCTCGCTGGCGAGACTTTCGGGTCTGCTGGCCAGGCGAACTCCCCCGAGAATGAACCTGACCTGATCGCGGCAGTCGCTGAGAACGGCGCCGAAGGTTTTGTCAGAAAGTCTGAGCTCGACGAGGCCAACGGGACGAACGCACTGAAAACCTTCAAAACGCCCGAGGATGCTGTCCATTGGCAAGAGACTGCAGGGGCGGAAGACCGTCGTGTTGCGGTCTACTCAGTCGATGGAGTCACTGTGGTGGGGGAATATCTGATCGTCGGGTACAACACTCAGATGGAGATGGAGAAGGAGTACGGCGAGAAGAAGCCCTAGACGCGGCGAGATTCCCGTGGGGACGGGGTGAGGCGCGCGGCTGAATTGGCAGACATGCCGCGCTCTGCGTCGGTATGGTCTGCTTCCATCCGTCGAGTATCCGTAGCGAGCGCACCAGCCGGCGGTTGGTGGCGCAGCGTCGAAGGAACGGTCCCGTCTGGCGCGTCACGACGCACGAAGGCCTGATAGTCAGAAACCTGAGGCGCTCGATGGTGATGGTCTCGAACTTCGAACAGATGCTCTCGCGGTGACGAGGGTCGACGGTCCCCGTCCGAGGCGCACCGGACAGGCGGATGGCTTTCATGAGACCGTGCTTGGCATAGGCAGATTGCTCTCGCTACATAGCCGCCAAACACGTGTGTAAGGACTCTCGCCGAGCGCCGAAAAGGCGCGGGCGGGTAACCGTCGACTTCAGTAGGCTCGGCGACAACCCGCGTGGGCGCGTAGTGACCGCGTTCAAGCACCGTCGCTTGTCAAAGGAGAGCACAATGACCACCTACATCGTGAACCGCAACTCGCAGGCGAACGGTGACTACGAAGTCCACGATGCATTGTCGACCCGTGGGTGCCTCCCCGCACCGGCTAACCAGGTTTCGCTCGGGAACTTCTCGTCATGTTCGGGAGCTGTTTCGGAGGCGAACAGCCGCGGGTACCGTCCGGCCAACGGGTGTTACTACTGCGCGAACAGCTGCCACACGAGCTGAGCCTAGGCGCTGACGCAGCGGGCGCACGTGTGACGTAGTTCAGGGCTTCCACTGCACCGACGAGTCGCTCGTCGCGGGAACGAGTCCGGAGCTAGGGCCGCCTCCCCTTGTCTGCTCTGAGACCGCGGTTCGAAGCGGCCCAGCGCTTCTACGTCCGCTCAAGGCCGGACACGATCCAAGAGCGAGACGGACGCCATCCGCGGATGGGCACGACAGAACGGCTACGAAGTCGGTGACCGCGGACGTATTGCAGAAGCGGTGGTCGGCGCGTATCGAGGCCGTTCTCACTAGTCAGTGCGGCGTGCCATGTGTTGAGGGGTCTGGGGCCGGGTTGAGCAGCAGGTGCGCACACTCGCGAGCCAGCGTCGTTCGCCGTCGGCCCTCTGCACTGGTGATTGATAGCCGGACGACGGCTCCTCGATCCGACCAATCCGTGTAGCCACGCATCCGGGGCGCGCTGTAGAGATCGGTCATCGAGCCGTGGGTCCGGGCGAACGTCCGTGGCGAGACCCCCGCACGTCGTCGGAACGCGGCCGAGAACGCGGCGAGCGATTCGAAGCCGACCGCCCGTGCTGTGCGTCCCACCTCGGCCCCGTTCGCGAGCATCGACATCGCCAGTTGCAGCCGCAGCTCCGCCCGCCAGTGCGAGAACGTCGTCCCGGTCTCCGCGGCGAACTGGCGCATGAAGGTGCGCACGCTCACCGACGCCTGGGCCGCCCAGGTATCGACCGTGCGTCGGTCTGCCGGGTCGGCGATGAGCGCATCCGTCACCGCACGCAGCCAGTGGCTCGCCGGGGTGGGCAGCCCGACATCCGTCTCCCGCGCGTCCGCGAGCAGGTCGAGGGCGAAAGCCTCCGCCCGCGCCCGGCGGGGAGGATCGGTGTAGCGCACCAGCTCGGCGAGTACCCGATCGAGCAGCGGGGGCACCGTGGTCACCACCACACGGCTCGTGAGCATGGCGACGGCATCCGGCTCGAACCAGGTGCACCGCATGCTGTTGCCGGGAACCGTGGTGACGTCGTGCACCACACCGGCCGGAATCCAGATGCTGGTCCCCCGTGGCGCGATGTACACGGCATCCGGAGTGACCACGGTCACGGAGTGGGTGATCGCGGAGAGCAGTTCGTGATCGTCGTGCACATGCGCCGGCCACTGCGCCCCGTCGGCCGTGGTCAGGATGTCGATCGAGTCCAGCAGCGGATCCGGGTCGATCGTCATGACCGCTCCAGATGCGGGAAGGGGGAAGGGGGAAAGGAAGGTGCCGGCATCAGTGTAAAACCGGACGTTCCGTCCGTCTGCGGCGGGCGTGAGCCTGACGGGTACTCTCCCCGCGACGATCTGGGGCTCTGATCGCATGAAGTAAGGAGTCATCTGGTCGTCGCTTTCTAGGTCCAATGAGCAGTGGGCAAGCCGCCGGAAGGATGACCGCGCTACCTGGCCGTCCTCGTGCGCCTCCCGCCCAGCGGGAATCGGCTAGCCGTATTAACGGGTTACTCAGATCGACTCGATGGCAGCGATCCTCTGCGGACGCCAGCTACGCGCGAGCTCGGAGGTTGGTGCGAGCCAGTCGTAATCGTGCGTGCAACCGGGGTGAAGGTGCAGCTCGACCTCCACCCCGGAGGCGAGCAGATTTGTCGCGTATGCGAGCGACTCGTCGCGAAACAAGTCGAGCGTCCCGATCTCGATGTAAGCCGGCGCAAGCCCTGTGTGATCGCCACAACGCGCGGCTGCGGAGTATGGAGATACACGCTCCGTACCGGCGGTGTCGCCGAGCAGTGCGCGCCAACTCAGTTGATTGTCTAGATGATCCCAGGTGACGAAAGGCGCGATAAACGGATCTGTGGCCTTCGTGTTCCGGTCGTCGAGCATGGGGTAGATCAACAGCTGTTTCGCGACGGCCACGTTGCGATCTCGTGCCCGGATAGCGCACGACGCAGCAATGCCTCCGCCGGCGCTATCTCCCATGAGAGCGATTCTGTTAGGGTCCACGCCCAGCCTGACGGCATTCGCAGCCAGCCACCGAAGGGCATCGAAGGCGTCGAGAGAGGGCTCTTCGCTGTGGGCGCTCGGAGCGAGCCTGTAGTCGATCGCGAGAAACGGCACCCCGGTCCATTCGACGTAAGTGCTGACGACGGGATCGAACAGCTCGACACTTCCGGCGACCAATCCGCCGCCGTGAAGGTAGACGACGGCGGAACTGAATCCGCGCGACCGGCGCGAATCTTGGTCGTACCAGCGAGCCATTAGCGGTGCTCCCGCCCGCGCGATGCTGATCTCTGTCCGCTGGACGGACGTGGACCGCGGAAGGTGCGAGAAGAGTCGAGCGATATCGTCGTCGGCGGTGGATCGCATCTCGCTGTCGTTTGTCGTTGACGCGGTCTCGAGTACCGTGGCGTCCTGGCCGACTCTTGAACGCTCCAGACTGCGGTGGAGTCTCATCATCCCGGATTGCGATTTGGACATGGGCATGGAGGCCTTTCAGAGCAAGGCCACGGGTTGTGGTGTGTCATATGGTACACCTTCAGCAACGCAAATTGGTGGCTGGGTTGAGGTTCTCTCAGGGGTGGCTAGCGTCTTTGAGGCGACCTTCAAGGCGCTGTCGGACGTCGGGCCACTCCTCGTCAATGATGCTGAAGCGCACGGAATTGCGTTTGCGCCCGTCGGGCATGATGCGCTCGTTGCGAACGACGCCTTCTTGCTTAGCGCCGAGGCGAAGGATCGCGGCACGCGAACGCTCGTTGATCTCGTCGGTCGTGAATTGCACGCGGACGCAGCGCCGCTCGTCGAACGCTTCCGTCAGCATCAGTAACTTGGTCTCCGTGTTCACGAACGTCTTCTGCCATGACGCGGCGAGCCACGTGCTTCCGATCTCCAACTTCCTGTTGGCGGGGTCGATTTTCCAGAAGCGGGTGGATCCGATGACGTTCCCGCTATCGCGGAGCACGATGACGAATGGCATTGCCGTTGCGGCGGCCCGCTCAGCGAGGGCTCTCGCGATGTAGTCACTGACGGTGTCAGAAGAAGGCACGACCGTATATGGCAGCTCCCAGAGATTCCCGTCTGAAGCCGCTTTGACGAGCGCCACGTCGTCGTTCGCCTTCATGGGGCGCAGAAGAACTCGAGTACCGATGAGCGAGGGGTTTGGGTGCACCATGAACCGGACGATAGCTCAAGCTCCTTCGCGTGGCGAACCCGGACCAGCGGCGGGGTGCACACGTCGCCGAGGTTCGTCGGTGAACATCTAACGAGGAGCTCGGCGTGAATGCCCAGCTCCTCGTTGATGATTTGGAGCTCCATCACCAGAGTGCGGGTGCTTGGTGCGCGCGCTTGTCTATGTCTTTATGTCGTAGGTGACCCATGACGTGGCATCTGCTACCGCGTCATACAGGGCGCGAGCGCGAGCGTTGTCGCTAGCCGTGATCCAACGGACGACGGAGTAGTTTTCGCTGCGCGCCGTGGCTTTGAGATGGTTGATGAGCGCTCGGGCGGCCCCAAGGTTTCGCGCGTCAGCACTGGTGAAAAGGTCGTCGAGATACAGTCCGACGGTGCCGGATGATGGGCGGCCGAACGCTCGAAAGTGTGCGAATCCGATGGGCTTGCCGTCGACGATTGCCAGCGCTGCTCGGATGCCGTGCGTCTCGTGTTGGATCCACTGCCAGACACGATCGACAACTGCGTCGTCCGGCTCTAGGGAGTAGAACTCCCGATATCCCCGGAAGAGGTGTTCCCATGTCTCTCGATCTGTGTGCTTCGGTGCGCGAACTTCAACGCTCGTTGTTTCGTTGTTTGGTCCTGACATCTCTAGCTCTCCTTCTCGACTTTCAGTGTGTCATTCTCGGCATCGGGTCCCGTGACATGGTTGAGCTCGAGCGTGGGTGGCTTCCGGCGGAAACCGCGGGTGAGGACGGCCAGATACGTTAGTCCGACTAGGAGCCATCCAACACCGAGGATGAGTGCGTTGGTTCCCAAGTGCACAAGGAGGTACAGGTCCACAGCTGCGCCGGCGAGGGGAATGAGCAAGTACCCAAACCGGGACGAGGGGATGCCGTCCTTTCGGCATCGAATGTAGTAGGCGACGACACAGACGTTGACCATGGCGAAAGCGAGGAACGCGCCGAAGTTGATCAGAGAGGCTGCAGTTTCCAACGAAAGACCGATCGCCAGCGTAGACGCGGCTCCGACAAGGAGGATGTTGAAGACCGGAGTGCGGAACTTGGGGTGGAGGTAGCCGAAGAAGCGCTTGGGGAGGACGCCGTCTCGTCCCATTACGTACATGAGGCGGGTGGCGCTCGCTTGGATCACGACGCACCCCGCGAACCCCCCAAGAATCTGGAGGATGTTCAGTACGTCGGCGAAGGTGGCACCGCCAACCTGCACTGACATCGTGTAGCCCACGGTGGACTCGTTCTCGAAGATGCCGCCGGGGTGGACGAACTGCATGACGAACGCAACGAGTGTGAAGAACGCGCCTCCGGCGAGCACGGTGATGACGATACCGCGGGGGATGTTGCGTTTCGGGTTGTGGGTTTCCTCACTCAACGTGCTCACGGCGTCGAAGCCGAGGAACGAGTAGGCAGCGATCGAGGCTGCGGCGATGACGCTGTTCAGCGTCGTGCTGGTGTTCCAGAATGCGCCCGTTGCTGCGCCTGGTGTTGCGCCGCCCTGTCCCAAGTAGATCACGCAAGCCGCGACGAACACTACGACGACCGCGATGGCCAGCGCGAGCAATGCCCGGTTTACGCGGTCGATGATGGTGATGCCCAGTACGTTCACCAGGGTGGTGAGCGCCGCATTGATCAGCAGCCAGGCCCAGATCGGGATCTGAGGGAACTGGGCGTTGAGGTACAGCGACTGGACGAGCCATGCGACGACCGGCAGGAAGAAGTAGTCCAGCATGATGGACCACCCGACCAGGAACCCTACGTGACGACCGAGTAGGCGGCCGGCGTAAGAATAGGCGGAACCGGAGGTCGGGAAGACCTTGGCAAGTTTTCCGTAGCTCAGGGCTGTCAGGAGCATGGCTCCCATGGCAATCAGGTACGCAGTCGGTGCGGCTCCGCCACTGGTGCCGGAGATGATTCCGAACGTCTGCATGACGATGGATGGGGACATGTAGCTGAGTCCGAACAAGACGACGCCGACGAGCGAGAGCCTTGTTGCGAGAGTCACTTTGGAAGCGCCAGAAGCGCTTTCCTGGGTGGTGGAAGCCATAATCTACGCTCCCAGTGCGTACGTCGGCGTCGCAGGTGTCCACCGCGCTGCTGACATTTCACCAGCATAGAGAGGTAGATCGATCGACTCTTTGCGCTCTGCGAAGAAGTCCCAGGGGCGGGTGACGCTCGCCGTACCCAACCTTCGCGTGTTCGAGACCTCATCCAGGTCGATGACTTCGGTCAACACGATCGACTCGTTGCTATTCGAGTCGATGCGGACACGACCGGATGGGTCTGCGAGGAGAGTGCGACCGTGGCTCCACGGGCCGGCGCCATTGATGCTTGCGACGAAGAGCTGATTGACAATCGCGTTGGCCTTTGCGATCGTGATCTCTTCTGTGCGGTCCGCCGTGTCAGTAGCAACGACGTTGAGGATGAGTTCTGCGCCTTTCCAGGCGAGGTGGCGGGCGTGTTCCGGGAACCAGCTGTCGTAGCAGATCGAGAGGCCGATTCGGCCGTGCTCGGGCATGTCGAAGACGACGAACTCGGTTCCGGATGCGACGGTTTCGACGGGGCGCCAGGGGAAGATTTTCCGGTAGGAGGCGACGAGTTTGCCTTCGGGTGAATAGACGACGGCGGTGTTGTAGACGGTGCCGTCTGCTGCGCGCTCGTGGACGCTGCCTGGGACAAGCCAGATGCCGAGGTCGCCGGCCAGCTCTGCAAGAACACGCCCCCGCGGCCCATCGAGTGCTTCCGCAGAATCGGCAATGAACCCGTCGGTCACCTCGTTATCCTGCGGTGTCGTCAGGTGGAACTCCGGGTAGGCGAACAGTTGGGTCGAGGGGTGTGCGCGTACTTCGTGCTCAAGGCGGGTTTGAAACTGGTCGAAGTGTGAGACGGGTGGAAGCTGGGCAAGAGCTAGTGACAGGGGTCTGGACATTTGGGGGCACCTCTCCTCATTGAACGGCAATTAACGAAAATATATTTAACGAACTGGGACCTGTCAAGGGGTGCGTCATCGTGTGGCACGATGGGGTCCGTGGCTAGACCGAAGGATCAAAGTCGGAGACGCGAGCAGCTCGTTGAGGCAGCCGCGCAGGCGATACTGCGCAAAGGCACGATCGACACCCGCCTCGCAGACATTGCTGCGGAAGCGGGCGTCACCTCGGCGAGCGTGCTCTATTACTACCCGGACACGCGGGATCTGTTTGTGAGTGTTCTAAGTGCGGGGACGGATGAGTACTGCGTCCGGAGGGAGGAGGCGGTTGAGGCAGCGGGTACGGCGACTGAGAAGCTTCGCGCATGCGTGGTGCATGGGGTGCCCCACGATCCGGCCTCTCTCGAGACCGTGCGGCTCTTGTTTGAACTCAGCTCCGTTGCGCTCAATAGCGCACCGGCCGCCGAGCTGAGTCGAGCATTCTCGGACCGCCAGGTCGCGACCTATCGGGACGTCCTCGACGCCGGTGCCCGCACTGGAGAGTTTGCGCTCGACGGCCCGACCGACGAGCTGGCGAGATCGTTTGTTGCGCTCGAGGACGGCTACGCCTACATGGTGCTTACGGGGGGTATCGCGACGGTCGATGCCGAGCGGTGGCTCCTTGGACACGCTCGCAGGGTGACAGGTGCTGACCTCTCGGGGGTCGAGAGGTAGGGCGTCGAGGGTGTGGCACGGTCGCTGCCAGGCTCGCTCACCGCTCTTGACGGAAACCGACTGATTAACTAATCTTTATTTAATCTAAGTTTCTGTTCGAAGGAGAGCCCCGTGTCCAGAAAGTCTTTGCCGCTGGCGATGGTCCAAGCGCCTGCCGAAACGCTCGAACAGTTTGCCGAAGGGCTGAGGAGGCGGGTGAAGGCGAACCCCGATGTTGTCCTGTTCGTGTACCCGGAGCTGCACTTGTGCTCACTTGGCGCGGCAGAGGCGGACTCCTACGCGGATTTCACTGAGAGCATGGCCGAGCCCTTGGATGGGCCGCGGGGGCGTGTTCTTGCAGAGCTGGCCGGCGACCTCGGCATCTGGCTTGTCCCAGGCAGCGTCCACGAGCGCGCAGCAGACGGCACCGTCTACAACACCGCCGTCGTCTATTCACCCGAAGGCAAACTCGTCGCCTCCTACCGGAAAATCTTCCCCTGGCGCCCCGTCGAAACCGTCGCATCCGGAACCGAGTTCGTCGTCTTCGACATGCCCGAGCACGGCCGAATCGGCCTCTCGATCTGCTACGACAGCTGGTTCCCGGAACACGCCCGCCACCTCGCCTGGAAAGGCGCAGAACTCATCCTCAACGTCGTACAGACGGCTACGGGTGACCGTGTTCAAGAGCTCGTTCTTGCGCAGGCAAATGCCATCGCGAACCAGCTGTTCATCGCAAGCGTCAACTGTGCAGCACCGACCGCTACGGGGCAAAGCCTGCTCGTCGACCCTGAGGGCCGTGTTCGCACCTCCACTCTCGGAATGGACGACCTTACACTGGTCGACGTCATAAACCTGGGCCAGGTCAGTGACGTTCGTAGGTTTGGAACAGCGGGAGTAACGCGACCATGGGCGCAGTTCTCCGACGCGGACCAGCCCATTCCCATGCCGTTCTACGCCGGGGAGATTAGCCCCGCACGATGGGCGGAAGCCCGTCGTGGTGAGGTGTAACCGGAAGCGTGGCGCGTAGTGCAAGCCAGATCGCCCAACACCGCGACGCGTCTCTCAGTTTGCCTTCAAACCCCGGGTAAGCCGGAGCGTTAACAAACACTCCGCGCAGATTTCTCGGACAGGAGACCTTCAAGTAGTGCGGTGAACGACGACAAGTGAGCGACACGCGAGATCAACGCGATCGAGAGATGCCTGAGGAGTTGGATCTGGTTCTCGTATCGTGCACGACCCACAACCCCGGATGCCAGCGAACGCGTTGGGGTGGGTCGAGGTGAGCTCGTCCTCCCGGCCAGACCAGCCGTCCCCCCCCGGACTGGTTTGACCGGGAGGACGACTTTGAGCTTTCGGTGCCAGGTACGGCTCGCCCGGTCAGTCCGGTGCCTCGGCTGTTCTCGAAACCTGGCAGCGATCGCCGAGTTACATCCCTGACAGGTGCCCCATCGGGGCGCACCAGGCCGCGGCACCGGCAGGCGCGCGAAGCTCGCATGGCTAGCGGTCTGTGGAGGCCCGGGTTTCCAGGTTCTTGAGTTCCCCGACGGCCTGGTCGAATGCTGCCCAGCTACGGCTGGCGAGACTGCCACCGACACTGCACCGCCGCACTCCGAGCTCCGCAAGCGCGAGAATATCCTCGTTGTACTCGTGCAGGACAACATTGACGGGCTTGGGGGCGACTGCGCTTACGAGCTCCGCTAGAGCGCCTCGGTCTGTGATGAACGGAACGAACAGGCAATCGGCGCCTGCTTCGGCATATTCGATCGCTCTTGCGATGCTGTCGCTTGTCGACATCTCGGGAACACGGAAGTTCTCATTGCGCCCGATCAACATCACTGCCGGATCTATGGCGTCGATGGCTTCTCGTGCAGCGAGGATTCGGTCTGTGGCTAGGTTGAGCTCGTACATCGTGCTCCCCGACCAGTCCTCGATCGAGACGCCAGCGATCCCCGTCTGAACCGCGAGTGAAACATTGCGTGCCACGTCATCAGGCGAATCAGCGAATCCATTCTCAAAGTCAGCATTCACGGGCAACGGTGTGGCGTTTACGAGCATTCGGAGATGCTCGAGAGTGGTCAGCAGGTCGAGTTCCCCGTCTTCCAGTCCCAGAGCCCAGGCCGCACCGGCACTTGTGGAGGCGATTGCCTTGAATCCTGCCTTCGCGAGCCTAACTGCGCTACCGGCGTCCCACGCGTTCGGGAGCACGAAGAACCCGGCTTCGTGCATCTGGCGGAAGGCGGCCGCCTTCTCCGTTCGTGACTTCATGGCCGATACTCCTCAAGTCGTCGTACTTGGCTGCCGGCCTGGTCGAAGTTTCTTGGATCGAGCCACGCGCGTAGCGCGGCGGAGAGCCCGGGCCACTCGTCCGCAGTGATCGAGAACCATGCAGTGTCACGGTTCTTCCCCTTGATGACCATGTGGTGACGGAACACGCCCTCGGGGGTGAAACCAAACCGGCGTGCTGCTCGCTTCGACGGCTCGTTCCCGTCGTCACATTTCCATTCCAACCGCCGGTAACCGAGGTCGTCGAAGATGTAGTGCGCAAGTAGGTAGAACGATTCCGTGGCCGCCCGTGTCCGCGCGAGCTTGGCGCCCCAGAGGATGCTCCCGAGTTCGATCACGCCGTTCTTTTCGTCAATGCGCATCAGTGCCTGGCGACCTTCCGCGCGACCCGTCGAGCGATCAATCACGGCGAAGAAGAGAGGATCCTCGGATGCCGTAGCCCCCCTTGCCCAATGCTCCATGTCTCCGAAGCTGGTCGGCGCATCCTCAAGGAGGAAGCGATATCGCTCGCTCCCGCCAGGTTCTTGCGCAACGTCGAAGAGATCGAGCAAATGGTCATTTGGGTTCAACGGTTCGAGGCGGGCGTACTTCCCCTGGAGTACGACGCGCTCTGGCCTGGCGGGCGAATTCCAACCGTGAAGGTCGGTACAGGAATCGTGAGCGGGCGAAGGCATTGCGTCTCCCATGGTGCGATCCTAGCCGTGCGTCCAGCTATGGAGCGAGAGATGTCGTAACTTGCGGGTTGACAGCCGTGCACTGCCCCGCCCACTCCTTTCGGCGTTCGCCGTTTTGGGGGATTTGTGATCATGACGTGACCCGATTCCGGTGAGGCGCTGTCGCAGCCGGTGCAGGGTGAAGCGCGCGGCCCGTGCCGATTCTCGGCTGGAGATACGCCGATACACGAGGAACCAGGTTTCGTGTTCGCTGCCGCCCGACCGAGCGATGGCTATGCGATGCGTCAGCTCGCAGAGGTTGCCTAACATGTCTACGTTGTTCGTATCGGGAGAAGCCCCGCCCGATGCTCGCGAACTACGACGCTCTCGCGGCTTCGCGATTCCCCCCCTTCTTATGCGGACGGATGAAGACCTCGTTGGGATGCTCGTGACCGGACTCGAAGATGCTGCCTCGTCGTCGCGAACACTGCTGTATCGCCCGTTCGAAGATGGGCGAGAACCGCCCGAAGATCAAGTTCGCCGTCGTTGAGTCCATACGCCCATGCCGCTCCCGCGCTGGTCGACGCGATCGCAGCGAATCCTGCTCGGGTGAGCCTGACCGCGCTCCCCGCGTCCCACGCGTTGGGGAGGACGAAGAAGCCGTCCTCGTGCATCTGGCGGAACCGGGACGCCGTATCCGACTGAGGTCTCATGTTGATATTCCCTCGGGTCGCGTCGCTTGACGATCATAGTTGTCGCACCGGGGCTAGCGACGTCGGACATCCGGGACACCGTGTGTTGCACTGGAGGTATGACTCTTCCCGAAGATGCCGGTTTCTTACTTGTAACTGCCTGCCCCGAAGACGCTGATGCTATGCGCCGTCTCGCTCGGGCGGCATATGGTGTCTACATCCCGCGACTCGATCGAGAACCCGCTCCGATGCTCGCGGACTATGAGACGATCGCGTCGTCCGGCCAGGCGCTTCTGGTGTGGCGCGCGGATGAGCTTGTCGGGATGCTGGTGACCCGCCTCGAGGAGGACGCGCTGCTCGTGGAGAACATCGCCGTCTCCTCCAGCGTCCAGGGGGTGGGCCTCGGGTCGGCCCTGCTGGCGGAAGCTGAAAGCCTCGCGCACGCTGCAGGGCGAGCGGAAGTGCGTCTCTACACGAACGAGGTGATGACGGAGAACGTCGAGTACTACTCGCGGCGTGGATACCGCGAAACCCATCGAACCGCTGGCGACTACCGACGGGTGCACTTCACGAAAAAGGTCGACGAAGGCGGGACTCCGCCGCGTGTCTTTCGTGGGCGCGAACCCTTGTCTTAGAGCGGCTGAGCCGTTGCCAGGTCGACCCCGGTTCGGCCTGTTGTAGGCGCAGCCCGAACTGGAACTAAACTAGTCCTTTTGAAAACAATAGTTGACAGTTGCCTTGACTCGGAGGAGAGTGATTCGACCCCGTCAATAGGAGACGCAATGATCACTGACCCGTACCGCAGTCCACTGCCGAAACGCTCCGCCCGACCTTTCGTATGGTCTACCGCCGTCTTGGCCTGTTCCCTCGCAGCCCTGACAGCGTGCGCCAGCTTGCCGGCCGACGAACACGCGACGAGCCCAACGACTGACGCGAAGGCTTCAGCGCTGTTGCCCGCCGACATCCGGAAGTCCGGAGAGATCGTGATCGCTACGGATGCCTCGTACGCCCCCATCGAGTTCTTCGACACAGACAACAAGACGATCATCGGACTCGATCCTGAGCTCGGCTCGGCAATCGGCTCCGTACTTGGTGTCCAGGTGAGGTTCGTCAATACCAACTTCGACGGAATCATCGCCAGCATCCAGGCAGGTCGCGCCGACCTCGCGATGTCGGCGATGACGGACAAAATTGATCGACAGGAACAGATCGACTTCATCGACTACCTGAGCTCCGGTACTGGCGTGATGGTCAAGGCGGGAAACCCCAGCGACATTGCGGGTTTCGCGGACCTCTGCGGGAGATCAGTCGCGGTCCAGACCGGCACGAACGCGGCGGACTACGCTGACGAAGCAAGCGCAGAATGCTCGAGCACGGGGAAGGGAGCTCTCGAAGTCCAGCGCTACCCGAACCAGAACGGTGCGACTCTGGCGCTCGACAGTGGTCGCGCAGATGCAGTCCTCGGAGACACCCCCCTGCTTGCGTACACGGTCACCCAGACCGGCGAGAAGTTCGAAACGGTCGGAGATCAGTTCGAGGCCGCCCCTTATGGCATCGGTGTTTCCAAGGACAACGCGGGCCTTCGGGATGCGGTTGCAGCGGCACTTCTGGTACTCCAGAAGAACGGCACCTACGCGGACATCCTTGAAGCGTGGAACCTGCAGGACGCTGCCCTGGAAGGCGCGACGATCAACGGCGGAACCTCATGAGCGAGCGACGAGCCGCCGTGAGGCTCACTCACTCACCCGGTGACCCGCCGGACAAGGGTATGGACGTCGTTCGCCTTCGCCACCCTGGCCGCTTGGTCGTCGTCGGAGTCGTCGTCATCCTCTGCCTCGCGATGCTCGACTCGCTCGTCAGAAACCCACGATTCCACTGGGATGTCGTCGGGCAGTACTTGACTGCTCAGGTCGTTCTGGACGGTCTCCTGCTCACCTTGCAACTGACGCTGCTTTCGATGGTTGTGGGCGTTGCCCTCGGCGTGGTCCTCGCCGTGATGCGCCTCAGTGCGAATCCGGTTCTGCGCGGTGCAGCGGCGCTCTACGTGTGGTTCTTCCGAGCTACGCCCGTCCTCGTGCAATTGCTCTTTTGGTACTTCTTGGCATCGGTCTATCCTCAGATCGAAGTCGGCTTCCCGTTCCTGCCGGCATTCGCTTCGTTCGACACGAACGCGCTCATCACACCGTTGCTCGCGGCCGTTCTTGGTTTCGGGTTAAACGAGGCTGCCTACATGAGCGAGATCGTCCGAGGCGGCATCTCATCCGTCGACCCAGGTCAAACCGAAGCCGCCAAAGCACTCGGCATGCCCGGACTCACGATCATGCGACGAGTGATCCTGCCCCAAGCGATGAAGGTAGTCATCCCGCCGACGGCGAACGAAGCCATCTCGATGCTCAAGACGAGCAGCGTCGCCATTGTGATTGCACTCCCCGAACTGCTCACAAGCGTGCAGATCATCTACTCGAGAAACTTCATGCAGGTGCCGCTCCTGATCGTCGCGAGCATCTGGTACCTGGTGATGACCACAATCGCGACCGTCGGGCAGCACTACCTCGAGCGCCGGTTCAGCCCTGAGGCGAAGGGACGTAAGCCCGCGAAGGACATCTTCGGCAGTCTACGAGGACTGAGAGGACGACAGGCATGAACGAAGAATGGATGGTCGAGGCAGTCGAGGTGAGGAAGAGCTTCGGTCACGTCGAAGTCCTGTCGGGGATCAACATGCAGGTCCCGCAAGGAACGGTGACCTGCCTATTGGGACCCTCGGGATCCGGCAAGAGCACGTTCCTTCGGTGCATCAACCACTTGGAACGCATCGATGCGGGCCGGTTGTCCGTCGCCGGCCGTCTGGTTGGTTACCGTGCAGTCGGGTCGAAGGCGTACGAGATGCGCGAACGCGACATCGCCCGCCAGCGGTCCCGCATCGGGATGGTGTTTCAGCGTTTCAACCTCTTCCCCCAGTACACGGTGCTGGAGAATGTGGCGCTGGGGCCGACCGTCGTGCTCGGCGAGTCCCGGGCAGACGCCACCGAACGCGGCAGAAGACTCCTCGACCGTGTGGGGCTCGGTAGCCGTGAGGGCGCTTACCCTCACCAGTTGTCAGGGGGGCAGCAGCAACGCGTCGCAATCGCTCGTGCCCTCAACATGCGTCCTGAGCTCATGCTGTTCGACGAACCGACGTCAGCTTTGGACCCGGAATTGGTCGGCGAAGTTCTCGATGTGATGCGAGACCTTGCCGCTGACGGGATGACGATGATTGTGGTCACCCACGAAATCGGGTTCGCGCGGGAAGTAGCGAACACCGTGACCTTCTTGGACTCGGGCCGGATTCTGGAGAGCGGGTCGCCGAGCGAGGTCTTGTCGCACCCGCACCATGCGCGCACGCGAGCGTTCCTCGAGCGGGTGCTATGAACCGCCTGACACGTCCGAACGAGATCGTCATCGACAGCGAGGCCATCCACCACAACGTCTTCCGGCTGCGTCACATTCTCGGCTCGAACCGCCTCCTGTTCGCGACGCTCAAGGCCGACGCCTACGGGTTCGGACTGATTCCTGCGGCGCAGACGGTGCTGCAGGCCGGTGCCGATGCCGTTGCTGTGGCGGATCTCGACGATGCTGTGCGCCTGCGAGAAACGGGAGTGGTCCAACCGATTCTGCTCTTTGCGGGAAACCTGTCGGGTGTCGAAGAAACCGCTGCGATGGAAGAGCACCGCGTCATCGGGACGGTGCACGACGACGAGTCGCTGGCGAGCCTGTCGCGGAACACGCGGCGGGCACTGGACGTCGTGGTGAAGGTCGATGTCGGCCAGGATCGCCTTGGACAGCTTGCCGAACAGGCCGACGACCTCGTTGCCGCAGTCTCGGAGCACAAGAAGCTGCGTCTGTATGGTGTGACAACCCACTTGCACACTCCCGAGCTCGACACGTCTGTGTCCTACCTGCAGTGGCAGGATTCACGTTTTCGTGCCTTGCTCACCCGCCTCGCCGAGCGTGGGGTGATCGTTCCGTTCGCAATGGCCGCGAGCAGCAGCACCATCCAGGCGGGCGTTGACAACTTGCTGGACGGCGCTGACCCCGGGAGCCTCCTTTTCGGCATGCGCCCGCCAGGGGAGGTGCGTGTCGATTTGGACCTTCGCCCCGCATTCACGGAGTTGAGCAGCCGGGTCGTCCATGTGAAGGACGTGCATCGCAATGCGTTCGTCGCAGAGGGGCTCGCGGGTACCGGACCGACCCGCGTCGCCGTCCTTCCGATCGGCCAGTACGACGGCATCGACCGGTTCCACGCCGGGCACGTGCTCATCGACGGCATCCGCTGTCCCATTCTCGGCAGCCCTGCCCTGGAGTACATGCGCGTGGACGTCGGGCATGTATCTGGTGTTCACGTCGGTTCGAAGGCATCGTTCGTCGGAGAGCAAGGCGGGGTTCGCATTTCTGTCGAGGATGTGATTCGCTACCAAGGTCACCGCGACGACGAGGTGTTCCCGCTCCTCGTGAGGGACTCTGTTCCGCGGCGCTACGCTCGGGCGCCGGCGGTCCAGGGAGTCGAGCGCGAGGGTTGAGAAAGGTATGTCCGTGACTGTCACGAGATCGAGCAGCGCCAACGAGAACCTCGGCGCCCACTTGGCCGAGGCACGCAAAGCCAAAGGGCTGAGCGTTTCAGAGCTTGCTGCTCGTACCGGCCTCTCCCGCGCGTACCTAAGCAAACTCGAGAAGGGGCAGAACAGCCCAACTGTTCACACGTTGAATGTTGTGCTCCAGGCGCTTGGACTATCCCTCGCGGAACTCTTCCTTGGATTGGAAGGTCCTCAGCGTCCCTTCGTGGGCGTGGCGGATCGCAGGCTCATCGAGTTGCCGCAGACGCCTGGAGTTTCGTGGGAGATGGTGACCCCTCCGGGAGCGAAAGTGGAGATGTTTGTCCGTCGCGTCGAGCCGGGAGCCGAATCTGGGGCTGAGCCGCACACTCATGGCGGCAGCGAAGTCGGCATTGTCACCGAAGGGGAGTTGCATCTCGACCTGGCTGGGGAGCTGTTCGTTCTCGGACCCGGAGACTCGATCAACTTCGCTTCCAGCACGCCGCACCGCTACTGGAACTCCGGAGACGAGACGTGCGTAGCGGTGTGGGCGAGTACCGAGCCTCGGCCCTAAGAGGGCATGACCGACCTGCAGCGCATCCTTAGCCTCGGTGGCATCAGAGCCGGCGCGAAAAATATGGCGAGATCAGGCCTATCGAGTCTCCCTAATGCTGAGACTTCAATTTGCCTCAGTGTCTCCATGTGTGTGCCATGTTGGAGTGGTAGCCAGCAGGACTGCTCCACTACGGGCATGCTACGCAGTTCGTGCTACAGCGGCCGCTCGCGTTTCACGCGAAGTTTCGCGCGAGAAGCCGCCATAGACCCGCGGTGGACGCGGCGCGCGCCATGATAGCTAAGGCACCGACTTGTAAGGATCCTGTTCGCGAAATGCCAAACGGAGTCATGGCCGCCCGATGCGTCGCGACTCCGCGCAAACTGTGCGCAATCCCCTTGCCGTCTTGGACGGAGTGAGAGGGCGGCGCGGGATATCGCGAAACTCATCCAACCATCGACGATTACCGACGGGTGCACTTCTCGAACGCGTTGATGGAGTGCGAGGTCAGGGCGGCTTCTGCCGCGACAAGCTCAGGACTATTCATTGGCTTCCGCCCAATCAAGGCGGGAGTCGGGGTGTCCGACCAAGAAAGGGCGGATAGATTGCAACGCCTCAATAGCGGCGGTCCGTCCAGTCTTCAAGGCGGCCTCGATGGTCTCTGCGTGTCCGTCCGTCGCACAAGCTTCGCCAGCCCAGAACAGGGGAGGAGTCGGCGCAGCAAGCGCCGCCCTCAAGTGATAGCTACCGACAGGAACAGAACTCGCGTAACCCCTGACAAAGGGATCCGCGGCCCAGTCCTCAACGAAGAGCTCGACGAGATGCTCGAGGACGATCGAGTGTCCGAACGCGATCTCGAGGTCCTGCAGCACGGCGTCCTGGATCTTCTCCGGGCGGCCGGTGAGTTCCTCGCTCCCTGCGCCGAGGAGGGCGACGAGAAGCGGCGTCCCGGTTTGTGCAGGGTATGTGAGATACCAGAAATCGACGTACTTCGCTCCGGGGACGGAGAAGGATCTCCCCTCGCGAACGTTCTCGGCCCAACCCGTAGCGTCTTCCCAGACGGGGTACGAGAAGAGTGCGCCGACCTTAATCATCGTGCCCATCTTCAGCCCGTGCACGGCCTCTGCTTTGGTACTGGGAATCGCTGGATCGAACGCAATTGTCCCTGACTTCAGCACGCCGACGGACGGGGTGACGATCGCCGTGGCGGCGAGGAATGTCTTCTCATTTGCGATGACCTCGACATTGCTCGCTGTGTGGCGGACGTGGCTGACCGGCGACTGGAGAATGACGCGATCGGCGAATGGTGCGGACATCCTTCGCCAGAGTTCGGAGTATCCATCGGCGAGTTCGAAGATGCCGGTGCGCGGAGCCTCGCGAAGAAGGATTTCGCCGGCGCTGGTGGCATCGATCTGTCGCGGATCCCGCTGGATAATGCCGGAGAATTCCCAGAGCAGCGCCGCCTTCATGTCTGGCAGCAGGTCGGTCTCCTCGATCACGTCATGAAGGCTTCTGCCCCTGTGGGAGTAGTCCAGCAGGGAGTCCACCAGTAGGGTCACTGCATCCTGGTAACCATCGATATCCAGCCCCGGGGTGACGTGGTTGTGCTGCATCGCCGGTGCGCCGTACCAGTCGCGGTGGTATCCGCCGTGGGTCGCCATCCCGTGTTTGATCACGGCATCCCAGGTAGCGATGCGAACGCCGTGCAAGAACATCGCACCGCGCTCGAAGAAGCCGCCTCCCGGCAGTGATCTCGTCTTCGCTCTTCCACCGATCTCGTCGCTCGCCTCGAGGATCGCGAAGTCCACTCCGGCCTCATGCAACACCTCTCCCGCGGCGATACCTGCGGGACCGCCGCCGATGACGAGGCAATCGTATTGCTTCTGCACACTTCCACCTTCCGCAGGCTCACACGTCGTGGCCTGTCGCATTGTTGTTTCCACTCGGTCCTTCTATGGGTCTCGTCAGCACCGCGGTGCCGTAGGTCAGCCTGAAGCTGCTTTCTCTTCGGCCCGCCGTGCGTCTCGTTCCCGACGGTGATCAGCAATTGTGAATCCGAGGAAGCCCGCCACGGTCAGGGTCAGCATCACAGTCGGAAGGAACCCGCTGATCCCGCCGGGGTTCTCAACGAAGCTCGACACGAGTAGGTACGCGAAGACCAGGACTCCGACGGTGATCATCCCCGCGCGAATCGGGCGGCGCTCGCCACGGCGGCGCATCTCAGCGATTGCCGCGATTCCAATCACGGCGTATGGAACGACCCAGAACAGCGAGTACAAAGTGAACAGATGCGTCGACGACTCGAGCGGCGGCGCGGACGCGACCAGCTGCAGGCCGATAGGAATGAGCACTGCGAGCACGGTCAAGGTCACCACCGCGAAGGTCGGCGAACCGAACTTTGGATGCAGGCTCTCGAAGCGCCGCGGCAGGTAGTGATCCGCGCCGGCGGCGGCGAGGATCCGCGCAACGTAGTTGAACAGGGTGATGAGGCTGGCGAGCGTTGCAGCGACGAGCAGGAGATCGATGGGTATCTGTAGCCAGGGCATCCCTGCAGCTCGAGAGAGCACAGCTGTCGGTGAGGCACCTGCGGCTAGTTCGTCGGCGCGAGCCATGAGAGTCGGGATGGTCAGCAGGATTGCCACGAGGTATGAAATCAGGCCGACGGAGATGACCAGTGTGAGCATCCTTGGGATGTTCCGCGTCGGATCGCGGGTCTCGGCGGCAAATGAGGCCAAGCCGTCGAAGCCGACGAAGAACGCAAGCGCCACCGTTGCGCCTGCTATCACGCTCGGAACTGTTGCGCCTACCAGTGTGAACTGACCAGCCAAATCAATCCCGGAATTGATCGCCGCGCCGACCGTGACCAGCAGGACGAGAGGGAGAGCAGCAAAGCCGAGTATCAGGGACATGGCGATTGAAGAGTCGAGGCCACGATGCGTGACTACCCCTGCAATTAGGGCTACGACTAGCGCGGATGCGGCCTGGAACCATCCCTCGGCGGCGAAGTTCACTCCCACACTAGCGAGAAAGCTGCTCGTGAAAATGACGACGCTTGTTGTCATGGCCGCACAGGACACCGCGTAGCCGACGAGGTAGGAAACTGCGACAAGTCGCTGCGGTACCCGTCCGAGCGAGATCCCGACGTAAGACAGCATGGACCCTGTCTCGATGTAGCGTCTCGCGAAGTAGTTCACAGCGACGCAGATGAGCATAGAAGCGGTACCCGCGATCAGCATCGACAGCCAGGAGGCGTTGCCTGCGTAAAGGATCAGGTACCCGCCTGCAAGCGCGATTCCCGGGACGAGTTGCTGTCCGGACAGGCCAAACAGTGTGATGCGTAGGAGGCTCTCGTTGCCTTGAGGAGCGCCGAGTGCGCTCATCGTTGCACCGGGGTCTGCAGCCAGACCACTGTCGCCGGAGCCGTTCGAACGGTCGCGATTCTCGGTGGCGCACCTTCGAGAACGGCCATGTGGGGAGCCTCGGCCTTGCTCCGAGGGCGGACCGCCCTGGCTTCTCGAGTCGGACGTGCTGCAGCGCTCATGAGTCCTCCTTTGGACTGAACGGCCACCTTGGCTTGGCTGGATGTACAAGTTCAATGCTGATTTGAGACGGCCTTCGCCGAAATTAAGCAGTTGCTTAGGCGTCACTTTAAGCAGTTGCTTAGTGAAAGTCAAGTGTTCAGCAGTCGCAATGGCTCGGGGCTATCCTGAGTGGCGTGACGGGTGCAACGAGGGGTGTCAGCCATGGCGAGGGGCGCGAGGCGCTGCTTCGGGCCACTGTGAGGGTGGTGGCTGAAAGAGGCCTGCGAGGGATGACGTTCCGGGCCGTTGCGGAAGAGGCGGGCGTGAACAACACCCTGATCGCGCACCACTTCGGTTCGCGTGACAACCTCATTTCCGCCGCTCTGACTTGGTCAGCCGATCGCTCCCTGGGAGCAGCTGACCTTGCCGAGTACGCCGTTGGCACCACGTCGTTCCGGGACGCGCTCGTTCGAAACGTTCTCTCGGATCCTGACGTCGAGCTGTTTCAATTCGAGATGACGTTGGAGGCCAGCCGCCGACCCGAGTTGCGGCCAGCGATCCGAGAGCTCTACCGGCGCTACATCACCGAGTTCACGTCCGAGCACGCGAAAATCACTTCGACACGTAGTGACGGTCTTAACCTTGCCCTCTTCGCTGCTCTAGATGGCTTGATGCTGCAGTACTTGAGTCACGCCATTACCGTCGAAGAGCTCACTGGAGCCCTGGATGCCTTGGTGGCGGCAGTAACCCCGGGCGTTGCACCGGCGAGAGGAAACTGAACTCCGGTCGGTCGATCGGTGCGTGAACCTCTCTGTTGCTCGATGATGAGGTGCATGCAAAAAGCCGTCGCGAGATGACTGAATGCTCCTCGTGTAGGCCATGATGTCAAGCACACACGCGCTGGCCAGGACGCCTCTGAGCCACCTTTCCGATGAAGTCATGGAGGCTCGATGGACCCTAGATCCGGGTACGCGCCACGCAATCCTTTTGCCGTTCTCGACGGGGTCAGTGGTCGTCGCCGGGAGACGCTCGCGATGCTCATAAATCTCATCGCCGCCCAAGGTCCGGTCGCGCGAGCTGACGCGATGTCGCAGCTCAACTGGTCACGCGCACTCGTGACACGAACCGCCTCCGAACTGCTGCAAGAGGGTGTGCTCACGGAGATTGTGCCGGAAGCTCCCGCGCGCCGCGGGCGACCGACTGCGCTATTGAAGCTCGTCGTGGGTTCGGCTGCGACCATCGGTATCGACTTCGGGTTTCGTTCGGTGCGAACGATCCTCGCGAGTGTCGACCACACCTTGCTGGGGTCCGACGAACGCCAACTGTCCCGCGATTACGGTCCGGATGAGGGACTCAGCGCCGCGCGAGAAATGCTCGACGCGAGTATGGGCGCTGCCGGAATCACCTGGGCCGACATCGTCGGGGCAGGCATCGCCATCAGCGGCCCGATCGACTACGCGAACAATGCCGCCTCGCTTCAGAGTCTTCTGCCTTACTGGGAAGGCGACATCGTCGCGCGGGCACGCAAGTATCTGCCGTGTGCGATCACCCTCGGAAACGACACGCGTCTGGCTTGCTACGCGGAGCTTCTCTGGGGCGCTGGTCGCGGACTCGAGAGCTTCATCTACTTCAAGCTGCATTCCGGGGTCGGTGGCACGTACGTGCTCAATCGGAAGATCGTGACAGGTGCGACAGGCGCCGCGGGCGAGTTCGGGCATATGACCGTCGATCCCACGGGAGAGATCTGTCGATGCGGAGGTCGTGGCTGTCTGGAGACGGTGGTCGGCGTTCCTGCAATCGTGCGGCGGCTGCGTCCGGCCTACGGACACGACCCGGAGTGGGGCGAGATTCTGCTGAACCTCCAAGCCGGGGACCCGCCCACAGTTCGCGCATTCTCCGACGCTTACGAGGTCATCGGGCGTGCCACCGCTTCGCTCTGCAACATCCTCAACCCGCAAGCCGTGATTCTTGGCGGAGCCCTGAGTCGAGCTTCCGATCAGATTGACCGGGTGGTCGCTGAAGGCGTGGCCCACAACGCGCTCTCGATCAGCGCGGATACGCCGGTCTTGCTCGGCGCGCTCGGCCGCAATGCGGCCGCGCTGGGCGCCGTTGGAGCAGTGCTGATGAAGGGCGTCGTCTGAACGGGAATTTCTGTTCATTGATGCAAAAAAAGGCGGCCAATAGCCTTCCTATCGGGCAAGAGTGAAGCACTTGACCTGCGCTCGTTCCGTCAAAGGAGACTGACAATGAAGATTACTCGGCTTGCAACCGCAGCAGCGGCTGCGACTGCCATCGTCCTCGCGCTTGCCGGTTGCCAGACCGCCGCCGGTGGCGGCACGGCTGACAAACCAGCGGAGTGTGACGGAGTGAGCCTGACGAAGGTTGGCTACTCGCCGTATTCCAACACAGGAGGCTATTTCCCCTTCGTCGAGCAGGGCCTCAACGAAGTGCTCGGGGCCTGCGGGATCACGGTCACCACATCAGACCCTGATGCCGATTCCGGCAAGCAGGTGTCGGGCATCGAGAACCTCGTCGCCGGCGGGGCGAAGGCGGTAATCGTCACTCCCACCGACCCCAAGGCCATCAGCCCGATCGCCAACAGACTCCACGATCAGGGAGTCCTCGTCGTGGGGCTCGCGACCTCGATCCCCGAGGCGGACATCACATTCAACCTCGACGATTCTGCCTTCGGGGAGCTCGAGGGCACGAGCGCCGGCGACTGGCTCGCCGCCAATCGTGAAGGCGAGAAGCCCAAGGTCGCTATCTTGCATCAGGATTCTGGAGGCGACCCGCTCCTGCTCCGCCACCAAGGCGTCATCGACGGTATCGACGCAGTTCTGGGAAAGGGGAACTGGGAGTTGGTGAGCGAGGTGGAGGCGTTCCAGGAGGACACCGGCAATGCGCAGACATCAGTGATTCTTCAAGCGCACCCGGACCTGGACCTGATCGTCGGTCTCAACGATTCCAGCGCGCTGGGAGCTGTCTCCGCGATCACATCGAGTGGGCGTGTGCCCGGTAAGGACGTCGGGGTCGTTACCGGCGGTGAAGACAAGCGGATTCTCGACTACGTGTTGAGCGGCGAAGTCATCTCGACGGTCGGTCTCTTCCCGGTCAATCAGGGCCGAATCATCGCTGAGCAGATCCTCAAGGCTAGTTCTGGCGAGGACGTGGAGCGAGAGCAGATCGTCCCTGCTGAACTGGTGACGAAGAAGAATGTCCAGCAGATTCTCGACGCGTTGAAATGAGCGACACCCGCCTCGCACAGAAGGTGCCCGCACTGGAAGCACGTGGGATCGAGAAGTCCTTCGGTGGCATAGCCGCCTTGACGGGCGTCGACTTGATTCTGCGGGAGGGCGAGATCCTCGGACTTGCCGGTGCCAACGGCGCCGGCAAGTCGACGCTCATCAACATCCTGACCGGACAGTTGCAGCCGGATGCCGGTGAGTTGGTCGTGCATGGTTCCACGGTGAGTATCGACTCGCCGCGAGCCGCGCAGAACCTCGGTATCGGCGTCGTGCGCCAAGAACTCGATCTCGTGCCTGATCTCACGATTGCTGAGACCTTTTCCTGGGGGATGAACGTCCGTTCATGCGGCGCTTCACTCTGGACCGGCGTGCGATGAGCTCGGCGGCCGCAGCACTGCTCCGCCGAGTGGGGCTCGCCAATGACCCGACAGAGCTTCTCCGTGATCTGTCGATCGGCGACCGCCAATTGGTGGCAGCCGCGCGGGCTCTCCGGTCAGCGGGTTCCGTGCTCCTTCTTGACGAGCCGACGTCGTCTCTCACTCCTGTCGAAGCGGAGCGGCTCTTCGGAGTGATGCGCTCGCTGCGATCAGCGGGAATCGCCGTGGTCTTCATATCCCACCGGCTCAACGAGGTGTCAGAGCTCTGCGACCGCGTGGTCGTGCTTCGAGACGGGCAGGTCGCCGGAGAATTCCCGCCAGATCGCGGCAGCATGGGGGCGGTTGTCGAAGCCATGGTCCCCGGTTCCCAGGCGCTCACTCGTCAGGAGCGCAGCGGCGTCATCGGAGAATCCGTCTTCCACGCGCATGCCGTCCAGATCGGACGACGAGTGCCTTTCGACCTTGAACTGCGTGCCGGCGAGGTAGTCGGCATGTTCGGTCTCGTCGGGGCAGGGAAGTCTTCGATCGGCAAGGCGATCGGCGGCTTGCTGCCCGTGACGCGCGGCCAGATGCTCATCGACGGCGCACCCTACCGACCGAAGGGTGCCGCAGATGGGTTCGAACGAGGCGTCGCGTGCCTCTCCGAGGACCGCAGAGCCGAAGGAATCTTGCCCGAGCTGAGTGTGCGTCAAAACATGATCGTGCGGACACCGCGAGGCACCACGACCGGCGGAGTACTCCGAAACGGACCGATCCGGACCCTTGTGCGCGAGATGTTCGTTCGGCTCAACATCAAGGCCGCCTCGGACGGCCTGGACATCCGCGACCTCTCGGGCGGCAACCAGCAGAAAGTCCTGCTTGCCCGTCTGCTGGCTGAGGATCTGCGGGTTCTGGTGTTGGACGAACCCACTCATGGGATTGACGTGCGCGCGAAGCACGACCTGTTGGAGACCGTGACGCAGCTGACGAACCGAGGGATCACCGTGCTCATGATTAGCTCGGAAATCCCCGAGCTAATTGCGGCATGCGACCGCATTCTCGTGATGCGAAACGGCGCGATCGTGTACGAGACACCCGCAGGTCTCGCCACCGAAAAGAACTTGCTGTCCGCTGCCACTGGAGGAAACTGATGAGCACCACCGAGACCCCGACCGACATGGCGGCGATGAAGACCGGATCCAAGCCGCGCGCGGATCTGACGCTCTTCGTTCTACCTGCCGCGTTGATCATCATGGTCATCGTTTTCGCAGTGAGTTCGACGACGTTCTTCAGCGTAGACAACCTCTTCGTCATCCTGCGCCAATCCGCCGTTCTCGGGGTTGCGGCTATCGGGGCGACCATCGTGCTCGTCGCGGGGCGCCTCGATATCAGCCAAGGAGCAATCATCGCCGTTGCGGGCATCGCCACGGTTTCCCTCATACAGGCGGGGGTTCCGACTGCTCTCGCGATGCTCGGGGCTGTCACGCTCGGAGGCCTTCTCGGCCTCGTCAACGGAGCATTGACGGAAGGGCTCCGTATCCCCGGATTCATCGCAACCCTGGCGACGGCGCTCGTGATCCGCGGAGCGGCGTTGCTGTTCACGGGCGGACAATCGATCGCCGCGCCTGTGAGCGACGGTTTCGATCTGCTTGCCTGGGTGGGTATCGCGTCGATCGGACCCTTTCCGGTTTCCGTGCTCCTTGTCCTGGGGCTGTATCTGGTCGCGTGGTTCGTCATGCGCAAGACTGCGTGGGGCCTGCGGAGCTATGCCATCGGCTCTTCCGCACGGGCCTCACGGACTGCCGGGCTTCGCGTTCGTTCGCAAGCGATTCAGATCTTCGTTGTTGCAGGCGTGCTTTCCGCGCTCGCAGGCGTACTTCTTGCGGGCAGGCTCGGTTCGGCCTCACCCAGCAACGGAGCCGGTGCAGAGTTCGATATCTTCGCGGCGGTCGTGCTCGGCGGTGCGTCCCTGTTCGGCGGGCGGGGGAGCGTGATGCGAACGCTGCTCGGCATCGTCTTCCTCGCGACACTCAGCAACGGGCTCGTGATCTTGAACGTGTCCTCCTACGTGCAGGGAATCGCAACGGGTGCTGTGCTGCTCATCGCCCTCGCGATCGATCGCTGGAAGGCTCGCGAGGATGAATGACGATCGATCGTCACCGACGCCTGCGGGCGGGTGGGCAGCGGATGCGGAACTGAATCGCGCGGTCCGATCGATGCAGCGGCCCGACCTTGATGACTTGCCCGCGGCCCGAATGCTGATGGGGTCTGAGGGACTCGTCACCGCGCAAGCCGAGGAAGCCTTCGGCGCAAAGGTCTCAATCGAGCATCGGATGGTCCGCTCGCAGGACGACCGCATGATTCAGGTGCGCATCTATCGGCCCGTGGACACTGCCGCGCAGTGCGCAGGCGTGCTGCTGCTGCACGGCGGCGCGTTCGTCGGAGGCGATCTCGCCACTGAACATGCGCGGAGTCTTCGCTACTCCGCCGAGGCCGGGGTCGTTGTCGTGTCGCCGGAGTATTCGCTCGCTCCTGAGCTCTCCTACCCAGACGGGCTGAACGACTGCGTCGCGGTGCTCGCGTGGATGTCAGAGACCGCCCAATCCCTCGGCATCGATGCCGAGAGACTGGCGGTCGCAGGGGTCAGCGCAGGAGGTGCGCTCGCGGCCGGCGTCGCTCTTCTTGCTCGCGATCGAGGGGGCCCATATATCCGTGCGCAGATGCTGCTCTACCCTGTGCTCGACGACCGGCTGGAGAGCGACTCGATGCAGCGCTTCGTCGATACTCCCGTCTGGGACGCGGACAACAGCCACAAGATGTGGCGACTCTACCTTGGAGACATGCCGCCAGACGGGTACGCAGCTCCGGGGCGCGCCTCTGATCTGCGTGGCCTTCCTCGTGCGTATCTGCTGGTCGCCGAGATCGACCCGTTGCGCGATGAGGCTCTCGAATACGGATCGCGGCTGCTGGCGGCGGGCGTGCCGGTGGACATCCGGTTGTGGGCTGGTGGGTACCACGTGTTCGACCAGCTGGTGCCTGACGCTGCCATCTCCGGTACGAGCCTCAGCGACCAAGTGGCTTTCATCCGTCGCCATCTCGGCCGGTGAGCGAAGCAAGTCAATGGTTGCGATATTCGTTCATTGTCGGTCAAAAATGCTGGCACCTACTCTCACATCGTGGCCCAAAGGCGTTGGCCGCGGGCCACTCCCTTTCCATGCCGATGCCGGGAAAGGAGTCCTGTGTCCATGTACAGGAATGAGCGCGAACGCCCAAGGGGCCGCGTGAACGTGAGACCGATGGCGGCAGCGCTGACGGTGGCTGCCGCTCTCGTCGCGGCGATGATTGTGCCAGCCAGTGCCGGCGCCGCGACGCCGGGATCCTGGTCGACCGCGCAACCCGGCGCATCAGCAGGCGGATGTGATGGTGTGCGGGCCACCGTCGCTCTTGACGCCGCTGGAGCGCTCCGGCTCAGCGCGACGTCCGACTGCCAAGCCGCACTCGATCCGGGACAGTTGGGGCTCACGACCTCAGCGGTCGACTATCGGTCGGGTCTGGAGTTCATCAGTCGGACGGATGCAACGGTCACCGATAACTACACGACGGTCACCGGAAAAGAGTTGGTGCGCAATCGTACAGCGAATGTGACCACGCTCACGTTCGACAAAGCGGGTCATCGCTTCACCGTCATCGTACGGACGTCGAGCTCGGGAATCGCGTTCCGCTATGAACTTGGCACCGAGGGGACGATCACGGATGATGCGACCGAGTACTCGTTCCCGGGTGACACGGCGGTCACGTCTTCTCCCTACCACGATGCGCACGAAGATCTCTGGTCAAACTCGACGCTCTCTTCCCTGCCTGGGGGCGCCTACGACTTCGGAATGCTGCTTCGGCGAACCAACGGCGTCAACGTCCTCCTCGCCGAGTCTGACGCCACCGGCTCGTACGCAGGAGGTCGCCTCAACAAGTGGGGGAGCGGTTTCGAACTCGCGTTGGCCACTCCCTCGATCGCCGTTGCATCTGGCTTCAAGACTCCGTGGAGAACGGCAGCGATCGGCACCGCGTCGAACGTCTTCGAGTCGACGTTGACGGACGACGTGGCGCGCCCTTCTCAGATCACAGACACCTCGTGGATCCGGCCTGGCGTTAGCGCCTGGAGTTGGCTCGATGGAGGCGAAGCCACAGGCGCGAGCCTGAGCGCGCAGAAAGCGTGGGTCGACTACGCCGCGTCTCAGGGGTGGGCATACTCGCTCGTCGATGGAGGATGGAAGGGTCAGACTTGGATGCCCGAGCTGGTGCAGTACGCGGCGGATCGCGGCGTAGGGATCTGGGTCTGGTACCACTGGAGCGATCTCGACACCGCGGCTAAACGCGACACTGTGCTTAGCCAGCTGAATACCTGGGGTGTCAAGGGCGCGAAGATCGACTTTATGGACAGCGATAGCCAGTCGCGGTACCAGTGGTACGACGCCATCCTCGCGGCTACCGCAGCGCATCACATCATGGTCGATTTCCACGGTGCTCGTCTGCCTCAAGGGGTCTACCGCACCTGGCCGCACGTCCTTACGCAAGAAGGGATCCGCGGGAGCGAATTCGGGCCTGGAGCGCGCAACAATGCGCATGTCACGGCCGTACCGTTCACCCGTGGCGTACTGGGAGGCAGCGACTACACGCCATTCGGGTTCCAGACCGGAAAGCCGAACAGCGATGCCGTCGAGCTCGCATTGACGGTCCAGCTTGACAGCGGGCTGCTCTGCCCCGCAGCGACCAGAGAGGTCTTTGCCGCTCGCCCCGAGGCGCAGTGGTGGTCGCGACAGATTCCCGTCGTGTGGGATGAGACGAAGCTCCTCGGGGGCGGCCCCGACACCGGAGCGATCGTCGCCCGACGCAGTGGCGCGAACTGGTACGTCGGCGCGAGTAGGTCGGGCCCCGCAGGGGCGATCTCCTACTCGACCTCGTTCCTCGGCTCCGGCACCTGGCACGCGGAGATCATCAACGACACCGCGGGTGGGGGGCTGGTTCGCACATCTCAGACGATCTTGGCTGGCTCGACACTGAGTATCCCGTCAGTTGTGACCGATGGCGGCCACGTGGTCCGGTTCAGTAAGGTGGTCACCCCGCCGAGCGGATACGGTCGGCTCCGCATCGACAGTACAGATCAGGTGCTCAACGTCGCTTACGGATCGACGGCGAATGGAGCCTCCATCGTGCAGTGGTATGCGGGTGCCGACTCTAACAGCCAGTTCCAGGCGCAGTCGGTCGGTGATGGCTTCTATCGTCTCGTCGCTCAGCACAGCGGACGGGCAGTGGTGATCGATTCCGGGTCGACGAGCTCTGGTGCTGGCGCGATCCAATGGAGTTATGAGGCGGGGGCTGTTCAGAACGATGAGTGGCTTCTCGAGGACGCAGGAAGCGGTCGTTTCCGACTTCTGAACCGTGGAAGCGGCCTCTACCTCACCCAGCTCGGTTCGGAGGCGGGGAGTCAGTTCGTTCAACGACCGTCAACTGGAATCGACAACCAACTGTTCTGGTTCGACTGAAGCCGCTCGACGGGCGTCGAGTAGCGAATTCCCTGCCCCCGGATTCCCCCCCCCATCCGGGGGCAGGCCCAACACGCCTCGCCATGGTGACACGGCCGCTCCTCGCGAACGCGATCCAGTCACGGAGTAGATTTTCACCGACCGGTCGCACGATCCTCTTGATGACGACACTGAACAGCCAATCATCACCTCCGCGGAAACCAACTAGCGTGCGACCCCTCGGCGCCGGGGTCTGACGCCTCAGCGGTACGGAGACGCGGTCCTGCCGACCATGGCAAGCCATCCGAACTCGCCGGGTACGAGTGTCCGAATCGCTTCATCCATCGCTCCCGGGTCGAGCGACGGGCCGATCACTGGGTAGAACGCCTGATCACTTGGCTGAACCGCTCCGGTCTCATCCGGATCGCCCGGGCGGATCACGGGGTGGTCGTCCGTGAGTAGCTTGAACTCCCTGAAAACCTTGATCCCCGTGGGGCTGGGGACGTGCTTGTACCCGGCGTCCGCGGTCGCCGATTCTCGGGTTGATATCAGCCGCCATTCGTGCTCTGCGCGGAATGAACTGTGCTTGATAAGCGGAGCGAAACGGTCGAGGTCGCTCAACAGGTCGTGGACGAGGTGAGCGCTAATGCCCTCGCGGGGAAGCTCGAGCGAACGCCGGGCGTCCCAGATGATGAGATGGTGCTTCACGATCTGAAGCACCATCGCCTTCTGCGTCTCGACGTCGTATATGCATGGGCCCAGCAAGTAATTCTGGTCGGCGGCGACGTTCCTCAGGTGCGCAGCCCGGAACCCGAGCGCGACACCACCGCTTCGGGGACAGTACGCTCGCCACTGCTCGAGGGAGTCGCTTTCTGAGGTGAGGGACACGGTATAGGCCTTCGACATACTCACGTGGAGCGGGCGACTCATTCGCATCAAATCGACCGCGTAATCGACCATGCCCTCCCCGATGGACCCTGCAGGGAACTGCAGTCGGAGCAGCTCGGCCTCCGCGTATTCGTGGGCGAGGAGCTGCTCGGTGGAATCGTTCATGTCCGCCGGACGCCCCGCCCAAAGCGTCCGGCTCGTCAAAATACCGATGACTCCGGCTGGCCCGGTGTAGTGGTAGAGGTGGGTGGGTACCTCCCTGTTGAGGACTTCCCACAGAGGGCCAGCGTCGGTCAGCTCTTCCATGCTCCGATGATGGCATGGTCCTCCGGCGGCGCGAGACCGAGCAGCCCGAACAACACACGAAGGTCGCGGTCGGTCCGAGCGCTGTGGAGCGCTCATCGTGACCACCGTATCTCGACAGGCATCGTGGTGGAGGCTCAGCGTTTGTGACATGCGACCGCGGTGCAGAGTGAAATACGCTGCACTGCCCTGGATGAGAATCGGTCCTCGAAGTTGTGTGACGAGCATGTGCGCCTCCGACCAGCCACGGCAGATCGGGCAGGAGCCACTCGCGCCAGCAGGGCAAAGTGCACTAGCCCAGTGGGTATCCAGACGCAGGTTACGTTCGCCATCCGCGGTGTACAGACAAGCCGCGCTCTGCATCGGTATGGTCTGCTTGCAAACCTCGAGTATCCGTAGCCAGTGCACCGGCCGGCGGTTGGTGGCGCAGAGTCGAAGGAGCAGTTCCGTCTGGCGCGTCACGACCCACGAAGGCCTGATTGTCAGAAATCTGAGGCACACGACGGTGCTGGCCTCGAACTTCGACCAGACGCTCTCGCGGTGACGACGGTCCCGGTGATGGGAAAGACCATCGCGGGGACCAATTCGGTCGTGCCGTTCTGCGCCAGAAGGCGGTTCAGCTCAACGCTCGGACGAGCCGAGTCCTGGCACCACGTATGTCGTTCCGGATGCTCCGTAGGCTGTCACGTCTTTTGGAGCTCCGCTCAGAATCACAAGCTCACCGATGGTTGTGGTTGCCGCGGGAGCTCGACTGCTAGATCCGATGGTCGTGCCCTCGACGGCGCGTGCTCCGGCAAATCCCCAGCACGACGCGGGGCCAACCGGGCCGACGACGTTCCGCACAAGCTGTGCTGTACCAGGCTGCGTCGTCGTCTTGGCAACGACGCAACTCTTGCCCGGCTGACAGGCGACGACTTTTCGGACTGAGCGCATAGGGGAGGCCCCGGGAAGCAACCGCTAAGCCGGGAACGACATCGACCCCGACCAAGAGTAGAAGCCTATGACAACGACAAACCCCGCCTTCGCACACCAGGAAAAGGACTCGGTCTACTACACGATGTGCACGTCAACCGAACTGTTCCTCCGCAACGACGGGCAAGCTCTGCTTGTCATCGGCGTCGATGAGCAGCTGACCAATGACGGTGACATCGCGAGACTGCGCGCGGCAAGCGCCGAACTGTCGAGCCGACAGAACGTCACGGTCATCCTGACGCAGAGCGTGACCTATCCGAAAACTCTGAGCCTCGAGGTGTTCAGCGAAGGGCGTCTCCGATGCGAGGTGAGGGAGACGTTCGGCAAGGATATGGACTTCAGGCTCGCGGCGTGGCACGCCGGCGACGACGGCGCGTGGTGCGAGTGGGAAGCCGGGTACGAGCCGGTGCCGAAGCCGCGCGTAAGGGAGTGCAGCGGCCACGGCTGCGAGGTTCACGGGGACATCGAGTTCTGAGAACGGAGGCGGTGTCAGTCGACCCGGCCCGTCGCTAGTAGCACCGGCGCTCCGTGACTGAGATGTAGCGATCGGCGGCCAGGGGCGCGCGCCCCGCCGGTGTCGGTCCGCGTATGTATGCGTAAAGTACCGCTCGACGCAAATGAAAAGCGACCCACGTCGGCGGGGCCGGGTCGTAGGTCGCGCAATCTCTGGCAGGAGACATACAGCTTAACTTGATTCCGGCAGTTGCGGACTGGAGAGTTTCATTCGAGGAGGCCATGTGGGCGCGCGGACCTATCAGCTCGGACCGTCATGAGCCCCACGCCCGCGCGTCGTGCTCGGCCTCGCGGATCACCTCATCGAGTCTCCCGTCGTTGAGGTACTGGATGTTCCGGGGTTGATCCTTATCCTGCAGTTCGGTGTTCAGCCACTGTGCCCAAGTCCATCGGCTCTGGGTTCCGGTCTGGAGGATGCGCACGACTTCCGCTAGGCCTGGGACGACCTTCCCATCGAGTACCTGGAACGACGGAAACAGGAGGTCACCCTCGTCGGTACGTAGCATTAGAAGGCGCAGTTGACCCCCAGCGCCGACGACCTCGGCCTCGCTCCAACCGAGCGAGCGCGCCATGCTTGCCGCCGTTAGCACGGGCCCACGATCTCAGCCCATCGATTCCGCTCCGCGTTGCCGATCAGGGCTCTTCTTGTGCCACGCGAGTGTGGCGAGGAACAACGTCTTCGATGATTTCGTCGAGGGTGCGTCGACCGTCGATGTAGTCCCAGGCGTCACGGATGGCCGCGGGCGTCGGTTTCAGGCCATCCAAGACCCCGGAGTGCAACGCTTCGACTGTGCTGCGAAGTCGTTCTTCGCGGGACCGAATCTTCCCATCGCCGGCGGGCGGTTGCTCAGATTCACTGCTCATCGTCGTGCCTCTCGTGCTGGTCGCAGTAGACAGCCACCCATCCATCGCGACTCCGACGGAGGAAACCGAGACGTCCGCACACCTCGCATGTCACCCGCGATTCGGCGACCGAGGCCTTCAACGCGTCGCGGACCGCGTCCGAGGTAATGGGGCCCTTCATGTTTACCTCTAGGGTGCCAAGCTTCTGTTTTACCTGTGTCAATTGGTAGGTGGGAACAAGCTCTCGCAGACGTTCGTCGAGATGAGCCAGGATCGGCCACCAGCCCTGCAGGATGCCGATGGTCTGCCAGCGAGGGAGCTGGTCGATGCGTTGGCGAATGCTCTCGATGGCGGGCGGGAGTCCGTCGCCGTCCCAGGCGACTAGCTCCTCATCGGTCAGCGTCATGCGGCAACTGTAAACCTCGGTCCCGACATCCGGTAGGGCAATTCATGTGGCGCTGCGAGAGACAGATCGAGGTGTGCGCGGGACGCCTCGCGATCGTCCTCTCACAGAATTCTGAGGTCTCTCTCGCGCAGCAAGAGCCCCTTCGCTAAGAACAGGAGCGGTGTCTGCCGGCGGATGTGCTCTCGGTACTCCGGCGACGAATCGTCGTCGCCATCCCACAACCACTCCGGGGTCAAGCGGGGAACCGCCTCCATCCACGGTTCCGGGGGAAGGCCATGCGAGCTGAGGGCATACGCGAGGCCGGTAGCGAGCAGCGTGTCGTATCGCTCGTCACCTGTACTGTCCGGTTTCTCGAGGACAGGGGAAGGAATCTCCCCGTCAGTATTGATGACGCGCCCGAATAGCTCCGTGATAAGACGGTCCGCCAGCGCAGTCTTCTTCTCGCGCAACGCGACCCCGACCGCTGCGGCCGTTGTCGCGGCTGTCGGGAGGTATGAATCTTTCATGGTCACCTACTCTCACCGCAGCGACTGACACTGTTCGCCCGAAGAGACGACGCACCGATGATAGAGCACAGCAAGCGCCATGCACCTCCGGTCCAACGCGCCGCGAGGTGAACCTTGTCAGTTGGTTGCACGCCCCAGGGCGTGATTGATATCAGGCCGTCACGAGCGTCAATACCTCCCCGAGAACAGGATCTTCCTCGGCATGCCACGCTTCGGAAACCATGCCGGGGCAGGCACGGAGAGTGGGAAGCCGTGTTCGCGGTGGAACGATGCCTGGTTGGGGCCATCGAACTTCGGTAGGGCGCGCGCCTTAGTGACGGGATTCTCTTCTGAGTCGAGCACACCCAGGTTCGGGAAGACCTTGTGGGCGATGAGGGCGGCGGCATCCACCGCTCTCACGCCATACACGTCCGCGAGCCGAAGGACCACATCGAGCTGTTCTGCGCTGTACTCCCAGACAAGGAGGCCCTTGGTCGTGAGCAGCCCATCGGTGTGTACATGGCCGTCGAGTCGCACGTTCTCGCTCAGATAGTGGATGTCGCTCGACTCCGCGAACTCCGTGACAGGAACGAGCGTCTCGTTGGGCATTTCCAGGGTGTTGTGATTGAACGATGCCCACTTTCCCGACTGCCATGACTCGTCGTTGGTGATGAAGAGGGGGAAGGGATGGATGTTGATCAATGCGGTCATGACAGCCCTATGCGCGGCCCTTGGGTTGCCGTCCTTGACCTCGGTGGAGTGAGTGTTGCGTCTTCGCTAGTCGGTCGGCAGATGGTCGCTTCCGAACTCCGCGGACGGTTCCTGCGGCCTGTTCGCTAGATGGGACACAGCCCGCTGGAGCAGCTCGGCCGGCGTTGACAACATCGCTATCTCGCGGCCGCGCTCGATCAGCTCATGGTGCCCACTGCAGGTAAGAGTCACCGCGGGTGCTATGCATCGAATGCGCCGCTCTGTGACGCCGCTTACAACGCTGAGCGATCCTGAAGGCCGCCCGGTCCAACCCGGTCAGCCTTCCTTCGGGCCCTGCGCGGGGGTGCTCACCGCAGGTTTGGGTGCGAACTTCTTATACTTCGCGGATGTATAAGCAGGTGCCACAGGATCCGGACGTATACACCGAAGGGAGCTTGGCTTCGGTTCGGCGAGGATCTGGGCAGTCTCGAAGCCAGCATGCGTCTACGCGGCGCCGGCGCGTGCGCGAGTCAAGGCTGCCTCGAACACGTCTGAGAAATTCTCGCGGCTGACGAGAGCGCGGCGTTCCCTACGCTTGGTCCGTGCAGCGCTCGGGCACTGAGGTCTGCGCTGACCTCAGCTGATGTTCGCGCAGGTTGAGAATTCTGCAATCTGCGGGCAGACTCGCCCTCGTCGTACGGTTGCTCTCTGTCAGGAGACCCCTAGATTTAGTGTGCGGCGAGGCCGTGCGCGACTGGGTGACGCGCGGAGGGGGCAACTGTGGCGACCACACGCATCAAAGAAGAGCTGCGAGCGAGCGGTCGGCTCGGGCGGGCCGCATTCGAGATGATGACCGCCGTGTTCGAGTCGCTGGTCCAGAAGTTCGCCGCGCTCCGCGAGAGGGAGACAGTCGACGATCTCCGGAACGGTTTCTTTCTCGACAAGGGGACTGGATATGTCCTCGCCATCAGTGCTGCTGAAGACGACGCCGCCGCGGCCCGAATCACCTACGCGTGGGGTACACGCTGGCTGGTCGATGAGTCTCGGAAGCTGCCGTTCGGTGCTTTGCGGAATCGCCTGGAAAAGCGGCTCGAACGCTGCGACCTGTTCGACCCGTCCCGAGTGGCGCACCATTGGCGTCTCGCCGATGGCGATGACGTGAGCTACGCATTCACCACCTCGCAGCTGGAGGCCATCGCGGCTGCAGCCGACATCGACCTGCATCCGTGGGGAGAAGGCAATCTCCGGATCGGCAAGGCAGGCGAAGTCGAGGAGCTCATGCGGCGATTGCTGGAGTGCGCCGGACGCCTTCACGTCGCAGAGATCACGGTTATTTGCGCTAACCGATTCCCCGCCATGTTGCAGCTTGGGGACGCGTCGGAATCGACGGTGGATTCGAACTCCGAGATGCTGGACAACACTTCTGCGGAAACTGACTCCGTCTTCGTCACCGCCGAAATGATGCGCGTCGATCGTCTCGCCTCCGCAATCTTCTCGCAGTTGACAGACGTGGAAGTCACCGTATTCCGTTTTTGGGGAGACTTGCCGCGCCTCATCGATGAGCTCAAGCGCTCCCGATCCGGTGTCTACAAGGCCATGGACGATGCGCGCCGGCGCTTGGCGGAACTCGCAGGCGGCGGTCACGAAGGGCGACAGGTTATGTTGGCGTTGATGAAGCCGATACTGGACAGATCGGCTCCTGTCCCGTCTACACAGGACGAAAGGGAGGACACGCGTGCCATCTGACGCCTCCGAGCGCTGGTTCGAACTCGCCGCTCAGTTCGCGATTCCGCAGCTTCCCGTCGTCTCGCCGACCAGCGAGGTCGCACGGGGGCAACTCTGGCAAGCAAGTTGGGCGGACGCCGCAGCCATCGTGCTTGTTGACCAAATCGACACCGACGGTGCCCTCGCCCACGTTTTACCGGTCAGTGTTGAAACAGGAGTCGTGGACTCATTTACGGTTGTGGTGGACGCTGATCAGAACGACCTCCATACCCCGCTGAACGTATGGCCGGCAGCGGGCCGATGGATCTCATACGCTGCCCTGGACGCCCTATTGGAAACGCTGATCCCAGCAGTATTGAGGTCTGTCACTTCGCGGCATACACACGATTCCGGGATTGAGCAGCCAACCCCTGGTTCCGGGGCTGCACTAGCCGTCGATGAACTGTTCGACGCGGTCGCCACATTAGAGCGGGCGCCTCGGCTGGAAGCTCCACAGGCAATCAGCCAGGGACGCAGGCTTGACATCGACCTGGGGCTAGTCATCGAGGCGCTGAGGGTGACCCAGTCACGCGCGATGAACATCTTGAAAGGGCGTGAGCCACTGACGGACGATGAGGCCGAGTCCCTTAGCTCAGCAGCGGGCACATCCCGTGAAGTGATTCTTGCCGCGCTTGATCCTCTGCCTGAGGATCTCGCCCGCGAGCTCCAAGAGCCGCGATGGCGCAATAGCGTCCGGCGGTGTGCTCTGGACGGAGACGAAGAACTCGGGCGGACTCGACTCGGATACACGATCTACCAACTCGCAGCACGCGAGCGAGGCACTGGGCGAGAGATCTGGCGGCAACGACTCGAGGCACATGCCGCGACCGAGGAGCAGTGATGCCTCGCTACCTGGACGGGACACGCGCGCAGGTCGACGCTATGCGCGCTTCCTGGGAATCTGACGGCGGATCGCTCGAGAAGCTCACGCTGGACGCGTTCGACGCTCTCGACAACCACCCCGACCTGACAATCCAGCGAGTTCCCGAGTTTGTGCCCAAAGAGTCGCAGCTCAACTGCTCGGTTGCCGGTGGGTACCGCGACACGCCGCCGACTCTGGTCGTAACTGAGTCCATGTCCCGGCGACGCCAGCAGTTCACGCTGCTGCACGAACTCGGGCATCACATCCAACAGACGAACCTTGAACTGGGGCGGCGTGTCGTGGGCCACACGGACCCAACTGGCTTCGAGGACGCCTGCTGTGATGCGTTTGCTGCGAGCGTTCTCCTTCCCGACGACATGGTTGACGACGCGAGTCGCCCGTTCGGTGGCGCGACCGCGCAGACAGCGGTCGAGCTGTTCGACCTCTCCAACGCTTCGCGCGCGGCCATCAGCGTTCGGCTCACGGAACGACTCAAGGGCTCCGGCGTTATCGCTGTCGTCAATGAAGCCGGGATCGTCACCTTCGCCGCTGCGCGCGGGTCTATGTTCCCGCCGGCGCGAGGCAGCAATCAGCGCGAAAACCCGCTCATCCGTGCCGCGCTCGAAGACACCGACTCGACCCGGGTCTGGTCCCGGGACGACGCGCGAATTTGGTATCTCTCGGGTCACTCCTCGAATCAGCTCTACGGTCATGCGGCCTGGGCGGGTGACCGCCTGTTCGTGCTGATGGTGGAAGAATCTGCGCCCTGGAAGAGTTTCTCGCCGCCTCGCGATTTCACCGCGACTCGTACAACGAGCAAGTGGGCAGATTGTGACACCTGCGGCAGGAACTTTGAAGTGCGGATCCACTGCTTCACCTGCAGTCGGCCGAAGTGCCCGGATGGCCACTGCGCCTGCACGAAGCCCACAGAGATCACGTGCGACACCTGCTACTTCGTAAAGCACGTGAGCCAGTTCTTCGGCGACTCCACCACCTGCGTGGAGTGCTCGTAACCGAAGCCGTGGACAGATCGGGAGTTGTCCCGTCTACCTCTCTTGCGTGGGGATCGCCCCCACCGCAGCAAGAGATTGGAGGCCACCATGGCCCCTTCCGACCCCGTCCACATCTTCATCGACAGTATGCCCGTCACAGTGCCCAAGCGCCGCCTCATCGGCGCTCAGCTTCGCGCGCTGACTGACCCTCCGGCCGAGAACATCTGGCTGGATCTGCCCGACGCTCAGGATCACCTCGTTGGCGAGCAGGAGACTGTGTCGCTCACCCAGGGAATGCGGTTCTTCACAGACCAGGCCCGCACGATCTTCATCGACAAGATCCCCTACCAGGTCCGGTCCGCCACACTTACCGAGGACCAGCTTCGTGCGGTGACGACCCCTCCGATTCCTGAAACACACGGCGTCTGGAAGGACATCCCCGACGAGGTCGACGACCCCATCAGCGACGGTGAGATCGTCCCCATCGCCGACGGTGACAGGTTCGTCACACGCGTCATCACGATCCGAGTCAAGGTCAACCGTCAGCCCGTGACGCTCGAAGGCCGCGGCCACACCGGCCAGCAGATCAAGGACGCAGCCATCGCCCAGGGCGTCGCCATCGGTCCGGACTTCCTGCTCTCACGCAAGAACGGGCAGAAGTTCAAGCCCGTCGGCGACGACGAGCAGATCCGCGTCAAGCGCGACGACGAGTTCCGTGCCCTCGACGGTGACGACAACTCATGAGCATCACCGAAGCGATCCTGAACGCCATCGACGAGCTCCGACACACGTTCGCTGACACCACCGTCACCTCCATTCCCGACGGCCAAGGCGGAGCGTGGGTCACCATCGAAGAGGTCCCCCTCGGGCCGGCCTTCACTCCGGCGACCTCCTGGATGTCCTTCCAGATCACCTACCCGTACCCGGAAGCCGACGTGTACCCGCACTTCGTGCGCCCGGATGTCGTACGTGCAGATGGGGCTGCTCACGGGGAAGGCTTCGCGCTCGCGTCGTTCGGCCCCGACAACATCGCGGCGATGCAGCTTTCTCGCCGGAGTAACCGTCTCAACCCCGCGATAGACACGGCTGCGACGAAGGCTCTCAAGGTGCTGCGATGGCTGGAACAGCGATGAGTAGTACCTGGTCGGTCACCATCACCGGGGAACAGTGGGACGCACTGCACTCCCACTTGTTCCCCGGTGACGGGGATGAGCACGGCGCCGTTCTCCGATGCGGCATCGCGCGCAGTGCTCGCGGTACCCGCCTTCTTGTCCGGGACGTTGTTCCGGCCGTGGACGGCGTCGACTACATCGCCGGCGACCGCGGCTACCGCAAGCTGACGGCGGAGTTCGTCGCCGACAACATCGACGTGTGCGCCGACGAAGGCCTCGCCTACCTGGCCGTCCACAACCACGGTGGCCGCCAAACGGTCGCGTTCTCAGGAACCGACATGGCATCTCACGAGCGCGGGTATCCGGCGCTGCTTGATATCAATGGGGGTGTCCCTGTCGGCGCGCTCGTCTTCGCGACTGACGCCGTCGCCGGAGACATCTGGTCCGACGGGGGAGAGCGAGCACCCATCACGCATCTGCGGGTGGTGGGCCGCTCGCGAATCGAGCTCACGCCGGCTCCCAAGGCGGCAGCCGTCTCCGATCACCGATTCGACCGCCAGACGCGCATCTTCGGCGACCGGGGCCAACAGATCCTCGCCGACTCGAAGGTGGCCATTGTCGGTCTCGGTGGTGCCGGGTCCGTGCTTTCGGAGTACGCCGCGCGGCTCGGGGTGGGGGAGCTTGTCCTTATCGATCCGGATCGGATCGACCCGACAAACCTGCCACGAGTCGTCGGAGCTCGTCGCCGGGACGCGCTCACTTGGCTGCGGAACCCAGCCCGGCCCGCATTCCTACGTACACTCGGTGACCGGTACGCAGCATCCAAAGTGGACATTGCGGCCCGTGTCGCACGACAGGCCTCATCGACGATCCGAATCACCACCGTGCCGAAATCCGTGATGGAGCCTAAGGTGGCAGCGCTGCTCACGGATTGCGACCACATCTTTCTCGCAGCCGACTCCGCGCTCGCACGACGGCTGGTCAACTCCATCACGCACCAGTACCTGATCCCGAACACTCAGATCGGGTCGAAGGTGAGCGTGAAGGACGGCGAGATCACAGACATCTTCTCGGTGTCGCGGATGAGCAGTCCCGGCAGCGGTTGCCTACAGTGCAACGGGCTCATCCCCGCGTGGAAGCTCACCGCAGAAGCCACCAACCCCGAGCAGCGCAAGCGTCAGCAGTACATCGATGATGACGGTGTGCACGCCCCGAGCGTCGTCACGCTGAACGCGGTCGCCGCGTCCCGGGCCGTTGACGACTGGTTGATGTCCGTCGGGGGTCTCGTGGAACTGCGCGCCCCTGCAGACCACTGGGTCAGCTATCACCCGCTCACCGGCGAGGTCGTGGAGATCGAACCGGGTAAGGACGAAGACTGTTTCCAGTGCGGACCGAACCGCTTCGCCCTCGGCGACGGCAAGGCGCTACCGGTCGCGCCGCCCTTCGCCAACGGCCGATGAGGCTGGGAGGTGTCAATCCACCACCTTGCGTAGGCGCACGACGGCGTGCTCACCTGGCCGAACACGACCGGGTGAGCGCGGCGCGCCTTCCGGCGCGGCTGCCCACACAAGCCGAGGGCACGCACGCTGGATGACAGCGCGGCCAAGGAACGCGTGAAGGGTCGCTGGGTCCCGATCCCCGGGCATCCCGCGCGCGGGACTTGTGAGATCGCCTTCGAGGTCCGCGATGATGATGTCAGAAGGCGGGACTGCCGCCACGTCCTCTGGTTTGAGTAGTTCTTCCGCCCAGAGTGACCCGTGGAGACCGGCTTGGCGGATCGCCGACGGCCCGACGAACGTCACGGCGGCTCGCGATGCTCGATTCAGGGGTGTCCACAGGCGAGCGATGAGCCATACGTGGGGTGCGACGGGATGCAGCCCAGCTGAGAGGACTAGCTGTCGCCCTAGCGCGAGTCCAAGGTCCGGGTTGAAGCTGGCGAGGTGAACGTCGGACATGCGCAGTTGGTCGGACAAGGTCTGCACCCAGCGCTTGACCGTCTCGGACGGGAGATGGTCGGTGGAAAAGTGCAAGAGAACGATGGCGTCGGCCCGAGCACCAGTAGCCAAAGTGATCAGATCGAGCGTGTCAGGAAGCCCACGGGCCGCGTTGAAGACGACCATCTTGGTGTCGCCGCTGGCGAGGACTGTGGCTAAAGTGATCGACACTATGGCTAATACAATAGCCGCATTTTTTTGCTCTCAACAGGGTCTTGTGGGTCGGTTTCGAACGGAGTAAGCCTGGTCGGAAGGACCTCGACCCGGGCGGCGACCATGGCAACCAAGACAAAGAGTGACCGCGTCGCATTGCTGCCGTCAGAGGTTCGCGCCGATGCACTGGTCGTTCGGCAGCCAATCAACGGCAAACGACGGTTCACGGCGCGCGATGCCCTCTCGACCGTCGACCTCGTCCACGGGACACCATGGAGTCCGCCGCCGCGAAGCAGGCATCAGCGAGGCCGCTCGGGTGTCTACTTTTTTGCGAGCACGCGTCGCCACGTCGGATACGCGTCTCTGCAAGAGGAATCGTTGCTCCTCGCGCTCGACCACTCGCAATCAGTTGCTGCCGTGCTGGCACAGCCGTTCAAACTGTTCTTCCTCCGCGGCGAAGAGAAGAAGGATCACGTACCGGACTTCTTCGCTATCCACCACGACGGAGCGCAGAACATCTGGGAAGTGAGGCCCTTCGACCTCATCGACGCAGACTTGGCACGAGAGGCGGCGCTGACCCGCGAGTTCTGTAGAGACGTGGGTTTCGGCTACATCGTGTTCGACGGCATGCGCACCGTCACCAAGAAGACGCTCCTGTTCCTTCACGCTTACTCAGACGCTCGCCGCTATGCCCCGCCTCCCATGATGAGGGACAAACTGCTCGAACAGTTCGCGTCGACGTCAACGATGCGCGCAGCGGTCGAATTGCTGCGGGAGCCGCCGAGGATGACTCGGATGTGGGTATACCACCTCATGTGGACGCGACAGCTCGATTTTGACCACTCTCGGGCGCTTTCGGACTCGCGTCCGATATATACCACAGGGGAGTCATGATGCCGGCCTATCGATCCATCAGCCTTGGCGACATCATCGCCTTCGAGGGACTCGAGTACGAGGTGGTCGACATCGATGGCTCGCGGCTCACGCTCAAAGGGCACAACCATTTCGGTCGCCGCAGCGTTCTCGCCTGGCAACTCCTGGACGAGATTGAGCTCGTCGGGCATGTCCCCTACACTGTCGCGCCGGACACGAGCCTCAAGGATGCAGGGATCACGGGGGAGGATGCCCGCAAGGCGAAAATCTGGCGCGACGTTGTGAGCCTGCTCGAGACCGGACGCGATACGAGCGCAGTGCCCGATGATCCGGTGGATCCGGAGTTCGACCCCACACTCGGAAAAGCCGAGCGAGTGCGAAACGCCGTGAAGTACCTCGCGCGACGGGGCATCATCGCCACGGAACGCACCGTCTACAACATGTGTCACAGATGGGCGGCGAACCCCACGCTTCTGAGCTTCGTGGATGGCAGGAAGCTCAAGGACTCGACCTTGGAGAAGAAGCTCAAGGACTCGACCTCAGAGGAGAGCGCGCCGAAGCTTCTGTGGAAGAAGATCGGCGATGTGCTTGACGCGCACTGGCGCGGTCCGGACATCGACGACAAGTTCCTCCTCGCGAAGGCTCGCGACCTCGTGACTGCCGAGGAGCCCGGCTTTGACTTCCCCAGTCGCTCCACACAGAGTAAGTACCTCAAGATCATCAAGCGCCAAAAGCGATGGAAGAAAACGGCGAACCAGCGCAGGGTCGCATCGAAGCGACCCGGCGAGGGCTTCGGAGCAACAGGGGCAAGCCGACCGGGAGAGTTCGTGCATGCGGACACCACGAAGGTCGCTTGCTTCCTCATAGATCAGCACGGCAACCGTGCCCGCTACGAGCTCTCGATCCTCCTCGATGTCTACAGCACCACCGTCCTCGCTTTCGCGCTCGCTCGGACTACCACAGCTTCAACCATCGTGCGGCTACTGGCCCGGGCATCGTTTCCCCGACAACTGCGACCTTACGAATCCGCAGCCAGAGAGGAGGTCGAGTCGGCTGCCGCCGACTATCCGGAACTCGTTGACTTGGTCGACCGCTGGAGCCCCGACGACGACATCGCCCCTTTCGTTGCAATCGAAACCCTCGTCATCGACAACGGAATGCCATTCGTTGCCGAACTCACGCGACGCGTTGCCGAAGCGTTCGGCTGCGGTGTGCGGTACTCACGCACCTACACTCCCGAGGACAAAGGAAAGGTTGAGAAAGCGCTCAAAGATATCGAACACCGACTCGTCCAGATCATGCCTGGTTTCACCGGAGCAAGCGCAGAGAACAAAGGGGAGATCCCCGAAACGGAGCTACTCGAACACGTCGTCATGGTGCAACTGCTCCAGGATTTCTTCGACAACATCTGGGCGAACACGCGAAGTCGTGGACTCAGCGATCCGCTCACCCGGAACTCTATCCTGACGCCCAACCAGGTACTGCGGACGGCTCTGGCCATCGCCCCGTCAATTCCGGTCCCTGACGTCGCAGAAAACTACATCCGCCACCTCGAGTCTGGTTACCGGCGGATCGAACACTACGGTGTGGATGTCATGAGCGGCAAGTACGACTCGAGGGACCTTGGACCACTCTTCAGACAGTCTTCAGGTGACCCTCGGCATGACGACGAGTACCTCGTGAAGTGGGACCCTGATTACCCCACTGTCGTATGGGTCATGGATCCGCATCGAAAGACGTGGATCGTGTGCCCCTACAAGCGGATAGGGGACTACGAGCGGCCGTTCGCCCGAGAGATGCTCCGTGGCGCTTCGAAAAGCACTGAGGGTGTGATCAAAGACGAAGTGCGTGAAGCGATGGACCTTGTTGCGAGGTACGACCGCTATCGCACGCCTGTGAACCTGGCAGGTGTGAAGCAGTCCAGCAACAAGAGGGCTGCGAAAGGCCCTGCCGCTAAACTCCCGCCCCGGCGCCGGATGACGAAGGGGGCTGGTGTCGAGGGCATCAGGTTGGTCAGCCCGGACGAAGAAATCGAGACCTGATGGCCCTCTTGCACAGGACTGCGGTGCCGCTCATGAGTCGAGAGGGACTCGAACGCCTCTATCAAGAGCGGGTCATTCGCCCGGACGTGCTCACAGCCGGGCAGTACCTACGCATGACTGAGGGGCAACGCCAAACCTACGACGAACGTCGCATCCGCTACATTCACCACGGGCTGACCATCGGCACCGAGTCGTTCAACGCGGCCAAGAAGCGCCTTACTTCTCTCTACATTCACAATGAAGCCACACTTCACGACCCGCTGAGCCTCGCGTTAAGCGGAGCACCGTACTTGGGGAAGAGTCACACCCTGACCGAGCTCGCTCGCTTCACCGCGAACCGACTGCGGCGCGACACCCCAGACTTTATCGAGAAGGACATGATGCCGTGCGTCATCATCACGGTCCCCGCACCCACTACGTCGAAGGGGATTCTCCAGGAGCTACTGACGTTCATCGGCATGGAGTTCACTAGGGGCTACACCGAGCAACAGCTGCGAACGACGGCAGTTCGCGCAATGAACGAACATGGCACCCGTCTCTTGGCGTTCGACGAAGCGCACAACATGACGCGCGGCGGCCCCGCTCAGCGGGAAGCGGCGAAGAACATGATCAAGAAGCTCATGGGCGATGTCGAGGCGACGCTTGTCTTTGCGGGGATCGACCTGAACGACAACGGCCTGTTCGAGGGAATTTCCGGCCGTCAGCTCAGCAGCCGCACCCAGATGATCGAGTTGCACCCTTACTCGGCGGCGACCGAGGGTGATCGAGAGGTGTGGAAGACCACAGGTGACTACTTTGAGGATGCGCTCGGGCTCATCGGCAACGAGCCGGGCACGCTGAGAAGCCTGGCTTCGTATCTATTCAACAGGACAGGCGGGGTCATGGGCGAGCTAGCGAACACGCTGCGAACTGCGGCCGTGATTCTCATCAAGAGCGATGCTGTGGCACGTTTCGGGCGTGAGCAGATCACCCAACATCTCCTGGAAGAGATCCCGATGGGCGACGCCGCTGAGCAACGAAGATTGTTCGACGCCGACCAGTACGACTGGCCGACGTTCCCCGCGGAGAGCTTGGCTGGCTAGCGATGCGCGTTTCGGCTGCGCGCGTCGCCGAACTGCGAGAGCGTTCGTGGCGTCTCCCGTTCCGAGCTCGACTGCACGCGCTGGAGTCCCATCAGAGCTTCTTCGCACGATTGGTGCGGGCCAACTACTGCGAGTACGTCCACCTCGATCATCGCGCTCAGTTGGCGGGCATGGCATATCCGGACCAGGCCTGGCGCAAGAGCGAACTCGCCGTGGAACTGATGAGCGGGCTGCCGGTCGGTACCTTCGACGGATCGACCCATGCGCTTCCTCAAGCTTGCGCGGACCGCGACTGCCGATGCTCAGCTTCACTAGTGGGCCCCCGCTACCTCTGTCTTCAATGTGCCAGAGGGGAAAGCGTGGGTCTTGTCGACAACTTCGAGCCGTACGTCTGCATACGCCATCAGCGGTGGACAGGACCGGGCGCCGGCATCGACGGGCAACTCTCGGTGCGAGGGTTCCCAGAGTTCGGGCGCGCCGCATCCAAGCACCGACGGCTGCTGAGAACTGGACTACTCGACCCGCTGCGATTCCGCGCTATATGGAAGTTGCTGTCGGATGAATACCTTGCAGGCCGATTCCTGCCTCGAACCGGCGGTATCGTCGCGGACTGGCGCTTCAGAGCTGAATCGCACATACGCGCGGTCGTCTACCCCGACGCAATAGACCTCTATTTGGCGTTCGAGACCGGGCATGTGCTTGAGCGTGTGCTTGATCCGCGCAACGACCTCCAGGCAGTGGAAGCCATCCTCGCGGAGATCGTTGAGGTGCGCACCGGAGTGGCATGTGCCCGCGAGGTCGCGCAACGCTTGCGGTACCATCTTCGCCCCGATTTCTACCGCGTCGCGTTGGCCACGACCCCTGGGTGGCATGACGGCCTGTCGACGGTTTACCCGCCTCCAAGAATGTTCCCCCACGACCGAGACTTGTCTGCCATCGACTTCTCACGATGGCCCACGACGCGAGAAGGCATCGCCCCGGGCTACCCGGGCTTCGACCGGCCAGACTCCCCGATGTACATCGTCTCTCGAGCGTTGAAGGAGTTTCGGGACGAGTTCTGGTTCGACGTCCATGGGGATCTTTTCGATGAGATACGACGAAGCCAGAGGATCAAATCCTTTTGGATCTGCCGAGCAGGGCACGCGTTTGAAGCTTCAGTCGTCTCCCGTGAAAGGACTCCACGCACGGGATGCCAGGCATGCGCGAAAAAAATCACCGTGCCTGGGGTGACCGACATCGCAACGACCGACCCCGAAGCTTTCAGCTACTGGGACCACTGCGCAAACTTGGTCCGCGGACTCCGGTACTGGGAGGTGACCGCGAAGCGCGAAGAGGTGGCAGCTTGGACATGCCGACGCGGTCACTCGTTCGAGATGTTCATCATGCTCTTTACAGCGGATCCGCGATGTCGGCGTTGCTATCCGCCCAATCAGGTACGAGTCGACCTCGTGCTCGACCACCCCGATCTTTTGCCGCTATGGGATGCCGACGCCAACGACGCATTCGACCTCCGCTCGTTGGCGCTGAACGTCGACGTTGTCGCATGGCGGTGTCAAAGGGAGGATCATCCATTCACCTCGACGGTTTATGACATGCTGCATCGACGCCAACTATGTCCCATCTGTTCCGGCAGGAGAATCGTCTCCGGCATCAACGACTTCCAGACGCTCTATCCCGAGGAAGCGGAGGAGTTTTCGTGGGCGCTGAACGACGGCGTGACACCTGACCAGCTGTCTCCAGGGAACCAGGGGGATGTGTTCCTGTGGGTCTGTAGGAAGAAGGGGCACATCTATCGCAGCACTGTGCACCAAAGGGTCCTAGGGTTCGGCTGCGGGCACTGCACTGGCCGGCGAATGACTCCGGGAGAGACTGATCTGGAATCGACGCGTCCGGGTGTAGCGGAGCGCTGGCACTCGGTCGCGAATGGCACTCTTACTCCTCGCGACGTGCACAGCGGATCGACCGCCAGGGCTTACTTCACGTGCCTGTGCGACCGACCCTATAGGTGCGTGATCAGAGCTATGCGCGAAGACCAGTATTGCAGGGCGTGCGCGAACAAGATCAGGGGCTGGAAACGGCGAACAGGTTTCATGCAGCCCAAGCCATCCACAGGCCGCTGACGCGACGCGGCGAGGCCCGGGCGTCGCCGCCGCCGCCGAGCCCTTGCAAGATAGCGATGCGGACCTTCTGGAGCGTAGGCGCGTCAGCTTCGCTGAAAGAAGCGGGTTCGATTGAAAGATTCGTCGAGAACCTACACCCCGTCGGTCGGCGGACTCGCTGACATGACAACGGCCCCCGGCCGGTCGCTCCCCTCGAGCACCGGCCGGGGGCCCTTCGCATCTGTCTTGCCGGTCTCAGCGGGATGCGAGACTCCGGGACGTGGATGTCCCCGGTCCGTGCGACCATGCGGGCATGGAATCCCTCCGACTCCGGCGATGGACGGCAGACGACCTCGACCTGCTGCGTGCCGCGAACACCCCCGAGATGACCGCGCACCTCAACGGCCCCGAGACCGAGCAGGAGCTCGTCGAGCGGAATGCGCGCTACCTGCGCCTGTGGGAGGCGGGGGAGGCGAGGATGTTCGTCGCGGAAGACGTCGCGGGGCGCTCCCTCGGCTCGATCGGCTACTGGCACGTCGAGTGGCGTGGGGAGTCGGCCCTCGAGACCGGGTGGTTCGTCCGTCCCGAGGCCCAGGGCCACGGAGTCGCATCGAAGGCGCTCGCTCTCCTCATCGACGATGCGCGCGCCTATCGCGACGGCCGACGGTTCGTGACCGCCTTCCCCTCGGTCGAGAACGCGGCCTCGAACGGCGTGTGTCGCAGAAACGGGTTCGCGCTGGTCGGCACCCTCACGGAGACGTTCCGCGGCGCCGAGCTGACCGTGAACGAATGGGCCCTCGACCTCGCGGACGGAGACGAGGCCGCGCCCTAGGATGGGCGTGATGACCGCCGAGACCGACGCCGAGAAGCGTGTGCGTACGACGGTCACGCGACACCTCGTGCGCAACCCGCTCGTCGGGGGCGCGGTGCTGCTGCTCGCCGCGATCGGATTCACGCTCGCGGGCGACGACCTGAGCTTCTTCCCGTTCCTCCTCATGCTGGTCGGAGGCTGGTGCTTCGGCTTCGCCTTCGTCAACGCGACGATGGGCATGGTGCCGGCGCGGAACGGCGTGATCCTCCACGTCGGGGTCGCCGTGGTCCTCGGCGCCCTGGTCGCGTTCGTGATCGAGTTCGGGGGCGACCTGCTCGATCCCTTCCCCGAGGCCGTGCGCGGGATCGCGGTGGTGCTGCAGCTCGCGGCGATCCCCGCGGTCGGGTGGATCTGGCTCGGTGTCCTCAGCCGCGTCACCGATCTCCTGTCGCGGCGAGACACCAAGAAGCGTCCGGTGCCGGTGACACCGGAATGGGAGCGCGAGGAGAGCGGGGACGGGTCGATCGTGCGCTTCCCCGGCATCGAGCTCCGGATGCGCGCGCTCACGCAGGCGATCGTCGCGGTCGTTCTGGTCGCCGGGCTCGCGGGGGTCGCCCTGCTGATCGCGTTCGACGACATCACCATGAGGATGGGCCCGCGCATCGCGATCCTCCTCCTGGGCATCGTGATCGGCCTGCCGGTGTACCTGGTGTTCACGGCCATCGTGCGACGACGCACGGAGGCGTGCACCGTCGCGTTCGGCAACGACGAGCTCCGCGTCCGCGTGGGGGACGCGATGCACAGGATCTCTTATCGGGAGCTCGACTTCCTCCGTTGGCGGTGCCGCAGCGACTACGCGCGCATCGAGGTGCGCGGCGATGCGGGCGTCGACCTCTCGATCCTCGCCGGGCTCGCCAAGCCGCCGCGCGGTCTCAGCGCCGAGCTCCCCGCGCTCCCGCGTCGCGTGTATCGACGGTTCGAGCTCGCAGGGCTCTCGGTGGAGAAGTCACGCCGGGACGAGGTCATCACCTTCCGCCGGGAGGCATCGCCTACGCTGCGGGATACTCCTGCGCCTTGAGCAGCCGAGCGAGGTGCGCGGCGTTCCGGGAGGCCGTGCCGATCGCCGACGCGACCTTCTCGGGCGTCTCGTCGAGGTCCTTGTAGTCGGTCGTGTGCATGGCCTCGCCGTTCCAGTAGACCGACCCCTGGGCCGGCACCGTGAAACCGACGTCGTTCAACGACTGGAACAGGATCGCGGCGATGTGATGCGCGCCGTCCTCGTTCCCGACGATCCCGGCGATGGCGACCTTGTCGAACAGCGTCGGTCGTCCTCGCGCGTCGGTCTCGCTCAGCTCGGCGTCGAGCCGCTCCAGCACGCGCTGCGCGACGCTGGAGTGCTGTCCCATCCAGGTCGGGGTGACGAGCACGAGGATGTCGGCATCGAGGACGCGTCGTCGGATGCTCGGCCATTCGTCGTCGCCGCCCATGTCCTTCTCGACGCCCGGACTCACCGTCAGGTCCACGGCGCGCACCAGGTCTCCCGTCACGCCGTGCCCGGCGAGCGCGTCGAGCAGCTGCGTCGCGAGGAGATCGGAACTGGAGGATGCGGGCGAGGGCTTCAGCGTGCACGAGATCGCGACCGCGGTCAGGGGAGTCTTCATGCTTCGAGGACACCAGACGAGGAGCGGGGTGCACAGGGGCTTTCCGAGTCGACGCTATCCTGGTAAATGGCACCGACGACAGGAGATCCCGTGATCCTCAGCTTCCTCTTCTTCATGATCCTCTTCCTCGGAGGGTTCTGGCTGATGGGCACCTCGTTCGAGCTGCCGGACTACAACGCCCTCGCGTTCTGCGGCGGTCTCCTGCTGGTCACCCTCGCCCTCGCCTTCATCCTGCGCGAGCGCGGCTCGGCCACCCGCCGCAGCAAGAACTGGTCGGGCAGCCCCACCGAGTGATCCCGGGCGGGTCTGTCGTCGCTCGGCGACGACATCCGCTCAGCGTCGTCTGGCGAGTCTCGCCTCCAGGTTCGCCCTGACTGCCGGCCACTCCGGCTCGATGATCGAGTACTCCACGCTGTCGCGCAGCGCCCCGTTCCGGAAGCGGCTCATCGCCCGCATCACGCCGTCCTGTTTGGCCCCGAGCCGCTCGATCGCCGCGCGCGACTGGAAGTTCACCCACTGGGTCGTCAGGCCGACGCGGAACACTCCGAGCGTCTCGAACGCGTGCTGCAGCAGCAGCAGCTTGGACTCGGCGTTGGTGCCCGTGCCGTGCGCGGACGGACGGTTCCAGGTGAAGCCGATGTGCAGCCGTGGCACGTCCGCGACGATGTCGTAGTACGACGTCAGGCCCAGGATGCGGCCGGTCGCGTCGAACGTCGTGAACGGCACCATCTCGCCCTTCTCGATGAGCCCGATCCGGCGGTCGACCTCCGCCGCGACCCCGTCCGGCGCGGGGACCGACGTGTACCACGCGGTCTGCCACAGATCGCCCTCCTGGACGGCCTCGATGAGTCCGTCGACGTGCGAGCGTTCGAGGGGGCGGAGCTCGACGAGATCTCCGGTGAGCGTGACGGGAGCGGGGGTGACGAGGAAGGCCATGACGATATTCAACCAGCGTCGAGGAGTGGTCCACGCCACCCGGATCAGGCCGTTGCGACCGGGATCGTCCCCTGGCGCAGCAGTCGCTGGTAGGCGGTCACCAGCTCGATCGTGACGCCCAGCTCGAAGGCCAGGCTCGCCAGGTGCGGCCCGCGGAGCGCCTCGGCCTCGGCGTAGGCTCCGGGGGTGATCAGGCGGCACGCGGCCCACTCGTCGGCCTGCCGCTCCTGCCGTCGACGACGAGCGGGGACGAGGTCGTGGCCGAGCTCGGCGTGACCGAGTTCATGCGCGAGGACGCTTCGTGTCGTGCGCGCGCTCATCCCCGGGCTGAGACGGATCGTCCGCGTCACCGGATCGAAGCCGCCGCGGGTGCGACCGGGGCGCTCGACGATGCGCAGCCGCTGTTCGTCGGCCAGACGGAGGAGGTGCTGCACGGCGGACCTCCTCGGGCTTGCGGACTATTCGTAGAGATCGTCCGTGTCGGCGTCGTGCCGGACGCGGGACTCGAAGGCGACCTCGAGGTCATTGTCGCGCGAGGTGGCGACATCGGGGGTGCGGCGGATCGGAGTGATGCGCGCGGTGGGCTCGGCGTCGGCCTGGAGGCGCTCTTCCGCGCGGGCCAGCAGCACATGGGGTTCGATGCCGGCGGCCGCGCAGACCGCGTAGACGACGGGAATCGGGATCGCGCGCTTGCCGGTGACGTAGTTGTCCAGAGCGCTTCGGGCGACGCCGATGGTCCGTGCCATCGCGGCGACGCTGCTCCGGGAGGCGGCGATCTCCGCACGCAGCTGGCGCCCGACGGCCTCGTTGAACTCCTCGGCAGGTGTCTTCACCCGGCTCACGATAGCAGCGCCCCGACTCCATAATGCCGACATACTGCCCACAGGCGCCGACGCGGGTGTCCGTGTGGGGAGGTATTGTCTGCGTATGGGGACAGAACTGCGTCGCATGTTGGCATCCGAGGTGGATGGGGCACGGATCCACGCCGGAGTGTCCTTCCTGCAGCTCGCCGATCGCTCGGGCATCGCGCCCGCCGCTCTCGCCGATCTGCTGGACGGGCGAGAGGACTTCACCGTCGTCGATCTGGCGGGCATCGCTGCGGCGATCGGCGTCCCGGTGACGACGCTGCTGCCCGCTTCGACGCCGGACGACCGCTGACGTCGGTGGTGCGGAGTAGCGTGGGGCGCATGAAGACAGTGTCGTTCGGAGCAACCACCGCCCCCGCCATCATCGCCGGCATGATGCGCATCGACGACAAGGACGACGCGCACATCCGCACGCTGTACGACACGGCCCGTGCGGCCGGCATCGACTTCTTCGACCACGCCGACATCTACGGCGGCAGCATGCATCACTGCGAGGCCCGATTCGCCGACGCTCTGCAGCTCAGCGCCTCGGAGCGCGACGAGATCGTGCTGCAGACCAAGTGCGGCATCGTGCCGGCACAGGGGATGTTCGACTTCTCCTACGAGCACATCGTCGGTCAGGTCGAGGGATCGCTCACGGCGCTGCGGACCGACCGCCTCGACGTGCTCCTGCTGCACCGCCCGGATATCCTCGTCGAGCCGGACGAGGTCGCTCGAGCGTTCGACGACCTGGAGGCCGCGGGGAAGGTGAAGGCCTTCGGTGTCTCGAACCACACGCCGCGTCAGATCGATCTGCTGCGCACGGCCGTCCGTCAGCCCCTCGTCGCCAATCAGCTGCAGTTGTCGATGACCCACGCGCCGATCCTCGCCCAGCCGGTCGCGGCGAACATGGCCGGACACGACCAGAGCATCGTCCGCGACGGCGGAGGGATCGTGGAGTACTGCCGCATCAACGGCATCACGATCCAGGCGTGGTCCCCGTTCCAGGACGGGTTCTCGCACGGCGTCTTCCTCGGCAACCCCGAGTACGCGGAGCTGAACGCCGTGATCGATCGTCTCGCGGACGCGCACGGCGTGACCCCCATCGCGGTCGCGACGGCCTGGATCACCCGGCACCCCGCGGGCATGCAGGTCGTGCTCGGCACCACGACGCCGGAGCGGGTGCGGGATGCGGCGGCCGGGGCCGACCTCGAGCTCACGCGCCCCGAATGGTACGAGTTGTTCCGTGCTGCGGGGCACCTGCTCCCGTAGTCGCAGCGGCCCGTCGCGGCGTCGTCTACCCTGAACTCATGCCGTTCCTGTTCTCGCTCCTCATCATCGCGCTGATGATCGGTGCACTGATCGACATCATCACCCGCGACAGCGCCCTGGTGAAGCACCTGCCCAAGATGGTGTGGATCATCATCGTGATCCTGCTGCCCTTGATCGGCAGCGTCCTGTGGTTCGCGATCGGCCGCGAGTACGGCGAGGCCGGCATCCCGATCCCGCGGATGCAGCGGGCCCAGCGGCCGTCGGCGCCGACCGACGTGCGCCCGGCTCCGCCGACGGACACGCGGACGACGGAGCAGCAGATCGCCGACCTCGACCGCGAGATCGAGGAGTGGCGACTGCGCGAGGAGATCGAGAAGCGCAAGGGCGAGGGCGGCGAGACCGCGACCGGCTCCGGCGCCTAGGCCGCCTGCCCGCGGTCGAACGACTCGCGGACCGCGCCCTCCAGCTCCGGGTAGCGGAACTCGAAACCTGCCGCGGTGAGCTTCTCGGGCAGCACCCACCGGCTCTTCAGGATCAGCTCGGTCTCGGTGCGGATCCCGATCGCCCCCAGCTCCAGCATCCACCGCGGCATCGGCGGACCGATGCGAGCGCCCAGCACGCGCCGGACCGTGGCCATGAACTCGACGTTGTCGACGGGGTTCGGCGCTGCGGCGTTCACGGGCCCGTCGAGCGAGGGCGTCCGCTCGACGAAGTCGATGATGCGGGCCACATCCTCGATGTGCACCCAGCTGAAGCGCTGGTGCCCGCGACGTGCTCCCGGGAAGTGTCCGGTGCCGGCCGCGCGACGGGCAGCACTCACCGGCCATCGCCCGTCGTACTGCGGCCCGCCGAGGCCGAGGCGGGCGAGCCCCCGGAGGGGTTCGAGGACGCCGCCGTGGCCGAGCACGATCGTGCTGCGCAGGGCGACCCGACGGGTGGCGGGAAGCTCATCGGTGAACAGGGCCTTCTCCCACGCCTTCGCGACCTCGACCGAGAAACCGGTGCCGATCTCGCCCGAGGACTCGGTCATCGGGCGGTCTTCGGCATGACGGTAGATCGTGGCGGTCGAGGAGTTCACCCAGACGGCGGGAGGTGCGGAGGCTCGGGAGATCGCCGTGCTCAGTGACGCGGTGGTGTCGAGTCGCGAGCGGAAGATCTCCGCGCGGTTCTCCGGCGTGTAGCGGCAGTTGACGCTCTTGCCCGCGAGCCCGATCACCAGCGCCGCGCCGTCCACCGCGCGGTCGATCCCGACCTGGTCGCCCCAGCGGAGATCCGCACCCGAACGCGAGATCGTGACGACCTCGCGGCCCTCGGCGCGGAACCGCGGCAGCAGATAGCGGCCCATGAAACCCGTGGACCCCCCGATGACGACCCGACCTGTACTCATGCGGACTGCTCCTTCTCTCCGGCGCTCTCTCCGGCGGCCTGGATGCGATAGGTGAAGTCGCCCCGATACTCGTACACGCGGCCGAGGAGCGGGGCGTCGACCGTGAGGGACACCCGCTGTCGGTCGAGAGCGTCGTCGAAGCGCTCCGTGAGACGGACCACCGGCGCGACGAGGCGGGGGATGCGGAGGCGCAGGCGGCCGAGGCGCACGCCGACCGCGCGACTCGTGAGACGGAGCGCACCGTCGCGCACCTCGACGTCGAAGCAGGCGGAGAGGACACCGGGCTCGCCGAGCTCGTCGACCACACGACCGTGCCGCGTGAGGGCGACCGCGTCGTGCATGACCCACGGCCCGCGGGGGAACAGGAAGGTGCGCTCGCCGATGACCCGGGAGGCGATCGTGCGGTTCTCGACGCGGAACGGCACGTCCCGCTCCCACCCCGCGGCGACCACGCCGCGCCGTTCCAGGATGCGCAGCAGCGGCCACAGCCACCGACGCGGCGTCCCGACCCGCTGGAAGACCCCGTCGCCGACGCCGACGGCCCCGTCCGGGATCGCGGCGAAGTAGGTGCGCAGTCGGGGATGAAGGTCGTCGATGCGCTCGCCGAGTGCCCGGGCGTAGGGGGACTGCGGCACGGGCGTCACCCTTCGAGCCTAGCCGGGCGTCGGGGCCTCGCCGGTCGGCCGCAGCAGCCGGTCGAGGAGCGCGAGCGCCTCGTGCTGCGGCGCCCTCTCGTCGAGCAGCCATTGCGTCTGCAGGCCGTCCGACGCGGCGACCACGAGCGCGGCCACGGCCTCCGGATCGACGTCGTCGCGGATCCGTCCGCTCTGCTGCTGCTGGCGCACGGTGTCGGCGAGCCGCATGCGCAGCCGGTCGAAGCGGCCGGTCGCGAACGTGCGCGCGGCGGGGTGCCCCTCCTCGAGGGCTGCGGCCACGAGGGTCGAGTACAACTGCACGAGCCCGGGGACCTCACGGTTGATCCGGGCGGACTCGATCATCATCTCCACGGGCGTCACGTCGACCGTGGGATGCGCGGGCTGGCGCCCCGGCGCGTTGCTCTCCTCGTACACGGCGACGAGGAGTTCCTCGAGGGAGCCGAAGTAGTGGGTGAGCGCGGCGTGGGTGACGCCGACCTCCCGGGCGATCGCGCGGAGGCTCGTGCGGTCGGAGCCGCGCTCGGCGAAGACCTCGATGGCGCGGTCGAGGATCTCCTGCCGTCGGGCGATCCCTTTGGCGTAGGTGCCCCGCGGTCGCGACGGTGCGGCGTTCTCAGGCGTGTCGGCGGGCATGACCGGAGTCTAGCGAACCAAAACTTCCGCGTGGAGGTATTTGGTGATAGCGTGCCTGCACGGGACCCCTGTCCCCACCCGTCGCCGAAGACCGAAGGAGCACGACCGATGACGATTCAGACCTCCCTGCAGCTGTTCACGATCAAGGAGGAGCTGGAGGCCGACCTCGAGGGCGCGCTCACGGCGGTCGCCGCCCGTGGCTTCTCGGCCGTCGAGCCCTACGACTTCGTCCGGCGCGCCGAACCCCTCGCCGCCGCGCTGTCCGCGGCCGGTCTGGTCGCCCCGTCCGGGCACGCCTTCCTGGCATCGCCGTCGTTCGTGAACCCGGACGGCAGTGGCACGACCGTGCCCGTGCCGACGCCCGCCGAGGTCTTCGCCGCCGCCAAGGTGCTGGGCATGGACACGGTCATCGACCCCTACACGGAGCCGGCGCGCTGGGAGTCCGTCGCGCAGATCGAGGAGACCGCGCGCCTGCTCAACGAGGCGGCCGCGATCGGGGAGACGGTCGGCGTGCGCGTCGGCTACCACAACCACGCCCACGAGCTGGAGGCGGTGTTCGACGGCGTCACCGGCCTCGAGATCCTTGCCGGCCTGCTCGACGACCGCGTCGTGCTCGAGGTCGACCTGTACTGGGTCGCCCGGGGCGGCGTCGACCCCGTCGCGCTGCTCGAGCGCCTCGGCAGCCGTGTGATCGCCGTGCACGCGAAGGACGGCACGCTCGACCCGGCACTCGCCGGCGCCTATCCGCCCGCCGACCAGGTGGCCGCGGGTGAAGGGTCCGTGCCGCTCGTCGAGGCGATCGCCGCGGCTCCGGCACTCGAACTCGCGATCGTCGAGTTCGACCACTACGAGGGTGACCTGTTCGACGCCATCGAGCGCAGCCGCGTCTACCTCGACGAGAAGGTCGCCGGCTGATGGCGCTCGGCGCCCGCTCGTTCGGGGATGGACCCGTCGGCGTCGGCATCATCGGCGCGGGCAACATCAGCGATCAGTACCTGTCGAACCTCACGACCTTCCCCGACGTGCGGGTCATCGCGGTCGCCGACCTCATCGAGGAACGCGCGAAGGCGCAGGCCGAGAAGTACGGCGTCCCGCGCTCCGGCGGCGTGGACACGGTGCTCGGCGATCCGGAGATCGACATCGTCGTGAACCTCACGATCCCGGCCGTGCACGTCGAGGTGTCCGAGGCGATCATCGCGGCGGGCAAGCACGTCTGGACCGAGAAGCCGATCGGCGTGAGCCGGGAGGAGTCCCGCCGGCTGCTCGAGAAGGCGGACGCCACCGGGCTCCGGGTCGGTGTCGCCCCCGACACCGTTCTCGGACCGGGCGTGCAGACGGCGAAGCGGGCGATCGCGCGCGGCGACATCGGCCGCCCGCTGTTCGCGCAGACCACGTTCCAGTGGCAGGGGCCGGAGATCTTCCACCCGAACCCTGCGTTCCTGTACGCGAAGGGCGGGGGACCGCTGCTCGACATGGGGCCGTACTACGTGTCGGCGCTCGTGCACGTGTTCGGTCCGGTCGCGTCGGTTGCGGCGCTCGGGCTGCAGGGCACGCCGACACGTCGCGTGCAGGTCGGCGAGCTCGCCGGGCAGGAGTTCCCTGTCGAGATCCCCTCCACGCTCAGCGTGCTCATGGACTTCGAGGAGGGCGGGCAGGCGCAGAGTCTCTACAGCACCGACTCGCCCGTCATCCGGCAGGGGATCGTCGAGATCACCGGAACCGAGGGCACGATCGTGATCCCCGACCCGAACACCTTCGGCGGCGCGATCTCGATCACCCGACCGCTCACGCGCCTGTTCATCCCGCCGGAGCCCGTGCAACAGGAGATCGTCGACGTGGAGCAGGAGGGCGTGCTCTCCGGTCGTGGGGTGGGACTCCTCGACATGGCGCGCGCGATCGCCGCGGGACGCCCGCACGTCGCGACCGGCGAGTTCGGCTACCACGTGCTCGACACCCTGCTGTCGATCGAAGAGGCCGCCGAATCGCGCGACTTCGTCACGGTCGAGAGCAGCCTGGATCAGGTGGGATCGATCGCCGCGGACTTCGATCCGTTCGCATCCACGCTCTGAGCGCCGTCCACGCGGACACCGCTCGTGGCGGTGCGGGTGCGGGTCACCGCGCCTTCGCCGCCACGTAGCGGTCCACGCTCGCCGGGGACAGGACCTCGCGGGCGACCATGATCGCGGCGCCCAGCACGGCCGCCCGGTCTCCCGCCTGCGACTGCACGATCGCGAGGTGCTGCGTGGCGAGCGGGATGGAGCGGCGATAGACCACCTCGCGCACGCCCGCGAGCAGGTGCTCGCCGGCACGGGCGATGCTGCCGCCGAGCACGATGATCGAGGGGTTCAGCAGGTTGACGACCGTGGCGAGCACCTCGCCCACGTCGCGACCGGCCTGTCGGGTCGCCTCGATCGCGGCGGCGTTCCCGGCCCGCACGAGGTCGACGACGTCGGATCCGCTGTGCACGTCGAGCCCGGCCTCGCGCAGGGCGAGGGCCAGGGCCGAGCCGCTGGCGAGCGCCTCCAGGTCGCGGTCGTCACCGGGGGAGCGGCTGGATCCCGCTCCGGTCGGCACCTGCACGTGGCCCATGTCGCCCGCCGAGCCCTGGGCGCCGCGCTGCAGCTGACCGCCCGCGATGATGCCGGCGCCGATTCCGGTCGACACCTTCACGAAGATCAGGTCGTCGACCCGCGGCCAGCTCGTCGCCTGCTCGCCGAGCGCCAGGATGTTGACGTCGTTGTCGACGAGCACCGGAACGTCGAAGGTCTTCTGCACGTAGGCCGGCACGTCGAAGCGGTCCCACCCCGGCATGATCGGCGGGTTGGTCGGGCGCCCCGTGGAGTGCTCCACCGGGCCGGGGACGCCGATGCCGACTCCCACCAGGGGGAGGTCGGCGGCGGTCGTCCGGAGCAGCTCGGCGGCATCGGCGAGGATCGTGTCGAGCAGGGTCTCGGGGCCGTCCGCGATGTCGATCGTGCGGGTGCGCGCGTCGAGGATCACCCCGGCGAGGTCGGCGACGGCCACCGTGGCGTGCGTCGCGCCGAGGTCGACGGCCAGCACCAGCCCGGCCCGGGGGTTGAAGGCGACACGCGCGGGCGGGCGCCCACCCGTGGACACCGCTTCGCCGGCGGGACGGAGGAGGTCGGCGGCGAGCAGCGCATCCACGCGGAGCGCGACCGTCGAGCGGGCCAGGCCGGTGAGTGCCGCGAGCTCGGCCTTGGTGCGGGCGTGGCCGTCGCGGAGGATCTGGAAGATCTCACCGGTGCCGGAGGAGAGCGCCGGCGCCGGCCTCAGAACGTCAACCATTGCGTCAGTAAACCACAGCACTTCGGCGTCTCGTCGATTGACTTCGGATTTGGTGCAAACAACTTTTGACGAAAGTCTAGCAAAAGTCGGAAGGTCTATGTCAGAATCAGCGACATGACAACGGATGTCACTGACACCGGTCTCGGGACGATCCGAGCCGGCATCCTCGGCGGAGGATTCATGGCCCGCGTGCATCGCACCGCGGCACGAGATGCCGGCGGCGAGCTGCGTGCCGTCGCCACCCGGTCCGCCGCGGGAGGGCGCGATGCCGCCCAGGCGCTCGGGGCCGACCGGGCCGAGACCGATGCCGCCGCGCTCCTCGAGGCAGCCGACATCGATGTCGTGCACATCTGCACGCCCAACGCCACGCACGCGGACCTGGCGCTGCAGGCCCTGAACGCCGGCAAGCACGTCATCTGCGAGAAGCCGCTCGCGACGACCGCCCGTGATGCCGAGGTGCTCGCGAGGACCGCCGAAGCCCGGGGGCGCGTGGCAGCCGTTCCGTTCATCTACCGCTACCACCCGATGGTGCGCGAGGCGAGGGCGCGGATCGCGCGCGGCGAGGCCGGTGACCTCCTCACGCTGGACTGCTCCTATCTGCAGGACTGGATGCTCCTGCCGAGCGACGACGACTGGCGTGTGCGCTCCGAGTCGGGCGGCGCCTCTCGCGCCTTCGCCGACATCGGCTCGCACCTCTGCGACCTCATCGAGTTCGTGATCGGCGAGCGGATCCGCACACTCAGCGCCCGCACCCGCCGCGTCTTCTCGGAGCGCTCGGGGCAGGCGGTCGACACCGAGGACATCGTGGCCGTGCTCGTGGAGACCGACTCGGGCGCGCTGGGCACCCTGCTCATCTCGCAGATGGCCCCCGGACGCAAGAACGCTCTGACCCTGGAGCTGCACGGTTCGAAGCAGAGCCTCCGCTTCGAGCAGGAGCGCCCCGAGGAGCTCTGGATCGGCATGCGCGAGGAGTCCCGGCTGCTGCTGCGCGACCCCGCCGCGTCCGACCCGGATTCGGCCCGACTTCAGCGGGTGCCCGCCGGACACTCCATGGGCTACCAGGACGCGTTCAACGGATTCGTCGCCGACGTCTATGCGGCCATGGCCGGGGGGACCCCCGACGGGCTCCCCACGTTCGTGGACGGCTACCGCTCCGCCGTGCTGACGGAGGCCGTGCTCGACTCGGCGGCGGACGGCGGACGATGGGTGGAGGTGGCGGCATGACCACGACCACGACGCAGCCGGTGCTGCAGGTGACCGGTATCCGCAAGTCGTTCTTCGGCGTCGAGGTGCTCAGCGGCATCGACTTCGACGTGCGGTCGGGCGAGGTGCACGGCCTCGTCGGCGAGAACGGTGCCGGCAAGTCCACGCTCATGAAGATCATCGCGGGCGTGCAGCCGGCGGATGCGGGCGTGATCGCGTACCGCGGAGAAGAGGTGCATCACGCGCACCCGCGGCAGGCGATGGATGCCGGGATCGTCACGGTCTTCCAGGAGTTCACCCTGCTCCCGGAGCGCACCGTGGCGCAGAACGTCTACCTCGGCCGCGAGCCGCGACGCGGGGGCTTCGTCGACCAGCGGGCGATGAACACGCGGACGGCGGAGCTGCTGTCCGACCTCGGCGTCTCGTTCATCGAGCCGCAGGCGCGGGTCGGCTCGCTCACGGTCGCCGAGCAGCAGATCGTCGAGATCGTCAAGGCGCTCTCGTTCGACGCGCAGGTCATCTCCATGGACGAGCCGACCGCGGCCCTCAGCGACCGCGAGGTCGAGCTGCTCTACGCGATCATCCGGCGACTCACCTCCCGGGGCGTCGCCGTGATTTACGTCTCGCACCGGCTGAAGGAGATCTTCGACCTGTGCGACCGCATCACGATCCTCAAGGACGGCGCGCTCGTCTCCACGGACGAGACCGCCGCCCTGACCACCGACGAGCTGGTGCGGCGCATGGTCGGCCGCTCGATCCAGTCGTACTTCCCCGACGCGGTCGAGGGCACGACGGTGGGCGAACCGCGTCTCGAGCTGGAGGGCTGCGGCAACGCCTACGTCGACGGGGTCTCCCTGACGCTGCGCGCGGGCGAGATCGTCGGCATCGCGGGGCTGCAGGGCTCCGGGCGCACCGAACTCGTGGAGGGAGTGTTCGGCATCCAGGCGTTCACCCGCGGCACGATGCGCATCGACGGGGCGTCGGCGCGCATCACCAGCGCCCGTGCGGCCGTCCGCGCCGGACTCGCCCTGGTCTCCGAGGACCGCAAGGCGCAGGGGCTCGCGCTCGGACAGTCGATCCTCGACAACGCCCTGCTGGTGGTGCGCGGCGTGTTCGCCGGACGCACGGCCGCCTCCCGCCGGGAGGTCCCCGGCGTCCTGAGCTCGCTCGAGGTCAGCTCGCAGGGCGTCGACCAGGAGGTGCGCTTCCTCTCCGGCGGCAACCAGCAGAAGGTCGTGCTGGCCAAATGGCTGCTCACGCAGCCCCAGATCGTGCTCTTCGACGAGCCCACCCGGGGCATCGACGTGGGCGCCAAGTACGCCGTCTACCAGCTGATGCGAGACCTCGCCGCCGAGGGGAAGGCGGTACTGATGGTGTCGAGCGAGCTCCCGGAGGTGATCGGCATGAGCGATCGGATCCTCGTGATGCACGACGGCGAGCTCGTCGCCGAGCTTCCCGCAGGCTCCGCGGAGCACGAGATCCTCGGGGCCGCGACCGGTGCGAGCGATCCGGGCACCGCGACGGACGGGGGTGCACGATGAAGCGCCTCAAGATCGACTCCACGGTCATCGTCCTCGGCATCCTGCTGCTGGTCCTCGTCGTCGGCGCGATCCTCGTCGGCACGGTCGGGCGCAACTTCCTCAGCGCCGGCAACATCCGCGACATCCTCACCGGCATGAGCGTGCTCGGCCTCGTCGCGATCGGGCAGACGCTCGTCGTGCTCGGTGCCTCCCTCGACCTCTCCGTCACGTACGTGATCAGTCTGTCGAGCCTGCTCGCGGCCACGATCATGAACGGGAACCCGGGAAACATCCCGCTGGCCGTGATCGTCACGCTCCTCGTCTGCGCCGGCGTCGGCCTCCTGAACGGCCTCATCGTCACGGTCCTCAAGGTGAACGGGTTCATCGCCACCCTCGGCGTCGGCCTCATCCTGCAGGGCATCCTGAACACCAACTTCGAGGGCTCGGCCGGGAACGTCCCGTGGGCGTTCCAGCTCATCGGCGCCACCGGGGTCGGACCCATCCCGGTCTCCACGCTCATCATGGTCGTGCTGGCCGTCGTCGTCTGGGTCCTGCTCAACCGCACCCGCACCGGCGCGCACCTCTACGCGGTCGGCGGTGATCCCGAGATAGCCCGCCTGTCGGGCGTCCGCACCCGGATGCCGCTGATCTGGGCGCACGTCCTGTGCTCGGTCTTCGCGGCTCTCGCGGGGCTCCTCCTCGCCAGCAGGCTCGGCGTCGGCAGTCCGACCGTGGGCCAGCAGGGCGGTTACGCGCTGCTGTCGATCGCGGCGGTCGTCCTCGGCGGCACGCTCCTGCTGGGCGGCCGCGGCTCCATCTGGGGCACCATCGGCGGCGTGGCGATCCTCGCGGTCGTCGACAACGTGATGAGCGTGATGCAGGTCAACCCGTTCCTCAAGGACGTCGTGCGCGGCGTGGTGATCGTCGCCGCGGTGGCCGTGTACAGCCGGCGCTCCATCGTCCGCCGCCGGCCGCGCTTCGGCGCCGGGGGCACGCGCACCGGTGGGGACGACGCCGCCAAGGCCGCAGCGCCCGAGATGGCGGCCGCGGTGTCGCAACTCGCCGACCCCACCTCCGATACCACTCTCCCTGCGGAAGGAGGGCGCTCATGAACGCGCTGCGCACACTCGTCAGCCCGCGCGGGGCGGTGTTCCTGCTGCTGGTGATCCTGCTGGTGGCGGTCACGATCCTCAACCCGAGCTTCGCGGAGCCCGGTCAGTTCATGCGGTTCCTGCAGCGGGTGGCCCCCATCGCGATCGTCGCGATCGGCCAGTACTTCGTGATCATCGCCGGGGAGTTCGACCTGTCGCAGGGCTCGCTCATCACGGCCCAGGTCATCATCGCCGGCAACCTGGTGGGGCAGGACGACGCCCGCACCGTCCCGGTGCTGCTGCTCATGGCCGTGTTCGCCGTGGCCGTCGGACTCGTGAACGGCGTGATCACGACCCTGCTCAAGGTGCCGTCCTTCATCGTCACGCTCGGCATGATGCTCGCCCTCCTCGGAGGGGTCATGTGGTGGACCGGGGGAGCGGCGACCGGCAACCCCGCCGACAGCTTCCGGGAGATCGGCCGCGGGGGGATCCGCGACATCCCCCTCCTCGACTTCCTCCCCTGGGCCGTGCTGCTGCTGATCGCGTGGCTCGCGCTCGGCATCTGGATCACCAAGCGCCCGCTGGGCAAGACGCTGATCGCGGTCGGCGACAACGCCCGCGCGGTCGACTACGCCGGTGCGCGCCGCGCCTGGGCGACCACGCGCGCGTTCATCATCTCGTCGCTGTCCGCCTCACTGTCGGCCGTGCTGCTGGTCGGATACGCCGGCGTGCACCCCTCGGTCGGTCGCGGCTACGAGTTCACGGCGATCACCGCCGTCGTGCTCGGTGGCGTCGTGCTGGGCGGTGGGCGCGGCTGGATCGTCGGCGCGGTCGCCGGCGCCTTCGCCCTCGAGGCCCTCTTCATGCTGCTCAACATCGCCGGCGTCCCGTCGACGCTGCGCGATGCCGTCCAGGGGGTCATCATCATCGCGGCCGTCGCGTACTCCGCCGTCGCCTTCCGGGCACGACGCAAGCGCGGCCCCCAGCCCCCTCCCGATCTCACCACCGAAGAACCCGCACCAACCAGAACGATCCACACCAACAGCACCATCCACACAGAAACCAGAGGAGATTAGCAATGCGACGATCAATGAAGATCGCCACCGCAGGGGTGGCCCTCTTCGGCCTCATCGCGCTCGCCGGGTGCACGACCGACCCGTCCGTGGCGCCGGCCGAATCGGAGAGCCCCGAGGCGGCGGAGACGACCGAGTGGTTCGACCAGGAGCTCTTCGACAAGCAGGACGAGGAGCGCGGTGTCGACCCGCAGGGACCGGCCGATGAGCCGTACCTGCAGCACATCAACGCCGAGATGGTGGACACGTCGGACTTCGCCAGCGAAGGAGCCAAGAAGGCCTGCTTCGCGAACGCGTCGATCTCCAACCCGTGGCGTCAGACGGGCTGGATCACGATGAACGAGCAGCTCAAGGCGCTGCAGGCGGACGGGGCGATCAGCGAGATGGAGACCCGCGATGCGCAGGACTCCGATGACACCCAGATCGCTGACATCGACTACTTCATCTCCGAGGGCGAGTGCGATGTGTTCCTCATCTCGCCGAACAGCACCGCGGCGATGACCCCGGCCGTCGAGCGGGCGTGCGACACGGGCAAGCCCGTCATCGTGTTCGACCGCGGCGTCAACACCGACTGCCCGGTCACGTTCATCCACCCGATCGGCGGCTTCGCCTGGGGGATCGACACCGCCGAATTCCTGATCGACAACCTCGAGAAGGGCGACAAGGTCGTGGCGCTGCGCATCCTCCCGGGTGTCGACGTGCTCGAGCACCGCTGGGCCGGCGCGAAGAAGCTGTTCGACGAGGCCGGCATCAACGCGGTGGACCACTTCACGGGTGCCGACCCGGCCGAGATCAAGAGCATCATCAGCGATGAGCTCGCGAAGGGCGACGTCGACGGCATCTGGATGGACGCGGGTGACGGCGCCGTCGCCGCCATCGAGGCGTTCGAGGACGCCGGAGCGGACTACCCGGTCATGACGGGTGAGGACGAGATGAGCTTCCTCCGCAAGTGGAAGGACACGGGTCTCACGGGGCTCGCGCCGGTGTACTCCAACTTCCAGTGGCGCACCCCGCTGCTCGCAGCGCAGATGATCTTCGCCGGTACCGAGGTGCCGAAGGAGTGGGTGCTCCCGCAGAAGCCGATCACGGAGCCGGAGCTCGACGAATACCTGAAGGCCAACGAGGGCATGCCCGACGGCCACTACGCCAAGTTCGGCGGGGAGAACCTCCCCGGCTACCCGACGGTGTGGCAGCAGCGCCAGATCCCGTAACCGAAATCCGCTCCCGCCCTTCCGCTCCGCGCCTGTGGAGTGGGAGGGTGGGAGCGCTTCACGATCACAAGGACAACGATGCCCCGCACGATCGCCGTCAACACCTGGGTGTGGACGTCTCCGCTCACGGACGCCACGCTCGAACCGCTCGCCCGCAAGGCCGCCGGCCTGGGCTACGGGGCCCTGGAGCTTCCGCTCGAGAGCGTCGGGGACTGGGATCCCGTGCGCACCCGTGACGTGCTCGACGGCCTGGGGCTGGGGGCGATCGTCGTCGGAGCGATGGGACCGGGCCGGTCTCTGGTCGCCCGCGCGGGCGACGTCGCGCCAACGCAGGACTATCTGCGGGCCTGCATCGCGGCGGCGCAGGTGCTCGCGGCCGACGTGGTGGCCGGACCGTTCTACGCCCCGACCGGTGTGACCTGGCGGATGGAGGCCGAGGAGCGGACCGCGGTCGTGGCGGAGCTGCGCGAGAATCTGGCCCCGCTCGCCGACGACGCCGCGGCCGCGAGCATCACGCTCGCGATCGAACCGCTCAACCGCTACGAGACGAGTCTGCTCAACACGGTCGAGCAGAGCCTCGATGCCCTGGGGCCGCTGCTCGGGGGAGGGGTCGGCCTCGCGCTCGACACCTACCACCTCAACATCGAGGAGAAGCGCCCCGCCGACGCGATCCGCGCCGCGGGGTCGGCGATCGCCCACGTGCAGGTATGCGGGAGCGACCGCGGGGCGGTCGGTGACGACCACACGGACTGGCCGGGTATCCTCGTCGCGCTCGACGACGCCGACTATCGAGGGCCGCTGGGCCTGGAGAGCTTCAACGGCGAGAACGCGACCATCGCCGTCGCGGCGTCCGTCTGGCGCCCGCTCGCCCCGAGTCAGGACGAACTCGCCGCGCGCAGCATCGCCGCGCTGCGGGCATTCGGGACCTGAACCCCTGCACGAGTCCGAGACGAAGGAGTCCTCATGAGCAGTCACCCGGTCACCCTGTTCACCGGCCAGTGGGCCGATCTGCCCTTCGAGGAGGTCGCCCGTCTCGCTGCGGAGTGGGGTTATGACGGGCTGGAGGTCGCCGCCTCCGGTGACCACCTCGACCTGCGGCGTGCCGATCAGGACGATGCCTACGTGGCGTCGCGCCGGGAGATCCTCGACCGGCACGGCCTGAAGATCTTCGCGATCTCGAACCATCTCGCCGGTCAGGCCGTGTGCGATGCGCCGATCGACTTCCGGCACCAGGCGATCCTCCGCGAGTACGTGTGGGGCGACGGCGAGGCCGAGGGTGTGCGGCAGCGCGCGGCGGAGGACATGAAGCGGGCGGCCCGCGTCGCGCGCAAGCTCGACATCGACACCGTGGTCGGGTTCACCGGCTCGTCGATCTGGCCGTATCTGGCGATGTTCCCGCCGGTGCCGGCATCCGTCATCGAGGGCGGGTTCGACGACTTCGCCGACCGATGGAACCCGATCCTCGACGTGTTCGATGCGGAGGGCGTGCGGTTCGCGCACGAGGTGCACCCGGGGGAGATCGCGTACGACTACTGGTCGTCGGTGCGTGCGCTGGAGGCGGTCGACCATCGCGAGGCGTTCGGGTTCAACTGGGACCCCTCGCACATGATGTGGCAGAACATCGATCCGGTCGGGTTCATCGTGGACTTCGCGGACCGGATCTATCACGTGGACTGCAAGGACACCCGGATGCGTCCGCACAACGGCCGGGCCGGCGTGCTCGGCTCGCACCTGCCGTGGGGCGATCCGCGACGGGGATGGGACTTCGTCTCGACGGGGCACGGCGACGTTCCTTGGGAGGATGCGTTCCGCGCTCTGGACGCGATCGGCTACTCCGGCCCCATCTCCATCGAGTGGGAGGACGCCGGCATGGACCGCGTGCACGGCGCCCCCGAGGCGCTGGCCTACGTGCACTCGCTGCTGTGGCCGCAACCCGAAGCCTCGTTCGATGCCGCGTTCAGCAATCAGTGACATACCCCGACAGGAGCCCCATGTCGATCCAGCACACCGTCGTCTTCCGCCTCGTGCACGCGGAAGGATCCGCCGAGGAGCGTGAGTTCCTGGCGACCGGCCACGCCGTGCTCACGTCGATCCCCGGCGTCGAGGACTTCACGATCCGCCGTCAGGTCAGCGCGAAGAGCGACCTCACACATCAGTTCTCGATGGTGTTCGCGGATCAGAGCGTCTACGACGCCTACGACGCCCATCCCGCGCACCGGGCATTCGTCGCGGAGCGCTGGCTGCCCGAGGTCGCCGCGTTCCAGGAGTACGACTTCGTGGAGTGAGGATTTCGGTTCGGAGTGAGATCGGCGTCGTCGCGCGACGTCACGATTTCGAGTGCGTCCCCCTCATCCGCTTCGCCACGTGACGCGTGTGCTGCGATGCCCAGTCGGCACCCACGACAAGCGCGAGGAGACGCTCCGCCTCTTCCTTGGAAGCCATGTCCGGCAGCCATTCCAGTGCGCGCCGAGCCCAGTGGTCCATTCGAACGTCTACGGCAAGTCGTGGCAGCGCACCGAGCGGCACTCGGCTCAGGAGCTCTCCGGGCCGAAGCCCCAGTTCCGCCTCGCGCGCCGCGAGGTCGGTGACGACGTCTCGGTACGGGCGCTCGAGGCAGGGGAGGAGACCGACGGGGTTCGTGATGTCGACGTCACGTTTGGGTGCGATTCGATCGCCGAGGGCGAGCGAATCGTCGCGAAGCCCGAGCCACACATCCGGGCTGATCGCCAGGATCGGAGTCCAGGAGCCTTCAGTTGCTCGAGTCATGCGCGTTCGCCATTCTCCATAGTTGCGAACTCAGGTCCCGGTAGACCTCGAGATCCGTCAGCGAGAGGTTGTCGGCGGTGTCGCTGCCTCCGAGGAAGAGCGGCACGTCGTAGCCGGCGCATTGCGATCTGAGGATGGGTGTGACTGCGGAGGGCTGGCTGCTGAGCCACTCGCGATGGAAGGAGCTTGCTACTGCGGCGTCGGATTCCACGACGAGCTCGACGTCATGGAACTCCGTGAAGTTGACGGGTACCTCCAAGGCCTCGCCAGCGCCGGGGTCGATCAGCAGAACTTGTGGTTCATTGTGCACCACGCGCCGGAAGTCGCACAGGAAGTGTCGCCCCAACCAGTCGTATCCGAACGGCAGGGTACGCTCCGAATACTGGGGGAACGTCTGGTTGATGAACGTCGCCGCAAGTGCGGCCGAGTGCTCATCGTGGAACCGATACAGCCCACCGTTGAACGACGCACCGGTGAACTCTTCCGCGAACTGATCGAACCCGTTGATCCTGTCCGACCCTCGCGGCCGCCACGGGTGCGTGTCCGCTCCTGGCTCGCGGGGATCGACCTGATACGCCGACCGAAACTGATCAAACATCGAACCTCTCTCGGTCTCTGTAGTAGCCGCGCAGTAGTTCAAGGGTTTTGTCGCTGGCCGGTTCGAGAGGTTGTCCTGGTGATATCGGAGATCCGTACTCTCCTCTATCGGTGAGCCAGGTGAGCGCTCCGCCTCCCCATTTCACGACATCGATGTGCGTGGTCGTCGGGAGATGTTGGGGGAGCGCGGCACTCGCGTGGCTGGCCATCCTATTCGTACACTCGAGCGGCAAGAAGGGACTGCGCGATCAGCTGCCTTGAAGCTCCCCGGGGGATGTCCTGTCCGCTGTTCAGGAAGTATCCATCCATATCGCTGATCCATCCCGCCCATGCTCGAAGGAAACCAGGAACGGTAGCGTTCTCCCACGCTTCAGCTGTCTCCTGCGCCGAATTCGCCAGCCTCGCGAGAAACTGGGCGAACTCGTCGCGATCCATGTCCTTGAGGTCGACACGTTCATCCTCCATGCTGGCCCCTTCCTCTTCTGGTCGGCTCACTGTCGCGCCGCGTCGTGCCGCAGGATCTCATTGATCGTCGCGTGGAGTGCTCGCGCCTCGTCGACCGAGCTACCCAGCCTCGTATCGAACTCCCAGTCTTCAACGGCCTCCAGCGCCTCATTGAGCGAATTGGCCAGCAGTATGAGCTCATCCCTCGTTGCCGCAATCGTGACTTCTTTTTCATCGATATGCTGCTTCTCAGCATTACGACTATCGGGTTTCAAGAGTTTCATTCATCGTCTCCTCAGTTCATTCCAAGGAAGTAGTCGTAACCATCCCTCGGCCGGAATGCAGTTCCGCCGTCAACTGATTTCGGATTTCGGATTACAACCGTTCCGCTCTGCCAGAACGCAGTACGGCCGCTTCCCAACGTCCGCGTCACGCCATTCGAGACGACATCTTCAATGTGTTGAGCGAACTGCGAACGCGTTGTGATTCCAGGGAACTCACCGCCCTCTACGACGTGCTTGCGGAAGGCATGGCCTCCCGCGATCTCCTCGCCGGTCAGCTGCGCTCGAAGTCGTACACCGTTCAGCGCATCATCAGCCCCAGAAGTTGCTATGGGGGCATTCACGCCGCAGTTGTGGGTGACAACAGCGTCGGCACCAGCGTAGACGCTGTACGTGTGGGTGGTGTTGATGGTGAGGTTGTGGACGGTCTGCTCACGGTGATCGTGCTCGATCGCGGTGACCTGCACCCAGGTACCAGACGAGGTCTGCACCCACATCCCCGGACGCAGCTCTCCCGCGTCCACCCACTTCTGGATGTCGGGCACCCAGAACGGGTGACCCGCAGTCGCGGTCACCTGCCCCGTGTACCCCGACCTATCCGTGACCGACACGGTCACGAGATCCTTCACCCCGGTACCGGTGATCGTGGTCACCACCGCACGCGCGGACGTCTTCCCCGTCTCCGGATCCGTCGCCAGCACCAGGTCACCGAGCTCGATCTTCTCGATTTCCTTCTTCGCCCCGTCCGCCATCAACACCGACGTGCCCGGCACAAAACTATTCGCCGCACACGACGACATCGGCCGACTCCCACCCGACGACGACGGCTTCGCCCCCGCGGACGGACGAATGCTCTGCAACGGCGAACTCGACGGACGCACCGACGCCCCCGCCACCTGACCCCCACGGGACGCGAGCGGTTTGAACGCACTCGACACCGCAGCCGTCACCCTGTTCGCCACCGGAGTGATCGCCTTGCCCACCACCGCAGCCACCGGACCCAACGCCCACCCGACCGCAGCACCCATCACCGTGTCCCGAGCGAAACTGCCGATATTGAATGGCTTCTTCGACTGCGACTGCTTCCACACGTTCGTTGTGGCCGCACCCGCCGCGCCGCCGGCGATCGCGCAACCGACGCTGCCCGCACCAGCCGTCACCGCTAGGCACCCGGCCGTGACGAGGGTTCCAACCACCGCACCTGCGATCTCCGCCTGGTACTTCTTCACGAACTTCTTCGCGGACTTGAAGATATCGCCGAACCAGTTCCGCCCCGACGGGTCGGACCACGTCAACGGGTTGTTCCCCGAGTACACGTACGCATTGAATTGCGCCGGCACGCCCGCGGTCAGCTCTGGATCCGGGCTGAGGAAGGTGCCGGTATCGGGGTCGAAGAACCGCGCCCCCAACAACGTCAGACCCGAGGAGTCTGCCGGTGCCCCCAAGAATCCGCGGCCCGCCAGCGTCCCGGCCGCGCCCGCCCTCGCCGCCCCAAAGGGATCCGTGCGAACACGCCTCACCGCTGCCGCCCAGTCCGTGTTGTGCACGTAGGCGAGAGGCGTACCGTGCGCATCGGCGACCACGCTGCTCACTCCGGCCATGCCCGTGCCGGTCCGCACCGCGACGTTCACACCGCCGAACGAGTACCACCTCGTCGCCGAAACAGCGGTCGCGGTCGCGCGTACTTCCTGACCGCCGGGGAGGAACAGGGTCGCCCCTGCCTCATCGGTGCGAATGAGCCGAACGCCGTTCGCGTCGAAGACGTTCGAGACGTCTTCGTCACCACCTGAGATCGAGACGAGCTCGCCCTCGGCGTCCCAGGTCTGCGTCTGCAGATTGGCATCGGCGGTGCGCGACGTCTGGTTCCCTGCGGCGTCCCACGTGAAGCCGGTCGTCACGGCGACGCCGCCGGTCGTCTTGGTCATCGACGTGAGCTGATGCGGGCCTGCTGCACCGTCACCGTGGTCATACGTGGTGACGGAGTTGCCTGACGACGCGTGCTCCGTCATCTTCGTGCGATTGCCGAGCGGGTCGTACTCGTAGTCGGTCCAGTACGGTGACGCACCGCCGACTACGGCCTGGGTCACCTGACTTGCCGAGCACGCCTTGTCAGCGGCAGTCCACGCGGTCTTGAGGCGACGCAGGCTGTCGTACGCGAAGCACTGAGCGTCGAAGGCACCGGCAACGGCAGCGTTCACCGGAGCATCGATGAGGCTCGTGACGTTGCCAGCCGCATCGTACGAGTAGCGTGTGTCGAGCTCTGTGCCATCCACTCGCTCTCTATCGAGACGAATGGTATGCAGACGGTTCGTGCCCGTTTCCCAGTCGTAGGTGACTGCCGCACCATAGGTGTTCCCGAGGTCTTGCAGCAGCGGCTTTCCGTCGTGCGTCCACCTCGCGTCAGCGACGTAGACGCCCCATCCGAATCCGCTTCCCATCCAGGACGGCATCGAGCGCTGATTGAACCGAGTGGTTACAGTTTCCGCACCGAGGACGGTCGTCTCGCCGTCCTTCACCTGCGGGTAGGTGACCTGCGCGACCTGCCCGTCCGCGGCGTAGGAATACGCCGTCGTGAACTCCGCGCCGGACAAGCCGTTCAGCGCGCTGTCGGCGGGCAGACTCGTCTGAACTTCCAAGGGTCGATAGGCAGTGTCGTATACGGGGAAGGATGTGATGTACTCCTTCCCTCCGATGATCCGCTTCGAGGTGCTGAGCTGACCGAGCGCTCGCGCGTCGCTGCCGTCGAGCAGCGACGCGTCGTATTCCCAGGTCGCCCGGACGGGTCCGCTCGCACTGCTGTCGCGCAGGCTCGTCACACGCCCGAGGGCGTCGTACGTGTAGGCGAGCTTCGCGCCGTTCGCGTCGGTCTGCGTGGCGACCCGCCCGAGGATGTCGTAGGTGCTCGTTGATACCCCGGCGTCGGGATCGGTGGAAGACACGAGTTGCCCGGCCACGTCGTATGTCTTCTTCCAGACATCCCCGGCAGGGTTCTTCATCGTCAGCATTCGACCAGCTGCGTCATACGTGTACGCGGTCGTCTGCTTCGTCAGCGCTCGCACCCCGGCAGCCGTGACCACGTTGGCCTGAGATACCGGGTCTCGGAGGTATTCACGAAGCTCGACGGTTCGTCCGAGAGCATCCACGACGGTCTCGGTGGGCACCCCTCCCCTGGGCGGGATCGTCAGCGTCGCCGCGCCGTCGTACGCGGTCTTCGTGCGCCACTTCTCATTCGTCGGCTCGGAGTCCGTGCCGACCCACAGCACCTCGTCGGTAACTCGCCCGGCTTTGTCATAGACATAGGTGGTGTGTGCGGGCGGAACAGCGATCGGAACGATCGCTTGGCCGCTCGGCCAACCCTGAGCAGACCAGGGAGCGGTCTTCTTGACCGTGCGGCCAGCCGAGTCGTAGTAGATATGCGACACCGATCGACTGCCGCTGGCATCCGTGGCATCGGCGCTCTCGACTTGGGATTGGAAGGGGCGCAGCATGCCGTCGTACAGCACGACCGACGCGTGCTGGCGCTTTCCGTCTGCGCCGAGGGTCCGAGTGATGACGGCATTCAGTCCGTTGGTCGCCACCACGTATTCGTACTGAACGGACGGCTTCGCGGTGTCAGCATGCTGCGGGTATGTCACGCTCGTGGGCCGGCCGAGCGAGTCATACGTGCCCTTGGTCGACTTGCCGTTTTGATCGGTCGTCGAGATCGGCATCCCCGTCAGCGGGTTGAACACCTGGGTTGAGGTGAAAGACGTGACCTCGCCCGCACCGTCCGGGTCGGGCGACGTCGTGACGACCTTGGCCACCTGCCCGCCGGCGCCGAGCGTGTAAACCAGGGTCGTCACGTTCCCGGCAGCGTCATGGCTCGTGAGGGTGTGCCCCGACGAGTCGTACGTGGCCTTGGTGCGGACAATGTCGGCAGCGCCGTTGGCTGGGTCGACTGACTTCGTCTCGACCATGCGTCCCGCATCGTCATACGTCGCGGTCTCCCGAGAGATCAGCGTGGCTGAGGTGAGCGTGCCACTGCACGATGCCGCGAAGCTCTCGGTCTTCGAGGCGTAGGAGAGCTTGTTGGCCTCGGAGAATCCACCATCGCGACGATATGTCGTCTTCGTGCACACATCGTCGGCAGTCGATGTGAGATCGCCTCGATCTTCGACAGAGACCGGCAAACCACTCGAGTCATTGGTGGTCGTCGCCGAGGTGCGATGGACGAGGGCGCCTCCCGCGCTGTACGTGAACCCGAAGGTCGTCGTCGACGGAATCCGCGTCGCTTTCAGACCACCCGATCCGGTCGCCACGACGACGGGAGTGGCCGGTTCGCTGACGGTCTCCGACACTTTGGTCGAGCCGTTGAGCTTCTCGCTGGCGAACACCTGGCCCGCGAACTCCTCGCGATCAACCGCGCTGATGGTCTGCCCTGCCGCGCCGGCCGTGAGCGTCGCACCAGTCCCTCGGAAGTACGTGCTCTTCTCTGCAGTGGTCTGTTCTGCGCCCTCTCCGAGAACCGTTGCGACCTGCGCGAATCCACGGAAGTCAGAGTACGTGACCTGGTTGGCGTCGACCATCGGCCCGGTCGGCTTGACCCACTTGGCGCCGCCCAGGTACGTGAACCTGGTGGTCGTCGAGAGCGACCCCGTGATGAGTGATTGGCTCTCGCCGACATGAGGTGCAGCGTCCTCGACGATGCTCTCGACCACGTACTTGTGGAACCAATGGTTCTGAGCGACCAACTCGCCATCGGGCTGCCACTTCACCAAGTAACACAGCTTGGGGTTTGCAGCCTGTGCCGCATCCGTCGTCGCCGGCACAGTCGCCGCTTCGCACTCCGTGCGATAGGCAACGTTCACCGCGCCGCCGGAGTCGGTGCGCACGCGGATGACACGAGGACGCCAGAGGCCGGTTTGGCCGTCGCTCGCCGTGTCGACACGATTCGGCATGGACATGTACGTGAACTCGACCGGGGGCAGGGCGATGTCGTCGGCCGTCGATGCCGTGCCGCCGCGGCCCGTCCGAGTGACGCGGTCCAGACGCAGAACGGCCGCGTCCGCGACGTTCGCCAGACCGGAGTCCCCCTCGCCGACGTAACGCTGAGTGAACGCCCAGGCATCGATGTCCTGATACGCGCTGCCGTCCCAGCTCTGCGCAGTGATCTTCGCGAGACGAGTGGTATCGAAGAACACCGGCGTCACGCTCTTGCACTCCGCAGTGCTCGCGGTGCATTGCAGGTCGGTGGGCGTGTCAAGCCAGCGACTCTTGTCGGTCTCGACGTGCCCTCCGGAGCATACTGAAGCGCCGTCCGCGCGGTCCGTGACGCACCGAGCTTCGGTTCCGAGCACGATTCGGTATGGTGCGCTGCCGGAGGATCCGGTGCGCGTTCCGTACTCGATCTTCGTCAGTCGCCCGCCCGATACATACGGCGTCGTCGTCCAGGCAGTGTTGTTCGCGTAATCGGCGACGTAGCTGTTCGTCTCGGTCGCGTAGGAATATGTCATCGTATTGCCCGAAGGATCGACGACATGATCGAGGTTCCAGCGCCAGACCTGGTTGCACCGCGAGGAGGCGAACCCGCCGTCTGCAGCCGCCTTGTAGCAGGCCTCACCACTGTCGTTGCCGTACACCGGAACCGACCAGGCCGACTTGAGATCTGCCCCGGCGGAAGATGTCTTGCCACGGCCGAAGAAGTACTGGGTACCGTCGACAGTCGTCACTTTCCAGTACTCAGCTGACCCGACGCCGTTCCAGCCGGCCGTCAGCAACTCGACGCGCGACCCATCGACCGACTTGGACTGCCATGTCTTCGCGGCAGAGTCGTAGACGAGCGGATTCGAGGCCCCGTTGAGGACCAACGTCGCGTTCGCCGGGCCCCAGCACAGATCGCCGTTCTCACGGTTTACGTTGTTGGAGCCGCTTCGGGCGTCCTCCGTGCACGGCTTGTACTGACGCTCGACGTAGCTCGATGTCAGGTCGAATCCCTCACCTATCCAGCCTGCTTGGTTGTTCGCGGAGGGAACGCGGCCGTCGGACACTGCCGACGAGTACGACAGCGAAAGGTCGGGTGACGGCCCTACTGCCTCAGGGAGCTCTAGCGGGTAAGACCAGGTGAATGCGCCCGTGTTCCCCGATGCACCCCACGACGAAGATGGGGAGAACCCGGTCTGTGTCCAGTCCCCGGATGAGCCTGACGCTCCAGCGGCCAATGCGATTGAACTGCCCTCCGCAGAGACCGCGGTCGGCACCAGGAGCGCGCCCGTCGTCGATGCAGCAGCTGCCCCTCCCCCCGATGCTGATGCGGACTCGACCGGAACCGTGCCGGTGACCGTGCGCGCCGTGGCATCGTTCGTCGACGGGATCGGCTCGGGCCGACATTCCGGAGCGTTCGGAGTTTCGCGTGCACAATCGGGGACTCGGACGAGCCGGAGTCGCGACGCCCAGTCGCCGCCGATCGCGCCCGCGAACTGCTCGTACGACAGAGTGAGATCGACCGTGAGATCACCCGTTGTCCCACCGGCGCTCGCATCGATGACGTCGAGGAGCACCCCTGTCACACCGGCAGCTTCAGCGGTCGCCGCATCTTCGACTTTCAACGTCACCGCATCAGGAGACGCGCCGCCATCGGTCCCGGCAACCTCGACTGTCATTCCGCCCAGGTCAGTGCTTGCCGCCGAAGAGGCCGGCACTTCGACGGTCGCCTCATCGGGGACGGGCAGGTCTGCGCCCGGCAGGGGAAGACCCGCTGCTGCTGTCTGGGGCCAAGCGCCTCCGAGCGGCGTCGCCGGCGCAGTGGCTTCGCCGACGACTTTCCCGAGCGCAGCGGCGAGGTTCGAGGAACGGTCCTCCGGCGACGTCGCCGCGCGAGCCTCCCCGCTGGCAACGACGCCGAGTCCGACCGGATCCACAGCGATGACGACCGCGAGCCCTGCGGCGACGCTCATCGTGACGAGCTTCGACCGGAGAGTGCGGACTGCTCGGTTTCCCGAGCGAACCATGGCGTATTTCCGTCCCATGCTCATTCTCCGTTCGTCGTCGTGGGGTCAAGGGCGTCGAGCCCGGTGCTGAAGTCTTGAGCTTCGGCGCCCTGGCACATCCTCCGGATCTTTGCCTCTGACAGAACCTGACCGGAGAAGACTCGAACGTTGTCGATGCGTCCCGGCCACCAGTTCGCGCCAATACCGTCTACCAGGCCGCGCCCGATGACCAGCCCGCCGGTGGCCGACCATGCGGTCGATGATCGCGGCGCAGAGACGGAGACAGGAGAACCCGCTCCAGGAACTGCGGGCGTGCCGATCTCGCAGACCCAGAGCTTCACTGTCTTTGCCGTAGCGTCGTGGGCTCCCACGAGATGCACCCATTGATCGCCGACGACGGGGTTTTCGGATGTGGCCGTGGTCGACGGCGCAGCATTCGAGTCCGTGTTCTTCATCCCGAACGTCCAGCACCCCGTCGTCGTGACTGTGCACGACGGTACGTACGTCATGTCGAACCCGGACTGAGCGACCCCGTCTTGGGATACCGCGGTGTAAGTGCCGGTCTTGATCTTCTCCGCATCGAGCCACACGTATGCGGACACAACGAAGGACTTGCGCGTGTCGACGATGGGGCCGGTGCTGGCGAGGTCATCGGCGCCGTCAAAGGTCAATGCGCGATCGCCGGTTCGGGATCCGAACAGCGCGTGCGGACCGGTCGTCCAAGACGCACCATCCACCGTCATGCTGCGAGCTGCGCCCTTGCCACTCGTGTCGGCGGCCTCTGAGCCGTCGCCTTCATCAAGCATCCAGATGCCGTCCTCTTTCGCTGCTCCCACGTCGAACGCGTAGCTTGTCGTCTCCGACTTGTTTCCCGCACTATCCACGCTGAGAACTCGCAGCACCACCGGTCCGGCTGCCGTGGGTGAGAAGGGGATAACCGCAGTGCCTGCCGCGTCGGGCACGACGCTCGTAGCGAGCGTTGTGCTGTTGTAGGAGTATGAGAACGACTTGACGTCAGTGGCGCCCGCTCTACTGAGCGTGAACTTCCCGTCGAATCCGACTCCCCCACGCTCGACGCCCTCGTCGTATACAGCGGTCACGCCCCCCGTTCGCACGGGAGCGATCGCGGGTGCTGCAGGCTTGCTGGTGTCAACGGAGAACTCGCACAAGGCTGTCGACCACCCCGACCATTTCGAACCATCTGTGGCCGTGACCCGGTATTGATACGACTGCCCGTTCACAAGCTTCCCGGCCGTCACGGCAGCGCTGAAGGCAGATCCGGACGCCTTCGCAGCGAGGGTCCCGCTGTTCCAGACTTCGGTTGCCGTCCCCGCCTGCACGATCTGGAAGTGGGCCTGCACCGTCCCACCATCGGGATCGGAGACAACACCGGTCAGCGTGGGCGTCGTCGTCGCGATCGCCGGGCGGTTGACCCCGGAGGTGCAAGCGACGGACGGCGATGCGAGCTTGACACCCGTCGGCTTGTTCGGCGGACGGTTGTAGACGATCGTCAAGCGCGCGTCGCTCTTGTACGTCTTGTATCCGCTCGAAGTCGTCTCGTTGTTCGCCTTCAGTCCGAAGGTCATCGAACCGTAATTCGAGTCCGCCGCCGTTTTGACGCCGGCGAGGACGTTCCAGCCTCGACGAACGCCTGCGTCCGTACACGCATCGCCTTGCGGCGCGGTGATGTTGGCCTGGTACACCGAAAATCGCAAATTACCCCAGTTCGACGCGGTCCCCGCGATCGAATCGGTCATGTACGCGTCTGTGCGAGAGGACGTGCAGTTTCCTCGTTGGCCCGGATCCGCCGAAAACTCTGCGGACACGATATCCGCGCCCGAAAGCGTCTTCATCCAGGAAGCGAGCGTGCTGTCGCCGAACTCCCACACCAGACGGGACGTGAACGTGGTGACGCAGGCCGATGTCCAGGTCGTGGAGCAGTATCCCATCGACTCGCCCACTCGACTCGCGGTGTCAGCCCACTTGTAGATCGAAGACGTGTATCCGCCCGTACGGATCGCGATCCACTCGGTCGGCGTTCGTGCGCCGAGAGACGGGTCGATGTGCATCGGCCACGCCGCGTCCGGATCCGTCAGCATCTGTTCGTTCGGTTCTGCCACCACGTATCCGGCGCCGCCGTCGGCGCCCACCACTCGCACTGGCATGTCGAACACTCGATCGCCGGGCGTGGGGAACTCGATACGTTCCACAAGTTCCTCGGAAGCCTCATCGGCAGCGGAGTCCCACATCGACGACTGCGGCGACCAGAACACCGAGTTCTCGTCACCGTCAACGATCTCGAATCCGACCTCATCGATTCCTCGCAAGGTCAGCCCCTCAGAGGAGTACACCCGATATGGCACATCAAAGCCATCGCCCGGAAGATCGGCAGCCTGTCGCACCGAAGCGAGTGCGGTCCGCCACCATTCGGTCGCATCCGCAGAGTCCAGTTCGAGGATCGGACGGAATCCGGAGCCGTCCTCCATCACGGAAAGGGTGAGCCGCACGCCATCAGCGAGCGGATAGGTGACAAACCGCCCATCGACGACAGGCGTCGGGAGCGCGAACGGGAACCGCATCGCCACCCACGCATCGTCCCTCTGAACCACGCCCAACGGCATGCCTATTCCGGTCTCGCCGCCCGGGTTGAACCACATCGGATACACGGGAGCTTCGACGGAGAGCATCCGATCGGTATCAGGGGCTACGGTCTCATCAACGTCATCCGGGATGACATCGGACGCGGCCGGCGTGCCGGTGGGGCCCTCGGCGGCATCAGCCGCGTCGGCTGTGGTCGAGGGTTCCGTCGCGATGGCGGGGTCGACGTCTTGCCATTCGCCGTTGATGCTCGTGCGGCCGGCGACTGCGTCGACCGTCATCCTCGTACGACCATCCGGCTGGGCGTAGACGGACACCCACGGAGTGCGCTCATCCAACACCTCGACGTCCGAGTCGCACGCCGCAGCCTTGACACCGGCTTCGTTCGCGCTCGACGCGCGCAACTCGGCGCAGTCGGCTCCCGGAGAGCCAGCTAGGTTGACCGCCACGACGATTCCGGTGGCGGCGAGAACAGCGACGAGTCCGCCCGCGATCCAGCGCTGGCGCGCGGTCGAACGCTCGATTGAAGACAGCACACCCATGATTGCTCCTCGCAACGCCAGCTAAATACCGCTCAGCGCGCGACGAGGTGTCGCGGTCGATCACATCGACCCGGCCTCTCAACCATTGAGCGAGCTGATCATATTCTGTGAATCTTCTGAATGTCAAACGATTGGATTTGGCAACGTCCCAACCGTCTCTCAGGCGTGGTGTCGAGTGCGTTCAAACCTCTTGCGTCTCGCGGCGGTCAGGTGGCGGGGGCGTCGGTGCGTCCGTCGAGTTCGCCGTTGCAGAGCATTCGTCCGTCCGCGGGGGCGAGGCCGTCGTCGTCGGGTGGGAGTCGGCCGATGTCGTCGTGTGCGGCGAATAGTTTCGTGCCGGGTACGTCGGTGTTGATGGCGGACGGGGCGAAGAAGGAGATCGAGAAGATCGAGCTCGGTGACCTGGTGCTGGCGACGGATCCGGAGACGGGGAAGACGTCCGCGCGTGCGGTGGTGACCACGATCACCGGTACCGGGGTGAAGGATCTCGTGACCGTGTCGGTCACGGATGGGTCGGGTCAGACGGGTCAGGTGACATCACTCAGTCGAACATGAAGATCGCGAACATGATTCGCGAGAACGATACGCTGCAGGTTATCGGGACCTCACTCACCCGTGGGGAGTCTCGCGCCGTTGAACAAGCGCTCATCGTTCAGAATTCGGGATTTGAGAACCTGATCAACAGTATCTCGCCGCGACATTCTTTCTACGATCAGGCTGTCGAGTGGGGGCGACCATGGCTGACAGCAAACGGGAGATGATATGAACCTGGAACTGCTGAAACGCAGCAGACATCGACCTACTGATGGGGACATGTTCGAGATGCAGGTCTCCGGAGGACCTCGGCTCTTGGGCCGCGTCGCAGTGGCAGATATACGTGATCTGACTCGCACGCCAATGCCCGGAGCGAACCTGATCTATGTCTTTCAGCCCGGCATCGAGATCGAGGATCTGCTAACTCCGACCAAGCAGCAACTACTTCTCGCTCCGATCTTCACGAATCGCATGGGATGGACGAGAGGGTACTTTCGTCATCTCGAGAACCGTCCCCTCGGGGAAGAGGGCACGCTTGTCGACCTCTGCTTCTGGGACGCGTTTTGGAAGTCGCACGTAGACGAAAATCGGCGAAGGATTTCTGCGAGAAGGGGGCCTTGCGGTCCGTGGGGGTTGGCAAGCTATCTGTGGATAGATGACCACGTCAGCGATGCCCTCGGCATCCCCCGCTCAGAGTGAAAGCCGGGCGGGTATCCGGATATCAGTCACATAGTGGTCGAATTGCAGCCTCGATATGCGGGCGGACGGGGGCTCATGGCTGCGGTCGTGCTCGAGCCCACAGGCCAGAGGTGCAGCGCCAACGCTGACCTTGACTTATGTCCGAGAGGGTCCTGCGTCAGGCCGTCCGGTTACCCCACCCGCCAGGGTATAGAGGGGCTTGGCCTCCAGAACGGTGGTGAACTAGATGGTTCAGAAGGAAGCAACGCACCGCGAGCCCGTGTGGCGTGAGCGCTCGGATTTTATCATCGGAATTCCAATCGATCCGGGGAATACCGATGTCACCACTGAGCAGTTGTGGGCCAGAAGAATTTCTGAGACTACCTTCGAAATCTGCTGCATACCGTTTTTCGCGTATGACATCGCTCTAGGTGACGTGGTCGAAGTGGACGCGTTCTTCGCGGTCAAACGCGTGGTAGAACGCTCGGGTCGATATGTCTTCCGAGTTCACGTAAAGGACTCGGTATCCTCGGGTGCCGCAGATATAGTTCGTTCTATCGAAGCGCAAGGCGGGTTGGTCGAATGGTCATCCCCGCGTCTATTCGCGGTCTATGCCGACAACCATATGAAGGCTCAGGAAATCGCCGATCTGCTCCAGCAGATGGAAGCACAAGGAGTCCTTGTGTATGAAACTGGTAGAACGGCATAAACAGGAGGCGAAGCGGCGAGGTGCCGACTTCGTGGAGTGACGTCGTCGCGATCAGGCCGTGAGCTCGCGCAGGCGCACCAGGCGCTCGTGCCCGGTCTCTTCGAGTTCCGCGATGTCGTCGCGTGACTTGAGGAAGTCGGAGAACGAGCGGTAGCCGAGGGCCTTCTCGCTGAACGAGGGGTCCATGCGACGCATGTGCGTCTTCACGGCGGAGCTGTGCAGCCACTCGTCGGCGTCGGCCTTGTCGTGGCCGAGACGCAGGGCACGCTCCAGCAGCTGTGTCGCTTCGCCCTGCTCGTCGAGCTTGGGCTCCTCGACCTTGGGGGCGGCGGCCTTCGACTTCGCGCGGCGCGGGGCCTTGGCCTTGGGGGCGTCGGCCGCCTCCGGCACGGCCTCGGGCGCGGGCTCCGCGACGGCCTCGGCCTTCGCGGCGACGGCGGGAGCCGCCTTCACCGGACGCACGACGCCGGGTAGCGAGTCGTACGACTCGAACTCGTCGCAGGCCGCGGCGAGCGACTTGGCCGTCGAGCCGGAGACGCCGACGCCGATCACGTAGCGTCCGAGGCGCTTGCAGCGCTGCGCGAGCGGCACGTAGTCGCTGTCGCCGGCCACGATCACGACGTGCGTGAGGTCGGGCAGACGGAACATGTCTTCGACAGCATCCACGGCGAGGCGGATGTCGGCGCCGTTCTTGGCGTAGGCCGCGGCCGGGAAGAGCTGCACGAGGTCGACGGCGCGGGCCACGAGCTGCGAGCGGTACTCGGCGTTGACGGGCGAGGACCAGTCGGCATAGGCGCGCGTCAGCACCAAAGTGCCGAAGGAGGCGGCGTAGTCGATGATCGCACCGACCTCGATCATGGCGCGGCTGAGCCGATCGACGACGTCGGGATCGTTCGGGTTCTCGGTGATCCGCTGCCGGTCCTTGCCGTAGGCGTTGCGTCCGTGCACCCGGTCGTACCAGGAGATGACGATGTTGTCGAAGTCGAGGTAGACGGCGACGCGGGCATCGGTGGTCTCGGCCATGATCAGATCTCCTCGCGGGGGTAGCGGACGCCGATCTGCGCTCTGATCTCATCGAGGGTGCCCATGATGGCCACGCTCTCCGCGATCGGGAGGATGTCGCCCTCCAGGACGCCGTCGCGCACCAGACGTTCGGCGGCGAGGGCCTGGAACTGCATGCCGCGCCCCTCGACCTGGGAGCTGTACTCCTCCTGCACCGTGCCGTCCGGCAGGACCACGCGGAACGTGGTGGGCGTGTACCAGACGGTGTCGATGTCGATGCGCGCCGCGGTGCCGATGATGCTGGCCACGTTGGGCCCGGCCGCTCGCGAGGACGAGAGGCTGGTGGAGACCGCTCCGCCCTCGTGCGTCATCACCGTGGCGACCTCGGCATCGGCACCGGTCTCGATCAGGCGACCGACCGCGTGGATCGTCGTCGGTGCGCCCAGGATGTCCCAGATGAAGGAGATCGGGTAGATGCCGAGGTCGAGCAGGGCGCCGCCGCCGAGCTCGAGGGCATTGAGCCGGTGCGTCGGGTCGGTGGGCAGCAGCTGCGTGTGGTCGGCGCTCACGGCGCGGATCTCGCCGAGGACGCCGTCGGCGATGAGCTCGTGGATGCGGAGCATGTGCGGCAGGTACCGCGTCCACATCGCCTCCATCGCCAGCAGCCCGCGCTCCGCCGCGAGCGCCTGCAGGTCCTCCGCCTCCGCGCGGTTCAGCGTGAACGCCTTCTCGACCAGCACGTGCTTGCCGTTCTCGAGCGCGAGCCGGGCGTTCTCGTGGTGCATCGGATGCGGCGTCGAGACGTAGATGATGTCGACATCGGGGTCGGCCACCAGGGCCTCGTACGACGGGTGCGCGTGCGCGATGTCGAAGCGGGCGGCGAACGCGTCCGCCGACTCCTGCGAGCGCGACCCCACGGCGACCAGGTCGAGCCCCGCGGTGCGCAGATCGGATGCGAATGCGCCGGCGATACCGCCGGTCGCGAGGATTCCCCAACGAAGACCTGTCATGGTCTCAGCGTAGAGGGTGGGGTGGTTGTGTCGGACTGTTACACCCCATGACCTCCGGCATCGGCGCCCTCGCCGCGGGTTCTTGTCGCCTCCTACCGTGACGGCATGACCGAACCCCTCATCGTCGGCGCCATGGTGCGAACCCTGGGCGCCTACCCCTCGGGCTGGCGCCAGCCCGGAGCACACCGTGACCCCGCCGCCGACGCCGACATCCTGCGGCACATCGCGCGCGAGGGTGAGGATGCCGGTCTCGACTACCTGTTCTTCGGCGACTGGCTCGCGACCGGACCCGACCTGGAGTTCCGCGATCCGTACCTCCTGGCGCGCATCGATCCGGTGAGCGCCGTGCTCTTCCTCGCCGGCATCACGTCGCGGATCGGTCTGATCGCCACCGTCAACACGACCTACGCCGACCCGTACACGACGGCGCGTTCGCTGGCCTCACTCGACGTGCTCACCCGCGGTCGCGCCGGCATCAACCTCGTCACGGGCGCCGAGCCGCGCGCCGCGGGCAATCACGGCCGCGACGCGCACGCCGACAACGAGACGCGCTACGACCGCGCGGAGGAGTTCGTCGAGGCGCTGCGACGGCTGTGGGACTCCTGGGACGAGGACGCCTGGATCGCGGATGCCGAACGCGGCGTGCTCATCGATCCCGAGGGGCTCCGCGCCGCGGACCTGCACGGGGAGCAGGTGCGGGTCACCGGACCTCTCAACGTCGCGCGGCCACCGCAGGGACGGATCCCGATCGTGCACGCCGGGACCTCGCCCCGCTCCCGGGCGCTCGCCGCCACCGAGGCCGACCTCGCCCTGACCGCGGCCCCCACGCTCGCTGACGGCATCGCCACCCGGCGCCTGCTGCGGGACATCGCGGCGGAGGCCGGTCGCTCTCCGGACGCCCTGAAGGTGATCGCCCCGGTGCTCCCGGTCGTCGCCGACACGGATGCCGCTGCGCACCGCATCGTCGAGCGACTGCTGGCGCTCGTCCCGCTGGCCGAGGGGCACCAGCCGTCGAGGACCGCGTTCCCGCCGAACCGCACGGTCGCGGCGCTCGCCGACGCCCTGGATGTCGCTGCGGACGACCCGCTGCGCGCCGTCGCGTTCGACGCACCCGTCACCGCGGCGGAGGCCGCACGTCTCGGCGAGCGCGGCGCGGCGCTGATCGAGCGTCTCGCCCGCATCGCCGGGCTGCACGTCTCCGGGCTGCACGTCTCCGGAGCGGGCCGCGGGGAGCCGCTCACCTGGCGCCACCTGGTCGCGGCGCACGCGGTGCCCGCCGCGTTCGCCGTCGGCGACGCCCGGACGATCGCCGACCATTTCGAGACCTGGCGCGACGAGGGGGCGGCGGACGGCTTCAACGTGCTGTCGGCCTTCCAACCCGCCCAGTTCGAGGCGTTCACACGCCTCGCCGTCCCCGAGCTGCGCCGCCGTGGACTGGTGCGCGATGCGGGGGAGCGCGAGGGGGCGACGCTCCGCGACCGCCTGGGCATTTCCTCGTATGTCGACGCGTGACCGCACGTTTCGTCGCACGACATCCGGAGTCCGCCGCTTCGCGCCACGGCATCCGCGATTCCTACCGTGAGATCACCCTCACCACTCGAACCACCGCACCTGATCCTCAGCACCTGATCCACAGCACCCGAACCACAGCACCCGAAGCCAGGAGGCTCTCCGCATGAACCGTCGTCTCATCCGCGCTGCCGCAGTCGCGCTCCCGCTCATCCTCGCGGGCAGTCTCGCGGCCTGCGCGTCGTCGCCCGTCCCGGCGAACTCCGCCGCCGAGGCCGGCGACCCGGTCACCGGCGGGACGCTCACGTATCTCGAGCACCAGGCCTACACGAACCTGTACCCGCCGCAGGCCGGCTTCTACCCGAACGGCGGCATCGTCAACAACATCGCGGCGCGCCTCACCTGGCAGAACCCGGAGACCCTCGAGATCGAGCCGTGGATCGCCTCGGACTGGACCGTGAACGACGACGCCACCGAGTACACGTTCAACCTGAACGCCGACGTGACCTTCTCCGACGGCACCCCGCTCGACGCCGCCGCGGTGGCGAAGAACTTCGACACCTACGGTCTGGGCGACGCGGAGCGCGGCCTCACCGTCTCGGAGGCGATCAACAACTACGCCAGCAGCGAGGTGGTCGACGAGGACACCGTGACGTTCCACTTCACGGCGCCGTCGCCCGGGTTCCTGCAGGCGACCTCGACCATCAACTCGGGACTGCTGTCGCCGGAGACGCTGGACGGCACGATCGAGGACTTCGGCGCGGGCAACGCGGCCGAGATCATCGGCTCCGGACCCTTCACCGTCACGGACGAGAAGCTCGGCACCGAGTACACCCTCACCGCCCGCGACGACTACGACTGGGGTCCCGACAGCGTCGACAACGACGGACGCCCCTACCTCGACGCCGTGCACGTGCTGATCACCCCGGAGGACTCGGTGCGCATCGGCTCGCTGCTCGCCGGTCAGGCCGACTACGTCCGCTACGTGCAGGCGTTCGACGAGGACCGCGTCGAGAGCGCGGGCTTCACCCTCTACGCCCCGCAGACCCGCGGCGTGAACAACTCGATCGCGCTGCGCCCCGAGAACCCGCTCCTCGGCGACATCCGCGTGCGCCAGGCGATCATCGCCGCCGTGAACGCGCAGGAGGTCGTCGACACGCTCTTCACCGAGAACTACCCGGTGGCGACATCGGTGCTCTCCTCGCAGGCGGTCGGCTACAAGGACGAGTCCGCGCACTACGCGTACGACCCGAAGAAGGCGGAGAAGCTGCTCGACGAGGCCGGCTGGAAGCCCGGCGCCGACGGCATCCGGGAGAAGGACGGCGAGCGCCTGTCGATCACCGTCTACGAGGCCAAGCCGCAGCCGCTGTCGAAGCAGACCCTGGAGCTGGTCGCGCAGCAGCTGGCGACGGTCGGCGTGGAGCTCTCGGTCAAGCCCGGCGATGCCGGCAGCGCGGCCGAGGACACCCGCGATCCGCTGAAGACCGGCTTCTACCACTCGATGGTCGGCCGTGCGGACCTCGACGTGATCAAGAGCCAGTACTTCACGAAGAACCGCGACGTGCTGATCTCGAAGGACGCGAAGCTCGACGAGCTCCTGCTCGCCGTCGCCTCCGAGCCCGACGCCGACAAGCGCATCGCGGCCTCCCAGGCCGTGCAGGACTACATCGCCGAGCAGGCGTACGTGATCCCGCTGTTCGAGGAGCCGCAGGTGTACGGCACCGCGACCTACGTGCACGGCGTGGCCTTCGAGTCGGTCGGACGCCCCACGTTCTCCGGCGTGTGGCTCGCCGAGCACTGAGAGTCCCGGTGACACGATGAGCTTCGTCCTCCGACGAGCCGGGCAGGCCGCGATCGTTCTGATCGCGGCCTTCACGGCCACCTTCTTCCTGCTGCAGCTGCTGCCCGGCGATGCGATCCTGATCAAGTTCTCCGACCCCAGCCTCGGGCTGTCGCCGGACCAGCTCGACAGCATCCGCGCCACCTACGGGGCGGACCTGCCCTGGTGGGAGCAGTACCTGCACGCGGGTCTCGGCTTCCTCGCCGGAGACTTCGGCTTCTCGACCCAGTTCGGCACCCCGGTGCTGACGATGCTGGCCGAGGCCCTGCCGGCGACGCTGCTGCTCGCGTCGCTCGGACTCGTCGTCGCGCTGCTGCTGGCCGTCCTGATCGCGGGTCTCTCCTCGCTCGCCCCGTTCGCGTGGCTGCGCGACGGTCTGCGCCAGGTGCCGGGCCTCTTCGTCGCGGTGCCGGTCTTCTGGCTCGGCATCCTGCTCATCCAGGTGTTCTCGTTCGGATTGGGCTGGGTGCCGATCGTCGGCGCCGATCCGGTGCGTGGGCTCATCCTCCCCGTCCTGACCCTCGCGGTGCCGATCTCGGCGCCGCTGGCCCAGGTGCTCGTCCGCGCGATCGATCAGGTGCAGGCGCAGCCGTTCGTCACGGTGGTCCGCGCGAAGGGCGCGCCGCCGCTCTGGGTGCTGACGCGCTCGGTCGCCCGCAACGCCACCGTGCCGACCCTGACGATCGCCGGTGTGCTGTTCGGCGAGCTCGTCGGCGGCGCCGTGGTGACCGAGACCGTGTTCGGACGCACGGGCATCGGCCGGCTCACCGAGCAGGCGGTGGCGAACCAGGACATCCCGGTGCTGCAGGGCGTCGTCCTGCTCTCCGCCCTGGGGTTCGTCATCATCAGCTTCGCGGTCGACCTCGTCACGCCGCTCATCGATCCGCGCCAGCGCACCGTCGCCTCGTCCCGCTCGCGGCGCGCCCTCCAGGAGGTGCCCGCATGACCGCTCCCGCGATCACCGAGCCGCTCGTCGCATCCGACGGCGCTCCGGCCCCGGTCCCGCCGACCCCGCCGACCACCGCCCCGCGGCGCCGTGTCCTGCGCGGCCGCTCCTGGGGACTGTATCTGGCGTTCGCGGTCGTCGCGCTCGCCGTGCTCTGGGCGGTGATCCCCGGGGTGTTCGCACCGGGCGACCCGCTCACCGGCGTGCCGGCCGACAAGCTGCTGCCGCCCAGCGCCGCGCACTGGTTCGGCACCGACACGCTCGGCCGCGACCTGTTCGGCCGGGTGGTGCACGGCGCGGTGCACTCCCTCTCCGGAGCGCTCATCGCGGTCACCGTCGGCCTCGCGCTGGGCACGCTGCTCGGCGCGATCGCAGGTGCGGTCGGGGGTGTCGTCGACGACGTCCTGATGCGCGTGGTCGACGTGCTGCTCGCGATCCCCGGGCTGCTGCTGTCGCTCTCCGTGATCATCCTGCTCGGCTTCGGCACGGTGAACGCCGCGATCGCGGTCGGTCTCGGCAGCGTCGCCGCGTTCGCCCGCCTGATGCGGGCCGAGGTCGCGCGTGTGCGCCGGACCGAGTACGTCGAGGCGGCCTTCGGCAGCGGGGCGACGTTCTTCGCGGTGCTGCGCCGCCACGTGCTGCCGAACTCGCTGACCCCGATCGTCGCGCTCGCCGCGCTGCAGTTCGGCACCGCGATCCTCGCGATCTCGACCCTCGGCTTCCTCGGGTACGGGGCGCCGCCGCCTACGCCCGAGTGGGGGCTGCTGATCGCGGACGGCCGCAACTACGTCGGCACCGCCTGGTGGCTGACCGCGCTTCCCGGCCTCGTCGTCGTCGCCGTCGTCCTCAGCGCCAACCGGATCAGCCACCGCATCGGAAGGAGCGCGCGATGAGTGTTCTCTCCGCGACGGATCTGCGCATCTCGTACGGCGGCCGCGAGGTCGTCCACGGCATCTCGTTCGAGATCGCCGAGGGGCAGACCCTGGCGCTGGTCGGCGAGTCCGGCTCGGGCAAGTCCACCACCGCGCACGCGCTGCTCGGCCTGCTGCCCGCCGGCGGACGGGTCGACGGCGGGCGCGTGCTCCTCGGCGACCTCGACATCTCCGGGTGGTCGGATCGCGCGCTGCGCGGGATCCGCGGTCCCGAGATCGGGCTCGTGCCGCAGGACCCGACGACCTCGCTCGACCCGGTGCGTCCGATCGGCACGCAGGTCGAGGAGATCCTGCGTCTGCACGGACACCGCGATCGGCGGTCGCGTCGTGCGCGCGCCATCGAGCTGCTGGACCGGGTCGGCATCGACGACCCGGACCTGCGGGCGCGCCAGTATCCGCACGAGCTCTCCGGCGGCATGCGGCAGCGGGTGCTGATCGCGACCGCGATCGCCCTGCGTCCGCGCCTGCTGATCGCGGACGAGCCGACCAGCGCGCTCGACGCCACGGTGCAGCGCAAGGTGCTCGACCTGCTCGACGAACTGCAGCGCGAGGAGGGCACCAGCATCCTGCTCGTCACGCACGACCTCGGCGTCGCGGCCGACCGGGCGGAACGCCTCGTCGTGCTCAAGGACGGCCGGATCGTCGAGCAGGGCGACAGCGCGGCGGTGCTCGCGGCGCCGGGCGACGCCTACACGAAGCAGCTGCTCGCCGACGCACCCGCGTTCGCGACCGGATTCCGTCGCCCCGAGGCCCCTCCGTTCCTCCGGGACGCAGCCGCCGTCGCGGCCGAGCATCCCTACGCGATCGTCGCGGAGGGTCTCGTGAAGGAGTTCCGGGTCGCCGGACGCGAGCGGTTCCGCGCGGTCGACGACGTCTCGTTCCGCGTGCGCAGGGGCACCACGCATGCGCTGGTGGGGGAGTCGGGGTCGGGCAAGACCACGACCGCGCGCCTGGTCACCCGCTTCCACCAGCCGGACGCCGGGACCATCGAGGTCGCGGGCGCCGACGTCACCCACGCGCAGCGGGAGCAGCTGCGCACGCTGCGACGACGCATCCAGCTCGTGTATCAGAACCCGTTCGCGTCGCTGGATCCGCGGCAGCAGATCGTCGACATCGTGGCCGAGCCGCTGCAGAACTTCCGCGTCGGCAGTCGCGCCGAACGACGCGACCGCGCCCTCGCCCTGCTCGACCGGGTCTCGTTGCCCGCCGATGTGGCGCGCCGCACCCCGCGCGAGCTCTCCGGAGGGCAGCGCCAGCGCGTCGCGATCGCCCGCGCCCTCGCGATCGACCCGGAGATCGTCGTGCTCGACGAGGCCGTATCGGCGCTGGACGTGACCGTGCAGGCCCGCATCCTCGAGCTGCTCACCTCGCTCCAGGCGGAGCTCGGACTCACCTATCTGTTCATCTCGCACGACCTCGCGGTGGTGCGCAGGATCAGCCACACGGTCTCGGTGATGCGCCGGGGCCGGATCGTCGAGGAGGGGCCGACCGAGGAGCTCTTCCACGACCCGCAGCACGATTACACCCGGGAACTGCTCGCCGCGGTCCCCGGACGAACGGAGACCGTCGTATGACCACCGCGCCCACCGTCGCCTTCTTCACGCGTCTGCTCGACGACGCCGCACCGGCCGACCGCTACGCCCTGGCGACGGCGCAGATCCAGCAGGCCGAGCGTCACGGCATCGGCCGGGCCTGGGTCGCCCAGCACCACTTCCACGCGGCGGAGGGCGGGCTGCCGTCGCCGCTGGTGTTCCTCGCGCACGTCGCGGCGCGCACGAGCCGCATCCGACTGGGCACCGGGGTGATCACGCTGCCGCTGGAGGACCCGGTGCGGGTGGCCGAAGACGCCGTGGTCGCGGATCTGCTCTCCGGGGGGCGTGTGGATCTGGGGCTCGGCAGCGGGGGAACCCCGTCGTCGTTCGCGCCCTTCGGGGAGGACGTGCGCGACAAGGGACCGACCTACGACCGCAAGCTGCGCCTGCTGCTCGACGGTCTGGCCGGGCGCGACGTCGGGGCCGGGAACACGCTGTATCCGGACGCCGGCGACCTGGCCGACCGGGTCTGGCAGGCCACGTTCTCGGTACCGGGCGGACATCGCGCCGGCACCCACGGGCACGGGCTGCTGCTCTCCCGCACCCAGCCGCGCGGGGTCGATCGTCTGCACGCGCCGCTGTCGGAGCTGCAGGACCCCATCATCGACGCCTACCTCGACGCCCTCCCCGACGGCGCGACGCCGCGGATCACCGCCTCGCGCACCGTGTTCGTCGCGGACGACCGCGCCGAGGCCCTGCGGTTCGCCGAGGTCGGACTGCGCCGTGCGGCCGAGGGGTTCCGGCGCCAGGGTCAGACGATCCCGGGCGACGGCATCGACGACCTCATCGCCGCGCTGGACACCCACCTGGGGACGCCGGAGGAGGTGGCGCAGTCGCTCGCGGCCGACGCCACGCTCGCCCGCGCGACCGAGGTGGCCTTCCAGGTGCACTCCGTCGACGCGCCGCACGAGCGCGTGCTGCGTTCGATCGAGCTCTTCGCCGCCGAGGTCGCTCCCGCCCTCGGCTACGCGCTCACCCCTTCCACCGACGACACCCTCACCCTCAAGGAGAACGCATGACAGACGACATCGTGGATCAGATCGCGGGGGTGACGCCCGAGCTCGATGCGCTGCGGCGCCGTCGGCCGGTGACCAGGGAGCAGCTGCAGGCGAGCTTCGACGCCCTGTTCCACCCGGTGTCGGTCGAGCACGTCTCGCCGGCGGAGCGCGAGCTGGTGGCGGCGTTCGCCACGGCCCTCGCCGGCGCCGAGGACGCGACCGCGGCCTTCTACGCCGCCCGTGCGCAGGACGCCGCTCCGCAGCCGGCGGCCGTGGTGCTCGCCGAGGCGGCGGGGGCGGCCGGCAGCGGACCCTTCGGGGCCTACACGGAGCTCGGTCTGCAGGACGAGAACACGGAGGGGACGCGATACACCCCGTCCGAGGCGGTCACCACGGCCGTCGGGGAGCGCCTCGCCGCGGCTCTCGCGCACACCCACCTGCTGGTCTTCCGCCCTCGCGAAGCCTCGAGCGCCGACCTCGGCCGCCTGCTCGACGCGGGCTGGTCGACGGACGGGATCGTGACCCTGTCGCAGCTGGTGTCGTTCCTCGCGTTCCAGCAGCGCGTGGTGACCGGACTCCGGGTGCTCACCGCCGCGGGACTGACCGCGACCGACGCCGCCGCCGCAGAGAACTCCGAGGAGGAGGCCGCATGACCGCCGAGCAGACCGTGCTCCGCCACGACGACGCCCCGCACCCGCACGCGTTCACCCGCGGCGAGGTCGGCTGGGTCCCGCACCTCGAGCCGCTCGCGGAGGAGGAGCTCACGGAGCGGCACTACGAGGGCCTCGTCGAGGCGGCGCGCGCGAAGAACGACTACTTCCGCCTGCTCGCGCGCGACCCCGAGGTGCTCAGGGCGCGCACGCTCGTCGACAAGGACATCTTCTACAACGCGGCGGAGGGTCTGCCCCGCGCCGACCGCGAGCTGGCGGCGACCGCGGCCTCCCGTCGCAACGGCTGCGTCTTCTGCGCCTCGGTGCACTCGCGGTTCGCCGCGCACCACAGCAAGCGCACGGACGATGTCGACCTGCTGCTGGAGGAGGGTGTCGAGGCCGATCTCGGCGAGCGGTGGAACGCGATCGTCGCCGCATCCATCGCCCTCACCGACACGCCGAGCGCTTTCGGCGAGGACGAGATCGCGCGGCTGCGCGCCGCCGGACTCGACGACCTGGAGGTCGCCGACGTGATCCACGGCGCCGCGTTCTTCAACTGGGCGAACCGGCTGATGCTCTCGATCGGCCGACCGGTGGCGCCGGCCTGACCGGAGCCGCTACGGCACCAGGATGATCTTGCCCGAGGCGGCGCCGGACTCCATGAGCTCATGGGCCTGCGCCGCTTCGGCGAGCGGAAGCTGCGGGCCGAGCTCGATCGTGAAGTCGCCGGAGTCGAGGAGGGCGATCGTCTCGGGCATCGCCTCGGCGCGCCAGGCGAGCTCCTGCTCGGTGAGCGGCACGGGAGAGCCGCCGGAGAAGGCGCGGATGCCGAAGGACGCGGCATCCGGTCCGCGCACGATCGTGGCGATCCGGTCGCGGTCGGCCACGAGGGCGAGCGACGTCTCGATCGCCTCGTCGGTGCCCGCGCCGTCGAGCACCACGGTGACCGGCGACGGAGCGGCGTCGCGAACCCGGTCGAGCAGTCCGTCGCCGTAGGCCACGGGGATCGCACCGAGCTCGCGCAGCTGGTCGTGACGGGCGGGGCTCGCCGTGGCGATGACGGTCGCGCCCCAGGCGACGGCGAACTGCACGGCGGCCTGTCCGACGGCTCCGGAGCCCGCGTGCACGAGCAGCACGTCGTCGCTCGTCACACCGAGCGAGCGCAGCGCCTGGTAGGCGGTGCCGGCCGGGATGCCGATCGCGGCGCCCTCCGCGGTCGTGACGGAGTCGGGGAGCTTCGCGAGCTTCGTCGTCGGCACCGCGATCGCCGAGGCGTAGGTGCCCTGCGCCTCGCGGATGGCGACGCGATCTCCCACCGCGAAGTCGTCGACGCCCTCGCCGAGCGCCTCGACCACGCCGGCTCCGTCGAAACCGACCCCGCGGGGCTCGGTGATCGGCGGGGAGGGCCGCTTGTGGGCGCGGAGTTTCGCATCGATCGGATTGGCACCCGCCGCCTCGATCCGGACGACGACCTCGCCGCGCGCGGCGACGGGGTCGGGGATCTCGATCAGGTGCAGGACATCGGGGGAACCGAACTCGGTGTAGACGATCGCGCTGGCCATGCGTTCAGGCTACCGGCGTCGGAGACCTCCGGGCGCGGATCAGCGGCCGGAGAGCGCCTTCAGGATGCGCTGCGGCGACACGGGCTGCGCCGTCCCGAGGCGCTGGGCGAAGACGCTCACGCGATACTCCTCCAGCAGCCAGCGCACCTCGACCAGGGCGGGCGGGGCGCCGGGCAGGAGCGGGATCGTTCCTCCCGCGTCCTCGAACGCCTTCGCCATCCGTTCGTACTCGGTCATGCGCGCCCGGTCCTTGCCCGGCTCGCTTCCCAGCGTCTTCAGCCGGTCGAGCATCCCCTCCAGATATCGCGGGAAGTGCGTGAGCCGGTCGGCGCCGGCAGCGGAGACGAACCCCGGATGCAGCAGGCCGCTGAGCTGGGTGCGGATGTCGTTGAGCGGGCCGAGCAGGGCGAGGGAGTTCTGCGACTTGATGCCGCGTTCGACGTCGCGGGACTTGGTGAGGATGCGCGCGACCAGGGAGACGCAGGCGAACAGCTCGTCGACGAGCACGGCCGAGACCGCGTCGCGCACCCGCGTGAACTCGGCTTCGCTGCGCACGATGCCGTCCGGCACGATGCCCTGGATGACCTTGCGGGCCACCGCCGCGCGGCAATCCTCGATGAGGGCGGCGGCGGACGGGTAGGGCGAGGCCGCGAGCGCGAGCTTCTCCTGGCTCGTGAGGTGCTGCTGCACGTACGAGGAGGGGGAGGGGACGCCGAGCAGCACGAGTCGCAGCACCCCGTCGCGCGTGGCTGCGGCTGCGGCATCCGGCGTCGACTCGACACGGACCGACACGCTCTTGCCCGCATCGATGATCGCGGGGTAGCCGCGCACCACACCGCCGGCGACCCGGGTGTCGAGCACCTCGGGCAGCTCGCCGAAGGTCCAGGCCGTCAGACCGGTCTGCTCGACCGGTGCGGCGGCGACCCGCTCCGCACCGCGGTTCCCGCCCGGCGCTCCGGAACGCGGCGGAGCGGCGATCGAACGGGCGACACTGCTGCGCGCGCGGTCGGAGAGCTGCGTCTGCAGCGCGCGCAGGTCGCGCCCGGAACCGACCACCCGGCCGCGCTCGTCCACGGCGCGGAAGTTCATCCGCAGGTGGGCCGGCACCCGCTCGTCGTCGAAGTCGGCCGCCGAGACCAGCTGGTTCGCGAGCGGCTGGATGCGCCGTGCGAGGGCCTCCTTGAGCGTGCGCGGGGGCAGGCCGCCGTGCGACTCCGGTCCCTCCTCGGTGAGCTCGGCCCCGAACTTCTCGGCCCAGTCGGCGGCGGGGACGACGTGGCGACGGATCGCCTTCGGCAGCGCGCGCAGCAGACCCGTCACGAGCTCGGCCCGGAGCCCGGGGACCTGCCAGTCGAAGCCGCGGTCCTCGAGCTGCGCGAGCAGAGGGAGGGGTACGACCACGCTGACGCCGTCGTCGTCCGCTCCCGGCTCGAACCGGTAGGCGAGGCCGAGCACCTGATCGCCCTGCGTCCACCGGGTCGGGAACTCGCGCTGATCGGCACGCTCGGCGTCGTCGATCAGGTCGCTCTCGCGCATCACGAGCAGCTTCGGCGTCGCCGCCATGGCCTCTCGCCACCAGCTCTCGAACGACCGCACGTCGAACACGTCGGCGGGGATGCGCTCGTCGTAGAACCGGAACACGGCCTCGTCGCCGGCGAGGATGTCGCGACGGCGCTCGCGCTCCTCCAGCTTCTCGAGGCGCTTGCGCAGCTCGGCGTTGCTGCGCCAGAACGCGCTCACACGCTTGTCGATCCGCGTCGGGTCCCACTCGCCCTCGACCAGCGCGTGCCGTACGAACAGCTCCCGCGAGGCGGCCCGGTCGATGCGAGCGAACTGCACGCGTCGCCGCGGGATGATCTCGAGCCCGAACAGCGTCACCTTCTCGAACGCGACGGCGGCGCCGGCATCCTTCGACCAGTGCGGCTCGGTCACCTGACGCTTGGCCAGGTCGCCGGCGAGGGGCTCGGCCCACGCGGGGTCGATCGCGGCGACCGTGCGGGCGAAGGTGCGCGAGGTCTCGACGATCTCGGCGGCGATCACCGCGCGCGGGCTCTTCTTGCGCAGTCCGGAGCCGGGGAAGATCGAGAAGCGGATGCCGCGGGCTCCGCGGTACTCCGCGATGCGCCGCCCCTTCTGCTCCTTCGCGGGGGAGTGCGCCTTGCCGGCCGGTGCCGTGCGCTCGTCGAGGAGGCCGATCTGCGACAGGAGACCGGAGAGCAGGGCGCGGTGGATCGCGTCGGGGTCGCTCGTCCCGTCGGCATCACCGGTGCGGTCGGAGGTCTTCACGAGCGTCCGCAGCTGGCGATGCACGTCGAACCACTCACGCACCCGCACGTAGTTCAGGTGCTCGGAGCGGCACAGCCGTCGGAACGCGCTCGATCCGAGCTCGCGCTGCTGCTCGCGCAGGTGGTTCCACAGGTTCAGCAGGGTCAGGAAGTCGCTGGTCGGGTCGACGAACCGCGCGTGCAGACGGTCGGCCTCGTCCCGACGCTCCTCGGGGCGCTCGCGCACGTCCTGGATCGTCATTCCCGAGACGATCGCGAGCACGTCGCGCGTCACGGTGCCGCCGGAGCCCGCCCTGCCGGCCTCGATCAGCATCCGCGCGAACCGTGGATCGATCGGCATGCGCGAGATGTCACGACCCGTGCGGGTGAGGTGCGGGGCTCCATCACGACGGGACGGTTCGACGGCGCCGAGCTCGGTGAGCAGGTCGAAGGCCGCCTTCACGCCCCGCGAGTCGGGCGGAGTGAGGAAGGGGAACGCGGTGATGTCGCCGAAGCCGAGCGACAGCATCTGCAGGATGACGGAGGCCAGGGAGGTGCGCAGGATCTCGGGCTCGGTGTACTCCGGGCGCCGGTCGTAGTCCTCTTCGGAGTACAGCCGGATGGCGATGCCGTCGCTGGTGCGGCCCGCGCGACCCGATCGCTGGTTCGCGGAGGCCTGCGACACCGCCTCGATCGGCAGCCGCTGCACCTTGGAGCGGTTGCTGTACCGGGAGATGCGCGCCGTGCCGGTGTCGACCACGTACTTGATGCCGGGCACGGTGAGGCTCGTCTCGGCGACGTTCGTGGCGAGGATGACGCGACGGCGCACGCCGGCGACCCTGCTGCGCTCGAACACCCGGTGCTGGTCTGCGGCGGAGAGGCGGCCGAACAGCGGGAGCACCTCGGTGGGCGAGCGGTCGTTCGCGTACGCGCCGCGCACGGCGTCGGCCGCATCGCGGATCTCCGCCTCGCCCGGAAGGAACACCAGCACGTCGCCGGGCGCCTCGCGGTCGAGCTCGCGGAGCGCGGCGACGATCGCCGACACCTCGTCCTCCGGCTCCGCGGGCGCCTCCTGGTCGTCCGCATCCTCGACCGGCCCGCGGTAGCGGATCTCCACGGGATACGTGCGCCCGGAGACCTCGATGATCGGGGCGGGGGTGCCGTCCGCCGCGGCGAAGTGCTTCGCGAAGCTCTCGGGGTCGATCGTCGCCGAGGTGATGATGACCTTCAGGTCGGGGCGCTCGGGAAGGATGCGGGCGAGGTACCCGAGGAGGAAGTCGACGTTGAGGGAGCGCTCGTGCGCCTCGTCGATGATGATCGTGTCGTAGCGCGTGAGCAGCCGATCGCGGTGGATCTCGTTGAGCAGGATGCCGTCGGTCATCAGGGCGATGCGGGTGGCGTCGGACACCTTGTCGGTGAAGCGCACCTTGTAGCCGACCAGTGTTCCCAGCTCGACCTGGAGCTCTTCGGCCACGCGCTCGGCGATCGTGCGGGCGGCGAGACGTCGCGGCTGCGTGTGCGCGATGCGCTCCCGCCCGAGCTCGAGCGCGATCTTCGGGAGCTGCGTGGTCTTCCCGGAGCCCGTGGCCCCCGCGACGATCACGACCTGGTGGTCGCGGATGGCGTCGGCGATCTCCGCCCGGGCAGCGCTGACCGGCAGCTCCGGGGGATAGGAGATCACGGGGGAGGACATAGCCCTCCATCGTATGACGGGATCGGCACCCTACGATCATCTGGTGATCAATGCTCTCCCTCCCGTCCGGTGGTTCCGCACGTTCGGACGGCCTCCGCGCATCCTCGGCCTGGACGTCGCCCGGGCTCTGGCGATCCTCGGGATGGTCGGAGCGCACATCGGCGAGACCGAGCCGTTCGACTGGTTCGACCCGGCGACGTGGACGGATCTGGTGCACGGACGCTCGTCGATCCTGTTCGCGGTGCTGGCCGGAGTCTCGATCGCCCTGATGACCGGCCGCAGCACGCTCCCGGAGCGCGAGCGCATCCCGAGCATCCGGCTGAACCTCGTCGGCCGTGGCGCGGTGATCTTCGTGATCGGCCTGGCGCTGGAGATGCTCAACACCCCGATCGCGGTGATCCTCACCCTCTACGGTCTGCTCTACGTCGCGGTCATCCCGTTCCTGCGCTGGCGGCCGTGGCAGCTGCTGGCCGGGGCTGGGGTGCTGGCGCTTCTCGGACCCGCGCTCCTGGCGTTCCTGAACGCCGTGATGCTGTATCCCTTCGGCTCCGGCATCGGCTTCGTCCTCTACGGCACATATCCGATCACGGTGTGGATGGCCCTCGTGCTGGGCGGGATGGCGCTCGGCCGCCTCGGTGTCGAACGGATCCGCACCGCGGTGATCGCCCTGGGCATCGGGGTCGGTCTCGCCGTGGTCGGGTACGGCCTGGGGGCGATCGGGCAGTCCGCCGGCATCACCGGATCGAGCAGCAGCAGCTCCTTCGTGGACGGCAGCTCCTTCACGGATGGCAGCTCCTTCACGGGCGGCAGCTCCTTCACGGACGGCAGCTCCTTCACGGACGGCAGCTCCTTCACGGATGGCAGCTCCTTCACGGGCGGCGACTCCCTTACGGACAGCAGCTTCGGGAGCATCGTGTCGTCGCCCTCCGGATGGGACGGATACCCGGCGTCGCTCGCCGATGCGGATCCGCTCGGCGCCGCGCTCGCCGCGGTCTTCTCGGTCGAACCGCACAGCGGGGGAACCGCAGAGGTCCTCGGCTCGGGCGGTTTCGCGCTCGCGGTCATCGCGCTGTGCGTGCTGCTCAGCCGGCCCCTGCGCTGGCCGATGCTGCCCTTCGGCGCGCTCGGCTCCATGCCGCTCACGGCATACAGCGCACACGTCCTGTCGATCACCGCTGTCGGCGGCCCCGGCGCCTTCTTCTCGAGCAACGTGTTCTGGGCGGCGACGGCCATCGGTCTGCTGCTGGCGGCGACGGCGTGGTCGATGTTCCTCGGCCGGGGACCGCTGGAGCGCCTGGTCGGACGAGGCGCAGCGGCGATGGCGGCGATTCCCCGACGCTGAGCCGCTTCGAGCCCACATGACGCCGCGTGTCGGATCGGGAGACACGTGGCGGCGTCGCGAGTACCGTCGAGGCATGACAGCTCCGTTCCGCGTCGTCGCCGTGTCGGGTTCCCTGCACGAGCCGAGCAAGACGACCGCCCTCGTCCGCGCGATCACGGCCGCGATCTCCGAGCGCGCCGAGGTCGAGTCGCAGCTCATCGAGCTGACGCAGATCGGCCCCGGCCTGGCCGGAGCGCTGCAGCGCGACCAGCTGCCGCCCGAGGTCGAGGCGCAGCTGCAGGCGATCGAGTCCGCCGACCTGCTGATCGTGGGCAGTCCCGTCTACCGCGCCTCGTTCACCGGGCTCTTCAAGCACCTGTTCGACTTCGTCGGCCAGTACGACCTGGTCGGCAAGCCGGTGCTGCTCGCGGCGACCGGCGGCGGCGAGAAGCACGCGCTCATCATCGAGCACCAGCTGCGTCCGCTGTTCGCCTTCTTCCAGGCGCTCACCCTTCCGGTGGGCGTCTACGCGAGCAACACCGATTTCGACGGGTACGAGATCACGTCGGACGTGCTGCACGCGCGCATCGCGCTGGCCGCGGAGAGGGCCCTGCCGCTGGTGGGCTACGCCGCCTCGCGTCCGGTCGAGCTCCTCGTCAGCTGATCGCGCACCCGTGACCGCACACCCGCCGTGCGGCGTAGCGTGAGGGCATGACCAACCGGCTCGCCGACACCCTCAGCCCGTATCTCCGCGCGCACGCGGACAACCCGGTCGACTGGTTCCCCTGGGGCGAGGAGGCGTTCGCCGAGGCGCGCCGCCGCGATGTGCCGCTGCTCATCTCCATCGGGTACTCGACGTGCCACTGGTGCCATGTGATGGCACGGGAGTCGTTCGCCGATCCGGCGACCGCCGCCCTCATCAACGAGGGGTTCGTGGCGGTCAAGGTCGATCGCGAGGAGCACCCCCAGGTCGACGGCGCCTACATGGCCGCCGCTTCCGCCTTCACGCAGAACCTCGGGTGGCCGCTCACCGTGTTCGCCACACCACGAGGACGCACCTTCTACGCCGGCACCTACTGGCCGCCGGAGTCCCGAGCCCCGATGCCGGCCTTCCGGGAGGTGCTCGCGGCCGTGCGAGAGGCCTGGACCGAGCGCCGGGTGCAGGCGGAGGAGTCGGCGGATGCCGTGACCGACGCGCTCGCCCGCGCGGCGGAGTCCACGCCCTCGCCGCTGCCCGACGTGGTCGCGATCGCGACGGCGGCGGAGACCGTCGCGCAGCGGGAGGATCGGCAGTTCGGCGGCTTCGGCGGCGCACCGAAGTTCCCCGTGGCGACGACGCTGCGGTTCCTGCAGCACCCGGTCGTGCGGCAGGGTGCCCCGGATGCGGCGGCGTCGGCCACCCGAGCCCTCGCCGCGATGGCGGGCTCCGACCTGCGCGATGCCGATGGAGGGTTCTTCCGGTACGCGACCCGGCGCGACTGGACGGTGCCGCACTACGAACGGATGCTCACCGACAACGCGCAGCTGCTCGATGTCGCGCTCGAGGCGGGGGACGAGCAGACCGTGCGCGGCATCGCGTCCTTCCTGATCGACGTGCTGCGTCGCGACGGCGGCGGGTTCGGCGCGGCGCAGGACTCGGAGTCGATGATCGACGGCGCTCGCAACGAGGGCGGCTACTACCTCCGTGCGGTCTCGGAGCGGGCGGAGCTGGAGCCCCCGGCCGTCGACGGCAAGGTGATCACCGGGTGGAACGGCCTCGCGATCGGCGCGCTCGCCCGGGCGGGGGCGGCTCTCGGGGAGCAGTTCTGGATCGATGCCGCGGCGACGGCCGCCGACCGGGTGCTGCGGGTGAACCGGAACCCCGCGGGTGCCCTCGTGCGCACCTCGTTGGAGGGCCGGGCGTCCGCCGCGGTGGCGACCGCCGCCGACCTCGGGCTCCTCGCCGACGGCCTGTTCGCCCTCGCCCTGGCGACCGGAGACGTGGAGTGGGCCGTCACGGCGCGCGGCATCCTCGACGACGCGCTCGCGGGGAGCGGCGGCGACGATCCGCTGCTGTCCGTCCAGGGCATCGCGACCTCGCCCGACCAGACCGACGGCGACCTGCCCTCCGATGCCGCGGCGGTCGCCGGGGCCGCCCTCACCGCGTGGTGGCTGGGAGCGGGGGACCGGTACCGGGAGGCGGCCGTCGCCACCGTGAGCGCGCTCGCCGCGCGGTCGATCGAGCAGCCGTTCGCCCACGGCACCCTGCTGCGGGTGGCCGCGGGGCTCGCCGTTCCACCCCGCCAGGTCGTCGTGGTGACCGCGGCGCGTGACGGTGCGCTCGCCACGGCCGCCAGGGGAGCGGATGCCGAGGTGATCGCGATCGTCGCCCCGGCGCAGGCACACGCCTTCGCGGATGCCGGGTTCGAGCTGTTCGAGGGCAAGGACACGACGGCCGAGCGCGCCTACGACTGCCGCGCGTTCGTGTGTCGGCTGCCGGTCAGCGATCCGTCCGAGGTGTCCGCCGCGCGCTGACGCCGAGCATCCTCGTGTAGCAATGGATTGACACACCAAGTCCCGGTTGTGTACCGTTCCAGTGGTACACGAAAGTGGGGGTGGTCATGTCCGGGCTCGCGGTGATGGGGTACGTGCTGGGCGTCGTCGTGGCGGCCGTCGTGGTGTGGTTCGCGGTGCGGCGTCGGCCGCGCGAAGCTCTCGCCGGGCGCCTCGTCCCGGTGATCCGCGCCGCACGGCGACGCGCCATGATCGCCGTCCTGTTCGCTGCCACGGTGTTCCTGGTCGTCGCGGTCGCCGGGATCACGATGCCGCAGCTTCTCGGGCTGCCGTTCGCGGTCGCACCGCTGATCGCCGGTGCAGCGGGCATGTTGTTGTACGGAGCCACTCCTCCACGCCTGGTCGCGCTGCAGTCAGACGAGCCGCGAGTCGCCCGGCTCGTGCCGCGGTCGGTGCTGTCCGCCCTGCCGGCACGGCGGGCGGGCGCCTTCCTCACCGCGGTCCTGGCACTCGTCGTCCTCCTGATCTTCGGAGGGGTGACGGCCACCCTCGATGAGGACGGACGCTCGCGCGTGCTCTACGTCGAGGCGCACGGTGTCTCGTCCTGGGCGCGTCCATACCCGGGCTGGTTCTACGGGATTCCCGTGCTCATCGCGCTCGCGGTTCTCGTCGTCAGCGTGCTCATCGCGCTGCACCGTATCAGCACGACGCCGGCGTTCCCGCGGCCTTCCGACGCCGACATCGATGCGCGCTGGCGCCGCGGCTCGGTCGAGGTCATCCTCGGGCTCGGCACCGGCTCCGTCCTGTTCGCGCTCGGCGGGATCGCGGCGATGACCGGGATCTCGATGGTGAACGTGATGCTCATGTCGAGCCCCGCGTTCGCCTGGTCCGCGGTGGCGAACACCCTCTGGATCGGCGGAGGCGTGGCGCTCGTGCTCAGCATCGTCAGCGTCGCACTCGCCGGCCTGACTGCCGCCGCGCTCGGCGAGCAGGCGAGCGGGATGCGACCCGTCCGATGATCTCCGTCGATCCGTCCGGTGCGATCGCGCCGTTCGAGCAGGTGCGGTCGCAGATCGCCGACAGCATCCGCTCCGGTGAGCTCCCGGAGGGTTACCGGCTGCCGTCGATCAGGCAGCTCGCCGCAGACCTGCGAGTCGCCGCGGGCACGGTCGCGAAGGCCTACACCGCGCTGGAGGCGGAGGGGCTGATCGAGAGCAGCCGTGCGCGTGGCACGCGAGTGCGAGGGGGGCATGCCCACGGGACGCGCGTGCGCGAGGCGGCCAAAGCCTTCGTCGCCGCGGCGGACGGGATCACTCTCGACGAAGCGCTCGGCGCGGTGCGCGCTGCCTGGGGAGCTGCGCCCCACGGCGGTTGAGCAATCTCCTGTGCAATCTGCCTAGGGATTCGCGGCGAGACGCACGCTGGTTGCGCGAGTTGCGCAGCATCCGATGAGCCGATTGTCCAGTGCGTGGCATCCGTTCTACTGTTGCGCGACAGCAGGCGGTACCACCAGGTCCGCCGCCCGATCACAGCAAGGATGCTCTGACGATGCCCCTCCCCACCCGTGCCGGACTCGACGCCGTTCCCGCGTACCGACAGGGGCGCTCCGCCCCGGCCGGTGCCTCGAAGCTCTCCTCGAACGAATCGCCGCATCCGCCCCTGCCGTCGGTCGTCCGGGCCGTGCGCGAACGCCTCGAGGGAATCAACCGCTACCCGGACATGAGTGCCGCCGCACTGCGCGCGCAGCTGGCCGCGCGGTACGGCGTCGACGCCGCCGAGGTGACCGTGGGTGCCGGGTCGGTCGAGATCGCGTCACAGCTCATACACGCGGTCGCCGGCGACGGCGACGAGGTCGTCTTCGCGTGGAGGTCGTTCGAGGCCTACCCCTCGCTCATCCGCATCGCCGGTGCCACTCCCGTCCCGGTTCCGCTCGACGTCGATCATGCGCACGACCTCGACGCGATGCTCGCCGCCATCACCCCGCGCACCCGGCTGATCTTCGTCTGCAACCCGAACAACCCCACCGGGACCGTCGTCGGTGCCGACGAGCTCGAGCGCTTCGTCGCCGCGGTGCCGCACGACATCCTCGTCGTGGTCGACGAGGCCTACGTGCACTTCGATCGCACCGGGAGTCGGGGTGCCGGCATCGAGCTGTTCCGGCGGCACCCGCACGTGGCCGTGCTGCACACCTTCTCGAAGGCCTACGGGCTCGCCGGACTCCGCATCGGATACGCGATCGCGCCGGCGGCCATCGCCGAGAACCAGCGCAAGGTCGCCGTGCCCTTCGGCGTGACCGATCTCGCGCAGACTGCGGCCCTCGCCTCGCTGGATGCCGAGGACGAGCTCGCCGCCCGCATCGATGAGGTGGTCGCGCAGCGCGATCGGCTGTACGACGTGCTCGTCGCCGCCGGATGGCCCGCCGTCCGCTCCCAGGCCAATTTCGTGTGGGTGCCGTCGGGCGATCGCACGGCGGAACTCGAGAGTCTGCTGCAGGCGGGTGGGGTGGTCGCACGCGCCTTCGCGGACGAAGGCGTGCGCATCTCCTCCGGATCCGCGACCGACATCGACCGCGTGGAGGCCGCGCTCGCCGCCGAGCTCGTCGAGGTGAAAGCATGACCGGCGACCGCCTGACCGAGGTCCCGCCGACCACGACGACCACCAAGGGGCTGCACCCGGGGCTCACCCGCCGACAGATCTCGATGATGGGTCTCGGCGGCGCGATCGGCGCCGGACTGTTCGTCGGATCGGGGCAGGCGATCAGCATCGCCGGTCCCGCCGTCCTGGTGTCGTACCTCGTCGCGGGCGGCATCGTCGTGCTGGTGATGGCGATGCTCGCCGAGATGGTCGCAGCGCGACCGAGCTCCGGCGCCTTCAGCTCCTACGCGCAGAAGGCGATGGGGCGGAGCGCCGGCAGCGCCGTGGGCTGGCTCTACTGGATCCAGCTGGTCGTGGTGATCGCGGCCGAGGCGACGGGCGCGGGGGCGATCGTGGCGAACTGGACTCCCGGCATCCCCGCCTGGGTGTGGGTGCTGATCTTCGTCGTGGCGCTGACCGCGGTCAATCTGTTCGGCGTGCGCAACTACGGCCGCTTCGAGTTCTGGTTCGCGGCGATCAAGGTCGCGGCGATCATCGCGTTCCTCGTCGTGGGCGTGTGCGCGATCATCGGTCTCATCCCGGGAGTGCCGGCCACCGGCATCTCGAACCTCGTCGACAACGGCGGCTTCGCCCCGAACGGCATCACCGGCATCGCCGGCGCCCTGCTCATCGTGGTGTTCGCGTTCGGCGGCACCGAGGTCGTCGCGATCGCCGCCGCCGAGTCGAACGACCCCGCGCACAACATCCGCCGCATCGTGCGCGAGGTGCTCGTGCGCATCCTGGTCTTCTACGTCGGATCGATCTTCGTGATCGTCGCGGTACTGCCCTGGAACGACCCCGCGGTGAAGGCGGGCCCGTTCTCGGCGGTGCTCGAGACGCTCAACGTTCCGGGCGTCGGCCTCGTGATGGATCTCATCGTGATCATCGCGCTGCTCTCGGCCATGAACGCGAACATCTACGGCGCCTCCCGCATGGCCTACTCGCTGGGGGAGCGCGGGCTCGCCCCGCTGGCGGCGACCCGCACGAGCCTCAAGGGTGTGCCGTTCGTCGCGGTGCTGGCGTCGGTGGCCTTCGGGTTCGTCACGGTCGGGCTCAACTGGGCCTTCCCCGACGTGGTGCTCCCCGCCCTGCTCAACGTCGTCGGCTCGACGCTGCTGGTGATCTGGACCGCGACCGCGGTGGCGCAGATCATCCTCCGTCGCCGTGCGGATCGTGCGGGCGAAGCGATGCCGATGCGGATGTGGGGCTTCCCCTGGCTGTCGTGGCTGTGTCTGGTGCTGCTCGCCGCCGTGATCGCCCTCGCGATGATCGACCCGGCCGCGCGCATCCAGCTGCTGCTCACGCTCGGTCTCACCGGCGTGCTCCTCCTCGTCGCCCGCGCGACCCGGAGCATGGCCCGACCCGGCGTCGTGCGGGAGTAGTCGATGCGCATCGATCGTCTCGACGCCCAGCTCATCCGACTGCTCACCGAGTCGCCGCAGCTGCCGATACTGGAGTGCGCGCGGCGGCTCGGGATCGCCCGCGGCACCGCGACGAGTCGCCTCGCGCGCCTGCACGAGGGCGGGGTGATCGAGGCGATCGTGCCGCGCATCGACCCGGCCGGCTTCGGATACGGCGTCGTCGCCTTCTGCCTGGTCGAGATCGACCAGAAGGTCGGGCACGACGACGTGGCCGCGGCCCTCGCGGATGCGGTCCCGGAGATCGTCGACATGCACACCGTCACCGGTGCCAGCGACATGCAGCTGCGCCTGGTGGCGAGGGATGCGACGCAGTTGCAGGAGGTGCTCGACCGGGTCGCCCTGGTGCCGGGCGTCGCGCGCACCGCGTCGTCCATCGCCATGCGCACGCACCTCTCCGGACGGGTCCTCCCGCTCGTGGAGCACGTCGCGACGGACGATGCCGTCTAGCTCGTCACACCCAGCCGGGCATCCAGTTGTGCAGCAGCCAGAACTCGTACGGCACGCTCATGCCGGTCCACAGCGGCAGGAAGAACGCCGACACCAGCACCACGAACACGAGGAAGATCATCACGGTCCGCTCGCCCGACTGGCGGCGGTACAGCGGATCCTCGCGTCTGCCCGCGACGATCCGCAGCGTCATGGCGAGCGCGAGCACCAGGAACGGCATCATCACCACCGTGTAGAACTGGAAGATCGTGCGCTCGGGGAACATCAGCCACGGCAGGTAGGTGACCGCGAGACCGACAAGCGGGATGCTCAGCTCGACGCCGATCGACTGCCGCGTGATCCAGCCGCGCACCAGCCGGTAGAGCAGGTAGACGGCCGCGGCGACCCCGCCGTACCAGATGAGCGGGTTCGGGACGGCGGAGATCACGCCGATGCAGTGATCGGTGCCGCAGCCCGCCGGGTCGGAGTCGACCCAGACCGCAGTCGGGCGCAGCAGGAGCGGCCACTGCCACGCGGGACTCGCATAGGGGTGCCCGCTGGTGAGGCCGACGTGGAAGCCGAGCATGGACTGGTGGTACTTCCACAGCGCGATCAGCGGGTTCGAGTCGCTCTGGCGGTCGTAGCCGCCGGCGGTGACGAACCAGCCCGTCCAGCTGATGAGGTACACCGCGAGTGCGGGGAAGACCAGGAGGACGAACGACACCGGGCCCTGCCGGAACGCGGCGGCCGTCGGCCACAGCACCACGCCGGCCCGACGTCGCGCCAGTGCATCGGTGACGACGATGTACAGGCCGAAGCCCGCCAGCGCGTAGAGCCCCGACCACTTCACCGCACAGGCCGCGCCGAGCGCTGCTCCGGCCGCGATCAGCCACGGTCGGCGCCAGAGCACGGGACCCCAGAACGGGTCGGGCGCCTCGTCGTCGCGCCGCTCGAGCACCGGGATGGTGCGCTCCCGATCGATCAGCACGAACAGCACGCCGAGCAGGAGGAAGAACGTCAGGATGCCGTCGAGCAGGGCGATCCGGCTCATCACGATGCTGAGGCCGTCGATCGCCAGCAGCGTGCCCGCCACACTCGCCACGATCACGGAGCCGCTGAGGCGCCGGGCGATCAGGTACACCAGCAGCACGGAGCCGGTGCCGAGCACCGCGGTCGCCAGGCGCCATCCCGCGCTGTTGTCGGGGCCGCCGATCGCCATCCCGAGGGCGATGAGCCACTTGCCGAGCGGCGGGTGCACGATGAACGAGCCCACGTCCGAGAGCGGCAGGTCCTTCATCGTGAGGAACGCCTCGTTGGCGTTCTCGCCCCAGGTGCCCTCGTAGCCGAGGGTCCACAGCGACCAGGCGTCCTTCACGTAGTACGTCTCGTCGAACGCGAGCTGGTGCGGATGGGCGACGCCGATCAGGCGCAGCAGCGCGGCCAGGGCGGTGATGACGAGCGGGGCGAGCCACCGGATCGCCCGTCCCCAGTCCGGGGCGTGCAGCACACGATCGCGGAGGCGCCCGTAGCGCGTCAGCCGCTCCTCGGGAGCGGGAAGCAGGGGCACGGGCGCGGTCACCGCTCCAGCCTAGACAACGGGCGTTCTCCGCCGGCTGCATCCTGCCCGCCTAAGCTGGGCGGGTGATCATCCTCGCCGCCACTCCGATCGGAAATCTCGGCGACGCGTCCCGCCGCCTCGTGGAGGTGCTGGAGAACGCGGAGGTCGTCGTCGCGGAGGACACCCGGACGACGCAGCGCCTGCTGAAGGCCCTGCACATCGACAACCGCCCGCGTCTGATCGCGCTGCACGACCACAACGAGAAGCAGAAGGCCGCGGAGCTCGCGGCCCTCGCGGCGGAGACCGACATCGTGGTGATGAGCGACGCCGGGATGCCCACCGTGAGCGACCCCGGCTACGGACTGGTCGCCGAGGCGGTCGCCCAGGGCGTCACCGTCACCGCGATCCCCGGGCCGAGCGCGGTGCTGATGGCCCTCGCGATCTCGGGTCTGCCCACCGACCGCTTCACGTTCGAGGGCTTCCTCCCGCGCAAGCCGGGGGAGCGGCGCTCGACCCTGCGCGCGCTCGCGGCGGAGCCCCGCACCATGGTCTTCTTCGAGTCTCCCGCCCGCCTCGCGAGCGCCCTCGCCGACATGGGCGCGGCCTTCGGCGACGAGCGGCGGATCGCGGTGTGCCGCGAGCTCACGAAACTCTACGAAGAGGTCCGTCGCGGCACGGCATCCGAGCTCGTCGCCTGGGCGGAGAACGGCGTGAAGGGCGAGATCGTGGTGGTCGTCGAGGGGGCGGCACGCCGCGACGCCTCACCGGAGGACGCCCTCGCCCAGGTGCAGCAGCTCGTCGCCGACGGCGTCCGGCTGAAGGACGCCGCGTCCGAGGTCGCGGCGCTCACCGGGCTCTCCTCGCGAGACCTCTACCAGGCCGCGCTCGCCGCCCGCTCCGGAGGAGCGTGACGTGAGCAAGGCGGCGACCGTGTACGACGTGGCCGACCGGGCCGGCGTCTCGATCGCCACGGTCTCCCGTGTGCTGCGCTCGCCGGATGCCGTGCGTCCGGTCACGCGGGAGCGCGTGCTCGATGCCGTGGCCGCCCTGGGGTATGTCCCGAGCGGCAGCGCCCGCGGACTCGCCGAGCGTCGCACCGGGGTGCTCGGGCTGTACTTCCCCGGGTTCGACGCGGCCGACGAGGCACCGGCCCTCGATGCGCTCTCCGGAGAGGAGTCCCCGCCGTTCACGGTCGTGCAGAGCGGGGCGGACGACGAGGATCACGCGGCGATGCTGTTCCTCGACGAGGTGCTCCGGGGGGCGGAGCTGGAGGCGTGGAAGCAGGGCTTCGTGCTCATGGTCGGCGTCGGGCGCGACGATCCGGACCGTGCGACGGTGCGCGACATGGCCGGCCGCGTCGACGGCCTCATGGTCCTCGCGAGCAGCGTGCCGGACGAGGTGCTCGCCCGGCTGGCTCGGCGCATCCCCGTCGTGGTGCTGTCCGGCCCGCCGCGCGGTGACCACTACGACCACGTGACGGTGAGCAACGCCGAAGCGATGGCGGAGCTGACCCGCCACGTCCTCGCCCAGGTGGGGGACGCGCCGCTCGCGTTCCTGGCGGGCCCGACGGACTCGCCCGACGGCGCCCAGCGCTGGGAGGGCTTCGCCGATGCCGTGGCGGGCGCCGGTCGCCCGGTGGAGGAGGTCCGTGTCGTCCGCGGCGACTTCACCCGCGCCTCGGGGCGTCGCGCGGCGGAGGAGCTGCTGCGCTCCGGGCCGCCGGCGGCGCTGATCGCCGCGAACGACCAGATGGCTCTCGGGGCGCTGGACGCGTTCCGCACCGCGGGCGTGCGCGTGCCGGAGGACGTGCTGGTCACAGGGTTCGACGGCATCGAGGCGGCGGTCCTCTCGCAGCCGCCGCTAACCACGATCAGGCAGCCGATGATCGAGCTGGGGCGGGCAGCGGTGCAGGTCCTCGCGCGCCGCCTGGAGCACCCCGAGGCCGAGCCGATCATGGCCCGGCTACCCGTGCGGATCCTGCTGCGGGAAAGCTCTCTGCGCCCTTCCTGATCGGCGCGACGCATGCCCCGGCGTCGGTGTCAAGGGGTTGCGATCGCAAAATGTATGCGCTTACACTCGCTGAGGCGGCGCAGGCCGTCGGTCATGACAGAGACGACATGAGGTGGCAGATGTCAGGTGGCAGAACACCGAGAGGGCGCTTGATCCGGCGCTGGCGCAGGGCGGCGATCGTGGGACTCGCGGCAGCCGCGGTCGCACTGAGCGGCTGCAGCATCCAGATCACATCCCAGCCCGATCCATCGATCGGCGACGACACGATGCTGATCAACGCCGATCACGGCAACCCGTTCTTCACCAGGAACTTCAACCCGTATCTCACCAACACGCGCACGGCGTCGCGGTGGATCTACGAGCCGCTGATCCTGATCAACCCGCTCGACGGTGCGCAGAACCCCTGGCTCGCCTCCGAGTGGTCCCAGCCCGACGCGCGCACGATCGTGATGACGATCCGCGATGACGTGAAGTGGAGCGACGGAGAGGACCTCACGCCCGACGACGTGGCCTTCACGTTCCAGCTCCTGAAGGACAACCCCTCCCTCGACATCAAGGGTGCCTGGCAGCACCTCGACAGCGTCGAGACCGACGGGCAGGACGTGGTCCTGCACCTGAAGACCGAGGACGCCCCGTCGCTGTCGATCCTCGGGCAGACCATGATCGTGCCCGAGCACCTCTGGGCCGACGTGAAGAACCCCGACACCTACCGCAACGAGAAGCCGGTCGGCACGGGGCCCTTCGTGCTCGGCAACTACAACGACCAGCAGTACTCGATGGACAAGAACCCCGACTACTGGCAGGCCGACTCCATCGAGATCGAGCACATCGTCCTCCCCGCCACGAACTCGCAGCTCGACACCGTCAGCCGCGGGTACGACTGGGCCTACGCCTTCATCTCCGACGTCGAGGGCACCTGGGGTGCGGCGAGCGACCACAACTCGTGGTGGTTCCCGCCGGGCGGCGTGATCGCGCTGATGCCGAACCTCGAGGTCGCGCCGTTCGACGACGTGAACGTGCGTCGTGGCATCGCGCTCTCCCTCGACCGCGAGGAGATCGCCGAGACCGCCTCCGAGGGATATATGAAGCCGGCCGGTCAGACCGGGCTCATCCTCCCCAACCAGGAGCAGTACCTCGACCCCAGCATCCCCGACCAGGGCATGATCACGCAGGACAGGGATGCGGCGCTCGCGGCCTTCGAGAAGGCCGGTTACACCCTCGACGGCGACCGGCTCGTGAACGCCGACGGCGAGCAGCTCGAGTTCGCCCTCACCACGGCCAACGGCTTCACCGACTGGACCAGGGCGGCGCAGACCGTGCGCAGCCAGCTCGCCGACGTCGGTGTGAAGGTCACTCTCAAGCTCCCGCAGCCGGCGGGGTATCAGAGCGCGATCAGCAACGGCGACTTCGAGATGGCGATCGGCGGCATGGGCAACGGCGACGTCTACCAGGCCTACAACAACCTGCTCTCCAGCGAGTTCTACGTGCCGTCGGGAGAAGCGACCGCGAACAACTTCGAGCGCTACAGGTCGGACGAGGTCGATGCGCTGCTCGCCGAGTACCGCGAGACCGTCGACCCCGCCCGGCAGGCCGAGATCGTGAAGGAGCTGCAGGGCATCGTCTACGACGAGCTGCCCGTGATCGGCCTCTACTACGGCGGCATCTGGGGCCTGTTCAGCGACGCCAAGTTCACCGGCTGGCCGAGTGAGGAAGACCCGTACATGATCCCGCAGAACTACGACTCCGCGCCGCTGGAGATCTTCACGCACCTCAAGCGCGTCAAGGGGGACGACCGATGAAGTACGCGCTCCAGAAGTTCGGCCTGTTCGTGCTCACGCTGTGGGCCGCGGTCACCCTGAACTTCTTCCTCCCGCGCATGATGCCGGGCTCCCCGGCGGATGCCGCGATCGCCAAGCTGTCCCAGAACGGACCGGTGTCCGACGCCACGCGCGCCGCCATCGAAGCGCAGCTCGGTGTCCCGACCGGGTCGCTGTGGGATCAGTACATCGCCTACCTCGGCCAGGTCGTCCGGCTCGACTTCGGCGTCTCGTACACGTTCTATCCGCAGTCGGTGTCGAGCATGGTCTCCACGGCGCTGCCGTACACGATCGGGCTCGTCGGGATCGTCACGGTCCTCGCGTTCGTGATCGGCACCCTCATCGGCGTCGCGGCCGCCTGGCGCCGCGGCACCTGGCTGGACTCGCTGCCGACGCTGACCGGCTCGTTCCTCAGCACGTTCCCGTACTTCTGGACCGCGCTGCTGCTGCTGTTCTTCTTCGGCTACGTGCTGCACTGGTTCCCGACGACGGGCGCCTACTCCGCGACGACGACTCCCGGCTTCACCTGGGACTTCCTCGGGGATCTGCTCAGCCATGCGTTCCTCCCCGCCCTGACGATCCTGCTCACCTCGCTGGGCGGCTGGATCATCGGGATGCGCAACGCCATGATCAACACGCTCGGCGAGGACTACATCACGTTCGGCGAGGCGAACGGCCTGCACGGCCGCACGATCGCCCTCCGCTACGCCGCACGCAACGCGATCCTGCCGAACCTCACCGGCTTCGGGCTCACGCTCGGAGGCGTGGTCGGCGGATCGATCCTCGTGGAGCAGGTCTTCGGATATCCCGGCATCGGGTATCTGCTCTTCAACGCCGTGATCGGACAGGACTATCCGCTCATGCAGGCGCTCTTCCTGATGATCACCGTGAGCGTGCTCATCGCCAACTTCCTCGTAGACATCCTCTACGGGGTTCTCGACCCGAGGACTCGCCGATGACCTCCACCATGAACGTCAAGATCCCCGCCGAGCGCATCGCCGCGCCGAGCCCCTGGCGCGCCTTCGGGCGCATGGTCGCCACGCTCTGGAGCAACGGCAAGGCGCGACTCGGGCTGTGCATCCTCGCCTTCTTCGTGCTGGTGGCGGTGTTCGCCCCCGTCCTCGCTCCGTACGGCGCGAAGGACAACACCTTCGAGCGCAACGCCGACGCGTCCTGGGCGCACTGGCTCGGCACCACCGCCGCGGGGGAGGACGTGCTCAGCCAGCTCATCTACGGCGCGCAGATCAGCCTCCTGGTCGGCTTCGCGGCCGGCATCCTGTCCACCATCGTGGCCGTGCTCATCGGGCTCAGCTGGGGCTACATGCGCGGTTTCGCCGGCGAGGTCGTCGGCTTCATCGTCAACCTGTTCCTGGTGATCCCGGGGCTCCCGCTGATGATCGTGATCGCCGCGTACCTGCAGAACGGCGGCATCCTCATGATCATCGCCGTGATCGTGGTGACCGGTTGGGCGTGGGGTGCTCGCGTGCTCCGCAGCCAGACCCAGTCGCTGCGCGGGAACGACTTCGTCACCTCGGCGCAGTTCTCGGGGGACAGCAGGACGCGCATCGTGTTCCGCGAGATCCTGCCGAACATGACGTCGATCATCGCCGGCACGCTCTTCGGGGCGGCGACGGCGGCGATCCTCGCGGAGGCCGGGCTGGAGTTCCTGGGCCTCGGCGACTCCAGCATCGTCAGCTGGGGCACCATGCTCTACTGGGCGCAGAACTCCAACTCCCTGCTCACCGGGCAGTGGCTGCTGCTGTTCGCCCCCGGTCTGTGCATCGCACTGCTGGCGCTGAGCCTGACACTGATCAACTTCGGCGTGGACGGCATCTCCAATCCGCGCCTGCGAGAGGGGAAGGGCCGATGACCGCCATGGACTCCACCGAGATCCTGCTCGACGTGCAGGGGCTGTCCGTCCAGTACGCCTCGCCCGGCACGACACCCGTCACGGCGGTCGAGGACGTCTCGTTCTCGCTGCGTCGCGGGGAGTTCGTCGGCCTGGTCGGCGAGTCCGGGTCGGGCAAGTCCACGCTCGGCTTCGCACTGACCCGGCTGCAGAAGCCGCCGGCGCGCATCAGCGGCGGACGCATCCTCTTCGGTGGACGCGACATCCGCGAGCTGGACGCCGAGGAGCTGCGGCGTCAGCGCCAGGGCGGCTTCGCGATGGTGCTGCAGTCGGGCATGAACGCGCTCAACCCGGTGCGGACCGTGGGCAACCACTTCCGCGACATCTTCGCCGCGCACGGTCACGTGCCGCGCGAGGAGCGCGATGCCCGGGCTCGTGAGCTGATCGGCAAGGTCGGGCTCGACGAGACGGTGCTGGCGCGCTATCCGGGCGAGCTCTCCGGCGGTATGCGCCAGCGCGCCTCGATCGCCCTCGCGCTGTCGCTGGAGCCGCAGCTGATGGTGTTCGACGAGCCCACCACGGCGCTCGACGTGCTCGTGCAGCACGCGGTCATGGACACGATCAAGGAGCTGCAGCGGGCGGAGCACTTCACCGCGATCCTCATCAGCCACGACCTCGGCATCGTGCTCGAGGCCACGGACCGGGTGATGGTCATGCACGAGGGGCACATCGTGGAGGATGCTCCGAGCATCGACATCCTCCAGCGGCCGCAGGACGAGTACACGCGGATGCTGCTCAGCCACTACGCCGACCCGCGCGCGGAGACCCTCTCGATCCCGGGCTTCGTCGACCTCGGGACGCGGCGCCGCGAAGGACGGTCCCGCACCGATGTCACCGAGACGATGCCGACGGTGTCGCCGCGTGACGCGCGCCGTGCGGACGCGGCGATCGTGGTGGATGGCGTCTCGAAGCACTACCCGGCCCCGCGCCGGGGACAGGACGCCGTGACCGCGGTCGACGACGTGTCGTTCCGGCTCGAGCCGGGGGAGTCGCTCGCCCTGGTCGGCGCCTCGGGATCGGGCAAGTCGACCATCGCCAAGATGCTCACCGGGGTCGAGAAGCCCACCTCGGGCACGGTGCGCTTCGGCGACGTCGACGTGGCCACGCTCAAGCGGCGGGGTCTGCGCGACCTGCGCAAGGACGTGCAGATGGTGTTCCAGGATCCGTACGCGGCGCTGAACCCGCTGCACACGGTCGAGTACGCCCTCACGCGTCCGGTCATGAACTACACGAAGCTGCGCGGACCGGAGGCCAGGGCCCGGGTCCTCGAGCTGCTGGAGACGGTCGGTCTCACACCCGTCGAGCAGTTCGCGGCCAAGCTGCCGCATCAGCTCTCGGGTGGGCAGCGGCAGCGCGTGGTCATCGCCCGGGCGCTCGCGAGCGACCCGCAGGTGCTGATCGCCGACGAGCCGGTGTCGATGCTCGACGTCTCGCTCCGCGCCGGGGTGCTGGCGCTGCTGGAGGACCTCCGTGAGCGCTGGGGCATCAGCATGCTCTACATCACGCACGACCTGCTGAGCGCGCGACTGGTGACGCAGAACATCCTGGTCCTCAACCGCGGTCGGGTCGTCGAGCGCGGCGAGACCTCGGAGGTGCTGCAGCATCCGGAGGATCCGTACACGATCCAGCTGCTGGACGCCGTGCCCAACCCCGCACGTCTTCACTGACCGTCACGACTTCAACCCAAGAGAGAGGAGAGCACTCGTGCTCGCATTCCCCGACGGCTTCCTGTGGGGCGCCGCGACAGCGGCCCACCAGGTGGAGGGCAACAACACCACGAGCAACTGGTGGGCGATGGAACATGCGCCCGGCTCGCCCATGGTGGAGCCCTCCGGTGACGCCGCCGACCACTTCCATCGCTACCCGGAGGACATGCGGCTGCTCGCCGCGGCCGGGCTGAACTCCTACCGGTTCTCGGTGGAATGGGCGCGGATCGAGCCCGAGCGCGGCTTCGTCTCGCGGGCGATGCTCGACCACTACCGCCGCATGATCGACACGGCTCGCGAGAACGGGCTGGACCCCACGGTCACGCTCATGCACTTCACGGTGCCGCAGTGGTTCCAGAAGGACGGCTTCTGGCGCGCCGATGACGCGGTCGATCTGTTCTCCCGCTACGTCGAGACCGTGCTGCCGATCCTCGACGGCATCGACTACGTGTGCACGATCAACGAGCCGAACATCGCCGCGATGCTGGCCGGGGGAGAGGACGCGGCGAACCTCGTCGCCTACGGCCTCCCGAACCCCGACCTCGCCGTCGCCGACACGCTGCTCGATGCGCATCGCCGTGCCACCGAGATCCTGCACTCGGTGCCGGGGGTCAAGGCCGGATGGACCATCGCCACGCAGGCGTTCCACTCCACCGGAGAGCCGGGCGCCGACGAGATGCTCGCGGAGTACGGCGACCCGCGCGACCACTGGTACCTCGACCAGTCCGCCGGCGACGACTTCGTCGGCGTGCAGGCCTACACCCGCACGTTCATCGGGCCGGAGGGCCCCCGTCCGGTGTCGTCCGACGTGGAGACGACGCTGACCGGCTGGGAGTTCTTCCCGGAGGCGCTCGAGATGGGCGTGCGCAGTGCGTGGGAGCGGAGCGGCGGCGTGCCGGTGCTCGTGACCGAGAACGGCATCGCGACCGCCGACGACACCCGTCGCATCGCCTACACGCAGGGGGCGCTGGAGGGACTGCACCGCGCGATCGCCGACGGCATCGACGTCCGTGCCTACCAGCACTGGAGCGCGCTGGACAACTACGAGTGGGCCAGCGGATTCGCGCCCACGTTCGGCCTCATCGGCTTCGACCACGAGACGTTCGCGCGCTCGCCGAAGCCCTCGCTCGCGTGGCTCGGCGAGGTCGCCCGTCGCAACGCGCTGTGACGCTCCACGGCTTCAGGCGCTGACCTCCCGTCGCGTCGACAGGGCGTCGGCGGCGTCGTGCAGGCAGGCGATGAACGCCGCGACGACCGCGCTCACATCGTCGCGGACCTGATGGGCGGCGAGGAGCCGCGTGGTCGGCGATCCGGCCAGCGGGACGATCGCGATCGAGGGCGGCACGAGCATCCTGACCGACTCCGGCAGGATGCTCGTGCCGAGACCCGCGGCGACGAACCCCAACGCGGTCTCCTGGTGCACGACCTCCTCGACCACGCGCATGGTCCCCGCCGCCCCCAGCGTCGCGGTCACCCGATCGACGTATCCCGGCATGAGCGAGCGCGGATAGGCGATCATCGGCACCTCGATGATCTCCTCGGGGGTCACCTCGGTGCGACCGGCGAGGGGATGGCCGATCGGGAGGCACGCGACCAGACGCTCCTCGAACACCACCTGCGTGGAGAGACGCGGGGACGATGAGTCACCGCGGGGGTCCTCGTCGCGCACGATCCCGACGTCGAGCGAGCCCTCCCGCAGCCGGGCGAACTGCTCGCCCGAGGTGAGCGGCACGAGGGAGAGGGCGACGTTCGGGCGTCGCGCACGGAACAGCTGCACGACCTCGGGCAGCACCGTGTAGTTCGCCGAGCTGACGAAACCGGCCGTCAGCTGTCCCGCGAGCCCGTCGACGTAGGCGCGCATCTCGGCGCGGACGTCGTCGACCTCGTCGATGATCCGCCGAGCCCTCTCCTGCAGGTGCCTTCCGGCGGGCGTGAGCGTGACTCGGCGTGTGGTCCGCTCGAACAGCGCCACCCCGGCCTCGCGTTCCAGACGACCCACCTGCACGCTCAGCGGCGGCTGCGACATGTGCAGCTTCTGCGCGGCGCGACCGAAGTGGAGCTCGTCCGCCACGGCGAGGAAGTAGCGCAGTTGACGGAGTTCCATGCGGGCACGATACGGGCTTCGTATTACCGCGCCGTTACGGGCGCATTGCGAGCGAAACGCTATCAATCAGTCGCGGAAATCGTATTTGACCTGGGGTTGCCTGCGCCGGTTATCTGATGTCGAAGCACCCGACACGGAGGACCCGACCATGACTGCAGACACCGCGACCCGCACCCGGATCGACATGCTCTACCTCAGCGAGCCTGACGTCATCGCCGCCGGCGTGAAGGACATGGAGCGCTGCATGGAGGTCATGGAGGAGGTGCTGATCCTGGTCGCCAAGGGCGACTACCGGATGGCCGGCAACTCGGCGAACTCGCACGGTGCGCAGATCAGCTTCCCGTCGTCGTCCCCGTTCCCGACCATGCCGCTGGATGCCGCCGACCGCCGCTTCATGGCGATGGCCGCGTACCTCGGCGGACGCTTCGACACCGCAGGGGTCAAGTGGTACGGCTCCAACATCGACAACCGCGAGCAGGGACTGCCGCGCTCCATCCACCTCATCGTGCTGAACGACAAGGAGACCGGCGCGCCCTTCGCGATCATGTCGGGCAACCTCGAGAGCGCCTATCGCACCGCGGCCGTCCCCGGCGCCGCGGCGAAGAAGCTCGCCCCGGTGAACGCGACCTCGCTCGGCATCATCGGCCCCGGCGCGATGAACAAGAGCGCCCTGCACGCGATGACGGCGGCGCGCCCGACCCTCCACACGATCCGCATCAACGGGCGTCGTCGATCGACCTCCGACGCCTTCGCGGACTATGTCCGTGAGCACTACCCCCAGTTCACGACGATCGAGATCGCCGACACGGTCGAGGCGGCCGTCCGCGACTCCGACATCGTCTCGGAGGCCGTGACCGGACTGGTCGGCTCGGAGAACTACCCGTACATCGACGGCGACTGGATCAAGCCCGGCGCGTTCCTGAGCCTGCCGGCGAACCTGCGCATGGACAGGGAGTACACGCTGTCGGGGAAGGCGCGGCTCATCGCCGACGCCAAGAAGATCTACGAGGCGTGGGCTGAGGAGTACCCCGCCCCCTCGCACGAGACCGCTTTCGGGATGATCGGCCTGTACTGGCAGGACCTGATCGACGCCGGCGAACTCGACGAGTCCCGCGTGGTGAACATCGGCGACGTGTTCGAAGGCACCGTGCCCGGGCGGGAGTTCGACGAGCAGCCGGTGCTGTTCAGCGTCGGCGGCATGGGCGTGGAGGACGTCGCGTGGGCGAAGACCGTCTACGAGAACGCGGTCGAGAAGGGGATCGGCACGACGCTGAACCTCTGGAACGCCCCGGACCTGGCCTGAGCCATGGGCACGAGCGAAGGACTCCCCGTGCACGACTCGGCGAGATTCGCGGTCATCGGTGCCGGGCTGAGCGGTGCGGCCGCGGCTTGGCGGCTGGCGCAGTCGGGCGAGGAGGTGATCGTGCTCGAGCGCGATGAGCCGGCCTCCGCCCTCGGCAGCTCGCACGGGTCGGCCCGCATCTTCCGGTACGCCTACCCCGACCCGTTCTCCGTCGGCCTCGTCGTGCGGGCGAAGGGCGGATGGGACGAGCTCGAGGCCGCGAGCGGACAGCGGCTCATCACCCCGAGCGGCTCCCTCGACTGCGGCGTGGTCCGCGACCCTCGGGGGCTGGCCGCGGCGCTCGCGAGCGAAGCCGTGGAGCACGAGCTGCTCACCGCGGGCGACGCGAAGGCGCGGTGGCCGCAGATCAACTTCGACGGCGAGGTGCTCTGGCACCCGGGAGCCGGTGTGATCGACGCCGAGTCCTCCGTCGAGGCGATGATCGACCTCGCGCAGGTCGCCGGAGCCCGGGTGCGCCTCGGGTGGGAGGTCGAGTCCGTCCGCCGGGCGTCCTCGGGCTACCTCCTCACCTCGACGAACGGCGACACCGTGCACGCGGAGCAGGTGATCGTCGCCGCCGGGGGATGGCTGCCCGCGCTGCTGGGCGGACTCGACCTGCCGTCGGCCTTCGTCGATGCCCTCCCGCAGTTCGAGGTGCGTCAGGAGAACGCGTTCCACTTCCTCTACCGCGACACCGCGGACTGCGGGGAGACTCCGGACGACGCCGCCACCACGTGGCCGACCGTCATCTACAAGGGCGAGCACATCCAGGCGTACAGCCTGCCCGGCGGTCGGGACGCGCAGTTCCGCGGACAGAAGGTCGCCGAGTACAACGGCGGACGGGTGATCCCCTCCGCGCGGGCGCAGGACGGACGGATCGATCCGCAGAACCGGAAGCGCGTCGTCGGGTTCGTCGAGCACTTCACCCCCGGCCTGCTCCCGACCCCCTACGCGGAGACCACGTGCCTCTTCACGAACGTGCCGCGCGAGGACATGATCATCGATCGGGCCGAGGGCATCACCATCCTGTCGCCGTGCTCGGGGCAGGGCGCGAAGTTCGCCCCGCTGCTCGGCGAGCTGGTGCTCGACCTCGTGTCCGGTTCCGAGCGGGCGGTGGAGCGCTTCCGCGCCGCCGGCCAGAGATTCGCGGGGGTCTGAGATGCCGACATCCGCTGATGCGAACACCCTCCTCGCCGAGATCGCGACGATCGGCGCAGACCCCGAGCGCGGCGGCTACTCACGTCCGGTCTTCTCGCCGGCCGAGCTCGAGCTCCGGGCCTGGTTCGCGAGGAACGCGGCCGCGCGGGGGCTGCGGGTCGAGACCGACGGCAACGGCATCCTCTGGGCGTGGTGGGACGTCGCGACCGACGACACCGCGCCGCGCCACGACGCCATCGTGACGGGGTCGCACCTCGACTCCGTGCCCGGCGGAGGGAACTTCGACGGGCCGCTCGGCGTCGCGAGCGCGCTCGTGGCCGTCGACCTCCTGCGCGACCGCGGGATCGTGCCGATCCGTCCGCTGGCCGTCGCGGTCTTCCCCGAGGAGGAGGGCTCCCGGTTCGGCATCGCCTGCCTGGGCTCACGCCTTCTGACGGGCGCCGTGGAGCCCGACCGCGTACGCGCCCTCCGGGACGACGCCGGACGGTCCTTCGCGGAGGCGTCGGCCGATGCCGGTTTCGACCCCTCGACCCTCGGTGCCGACCCGGAGCGACTCGCGGGCATCGCGGCCTTCGTCGAGCTGCACGTGGAGCAGGGGCGCGGGCTCATCGACCTGGACCGTCCCGTCGCGCTCGCCGGGGCGATCATCGCCCACGGGCGCTGGCACGTGCGGATCGAGGGACGCGGCGACCATGCCGGTGCGACGAGGATGGTCGACCGGCAGGACCCGGTGGTGGTCGCGGCCGAGACCATCCGCAGCCTGCGCGTGCACACGCTCGTCGTCGACGGCGCGCGCGGCACCGTCGGGCGGGTGAAGGTGACTCCGGGCGGCACCAACGTCATCGCCTCGGCCGTCGACCTCTGGATGGATGTGCGGCATCGGTCCGAGGAGGCGGTGCGGCGCATCGTCAGCGAGGTCACGGCCGGGACCGAGAGGGCCGCGGCCGCCGAGGGCTGCGTGGTCACGGTGACCGAGCAGTCGTTCTCGCCGACCGTGGCGTTCGACCCCGGGCTGCGCGCCGTGATGCAGGCGTTGCTCCCGGACGCCCCGGTGCTCGACACCGGGGCCGGGCACGACGCGGGAGTCCTGGCCGGCGCCGTGCCCACCGGGATGCTGTTCGTCCGGAATCCGAGCGGCGCCTCCCACACCCCGGCGGAGAGCGCGGAGCCGGAGGACGTCGCCGCCGGAGTCGAGGCGCTCGCCGACGTCCTGGAGCACCTGCTCACCCGCTGATCCGCCAGACCTGCACGATCCGCACGATCCGCAAGACCCCCTACCCGAAAGGAGATCGACATGGACATCACCTCCCAGGTGAACACGGGATGGATGCTGACGGCCACCGTCGCCGTCACCCTCATGCTGCCCGGACTCGCGCTGTACTACGGCGGTTTGTCGCGCACGAAGAACATCCTCAACACGATGATGATCGTGTTCGGAGGATTCGCCGTCACGGCGATGCTCTGGGTCCTGTTCGGCTACGGACTCACCCTCGGGAACTCGGTCGGTGGCGCCGGCATCATCGGAGACCCGGCGGGGTTGTTCGGGATCCAGTCGCTGCTCGGCGCCGAGACGCCGGAGGGCACCGTGCCCGCGATCCTCATCGCCGTGTTCCAGCTGATCTTCGCCGGACTCACCGTCGGCATCATCGGCGGGGCGGTCGAGGGGCGGATGAAGTTCTCGAGCTGGCTGATCTTCAGCGGCCTCTGGGCGACGCTGGTGTACTTCCCCGTCGCGCACTGGGTCTTCGCCTTCGACTCCGCGGACGGCTCGACCATCGGCGGGTGGATCGCGAACAACCTGCACGCGATCGACTTCGCGGGCGGGACGGCCGTGCACATGAACGCCGGCGTCGCGGCCCTCGTGCTCGCCTTCTTCCTCGGCCGGCGGCGGGACTTCCCGCACGTGGGCCGCCCAGGCAACCTTCCGATCGCGATCGTCGGCGGTGGCCTCCTGCTGGTGGGATGGTACGGCTTCAACGGCGGATCCTCCGGCGGGATCAACGACAGCGCGGGGGTGGCCGTCACCAACACGCTCATCGCCGCGTGCGCCGGTCTGCTCGGCTGGCTCGTCGTCGAGCGCACGATCCGCAAGGCGGCCACCTCGCTCGGTGCCATCTCGGGCGTCCTCGGCGGACTCGTCGGCATCACCCCGGCGGCGAACTCGGTCTCGCCGATCGGCGCGATCATCATCGGCTTCCTCGCCGGCATCGTGGCCTTCGCCGCTCTCGGCCTCAAGGAGAAGCTGGGCTACGACGACGCGCTCGACGCCGTGGCGATCCACATGTTCCCCGGCATCTTCGGCACCCTCGCGATCGGCTTCCTGGCCGACCCGGCCTCGCCGGCCGGTGCGGCGGGGATCTTCTTCGGCGGCGGCGGGGAGCTCCTCGGCACGCAGGCGCTCGCGACCGCCTCGGTCTTCGTGTACACCTTCGTCGTGACCGCGCTCATCGCCTGGCTCATGAAGATCACGATCGGCCTGCGCGTCCCCGACACCGCCGAGATCGCCGGTCTCGACACCACCCTCCACGCCGAGACCGCGTACGACCTGGACGATGTGCGCTCCTGAGCGCCGTTCCCCGAGAAAGGACAAGATCATGAAGCTCATCAGCGCCGTCGTGCAGCCCAGTGCCCTGGAACCCGTGAAGACCGCCCTCGCCGAGATCGGCGTCGCCGGGATGACGATCCTCGACGCCAAGGGCCACGGCACTCAGACCGGCAAGGTCGAGGTGTACCGGTCCCAGCGGATCAAGGTCGACTTCCTGCCGAAGATCTACATCGAGACGGTCGTCACCGACGAGGTGCTCGACGCCGCGCTCGACGCCATCCAGGAGGCGGCCCGCACCGGGGCGATCGGCGACGGCAAGATCTGGGTCACCGAGGTGCTCCAGGTCATCCGCGTCCGCACCGGCGAGACCGGCCCGACCGCGATCCGCTGACGCACATGCGGTACCGCACCCGCGCCGACCTCCAGATCGTCCGCCCCGGCGACGTCGATCCGGAGCCATGGGCCAACGGCCTGGGGGTCACGCGGGTGCTCGCCGCGCGTCCGGCCTGGCGGATCAGCCTCGCCGAGATCGAGGGGCGGATGCCGTTCTCGTCCTTCCCGGGCGCCGACCGCGTGCTGATCCCGCTCGACCCCGCCGGGGTGACGCTGGAGGTCGCGGGGGTGGAGATGCGCGTGCCGCCGCACTCCGGCGTCGCCTTTCGCGGCGAGGACCGCGTGGTCGCCGAGACGGAGGGGCGCCGGGTGTCGGTGGTGAACCTCATGTCGCGGCGATCGAGCGGACGGATGCGATGCGAGATCCGCCGCGCGACCGGACCGATCGACGCGGAAGTCGACGCCCTCGTGGTGCTGGGCGGGAGGGTGTCCGCCGGAGCTGATCCCCTGCCGCGCGGGACCGTGGTCACGGCGGAGGCGACCTCGCGCGTGGTCGTCGGGGCGGGCGGCGTCATCGCGCTCCTGCGCGTGCGACTTCGGCCGTCCGGGGCTTCCGCTCGCAGCGGAAGGGCAGCCGGGGACCGCGCGTAACCACCCAGGCCATCCCACCTAGAATTGCTCCATGCCCGCAGGCGAATCCTTCTACATCACCACGCCCATCTACTACCCGTCCGACGTGCCTCACATCGGTCACGGGTACACGACGGTGGCCGTCGACACGCTCGCACGGTGGCACCGCCAGGCGGGGGATGACACCTGGATGCTCACCGGCACCGACGAGCACGGCCAGAAGATGCTGCGCGCCGCTGCGGCCAACAACGTCACGCCGCAGGAGTGGGTCGACAAGCTCGTCAGCGAGAGCTGGTTCCCGCTGCTGACGACGCTCGACGTCGCCAACGACGACTTCATCCGCACCACGCAGGAGCGCCACGAGACGAACGTGCAGACGTTCTTCCAGCGCCTGTACGACCGCGGCTACATCTACGCGGGCGAGTACGAGGCGCTCTACTGCGTGGGCTGTGAGGAGTTCAAGCCCGAGTCGGAGATCGTCGACGGCACCGGTCCCTTCGAGGGGCTGAAGGTCTGCGCGATCCACTCGAAGCCGCTGGAGCTGCTGCAGGAGAAGAACTACTTCTTCAAGCTCAGCGAGTTCCAGGAGCGCCTGCTCGAGCTCTACAAGACCGAGCCCGACTTCGTGCGCCCCGACTCGGCGCGCAACGAGGTGGTGTCGTTCGTGAGCCAGGGCCTCAAGGACCTGTCGATCTCGCGCTCGACCTTCGACTGGGGCATCCCGCTGCCGTGGGACGAGTCGCACGTCATCTACGTGTGGGTCGACGCCCTGCTGAACTACGCCACCGCCGTCGGCTACGGCTCCGACGAGGAGACGTTCGCGCGCCGCTGGCCCGCCTACCACGTGGTCGGCAAGGACATCCTGCGCTTCCACGCCGTGATCTGGCCTGCGCTGCTGATGGCGGCCGGTCTCGACGTGCCCAAGGGCGTCTTCGCGCACGGCTGGCTGCTGGTCGGCGGTGAGAAGATGTCGAAGTCGAAGCTCACCGGCATCGCGCCGACCGAGATCACCGACGTCTTCGGCTCCGACGCGTACCGCTTCTACTTCCTCTCCGCGATCGCGTTCGGGCAGGACGGCTCGTTCTCGTGGGAAGACCTCTCGGCCCGCTACCAGGCCGAGCTCGCGAACGGCTTCGGCAACCTCGCCTCGCGCACCACGGCGATGATCGAGAAGTACTTCGAGGGCATCGTGCCGCCCGCGGCCGAGTACACCGAGAAGGACCTCGCGATCCAGAAGATCGTGGCGGATGCCGCGGCGAACGCGGATGCCGCCGTCGCGCAGTTCCGCATCGACGAGGCGATCTCGTCGATCTGGACCATCGTCGACGCGCTCAACGGCTACATCACCGCGAACGAGCCGTGGGCACTGGCCAAGCAGGCGAACGGCGGAGACGAGGACCAGCGCGCGCGCCTCGGCACCGTGCTGTACACCTGCGCCGAGGGCCTGCGCGCCCTCGCGGTGCTGCTCTCGCCCGTGATGCCGCAGTCGACGGAGAAGCTCTGGATCGCTCTCGGCGCCGCGGAGACGCTGGGCCGTCTGCAGGACCAGCCGATCCGCGAGGCCGGCGCCTGGGGCGTGCTGCGCCCCGGCACCAGCGTCAACGGCCTCGCGCCGCTGTTCCCGCGGGTGGAGTCCACGGCCTGACACGGCGTTTCGTCTCGCTTCGCTCGCTCAACGACCGGGACGGACACAGCTCACCGGTCGTTGAGCGACGAGCGAAGCGAGGAGACGAAACGTGGCCGAGACCTACGTGCGTGAGCGTTCGGGCGACGGACGCAAGGATCTGAAGTATCCACCCGCCCCCGAACCGCTCGCCGTTCCCGTGTACGACAACCACGCGCACCTGGAGATCGTCGACGGCGATGACCCGCTGTCGCTGACCGAGCAGCTCGACCGGGCCGAGGCCGTCGGCATCGCCGGCGTCGTCCAGGCCTCGGGCGACATCGAGTCGTCGCGGTGGGCGGTCGAGGCCGCGGCATCCGATCCTCGCGTGCTGGCCGCCGTCGCCATCCACCCGAACGACGCCCCGACGTACGCGGAGGAGGGCCGGCTGGACGAGGCTCTCGCGGTGATCGACGAGCTCGCCGCGCATCCGCGCACCCGGGCGATCGGCGAGACCGGGCTCGACTTCTTCCGCACCGAGCCCGACCGGCGGGGTCCGCAGTTCGCGTCGTTCGAGGCGCACATCGCGCTCGCCAAGAAGCACGGCATCGCGATGCAGATCCACGACCGTGACGCGCACGACGCGGTGCTGGAGACGCTGACCCGCGTCGGCGCCCCGGAGCGCACGGTGTTCCACTGCTTCTCGGGCGACGACGCGATGGCCCGCATCTGCGCCGATGCCGGCTACCATCTGTCCTTCGCCGGGAACGTCACGTTCAAGAACGCCCAGAACCTGCGCGATGCGCTCAAGGTCACCCCGCTCGATCGCCTCCTCGTCGAGACGGATGCGCCGTTCCTCACCCCGGTGCCACTGCGCGGGCGCCCGAACGCGCCCTATCTCGTGCCCATCACGGTGCGCTTCATGGCGGCCGAGCTCGGCATCGACGTCGGCGAGCTGTGCGCGCAGCTGGCCGAGAACACCCTGCGGGTCTACGGTTCGTTCGACGCCTGACTCTCGGGTTGCACGTCTTCCGGCCCGGTCTCGGCGACCGGCTTCGCCGACACGATCTGCGAGATCGGCTTCCACACCAGCAGCAGGGTGAGCGCCGCGCCCACGAAGGCGAACCACCACGGCGCGGTGAGCCCCCACACCTGGGCGATCACGCCGCCGAGCGCCTGCCCGATCACCATGCCGCCGAAGACCCCGACCATGTTCACGGACGCGACGCGCCCCTGCAGCTCGGCGGGGACGAGTCGCTGCCGCACGGTCGTGGAGATCGTGCCCCACACGAACGCGTAGGCGCCGAAGAAGAACATGATGACCAGGGCGACCCAGCCCGTGGTGGTGAGCGCGAACGACAGGTGCATGAGCACTTCGAGCGACAGGACGATGCGCATCAGCGTCGCGAACGACACGTGCCGCTCCAGCCAGCCGAAGCTGAACGTGGCGAGGATGCCGCCCGCCGCCGACGCCGTGGTGAGAGCCCCGTACCCGACGGCGCCCATGTGCAGGTGCTCGGTCGCATACAGGACGAGCACACCCCACGGCGCCGCCCAGGTCACGTTGAACACCAGGATGATGAGCACGAGCATCCGCACCGGCGGGTTGCGCCACAGCCAGCGGAGGCCCTCGGCGATGTCGGTGTGCACGGGCGCGTGCGCATCGGTCTCCCGAGGCGGGACGGGCGTCTTCGCCATGCGCGAGATCAGCACCACGGCGAAGCTCACGCACACGACCTCGAGCAGGAACGGCCAGGCGGTGCCGGCCGCGAACAGGAACGCGCCCAGGGGCGGACCGGCGAACTGGTTCGCCACCAGGTAGCCGGCCTGCAGGCGGGCGTTGCCGAGGCCGAGGTCGGCCGGCTTCACGAGCATCGGCAGCAGCGTGCTGCCCGCCGTGTCGACGAACACCTCCGCCGTGCCGTAGAGGAAGGCGACCGCGAGCACGATCCAGATGTTGGCGACGCCGGTCACGAGGAACACGCAGAGCGCGGTGAGGACGACGGCCCGCGCCGCGTTCGCGAACATGACGAGTCTCCGACGGTCGAACCGATCGGCGATCGCGCCCGCATGCAGTCCGAAGAGCAGCCAGGGGAGGAACTGCAGGATCGCGCCGGCGGCCACCAGGATCGGCGACGAGGTCATCGAGGCGATCAGCAGGGGAGCGGCCGCGAGTGCGACGCCGTCACCCACGTTGCTCGTCCACGACGACGCGAGCAGCCAGCGGAAGTCACGGCCCAGACGGCGGGGCGCGACGAGTTCACCGAGGGAGGGCACCAGAGAAGAATACTGACGGCGGGGGACATCGGAGGAGTGGGGGAGAATGGGGGGATGACCGTCACCCTGCTCGGCGCCACCGAGATCCGCCGCCTCGCCGCCGAGCTCGACGTCACCCCCACGAAGAAGCTCGGCCAGAACTTCGTCACGGACGCGAACACCGTCCGCAAGATCGTGCAGGCCGCCCGCGTGCAGCCGAGCGAGCGTGTGGTCGAGGTCGGTCCCGGGCTCGGTTCCCTGACCCTCGCGATCCTCGAGACCGGGGCGTCCGTCACCGCCGTCGAGATCGATCACCGACTCGCCGCCCGCCTGGCGCAGACCGCCGCGGAGCACGGCGTCGAGGCCGACCGGCTCACGGTCGTCGACGCGGATGCGCTGCGCATCACCGAGCTCCCGGGTGAGCCCACCGTGCTGGTGGCGAACCTGCCCTACAACGTCTCGGTGCCGGTGCTGCTGCACTTCCTGGAGAGCTTCGCGTACCTGCAGCGCGGCGTCGTGATGGTCCAGGCCGAGGTCGCCGAGCGGCTGGCCGCGAAGCCCGGCTCGAAGATCTACGGCTCGCCCAGCGTCAAGGCCGCCTGGTACGGGGAGTGGAAGCTCTCCGGCACCGTGTCCCGCCAGGTGTTCTGGCCGGTCCCGAACGTCGACAGCCTGCTCGTCGGCTTCGACCGCTCCGAGGGGGAGCGCGGCACGGAGGAGGAGCGGCGTCGCACCTTCCAGATCGTCGACGCGGCCTTCAACCAGCGCCGCAAGATGCTCCGTCAGGCGCTGTCCGGCATCTTCGGCAGCTCCGCCGCGGCCTCCGCGGTGCTGATCGCCGCCGGCGTCGCCCCGACCGCCCGGGGTGAGGACCTCACGGTCGATGACTACCAGCGCATCGCCCAGCACGCGGCCGTGGCCGCAGCCGCCGCACTCACCGACGACGTCGCTCCCACCCAGTAACCTGGCACCGTGACCGAGTCCCCCCGCTTCCGCCCCGATGTCCCCGAGCTGCACCGTCCGTATGCGGCGGACGAGAGCCGCTATCAGCAGTTCGCCTACCGCCAGGTCGGCACGTCCGGCCTCTACCTGCCCCCGATCTCGCTCGGGCTCTGGTGGAACTTCGGCGACAACATCCCGCTCGACAACCAGCGCGCACTGCTGCGCCACGCGTTCGACCGCGGCATCACCCACTTCGACCTGGCGAACAACTACGGCCCGCCCTACGGCTCGGCCGAGAAGAACTTCGGGCGCATCTTCGCCGAGGACCTCCGTCCGTACCGCGACGAGCTGATCATCTCGTCGAAGGCCGGCTGGGACATGTGGCCCGGCCCCTACGGCGACTTCGCGAGCCGCAAGTACATCCTCGCGAGCGCCGAGCAGTCGCTGACCCGGATGGGCCTCGACTACGTCGACATCTTCTACTCGCACCGGGTCGACCCGGTCACCCCGATCGCCGAGACGGTCGGCGCGCTGGACACGCTCGTGCGTCAGGGCAAGGCCCTCTACGTCGGCATCTCCTCCTACAGCGCCGAGCGCACCGCGGAGGCCGTGGCCGTCGCGAAGGATCTCGGCACGCCGCTCGTCATCCACCAGCCGGCCTACTCGATCCTGAACCGCTGGGTCGAGGACGGCCTGACCGACACCCTCGAGCAGTCCGGCCTGGGCGCGATCGCCTTCACCCCGCTGGCACAGGGCCTGCTGACCGACAAGTACCTCGGCGACGGCACGGCCGAGCGCGCGCAGAAGCGCGGCTCGCTGCCGGACGGCCGCCTCACGGATGAGGCCGTGCAGACCCTGCGTTCGCTGAACGAGGTCGCGCAGGGCCGCGGTCAGTCGCTGGCGCAGCTGGCCCTGCAGTGGACGCTGCGCAACCCCGTGGTCGCATCCGCGCTGATCGGGGCCTCGCGCCCGGAGCAGCTGGACGAGAACATCGCCGCCGTGAACGGTCCCGCCTTCACCTCCGAGGAGCTCGCCCGCATCGACGAGCTCGCGGGTGCCATCGACGTGAACCTGTGGGCGAAGTCGTCGGAGCTGTGACCCGATCATGAGCCATGCCGCGTTCACCGACTCCGTGCACGTGCGCGCTCCGGGGAAGATCAACGTCTTCCTCGGGGTCGGCGGGCGGCACGACGACGGCTATCACGCGCTGGCCACGGTCTTCCAGGCGGTGTCCCTCTACGAGGACGTGATCGCGCGCCCGGCCGACGACTTCTCCCTGACCGTCTCCGGGGTGGAGGACATCGGCTCGGTCCCGCTCGATGATCGCAACCTCGCGATGCGCGCGGCCAAGCTGCTCGCGGTGGCCGCCGACCACCGGGGCGGCGTCGCGCTCGAGATCCGCAAGAGCGTCCCTGTGGCGGGCGGCATGGGCGGAGGGTCGGCGGATGCCGCGGCCGCCCTGGTCGCCTGCGACGCGCTGTGGGGGACGGGCCTCTCGCCGGCGCGCCTGCACGACCTCGCCGCGCGTCTCGGCGCCGATGTGCCGTTCGCGCTGCACGGCGGTACGGCGGTCGGCACCGGCCGCGGGGATCAGCTCAACCCGGCGCTCGCGCGGGGGCGCTTCGACTGGATCCTCGTGCCCAGCGATCGGGGCCTGTCGACGCCCGTGGTCTACGAGCGCCTCGACCTGCTGCGTGAGGAGGAGGGCGCCCTCGCCGACGACCCGCCCCTGTCGCTCGACGTGCCGATCCCGGTGCTGCAGGCGCTCCGGTCGGGCGACCCGGTGCAGCTCGCGGAGACGCTGTTCAACGACCTGCAGGCCGCGGCCCTCTACGAGCGGCCCGACCTCGCCCAGACGATCGCCCAGGGCGTCGCTGCCGGCGCGCTCCAGGGCATCGTCTCCGGTTCCGGCCCCACGGTGGCGCTGCTGTGTCCCGACCCCGAGACGGCGCAGGACGTGCAGTCCTCGCTGCGGGAGATCGGACTCGACCCGCTGCACGTGCACGGTCCCGTCCCCGGCGCCCGCATCATCGGCTGACGCGGACGCCGTTTCGGCGGGATCCGGCCGTCGGCGCGCTCAGGCGAGCGCGCCGAGTGCCGCCCGCAACTCCTGCTTGGCGCGGGCGTAGCGCGAGCGGGCCGTCGCCGCGGGGACGCCGACGATCTCGGCGGCCTCCCCGATCCGGAACCCGTCCCAATGCACGAGCTGGACGATCTCCGCGAGCTCCGGGCGGAGGCGGCTGAGCGCGTCGCGCACCTCGTCGCCCTCGTCGGCCGCGGGGGTGTCCGACACCCGCGGCATGTGGGCACGGATCCGGTCGGCCAGGGCCGCGCGCCGACGCTCGCCCCGCGCGTGGTTCTGCAGCGTGCCTCGGGCGAGCCCGAACAGCCACATCCGCGTCTCGAGCGGATTCTCGGGCAGGTCGTCGACGCGGCGCCACGCGATCAGGAGCGTCTCGCCGAACAGGTCGGGAGCGTCGACGGGTCCGACGCGGCGCTGCAGATAGCGAAGGATGTCGCCGTTGGACTCCCGCAGCGCCGCGGTCAGGAGCTTCTGTGTGCGGATGGAGGCGTTCACGGGGTCACGGCCTCGCACAGCAGCTGAGCATCCGAGGTCCACCAGCCGTCGATCCCGGCCGCCGCCGAGAGCCGGTTCGCCGCCTCCCCCAGCACGACGTAGTGCGCGGTCGCGGACCAGTCGTCCTCGGTCGGCTCGACGCCCGGCTGCGGATCCTGCCACGAGCCGTCCGCGCCGAGCACCTGGATGATGGCATGCGGGTCGGAACGGATCTCGTCCGCACGTCGGTCGACGACCGCCGGGTCGATCGTGAGGGCACCGACGTCGGCGACGAACGCGTCCCAGTCGCCCTCCGGCTCCGTCTGCTCCAGGACGATGCGCGCCTCGCACTCGCGGCCGCTGGGCAGCGTGAAGGCATAGGCGACATCGGGATCCTGCGCCCACGGGAGCCAGTCGAATCCGCCGGCGGCGACGGCGGCTCCGGCCCCGCCGCAGAGCAGCACGGCGAGTCCCAGGCCCGCGGTCACCCGGGGGATGCGCCGCACGGGCCGACGCTCGGCGGCGACCTGTGCGCGTGCCAGCGCCGCGACGGCGTCCATGTCGCGGGTGAGGGCATCGTCGATGTGCACCGCATCGGGTGCGGTGCGCTCGAGAAGAAGATCCAGTCGGTCGGGGGTGTCCATGTCTCGCTCCTGTCGTGAAGGGCCGTCACAGGGGATATGTCCACCACGGCCGTCCGTGATGACGCCCCTGCCGTTTCGACGGGATCCGGCCTCACTCCGCGTTCAGGAGTGCGCTCACGCGGTAGGGGATCACCTCGCGCAGGAACAGGCTCGTCGAGGTGCGCAGGATGCCGGGGCACAGGCGCACCACCTCGGCGACGCGGTAGAGGTCGTCGGGGTCCTTCGCGACGACGCGCAGCAGCAGGTCGGTGTCGCCGGCCGGCGCGAAGCACTCCAGCACCTCGGGAACACGGCTGAGCGCATCGATCGCGGCGGTGATCTTGTGCTGATCGAGCTCGACGAGGATCGAGGCCGCGACGCCCCGGCCCAGTGCCTGCGGGAGGATGCGCGAGCTGTGCGCGCGCAGGTATCCGCCGGACTCGAGGCGGTCGAGGCGCGCGTGCACGGTACCGCGGGCGAGGCCCAGATCCTGGGCGATCAGCGCGACGGGTCGGCGGGGGTCGCCGTCGAGGACCGTGAGGATCCTCCGGTCGGTCTCGTCGAGGTTGGCCATTTCGATCACCATCGCCTTCTTCGTCTCACTCAGATTGATCGGATCGATCAATCGAAACTCACTCTATGGTCTGAATGACCTGTGCATGATGCAATGAGTATCAGATACGCAGGATGTCGGCCACGAGCGGGCATCACGCGCACTCGACGGAGAGGCCACGAGCCGCACGCGCCGGGTGCCGACGGCGACGGGCCACGAGCCTCAGCCGGCCCCGTCTCCTCAGCTGCCTCGTCGCCGAGGGGCGGGGCGGGCGCTGTCCGTCGTGGGCGTCAGTCGCCGGGGACGAGCAGGCGCAGCTGCACCATGGCCGAGAACCGCGCCTCCGGATCGGTGAGGTCGAGTCCGCTGATCTCCGACAGCCGGCGCAGGCGGTATCGGAACGTGTTGGGGTGGGTGTACACGCGTCCCGCCGCCACCGCCACGTCCCCGAACGCGTCGAGCCAGGCCCGCAGCGTCTCGACCAGGTGCGTGCCCCGCTCCCGGTCCTGTGCCAGCAGCTGCGCGACGGGACCGGTCGGCTGGTCGCCCCGCGCCCGGACGAGGTCGCCGAGCTCGACCAGCAGCGCCTCCATCTGCACCGCCGTGAACCGGGCGACGGGCTCCCGCCCCGGCGCCTGGCGGACCACACGGAGCGCACGGTCGGCGTTCGCCCGGGACGAGGGGATGCCGGCCGCGTCGTCCGCCACGGTGCCGACGCCGATGCGGATCTCGCTGGTCGCCCCGAGGCGGCCGAGGAAGTCGGTCGCGACACGCGCGGCACGGCTGTCGGCGTCGCTGTGCCCCGCTCCGGACTCGGCCTCGCCCTGCTCCGGACGGATGCCGACGACGGCGTACACGACGTTGCCGATCACGGCGACCGCGGAGCGCAGGTAGACGGCGCCGAGGTGCACGGCGAAGGCGTCGGCGATGCGCTGCCGCTCGGCGATGCCGCGAGCACCGGCGGAGGGCTCGTCGTCGCTGTCGTCCGCGGCGGACAGGGCGAGCACGACGCAGCGGTGGTCGCTCAGGCGCAGTCGGGCCGTGGCGTCCGCCGCCCCGGGCCCGCCCTCGAGGATCGTCGCGAGCAGGTCGGCCCGCAGGCGCCGCTCGACGTCGGCGCCGGCGCGCAGCCGCAGCATGTGCAGGGCCACCAGCCCGGCGGAGTCCTTCAGCGCGCGCACGCGGTCGGGGGAGAGGGGCTCCTGGACCGCGGCCCAGATCGACCCGAGGATCTCGTCGCCGGCGCGCACAGCCAGGGCGACGCGCGGGAAGGAGGGCAGTCCCTCGGTGTTGTGCACCGGACCGACGTCGATCGGATCCGCGCTGCGGTACAGCTCCTGGAAGACCCCGCGCTCCTCCAGCTGTCGGGCGAAGCGCTCGGGCACCTGTCGGCCGAGCACGGTCTCGATGCGCGCGGGATCGGCCTCGTGCTGCCGCCCGGAGAAGGCGACGACGCGGGAGTTGCGATCCTCGATCGTCACCGGTGCGTTCAGCAGGGTCGCGATGGCATTGGCGAGGGCGAACAGATCGCCCGAGGGCATGCCGCCGAGAGTCGTCGCCCCCTGCTCGCCGACATCGCCCTCCGCGATGAGCGACCGCAGCATCGCCGCCAGCTGCGCCCAGGACGCGCCGCGGGTCAGGGCGAGGACCGGGATGCCGGTGGCCTCGGCCGCGTCACGGAACGGCTGCTCGGTGCGCACGGGTGCGCGCAGCACGAGGGCGGTCGCCTGCTGGGCGGCGAGGGTGTGCAGGAGCTCGGCGATCTCGTCGGGATCGCTCAGCCCGACACCGAGCACGAGTGCCCCGCGCATCGGCATCGCGTCATCGAGCACGTCGTGGATGACGACCGTCTCGATCTCGGCGTCGTCGTCGGCCGCACCGCTCACCACCTCGAGCAGGGTGTTGCCGAGGTCTTCGATGACCCGGCCGAGGCTGGCGCGGGGCCTGGTCGTCACGGACATGAGCACAGGGCCCAGGCTAGGGCGCGACCGCCGGTGGGGGAGCTGTGGGGCACGACGAAATCGTATCGACTCTTGGTCGATCTCGACAGGATCATCGTGCCCCCGTGAGGGACGTCAGTCCGCGCTCAGAACGTGATCCACTCGGTGCGCACCGTGACGGCGTCGAGCGCGTCGGCATCCGGGGTCACGCCGATGCCCGGACCCGTCGGCACCGTGAGCGTGCCGTCCTCCACCACGAACGGTTCGGTGATGTCGCGGGCGTAGTAGCGCCCCGAGCCGGAGGTGTCGCCGGGGAGCGTGAAGCCGGGGAGAGCGGCCAGGGCGACGTTCGCCGCGCGTCCGATCCCGGTCTCCAGCATCCCGCCGCACCAGACCGGGATGTCGTTGGCGACGCACACGTCGTGGATGCGACGGGCTTCGAGGTACCCGCCGACGCGTCCCGGCTTGATGTTCACGATCGAGCACGCCCCCAGCGCGATGGCGTCGGCGGCGGCCCGGGCCGACACGATCGACTCATCCAGGCACACGGGTGTCGTGATGGCCTTCGCCAGCTGCGCGTGACCGAGCAGGTCCTCCTCGTCGAGCGGCTGCTCGATCAGGAGCAGGTCGAACGGGTCGAGCTTGGCGAGGTGTCGGGCGTCGCCGCGATGGTACGCGGTGTTCGCGTCGACCTGCAGCAGCACGTCGTCGCCGAAGCGTTCGCGCACGGCGCGCACGGGGTCGATGTCCCACCCCGGCTCGATCTTGAGCTTGATGCGCACGTACCCCTCGTCGAGGTAGCCGCCGACCGCGTCCAGCAGCTCGGGGATCGAGTCCATGATGCCGACCGAGACACCGCAGTCGACGCGGTCGCGCACGGCGCCGAGCTCACGCGAGAGCGGGACCCCCGCGGCGCGCAGCTCGGCGTCGAGCACAGCCAGCTCGACGGCGGCCTTCGACATGCGATGCCCCTTGAACTTCGCGAGGGCCGGAGCGACACCGGCGGCGTCGAGATCCTTCCCCTGCGCGAGCGCGGGCAGCAGGAACCGGGTGATGACGTCCACGCTCGCCTCGACGTACTCGGAGGAGTACAGCGGGTCGTTCATCGCGACGCCCTCGCCCCAGCCCTCGGCCTCGTCGGTGACGGCGCGCACGATCAGCGCCTCGCGCACGGTCTGCACGCCGAACGACGTGCGGAACGGCGACACCAGCGGCATCTCGATCACACGCAGTTCGAATCCGGTGAGCTTCATCCCTGTTCTCCTCTGTCGATGGTGTACGCGCCGGAGCGGTCGAAGGAGAGCACGCGCCCTCCGCCCTCCAGCGCGGATCCGAGTGTCTCCCGCAGCGCCAGGCGCCACGCGGTCGCCCGGGCGGGCTCGGCGAGGCGCAGGGACTCGATGTCCCGCGGCAGCGCCACCCGCACGAGTCGGGCGTCGGTGCGGTGCCGGAGCGGCCCGAGGTCCTCGCCCACGCTGAGCAGGGGTGCGGCGTCGTGTTCGCCCGCGGATACCGGTTCCCCGTGGCAGGCGGCGACGACGCGCGGATCCCGCACGTACCAGGTCACCAGCATCCGATCGGTGTCGTCCGCGCCGTTGAGCGCATCGGCCATGTGCCCGTAGAAGTTGCGGTGGTACGACGTCGGCGTCGCGGCCAGCTTCACGAGGTTGAAATGGGCATTGCGGCTGATCAGCGGATCGAACGTCCACGAGATCTCGTCGAGTCCCTCCTCCAGCGCCCAGGCACGCTGGTGCACCTTGAGCGCGAAGCCGACGCTGCGACCGCGCATCCGCGCCGAGACACCGGCGATGTGGCTGTGCAGGGCGCGCTGATCCGGAGCCGCGAAGAATCCGAAGCAGGCCCCGACCAGCTCGTCGTGCTCGAACGCGCCGCCCACGTAGCTTCCGGCTTTCGACAGGGCGCGCAGCGTCTCGACGTTCACGGGGGAGGCCTCGCCCTGCTTGGTCCAGATGCTCTGGAACAGGTCGGCGACGCGGGTGAACTCGTCCACGTCGCCGAGCAGGCGGATCTCGACCCCGGCTCGGCAGGCGGCGGCGCTCGCGGCGTCGGCGGCCTCCTCCGGCGAGGCGCTGTACGCCGTGGCATCCGTCATGCTCATGCCCTTCCTCCGGCCGATGTTCCGTGTCCGGTCAGTGCCCCGGCGACTAGTTCCTGCAGCAGCAGGAGGCGCTCCGGGATCATCGCGACGAGCACATGCTCGTCGTCGGCGTGCGCCCCGCCCCCCACGGCGCCCAGGCCGTCGAGGGTCGGCACGCCGAGACCCGCGGTGAAGTTGCCGTCCGACGCCCCGCCGACCGCGACACCGTCGAACGGCGTCAGACCGGCCTTCTCCGCGATCGCGACGGCCTGCGCGAACAGTCCCGCCGACGACTCGGGCTCCATCGGGCGGCGGTTGGGGCCGCCCTCGACGCGCACGTCTGCTCCGGGCAGCGTCACCGGGAGTGCGCGCAGCGCGGCATCCACCCGGTCCTGCTCCGCGACGGTGCGCACCCGCACATCGACCGCGAACTCGGCGGCGGCGGGCACGGTGTTCGTGGTGCTGCCGGCGCGCACGAGCGTCGGCGTGACGCTGGTCCCCGCGGACGCGTCACCGAGTTCGGCGACCGCCAGGAGCAGGTGCGCGGCCTCCACCGCGGCGTTCACACCGCGCTCCGGCTCCAGTCCCGCATGGGCGGCGAGCCCCACGACGTGCACACGATAGAGCGAGACGCCTTTGCGCGCGATCTTGACGGCACCGCCCTCGGCCGCGGCCTCCAGCACGAACACGGCGGCGCAGCCGTGTGCCTCCCGCTCGATCAGCGCGCGAGAGCTGGGGGAGCCGAGTTCCTCGTCGCCGGTGATCAGGATGCTGACGCCCGTGCGGTCCGGCAGCGACGCCACGGCGTGCAGGGCCATCACCACCCCGGTCTTCATGTCGAAGCACCCGGGACCGCGGAGCACGCCGTCCTCGATACGGAACGGGAGCCGCGGCAGCGAACCGAGCGGCCACACCGTGTCGTGGTGACCGAGCAGCAGCACGGTCGGCTCGCCGAACCGCCAGCGCAGGTGGGTGCGGCCGTCGATCACGATGCGCTCCGGCGCGACGCCCAGCAGGCGCTCACCGAGGGCGGCGACGACCTCCGCGCTGCGGGCGACGGCGTCGAGGTCGTCGGAGGGCGACTCGCAGGAGACGAGGGTCTCGATGTCGGCGAGGATCAGATCGAGATCCACGTCCGCCTGCACGGTCATCAGGACACCTTCGGCGCCGCGCGGACGCCGTGGTGCAGATAGCGCTCGCCGCCGGGCAGGGAGTAGAAGACCACGGCGTGCCAGGCCTGCTCGCCCTCCGGACGCATCACGAACTCACCGGGACGCACGGGCACCAGCGGATGCTCCTGCACCGGGTCGGGGAGCATGGCGGCGAGCGGTCCGTTCAGGGTCGTGCGCATGCGCAGCCCGTCCTCGTCGCGGAAGATCTCGGTGCGCACGCCCGAGCGGTCGTAGACGCCCTCGAACTCGGAGAAGTCATCGGTGAACGGCTCCTCGGGCGGAGTGAGGCCGGCCGGCAGCTCCAGCGCCGCCAGCTCGCGGAAGATCTCCCCGAACAGCTCGACGTAGAGATCGTGGGTGTTGCCGCCGTTGGTCAGCAGCGTCACCGCGAGGCCCTCCTCGGGGAGGATGCGCAGGAACGACGCCTGCCCGATCGTGTTCCCGTCGTGCCCGATGAGGCGGTGGCCGTCCCAGTCGAACAGGATCCAGCCCACGCCCCACGCGTCTCCGAGCGTGTACGGGTCGGGCATGTCCACCTCACGCTCCTGCATCCGGGCCACGGCGGCCTCGGACAGCACACGCGTCCCATCGGCGGCCAGTCCGCCTGCCAGGTGCATGCGGGCGAAGGCGAGCACGTCGGCGGCGGTGGAGTTGATGAGTCCGGCCGGGCCCATCGATCGCGGGAGCATCCAGGCGGGTGCGAGGTGCGGACCATCGTCGTCGACCACGGTGTGCCCGCTGGCCGCCCGGAACATGATCGCCTCCTCCGGGAGGGTCGAGGAGTGAGTGAGTCCGAGGGGCGTGAACACGAGGTCGCGCATGGCCTGATCCCAGGTCGTTCCGGTGACCTTCTCGATCACGCGCCCGGCCAGCGAGAATCCGGAGTTGCAGTACGACATCGTCGCACCGAGCGGGTGGTTCTGCGCGACGCCGTCCAGGAGCGCGACGTATTTCTCGAGTGTCTCGTCGCCGCGGCCGGTGTCGGTGAAGACGTCGCCGTCGATCCCACTGGTGTGATTCAGGAGGTGACGCAGCGTCACGGTCCGGGTGATCTCCGGGTCGGAGGACGAGAACTCCGGCACGTATGAGACGACCGGGGCATCGAGGTCGAGGACACCCTGATCGACGAGGCGCATGATCGCGGTCGTCGTCCACACCTTGCCCATCGAGCCGATCTGGAACACCGAGTCGTCGGTGGTCTCGATGCCCGTGCGGACGTTGAGTATGCCGTGATGCGCATATACCGGTTCCTCGCCGAGGCGGAGGATGCCGAGGGTCGCGCCCGGGACCTTGTGCGCCTCGGCCAGGGCGCTCAGTCGCTGCTGCCAGTGCCGCGCGTCGAGGCGGGCGCGCACCGGCTTCCCGGCCGGCGGGGCGTACTGCTCGACCCAGTCGATCACGCGCTGCGAGTAGTCGGCGCGGTGCGACGGAGGGCCGGAGAGCAGGAACAGGTGCGAGCCACCGGGATACAGGACCAGACGCGTGGGCACGTCGCGCTCGCGCAGCGCCGTGAACCACTGCTCGGCCTGACCGACGGGGCAGCGCTCATCCGCCGCACCCTGCAGGATCAGCGTCGGGGTGGTGACCCGGTCGACCCGGGTGAACGGCGACTGCGCCGAGATGCGCTCCGCATCGCGCCAGGGAAGTCCGCCGTTCTCCTTCGCCGAGAGGTAGTGCCCGAAGTCGGAGGTACCGCCCATCGAGAGGAGATCGGTGACCACGCCTCCGCCCACGGCCGCGGCGAAGCGGTCGTCGCGCGAGGTGAGGAAGCAGGTCATGAATCCGCCGTAGCTGTAGCCGGTGACGGTCAGCCGCGTCGGGTCGGCGATGCCCTCGGCCACGAGCTGATCGAGCGGCTCGAGGAAGTCGTTCGCGTCGTTGACGCCCCAGCCGCCGGACACGGCGGAGAAGAACGCGTCGCCGTAGCCGTCGCTGCCCCGGGGGTTCAGGGTGAGGATCGCCCAGCCGCGGCGCGCGAGCACCTGGTGGTACGGGTGAATGAGGTCGGCGGCGCCGTTCCAGGAGTTGTGCGGACCGCCGTGGATGTCGAGCAGCAGGGGCAGCGGGCCCGTGGCGGCCGGGTCGCGGCGCAGCCATCCCGTGACGACGGTGCCGTCCGAGATCGTGAAGCGACGCTCCTCGGCGACGACGAGGTCGAGGTCGGGTGTGCCGTGGTCGGTGAGGACCCGTGTCGTGCCGTCGGCGAGGTCGAGGAACGCGACATCACCGAACGACTCCGGTGTCGCGAGCACGATGGCGGCGGAGGAGGCCGTCACCGACAGCCCCGACACGTTCGCGGTGCCGTCCACGAGCGCCGTGGCGCCCGTGCCGTCCTGTGCCACGCGGTACACGTGCGTGTACCCGTTGTCGCGGAGGCAGAACACGAGGTCCCCGCCGGCCGTGAACTGCGGCATGCCACCGGGATAGCCGGGACCGCCCGGCATGACGTTGCGGTCGAGGCTCCCCGTGATGCTGCGCGGTTCGCCGCCGTCGACCGGGAACAGCAGGATGTCGGCGTTGCCGATCTCCGTGTCGAGGCGCCCGGCTGCGACGACATGGCGGCCGTCCGGCGTCCAGCCCACGGCCGTCGCCTGCACGTCGGCGGCGCTCACCCGCACGGCCTCGCTGTTCGGGTCGGTGGAGGAGCGCACGAACACGGGGATCCGCAGGGTCAGGTCCGCGTCGTCCTCGACGCTCGTGGAATAGGCCAGGAGTGTGCCGTCCGGCGACCAGAACGGGTCGGAGGCGTGGGAGCGCCCGTGGGTGAGCGCCGTGACCTTCCCGGAGGCGACGTCGAGCACATGCAGCTGCTGCACGAGCGTTCCGAGGTTGCCCGCGCCGTCCGCCTTGTAGCCCAGGCGGTCGGTGCTGGCCGGCGCCGAGCGTCGGGCGAGGATGGTCTCCGCGCTCTCGCCGGGAAGCGCCGCGCTGTCGACCGGGGCTGTGAAGGCGATGCGCTCGCCGTCGGGGCTCCAGGCCGGAGCGCCCGCGCCGAGCGGAAGGGTCGTGAGACCGCGCGCCTCGCCGCCCGCCGCCGGGAGGAGCCAGATCTGCGCGGGGCCGTCCTGCGCACGCAGGAACGCCAGCTGGGTGCCGTCGGGGCTCCACGCCGGGGTGGAGTCGGCCGTCGCGTGCGTGAGCGGGGCGGGGTCGCCGCCGGTGGTCGGCACCTGCCACAGGGCGCGCGTGTCCCGGTCGCCGTCGCGATCCGTCGTCCGCAGCACGAAGGCGATGCGGGCGCCGTCCGGTGACAGTGCCGGTTGCTCGGGGGTGCGGACGGCGAGCAGCTCGTCGACGGTGACGCGGTTCATGGGAGCTCCAATCGGATGGTCAGTTCACTGTGTCCGCTGAGAGCGGGGTCGGTGTTGTGGGCGCGGCCGAAACCAGGGGGATGCTTTGGGAGACGGGCACAGTCCCGATCGGCGCATCGGCCGGCCGTCCCGCGAAATGACAGGCCGCGCCCGCTGCGCCCGTGGGCAGCGGAGGCTCCGCGATCACGCAGAGCTGCCGGTCGGGGCGAGCCGCCGGACCGATCGGGCACCGCGGGTGGAAGCGGCATCCGCTCGGCGGCGCATGCGGATCGGCGGGCTCCACGTCGACGGGGGCGAGCGGGTCGACCGCCAGCAGGTTCCCGTGCCGGGTCGGCGCCGCCTGGAGCAGGTCCCGCGTGTAGGGGTGCTGCGGGTCGGCGAGCACCTGCTCGGTCGGACCGAACTCGACGATGCGGCCGAGGTACATCACGGCGATGTGGTCGCTCAGGTAGCGCACGACCGAGAGGTTGTGCGAGATGAACAGCATCGTGAGGTCGAGCTCGCCGCGCAGCTCTCGCACGAGATTGAGCACCGAGCCCTGCACCGAGACGTCGAGCGCGGAGGTGATCTCGTCCGCGATCACGACCTCGGGGCGGGCAGCGAGGGCCCGGGCCAGGGCGATGCGCTGACGCTGTCCGCCCGAGAGCGCCGCCGGGAGCGACTGCGCACGGTCGGCGTCGAGGCTCACCAGGTCGAGCAGACGGGCGACCTCGGCACGGCGAGCCGTCGCACCGCGGATGCCGCGCGGGAGCGCCTCGGCGATGGATTCGCCGATCGTCATGCGCGGATCGAGCGAGGAGAACGGGTCCTGGAACACCATCTGGATGGGGCGTCGGCGGCGGAAGCTGCGCACGTCCACGCCGTCGAGGGTGATCGAGCCCTCGCTGATGGGCGCGAGGCCGATCGCCGCGCGGGCGAGCGTGGATTTACCGGAACCCGACTCTCCCACGAGTCCCACGACCGATCCCGACGGGACCGTGAGGCTCACGTCGTCGACGGCCGTGAGACCTGCGCGGTGCGTGCCGTAACGCACGCTGACCCGGTCGAAGCGCAGTTCGCTCATCGCCGCACCGTCTCTTCCTCTTCGGCAGCCGTGGCGATGGTCACCGGCACCGCCGCCTCGCCGCTGACCGGATGCCAGCACGCGACCCGGTGGCCTTCGGCATCCGCCACGAGCTCGGGATCGGTCTCGCGGCAGAGCTGGGTGGCGAGCGGACAGCGGGCGGCGTACGCGCAGCCCGCGGGGAACGCGCCCGGTGCCGGGGGACGGCCCGGGATCATCTTCAGCGGCTCGCTGCGGTCGGCGTCGAGCTCGGGCACGACCTCGAGCAGGGCGCGGGTGTACGGGTGCCGGGCGCCGGTGTGGAGGGTCGCTGCGGGCAGGTCCTCGACGATCCGCCCCGCGTACATGACCAGCACCCGGTCGCAGGTCTGCGCGACCACGGCGATGTCGTGGCTGATGAGCAGGATCGCGGCGTCGGTGTCACGGCGCACCCCGGCCAGCAGCTGCAGCACCTGCCGCTGCACGGTCACGTCGAGAGCCGTGGTGGGCTCGTCCGCGATGATGAGGCGCGGATGGTTCATGAGCCCCATGGCGATCATCGCCCGCTGCCGCATGCCGCCGGAGAACTCGTGCGGGTACTGGCGGGCCCGTCGTGCCGCGGCGGGCACCCGCACCGACTGCAGGCGTTCGATCGCCCGGTCCATCGCCTGCTTCCGCGTGACGTCCTGGTGCTCGGACGCGGCCTCGGCGAGCTGCGAGCCGATCCTCCTGGTCGGGTTGAAAGAGGTCATCGGGTCCTGGAAGACCATGGCGAGCGAGGTGCCGAGCAGGCTCCGCACCGCGCGGTCGGACGTGGTCAGCAGCGGGGTGCCGCAGAAGTCCAGGCGTGCCGCGGCCACGTGGCCCGGGCGCTCGATGAGTCGGGCGGCGGCCAGGGCGGTGAGGCTCTTGCCGGATCCCGATTCGCCGACCACGCCGATCGCCTCTCCGCGGGACACCGTGAACGAGACGCCGCGCACCGGGGTGACCCATCCGCCGGGGGTCGGGAACGAGACGCGCAGGTCGTCGACGAGGAGCACCGGGGCCTCGTCGTCGGCCGACACGGGCTGGGCAGCGCCGGGCAGGGCGATCGCCGGCAGGCGGTGGCGACGGCGGCCGGATCGTCCACCGAGGGCGGCTGCGGCGGTCTCACCGAGCAGGTTGAAGGCAAGCCCCGCGATCACCACGGCCACGGCCGGGCCGACGGCGGCGGCCGGATTCAGGTAGATGCGGTTCAGGCCCTCGCCGAGCAGACGGCCCCAGTCGTACTCGGGCACCTGCACGCCGAGGCCGAGGAACGACAGGCCAGCGAAGGCGAGGAGTGCGGAGCCCGCGGCCACGGTGGCGTTCACGATGAGGGGCTCGCCGACGTTCGGGAGGATGTGCCGGATCAGGATGCGGAACCGCGAGACCCCGGCGACCCGGGCCGCGTCGATGAAGTCGCGTCCGGCGATCGCGGCCGACAGGGTCTGCGTCAGCCGGGCGAACTGCGGCGCCATCGCGAAGCCGATCGCGAGCACGGCGCCGGTGGACCCGACACCGAAGATGACCGCGAAGAACAGCGCGAGCAGGAGCCCGGGGAACGCCACCGCGATGTTCACGAAGCCGACGATGGGCCGTCCGAGCCAGCGTGGGAGCACCGACGGCGCCGTGCCGAGCAGGGTGCCTGCGACCACGCCGATGATCACGGCGATCACGGCGAGGACCACGGACAGCCGGGTGGCGACCAGGACGCGGGCAAGGACGTCGCGACCGAGGGCGTCGGTGCCCAGGAGGTGCGCGGCGCTCGGCCCCTGCGAGATCGCGGCCGGATTCACGAGCTCGGCCTGCGCGCCCCAGGTGACCGGGGCGAAGATCGCGGCGAGGGTGACGAGCGTCATGAGACAGAGCGCCGTGATCCCGAGCGGGGACCGGACGATGCCCGACCAGGCCGTACGTGCCGACATCATGCCTCCCGGATGGTGGATCGAGGGTCGAGGAGGGCGAGGATCACGTCGATCGCGAGGTTCACGACGAGCACCGCGACCCCGTAGACGAGGACGATGCCCTGCACGACCGAGTAGTCCTTGGTCAGGATCGACTGCACGATCATGGTGCCCAGGCCCGGCCAGGCGAACACGTTCTCGACCAGCACCGTGCCGGCGACCATGCCCGTCAGGAGCAGACCGGTGAGCGTGAGCGTCGCCGTCATGGCGTTCGGCAGCGCGTGGCGGGTGTAGATCCGGCGCGGCGCGAGGCGCTTGGCCCGGGCGGTGCGGATGAAGTCCTGCCCCAGCACCGACAGCACCTCGACCCGGATGATGCGCGAGAACACCGCGATCGGTCCGACGGCGAGCGCCACCACCGGCAGGACGAGGGAGAACGGCGCGGTGTTGCCTGCCACGGGGAACCAGCCCAGCGAGACGGCGAACACGGAGACGAGTCCGACGGCGAGGAGGAACTCGGGGATCGCGGCGAGGATCACGGATCCGGTGGCGAACCCCAGCTCGAGGCCCCGTCGCCGTCCGCCGCGCGTGGCGACGGCCATCGTCACGCCGAGCGGGATGGAGACCAGCAGGACCAGCAGGACGGCCAGCAGCGCGAGCTGCAGGGTCGCGGGGAGCCGGGTCGCGATGATCTCGGAGACCGGTTGGCCGGTGATCATCGAGGTGCCCATGTCGCCGGTGAACAGACCGCCGACGTCCTGCAGATACTGCGCGAGGAGGGGCTGATCGAGCCCGAGGGCGATCCGACGCGATTCGACGAGCTCGACCGGCGCATTCATGCCGAGCGCCGCCCGTACCGGGTCGCCCGGCACCAGGTGGATCATGAGGAAGGCAGCCGTGACCAGCACCCACACCGAGAGCAGGAACTGCCCTCCACGACGGACCAGGAAGGACACCCAGGGGTTGTCCGACCGTGCGGATCTGATCAGTATCGCCTGCGTGGCGGTGGTGCTGGCCATCGGCTGCCTCCGGTCTTCGACTAGTCGTACATCCGGATCGAGGCGGGGTCGATCCCGTCGCCCTCGGTGAAGGTCGCCTTGTTGCCGAACGTCGTGAGGACGTTGTTGACGTAGGGGACGACCGAGACCGAGGTGAACAGGGCCTCCTCCGCGGCGTTCCAGTCCGCGCATCCGTCGGTGCCCGGTTTCGACGCCGCCGCTGTGACCGCGGCGGTGTAGGCGTCATCGGTGACGGACGCGAAGTTCGATCCGTTCGGCGGTGTGGGTCCGGAGTAGAACGGCACGAGCATGCTGGGCAGGGAGACGCCGAGCGGTGCGGCCGAGATGTCCCAGTCGCCCGTGGCGAACAGGGCCTCGCTCAGGGCGGGGGAGTCGAGCGTCTTCACGGTCGCGGAGACGCCGAGCGCCTTCCAGGTCGACTGCATGAGCTCCGCGGCCGCGCTGCCGCCGTTGCCGAGCGTGGTCGGGGTCACGAGCGTGAGCTCCATCGCGACGTCGTCCTTCTCGCGGATCCCGTCGGAGCCGACCTTCCAACCGGCGTCGTCGAGACTCGCCGCTGCGGCCTTCGCGTCGAACTCCGGGAGGAGTCCGTCGACGACGTCGGCCTGGCACGGGTTCGGTGCGATGGTCACGAGGCTCTTCGCCTCGGTGCCCTCGCCGCTCGTGAGCACCTGCCCGAGCTGGTCGAGGTCGAGCGCTTGGGTGAGTGCCTCGCGGACGGCCTGGTCGGCCGTCGGGCGACCGTCGCCCTGGTTGAAGAACAGCTGACCGGCGGCCAGGGGCAGCTCCGTGGAGAAGAGGCCGGCGTCGCGGAGCCGCTGCCGGTCGGGGCCGAGGACGAGTGCCGCGTTCACCTCGCCGGACAGCACCAGGTTCGCCGCGGTGGTCTCGTTCGGGATCACGCGGTAGACGACCTTGGCCGGCAGGCCCGGCTGCTCGGGATCCCAGTCCCCGGGTCCCCAGGTGACGTCGTCGCGTCGGGTCAGCGTGTACTGGCTGTTCGGCGCGATCTCGGTGAGGGTGAACATCCCCGTCGCGCCCTTGCCTGCCGCGCGCGCGTCCGCATCGTCCACGACCGTGCCGCAGACGATCGAGATGCTGCCGATGTTCTGCAGCAGGAACGCGTCCGGCCTGCCGCTCGTGACGGTGACGGTTCCGGCGTCGTCGTCGCCGACGGCCGTCGTGCCCGGCTGCACCTGCAGGCCGGCCAGGGGCGAGGCGTTGGCCGGGTCGCCGATGAAGGTGATGTTGGCGGCGACGTCGGATGCGGTGAGCGGCGAGCCGTCCTCGCAGGTCAGCCCGTCGCGCAGGGTGAAGGTGGCCGTCGCGGTGTCGGCCTCCCAGCTGGTCGCGAGGCCGGAGAGCACCTCGCCGTCGTTCTGCACCTCCACGAGGCGACCGTACAGGTAGCGGTCGATCTGTCGGGCCGAGCCCATGACCGTGGTGAACGGGTCGAGCGTGCCCGGGTCGGTCGCCGTCACGGCGGTGAAGGTCTTGCCGTCGGCGAGGACGCCTTCGGCGCCGTCCTTGCCTCCGGGAGGGGCGCCGGCCGCGCAGGATGTCAGGGCGAGCGCCGCAGCGCCCAGCAGCGCGATCAGCGGGGTACGAGAACGCATCAGAAGCCTCCAGCAGTGTTCGGGATGGTGCAGGTGGATGGTGCAGTGTTCGGGATCGTGCAGTGTTCGGGATGGTGCAGTGTTCGGGATGGTGCAGGTGGGTCGTGCAGTGGTGGTTCGTGCAGCAAGTGGATCGTGCAGGGGCGAGACGGGTGCGGGTCAGCCGGCGCGCAGGTGTTCGACGGCGGCGAAGCCCGCATGACCGATCGAGGCGTCGACGAGCGGCTGCCGTTCGGCCAGCGACGCGGCGCGGGTGAAGACGGCCACGGCGTACCGGCGGCCGTCCGGATAGGTCACGACCCCGGCCTCGTTGCGCCAGGTGGGCAGCGTGCCGGTCTTCGCCGCGATGCGCACACCGGAGGGGAAGCCGGAGCTCAGCCGGTGCGGCCAGATCTGCTGCGCCATGATGTCGCGTGCCTGGCGGCAGGCCTCGGCCGGTGCCGCCGTGTCGGTCCACAGGGCGTTCAGCAGCGTCGTGACATCACGCGGGGTGGAGTGCGAGGTCTTGACCGGATGCACCGCGTCGAGGGCGAGGATCTGCGCGGCGCTCGCCCCCTCGAACAGCTCGTCGAGATCGCTGTCGGGTGTGCCGCCGAGATCGGAGACAACCGAGGCGAACAGGTCTTCGCAGCACCCCACGAGCCGCGTCTGCCGCAGCCCCAGGTCGCTGATGACCCGGTTCACGGCAGTGCTCCCGAGCCGGTGGTATACGACGTCGGTCGCGGCGTTGTCGCTCATGGTCATCATGTTCTGCGCGAGGTCGCGCCAGCTGGCCTCGACGTCGTCCGAGAACCCGGCGGTGCCCACGCCGCCGATGCGGTAGCGCGCGGTCACGGTGGTCCGCTCGGTCGGGTCGAGTTCACCGGCGGCGACGGCGCGCACGTAGGCCGTGAGCACGAGGATCTTGAACACCGAGGCGAGCACCACGGGCTCGTCGGCGCCGACGCTCACCTCCGCTCCGCCGTCCACGCCGACCTCCCGCGCGTGCAGGAAGCCCTCGGCGCCGGCCGCCGTGAAGATCTCCGCGATGGTCACCGCGGTGTCCTGCGGGAGCGCCGCGGTGGTCACGCGCCCACCCGGCGGTCGGCGCGGCCGGTGTGCAGGTACAGGGCGCGTCCGCTGCCGTCGTCGCCCACGAACGCGTGCGGCATGTGCATGCCGTGCTGCCGCTCGCGGGGGAGCAGGGTGTCGCCCGACCAGCCGACCAGCTCGACGGGCTCGGGGGCGGGTCCGAGCTCGGCGAAGATGCCCTTCATGGTGCGCTCGAGCCAGATGCGGCCGTCGTCATCCACCCGCACGGTCGAATCCGACACGGAGGAGGAGTAGGTGCCGAGGATCCGCTCGACGTCGACCGCGACCGGCGTCTCGGGGAGCGCGGGCAGTGCGGGCATCGTCACGTCGGCGAGGGCCTTCAGCACCTTCGACGTGATCGCCTGGAAGGCGTCGACGGTCTGTCCGCCGTTCGTCAGCACCGCGACGGCGACGCCCGCCGACGGCACCATGCGCAGGAACGCGTTCTGGCCGATCGTGCCGCCGTCGTGGCCGATCACGGGGCCGCCGTCCCAGTCGAAGATCTCCCATCCGAGGCCCCAGGCGTCGCCCATGACTCCGAGCTCGGGCAGCTCGACCTGTCGCTCCTGCATCGCGCGGACGCTCTGCTCGGAGAGCACCCTCGTCCCGTCGGCGGCGACCCCGCCGTCCAGGTGCATGCGCCCGTAGGTGACCAGGTCGCGGGCGGTCATCGCGAGCATCGAGCCGGCCGGGACGTTGGAGCGCACGAGACTCCACACCGGAGCGGGCACGGGCTCGTCACCGCTCTCCGCCGGGATGTGCCCGAGCGCGGCGCGGAACATGATCGCCTCGGATGCCGAGGTGGCGACGTGCGTCAGCCCGAGCGGGGTGGCCAGGTAGGTGCGCAGCGCCTGGTCGTACGACATGCCGCGCAGCACCTCGACGATGCGGCCGAGCACCACGAACGCGGCGTTGTTGTACGAGAAGCGCTCGCCGGGGGTGAAGAGCTGCGGGGCGTCGGCGATCGTCGCGAGGTACTTCTCCACCGCGTCGTCGCCGACCCCGGTGTCGTTGAACAGGTCGCCCTCGAACCCGCTGACGTGGCTCAGCAGCTGCCGGGCGGTGATCGTGCTCGCTGCCGCGTCGTCGCCGATCGCGAAGGCGGGGACGGTGTCGCGCACCGGGGCGTCGATGTCGAGCAGCCCCTCGTCGACGAGCTGCATGATGAGCGTCGCGGTCCAGGTCTTCGTGATGGAGCCGATCTGGAAGACCGAGTCCTCATCGGCCTCGACGCCTGTGTTGCGGTTCAGGATGCCGGCGGCGGTGGTGAAGATCTCGCCGTCGGCCAGGATCGCGACGGATGCCGCGGGGATGTGCGCGTCGGCCAGCATCGCGGGAAGGCTCTCCCGCACCCAGTTGCCGATTTCGTTCAGGTCGGACACGTGCGCTCCTCTTCGTCGAGTGGGCCGTCGTCGTTCGGGGCGACGGCGATGGGCCGAGACTATTCGCGTGCTCGGCCGGCCCGTTGGTGCCGGGCGACGAGACTTGTGCGGACCTTGGTTCGCGCCGACGAAGGATCCCTGCTCAGGCGTCTCCGCGCACGGGGCGCCCCGGAAGGGCGTCGGCGATGATCTCTCCGGCCCGCACGACCGGCGTGCCGTTCACGTAGAGCGCGCGGATGCCCTGCGACGGGCGGGTCGGGTCGGCGTAGGTCGCGCGATCGGTCAGGGTCGTGGGGTCGATCACGACGATGTCGGCGTCGGCTCCGATCCCCAGGTGCCCCTTGGTCCGCATGCCGGAGGCGACCTCGTCGAGCACGCGCGCGGGCAGATGGGAGCAGCGGCGGAAGGCCTCCAGCCAGCTCCAGGTCCCGCTCTCCAGGACCATCAGGCGCAGCGACTTCGTGAACGTGCCGGCGGTGCGGGGATGCGTATGTCCGCCCGCCGGGAGCGGCCATTCGCGCTGCTCGTGGATCGCCCGGCCGTCGGCTCCGGTCCACGAGATCGGCATCGCGTCGCTCGCGACGATCGAGTCCGGATAGGCGAGCGCACGGTGCAGGTGCGCCCGGTCGAAGGGGTCGGCCTCGTCGAGGAACGTCACGATGCAGGTGGCGCCGGGGTCGGTCGCGCGCACCTCGCGCAGCCGGGCCTCGTCGGCGATGCGCTCGCCGGTCTCGACCAGCACGAGGGAGGAGGGGGTGATGCCGAGGCCCGCGAGCTTCTCGGGTGCGAGGAAGAACGCCCCGATCGCCGTGCTCCCGGCGCCGTACGGGTACGCCTCGACGGTGACGCGGGAGCCGGCGGCGCGGCTGCGGTCGAGCAGGGCCAGCACGCGGTCGACGTGACGCAGCGAGGTGCTGTTCACGTGGCAGTGGTGCATCGCCGCCCCCGTCTCGGCGGCGGCGCGGACGAGCTCCTCCGAGCCGTCGATCGGGGTGCGCGGATCGGCCTCGATCAGCTCGCGCACGTGGGTGAAGGTCGGAGCGTGCGCGGCGGCCGCGAGGCGCGCGAGATCCAGGTACTCGTCCGGGTCGGAGCGCGGCGCGTAGCCCATGAGCACGCCGATGCCGAGGGCGCCGGCTCCGAGTTCGTCCTCCAGCAGCCCCAGCCAGCGGCGGCGTTCGACGGGGGAGGAGGAGCGCTGCCAGTCGGGCGTGCCGAGCAGGTCCATCGACGCGGTGAAGTCGGCGACGGGCACGCGCTCGAGGTGCGCGTATGCCCGCGCCTGCGACCAGGACGCCGAGAAGCCGTAGTTCAGGGGGCGCCCGTCAGCGGCGGCTCGGGCGAACGCCTCCGCGATGGGCATCAGGCCCGCCTCCAGATCGAGCGCCGTGGTGACGCCGTCCATCGCCTGCAGTCGCTGTCCCGCGATCGAATGGACGTGACTGTGCAGGTCGACGAACCCCGGGCCGACGATGAGGCCCGCCGCGTCGACGACGTCCGCACCCGTCGGGGCCGCGAGTCCGTCACCGATCGCGGCGACGCGTCCGTCCGCGATCAGGAGGTCGGCGACCCGGTCGGTTTCCGTCTTCGGGTCGATGACGCGCCCGCCGCGCAGCAGAGTGTCCACGTCGCCACCCTGCCATGCTGAAGGGGGCCGTTCCGGTGCGGCTCGACGAAACCGTGGCGTCGATCCGGTGCCCGCGGACAACCCGTCACGCCCGGAAGCGGCCGTGCGAGGTGCACGCACGCGCCCGGACAGACATAATGTATCTACGATGTGACCGTGCACACGCAAGGAGGCAAGTGATGTCCACCGCCTCCGAGCGTGCGCGGTTGCCGAGTATCCGCGACGTCGCTCGACTCGCCGGTGTGTCCCATCAGACCGTGTCTCGGGTGCTCAACGATCATCCGAGCATCCGTCCGGAGACCAAGGCCAAAGTCCTCGACGCCATCGCGGTGCTCGACTACCGTCCGAACCTGGCCGCCCGCGCGCTGGTGACCAGCAAGTCGAACATGCTGGGGATCCTCTCCGCGACGATCGGGGAGTTCGGCCCGACTTCGTCTATCGCCGGCATCGAGGACGCGGCGCGCGAGGAGGGGTATTCGGTCTCGACCCTGAACCTCGCGGACACCACTCCGGAGGCGATCGGCAATGCGGTGCGCCAGCTCTCCCGGGAGCAGGTCGACGGCATCGTCGTGCTCGCCCCGCAGGTGCGCGTGTTCCATGTCCTGCGCGGCATGTCCGTCGCCATGCCCTTCGTCACGCTGCAGACGGCGTCGGGGTCGGACGGCGTGAGCCTGTCCGCCGACCAGGTGGCCGGCGCGCGAGCCGCCACGGAGCACCTGATCTCGCTCGGCCACAGCGACATCCTGCACCTCGCCGGGCCGCAGGACTGGATCGAGGCGGAGTCGCGGATGCGCGGCTATCTCGACGGCCTGCGCGAGGCGGATCTGCCCACGTTCCCGCCGATCCGCGGCGACTGGACCGCGGATTTCGGCTACTTCGCCGGCAAGGAGCTCGCGCTGCGTCGGGACTTCACGGCCGTGTTCGCCGCGAACGACCTGATGGCGATCGGACTGCTGCACGGCTTCCGGGATTCCGGCCTGCGCGTGCCGCACGACGTGAGCGTGATCGGGTTCGACGACATCCCGGTCGCGGCCCACGTGGCGCCCACCCTCAGCACCGTGCACCAGGACTTCCCGGAACTCGGACGGCGTGCGGTCCGCATCCTCCTCGCGCAGATCCGTGGGGAGCAGATGCCGGAGTTCGGCCCCCTGAAGACGATTCTGCGCGCCCGCGAGTCGGCCGCAGCCCGCTGAGACGGCGGCGGACGGGACCGGGCGAATGCCCGGTGACCGGCGCGCGACCGGCGCGCGACCCGCGCGCGACCGTCGCGCGACGGCCCGAGATCGGGCTCGCCCGCCCGTCGCATCACGGTAGCGACACGAAATCCGCCCCCGGACTTGACAGCGGTTCGTCGTGAGTGGACGATGTAATCCAATGTGAACGGTCACATCGAAGGTGACCGCACGTCGCGAGGAAAGATCCGTGAGCACCACAGCAACGTTGCCTACCGTGTCAGGCCCGATCCTGGAGATGCGCAGCATCACCAAGGAGTTCCCGGGTGTCAAGGCACTCGCCGACGTCTCCATCACCGTCCGCGCCGGCGAGATCCATGCGATCTGCGGCGAGAACGGTGCCGGGAAGTCGACGCTGATGAAGGTCCTGTCCGGGGTGTACCCGTACGGGACCTACGACGGGGAGATCCTGCTCTACGGCGAGGAGCAGCGCTTCCGAGACATCGCCGCCAGCGAGCAGGCCGGGATCGCGATCATCCACCAGGAGCTCGCGCTGATCCCGGAGCTCTCGGTCACCGAGAACATCTTCCTCGGCAACGAGATCCAGCACCTCGGCCGCATCGACTGGCAGGCGCAGAAGGAGCGGACGATCGAGCTGCTCGCCCGGGTCGGTCTGAGCGAGGACCCCGACGTGCAGATCAAGACGCTCGGCGTCGGCAAGCAGCAGCTGATCGAGATCGCGAAGGCGCTCAACAAGGAGGTCAAGCTCCTCATCCTCGACGAGCCGACCGCCGCGCTCAACGAGAACGACTCGCAGCACCTGCTCGACCTGATCCTCGGCCTCAAGGCCAAGGGCATCGCGTCGATCATGATCAGCCACAAGCTCAACGAGATCGAGCAGATCGCCGACGAGATCACCATCATCCGCGACGGCCGCACGGTCGAGACGCTCGACATCTCCCGCGGCGAGATCAACGAGGACCGCATCATCCGCGGCATGGTCGGCCGCTCGCTGGAGAGCCGGTACCCCGACCGCACGCCCGAGATCGGCGAGGTGTTCTTCGAGGTCAAGGACTGGTGGGTGCAGCACCCGACCGTCTCGGAGCGCATGGTCGTCAAGGGATCGAACCTCAATGTCCGTCGCGGCGAGGTGGTCGGCATCGCGGGCCTCATGGGCGCGGGTCGCACCGAGTTCGCGATGAGCATCTTCGGCCGCTCCTACGGCACCTTCCTCTCCGGCACCCTGATCAAGGACGGCGAGGAGGTCGTGCTGCACGACGTGGCCTCGGCCATCAAGCACGGTCTCGCCTACGTGAGCGAGGACCGCAAGGTGCTCGGGCTCAACCTCCTCGACACCATCAAGCGCTCGATCGTCGCCGCCAAGCTCTCCAAGATCGCCAAGCGCGGCGTCGTGGACGCCCGCGCCGAGTTCGCGGTGGCGGAGGAGTACCGCAAGGTGCTCCGCATCAAGACCCCCTCGGTGGAGGAGGGCGTCGGCAAGCTCTCCGGCGGCAACCAGCAGAAGGTCGTGCTGGCGAAGTGGATGTTCACCGACCCCGACCTGCTGATCCTCGACGAGCCCACCCGCGGCATCGACGTGGGAGCGAAGTACGAGATCTACGCGATCATCAACCAGCTCGCCGCGCAGGGCAAGGGCGTCATCGTCATCTCCAGCGAGCTCCCCGAGCTCCTCGGCATCTCCGACCGCATCTACACCGTCTTCGAAGGTCGGGTCACCGACTGCATCCCGGCCGATCAGGCGACACCTGAGGACCTCATGCGCAGCATGACCTCCGCGACCCAGAAAGCATCCGCATGACCACCGACACCACCGCAACGAAGCGCGGCTTCCACTTCAAGGACATCACGAAGATGTTCGGCGGCGGGCAGTCGACCCTCCGCCAGTTCGGCATCCTCGGCAGCCTCGTCGTGATCCTCGTCGTCTTCCAGGTGCTGACCTGGATCTTCAAGGGCACCGGCCTCACGCTCTCCTCGGGCAACCTGATCAACGTCGTCAACCAGTACTCCTACATCCTGATCCTCGCGATCGGCATGGTGATGGTCATCATCATGGGGCACATCGACCTGTCGGTCGGCTCGGTCGCCGCGTTCACGGGCATCGTGGTCGCGAAGGCGATGGCGGACTGGAACCTCCCCTGGCCGCTCGGCGTCCTGCTCGGCCTCGGTGTCGGCGTGCTCGTGGGCGCCTGGCAGGGCTTCTGGGTCGCGTACGTCGGAGTACCCGCGTTCATCGTGACGCTGGCCGGCATGCTGTTCTTCCGCGGTGCGAACCAGTGGGTCGGCGACTCGCAGTCGATTCCGGTGCCGCAGGGCTTCAAGGTCATCGGCGCCGGGTATCTTCCGGAGTTGTCGTTCATCCCGGTGCCCTTCAACGTGCTCACCATGCTCCTCGCCCTCCTCGGCGTCGCCTGGATCGTGTTCTGGGAGATCCGCACCCGTCGCATCCAGCACAAGATGGGGGCCGACATGGCGCCGCTCTGGGTGAGCGTCACCAAGGTCGTGCTGATCTCCGTCGTGATCCTCGTCGCCGGCTGGCTGTTCGCGACCGGTCGTGAGGGCACGAGCTTCCCGATCTCGGGCATCATCCTGCTCGCCCTCGTCATCCTGTACTCGTTCATCACGAACAACACGGTCTTCGGTCGGCACATCTACGCGGTCGGTGGCAACCGCCAGGCCGCCCGCCTCTCGGGTGTGAAGGATCGCTGGGTCGACTTCTTCGTGATGATGAACATGTCGGTCCTCGCCTCGCTCGCCGGCATGATCTATGTCGCACGCGCCACCGCCTCCGGCCCTCAGGACGGCAACGGGTGGGAGCTCGACGCGATCGCCTCGGTGTTCATCGGTGGCGCGGCCGTCTCGGGCGGCATCGGCACCGTGATCGGCTCGATCATCGGTGGTCTCGTGATGGCGTTCCTGAACAACGGTCTGGCGCTGCTGGGTGCCGGTGCCGACGTGGTCTCGATGATCAAGGGTCTCGTGCTGCTCTTCGCCGTCGGCGTCGACGTCTGGAACAAGCAGCAGGGCCGCCCGTCGATCACCGGGTTCCTGACCCGTCGCTTCGGTCGCAAGCAGGACCCCGCGACCGACACCTTCGATCCGACGAAGACGAACTACCCCACCAGCCAGAAGTACGAAGCCCCCGCCGTCGACGAGACGCGCGGAAAGTAGGGGTCGAATCGCGTGCCGCACGCGTGACGAGACCTTCACACACCAGAGAAAGAGATCACATGAAGAAGATTCTTCTGTCGGCGACAGCGCTTGTCGTCGCGGGCGCCTTCGCCCTCACCGGCTGCTCCTCGGAGCGCGGCGGTGACACCGGATCCGGAGCGGGGGAGGAGACCGCCAAGGGCTTCGCCGCCGACGCCACGATCGGTGTCGCCCTTCCGGACAAGACCTCGGAGAACTGGGTCCTCGCCGGTCAGCTGTTCACGGACGGCCTGACCAAGGCCGGCTTCAAGCCGGACGTTCAGTACGCGCCCGCCAGCAACACGGTCGCCGAGCAGCAGAACCAGATCCAGGCGATGGTCACCGGTGGCGCCAAGGTCATCATCATCGGTGCCAAGGACGGCAAGCAGCTCGCGACGCAGGTCGAGGCAGCCCGCGACGCCGGCGTCACCGTCATCGCCTACGACCGTCTGATCGAGAACACGGAGGCCGTCGACTACTACGTCGCGTTCGACAACTTCAAGGTCGGTCAGCTGCAGGGCCAGGCTCTGCTCGACGGCCTCGCCGAGCGCGCGGGCCACGAGGCTCCGTACAACATCGAGCTGTTCTCGGGTTCTCCGGATGACGCGAACTCCGCCGTGTTCTTCAACGGTGCGATGGACGTGCTGCAGCCGAAGATCGACGACGGCACGCTGAAGGTCGTCTCCGGCCAGACCGAGATCGCCCAGACGGCGACCGAGGGCTGGAAGGCGGAGAACGCACAGCGCCGCATGGACTCGCTCCTCACGTCGACCTACAGCTCGGCGACGCTGGACGGCGTCCTGTCCCCGAACGACACGCTCGCTCGCGCCATCATCACCTCGGTGCAGGGCGCCGGCAAGGATGTCCCGGTCGTCACCGGTCAGGACTCCGAGGTCGAGTCGGTCAAGTCGATCATGGAGGGCATCCAGTACTCCACGATCAACAAGGACACCACGCTCCTCGTCGAGCAGTCCATCAAGATGGTCGGCCAGCTCCAGAAGGGCGAGAAGGTCGACGTCAACGACACCGAGCAGTACGACAACGGCGTGAAGGTCGTTCCGGCCTACCTGCTCGACCCGATCATCGTCACGAAGGAGAACGCGGCCGAGGCTTACGCCAACGTCCCGAGCCTCCTCGAGATCGTGAAGTCGTACCAGTAAGTCTCACGACACCGTCCACACGGACACACGAACCGTCCGGGCCTTCGGGTCCGGGCGGTTCGTCGTGTCACGGATGAGGGGTGGTCGCGAGCGCCGCGAGCTCTTCGTGGGGCATCGCCGCGGTGATGAGGAGGGGCGGATCGGCGAGGTCCGACCACGCGGACAGTTGCCGCTCCATCCGCTCCAGCTCGGCGACGCCGCCGGCGTCCGTGAGCAGGGCGAGGATCCCGCGCTCCACGGAGTGGGCGGGATCCTGTCGTGCCCGCGCCTGGACGCGGCGCCAGCACTCGGCGACGTCCTCGCGGAGCAGCGTGCGTCGTATCCTTCCGCCGCTCGCCAGGACCGCGTCCTCGAACGCGGAGGCCTCCGCGGGGATGAAGAAGAGCTGTGGGAAGATCACGTTCCCTCCGGAGATGATCTGCTCTCTGAGGACGGCCAGGGCGAGCGGCTGGACCTCCGCACCGGCCTGAACGAAGTCCACAGACGCCGTACCCAGGAGTCCGCGCAACAGGTCGACGTCGAGATTGAGCCATCCGCGCCGGGCGTTGACGAAGTTCCGTGCGTAGGTGGACTTGCCGGATCCGGGGAGGCCGTTGACGAAGATGCAGCAGCCGCCTTCCGTCCTCACCGGAGCTCCGGCCTCTGCTGTGTGGTCGTGGTCCATCGATTCCCCCCGGCTCACACCCTATTCGCCGTCTGCCGGTGATTCCGCAACCCGGATGATGCGCCGACTCCAGGCGCAGCTCAGAACGGAACGGGCATCTCGTCGGCGCTCGTGAAGGTCACCGTGTGCTGCGGTGGCGGGCGGTCGATGTACGCGCGACCCGTCGGACTCGTCCACGCCAGCATCCCGCCCGGGCGCTGTTCGACGTGCCAGGGGGAGTGGTGCTTGAGCATGTGATGTCGTCGACAGAACGCGGAGAGGTTCCCATCCGCGGTGGCACCGCCTGCCGATGCCGCATGATTGTGGTCGAGGTCGCACTTCCGCGCCGCGATCCCGCATCCGGGGAACCGGCAGCGCTGGTCTCGCGCGCGGAGGTGCCGTCGCAGCTGCTCACCCGGACGGTAGCGGTCTACCGCGAGCAGTCCGCCCGAGATCGGATGCGTCAGCACGCGGTCCCAGCCCGTCGCCGAGCCAGCGAGCGTCCGAGCGGTCGCCGAATCGATCGGTGTCACACCGTCGAGCTCGGCAGGAGGAGACGTCGGCGAGGAGCCATCGTCCATCAGGGTGAGCACCGGCACCGTGACCTCGACCCTGGCGCGGATCTCGCTCAGCAGTCCGTCCGTCGTGTCATGCCCCACAGGGGTTCCGGTGAGCACGAGATCGGCGAGCAGGTCGGCGCGCAGCTGGTCGATCGTCCGCTCATCCACGGGAGGCTGTGCGGTGCCGGCAGCGGCGCGGGGATCAGCACCGGGATCGGCACCGGGATCGGCGCCGGCATGCTTCGCCGCCCTGCCGTTCTCCTCCTTCACCGCATGCGCCATCTGCGACAGACGGTCGAGCATCCCGTGCAGGAGGACGGCGGGTCCCCGCGCTCCGAGCTCGGCCATCCCGTCGTCGAGGTCTTTCACCCACACCCGCCGCTGGGCGCGCGCATCGAGATGCCGCTCGGTGACGCTGCGTTCCTGGAACCGTTCGGCAAGCCGCCGTGCGATCCGGCGCAGACGATTCGGAGACTCCGTCGCGGCGAGCTCCACCACTTCCGCGGCATACGCGGCGCGATCCTCGGCATCGTCGAGATGCGCTCCCGCGTCGACGATCACCCGCGAATGCGCCGCGCTGATACGTCCTTCGCCCTGCGCCTCCCACACCGTCGGGAACCGCTCGACCAGCCAGGAAGCCTCGGCCATCCTCCGCTCGATCGTGCGGTCGCTCACATGCTGCGCCGCACCGATCTCGGCGGCGACCGTGCGGATCGCCATGTCGCCATGGTCGGGATGCGCGGCCTCACGAGCGATGTCGACCGCGAGGCGCCCGGCCATCGCGAGCATGCCGTCGCGGGCCGCCTGCATGCTGCTCAACGTCGATTCCGCCGCCTCGAGCGACGCCACCAGATCGGCGAGCATCGCCATCTGGGAATCCGTCGCGTCGAGCAGTGCTGTCATGACCTCAGTCCATCACGGACCACCGACATTCGAAACTATGTTCACCGGGATGCCGGCATCCGATCGACACCGGCCCACCGATCCGCGGGGAGGGGTTCCGCGAGCTGAGCGCTAGTTCCAGATCGGGTCGTCGGGGTCGGGGGAGTCGGTGCCGTCGGCGTCGGTCATGATGCGCGCCTCGCCGATCCACGACCGCAGCGAATCGCCGTGGAGCATGTGGGGCTGCGGTGTGCCGAGGAGCTCCGGGGTCGTCACGACGGGCAGCGGCTCGTCGCTCGCGAAGATGACGACGTTGCCGAGGGGTCCTTCGTCATCGTTCGGCTCGGCGTCGAGAACGACGGCGAGGTGATCGAACACGGTGCTCAGGGTGGCCGCCTGCCGCCGTGAGTACTCGAACGGATGCCCGTCGAGCAGGTTCACCGCCACGACGCCGCCTGCTGCCGAGCGCGCGGCGACGCGGCGGTAGAACTCCTGGCTGGCGACGCGATGCCGGATGACGGCGGCGTCCCAGAGATCGACGACGGTGAAGCGCGCGTCCACCCAGTCGGTGTCGACCGCGGTCCGACCGGTGGCTGCGACGCCGAGCGCGGGGGACGGGGAGGACGGCAGGGACGATCGCTCCTCACCCGGAAGGTCCTCGCCCGGAAGCTCCGCGTCCGCCACCGCTCGTGCATCGCCGAAGATGACCCGCAGATCCGTGCCGGCGGGCAGCGGCAGCGCGGCGATCACCGCTTCGTAGAGAGCGGGTTCGAACTCGACGACGAGTTGAGGCGATCCGGTGCGCGTGGCCTCGACATAGCGTGCCAGCGTGAGGGCTCCGGCGCCCAGATGCACGGTGAACAGCGGCGCACCGGGCTCCGCCACGGCATCCATCGCCCGGGCGATGTGCTGGATGTACGCGTATTCGAGGTCGGTGGGCTCCGTCATGGAGACGACGGACTGCGGAATCCCGTCGACGCTGAGCTCGTAGCGACCGGGTCGCCGTTTCGACTGCATCAGCTTCGCCCTGCGGTCATCGAGCATGAGCGAGAACACCCGGCGATTCCTTGGCACCAGTCGATCTTAGGTCGGGTGGAGCCGAGGACGGCCGTGGCGCCCACCGCGCGCGGCTACCCTGGAGGGAACATGGCACATCTTCTCGGGGCTGAAGCCCTGCACCTCGAATACCCGACCAGAGTCGTCTTCGACTCCGTGACCCTCGGCATCGAGGAGGGCGATCGCATCGGCATCGTCGGCCGCAACGGCGACGGCAAGTCCAGCCTCCTCGGGATGCTGGCCGGCATCAAGGAGCCGAACTCCGGACGCGTCACGGTGCGCGGCGGCACCCGCATCGGCGTGCTCGACCAGGCCGACAACCTGCCGGACGACCTGACGATCAGCGCCGCCGTCGTCGGCGACACCCCGGAGTACGAGTGGGCGGGCGATGCGCGCATCCGCGACGTCATCGAAGGACTGCTCACCGATCTGCCCTGGGACGCCGAGATCGGCTCCCTCAGCGGTGGTCAGCGGCGCCGCGTCTCGCTCGCGAAGCTGCTCACCGGCGACTGGGACGTGATCGCGCTCGACGAGCCCACCAACCACCTCGACGTCGAGGCCATCACCTGGCTCGCGGGACACCTCAAGAAGCGCTGGTCCCCGAACTCGGGCGCCCTCATGGTCGTGACCCACGACCGGTGGTTCCTCGACGAGATCAGCACCGAGACCTGGGAGGTGCACGACCGCATCGTCGAGCCCTTCGAGGGCGGCTACGCGGCGTACATCCTGCAGCGCGTCGAGCGCGACCGGATGGCGGCCGCGACCGAGGCGAAGCGCCAGAACCTCGCGAAGAAGGAGCTCGCCTGGCTCCGCCGCGGCGCCCCCGCCCGCACGGCCAAGCCGAAGTTCCGCATCGACGCCGCGAACGAGCTCATCGCCGACGTGCCCGAGATCCGCGACAAGGTCTCCCTGCAGTCGCTCGCCGTCTCGCGCCTCGGCAAGGACGTGGTCGACCTGCTCGACGTCGGAGTGACCTACCCGACGGCGGACGGCGGCGAGAAGGTCGTGCTGCGCGACATCGAGTGGCGCATCGCACCGGGGGAGCGCACCGGCATCCTCGGCGTGAACGGTGCCGGCAAGTCCACCCTGCTCGGTCTCATCTCCGGCACCGTGGAGCCGACTGTCGGCCGGGTCAAGCGCGGCACCACAGTGAAGGTGCAGACCCTCACGCAGCGGCTCGACGAGCTCACCCAGCACTGGAACGACCCGGTGCGCGTGATCATCTCCGGGCTGCGCACCTCGTACACGATGGGGGCCGGCTCCAAGGCGCAGGACCTCACGCCGGGACAGCTGCTCGAACGGCTCGGGTTCGACTCCGCGCAGCTCTCGACGCCCGTGAAGGACCTCTCGGGCGGTCAGCAGCGACGGTTGCAGCTGCTCCTCGTGCTGCTCGACCAGCCGAACGTGCTGATCCTCGACGAGCCGACCAACGACCTCGACACCGACATGCTCGCCGCGATCGAAGACCTGCTCGACTCCTGGTCCGGCACGCTCCTGGTGGTCAGCCACGACCGGTACTTCCTGGAGCGCGTCACCGATCAGCAGTACGCGATCCTCGACGGTCATCTGCGGCACCTGCCCGGTGGCGTCGACGAGTACCTGCGACTGCGGCACCTGCAGTCCTCGACCGGTTCGAAGCAGACCGCGACGGCCGCGGCGACGGCGACCGCGGCGGCGACCGCCAAGGGACTCGACGGTGCCGCCCTGCGCACGGCGCAGAAGGAGGTGTCTGCCCTCGAACGGCGCATCCAGAAGCTCACGCAGCAGGTGAACACCGCGAAGACGGCACTGGCCGATCACGACCAGTCCGACTACGCGGGCCTCGGCGATCGCATGAAGAAGATCAGCGATCAGCAGGCCGAGATCGAGGAGCTGGAGCTGCGCTGGTTCGAACTCACCGAGGAGATCGGCTGACCCTATAGCGAAGGTGCGTGGTGTTCGGCGAAGGCTCCGCGCTCTTCAGCTCCAGCGCCACCCGTTCCGCATCCACGCCGTCGAAGAGGCGGATGCCGCTGCCGAACAGCACGGGCGAGACGGCGACATGGAACTCGTCCACCAGGCCGGCGTCGAGACACTGCACGATCGTCGCGGCGCCGCCCGCGATACGCACGTCGCGCGCGCCCGCGGCTGCCCGCGCGCGTTCCACTGCCGATTCGATGCCGTCGTTCACGAAGTGGAACGTGGTTCCCCCCTGTCGCTCCCATGGAGCGCGCTCCTCGTGCGTCACGACGAAGACCGGAGTGTGGAACGGGGGATCGTCCGGCCAGGCGTGCTCGCCGGCGTCGAACATGCGCTTGCCCATCACGCTCGCGCCGGTGCGCTCGAAGGTCTCGCGCACGATGTCGTTGTCGCGTCCTTCCTCCCCGCCGTCGCCGAGCTTCAGGTTCTCCCGGAAGTGCCGCTGCCGGAACACCCATTTCTGCAGCTCCATCCACTGCTTCCCCATCAGCTCGTCGGGGGAGTCGGGGGCGATGTAGCCGTCCAGCGACATCGAGACGCTGAAGAACACTGTGCCCGCCATCAGCCCCGGTGTCCTTTCCGCACGAGCTCGCCGACGTAGGCGGCGAGACTCGCCAGCGTCTGCCGTCCACCCTCGATCGCGCCGTGCTTCTCGATCGCCGCGTCACGCAGCTCCGGGATCGCGAAAACGGTGATCATCTCGATCCGGGTCGTCTCCCCGTCGGCCGTGAACGTGAGGATCGACTCGAATGCCTCGGGGTCGTCGCGATGCTCGCCGTGCCGCAGGGCGATCCGGGACGGAGGCTCGATCGCCGTCCACGCGATCCACTCGGGGTAGTCGGTGCCGTCGGGGCCGTGCATCACGAACACCCATTCGCTGCCGACACGGAACTCGAACGATCGCGTGGTGGTGGTGAAGCCGGTGGGCCCCCACCATTGCGAGAGGTGCCGCACCTCCGTGAACGCCTCGAACACCAGCTCTCGCGGAGCGTCGATCACCCTCGAGATCACGATCTCCCGGTCGGCGGTCGGTGTCTCTCCTCGTGCTTTCTGCATCCGCTAGTCCTGCCTCTCGTTCTTGAGTTCCTGCACATACGCGTCGAGTCGGTCGAAGCTCTCGCTCCAGAACCGCTCGAATCCGCCTGACCACTCGTGCACCGATCGCAGGCCCCGGGCGTCCAGAGCGTAGAGGCGCTGCTTGCCCGCTCTGCGGTCCCGGACCAGGCCCACTTCTCGGAGCACGCGAAGATGCTTCGACGTGCCGGGCTGGGACAACCCCAACTCCTCCGACAGTGTGGTCGCCGGTCGCTCGCCGTCGCGCAGCAGCGTCAGGATCTGCCGACGCCGAGGCTCGGCGATCGCATTGAACACATCCGATGTCGTCGCTGCTCGTGCCATGGAAGCAACATATACCCATATGGGAAAGTGTGTCCAGCGATGACCGGAACCAACTCCGCGGACGAGATCGGCTGACGGAGGAATATCCTTCTCTCATCGCTGTTGGGAGGTAAGGATGGAAGGCCTCGAAGTAACCGTCCTGCTCGGACTCACGATCCTCGTCGGAACCCTGATCGCCCCGCGCGTGCGCCTCGCGCTCCCGCTCGTGCTCGTCGTCTTCGGGCTGCTGCTCGGCTTCGTGCCGCAGCTGCGCGAGGTGCAGCTGCCACCGGAGACGGTCCTGCTGCTGTTCCTCCCGGTGATGCTGTTCTGGGAGAGCCTGACGACGTCGCTGCGCTCGATCCGCCGCGATTTCCGCTACATCCTCCCGATGAGCACGGTCCTCGTCGTCGCCTCGGCGTTCGCCGTGGCCGGCATCGGCGTGCTGTTCGGGATGCCGTGGGAGATCGCCCTCATCCTCGGTGCGGCCGTCGCCCCGCCGGACGCCACAGCTGTGGCCGCCCTCGGCCGCCTGCTGCCGCGCCGCATGTTCATGAAGCTCAAGGCCGAGAGTCTGACGAACGACGGCACCGCCCTGGTGCTCTACGCCATCGCCGTGTCGCTCGCGCTCGGCGGCCAGATCACCCCGCTGTCGGTCACGCTCGATGTGCTGATCTCCTACGTGGGCGGCATCGCGGCCGGTGTCGTCATCGCGGCGCTCGGCTACCTGCTGCTGCGTCGCACCTCCTCGACGATCGTGATCAACGTCGCGCTGCTGCTGATCCCGTTCACGGCGTTCCTCGTCGCCGAGATGGTGCACGCGTCCGGTGTGCTCGCGGTCGTCGTGGCCGGACTCATCGTGGCGTACGTGTCCCCTCGGGTGACGACCGCGTCCTCCCGGAGGCAGGCGGATGCGGCCTGGCCGTTCGGCGTCTTCCTGCTCAACGGCGCCCTGTTCGTGCTGATCGGCCTCGAGGTGCAGTACGTCGTGCACGAGATCTCGGCGGCGGCGATCGGGCGTCTGGTGCTCATCACGCTCTCGGTCTGGGCGACCCTGCTGGTCGTGCGCTACCTGTTCCAGTTGCTCAACGTGCCGTTCCAGCGCCAGACCGGTCCGCGGCCGGCGCCGGGCGCACGAGCCCGCGCCCGCGCCGTGTCGACCGTCGCCGGGATGCGCGGCGCGGTGTCCCTCGCGATCGCGCTCTCCGTCCCCACGACCATCACCGAGGGCGGAGAGATCAACGGGCGCGACGAGATCGTTTTCGTCACCGCGGGCGTCATCATGCTGAGCCTGCTCGTGCAGGGCATGCTGCTGCCGGCCATCGTGCGCTGGGCGCGGTTCCCGGCCGATCATGTCGAGGACGAGGAGTACGAGCTCGCGGAGCGCGCGATCTCCGGTGCGGCGCTCGCGGCGCTGGACGACCTCGCCGCCGAGCACGGGATCGGACAGGAGGTCCGCGACCGCGTGCGCTCCGAGGGCTACCAGATGCTGGAGTTCGCGAACGCACGATCGCTGGCGCGCGAGCAGGCGCTCGTCGACGCGGAGGCCGACGCGCTCGACGAGATGCTCGGCGAACCGGATCCGCTGAGCGCGGGCACCGCCGGGACCGATGGCTCCGAGGTCGATCCGGCGCCGAGCGGAGGCGCAGAGCGGATCGCGGAGACGGATGCGATCGACGGCTCGGTCCTGCAGATCATCGCCACCTCGACCGATGTCGACCTCGCGCAGCGGTCGCCCCTCATCCGGCATGAGGAGCACACGCGGCTCAAGCTCGCCCTCATCGACCGCAAGCGCGAGGTGCTGTTGGGGCTGCGCGGAGCCGGCACGGTGGACGACATCGTCGTGCGTCGCATCTCCGCCCGCCTCGACCTGGAGCAGGTGCGCCTGCAGGGGATCGAAGAGTTCGACTGAGCGGACCGCCGCTCGGCTGTGACGTCGTGTGACACGACGATTCCGCGCGCGCGGTCGAGCCTGCCTAACGTATTCGAGTCCCCCAAGAGAGGAACCCCTTCACATGTCACGCCGCACCACTTCCCTCCTCGCCGCGCTTGTCGCGGTCCCGCTCTTCGTCGCGCTCACGGGCTGCGCCACGGCATCCTCGAACGCCGGCTCCGGCAGCGAGGGCTCGACCGAGGACGAGGTCGTCAAGATCGGCGTCGTCGGCAAGGGCGACGCCCAGTGGCCGGCCTTCGTCGAGGCCGCAGCCGACGAGGGCATCACGGTCGAGCTGGTCGACTTCGGCTCCTACGAGCAGCCGAACCCCGCGCTCACCGAGGGCGAGATCGACCTGAACCAGTTCCAGCACATCGTGTACCTCGCCGAGTACAACAACGCCTCGGGCTCCGACCTCACGCCGATCGGCTCCACCGCGATCTACCCGCTGGGTCTGTACTCGACGAAGTACGACGACGTCGACAGCATCCCCAAGGGGGAGAGCGTCGCCGTCCCGGACGATGCCTCGAACCAGGCCCGTGCCCTCAACGTCCTTCAGCAGGCCGGTCTGGTCGAGCTGAAGAGCGGCGGCACGCCGTACTCCGACCTCGCCGACGTCGACACCGAGAAGTCGAAGGTCAAGGTCACCGCGCTGGAGGCGGCGCTGATCCCGACCTCGCTGCCCGATGTCGCCGCCGCGATCATCAACAACGATTTCGTGCAGGACGCCGGCCTCACGTTCGAGGATGCGATCGCTCAGGACGACCCCGAAGACGCCAGCGCGCTGCCGTACGTCAACATCTTCGCCGCCCGCGCGGAAGACGCGGACAACGAGACGTACCTCAAGCTCGTCGAGATCTTCCAGACCAACGAGGCCGTCCAGAAGGGCCTGCTGGAGTCGTCCGGCGGCACCGCCGTGGCGCTGCAGACGCCGGTGGAGGATCTGGTCTCCTCCCTCGCGAAGGTCCAGAAGGACGCCGACGCGAACAAGTAGGACGCGGGGGATTCCACCCCGTCCGATGAGGGAGAATCGGGTGGCGCGAAAACGCGTCACCCGATTCTTCGTTCCCGAAGCAGACCGGAGCAGCACATGCCGATCGTCACCCTGACGAACGTCTCCAAGACCTACCCCTCCCGCAACGGCGACGAGTCCGAGATCGTGGCCGTCGACGACGTCACCCTCTCGATCGAGAAGGGCGACGTCTTCGGGATCATCGGATACTCCGGCGCGGGCAAGTCCACGCTCGTGCGGCTGATCAACGCCCTGGAGCCCGCGACGAGCGGCACGATCACCGTCGACGGTGTCGACATCACCGCGCTCAAGGAGAGCGAGCTGCGTCGGGTGCGCGGCGGCATCGGGATGATCTTCCAGCAGTTCAACCTGTTCTCGTCCCGAAGCGTCAAGGCGAACATCGCCTACCCCCTCAAGCTCGCCGGCTGGTCCAAGCCCGACATCGAGGAGCGGGTCGCCGAGCTGCTCAGCTTCGTCGGCCTGTCCGACAAGGCGACGGCCTATCCGGAGCAGCTGTCCGGCGGGCAGAAGCAGCGCGTCGGCATCGCCCGAGCACTCGCCACCGGCCCCGCGATCCTGCTGGCCGACGAGGCGACGAGCGCGCTCGATCCGCAGACGACGCACGAGGTGCTCGATCTGCTCAAGCGGGTCAACCGGGAGCAGGGCGTCACGATCGTCGTCATCACGCACGAGATGGATGTCATCCAGACGATCGCGACCAAGGTCGCCGTGATGGAGAACGGCCGCGTCATCGAGAGGGGCGACGTGTTCGACGTCTTCTCCGCGCCGCAGAATCCCGCCTCGCAGCGCTTCGTCGGCACGGTCGTGAAGGGGATCCCCTCGCCTGCCGAGCTGGCCGTGCTCCGCGAGCGCCACCGGGGGCGGCTGGTCACGTTCTCGTTCCGGGACGGCGACTCCTCGCAGGCGCAGGTGTTCCTCGACCTCGCCGGCGCCGGTCTCGACTTCGAGCTCGTCTTCGGCGGCATCAACGACATCCGCGGGCGCGCGTTCGGGCACCTCACCCTCGCGATCCGCGGCGAGAGCGCGGCCATCGACCGCACGCTCGCCGACATCGCGCGACGCGTCGAAGTGACCGAGATCGCCGGAGAGGAGGCCCGCTGATGGACCGTCTGATCCAGCTGTGGCCGGAACTGCTGAAGGCCGCGCTCGAGACCCTGTACATGACGACGTTCGCGTTCGTCCTCGGCGGTGTGCTGGGACTCGCGATCGGTGTCATCCTCTACGTCACCCGCCCCGGTGGGCTCCTGGAGAACAGGACCGTCGCGTTCATCGCGAACCTCGGGGTGAACTTCTTCCGCCCGATCCCGTTCGTGCTCTTCGTGGCGGTGGCCCAGCCGTTCGCACGCCTCGTGGTGGGCATCGGCATCGGCACGACGGCCGGGGCGTTCATCATCGGTATCGCGGCAGCCTTCGCGATCGGCCGCATCGTCGAACAGCACCTCGTCTCGGTCCCGTCCGGCGTGATCGAGGCGGCGCGCGCGATGGGTGCGGGCCCGTGGCGCATCCTCTTCACGGTCGCGATCCCCGAATCCCTGGGGCCGCTGATCCTCGGCTACACCTTCATCGTCGTGGCGCTCATCGACATGACGGCGATGGCCGGGCTCATCGGCGGCGGCGGTCTCGGCGCCTTCGCCCAGGTCTACGGATTCCGGCAGTTCGAGCCGGTCGTGATGTGGACGGCGATCGTCCTGATCGTGGTGTTCGTGCACTTCGTGCAGATGCTCGGCACGCGCCTCGCACGCAAGGTCATGCGCCGCTGACGGGAGTCCCGCCGGCCGGCGCATCCTGGAGGGTGCGCCGGGTGGTGAACACGCGGTCCTTCCCGCTGAGCGGGTCCGCGAAACGCAGCTCCCGCGCGAGCAGCTGCAGCGGGCGGTCGAAGTCGTCCGGCAGGTCGTCGAGCAGGTCGGGGTAGAACCGGTCGTTCAGGATGCCGATGCCGAGCGCGGCGAGGTGCACGCGCAGCTGGTGCATCTTGCCGCTGTGCGGCCGCAGCAGCGTGTGCACCACGCGGTCGTCGCTGCCGATCAGCTCGACGAGGGTCTCGGCGTTCGGCTCCCTGGTGTCGTCGACCTCCACGCGCAGCTGGCCGCGGGGCTTGTCTATCCGATTGCGGTACACGAGCGGGAAGGCGGGGAGGTCGCCGTGTCGAGGGAGGGCGGACACCGCCTCGTACACCTTCTGCACCTCGCGGTTCTCGAACAGCAGCTGGTACGCGCCGCGGGTGGCGGGGCGCGACGAGAACATCAGCAGCCCCGCGGTCGCGCGATCCAGGCGGTGGATCGGCGCGAGGTCGGGATTGTCGAGCAGGTTGCGCAGTCGCACCAGCGCCGAGTTCTGCAGGAACTTGCCGCCCGGGGTCGTCGGCAGGAAGTGCGGCTTGTCGACGACCACGAGATGGTCGTCCTGGTGCAGGATCTCGATCTCGAACGGGATCCGCGTCTCGACCGCGGGCTCGCGGTAGTACCAGACGAACTCCACGCTCCCGAGCGGAGCGTCGCGGGGGACGGGCGCGCCGGCGGCCGTCACGATGTCGCCGAGGTCGAACCGCGTGAGCAGTCGCTCGGGGTCCAGGTGGAAGAAGCGCTCGACCATGTACGCCGACACGGTCGGCCACGGGCCGGTGAGGGGCACGTGCAGGCGAGTGGCTCCCACGCCGTCGCGCATCGGGAGGGGAGAGGGCATGCCCATCAGTCGGCCTCCGGGGAGCAGGGTCGCGGGTCGCGAGCGGGATGTTCCCACCCTAGGCGACCCGCCACCCCGGCTCCTTCCAGGGAGCGGCTGTCAGCGCGCTCCGGCCGCGAGCCAGTCGTCGAACGAGGTCGGTGCGAGCCGGGCGTCCGGTCCGGGGATGAGCACCTCGCCGGCGAACTCCACGCCCAGCGCGGCATCGCGCCATGCCGCCCGCAGGGGAAGGTCGCGGCCGCGGACGGCGAGGGTGCGTCGGGCCATGTCGACCGCGTCCTCGGTGCGCGGGCCCGCGATGTCGAAGGACCCGGAGAGCGGGGTCCCCACGGCCGTGGCCACCAGCGCGGCGGCGACGTCGGCCGGGGCGATGGGCTGCATCAGCAGCGGCGGCACGATCGCCTCGCCGTCGACGACCGTCCACTCGGCGATCATCGCCGGGAAGTCGTGGAACTGGGTGGCCCGCACGATCGTGAAGGGCACCGTCCCCGCGGTGACCTCGCGCTCCTGCGCCCGCTTGCCGTAGTAGTGCGGGTTTCCGGCGACGGCGTCGAGCGCGGCGATCGACAGCGCGACGTGGTGCCCGACTCCGGCCTCGGTCTCTGCGGTGAGGAGGTTGCGGGTGATCGTGGCGAAGGCATGCTCGGCCTCCGCGATGTCGGCGACCGGAGGGTTCGTGGCGTCGATCACGGCATCCGCCCCCTCCAGGCGCTGGCGGAGTCCGACACCGGTGAGGAGATCGACCCCCTCGCCGCGACTCAGCGAGACCGCCTCCTGGCCGGTCCGCTCCAGCTCCGCCACGACCAGACGCCCGATCCGTCCCGTACCACCAGCCACTGCGATGCGCATGCTCACTCCTTAATCATGGATATTACGTGTCCACAATAGAGTCCGGGCGGTAAGCTGGGCAAATGAAACTTCCGGAGACCTCCGAGTGGGTGCTGCACACGGTCGCCGTGATCGCCCAGCTCCCTGCGGGATCGACCGTCTCCGGCGCGCAGCTCGCGGAGCACTTCGGGGTTCCCGGCCCGTATCTCTCCAAGCAGCTCGCCAAGCTCGTGCGCGCGGGCATCCTCACCGGGAGCACCGGGCCGCGCGGCGGGTTCCGGCTGGCCTCGGGCCCGGAGCGGATCAGCATCCTCGACCTGGTGACCGCCGTCGACGGCGCCGCCGACCCGTACGTGTGCCGGGAGCTGCGTCAGCAGGGGCGCGGAGCAGCCCGCCCGGAGGACTGCACGCGGCCGTGCGCACTGGCCGCTGTCATGCGGCGCGCGCACGAGGCCTGGCGCGAATCCCTCGCCGGCGTCACGGTCGCCGAGATCGTCGCGGGCCTGCCGGCGGGAGTCCCGGAGAAGAATCGCAGACTGCTCCTCGAACCCGCGGGCTGAGGGGCACGACGTCAGGCGTCGAAGTTCACGCGTCGAAGCTCAGGCGTCGAAGCTCAGGCTCAGCTTGCGCAGGAGCCCGGCGAGGCGATCGCGGTCCGAACGGGAGAGGGCCTGCAGCAGATCGGCCTCCACGTCGACGAGGCGCGTGATCGCCGCGTCCACGCGGATGCGGCCGTCATCCGTGAGCGTCACCAGCACGCTGCGTCCGTCGCCGGGATCGGCCTCGCGGCGCACGAAGCGGCGGCCGACGAGCCGGTCGATCCGGTTGGTCATGGTGCCGCTGGAGACCAGCGTCTGCTGCAGCAGCTGCTTGGGGGAGAGCTGGAACGGTGCGCCCGCCCGGCGCAGCGCGGAGAGCACGTCCCACTCCCAGTGCTCCAGGTCGCTGCGGCGGAAGACGTCGCGACGGGCGCGATCGAGATGCCGCGAGAGCCGGTCCATCCGCGACAGCACCTCGAGGGGGGAGAAGTCGAGGTCGGGACGCTGGGTGTTCCATGCGCCGACGATCCGGTCGACCTCATCAGCCTCGCTCATCCGCCCATTATCGCGTGCGCGGGGCCGGGGTGCCGGACACCGCGAGCAGGTCGAGCGTCATGAACGTGCTGTGCGGGTCGGGGAGGTAGCCGCCGAACGGGCCGCACTCGACGAAGCCCGCCGCCGCGTACATCGCGCGGGCCGGGACGAAGAACTCCGCGCTGCCGGTCTCGAGCGAGACCCGGCGGATGCCGCGCGCCCGGGCGTCCGCGAGGAGGAACGCCAGCATCGACCTCCCCAGCCCGCGGCCGCGCACGGCCGGATCCGTCCGCATCGACTTGAGCTCCTCGTGCCCGTCCTCGACCGTCGCGAGGGCACCGGTGGCGACGGGGCTCCCGTCGAGGTGGCCGGCGAACAGACGCACGCGCGGCGTCAGCAGGCGCTCGAGCATGAGGGCGTGGCGGCTCTCCGCCGGCGCGGTGTGCTCCATCTCCGCATGATGGGCCTGCAGGAAGGAGGCGAGCTCCGGGGTGGCGGACTCGACCCGGTCGATCACGATGCTCATGGCGTCAGCATCGCAGAGCCGTGTTTCCGACGGATGACGGCGCGAGCACGCGTCATCCGCACACACCGGAACACCGGCCGGATCATGGCAGACTTGTCCCCGCGGTGCCCTCGGGCGTCGCGGTCCGCCGTGGTGTAATGGCAGCACGACAGCCTTTGGAGCTGTGAGGTCTAGGTTCGAGTCCTGGCGGCGGAGCATGACTGGGAACAATCTCGCCATCATCGTCCTCGCTGCAGGCCAGGGCACCCGCATGAAGTCGCGCCTGCCGAAGGTGCTGCATCCGATCGGCGGGCGTCCGCTGGTGGGCCACGTGCTCACCACGGCGGGGCGGCTGCAGGCCGCGCACGTCGAGGTGGTCGTGCGGCACGAGCGCGACCAGGTCGTCGCGGCGCTCGCCGAGGACTACCCCGACGCGGTGTTCGTCGATCAGGACGACGTCCCCGGCACCGGGCGTGCCGTGCAGGTGGCGGTCGAGGCTCTTCCCGACGACTTCGACGGCGACGTGCTCGTCCTCTCCGGCGACTGCCCGCTGGCCGACGTCGACACCCTGTCCGCCTTCCTCGCGGAGCACCGCGCCTCGGGAGCGCCGGCCACGCTGATGACCGCGCTGGTCGACGACCCGACGGGCTACGGGCGCGTCGTGCGCGACGCCGACGGCGGTGTCGACCGCATCGTCGAGCAGAAGGACGCGAGCGCCGAGGAGGCGGCCGTCCGCGAGATCAACGCCGGCATGTACGTGTTCCGCGCCGCGACGCTTCGGGCCTACCTGCCCCGGGTCGGCGTCGACAACGCGCAGGGCGAGATGTACCTGACCGACGTGCCCGGCCTGCTCCGTCGCGACGGCGACCGGGTGGCGGCGTCCGTCGTCTCCGACATCTCGGTGACCTTCGGCGTCAACGACCGCGCGCAGCTGGCCGAGGTCGGCCGACTGCTCAACCAGCGCATCGTCCGTCGCTGGCAGCTCGAGGGCGTCACCGTCATCGACCCGGCGACCACCTGGATCGACGACGACGCGAAGCTCGCGCCCGACGTCACGCTCCTGCCGAACACGCAGATCCTGCGCGCCACCGTCGTCGCCCCCGGAGCGATCATCGGCCCCGACACGACGCTGGTCGACTGCGAGGTCGGCGAGGACGCCGTGGTCCGTCGCACCGATGCGACCCTCGCCGTGATCGGCGCCGGGGCCACGGTCGGTCCGTTCTCCTACCTCCGCGCCGGCACGGTCCTGGGCGCCCAGGGCAAGATCGGCGCCTACGTCGAGACGAAGAACGCCGAGATCGGCGAAGGCAGCAAGGTCCCGCACCTCTCGTACGTGGGCGACGCGACGATCGGCCGCGGCGTCAACCTCGGTGCGAGCACCATCACGGCCAACTACGACGACGTGAACAAGCACCGCACCGAGATCGGCGACGAGGTGCACACCGGGTCGCACACGGTGCTCGTCGCGCCCGTTAGGCTGGGAGCCGGTGCGAAGACCGGTGCAGGCGCCGTCGTCCGCAAGGACGTCCCCGCCGGCGCTCTGGCCATGAGCGTCGCCCCCCAGCGCAACATCGAGGGCTGGGTCGAGAAGAACAGAGCAGGGACGGGCGCGGCGGATGCTGCGTCCCGCGAGAATTCGGCGGAATAGGCGGACATGGCGCGCAAGAAGAAGACGGTCGATCTGGATCGCGACAACGGCGTGGCCCCCGGGATCATCGCCAAGACCAAGAAGCGGCTCGTCGTCGCCGGTGGTCGCTCGCATCCGGCACTCACCGCAGCGGTCGCCGAGGCCCTCGGCACCGAGATCGCGCCGGTCGAGCACCGCACGTTCGCCTCGGGTGAGATCTACGCCCGCTTCGAGGTGTCGATCCGCGGAGTGGACCTGTTCCTGATCCAGACCTTCGGCGAGCCGGTCAACGAGTGGCTCATGGAGACGCTCATCATGATCGACGCCGCGAAGCGCGCATCGGCCAAGCGCATCACCGTCGTCGCCCCGTACTATCCGTATTCGCGTCAGGACAAGAAGGGCCGCGGTCGCGAGCCGATCAGCGCCCGCCTCGTCGCCGACCTCCTCAAGACCGCCGGTGCCGACCGTGTCATGAGCGTCGACCTGCACGCCGCGCAGATCCAGGGCTTCTTCGACGGTCCCGTCGACCACCTGTTCGCGAAGCCGGTGCTGCTGGACTACTTCGAGCGCACCCTCTCGCCCGCCGACCGCGAGATCCTCACGGTCGTCTCGCCCGACATGGGCCGCGTGCGCGTCGCCGACACCTGGTCGGACAGCCTGGGCGCCCCGCTCGCGATCATCCACAAGCGTCGTGACCCGAAGGTCGCCAACCAGGTCTCCGTGCACGAGATCGTCGGCACGGTCGAGGGCCGCACCTGCCTCCTCGTCGACGACATGATCGACACCGGCGGCACGATCGTCAAGGCCGCGCAGGCGCTCAAGGCCGCGGGTGCCCACCGCGTCATCGTCGCGGCCACCCACGCGATCTTCAGCGACCCGGCATCCGATCGGCTGCAGGACTCGTCCATCGACGAGGTCGTCATCACCGACACGATCCCGCTCACGGAATCGCGTCGCTGGGACAACCTGACGATCCTCCCGATCGCCCCCCTGCTCGCACGCGCCATCCACGAGGTCTTCGAGGACGGATCCGTCACGAGCATGTTCGGCGGCGACGCGTAACGCATCGTCACGGCACAGCCCGCGCATAGCCGTGGTGCTTACGGTCGAATGGTCGACCACCGGAGTCGACCGACACCGAGCCGGGAGGACCGCATCATGATCCGCACGACCGTACCGACCTCTGTCCGCAAGGGATCCGCGATCCTCGGGATCGCGGGACTCTTCGTCCTCGCCGGCTGCTCCGGCAACGCCGACGCCGAGTCTCCGGCCGACGGCGGCGCCACGGCGGACTCCGGATCGTCCTCCTCGTCCGGTGGCGACTCGACGGGCGCGTACACCGACGGCACCTACACCGCCGAGGGCTCGTACCAGACGCCCGAGACCGTCGAGCAGATCTCGGTCACGCTCACCCTCGCCGACGGCGTCGTGACCGACGTCGAGGTCACGGGCGACCCCCAGGCCCCCGAGAGCAAGCAGTACCAGGGCCAGTTCATCGACGGCATCGCCGATGAGGTCGTGGGCGTGGCCGTCGACGACCTGAACGTCAGCCGCGTCGCGGGCTCCTCGCTCACCAGCGGCGGCTTCAACGACGCCGTGCAGTCCATCAAGGAGCAGGCGGCCGCCTAGGCGCCTGGCGCGGCATGGCGAGCTGGCGCTTCGAGGCGATCGGAACGCACTGGGAGATCGAGTCGGCGCAGGAGTTGACCGACACCGCTCGTGCGGCGGTCTCCGCCGAGATCGAGCGGTTCGATCGGGAGTGGTCGCGGTTCCGGCAGGACTCCGAGGTCCGTCGCCTCGGGCGCGAGGGCGGTGCCTTCGCCTCCGCCGACGCCCGTCCGATGCTCGACGCGTATCGGGAGCTCTCCGCGGCGACCGCCGGTGCCGTGAACCCGCTGGTGGCCGACAGCCTCGACGCGCTCGGCTACGACGCGGAGTATTCGCTCGTCGCCGGAGATCCGGTGCGCGCGCCGGACGGCTGGGAGCGGCAGGTGCCCTGGACGGCCGGTGAGGTCACCGCATCCGTCCCCGCGCTCCTCGACGTCGGAGCCCTGGGCAAGGGCCGCCTGGTCGACCTCGTGATGCGCGTCCTGGAGCGCGTGCCCGGCGACCTCGTGGTGGATGCCGGTGGCGACATCCGCGTGCGCGGCGCGGCTGTGCGCATCGGCCTCGAGCACCCGTACGACGCGCGGAAGGCGATCGGCGTGGTCGAGGTGCAGGACCAGGCGCTGTGCGCGTCGGCGATCAACCGTCGGGCCTGGGGGAGCGGACTGCATCACGTGCTCGACGCCTGCACCGGACAGCCCGTCCGTACGTGGGCGGCCACCTGGGCGCTCGCTCCGGACGCGATGACGGCCGATGCCGTGGCGACCGCGCTGTTCTTCGACGGCGGCCCCGAACTCGCCGACGCCTGGGGTGTGGAATGGGTCCGCATGAGCACGGACGGGCGCGTGCAGCGCTCGCCCGGGTGCCCGGCGGAGTTGTTCCTCGCCGGTGGCGACACGCGCCGTCCAGCGCAGGATTAGGGAAGAGTGGAGACCGTGATCACGTCATTCGCCGCCGCACGCCAACGGGTCCTCGCGGTGCTCGGCTCCCTGTCGATGTACCGTCTCGTGCTCTTCGCGCTCATCGCCCTCGCCGTGATCGCATTCGCGCTGTCGCTGTTCGGCGTGATCGTGTCGCCGACCCCGCTCGAGCTCGTGGCGTCGTTCCTGGTGCTCGCGATCGTGATCTCGGCCGTCGACGCGGTGGCGCAGCGCATCCTGCGGCTCCCGTGGCGCATCGAGTCCTCGCTCGTCACCGCGCTCATCCTGCTGTTCGTCCTGCGGCCGGGCGTCGAGCTCGGCGCCCTCCTCGGCCTCGCGCTGGCGGGAGCGGTGGCGAGCGTCTCGAAGTACCTCATCGCCTGGCGCGGTCGCCACATCTTCAACCCCGCGGCGTTCGGCGCCGCGGTGGTCTCGATCCTCGGGGCGTTCGGCGCGTTCGAGTGGCTGGGCACCTCCTCCTCGTGGTGGGTCGGCACGCCCGTGCTCACGATCCCCGTGGCTGTCCTCGGCCTCGCGGTGCTGTGGCGCACCGAGAAGGTGCGGGTCGTGCTGGTGTTCCTGCTCGTCGCTGTCGCCACCTCGGTGGTGCGGCAGGCGGTGCAGGCGGCCGAGTTCGACATCGGCTTCGACGTGCTGACCGCGCTGCAGTTCGCGGTGCTGCAGTCGCCGTTCCTGTTCCTCGGGGCGTTCATGCTGTCCGAGCCGCTCACGCTGCCGCCACGCCGCCGCCAGCAGGTCGCCGTGGCCGTCGTGGTGGGCCTCCTGGCCGGATGGCCGATCTCCGTCGCCGGGCTCTTCACGCTCGGACAGGAGCGCGCGCTGCTGATCGGGAACCTGCTGGCGTTCGCCTTCGCCCTGCGCGGTTCGGTGCGGCTCGTGCTCCAGCGGCGCGAGTTCGTCACCCCGACCGCGCAGGAGCTCACCTTCCGGGCGAAGGGGCGCGTGCGCTTCCTGCCCGGTCAGTACCTCGAGCTCGACGTGCCGCATCACCGGCCCGACGCCCGCGGCACCCGGCGGGAGTTCAGCATCGTCTCCGCTCCGGCCGACCTGCCGACGCTGCGGATCGCCTACAAGAACGGCGACCAGAAGCATCCGTCCAGCTACAAGCGCGCCCTGGCTGCGGCCGAGCCCGGCGCGACGTTCGCGGTGACCGGCACCTGGGGGGACTTCATCCTGCCCCGAGGCGACCAGCCGGTGCTGATGGTGGCGGCGGGCATCGGCGTCACGCCGTTCGTGTCGCAGCTGCGTCAGCTGCAGGCGACGGGTCAGCAGCGCGACGTGGTGCTCGTGTACGTCGCCTCCGACGCGTCCGAGCTCGCCTTCCGGGAGGAGCTGGCCGCCACCGGCGTGCGCACGGTCGTGTTCACGCGCGACGAGCCGACCGACCTGCCCCCGCACTGGAGCTGGGCGCAGGGCGCCCGCCTGGACGCGGAGACCCTGGAGCGCACCGTCGCCGACCTCTCCGCGCGGCACGCGTTCATCTCGGGGCCGCCCCGGCTGATCGCCGACCTCGCGCCGGCCCTGCAGAAGGCCCGCAGCCTCACGACCGACGCCTTCGCCGGGTACTGATCCGCGGGTCAGGCCTCGCCGGGTACTGTTCCGCGGGTCAGGCCTCGGTGGTCGTGTTCCGCGGGTCGGGCCTCGGTGGTCGGTCGTGTTCCGCGGGTCAGGCTTCGGTGTCGGCGACGGTAGCGGCGGGGTTGACCGGGATGCGCACCGTGAAGGTCGTGTCGCCGGGTTCGCTGCTCACGGTGATGAAGCCGTGGTGCCCCTCGACGATGGCCTTGGCGATCGCGAGGCCGAGACCCGTGCCGCCCGTCTGCCGGGCGCGTGAGCTGTCGCCGCGGGCGAAGCGCGCGAAGAGCTCGTCGCGGATCGCGGGGTCGATGCCGGGACCGTCGTCGTGGACGCGCAGCACCGCCTCGTCCCCCTCGCGTGAGACGGTGAGCGTGATCGTGGTGCCTGCGGGGGTGTGCGTGCGGGCGTTCGCGAGCAGGTTCCCGACGACCTGGTGGAGCCGGCCGGCGTCGCCCACCACGGTGACGGGCTCGTCGGGGACCTCGATGGTCCAGTGGTGGTCCGCCGCCGTGGGGCGGGCGTCCGAGAGCCCTTCCAGAGCCAGCTGCGTGAGGTCGACCGTTCCGTAGACCAGCTCGCGGCCCTCGTCGAGACGCGCGAGCAGCAGCAGATCCTCGACGAGCCGGGTCATCCGCAGCGATTGCGCCTGGATGCGCTCCAGCGAGGAGGTCGTGCTCTCGACGACCTCCGGGTGCTCGGCCGGTGCCTCGGTCTGACGCAGCGCGCGCAACGACAGCTCCGAGTAGCCGCGGATGGACGCGAGCGGGGTGCGCAGCTCATGGCTGGCGTCCGCGACGAAGCGGCGCATCCGCTCCTCGTTCTTCTGCCTCGACGCCAGCGAGGTGTTCACGTGGTCGAGGAGCTTGTTCAGGGAGGCCCCGACGAGCCCGGTCTCGGTGCGCGGATCGGCCTCCGAGGCCGGCACGCGCTCGGTGATGCTGACCTCGCCGCGGTCGAGCTGCTGATTCGCCACCCGGGTCGCCGTCGTGGCGACCGCGCGCAGCGGGCGCAGGCCCACCCGGATCGTGATCGCGGTGGTCAGCGCCAGCAGGATCAGGCCGCCGATGGTCGCGAGGGCGATCACGGTGAGCAGCTGCGTGAGCTGATTCTGGATGTCGTCGCGGGGCAGGCCGGTGACGACGACGATGCCTCCCGCCGCGGGCAGCGCCATGAGCCGGTAGGAGCCGAGATCGCTGATCGAGACCGTGGCCACGGTGGTTCCCGCCAGTGCCATGCCGATCTCGGTCATCTGCTTCCGGTCGAGCGTCTGCAGAGTGCCGGTGAACTCGTCCTGCGCCGAGTTCTTCACGATCACGCCGCTGGCTCCGGTGAGCGGACTGACCACGGCGACCAGCAGCCCCGCCGCCGGCACGGTGTGCCCGGCCAGGACGTTGGGTGCCGTCGCCTCGGGCGCATCCGTCGCCTCCGCCCACCGCTGCACCAGATGCGCGTTGGTGGCCAGCTTCTGGTCGAGCTGGTCCTCCATCGTCTTGCCCAGCGTGGCGCTGGTGATCACGGCGACGATGACGAGGATCAGCGACACGAACCCGATCACGGCGGTCATCAGCCGTGTCTGCAGGCTCATGGGCCGTCTGGTCATCGCCGCAGGGGTCACTGCGGGGCCTTGATCATGTAGCCGACGCCGCGGACGGTGTGCAGCAGCGGCGTGCGTCCCGCGTCGATCTTCTTGCGCAGGTACGAGATGTACAGCTCGACGACGGACGACTTGCCGCCGAAGTCGTAGCTCCAGACCCGGTCGAGGATCTGCGCCTTCGACAGCACCCGGCGCTCGTTGCGCATCAGGTAGCGCAGCAGTTCGAACTCCGTGGCCGTGAGGTCGATCTCGGTGCCGTCGCGGACCACCTCGTGGCTGTCCTCGTTGAGGGTGAGGTCGGCGACGCGGAGGATCGACTGTCCGTCGTCGGCGGTCGCGTGGCCGGTGCGGCGGATGATCGCCCGCAGACGCGCGATCACCTCTTCCAGGCTGAACGGCTTGGTGACGTAGTCGTCTCCGCCGGCGGTGAGCCCGGCGACGCGGTCGCCCACGGCGTCCTTGGCCGTGAGGAAGAGCACCGGGACGAGGTTGCCGGACTCGCGGAGCCGCTTGAGCACCGACATGCCGTCCAGGTCGGGCATCATGATATCGAGCACGAGCGCATCCGGCTCGAACTCGCGCGCGACCTGGAGCGCCTCCATGCCCGAGGAGGCGGTGCGCACCTCCCAGCCCTCCATGCGCAGCGCCATCGCGAGCAGGTCGGTCAGCATCTGCTCGTCGTCGACGGCGAGGATGCGCAGAGGGGAGCCGTCGGGACGGTGCATTTCGGGCAGGTCGCTGGTCATGTCCCTATTCTGCGGAATCTCCTATGTGATTTCTATGGAGATCGCTATGCGTTGTCTGGGAGCGTGCTCACTCGAGGCGCTCGTCGAGGCGCTCGTCGGGGAGCGCGAGGAAGTCCAGGCCCTCCTGCAGCGCCAGCCGGTCCGCCTGCTCGCCGATCGCCCCGGAGAGGTGACCGTTGGCGCGCACGCCGAGCCGCCGTGGGCCGGACAGCGCGTGGTACACCGCGAACTGGCCCCGCGGGTCGACCGCGGGGTCGAGCACCGCCGCGCTCACCTGCACGGGAAGACGCAGGCGCCGCGCCGCGATCGCCGCGTCGTAGTAGTCGAGCACAGGGCGCGCCTCGGGGTGCGATCGCAGGTGCCGTCGAACGGCCTCGCCGCTGCCGGTTCCTCGCCGGGTGAGGCGCACATCGTGGTTCCCGAAGCTCGGCACGTCCAGGGCCGCCCGACGGAACCGGTCATCCCAGGGGAGGGCCATCGCGCCGATGCCGCCGCCGAAGCTCCCGCCGTGGAAGTCGAGGGCTCCGGACACGGCGGGAGCGATCTCGAGCAGGACCGTCGCCGCACGCCAGACGTCCGCCACGGCGAAGCGGTGCGAGTACGTGTCCCGGTGCGCGATCCCGGCGAGGACGTGCTCGTCGGGAGCAGCGGGGAAGCGGCTCGCGGTGCCGGGGTGCGTGCCCGGGGCGCAGGGCAGGATCGCGGCGGTGTCGGCCGGGACGCGGTCCGGATCGGGGCCGGTGCGCCCGCCGTAGCCGTGTCCGACCACGACGCCGCGCCGCACGTCGTCGGCATCCTGCGGCACCATCACGTACGCGGCGGCCCGCTCGCCGGCGGACGAGGAGAAGCGGATCTCGGTGACGCGGTGGGTCGCGGTCGGCTCCAGCTCGCGCGTGCGCTCCCACTCCACCGGTCCGGCGCCGAACTCCCGGAAGGTGGACCGCCAGAAGTCGTCGAAGTCGGCGGGCTCGTCCGGGGCGGAGCGCGGAGTCAGCAGCGCGCTCAGCGGGTATTCCGTCATCTCCTCGTGAGGATCCTGGCTCACCGCGTGCGTCCCTTCCTGATGTGTGTCCGCCGGCTCGACGTTACCGGCGCCGCGACGGATGGCGCGTCGGCGACCGGCGAGGCGGATCCATTGACATGATCGCATACGGATTGCAGTATGTGCATCATGGATTCAATTTCTGGCAATGGGGCCGAAGACAATTCTCTTCTGTGGAGCCGCCGATCCGTGCTGCGCATGCTCGTGATCGCCGGGGTGCTTCCTCCGGTGCTCGGCTCGCACGCGAACGGCGGATCTGCGGCCGCGACAGAGGTGACCACGGTGGGCGGCGCGTACGCCGATGCGCTCCGTCGCCTCGATAAGCCGAATCTGGCCTTCGACCGGATCGCGCAGCTGGTCGGGCAGAACCACAGGATGACGTTCTTCCAGGCGACCTGGGACGGCGGGGCGACCATCGTTCGAGATCTCGAGGTCGCGCACAACGGTGGCTGGCTGCCGGTCACCGACCCGGCTCACCGTTTCGACGAGCAGTGGCTCGTGCTGGAGGGGTCGCTCCCGGCCGGAAGCGCGCCCGAGCTCTACGGTCCGCTGACGCCGAGCTGGCTCGGCTTCACATCGTTCCAGGTGCTCGGCCCGCAGGCGATCGAGCTGACCACGAGCACCGACGACATCGAGCTGGTCGTGCGCTGGCGACTGGAGGGGGCGGCTCCGGAAGCACACCACGTGCTGACGGCCAAGACCGCCGGCGACTACATCGTGGGCTATCAGAGCCAGGACACACGCTCGCTGGACGACCTCGACGAAGTGCTCTGCGGTTCGTACCAGCACGCGCTCTCGGTGCTCGACGGGTCGGCCCCTCTGGGGGCCTGGGAGCTCTTCGCGCCGATGGCTCTGACGCAGTACGCGATCGGCGGCGTCGCCGTGACGTCCGGCGTGTACCTTCCCGCCGAGGTCGCCGAGTTCGTGCACGAGCGGCAGCTCATGTCCGACCGGCAGCCATACGGGATGAGCCTGCGCAACGACAGCCTCGACATCGTGCCGTCGATGTACTCGCCGCAACCGGGCCTGCGCACGGCCATGGCGGTCGGCGAGCAGCGCGGCTTCGCGTTCGGCGTCGCCGCCCGCGCCGACAGCCTGTACGGCACCTACACGCAGCTGTGCCGGAACGAGTACGGCCTGACGGCCTATCGACGGAACGTCTACGACAGGTCGCTGACGGATGCCGTGCACGCGATGACGGCCCTGATCGCGGTCGAGCCGGACGGTGACGACTCGATCGACTACATCCCGTCGTACTCGGGCTGGTGGAACCGGGCCAAGGGCTTCGTCGACGTCGAGAACGAGGATGCCGTCCGCGCGGCGGCCAGCGGCGTCGTGCTCGCGGCGCACTACCTGACCGGCACGACCGACAGCACGCTCTACGACCGTCGCGCGCGGCCGCTGGTCGAGTACCAGCTCTCGCGCAAGGGAATCGGGCACTCTCCCGTGATCGGGAGCCCGGTGTACAACGACACCACGCAGTACCGGATCGGGCGGATCGCCACGGATGCGGTGAACCTCGCGTCGCTGTACCAGCTCACGCACGGCCGCAATGCCGGCATCCAGCGACTCGCGGTGCAGGCGACCAAGTCTGGAGTGGTCGGGCAGAGCAGGGCGCCGTTCTCGAACGCGCTGGCGACGTACCGGGTGACCGGTGATCCGGCCTATCTGGCGGAGGCGACCCTCATCGCCCGGCGCTATGCGCAGGAGCAGATCCTCACGCCGTACCGGTCCAATGGTCAGCCGCCCGGCGGCTTCGCCTACAGCTTCTCCAAGTACTGGGTCGACCTGCTCGAGATGTTCGAGGCCACGGGTGAGACCGAATTCCTGGACGGCGCGTATCGCGAAGTGCAGCGTTTCATCACGCAGACCGCAGTCCGGCCGGTGCCGGACACGACGGTGACGGTGCCCGTCGGATCCGTGATCAAGCAGCAGTACGACTGGGAGTCCCGCTCCTCGCTGCCCTCGTACCCGACCACGAACGTCCCCACCGAGACGGTGCCCGCCTGGTACGTCTCGCCGTCCGGTCTCACGTTCGAGGCGCTGTCGTCGTTCAAGCTCGGTGTCAGCGCGCTCGCGAACCCCGGCGGCGGCTACGTGTTCAACCCGTGCTGGGCAGGAGCCCTGCTGCGGCTCGCGCATCACACGGGCGACGAGCTGCTCGCCGACATCGCGCACAACATGGTGATCGGCCGGTTCACGACCTATCCCGGTTACTACGGGCGTCAGTTCCAGGTCGCGCACATGAAGCCGGGCTTCGCGAAGAGCGGCCCGGTGGGCATCACCGGGTACTACTTCCACCATGCGCCCGCGCAGCTCGGTCTCGCGATGGACTACCTGATCAGCGAGAGCTTCTACCGCAGCGGCGGCGCCATCGAGTTCCCGCACGTGTTCGAGGCCGACTTCGCGTACTTCAAGTTCTTCGCCTACGGCCACGCACCGGGGAGCTTCTTCGGCGAGACCGGTGTCTGGCCGTATCTGCCCGCGGGGTTGATCTCGGTCGGCAATCCGCTGATCAACTGGATCGGCGGCGTCGGCAACGATGCGCTGTACATCAGCCTCACCAACTCCGCGGGCGATGCCCAGCAGGTCGTGGTCGACGTCGCCAACGACCTGACCGGCCTGTCCCGCGGCTCCTCGTGCGCCGTCGAAGTGGTCGCGGCGAACGGCAGCCGCACGACCTCGTCGCTTCACGCCGGCAGGATCACCGTCACGGTGCCTGCACGCGGGCTGCTGGCGCTCGTCCTGCGGAACGTCTCGGTGCAGCGGCCAGGGCTGCCGTCCGACGACATCGCCGACCATGGGCGGGACAGCTTCCACGAGGTCGATTCGGACCCGGCCACCGAGTACGGCGTCGCGCGCGGCATGCTCCTCGTCCGCCCCGATGGGCAGGGCTATGACGCGTACGTGCAGATCGACACCGAGCAGCAGGCCACGCTGTCGTACCGGATCGGCTCGAACCCGGTGGAGCAGGCGCCTCAGAAGGCGTATCCGTTCGAGTGGACGATCCCCGTGGACGATCTCACCAAGACGTTCCGGTACACGATCACCACGGGCGGCACCACGACCCCGGAGGTCACCCTGCGCCTGCCCGCGCGGATCAGTGGTGCCAACCCCGGCATCGTGGGCGACGTCATCGCGCAGGCGACCGGGACCGCGGGCGATCGGGTCCCGCTGATCATCGAGGTGCGCAACGCGACAGATGATCCGATCACGGGTGACCTCGCCGTCGCCGTGCCCTCGGGCTGGCAGCTCGAGGGTGCGGTGCCGTCGATCACCGTCGCTGCGGAGGGATCGGCACGGGTGGAGGCCGCGGTCGTGATCGCGGCGGCGGCGCCGCTCGGTGAGGTCGAGGTCACGGCGAAGCTGTCGATCGCGGGGGAGGACCCGGTGCCCCTGCGCGCCGCGGCGATCGAGGTGATCGACCGGCGACGGCTGGTGTCGCTGACATCCGACGTCGAGATCGTCAGCGGGCCGGGCGCGGTCGCGAAGCTCACCGCACTCGTCATCAACACCGGTGTGACGCCGCTGCAGGGCACCCTCGCGCTGTACGGGCTCACCGGGTGGAGCGTCGGGCAGCAGAGCTCGACCATCACGGTACCGCCGAGGTCCGATCTGACCCACACCTGGACGGTGACGGCCGGATCCGGCATCGCACCGGGCACCTCGACGAGGTTCGAGGCGCGGCTCGACCAGACGCTGCGCCGCGGCGTGCTCGTGCGCGTCGCCGACGAGGGCGCGATCACCCACACCCAGTCACCATGGCCCGGTTATCTGGAATCCGGGAACTGGTACCCGAGCGGTCTGTCAGGCTGGAACGGCACCCGCACCCGCTACAGCGACTCGGACTCGGTGGGCAGCACCGTCACGTGGAATGCGAATCTGCCGCAGGCCGGCCTGTACCGCGTCTCGGTCTGGTATCCGACGAACTCCACGACGACCACCTCGGCGGCCTACGTGGTCGAGCATCAGGGCGGCAGCTCCGAGGTGATCGTGGACCAGACGCAGGGAGCGGCGGCGTGGCGGTCGCTCGGCACGTTCCGCTACGGAGCCGATGCTGTGGGCACGGTGCGGCTCGAGGTGCGCAACACCAGCATCCACCGCGTCAGCGCCGCCCAGTTCGTCCGCGTCGGGGACTGACCCCCCACCCCGGTTCGAATCGCGCAAATGCTTCCATCCAGCCTCTGGATGGAACCATGTGCGCGATTCGAGCTCAGTGCCGCACGTACTCAGTGCCGCACGCGCTCAGTGCCGTACGTACTCCTTGATCGCATCCTCGTCGACGGTGACGCCGAGCCCGGGGCCGGTCGGGACGACGAAGCCACCGTCCGCCCGCACCTCGAGCGGCGTCGTCAGGAGGCGGTTGGCGACCGGCAGGGTGAACGGCTGGTACTCGAAGGCGAGCAGCGACGCGGCGCTCGCGGCCACGTGCACGCCGGCGGCCATCGCGATGCCGAAGGCGGCCGAGTGGTGCGGGGCGACCTGCACGTGGAAGGCGTCGGCGACGGCCGCGATCGCGAGCCCCTCGGTGATACCGGTGCGGCCGATGTCGGGCTGCGTGAGGCCGACGGCCCGGCGCGTGAGCCAGTCCGTGAACTCGAAGCGGCTGCGCATCGCCTCGCCGATCGCGATGGGGGTGGCGAGCGAGCGGGCGAGGTCGCGGTGGCCCTCCACATCCTCCGGCGCGAGCGGCGCCTCGAAGAACCAGGCCCGCCGGTCGTCCAGCTCCTGACCGAGCGCGCGTGCCTCGCCGAGCTGGTAGGTCCAGTGGGCGTCGAGCGCGACGTCGAGATCGGGGTGCACCGCGCGGATCGCGTCGTACGTCGCGAGGTCGGAGCGGATGTCGATGCCGAGGTGCAGCTTGATGCGGCGCACACCGCCCTCGACGAGCTCGGCCGCCTTCTCGGCACGCTCGACGTCGTCGACGCCGCGGATCCCGGAGACGTACGTCGGCAGCACCTCGTGGAAGCGACCGCCGGCGAGCTCGGAGACGGAGAGGCCGGTGGCGTGGCCCCACAGGTCCCAGAGCGCGATGTCGACCGCCGCCATCGCGTCGGCCTGGTGACCGGTCAGGTGCCCCCGCTCCCGCATCGACTCCGTCATGCGGTGCCAGAGCGTGCGCACCGAGCGCGGGTCCTCGCCGACGATCAGCGGGGTGAGCAGGTTGTCCACGATCGCCGCGGCCACGACGGGGGCGACGGGCGCCAGTGCCTCGCCCCAGCCGACGAGACCCTCATCGGTCTCGATCTTCACGAGCAGGGTCTCGTAGCCGGGAGCGTACAGGCTCCGCCACGGGGGTCGGATCACGTAGCCGCGGTGCTCCACGGCGGTGTCGCCCGCGTAGGAGTTGTTCGCATCCTCCTTCGAGAGGTAGAGGGGGAAGGTCTGGACGCGCGTGATCTTCACAGGGGTCTCCAAAGACATCGATGGTCGGCGAACCGGCGGCGCACGCCGCGGGCGGGGCTTCGGGGCCGCGGGGCGGCCGGGTGGTCAGAGCGCCGCGAAGGCGGAGGCGGTGCGGGACGGGCTGTATCCGAGGGCGACGGAGATCTCGTCGGCGGCCTCGATCAGTTGCAGGGCGAGCTCCTGGTGCGGCGCGTGCAGGTCGAGCACCGATAGCGGGCCGCTCGCCGAGATCCCGGCGACGATCTCACCGGCGCGGTTGCGGATCGGGACGGCGATGCACGCGCGACCGAACGCGAGCTCCTCGATCTCGGTCGCGTAGCCGCGGCTGCGCGTCTCGTCGAGGGCGAGCTGCATGGCGTCACGGTCGACGATCGTGTGCGGGGTGAAGCGCTGGGGCGTCTGGGCGAAGTACTCGTCCACCTGCTCGTCGGTCATGCCGGAGAGCAGCGCCTTGCCGAGGCCGGTGGCGTGCAGGGGGCCGGTGCGGCCGGCCATCGCGAACGACTTCGGCGCCAGCGCACCCTCGAAGTTGCAGAGGTAGGTGAAGGTGAAGCCGCTGAGCTCGGCGACGTTCACGCCGATCTCGATCTTCCGGGCGAGGTTCTGGGCGATCTGGCGCGACGCGCGGAAGATCGGCGACCCGTTGAGGGCGATCGTGCCGAGGGACACGGCCGCCGGCCCCAGACGGTAGAGCCCGGTCCGGGCGTCCTGCACCACGAACTTCATCCGGTCGAGGGCGGACATCATGCGCGAGACGGTGGACTGTCCGAGGCCGGTGAGGGTGCAGAGCTCGGAGACCCTCAGCTCGCCGGACTCCTCGGTGAAGCATGCGAGCAATGACATCGCCCGTTCGACGGTCTGCGTGCCGCCCACCGATTCCGACGCCATGGTGACTCCTCCTCAAGACTGCCGCCGCATCTGCGACGCCTGCGGCTCGTCGCCGCTGCCAGTCATCCTATTGAGAGAAATGATGCGAAGCAACACAAATGTGGGTGTCTTATGCATTTTGTGGATTTCGCATCCGCATTGTGGTTAACTGGCCGCACGTCGACGTCGACGACTGTGACGACGACGCGCAGGGCCCCGCAGAGGGTCGTCTCTACTGGAAAGTGACTGCAATGCATCAAGCCATACTCGAGCGGCCCGCGGAGAGCGAGCAGAAGGCTGTCGAGCCCCGCTCAGGGCGGCGCTCCACGTTGGGCGCGAAGGATCGCACCTTCGGTTTCATGATCGCACTTCCCGCGGTCCTCCTGTTCCTCGTGATCGCGATCTTCCCGCTCGTGTCGAGCATCGGCACCAGCCTGTACGACCAATCGCTGCTGCGCCCCGAGCGCACGTTCGTCGGCCTGGACAACTACGCGGCGGTCTGGGACGAGTTCTTCGCCCGGCTCGGCACGACCCTCGTCTTCGCGTCGCTCTCCACGGTCTTCCCGCTCGTGCTCGGCGTCGCGCTCGCCCTCCTCCTGAACGCCCGCATGCGCGGCCGCAACATCCTGCGCGGCGCGCTGATGCTGCCGTGGCTGCTGCCCGGCGTGGTGGTCTCGTTCCTCTGGGCGTGGATCTTCAACGACAGCTACGGCGTGGTCAACCATGTGCTCTCCGTCCTCGGACTCCCTGAGATCAGCATGCTCGGCACCCCGGCCGGCGCCATGGCCGCGGTGGTCATCGCCAAGACCTGGCACTCCTTCCCCTGGATCATGGTCGTCGCCCTCGCCGTCCTCCAGACCCTGCCGAGCGAGCAGATCGAGGCCGCCACGATCGACGGGGCGACCCGCTCGCAGCGGTTCCGGCACATCTCGCTGCCGCACATCGCCGGCCCGGTCACGCTCGTCGCCGTGCTCGAGTTCATCTACAACTTCGGCAACTTCGACACGATCTTCGTCATGACCGGCGGTGGCCCGGGCAACTCGACCACGACGCTCGCGGTCAGCCTCTACGACCTCGCGTTCGGCAGCTACGAACTCGGCAAGGCCTCCGCCATGGGTGCGCTCTGGCTCGTCCTGCTCGCGATCATCACGAGCGGTTACCTGTTCCTCAACCGACGGCTGGAGAAGTGATGCGCCGTAGTCGCGATGTGGGGGAGTCGATCATCCGCCCCCACCTGTCCATCCCGGGGCGCGTCCTGCTCCTGCTGCTGGCACTGTTCGGCCTGCTGCCGATCTACTGGCTCACGTCCACCGCGTTCACGAAGAAGGAGGACGTCTTCTCCCTCGACCGTCCGTTCTTCCCGGTCGACCCGACGTTCGAGAACTTCATCGGCTTCTTCCAGAACGACCTCCTGCTGAAGAACCTGATGAACAGCATCATCGTCTCGACCGGCACCGCCCTGCTCGCGGTCCTCGTCGGCGGGCTGATGGCCTACTCGCTGTCGAAGTTCCGCTACCGCGGGCGCAACGCCATCATGTTCATGTTCCTCATCGGACAGCTCATCCCCGGCGCCCTGCTGCTCATCTCGCTCTACCTGATGCTGAGCTCGGCCGGGCTCCTGTACACCTACACCGCGCTGATCATCTCGTTCACGACCTTCACGCTGCCGCTCGCGGTGTTCCTGCTGAAGGGCATCATCGACGCCCTCCCCGACGACATCCTCGAAGCGGCCAAGGTCGACGGGCTCTCGCGCACCGGGACCATGTTCCGGATCGTGTTCCCCCTCGTCGTCCCCGGTCTCATCACCGCGGGGATGTTCGCCTTCATGCGCGGCTGGAGCGACCTGCTCTTCGCGCTGACCCTCGCCGGACCCGACAAGCAGACCCTCCCGGCGGGACTCACGCAGGCCTTCATCCGCGAAGGCACGGCCGACTGGCCGGCGCTGATGGCGGCCTCGCTGATCACGTCGCTCCCGCTCGTCATCATCTTCATCCTCCTGCAGCGCTACTTCGTCTCCGGCCTCGCCGCCGGGGCGGTCAAGGGGTAGCCATGCGTCGCCTGAACAGCATCACCCCCCATCACCTCGAAGGAGCAGTCGCCATGACCATCTCGAACTCACAGCTGAGCCGCCGAGCCTTCCTCGGAGGCGGAACCGTCCTGGCCGCGTTCGGCGCCCTCGCGCTCGCCGGCTGCGCGACGCCCGCCGCACCCGGCACCGGCGCGGGCGCCACGGCCGCCGCGGGGACCGCGGCCAAGACGATCAACTTCTACGGGAACTCGCTCGGCGAGGAAGCCCTGAAGTCCGCCTGGCAGGGCATCCTCGACGGCTTCTCCAAGAAGGAGGGCGTCACCGTCGCTCCGGTGATCTACCCGTACGACCAGGCCGCGACGCAGCTCGCGCTGACCGGACGCTCCGGCAACCTCATGGGCGTCGGGCAGTCCGGCGGGTGGCAGGTGCTGACGCCCATGAACGTGCTCGCCGACCTCAGCGACCTCGCGAAGGGGCTGGGCATCCCGCAGGGTGTGCTCGACTCGTACACGATGGACGGCAAGCTGCTCGTGCTGCCCCTCACGGCTGCCGGAATCGGCATCATCACGAACGGCGAGATCGCGAAGAGCGTCGGCATCACCTCGGGCATGACCGTGGAGCAGTTCGCCACGGCGCTCGAGAAGATCAAGAAGCAGGACTCCTCGCTGATCCCGTACGCCGCGGTCACCAAGAACCCCGACCTGAAGGACGCCGTGCCGTGGATGTGGGGCTTCGGCAGCGACGTCGTGACCGATGACCTGAAGTGCACGCTGGGAGACGCGGAGAGCGTCAAGGCGGTCACCTGGTACAAGTCGCTGCAGGACGCCGGCCTCACGCAGACGAACGTGGCACGCAGCGACGCCCGCATCCTGTTCGCGAGCGGTCGCGCAGCCCTGTACGACGACGCCCCGCTCGCCTCGACCTTCGTCAAGACGAACGGCGCCGCCCAGAACATCATCGACAACATCGGGGCGATCTCGCGCCCGACGGCCGGCGGCAAGGACTCGTTCAACCGGGCCTGGGGCAGCGGCGTCTTCGCGACGGCGGGCGAGGGAGAGCTCACCAGCCGGGACTTCATCCTCTACGCGGCGACCAACGTCGAGGCGGCGACGGCGCTGTACGAGAACTCCGCAGTCGCCCCGGCCGCCAAGTCCGTCGCCGACAAGATCCCCGCCCTCGCGGCCGACAAGTTCCAGGGTGCGTTCCGCACGGAGGTCTCGGAGCACGCGCGCGGCGCCGCCTGGGACCGCGTCGCGGTGACCGCGCAGATCGACTCGGCCATCGGCGCGGGCGTCGCGACGATCCTCGCCGGTCAGGTCGATGTGCAGGCCGGCCTCAACGCGCTGAAGAAGGAGGTGCAGGGGCTCCTGGACTCCAACTCCTGAGCCTCCGCATCCACGAAGAAGGCCGCGTCCCGAAAGGGGACGCGGCCTTCTTGGTGGGCCGGGAGCCGAGGCTCAGAGCCAGCGCTCGCGCAGCACCGGCTTCAGCCAGGCGGCCGGCGACGAGATCGACAGGCCGCCGTCGACCGCGATCGACGTGCCGGTGACGAAGGATGCGGCGTCGGAGGCCAGGAACGCCACGACGGACGCCACCTCCTCCGGACGACCGATGCGCCCGAGCGGGTAGCCCTCGCTCTCTCCGGTGTCGACGGCCGAGATGCTGCCCGGCTGGACGGCGTTGACGCGGATACCGCGGGGGCCGTAGTCGAGCGCGAGCTGGCGGATGAGGCCGTCCACACCGGCCTTGGCGGCCGCGTAGGCGGGCAGAGCGGGAGCCGCGAGTGACGAGTTCACCGAGGTCACCGCGACGATCGAGGAGCCTGCTGCGAGGCGGGGGAGCGCCGCCCGCGCCACGAAGAACGCGGAGTCGAGCGTGGCGCCCAGGGCGCCGCGCCAGTCCTCGTCGCTCGTGGCCTCGGCGCGTGCGATCGGCATGCGGCCGGCCGCGAGCACCACCGCGTCGAGCCGGCCGAGCGCCTGAGCGGCTTCGGCGACGGCACGGTCCGCCTCTTCGGGACGGCTGCAGTCGGCGACGAGGTACCGCGCGAAGACGGGGTCGGCGGAGTCCTCGAGTCCCACCCCGACGACGGCGTCCCCGGCGTCGACGAACGCCCGGGCGATCGCGAGTCCGATGTCGGAGCTGCCGCCGATCAGCAGCACGCCGCGGCGGGTCATGCGCGTACCGCGGTGGGAATCGGCGGGAGCGCGAGCTCGTCGAGCACGAGGGCGACGGCCGCGCGGCTGCCGGCGTCCAGGGGGGATGCGGGATAACGCACGGTCGCGTGGTCGATCACGCCGCGCGCGACGAGGATCTCCTTGTGCACCGCCCACGCGATGCCGCCCTGCAGTCCGATCAGCACGAGAGGGAGCATACGACGGAACTCGGCGCGGGCCTCCTCGACGCGCCCCTCCTGGAAGTGCGTGAGCACCGGGCCGAGGAGATCGGGGAACTCGCACGCCGGCATGGTGCCGACCGCGCCCCTGGCGTACTCCTCGAGGCAGAACTGCGCGTTCTGCCCGCCGAGCACCGCGAAGTCCGGGACGTCGATCGCCGCGACGACCGCGCCGACCTTGGGTGCCGTCGGCGGCGCCTCGACCTTGACGGAGTCGACCCCGTCGAGCCGGGCGATCTCCGCGATCAGCGACGGCGCCATCGCGACGCCGGTGACACCGGGGGCGTCCTGGATCATGACCGAGAGCGAGGTCGCGGCGGCGACGTCGCCGTAGAAGTCGACGAGGGTGCCGGCCGGCGGCTTCACCATGAACGGCGGGAGCACCATGAGCGCATCCGCACCGCCCTCCTCCGCGAGCAGGGACTGCTCGATCGAGGTCGCCGTCGAGGTGCCGTTGACGCCGGCGATCACGGGGATCCGGCCGTCGACCACGCGGACGACATCGTCCAGGATCGTGCGCCGTTCCTCGGTGGTCAGGGCGAAGCCCTCGCTCGCCATGCCGAAGACGGCGACGCCATCGACCCCCGCAGCGAGCTGGAACTCGACCAGTCGGCGCAGGCTCTCGCGGTCGAGGGCGCCCGACTCGTCGAAAGGAGTCGCCAGGATGGGCATCAAGCCGTGGAGTGTCGGAGCCATCAGCAGTTTCCCCGCTTCTTCATCGTGTACCCGTATTTCTCGCAAGTGTTATGCATATTGTGAGATAGTCTGCCACATAACGGTTACGAGCTACCAGCGAAGGATGACCCGGATGTCGCACACTCAGACCTCCCGAACCGTCGAGATCCTCTCCGACGCCCGCTACGTCCAGGCCGAGTCGCCGCGATGGGACGGTCGTGACGGCTCGCTGGCCTGGATCGACATGGCGACCGGCTCTCTGCATCGCGGACGGATCGCGCACGGGAGGATCGTTCCGGAGACCGCGGTCGTGGTCGGTGCGCAGATCGGTGCGCCGATCCCGCTGGCGGAGCCGGGGGCGGGCTGGCTCGTCGGCGTCGATCGTCGCGTGGTGCACGTGAGCGACGACGGCATCGTGTCCGCGCTCACGGGGGACATCGCGGGGACCGGCGACTACATGAACGACGGGGGCGGCGATCCGTCCGGGCGCTTCTGGGTGGGCAGCCAGTCGATGCCCCGCGACCCGCACTGCACGCTGTGGAGCATCGAGCCCGACGGGACGCCGGTCGCGCGGCTCGGCGGGGTGACGGTCTCGAACGGGCTCGCCTTCGACCGCACGGGCTCCACGCTGTACTACATCGACACGCTTCCGCACCGCAGCATCGAGGCCTTCGACGTCGCCCCGGACGGGCAGCTGTCGAACCGGCGCACGGTGTGCCGCGTCGACGGCGGCAACCCCGACGGCATGGCGATCGACCGGGACGGCATGCTCTGGGTCGCGGTCTGGGACGCCGCCGAGGTGCGCCGCTACTCGCCCGACGGGGTGCTTCTCGAGTCGATCGCCCTGCCCGCGACGCGGCCGACCGCCGTCGTCCTCGTCGACACGCTCCTGGTGATCACGACGGCGAGCATCGGGATCGCGGAGCCGACGGAGGCGGACGGCGCTCTCCTCGGCGTCCGGGTCGAGGTCGGCGGCGAGCCCGCTTTCCCCTGGCGCGGCACGACGGCGACCGTCCACGATGCGGGCACGGTCGCGGGGGAGGCCGCGTTGTGAGCACCGTCGACAACGCACAGCTCCGGGAACGGCTGCGGATCACCCGGCTCGTGGCGATCCTCCGCGGGACGGATGTGGATGCCACGGTCGCCGCGGCCCGCACGCTGCTCGACGCGGGCGTCCTGACCCTCGAGATCGCCCTCACGCTGTCGGACGCGGAGGAGGCGATCGCCCAGGTCGTGCAGGATGCTCCGGTCGAGGCCCTGATCGGCGCGGGCACCGTGCTCGACGAGGCCGACGTCGAACGGGCGGTCGCCGCCGGTGCGCAGTTCCTGGTGACCCCCACGCTCACCGCCTCCGTGCCCTACGCGATCGCGCAGGGGATCGGCGTGCTCCCCGGTGTCTACACGCCCACCGAGGTCCAGCAGGGGCACGACCTCGGCAGTGCGGCGGTCAAGCTGTTCCCCGCGTCGGGTCTCGGGCCGGGCTTCCTCCGTGCCGTCCGCGATCCCTTCCCCGAGGCGAGGATCATCCCCGTGGGCGGCGTCAGCGTCGACACCGTCGGCGAGTACCTCGCGGCGGGTGCCTTCGGGATCGGGGTGGGCGGACCGCTGGTCGGCGATGCGGCGACACCCGGGGGCGACCTCGACGCGCTCGCGGGCCGTGCCCGGTCGTTCGTCCGGACCGTGCGCGCCGACGGACCCGTGCACGCATAGGTTCCTCATCACCGGCCCCTCGAACTCGCATATGAGCGATTCCTAACGTCGATCTCACCCCGCGATGGCCGCGGTGGAGGGAGAGAGATGTACGGAACCTATCTGCGGCGCGAACTCGCGGGCCGCAAGAAGCAGACCCTGATCGTCGCGATCGGGTTGGCGATCGCGATCGCACTCGTGATCGTGGTCAACGCCCTGACCGCCGGAGTGCGCGATGCGCAGGCCCAGGCGCTCGAGTCCGTGTACGGGGTCGGGACCGACCTCACCGTCACGGGCGCGGCGACCGAACCGGGGCAGGGGGAGAGGCCGCGCTTCGACTTCGACGCGGATGCCGGGGAGACCGACGGGGAGACGACCACTCTCGACCAGTCGATGCTGCGGACCGACTTCCTCCGCGGCACGCTCGACTCCTCGGTGCTCGACACCGTCGCCGCGACGGACGGCGTCGCCGCGGCGTCCGGGGCGCTGAGCCTCACCGACTCCACGTTCTCGGGCGAGCTGCCCAGCGGAGGATTCGGGCAGCAGGACGATCAGCAGGACGGCCAGCAGGGCGCGGCTCCGGAGCAGGGGCAGGCTCCGCCGGACGGCGGGCAGGGCGGCGGCTCCTTCGGCGTCGACTCCTTCTCGGTGCTCGGGATCGACCCCGCGGCGACCGCGATCGGTCCGCTCGCCTCCGCCGAGGTGACGGACGGCCGCGGATTCGACGCGGGTGACGCCGAGGCCCTCGTCGCCCTCGTCGACAGCACCTACGCCACGACGAACGAGATCGCGGTGGGAGACACCATCGACGTGGCGGGGTCCGACGTCGAGGTCGTCGGGATCCTCGGCTCGACCTCGGACTCCGCGGACACGGCGGCGAACGTCTACCTGCCGCTGCGCACCGCGCAGTCGCTGGCGGGGGTGGAAGACGTCATCTCCACGGTCTATGTGCAGGCGGATTCCGCCGCGTCGATCGATGCCGTGCAGTCCGCGCTCTCCGACGCTCTGCCGGATGCGACCGTCACCTCGCAGGCGGAGCTCGCGTCGACGGTCTCGGGGTCGCTGTCCAGCGCCACCGCGCTGATCACGAACCTCGGGACCTGGCTCTCGATCATCGTGCTCGCGGTCGCCGTGCTGCTCTCCGTGCTGCTGACGATGTCCGGGGTGGGCCGGCGCACCAGGGAGTTCGGAACGCTCAAGGCGATCGGCTGGTCGAACGGTCGCGTCGTGCGCCAGGTCGCCGGAGAGTCCCTGGTGCAGGGGCTCATCGGCGGAGCGGCCGGTCTCGTCCTCGGCGTCCTCGGCATCGTGCTCGTCAACGTCCTGAAGCCCACCGTCGCGGCGACCGGTGCGAACCAGGGGGCGGGGCCCGGCGGCATGCGCGGTGGCCCCACCGGTGCGGGCGGCGGGATGTTCTCGACGACGCCGGCGGCGGACATCGTGCTCCAGGCGCCGTTCACCCCGTGGGTGCTGGTGGCCGCCGTCGGCCTCGCCGTGCTGGGCGGGCTCGTCGCCGGCGCGTTCGGTGGCTGGCGTGCCGCACGACTCAGCCCCTCGGAAGCGCTGCGGTCGGTCGCATGAGCACCGCCCGGAGCACCCCTCGCACGCCCCTCGGATCCGATCAGAAGGAGAACGACATGACCATCGCCGACCTCGCCCCCGCGGCACAGCGGGACGACGCCGACCAGCCCCTGTATCGCGCGGCAGGCGTCACCCGCACCTACACGCACAAGGGACGCATCGTGAAGGCCCTGACCGGCGTGGATCTGGAGATCATGCCCGGGGAGTTCGTCACGATCCAGGGACCCACCGGGGGCGGGAAGTCCACGCTGCTGCAGCTGCTCGGCGCTCTCGACGCCCCGTCGACGGGCTCGCTGCTGCTCGACGGCCGCGAGCTCGCGTCGGCGTCGGCGAAGGAGCTCGGGCGGATCCGGGCGGAGGAGATCGGGTTCGTGTTCCAGGGATTCAACCTGATCCCGACGCTCACGGCCACGGAGAACGTCGACATGGCGCTGGAGCCGCTCCGGCTCGACCGAGCGGAACGGCGCACCCGGGTCGCCGAGGCGCTCGTCCACGTCGGTCTCGACGACCGGGGCGACCACCTGCCCTCCGAGCTCTCCGGTGGTCAGCAGCAGCGCGTGGCGATCGCGCGGGCGATCGTGAAGCGGCCGCGGGTGCTGCTGGCCGACGAGCCGACCGGCAACCTCGACGAGAGCATGCGCGACGAGATCCTGACCCTCCTCGAATCGCTGTGCGCGGAGGGGATCACGATCATCGTGGTGACCCACGATTCCGCAGTGGCGCGACGCGCGACGCGGCGCCTGCGCCTCACGAAGGGGGTGGTGCAGGACATCACGTCCTAGCGTCGACGGATGGGGGCCCGGATGTCGGCCGTGCTGGCTACAGTGTCGGCATGGCCGACAGCGATGTTGCTCCCGTTCCCTCCGTCCATCGTCCCCGCACCGCCCACGAGGTCGCCGAGGTCGTACGGCTGGCTTCCCGCGAGGCCGTGCCCTTGACGGTCGTCGCGGGTGGGCACGGCCCCTGGTCGCACGCGCCGGCCGAGGGCATCCGTCTCGAGCTCGGCGAGCTGTCCGGCATCGAGGTCGACGGCACCACCGTCCGCATCGGCGGCGGCGCGGTCTGGGGCGACGTCGCCACGGCGCTCGCCGCGCACGGACTCGCCCTCAGCTCCGGCGACACCGCATCGGTGGGCGTCGGCGGTCTCACCCTCGGCGGGGGCATCGGCTGGATGGTGCGGGCGTGGGGTCTCGCGGTCGATCAGCTGATCGGGGCGCAGGTGGTCACCGCCGAAGCCGAGGTCGTCGAGGTCTCGGCGTCCGCGCATCCCGAGCTGTTCTGGGCGCTGCGCGGCGGCGGAGGGAACTTCGGCGTCGTCACCCGCTTCGACTTCGCCGCGCACCCGCTGTCCGGCATCGCCTTCGCCGAGAGCACCGTCGACGGCGATGCGACCGCCGTGCTGCGCGCCACCCGGGACCTGCTCCGCGATGCGCCGCGAGAGCTCACCGTCACCTACATGGACGTGCCGCCGATGGACCCGAGTGCACCGGCGGGGGCGCGCCTGAGCGCGGTGTGGGCCGGGCCCGAGCCCGACCGCCTGCGTGCGGTGCTGGAGCCGATCTCCGCAGTGGACGGTGTGCGGACCGAGGTGACGACACCGGCGTACCGGGAGGTGCTGCTGGAGATGCCGGAGCCGGAGGGGGAGGAGGCCGCCGCCCCGCCCGGCTTCCTCGGTGGAAACGGACTGTTCGCCGAGCTCGACGACGCCCTCATCGCGCAGCTGGTGGCCTTCCGCCGCTCGTACCCGGCATCGGTCGTGTTCCTGCGGTCCCTGGGCGGGGCGGTCGGCGACGTGGCGCAGGAGGACACCGCGTTCCCCGCGCGCTCGGCGACCTGGTTCGTGCTCGCGGGCGCCTTCGACATCCCCGGCACGCTCGACGACGACACCCGTGCGGCGATCCGATCCGACTGGCGGGCGATCGAGATCGGCCGCCTCGCGGAGTACGGCAACTTCGCCGACACCGAGCGACCCGAGGCGGTGCCCGGCATGTTCACCGACGCGGGGCTCACCCGACTGCGGGCGACCAAGGCCGTGTGGGATCCGCAGAACCTGTTCCGTCGCAATCACAACATCGCGGTGTGACGCACGAAGGGCCGGACACCTCGCGGTGCCCGGCCCTTCGACGGTGAGACGTCAGTGCGTGTCTTCCGCCTCGATCTCGGTGCGGTCGCCCGACCACAGCGTGTGGAAGGTGCCTTCCTTGTCGATGCGCTTGTAGGTGTGCGCGCCGAAGAAGTCGCGCTGACCCTGCACGAGCGCGGCCGGCAGGCGGTCGGCGCGGATGCCGTCGTAGTACGACAGCGACGAGGAGAACGCCGGGGCGGGGATACCGGCTTCGGCGGCTGCGATGACCACTCGGCGCCAGGCTGCCTGGGCGCGCGTGATCGCCTCGGTGAAGTACGGGGCGGTGAGCAGGACCGGCAGGTCCGGCCTCTCGGCGTAGGCGTCGGCGATGCGGTTCAGGAACTGCGCGCGGATGATGCAGCCGCCGCGCCAGATCTTGCTGATCGCGCCGAGGTCGATGTTCCAGCCGTACTCTGCGGCGCCGGCGCGGATCTCGTCGAAGCCCTGCGAGTAGGCGACGATCTTCGAGGCGTAGAGCGCCAGGCGGACGTCCTCGATGAACGCGTCGGTGTCCTCGACCGAGAACTCCTCCTCCGGACCCGGCAGGTCGCGGGAGACCGCGCGCTGCTCGGGATGCGAGGAGAGGGAGCGGGCGAAGGTCGCCTCGGCGATGCCCGAGACGGGGACGCCGAGCGACAGCGCGGTCTGCACGGTCCAGGCGCCGGTGCCCTTGGCGCCGGCCTGGTCCAGGATCACATCGACGAGCGGCTTGCCGGTCTCCGCGTCGACCTGGCGGAGCACCTCGGCGGTGATCTCGATCAGGTACGACTCCAGCTCGCCGCGGTTCCACTCGGCGAAGATCTCGGCGATCTCGGCGGGGGACTTGCCCGTGCCGCGGCGGATGAGGTCGTAGGCCTCGGCGATGAGCTGCATGTCGGCGTACTCGATGCCGTTGTGCACCATCTTGACGAAGTGTCCGGCGCCGTCGTGGCCGACGTGCGTGACACACGGCTCGCCCTCGGCAACCGCGGCGATCGACTTGAGGATCGGGCCGAGCGTGACCCAGGATTCGTCCGAGCCGCCGGGCATGATCGACGGGCCGAGCAGCGCGCCCTCCTCGCCGCCGGAGATGCCGGCGCCGACGAAGTTGATGCCCGTCTCGCGGACGGCCTTCTCGCGGCGGATCGTGTCGGGGAAGTAGGCGTTGCCGCCGTCGACGATGATGTCACCGGGCTCGAAGACCTCGACCAGCGCGTCGATCACGGCATCGGTCGGGCCGCCGGCCTTGACCATGATGATCGCGGTGCGCGGCTTCTGCAGCGAGTCGGCGAACTCCTGGTACGTGTGGGCCGGGACGAAGCCGGCCTCGGGGTGCGCGTCGAGGAGCGTCTGGGTCTTCTCGTAGCTGCGGTTGAAGATCGCCACCGTGTTGCCCTCGCGGCTGGCGAGGTTGCGGGCGAGGTTCGACCCCATGACGGCGAGTCCGACGACTCCGATGTTCGCTGATGCTTCGGGCACAGAAGGCTCCTCGATCGTGAAGAAGGGTTGGTTTCAGCGTATCGCTGTAGGAGGGGTCAGTGCTCACCTGTGTCACGGGAGGCGATGAAGCGCCGCGACACCGCGATGTCGCGGTCTCCGAGGCCCGCGGCGACCAGCTCGTCGAACGCCGCGCGCAGGGTGGGCAGCAGCACCGGTGCGGTACCGGTGGCCTCGGCGATGTCGGCGGCGAAGCCGAGATCCTTCACCATGTACTTCGCGACGCCGCTGGGGGAGTCGTCACCGGTGACGAGCTTCTCGCGACGGCTCTCGAGCAGGCGGGAGCCGGCGTATCCGCCGGAGAGCAGCGACCAGAGTGTGTCGAGGTCGAGACCGGAGCGGTCGGCGAGCACCGTGGCCTCTCCGAGCGCGAGGATCGTGGCGGAGACGACGAGCTGGTTGCAGGCCTTGGCGACCTCGCCGGCGCCGAGCGGCCCGAGCAGGACGGGAGTACCGCACGGGGCGAGCACCTCGGCGGCGAGGGCCGCATCCTCCGGGGTGCCGCCGAGCATGATCGAGAGGGTCCCGGCGATCGCGCCGTCTTCACCGCCCGAGACGGGGCAGTCGACGACCCGCACCCGTCCCTCGGTCTGCGCGCCGATGCGCTCCGCGAGCTCCCGCACGGCCGGTGCCGACGAGGTCGAGCCGATCAGGATGAGCAGCTCGCCGGCATCCGCGAGAAGTCCGTCCGGGCCGTCGAGCATCGCCTCGAACGGGGGAAGGTCGGGAAGCATCATCAGGAGCACGTCTACTCTGGAGGCGAGCTCGCGTGGCGTCTCCGCCCAGGAGGCTCCGGCTGCCAGCAGCTCCGGTTGCGGGCGGCGGGCATGGATGACGAGTCGTCCGTGGGCGGCGAGCAGGTGGTCGGCCATCGGGCGGCCCATGGCGCCGAGACCGACAGCCCCGACGGTGACGGAGGAGATGTCCATCCGCACACGGTAGCAATAATCCAATGGATAGAACAGTGTCCAACTGGATGGATCTGAGCTAAAGTGAGGGATCCACGACTTCCCGAGGAAGGGATCAGCATGACGGGGACCGAGAAGAAGCTGCGCGCCGTCGTGACGGTGCCGCTGCGCGAAGACCTGTGCCGGCTCATCGAAGAGCTCGAGCCTCGCGTCGAGGTGGTCCGCGATCACTCTCTCCTCCCGCCGATGCGCGGCCCGGCCGATTGGTCCGGCGATCCCGCCTTCGCTCGTACCGCGAGCGAGCAGCAGGCCTTCGACGAGCTGGTCGACTCCGCCGATGCTCTCTTCGGGATCCCCGACGTGGATGCTGCGGCGCTGGCCCGCACGGTGGCGGCGAACCCGCGGCTGCGCTGGGTCATGACGACGGCGGCAGGCGGCGGGGCCGCGATCAAGGCGGCGGAGCTGGAGCGCACCGACCTCGATCGGATCGTCTTCACCACCAGTGCGGGCGTGCACGGGGGACCGCTGGCCGAGTTCGCCGTCTTCGGCGTGATGGCAGGAGCGAAGAACCTCCCGCGGCTCCTCGCCGATCAGAGCACCCGCACGTGGCCGGACCGTTGGGAGATGCGTCAGCTCGACGAGATGACCGTGCTGGTCGTCGGTCTCGGCGGCATCGGCTCGGAGTGCGCGCGGCGCTTCCACGCGCTCGGTGCGCGAGTCTGGGGCACCACCCGGTCGGGGGAGCCGGTCGCCGGCGTCGATCGCCTCGTGCGCCTCGATGAGCTGCGCGAGGCGGTGGCCCACGTCGATGCGATTGTCGTGACGCTGCCGGGTACGGAGCAGACCCACCACCTGATCGGCGCGGACATCCTCGACGCGATCAAGCCGGGGGCGATCATCGCGAACGTCGGTCGCGGCACGGTCGTCGACGAGGCCGCCCTGCTCGGGGCGCTCGACGACGGTCGAATCGCCTTCGCGGCCCTCGATGTGTTCGAGCAGGAGCCGCTCGACGATGCGTCGCCGCTGTGGACGCATCCGAACGTGCTGGTGAGCCCGCACACGGCCGCGCTCAGCTCGAAGGAAGAGGAGCGGATCGCCCGACGCTTCGCCGAGAACGCGGCGCGCCTGCTCGATGGAGAGCCGCTGATCGCCGTGGTCGATACGGTCGAGTTCTACTGATCCGCAGGCAGGTGCTCGCGCGCCTGCGGCCCCACTGACGGCGGAAGGCGCAGCCATGGACGACGACACCCGCGAGGGGCGCGATCCCGCGCCTGCCGTCACCCGAAGCATCCGCCTGCTGGGTCTCCTCGCCGACGCCGGCGGCCCCCGGACCCTGACCGAACTCGCCGGCGAGCTCGGGCTGGCGAAGTCGTCGACCGCGAATCTGTGTCTCGCACTCGAGGCCGGCGGTATGGTCGACCGCACGCCGCAGGGGTATCGGCTGGGAGTGCGCACCGCCGAGCTCGGGGGTGCGTTCGCCGCGCAGTTCAACCAGGTGCGCGAGTTCTACAGCGTGTGCGAGGCCTCGCCGCAGCTGGCTTCCGAGCTCGTGCAGGTCGCTATGCTCGACGGCACGGACGCGCTGTACCTCGCCCGGCACGAAGGGTCGCGGTCGCTGCGGCTGGGGACCCCGCTGGGCTCACGCCTCCCTGCTCCGCTCTCGGCCACCGGGCGCGCGCTGCTCGCGGCGATGAGCGATGCCGAAGTGGTCGCGCTCCTGGGGGAGGATGCCGTCTTCCCCGCGCTCACGGAGCGGAGCGCGACCACCATGAGCGGTCTGCTGGAGGTGCTGGCCACGGCTCGTCGGCGTGGCTGGGCGCTGGATGCGGAGGAGTCGTTCCGCGGCATCGTCGGCGTCGCCGTGCCGCTCGAGGGCTGGGCGCCCACCGATCCGCCGCTGGCACTCGGCGTCGCCATCCGTGCCGCCGAGGCCGACTACGAACGCATCGAGCGCGTGGGCGAGGCTCTGCGCGCGGCCGCCGCGGCGTTGACGAACCCCTTCAGCGTGGCCGTGCGTCGCTGACTCCTTCCGCCCCGCCGTGCCCCTCGGGAGGCGGCTGGTCTTCGTGCGCTCCCACCCGGTCCAAAGGGTTGAACGCAATCCAACGGGCTGGTACAGTCGTGGTCACGCCGCAGGCGAAGCCGATCGAAGGAGATGGCAGTGACCGACCCCCGCACCTCAGCACGAGCAGTGTCCGATGACCCGGAGTACGCGGCGAACCTGCGCCGGGCGACGCTCGCGTCCAGCATCGGCAGCGCGCTCGAGTACTTCGATTTCGCGCTCTACGGGCTCTCGACGGCGTTGATCTTCAACGTCCTGTTCTTCCCGCAGGATGACCCCGCCATGGCCACGGTCGCCGCGTTCGCGACCTTCGGCGTCGGCTTCCTCGCGCGACCGTTCGGCGGCCTGTTCTTCGGCGTCCTGGGCGACAAGCTCGGACGCAAGTGGGTCCTGGTCGCCACGATCGTCCTGATGGGCGGGGCCTCGACCGCGATCGGCCTGTTGCCCACCTATGAGGCGATCGGGCTCTGGGCCCCCATCCTGCTGGTGCTGATGCGCCTCCTGCAGGGCTTCGGTGCGGGCGCCGAGCAGGCGGGCGCGACGGTGCTGATGGCCGAGTACGCGCCCGTCAAGCGCCGAGGCTTCTTCTCGGCCCTGCCGTTCGTCGGCATCCAGGCCGGAACCCTGCTCGCCGCGGTCGTCTTCGGGCTGATCACGCTGCTCCCCGAGGACCAACTGCTCAGCTGGGGATGGCGCGTGCCGTTCCTCGCCTCGTTCGCGCTGATCCTGCTCGCCCTGTTCATCCGGATGCGGTTGCGCGAGACGCCGACCTTCATCGAGCTCGAGAAGCACGAGCAGATCGCGGACCGCCCCATCAAGGAGATCTTCACGCACGGGCTCCCGGGCGTCATCGTCGGCATCGGTCTGCGGATGGCCGAGAACGGCGGCTCCTACATGTTCCAGACCCTCGGTCTCGCCTTCTTCGTCACGGTGGTCGGTGACAGTGCCGACAAGAGCCTGCTCACGTGGGGTGTCACCCTCGGATCGCTGATCGGCGTCTTCTCCGTGCCGTTCACCGGACACCTCTCCGACCGCTTCGGGCGTCGCACGGTGTACCGGTTCGGAGCGGTCTTCATGCTCGTCTACACGTTCCCCGCGTGGTGGCTGCTGTCGCTCGGCAACTACGCCGTGGCCATCGGCGTGATCGCGATCGGCATCGGCGTGGCCGTGAACAGCATGCTCGGACCGCAGTGCGCCATGCTCCCCGAGCTCTTCGGCAACCGGCACCGCTACCTGGGGGTGGCGATGGCCCGCGAGATCTCGGCCGTGCTCGCCGGTGGTCTCGCCGGTGTGCTCGGTGCGTACCTCATCGCGGTGAGCGACGGGAACTGGGTGCTCCTCGCGATCTACATGGCCGTGCTCGCCCTCATCACGACCGCATCGACGTTCCTCGCTCCCGAGACGCTGCGTCGCGATCTCACCCGCGTCGACGACGCGATCAAGGTCTCCCGGGGAGAGGGCGGGGACGACGTCTTCGCCACGACCGTCTCGATCAAGGCCGTCGGGCGGTGAGCGCGCTGCCCGCGGGTCTCGCCCTCTTCGACCTCAGCGACCGCACGGCGCTCGTGACCGGATCGAGCCAGGGCATCGGCCGGACCCTCGCGGAAGGACTCGCCGGAGCGGGTGCGACCGTCGTGGTGCACGGGCGCGACGCCGTGAAAGCGGCGGCGGCAGCGCGCGAGATCGCGCAGGCGACGGGAGCGGTGGTCCACAGCGTCGTCTTCGATGTCACCGACGCTGCGGCGGTGGATACGGGGATGCGTGAGGTCGAGCAGCTCGTCGGCACGCCCGACATCCTCGTGAACAACGCCGGCGTCCAGCGGCGGGCGCCGATCGCGGAGTTCGCGGACGAGGACTGGGATGCGCTCGTGCAGACCAACCTCTCCAGCGTGTTCCACCTGTCGCGCCGCGTCGCGGCCGGCATGATCGCCCGGGGCTCGGGAAAGATCATCCAGATCGGCAGCGTGCAGTCGCAGCTGGCCCGTCCGTCGATCGCCGCGTACGCGGCGACCAAGGGCGCGATCGTGATGTTCACGAAGGGGCTGTGCGCCGACCTCGCCCCGCACGGCATCCAGGCGAACGCCATCGCTCCGGGCTACTTCGCGACCGCGCTCACGCAGGCGCTCGTCGAGGACGAGGAGTTCTCGGCATGGGTCCGAGGACGCACGCCGGCCGGACGCTGGGGAGACACCCGCGACCTCGTCGGCGCCCTCCTCTTCCTCGCCGGCGGTGCGAGCGACTTCGTCAACGGCCAGACGCTCTTCGTCGACGGCGGAATGACGGCGGTCGTCTGATGCGTCTCGGTCGAGTGATGTCCCCGGAGGGCCCCCGCTGGGTGCGCGAGACGCCTGACGGGTTCCTCCCGATCTCCGACCCGTTCCTCGCGTTCGCGGAGGGCCGCGCCCCGCATGACGAGGGGGACGCCGTCGAGGGAACCGTCGTCGCCCCGGTCGATCCGCTCGTCATCGTCGGCATCGCCCAGAACGGTCCCGACCACATCTCGCCGGTGCAGGCGTGGCTCAAGAGCCCGAGGACCGTGATCGGAAGCGGTGCGGAGGTCGCGCTGCGGCGCGACGCGGGCGCGCCGGTGGCCGAAGGGGAGATCGCCGTCGTGATCGGCCGGGCGACACACGGATTGACGGCGCGGAATGCTCATGAGTACGTGCTCGGCATCACGGCTGTGAACGATCTCTCCAGCCCCGACCGCGCGAGCATCGATCCGCGCAACTTCGAGTCCAAGTCGGGGGAGGGGTACACACCCCTCGGCCCGTGGATCGACACCGAGGCGGGGATCGACGACGTCGACCTCGACGTCGAGGTCGACGGGCTCCTCGTCGCCCGGACCGGGAGCAGGGAGCTGCCGATGGCGATCCGCGAATGCCTCGCCTACGTCGCCGCGTGGTCCGTTCTGGGGCCCGGCGACGTCGTGATGACCGGTGCTCCCCATTCGCAGGCGCCGGTGCGAGCCGGTCAGCGAGTGACGATCAGGGTGGCCGGAATCGAGCTGGTCACGGCGTTCGTCTGACCGAGGAGGAGACATCGTGGACAACCTCGCCGTGGTGGCCCACGCCGCCGACGATCTGCGGATCGAGGACATCGGTGCTCCCGCGCCCCACTCCGACGAGGCGGTCGTCGCGGTCGCCTACGGGGGAATCTGCGGGTCCGACCTGCACTACTTCCGGCACGGCGCGGCCGGGGCCTCGGTGCTGCGCGAGCCGATGGTCCTGGGGCACGAGGTCTCGGGCGTCGTCGCCGTCGCCGCGGCGGACGGCTCGGGCCCCGTCGTCGGCACCCCGGTGGCCGTGCACCCCCTGACCCCGCACGGTGACGGGCGCACGCCCTGGCCGTCCGATCAGCCGAATCTCGCGCCGGCTTCGACCTACCTCGGCTCGGCGATGCACCTGCCGCACACCCAGGGGGCGTTCGCACGACGTGTCGCGATGCCCACGCACATGCTGCACCCCCTGCCCGACGGTCTCGATCTCCGCACCGCCGCGCTGGCCGAGCCCGCGGCCGTGGCCTGGCATGCCCTGCAGCGAGCCGGCGAAGTGCGCGGGCGTCGTGTCGTCGTCATCGGCGCGGGGCCGATCGGTCAGCTGGTCGCCGCCGTCGCCCAGCGCGGCGGGGCGGCGTCCGTGACGGTCACCGACCTGCAGCAGCGTCCGCGTGAGATCGCCGAGGCGCGCGGCATCCGGGCGATCGATGCCCGGGCCGAGGCGGAGATCGCCGAGCTCCATGCCGACATCGTGGTCGAATCCAGCGGCACCGTCCCCGGACTCGCGGCCGCGGTCTCGGCGGCGATCCGCGGCGGAACGGTCGTGCTGCTCGGTCTGCAGCGCGGCGGAGATGTTCCCGCGCCCCTGGCCACGGCGATCACCCGCGAACTGACACTCCGCGGCTCGTTCCGCTTCGGCGCCGAGTTCGACGACGTCATCGCCGCCCTCGCCGACGGCAGCCTGGACGTCCGCGGTATCATCAGCGAGGTGCTGCCGGTCGAGCATTCTCACGATGCCTTCGCGCTGGCAGCCGATCCCGCGAGCTCCTGCAAGGTGCTCATCGATTTCGGCCTGGAGATATGACTGTGCGCATCGTCGTGATGGGTCCCAGCGGCTGCGGCAAGTCCACGGTCGGCGCGGCGCTCGCGGTGAGCATCGGGGCGCGCTTCGTCGACGGCGACGACCTGCATCCGCTGACGAACGTCGAGAAGATGGCCGCCGGCATCCCGCTCGATGATGCCGACCGGATGCCGTGGCTCCGCACGGTCGGAGCGGCGCTCCACGGCGAGGAACGGATCGTCATCGCCTGCTCCGCGCTGCGTCGTCGCTATCGGGACGCGATCCGCGAAGAGTCGCCCGACGCGTTCTTCGTGGAGCTGGTGGTGGACCGCGCCACGCTGGAAGCGCGGCTGACGCAGCGCGCAGAGCACTTCATGCCCGCATCGCTGCTGGATTCACAGCTGGAGACCCTGGAGTCGCTGCAGGACGACGAGAACGGCGTCCGCGTCTCGGCGTCGCTCGCTCTGGACGAGGAGCTGCGCCTCATCCGCGATGCGGCGCAGGCGTCGGCCCGGTGAGCGGAGCCGCTCAGTCCTTGCGGTAGCCCGAGCGTCCCATCGCGAACAGGGCGATGAACGACGTGACGGCCGCGCACACGGTCATGGCTCCGATCAGCCAGAGGAGTGCGTGCGAGAGGAAGGCGCCGTCGAGCATGGGGGTTCTCCGTGTTCTGCAGGAATAGGACCGGTGTCCTCAGCCTATCGGGTCATCCGGTACCATTGAGGCTGTACCTCGGCGAGGGATGCTTCTGCGCGTGCGCGATCATCCGTTATCGACGCGGCGAAGCAAGCCCGGTGGCTTTCCTCCTGCGTCAGCGAGTTCGAAAATTCCAAGACCACCGCGCGGCGCCTTCGCTGCGTGCCCCGAAGGAGAACCTCATGTCTGAAGACACCAAGGTCCAGGCCGAGCTGCGCGACAGCTTCGGCAAGGGCTTCGCCCGCCGCCTCCGCGCCGCCGGCAAGATCCCCGCCGTCATCTACGGCCACGGCACCGAGCCGGTGCACGTCGCACTGCCGGGCCACCAGGTCTCGCTCATCATCCGCCGCGCCAACGCGCTGCTGGAGCTCGACATCGAGGGCAAGTCCCAGCTCGCCCTGGTGAAGGACGTCCAGAAGGACCCGGTGCACCAGATCATCGAGCACATCGATCTCCTCGTCGTGAAGAAGGGCGAGAAGGTCGCCATCGACGTCCCGATCGTCGTCACCGGCGAGTCCGCTGCGGGCACCATCGTGAACCTCGACGCGACCACGCTGTCGATCGAGGCCGAGGCCACGCACATCCCGCAGAACATCGAGGTCTCGGTCGAGGGCCTGGAAGAGGGCGCGCACATCACCGGCGCCGACGTGAAGCTCCCCAAGGGCTCCACGCTGCTCTCCGACCCCGAGGTGCTCGTCGTCGCGATCTCCGTGCCGGCCGCGCCCACCGAGGACGACGCCGAGGGCGAGACCGCCGAGGCCACCGAGGCCGCCGAAGAGGCCGCCGCGGAGTGATCTCCGACTGATTCATCACAGAGGGGACGCGATCCGATCGCGTCCCCTCTGTCGTATCCTGACCCGGGGTCCTGCCCCGCGCAGTGAGAGGACGAGGACATGGCATCGACCTGGCTCGTGGTGGGACTCGGCAACCCCGGCCCGCGATACGAGACCACCCGGCACAACATCGGTCAGATGGTGGTCGACGAGATCGCGTCTCGCCGGGGCGAGGCGTTCCGTGAGCACAAGGGCGGCGCGCGCGTCGTCGAGACCTGGCTGCGTCCCGGTGCGGACAAGATCGTGCTGGCGAAGCCGAACACCTTCATGAACGTCTCGGGGACGCCGGTGGCGGCGCTCGCCCGGTTCTACTCGGTTCCTCCCGAGCAGGTCATCGTCGTGCACGACGAGCTCGACATCCCCTTCGACACGGTCAAGCTCAAGACCGGAGGCGGCCACGGCGGGCACAACGGTGTCCGCGACGTCGCTCGGGCGCTGGGTACGCCCGACTTTCCGCGCGTGCGGGTGGGCATCGGGCGACCTGTCGGTCGTCAGGATCCCGCCGACTGGGTGCTCGCGCCCTTCGGGAAGGACGAGCGGCCGAACCTGCCCATCCTCATCTCGGACGCGGCCGACGCCGTCGAGCTGCTCGTGGGAGAAGGGCTGCTCGCGGCACAGCAGAAGCACCACGCACCGCGCTGAGGCACCGCGCTGAGGCGGTGCCTGGGCTGGCCGGTGAAGGGCGTCAGGCCGTGTATGACGCGAAGCCGGTCGCGCTGCCGGCGCCGAGGGCGATGACCAGCACGACGAAGAAGATCACGACGGCGAGCACGGCCACGACGAGTGCGGCGATGCCGGCCCCGCGGCCCTGCTTCTTGCGGATCGCGATGATGCCGATGACGATCGCGGCGATGCCGAGGATCGTGCCGATCCAGAACGACAGCTCCGCCCACAGCACCTGATCGCGGACGGGGGAGAGGATGCTGAGGTCTCCGGTTGTCGTCGTGACGCCCGTCGGCAGGACACGACCGATCTCGAACGCGCTGATCCCGGCGATGATCGGGGTCACGACCGCGGCGACGGCCGCCAGGATCAGGGACAGCAGTCCCAGAAGCTTCGAGCGGGGCGGAGCGGTCTCCGGGACCGCGTAGGCGCCCGCGGGGGCCGCGTAGCCGCCGACGGGGACCTGGTAGGCCCCGGGAGGCGCTGCCGGGTACCCTGCCGGGGCGGAGGGCGCGGTCTGGGCGGGCGCTGCCGGGTAGCCTGCGGGCGGTGCCGGGTAGCCTGCGGGCGGTGCGGGGGCGAGCGGGGGAGCCGGGGCGACCGGGGGAGCCGGATACGTCGGAACGTTCGGGAGTGACTGGCCGCCGGGAGCAGCAGGGGAGTTCGAGGGTGCGGGGAACTCCGGGGACGGGGGCGGCAGCTGCGGATCGGTCACGCCCCCATCCTAGGGCGAGGCTCAGACGCGGCGGAGCAGCCCCACGCGGTCGTACACGTCCGACAGCGTGGCGTCGGCGACGGCGTCCGCCCGGCCGGCGTTCTCGGCGAGGATGCGGTCGAGCTCGGCCGGGTCGTCGAGCAGTTCGAGCGCACGCGCACGGACCGGCTCGAACTCGTTCACGACGACCTCGGCGAGGCCCTTCTTGAAGTCGCCGTAGCCGCGTCCCGCGTACTCGTCCTCGATCGCGGCGACCTGGCGCCCGGTGAGGGCCGCGTAGATCGTGAGCAGGTTCGAGACACCGGGCTTGTTCTCGCGGTCGAAGCGCACCGAGCCCTCGTTGTCGGTCACCGCGCGCATGACCTTCTTCGCCGACTTCGCGGGGTCGTCGAGCATCCAGAGCACCCCGGCGTCGCTCTCGGCCGACTTCGACATCTTCGCGGTCGGGTTCTGCAGGTCGTAGATGCGCGCGGTCTCCTTCTGGATGACCGGCATCGGCACGGTGAAGGTCTCGCCGAACCGCGAGTTGAAGCGCTCCGCGAGGTCACGCGTGAGCTCGACGTGCTGCTTCTGGTCGTCGCCCACCGGCACCACATCGGTCTGGTAGAGCAGGATGTCGGCGGCCATGAGCACCGGATACGTGAACAGGCCGACGCTCGTCGAGTCTGCGCCGTAGCGGGAGGACTTGTCCTTGAACTGCGTCATCCGGCCGGCCTCGCCGAAGCCGGTGATGGTGCTGAGGATCCAGGCCAGCTCGGCGTGCGCGCGCACGTGCGACTGCACGTACAGGGTCGACAGCGACGGCTCGATCCCGGCGGCGATGTACTGCGCGGCCGTGCGACGCGTCTTCTCGCGGAGCTCGGCCGGGGCCTGGGCGACCGTGATCGCGTGCAGATCGACGACGGAGAAGAACGCGTCGTAGGAGCTCTGCAGGTCCCGCCACTGGAGCAGCGCACCGATGTAGTTGCCGATCTGGAGGGAGTCGGCGGAGGGCTGCATTCCGGAGTAAAGGCGAGGTTTCGTCACGGTATCAATCCTATGGGGTGCGTGCCGTGCCCCTACGATGGGCGCATGGCCTCCGTGTCCCCGCGTTCACGGTCGCGAGGGGATCGGGCCCTCTATGTCGAGATCCTCATCGTCGCGCCCCTGGACGAGGTGTGGCGGCTGACGCAGGATCCGGCCTCGCACGTGCGCTGGGACGCGCGTTTCAGCGACATCGTGCCACAGCGCACCCGAGCAGACGGTGCGCAGGACTTCCGATACGAGCTCGATCTCGTGGTGCACACGATCCGCGGGACCGGTGTATCGCTCGCCACGAAGGAGAGCCCCTCGGGAGAGCGCACCTCCGCGCTGCTCTTCGACACCGACGACGCGCTCTCGCCGCTCGGAACCGGGCGCGGCTACTGGCGCTACGTGCCGACGGAGAAGGGCGTGCGATTCCTCACCGGCTACGACTACGCACCGGGATGGGGATGGCTGGGACGCGTTCTCGATCCGCTGGTGACCCGACGGTTCGTCTGGTGGCTCACCGCCCGCAGCTTCGATCGTCTCCGGTTGTGGGCCGAGCTGGGCATACCTCCGGAGGAGACCAGCGGCTGGCGGTCGCTCCGGCGCGGGTACCGACCACGCGCACGCAACTGCCTCTCGCGCCCCCGGCGCACCGGGCGGACCATCATGGAGGACGCACCGGTATCCCTCGAGGAGATCGCATGACGACCGGGACCGGGATCTTCGAGCGCGCACTGGGAGACGACTTCGCGCGCCTCCATCCGCAGCTGCAGCGCCGCTTCGGGGTCGGCGTGGACGCCGGATACGGCTGCATCGGACGCGGGGTGATGTCCGAGGTCCGGCGAGGCCCGTGGTGGACCCTGCCTTTCCTGCTGATCGGCACGTTCCGCAACATCCTGTTCCCCGAGCGGGGGCGGGACGTGCCGTTCCGGATCGACAACTTGGCCTACGTCGACGACTTCGGTCGCGAGACCGTGACCTTCGTGCGGACGATGGACGTGCGCCCCGGCCGCCGCCGCCGATTCGACGCGACCATGATCTACAGCGACGCGCGTCGACGGGTGGTCGACTACCTGGGTACGCACCAGCACCTGGCCGTCGACCTCGATCTGGCCGTCACCAACGACGGCGGGCTCCTGCTCACCTCGGGCGCACAGCGCTTCTACGAGGGGCCCATCGCCTTCCGCTTCCCGATGCTCTTCAGCGGGCGCGCTCGGCTCATCGAGCGCTACGACGACGAGCAGGAGCGGTATCTGATCGACCTCGAGATCCACAACGATGTCTTCGGGTTCCTTTTCGGCTACCGCGGTGCCTTCACCTGCGAGTTCGTCGGCGGACCGGCTCCGGAGACCGTCAAGCCGTACCGCGAGGAGATCCGCGAGTGACCGCGAGCGGAGCCGCCTTTCTCGAAGCGCTGGGGGAGGAGGCGGAGAGGCTTCATCCCGAGCTCCTGGCGCAGATGCGCGTCGAGGCGAGGAACGACGGAGCCGAGGGGGTCTTCGCGGTCGCCGGCAGCCGGTTCGGGCGCCTCGCCGCCCTCGCGTCGCCCCTCGTCGGGCCGCGGCTGCTCGTCACGCGGTTCGGCCGCGACGTGCCCTTCCGGATCGAGACCGTGTCCGGTCGATCGCCCTCGGGACGGCCGACGCTCGACACGGTCCGGGAGTTCCGTTTCGCCGACACGACACAGCACGTCGTCGACCGGCTCTTCGCGACGGGACATCCCGGCCTCGTCCAGAATGCGCTGGGGTCGAGGGGTCGGGTCGAGATGCTCGAGGAGTGCTCGGTGACCGATGACGGTGCACTGCGTATGCGCACTCGGGCCGTCGCGCTGCGTCTCGGCCGATGCAGGATCGCGCTGCGCGGGATTCTCCGCATCGACGTCGATCTCGTCGACGGCTGGGACGGCACTCACGACCGACGCACCATCGAGATGCGCGCGACGAGTCCCGTGCTCGGGACCGTCCTGGAGTACCGGGGATGGTACCGCTACGCGGATGCCACCCCCGGCGCCGCTCAGTAGCGGTAGTCGACGACGACCGGCGCGTGGTCGCTCCAGCGCTGGTCATAGGCCGCAGCGCGCGCGACGTGGTAGGTCTCCACACGCTCGGCGAGCGCAGGCGTCGCCAGGTGGTAGTCGATGCGCCACCCGGAGTCGTTGTCGAACGCCTGCCCGCGCATCGACCACCAGGTGTACGGTCCGTCGACCTCGCCGTGGAACTTCCGCCCCACGTCGATCCAGCCGAGGCCGGTGCCCACGGTGCCGTCGACACCGGAGACCTCCGCGCCGGCCTCGCCGAGGAACCGATCGAAGTACGCGCGCTCGCGAGGAAGGAACCCGGCCTTCTTGCGGTTGCCGCGCCAGTTCTTGATGTCGAGCTCGCGGTGTCCGACGTTCAGGTCGCCGGTCACCAGGGCGAGCGCGCCGTCGGCGCCGAGTTCTCCGAGCCGCGTGCCGAACGCGTCGAGGAACTTCCACTTCTCGTCCTGCTTCGGGGTGTCGGCCTCACCGGAGTGGACGTAGGCGCTGACGACGGTGAGCGGGCGGTCGCCGATCAGGAAGTCCGCCTCGATCCAGCGTCCCTTGGAGTCGAAGTCCTCGGGCCCGAATGCGGTGCGCGTGGCGAGGGCGGGCGTGCGGCTGGCGATCGCGACCCCGGCGCGGCCCTTGGCGGTGGCCTCGTCATGGACGATGGACCAGCCCGGCAGCGCGGCTTCCAGGTGCTCGTCCTGCCCGCGGACCTCCTGGAGCGTGAGGATGTCGACATCGGCGGCATCCAGCCAGGAGCTCATCCCGTTGCGAGCCGCCGCTCGGATTCCGTTGACATTGACCGTGGCGATACGCAGATGAGGCATACCGACAAGCCTAACGAGCGCCGCCGACATCCTTTCCCGAGCGGTTCAGCTCCGACAGGAGGCGCTGCGCCAGCGGGGTGTTCGACGGTGCAGGAGCGGGAGGGGAGGCCTCGAGGTCGTGGAGCTCGTCCTCCGCGGCGCGCACGGCCCTCTCCGCGGACCAGGCGCGGTACCACGGGGCGGCCGCGCGGGCGGCGTGGGCCCGGCGCACGCGGATCCTCGCCGCCGTCAGCAGCGCCTGGTACTCGGCCTGCCGACGCTCCGCCTCCGTCTGGGGGAGGAGGGGGAGGTCGCGATCCTGCGCGGACACGGCGATCCAGGAGGAGGCGACGAGCATCACCACGCCGTTGACGCGGAACCACAGCAGGAGACCGATGAAGATGGCGAAGGTGGCGAGCAGGGGATTGGAGGGCGTGTAGCTCAGCAGGAAACCCGCTCCGTACTGCAGGATCGTCATCGCGCCGCCGCCGAGGAGGGCTCCGGGCCAGATCGTGCGCCAGCGCAGCGACGTCCCGGTGAGGAAGCGGACCATCGCCGCGAGAGCCGCCGACATCAGGGCGAACGACACCAGGACGGTGCCGATGCGGATGCTGATGTTGACGCCGTCGGAGCCGGAGTCCCAGCCGAGCAGGCTGAGGAGCCAGCTCAGCACCGCCGCGCTGGCGGAGCTGAGGAGCGAGCCGGCGACGAGCGCGGCACCGAAGATCACGGCCGCGAGCAGGTCGCGGGCCTTCAGGATCACGTAGCTGCGGCGGTCCGGCGGGAGACCGAAGATGTCCCTGGTCGCGCGGCGCGAGAACGTGACCCATCCGATCGCCGTCCAGATGACGGTGCCCAGGGCGATCAGACCCGTGATGCTCAGGACGCCGGTGGTGTTCGCGGCGATGTCCTTCACCTGTTCGGGCGTGACCACGCCGCCCTCGCCCTGCGGGAGGATCAGGTTCGGGATGTAGTTGTTGATCATGTCGATCAGGCCGTCGACCGCTTCCTCGCTGCCGCCGAGCCAGAGCCCGGCGATCGCGAAGGCGAGGTAGATCGCGGCGAAGATCGCGAAGAGGGCCTGGTAGCTCACGCCTGCGGCCAGCAGGAAGCCGTTGTGCTGCAGGAAGTGGCGCCAGACACGGACGGGGAACAGGCCCAGGGTCCGTTGCGTCAGTGCGGTCGCGCGTTCGACGGCCGCATCGAGACGACCGGACTCGGTCGCGGAGCCATCGGGTTTAGACACGTCCCCACCCTATCCAAGCGCGGGAGAGCGGGAGCGCAGGCCCCATGACGCGAGAGCAGGCGGTCCCCCGAAGGGAACCGCCTGCTCTCGCATGACCGCCTGATGCGGCGGGTCAGGGACGTCCGCGCAGGACCGCCTGCTTGACCTCGGCGATGGCCTTGGTGACCTCGATGCCACGGGGGCAGGCCTCGGAGCAGTTGAAGGTGGTGCGGCAGCGCCACACGCCTTCCTTGTCGTTGAGGATGTCGAGGCGGACCGCCGCGTTGTCGTCGCGCGAGTCGAAGATGAAGCGGTGCGCGTTGACGATCGCCGCCGGGCCGAAGTACTGGCCGTCGGTCCAGAACACGGGGCACGACGAGGTGCACGCGGCGCAGAGGATGCACTTGGTGGTGTCGTCGAAGATCTCGCGGTCGGCGATGGTCTGGACGCGCTCCTTGCCCTTCTCCGGCACGGAGCTGGCGACGAGGAACGGCTGCACCTCGCGGTACGACGCGAAGAACGGCTCCATGTCGACGACGAGGTCCTTCTCCAGCGGCAGACCCTTGATGGCCTCGACGTAGATCGGCTTCGAGATGTCGAGGTCCTTGATCAGCGTCTTGCAGGCGAGGCGGTTGCGACCGTTGATGCGCATCGCGTCCGAGCCGCAGATGCCGTGTGCGCAGGAGCGGCGGAAGGTGAGCGAGCCGTCGACCTCCCACTTGATCTTGTGCAGGGCGTCGAGCACGCGGTCGGTGGAGTAGAGCTCCACGTCGTAGTCGACCCAGTGCGGCTCGGAGTCGACCTCCGGGTTGAACCGACGGATGTTGAACGTGACGATGAACGACTGGATGCCGGTCTCTTCGGTCGTGTCGGCAGGTGCCTCTGCGATGGCGTTGGACATGCTCAGTACTTCCTCTCCATCGGCGGGTAGTTCAACTCGCCCTGATCGTTCTTCGTGAAGACGACGGGCTTCCAGTCGAGCTTGATGTGATCGCCCGGGTCGGAGGAGTGGGCGTCACCGGTCAGGTAGGCCATGGTGTGCTTCATGTACTTCTCGTCGTTGCGCTTCGGGAAGTCGTCGCGCATGTGGCCGCCGCGGCTCTCCTCGCGGTTCTGCGCCGCGTAGACGACGACCTCGGCGATGTCGAGCAGGAAGCCCAGCTCGACGGCCTCGAGCAGGTCGGTGTTGAACCGCTGGCCCTTGTCGTCGACGTGGATGTTCTTGTAGCGCTCGCGCAGCTCGGCGATCACGCCGAGCACGTGCTGGAGCGACTCGTGCGTGCGGAAGACCTGCGCGCCCTTGTCCATCTCGTCCTGGAGCGTCTTGCGCAGGACGGCGATGCGCTCGGTGCCCTGGTTGTTGCGCAGGCCCTCGAGCATGTCGGAGACGAACGCCGCGGGGTTCTCCGGCAGCGGGACGAACTCGGCGGTCTTGACGTACTCCACGGCGTTGCGGCCGCTGCGCTTGCCGAACACGTTGATGTCGAGCAGCGAGTTGGTGCCGAGGCGGTTGGCGCCGTGCACCGAGACGCAGGCGCACTCGCCGGCCGCGTAGAGGCCGGGGACGATGGTGTCGTTGTCCGCGAGGACCTCGCCGTTGTTGTTGGTGGGGATGCCGCCCATGGCGTAGTGCGCGGTCGGCATGACCGGGACCGGCTCGACGACCGGGTCGACGCCCAGGTACGTGCGGGCGAACTCGGTGATGTCGGGGAGCTTGGTCTCGAGGACCTCCGCGCCGAGGTGCGTGCAGTCCAAGAGGACGTAGTCCTTGTGGGGACCGGCGCCGCGGCCGTCGAGGACCTCCTGCACCATGCAGCGCGCGACGATGTCACGCGGAGCGAGGTCCTTGATGGTCGGGGCGTAGCGCTCCATGAAGCGCTCACCCGAGGCGTTGCGCAGGATCGCGCCCTCGCCTCGTGCGCCCTCGGTGAGGAGGATGCCGAGACCGGCGAGGCCGGTGGGATGGAACTGGAAGAACTCGAGGTCCTCCAGGGGGAGGCCCTTGCGCCAGACGATGCCGACGCCGTCGCCCGTGAGGGTGTGCGCGTTCGAGGTCGTCTTGAAGATCTTGCCGAAGCCGCCGGTCGCGAAGATGACGGCCTTGGCCTGGAAGACGTGCAGCTCGCCGGTGGCGAGGTCGTATGCGACCACACCGGAGACCTGCGTCTTGCCGTCGGCATCCTTCACCGTGAGCAGGTCGAGCACGTAGAACTCGTTGAAGAAGTTGATGCCGAGCTTGACGCAGTTCTGGAACAGCGTCTGCAGGATCATGTGGCCGGTGCGGTCGGCGGCGTAGCAGGCGCGGCGGACCGGGGTCTTGCCGTGCTCCGCCGTGTGCCCGCCGAAGCGACGCTGGTCGATCTTGCCCTCGGGCGTGCGGTTGAAGGGGAGGCCCATGTTCTCGAGGTCGATGACCGCGTCGATGGCCTCCTTCGCCAGGATCTCGGCCGCATCCTGGTCGACGAGGTAGTCGCCGCCCTTGACGGTGTCGAAGGTGTGCCACTCCCAGGAGTCCTCTTCGACGTTCGCGAGGGCCGCGGCCATACCGCCCTGTGCCGCACCGGTGTGCGAGCGGGTGGGGTAGAGCTTGGAGATCACGGCGGTCTTCGCGCCGGGACCGGCCTCGATCGCGGCGCGCATGCCGGCGCCGCCGGCACCCACGATGACGATGTCGAACTGGTGGTAGTGCACGCCGTCACGGACGACGGAATCCTGCGTCTCGGTAGTCACTTCTTCTTAGCCTTCTTCTCAGTTCCCGACCAGCGCGGCGCATTCGTTCCACAGGACGCTGCTCTCCGTCACACCCAGGCACGGGTCGAACGTGAACACGACGAGCGTGCCGAGCAGGATCAGCAGGCCGGCGGCGAGGCCGAGCGCCCAGGTGAGCGCCTTGCGGGCGGTGTTGTTCGTGACGTAGTCGTTCACGATCGTGCGCATGCCGTTCGCGCCGTGGATGAGTGCGAGCCACAGCATCAGCACGTCCCACCACTGCCAGAACGGCGTGGCGAACTTGCCGGCGATGAAGGCGAAGTCGAGGGCGTGGATGCCTTCGCCGACCATGAGGTTGACGAACAGGTGGCCGAAGATCAGCACGACGAGCACGACGCCCGAGACGCGCATGAAGACCCAGCCCCACTTCTCGAGGTTGACTCCGCGCCGACGGCGGACGGGGGTGGCGGCGATGGTCTGTGCGGACATCAGTGACCCCCTCCGAACCCGGCGAACGCGAGCATCAGGTGGCGGGGCACGAAGCCGGCCATGATGATGCCCCACACCAGCAGCACGCCCCAGAAGAGCTGACGCTGGTACTTGGCGCCCTTCGACCAGAAGTCGACCGCGATGATGCGCAGGCCGTTCATGGCATGGAACACGATGCCGGCGACGAGCACGACCTCGCCGAGCGCCATGACGGGGTTCTTGTACGTGCCGATCACGGCGTTGTACGCCTCCGGCGAGACCCTGATCAGTGCCGTGTCGAGCACGTGCACCAACAGGAAGAAGAAGATGGCGACTCCGGTGATGCGGTGAAGCACCCACGACCACATGCCTTCGCGACCCCTGTAAAGGGTGCCGCGGGGGGTCTTGGACGTGGTTTCCGAAATCGACGGTGTCAAGCGAGCGCTCGTGGACACGGTCGTCCTCCCTGATCGATGTGCGTCGGTCGCGTGCACTGCTCTCGTTCAAGTGTGAGCCTGTCGAAGTCTCAGGCACGCCCGATCGCTGTCCATCCTATTCCTGTCAGATCACTGGGAGCGACGAAGGGGAACCTAAGTATCTCGATGTCGAGAGTTCTTCCCGGACCAGCGCGGCCTCAAGGGTGAGGCGCTGGATCCTCCATGTTCTGGTTCGAGAAGCCGTCGCGGTGCTCGAGCCAGTCGGCTGCGCGGAGAGCCACGTCCTTCGCGGTCTCTTCGTTCCATTCAGGGCTCTGTGTGTCCAGCGCTTCATCGGCGACCTCCCCGTACACGACCACCTGGTGCAGGACCCCCGCATCGGACATCGCTTCGTGGACATCGTGATGGCTGTCGCTGGCGATTCGGTCAGTCTCCAAGTTCAGCGAGAGCGTCGCGACCGCCAGGCCTCGGTTGAAGTCCAAGTTAGGAATTCCGGGCACGTCGACGGTGACAGCGGCGACGAGGCCGTCAGGTGGAGAGGCCAGAACCCTCCAGACCTCCGCCGCGTCATGGCCGACAGCGAGGAGAGCGACAAGATGATCGCGTGTGGTGCGGTCCCGGTCGAGCGCCCGCATCGCCTCCTCGATGGATTCTCTGATCGTGGACGCATCGGCCGCGTCCCGGATCGGCACGATTCGCATGCCCCGGGATTCGATCTCTTCGATCATGTAGCCGATGTCGGCCGGTTTCTCCCCAGGGCCGTGCACGTTCGCCACGATGACAATGTGATTCGAACTGGCGACGGCGTGTTCTGTCTGCCCTTCTTTCGGGGAGGGACCGGCGGCGGTGCAGCCCGACAGGATCAGACCTGTCATGACTGCGGCTGCGGCAGCCGCACGAACGCGCGATGCGGACCGACGAAACCCCACGTCAATCCACCTCCTCGTCGTGCTCGGCGCGCTCGAAGCCGACCTGCACCGTGGGTGGAATGTTCCGGCGTTTGGCCGTTGTCCCGGCATGGACTGCAAGACCTACGACGACATTCCCGTCGGACCAGTTGGACCACACCTCGTCGGACGGGAGGGAGTCGAATCTACGAACCGTCAGAAGGTGGTTCAAGATCTGCTCTCGCAGCATCTCAGCCGCGGCGACGGTTGAAGCCTCGATGATGAGGCCGAGCTCGATCCCACGTTCCGGTGAGGATGTTGTCCACAGGGAGGCGCCGAGCGACCTCACGCCCGGCGCCTCCGGAGCTCTCCAATGCCGTTCCTCTTCGACACGGTCGGAACTGGTGGGGGCCGGTGTCCATCCGAGCGCAGTGAGCGTAGCGGACACGCGCTCCTGTCCCCGACGTTCTTCCGGGGCAAGGGCGAGGTCGAGGACGGGTTGCACGTCACGGAGAGTCAGCATGCGAATCCTCTACACGCCTTCAAGCGTCAAGAGGCGGCTGTCGCTGTCCTTGACGACCATGGTGCCGTTGACCACTCGATCAGTGCTGCAGAACCCGTACACGTACAGCCAGAAGCGTCCGTTGTCCTGCTTGACCGATGTGCACCAGTAGTTGTCGATATTGTGGCCCACGTCGCGAAGCCACTTCCCTCGGTTCTCGCACGTCTGCTTGCTGTAAAAGTGGTTCTCGTAGAGTCGGTACCCCGACGGCGGACGGCTGTTCGCCGGCACTCTGATCGATGCGGGGTCGACGACGGTCTGTGTGCCCGCCGGGACGAGGTTCGATTGGCTTGACACGATAGAAACCCCCGTCGAGGCGGGTGGCTTCTGATCGGCTGAGGCCGGTGTGGGTGTCGCGGGTCCGGTGAGGACTATCGCCGCGAGCACGAGGGCACCCGCTCCATGAGCTGTGACACTGCGAATACGCATTGCATTTCTCCTTTCGACCACGTCTGCGTGGCGTCGTGACAGCCGCCGTCATCGGCGGCTTGCGGGCGAGTGTGCGCGTTGTCGACGCGATTCGTGTTTTTTGGTCATATTGGTCTCGGGAGGACGGACGGTGGAGTGCGAGCCCCGGGCGGTCTGAGCCGGTCAGAACGGTGCGGGCTACCCTGGCAGGGTGAGCGCACCCATCAAGGATTTCTACGCAGTGATTCCCGCCGGCGGCATCGGCAGCCGGCTGTGGCCGCTGTCCCGTGCGGACGCCCCGAAGTTCCTGCACGACCTCACCGGCTCGGGCCACTCCCTGCTGCGCGACACCTGGGACCGTCTCGAACCGCTCACCGGCGCCGACCGGATCGCCGTCGTCACCGGACGCGCGCACCGCGCCGCCGTCGAGGCGGAGCTCCCCGGCATCGCCGACCTCAACGTCTTCCTCGAGTCCGAGCCGCGCGAGTCCGCTGCAGCCATCGGGCTCGCCGCTGCCATCCTCCATCGCCGCGAACCCGACGTGATCATCGGCTCCTTCAGCGCCGACCACGTGATCCGCAGCACCCGCGTTTTCGAGTTCGCCGTGCGCGACGCCGTCGAGGTCGCCCGCGAGGGATACATCTGCACCATCGGGATCACGCCGACCGAGCCCGCGATCGGCTTCGGCTACATCAAGAAGGGCCCGGAGCTCGTGGTCGACGGCGCACGCGAGGCCGCGCTCGTGGAGAGCTTCGTGGAGAAGCCCGACCTGGAGACGGCGAAGGAGTACCTCGCCGACCGCGGGTACCTCTGGAACGCGGGCATGTTCATCGCCCGGGCGAGCGTGCTGCTGGACGAGCTCGCCGCGAACGAGCCGGAGCTGCATGCCGGGCTCCTGGAACTCGCCGAGGCGTGGGACGACCGGGACCGCCGCGGACCCGCGGTCGATCGGATCTGGCCGCGGCTGAAGAAGATCGCCATCGACTACGCGGTCGCCGAGCCCGCGGCCCGTCGCGGACGCCTCGCCGTCGTCCCCGGTCACTTCGACTGGGACGACGTGGGCGACTTCGCCTCGCTGACCAAGCTCATCAACAATGGCAGGAAGAACGACCTCGCCGTCCTCGGCCCGAACGCGCGCGTGCTCACCGACGGCGCGAGCGGGATCCTGGTGAGCCAGACCTCGCGGGTCATCAGCCTCGTGGGGGTGCAGGACATCGTCGTGGTCGACACCCCGGACGCCCTGCTGGTGACCACCGTCGAGCACGCGCAGCGCGTGAAGGGCGTGGTGGAGTCGCTGAAGCTCACCGGTCGCGGCGACGTGCTCTGACACCTGCGCCGATGAGCACCGCCTCACGCTCATCGGCTGGCTTGATTTCAGCTTGGTAACCATTGGTCAGCACTCACGGCGCGAGCGTGCACAAAAGCCGAAACAGTAGGTAACTTTGAGCGATCCGCGATGGCCGCGGTTTCGTTGAGGGAGGCATCAGTTGACCATCTCCACCACCAAGAAGCTGCTCGGCGTCACCGTCGCCGCGGGCGTCATCTTCGCACTCGCCGGCTGCGGCCAGGCGCCGACCGACAAGCCCGCAGGCTCTGAGAAGCCGGTCGACTCCGACTTCCTCCCCTGCCTCGTCTCCGACGCGGGCGGCTGGAACGACAAGTCGTTCAACCAGTCGGCCAAGGAGGGCATGGACAGCGCCGCCAAGGAGCTGGGCATCAAGCCCCTCGAGTTCGAGTCCGCGAACGACAACGACTACGCGCCGAACCTCGAGACCGCGGTCTCCGAGGGCTGCTCGCTCATCGTCTCCGTCGGCTTCAAGCTCTCGGCCGCCACGGTCGAGTCCGCGCTCGCGAACCCCGACCTCGACTACGCGATCATCGACGACTGGGCCGACAACGACTTCGACGGCACGGTCGACGCTCCGAACATCAAGCCGCTGGTCTTCGACACGGCTCAGGCTGCTTACCTCGGTGGCTACGCCGCCGCGTCCTGGTCCGCCCAGAGCGGTGTGAACAAGGTCGGCACCTTCGGCGGAATGCAGATCCCGTCGGTCGCCGTGTTCATGGACGGCTACCAGCTCGGTGTCGAGAAGTACAACGAGGACAAGTCCGCATCGGTCCAGGTCTTCGGCTGGGACGAGGCGACGCAGAAGGGCTCCTTCACGGGTGGCTTCGACGCGAACGACACGGCCAAGCAGACCGCACAGGGCGTGCTCGACCAGGGCGTCGACGTGATCCTCCCGGTCGGCGGTCCCGTCTACCAGAGCGCGGCTGCGGCGATCGCCGACAGCGGCAAGGACACGCTGATGCTCGGCGTCGACAGCGACCTCGCGGTCGCCGACCCGAACGTCGCCGGCATCACGCTGGTCTCGATCATGAAGGCCATCGACGTGGCTGTGAAGGACGCGACCATGGCCGCGGCCAAGGGCGAGTTCGACCCGGCCCCGTACGTGGGCACGCTCGAGAACGAGGGCGTCAAGCTCTCCGGCTTCGGCGACTTCGAGTCGAAGCTCCCGGAGGGGCTGACCGACGAGCTCAAGACCCTGCAGGAGCAGATCATCTCGGGCGACATCAAGGTGGAGTCCCCGAACTCCCCGACCTCCAAGTAAATCCGTCGCAGTTCCCGCACGGGGCGAGTGGTGAGCAGGCTGCCACTCGCCCCGTGCCGTGGACGGACGATGATTCTCCTGGATGACTCTTCTGGATAAGGTGCAGATATGAAGCTCGAACTTCGCGGCATCACCAAGCGATTCGGCACCCTCGTTGCCAACGATCACATCGATCTGGTGGTCGAACCGGGTGAGATCCACGCGCTGCTCGGTGAGAACGGCGCAGGCAAGTCCACCCTCATGAACGTGCTCTACGGCCTGTATCAGGCCGACGAGGGCGAGATCCTCCTCGACGACGAGGTGCAGCGCTTCCGCGGTCCCGGTGACGCGATGGCTGCGGGGATCGGCATGGTCCACCAGCACTTCATGCTCGTCCCGGTGTTCACCGTGGCCGAGAACGTGATGCTGGGTCACGAGCAGACCAAGGCGCTCGGCACGCTCGACATCGCGAAGGCGCGAGAGCATGTGCGATCGGTCGCGGCCCGGTTCGGATTCGACATCGATCCCGACGCGCTCGTCGGCGATCTCCCCGTCGGCGTGCAGCAGCGCGTCGAGATCATCAAGGCGCTGTCGCGCGACGCGAAGGTGCTCGTGTTCGACGAGCCGACCGCGGTGCTCACGCCGCAGGAGACCGACGAGCTGATGGGCATCATGCGCCAGCTCCGCGACGAGGGCACGGCGATCGTGTTCATCACGCACAAGCTCCGCGAGGTCCGCGAGGTCGCCGACAAGATCACGATCGTCCGCCTCGGCAAGGTCGTGGGCGAGGCTTCCCCCACGGCGACGAACTCCGAACTGGCATCGCTCATGGTCGGCCGCGCGGTCGAGCTCACGGTGCACAAGGAGCCGCCCCGCCTGGGTGAGGGCGGTTTCGAGGTGAAGGACCTGCGCGTGCTGACTCCCGCGGGCGCGATCGTCGTCGACGGCGTCGACTTCGCCGTCCGCCCCGGAGAGGTGCTCGCGATCGCGGGCGTCCAGGGCAACGGCCAGACCGAGCTGGTGGAGGCCATCGTCGGTCTCGCCGCCCGTGTCGAGGGCAGCATCCAGCTCGACGGCAAGGAGCTCGTCGGCCGGAGCGTGCGCGCCATCCTCGACGCCGGTGTCGGCTTCGTCCCGGAGGACCGCACGGAAGACGGCCTCGTCGCCGGCTTCTCGGTGGCGGAGAACCTGATCCTCGACCGCTCCGACGACCCGGCGTTCAGCCGCGCGGGCACGCTGCGCCGCTCGGCGCTCGACGAGTTCGCCCGGGCGCGCATCGCGGAGTACGACATCCGCACGCAGGGTCCGGAGACTCCCGCGGGCACGCTGTCCGGCGGAAACCAGCAGAAGGTCGTGATCGCCCGCGAGATGAGCCGCGACCTGCGGCTGCTCGTCGCGGCGCAGCCGACCCGTGGAGTGGACGTCGGCTCGATCGAGTTCATCCACAAGCGGATCATCGAGACCCGGGATGCGGGCGTGCCCGTGATCGTCGTCTCCACGGAGCTCGACGAGGTCGCAGCTCTCGCCGATCGGATCGCGGTCATGTACCGCGGCACCATCGTCGGCATCGTCCCCGGCGACACGCCTCGGGAGACGCTCGGACTCATGATGGCCGGAGCGGCCGAAGGGGAGGTGGCCGCGTGAGCGGTACGACGCCCGGCGCAGGTGATGTGACCAAGGGGATCCCTCCGCAGGAGCTCGCGACGAGCACCGGAACGGTCCCGCGCGATCCCGCCGACGTGCCTCCGCCCCCGCGCGGCAACGTCATCCTCAAGGAGATCCTCCGCGGCAACGCGGTCACCACGATCCTCGCGATCGTGCTGGCGCTGATCGTCGGCGGCATCCTCATCGCCTTCACGAACGAAGACGTGCAGGCGGCATCCGTCTACTTCTTCGCGCAGCCCGGTGACACGTTCGTCGCCGCCTGGAACGCCGTGTACAACGGCTACGAGGCGCTCTTCCGCGGTGCGATCTTCAACGCCCGCGGCGCGGACTTCGCGGCGCAGATCCGCCCGCTGACCAACACGCTCGGCTTCGCGGCCCCGCTGATCGCGGCCGGCCTCGGCGTCGCGCTGGCGTTCCGCGTCGGCCTGTTCAACATCGGTGCGCGCGGCCAGATGCTCATCGGTGTCGCGGTCGCGGCGCTGCTGACGTTCTCGCTCGACCTGCCGATCTGGCTGCACATCCCGGTCACGCTGATCGCGGGCATCGCCGGCGGTGCGCTCTGGGGCGCCATCGCGGGACTCATCAAGGCGCGCACCGGCGCGCACGAGGTGATCCTCACGATCATGCTCAACTACATCGCGTACTACCTGCTGCTGTGGATGATCCGCACTCCGGGCCTGCTGCAGAAGCCGGGGACGAACCAGGCACTCGGCTCCGCGACGCCGCAGAGCGCGCAGTTCCCGACGCTGCTCGGACCGCAGTTCCCGCTGCTCGACCTGGGCTTCGTGATCGTGATCGTGGCGACCCTGTTCGTGTGGTGGCTCATCGAGCGGTCCTCGCTCGGCATGCGGATGCGCGCCGTGGGCGAGAACCCGCACGCCGCACGCGCCGCCGGCATCAGCGTGCAGCGCATCTACGTGTACGCGATGCTGTTCGCCGGTGGACTGGCGGGCCTCGCCGGGATGAACCAGATCCAGGGCGCGGTCACCACGGGTGTCACCGAGACCATCGACGCCGGCATCGGCTTCGACGCGATCACCGTCGCCCTCCTCGGACGCAGCCGCGCCTGGGGGACCTTCGCCGCCGGCATCCTGTTCGGCGCGCTCAAGGCGGGTTCCTTCTCGATGCAGGCGCAGAACATCCCGGTCGACATCGTGCTCGTGGTCCAGTCCCTCGTCGTGCTGTTCATCGCCGCGCCGCCGCTGCTGCGCTCGGTGTTCTTCCTTCCGAAGACCGACGTGGAGAAGGCGGCCAGGCTCAGAGCCAAGGCCGCGAAGAAGGCGGTGACGGCATGATGTCCCTCGTGCAGACCCAGGCGGCTGACGGCACCGTGCAGCTCGCCACCGTGAAGGAGCGTCACCTCAAGGCGCCGATCGTGCTCGCCGCGGCCGCCGCGCTGCTGGCGCTGCTCTTCCTCGCCGTGCCGCGTGACGGCATCAGCACCTTCCGGCTCTCCGACCCCTCGTCGGCGCTCGCGCTGCCGGACGTGGCGCTGCCGACGGCCTCGACCTTCTGGGTCGTGTTCGGCATCCTGGTGGTCCTGACGGTCGGAGCGTTCCTCCGGGCGTGGACCTACCGTGCACCCGGGCTCTGGCTGGTCATCGCCTACAGCGTCCTGGCCGTCTTCGCGTTCCTCGTGTGGGCCTCGGCCGGCGGACTCGTTCCCGTCACCAGCCTGCTGTTCGGTGCGGTGTCGCTGTCGGTGCCGCTCGTGTTCGGCGCCCTGGGCGGCGTCATCGGCGAACGTGCCGGTGTGGTCAACGTCGCGATCGAGGGGCAGCTGCTCCTCGGCGCGTTCTCCGCCGCACTGCTCTCCAGCATCACCGGCAACCCGTTCGTCGGCCTCGTCGGAGCGATGATCGGCGGTGTCCTGGTGGCCAGCGTGCTCGCCGCATTCGCGATCAAGTACCTCGTCGAGCAGGTCATCGTCGGTGTCGTGCTGAACGTCCTCGTCACCGGGCTCACCGGGTTCCTCTACGGCGCGCTGCTCGCGCCGAACGAGCAGACGCTGAACACCCCGGTGCGGTTCCCGCGCTTCGAGATCCCGCTGCTCAGCGACATCCCGATCATCGGACCGGTGCTGTTCAACCAGACGTTCATCGGGTACCTGATGTTCATCACCGTCGCCGTCGTGGCCTGGGGCCTGTACCGCACCCGCTGGGGTCTGCGGCTGCGTGCCGTCGGCGAGCACCCGCAGGCCGCCGACACGGTCGGCATCAAGGTCAACCCGACGCGCTTCTGGAACGTGCTGCTCGCCGGTGCGATCGCGGGCATGGGCGGCGCGTACTTCACGCTGGTCTCGGTGCCGCAGTTCGGCAAGGACATGACCGCCGGGCTCGGCTTCATCGCCCTCGCCGCGGTCATCTTCGGACGCTGGGACCCGATCCGTGCGACGCTCGCGGCACTGCTCTTCGGCTTCGCGACCAACCTGCAGAACCTGCTGTCGATCCTGAAGACGCCCATCCCCGGCGAGTTCATGCTGATGCTGCCCTACGTCGTGACGCTGCTCGCGGTCGCCGGGTTCGCCGGGCAGATCAAGGCCCCTGCCGCCGACGGCAAGCCGTACATCAAGTCCTAGGTCGGTCGGGAAGAGAGAAGCATCGCAATGACGGACATCGACTGGGACGAGCTGCGCCAGGTCGCCACGGATGCCATGACGAAGGCGTACGCGCCGTACTCGCGCTATCGCGTGGGGGCGGCGGCGCTCGTCGGCGACGGACGCATCGTGGCCGGCTGCAACGTGGAGAACGCGTCGTACGGCGTGACGCTCTGCGCCGAGTGCGCGCTGGTGGGCGACCTGCACATGTCCGGCGGCGGCCAGCTCGTCGCCTTCGTGTGCGTCAACAACGAGGGGCAGACGATCATGCCGTGCGGACGCTGTCGCCAGCTGCTGTTCGAGCATGCGATGCCCGGGATGCTCCTGGAGACGGTCTCCGGCATCCGCACGATCGACGAGGTGCTGCCCGATGCGTTCGGGCCGCGCGACCTGGAGGAAGCACGATGACGACGGTGGAGCCTTTCGACGCGGTGGACGTGATCCGCGCCAAGCGCGACGGCGGTGTCGTCCCCGAGGCGGCGCTGCGCTGGATGATCGACGCGTACACGCGCGGCTACGTCTCCGATGCGCAGATGGCCTCGTTCGCGATGGCGATCTTCCAGCGCGGCATGGAGCGCGACGAGATCCGCGTGCTGACCGACGCGATGATCGCGTCGGGGGAGCGGATGAGCTTCGCGTCCCTCGGCAAGCGCACGGTCGACAAGCACTCGACGGGCGGGGTCGGTGACAAGATCACCCTTCCGCTCGCTCCTCTGGTCGCGGCGTTCGGCGTGGCCGTGCCGCAGCTGAGCGGACGCGGCCTCGGTCACACCGGCGGCACGCTCGACAAGCTCGAGTCGATCCCGGGCTGGCGCGCGGCGCTCAGCAACGAGGAGATGTTCGCGCAGATGCAGGGCGACGTCGGCGCGGTCATCTGCGCCGCGGGTTCGGGCCTCGCCCCCGCGGACAAGAAGCTCTATGCGCTCCGCGACGTGACCGGCACGGTCGAGGCGATCCCGCTGATCGCGTCGAGCATCATGTCGAAGAAGATCGCGGAGGGCACCGACGCTCTGGTGCTGGACGTGAAGTTCGGCTCCGGCGCCTTCATGCAGGACATCGATCGCGCCCGCGAGCTCGCTCGCACCATGGTCGCGCTCGGCACCGACTCCGGCGTCGCGACGACCGCCCTCCTGACCGACATGAACGTCCCGCTCGGCCTCGCGATCGGCAACGCCAACGAGGTGCGCGAGTCGGTCGAGATCCTCGCCGGCGGCGGTCCCGCCGACGTGCGCGAGCTGACGCTGGCCCTCGCCCGGGAGATGCTCGCCCTCGCCGGACAGCCGGACGCCGATGTGGAGGCCGCGCTCGACGACGGCCGCGCCATGGACAGCTGGAAGGCCATGATCCGCGCGCAGGACGGCGACCCGGACGCGGCGCTGCCGACGGCGAGGGAGACGCACGTCGTGACGGCTCCGGCCGACGGCGTGATCACGCGCATGGACGCGCTCCCGTTCGGCGTGGCCGCATGGCGGCTCGGTGCCGGACGTGCCAGGGCCGAGGACCCGGTGGTCTTCGAGGCCGGCATCGACCTGCACGCGAAGCCGGGCGACCGCGTCGTCGCCGGGCAGCCGCTCTTCACGCTGTCCGCCGCGGATGAGGCGCGTTTCCCGCGTGCTATCGACGCGCTCGACGGCGCGTGGGAGATCGGCGACGAGGCACCGGAGACCGGTCCCATCGTGCGGGAGCGCATCACGGCGTGACGGCGGACCGCTAGCCTGAACTGAGCACATCCGCGACCGAGAGGATCACCATGTCGATCGATGCGAACGGCGACGTCACGCTGCAGGGCGTCTCCCTGCGGAGCCTCCCGAAGGTGTCGCTGCACGACCACCTCGACGGGGCTCTGCGCCCGGCGACGATCATCGAGCTCGCGGACGCGATCGGACTGGAGACCCCGGAGACCGATCCGGCCGCCCTCGGCACCTGGTTCGCGAAGCAGAGCGACTCGGGCTCGCTGGTGGAGTACCTCAAGACCTTCGACCTGACGACGGCCGTCATGCAGACGAAGGAGGGCCTGACCCGCGTCGCGCGCGAGTTCGTGCAGGACCTCGCTGCGGACGGCGTCGTGTACGGCGAGGTGCGCTGGGCGCCGGAGCAGCATCTGTCCCGTGGCCTCACGCTCGAGCAGACCGTCGAAGCCGTGCAGCAGGGGATCGAGGAGGGTGAGGACGCCGCCGACCGCGACGGCCGCAGCATCCGCGTCGGTCAGCTGATCACGGCCATGCGTCACACCGATCGTGCCCGGGAGATCGCGGAGCTCGCGGTCGGCTTCCGCGGACGCGGTGCGGTGGGCTTCGACATCGCCGGTCCCGAGGACGGCTTCCCGCCGTCGAACCACCGCGCGGCCTTCGACTACCTCGCCGAGAACTTCTTCCCCGTGACGGTGCATGCCGGTGAGGCGGCCGGGCTCGCCTCGATCCGCTCGGCGCTCCTGGACGGCCGCGCCCTCCGGCTCGGCCACGGCGTGCGCATCGCCGAAGACCTCCAGGTCGTCACGCAGGAGGGCGACGAGGTGCAGGTGCAGTTCGGCGACCTGGCCCGCTGGGTGCGCGACCGTGAGATCCCGCTGGAGCTGTCGCCGTCCTCGAACCTGCAGACCGGCGCGATCTCCGCGTGGGGCAACACGCTGGTCGATCACCCGTTCGATCTGCTGTACCAGCTCGGATTCGCGGTGACCGTGAACGTCGACAACCGCACGATGAGCGCCACGTCGCTCACGCGCGAGCTGGCCCTGCTCGTGGAGGCCTTCGAGTACGACCTCGACGACCTCGAGACCTTCCAGTTCAACGCCGCCGCGGCGGCGTTCCTCCCCGTGGAGGAGCGGGAGGAGCTCGTGGAGATGATCGCCGAGGGATTCGACATCTGATCGTGGCTTCCGGGGGGAGGCGACGCGGGGGCGTCATCGCGATCATCACGGCGGCGGTCGTCCTCGTCGGGGGCGGAGCCGCGGCGTTCGCATGGTTCCACCGTGCTCCCGCGGAGGCCGAGGCGAAGCCGACCCCGACGACGAGCCCCTCGCCGACCCCGCCGCCGCTGACCCCCGCGGAACAGCTCCTCGCGGACGCCGACGATCCGCTCGCGTGCGCCGTCACCTTCATGGGCGAGGGTGCCCCGGCCGACCCGCAGCTCCAGTCGCAGGCGGGCCTCTACCAGGCGCTCCCGATCCCGCTCGTGGACGGACGGGTGTTCGCCGGCTGGTACGCGAGCGCGGCGGACGCGACCGCCCTCACGGTCGCCGCCCGGGTGAACGGCGCCGATCCGGTCGTGTGCGACGACCAGCAGATCGAGCTGTTCGCCGCGTGGAAGACCCCGGAGCAGAATGTCGCCGACGGCGTGCACGTGCCGATCCTCATGTACCACCAGTTCACCGAGAATCCGGACGGCGAGAAGGGCTGGCTGCGCGGGAACTACGCGTACATCGGCGACTTCGACGCCCAGATGAACCACATCGCCACCACCGGCTTCTACCTGCCGACGTGGGACGAGCTCAGCGCCTTCATCGACGGTCGGCTCTCGCTCCCCGCCCGCAGCGTGATCATCACGGACGACGACGCCGACCAGACCTGGTTCGATCTCGCGGCGCCGGTCGTGGCGAAGCACAAGCTCCTCTCGACATCCTTCATGGTCACGGCCTACCGCTCCGACCCGCCTCCGTCGATGTACGTGCTTCGTCGCTCGCACACGCACGACATGCACCGCGCCGGCGACAACGGCGACGGACTGATGGTGAACTGGAGCGCCGACCAGATCGCCGCCGACCTGAACCTCTCGGGCGACACCCTGGGTGTGCGCGAGGTCATCGCCTATCCGTTCGGGCACTACAACGACACGGCGAAGCAGGGCGTCCGGCAGGCCGGCTATGAGATGGCGCGGACCATCGAGCCGGGCACGGTGCAGATCGGCACGGACAAGCTCGCACTCCCCGTCGTGCGCATCGACTACGGCATGGGGCTGGACGCTCTGGTGTCGCGCATCGGCTGACCCGGGCGGAGACGGCAGGATGGTCGCATGCCCGCCTCCGTCTTCCTCGCCGGTCCCGCCTCCTGGAACCGGATCGTCGTGCTCGATCATCTGCCCGAGCCCGTGCCGCACATGCAGTTCGCGGAGGAGAGCTGGGAGACGGTCGGCGGGACCAGCGCCGGCAAGGCGCTCAGCCTGACCGGGCTGGGCAGGTCGACGCAGCTCTACGCCCTGGCGGGGACGGATGCCGAGGGCGACGCGGTGCGCGCAGCCCTGCAGACGGCCGGGGTCCCGGTGCACTGGGGTTCAGGTGTCACGGAGCGGCACCTGAACCTGATGACCCGTGCGGGCGCCCGGGTGTCGCTGTACCTCTCGACGCCGGAGGCGACCACCGGCGAGGACGACGCCTGGGTGCGGGGCGCGATGGCGGCGGCCGATGCGATCGTGCTCGACCTCGCGGCGGAGCCCCTGCGCCTCCTGCCGCTCGCCGGGGAGACCGGCACACCCCTCTGGGTGGACGTGCACGACTACGACGGAGCGGCCGCGTTCCACCGGCCGTTCCTGGAGGCCGCGGACGCGGTGTTCTGCAATGCGGACCGCCTCGGCGATCCGATCGCCTTCCTGCGCTCGCGCATCGCGGCCGGCGCGCGGCTCGCGGTGTGCACGCTCGGTGCGGACGGCGCCGTCGCGATCGACGAGACGGGCGCCGAGTACCGGGTGCGTGCCGTGCCCGTCGAGGTGGTCGACACCAACGGCGCGGGGGACGCCTTCCTCGCCGGGGTGCTGGATGCGCGGCTGCACGGCACCGATGTCGCGACCGCGCTCGAAGCCGGGGCCCGCACGGCCGCGACGGTCCTCGGCTCACGGCACCTGCATCCGCTGCTGGACGCGCGCTGACGAACCTCCGCTGCCGGCGCGCTCGTACCGGTGCGGACCTACGGATCAGCGGGCGAGAGGCTCGAGGAAGGCATCGGCGAGGCGGGTGACCTCCGCATGCATGTCCTCGGTCGAGATCGTCGGAGTGCCGTCCCCGGCCTGGGGTCCGTAGTCCCCGAAGGACGCGTGCGAGGCACCGTCGATCTCGACCATCTCGGCGTCTGCGGGCAGCTGGTCCCGCGCGTCGGCGATCTTCTCCGGTGTGGACAGGCCGTCGTCGCTGCCGGACAGGCTGAGCACGGGAAGGCCGCTCTCCGAGAGATCGTTCGCGCAGTAGGACGCGAACAGCAGCAGCGCATCGGCGTCCTCCGCGAGCTGGCACGCGCGCACGCCGCCGAGCGAGTGCCCTCCCACGCCCCAGACGTCGATGTCGGGCGCGGCCGAGGTGAAGGCGTCGAGTCCGCGCGGGTCGAAGAATGCGAGGTTGAGCCACGGGCGGGTGATCACGACCGTGGTCCCGTCCTCCGCGAGTCCCTGGAGGATCGCGGCGTACGCCCACGGGTCGACCTTCGCGCCGGGGATGAACACCAGTCCGAGGTCGGATTCCCCATCGGCGGGAGCGAGCACGATGCCCTGCTCGGCGTCCGTCACCGTGATCGCCGGGTTCTCCCGCACGCTCGCGAGCGGGTCGGGCTCCGCGGCCATGACGCCGATCTGGGTGTAGGCCAGGGTGCCCCCGACCGCGAGGACGAGCACGATGGCGACAGCCCATAGCACCCGTCTCAGGATCCGGCCGCGACGCTTCTTCTGCACGGGTCAACGCTACTCGGTGATGCGGTCCTCGCGGACGACGCCGGGATGTGTGCGCAGGTACTCCTCGAACGCCTCGTGCGTCGTGCGACGCGGCGTCCATCCGAACTCCTCCTTCAGACGCCGATTCGCGAGCACCGGGCGGTACCGGAGGAACGGGACCTTCTCCGGCCCGTGCGGCGTCAGGCGCAGCGACCGTCCGATGCGCAGCGCGGTCGACAGCGCCCACGCCGGGAGGACGAGCTGCGGCTTGCCCAGACGCGCGGCGATCTCCGGAACGGTCATGCGCCCGTCACCGGCGACGTTGTAGATGCCGGGAGGGCCTTCGGTCGCGGCACGCACCATCGCCGCCGCGACGTCGTCGACCCAGATGAAGACGAAGGGGGACGCGGAGCCGGCGATGCGGAGGATCCGCCTCCCGTCCCAGAGCGCGGTGATCTGGTTGCGCACGGTCGGGCCGAGGATCGTGCCGATGCGGAAGATCACCTGCTCGAGCTCCGGATGCGCGACGCGGTGTTCGGCGAGCATCTCCTCGACCAGGCGCTTGTGGCGGGAGTACGGGAACGCGTCGTTGCCGCGCAGAGGCTGCGTCTCGTCGACCCAGTCCGGGTTGTCGGCGTGGTACCCGTAGGCGGCGCCGGAGCTGGAGACCACGATCCGGCGGACACCCGCGTCGACGCACGCGGCCAGCACGTTCGCCGTGCCGGTCACGTCGACGCGGTACTCCTGTGCGACGTCGCGGCCCGGATTCACGATCGCCGCGAGGTGCACCACCGTGTCGATGCGGTGCTGCCGGAGCAGGGGCGCGATCGCCGCGGCATCCGTCACGTCGAGGAGCGCGCCGGTCACGCCGTCGCCGGACGTCTCGGCGCGGAGGTCGGCCGCGACCACGAGCTCGACGTCGGTGCGGGCGGCCAGCGCCCGCGCCACGTGCGAGCCGAGGAAGCCGGCGCCGCCCGTGATCAGGATCCGCGGCATCACGCGGCCTCGACCGTGGTGCGGCCGCTGGCGTCGCCGGTCGACGATCCTGTGCGCCTCCGGGTGTGCCGTGCCCAGAGTCCGGCGAGGACGAGCCCGGCGATGATGTCCCAGATGCCCCACCATCCGGCGACGACGGCCATCCCGCCCAGCCCGTCGAAGAACAGGAACACCAGACCGAGCCCGAGCCCGGCGTTGCGGATGCCCACCTCGAAGGTCATGGCCTTGCGCTCCCGGGTGCCGAGGCCGCCGACGACGGCCGTGCCGTAGCCGAGGGCGAGGGCGACCGCGTCGTGCACCGCGACCACCAGGAGGATGATGCCGAGGACCTGCACGAACACCGCCCAGTTGCCGACCAGGGCGGCGATGATGAACCCGAGCAGCGCGAGGAGGCTGAACCATTTCACGAACGGCTGCACGCGGGCGCTGAAACCCGGGGCCTTCGCGCGCAGCAGGAGCCCGAGCGCGAACGGCAGGCCGACGATGAGCAGGATCTCGAGCAGCATCCGCCACGGGTCGACGGCGACATCGCGCAGCAGCGTGCGCGCGGTCGGGTGCAGCGAGCCCCAGAACGTGATGCTGAGCGGCATCGCGAAGATGTAGATGAGGTTTCCCACCGCGGTGAGCGAGACGGACAGGGCGACGTTGCCGCCCGCGCGATGGGTGAGCACCTGCGAGATGTTGCCCGGCGGGCAGCAGGCGACCAGCAGCATCCCCAGCGCCATCGACGGCGGGACCGGCAGCACCAGGGTCAGCAGGAACGTCGCGATCGGCAGCAGGAGCAGCTGCGCGAGGATCGCGATGGCGAACGGCTTCGGATGCTTCGCCACGACCCGGAAGTCGCTCGGCGAGGTGTCCAGAGCGATGCCGAACATGATCAGCCCGAGCACCACGTTGAGGATCGTCAGGGTGCCGGGCGTGAACGAGAGGACGACGTCGTCGACGTTCATGCCGACGCCTCCAGCGCGCTCTTCTCGCGCCGCACCGCGCCGCGGTACGCGTCTTTGTTCACGTAGTACGCCATCCGGTCCAGGCCGAGGTAGTGGTAGCCGCCGGTCACGTCGGGCCAGGCCGTCCCCGTCACACGGTCGCGGAAGCGCGCGGCGCGGGACGCGTCGTTCTCTGCGGCGTCCAGATACGCCGCGAGGAGCTCCGCCTGCTCGTACCGCCCCTGCCAGCCGATGCCGGACGCCTCGATCATGCCCATCACGTAGAGGCCGTTGAACGATGCGGGGAACACGTTCAGGAACAGCCGGGGAGAGGCGCCCTGCCAGTGCAGGTGCTCCCGGTCGACGAACGGGTAGTCAAGGGTGTAGCCGGTGGCGAGGAGCACGAGGTCGTAGTCGTCGGCGCTGCCGTCGCGGAAGTGCACGGTCGATCCGTCGAAGCGGTCGATGTCGGGGCGGATGCGCAGATCGCCCTGTCCGAGGTGGTTCAGGATCAGGGTGTTCACGATCGGGTGCGATTCGTAGATGCGGTAGTCGGGCTTCGGGAAGCCGAACCGCACGGGGTCGCCGGTGAACGCCCGCAGCACCCGGCTGTCGACCGCCTGCTTGATCCGCGCCGGGAGCGGACGGCCCTGGTTCAGGGTGTCGCTGGGCTTGCCGAACAGGTAGCGGGGCACGAAGTAGTACCCGCGGCGCACGCTCATGTCGACCGAGACGGCATGGTGCACGGCGTCCACCGCGATGTCGCAGCCGGAGTTGCCGGCGCCGATCAGCAGCACGCGCCTGCCACGGAGCTGCTCGGGGGACTTGTAGGCGCTGGTGTGCAGGAGCTCGCCGGTGAACGAGCCCCGGAACGTCGGCACGTTCGGCTCCGCGAGCGTCCCGTTCGCGAGGACGACGCCGGCGTACCAGCGGGTCTCCTCGCCTTCGGGGCCGACGCCGGTGAGATCCCAGCCGCCGTCCCGCGGCTCGAGGCGCGTGACCCTCGTGTCGAACCGGAACAGCGCGGTCAGTCCGAAGCGGGCGGCGTACTCCGCGAAGTACTCCCGCAGCACCCGGTGTCCGGGATAGTCGACCCGCGACCTCATCGGGAACTCGGCGAACTCGGTCGTCGTGCGCGACGAGATCAGGTGCGCCGACTCGTACATGGTGCTGCGCGGATTGGTGATGTCCCAGAGCCCGCCCACTCCGTGCGAGGCCTCGTAGCCGTCGACGACGATCCCGCGCTTGTGCAGCGCACGCGCCGCAGCCAACCCGGACGGACCCGCGCCGATCACGGCGTATCTGCTCATACTGCTCCCCGCACGTCGCTGTGCTCGAAAAACGCCCCCGCCCACCGATCGTATCGGGTGAGCGGGGGCGTCGACGTGTGCCGGATCAGGCGGTCCCGAGGTGCTGTCGCCGAGCCGCGACGGCCTCCCGGATCAGCGGGAACAGCGGATGCTCGGGGTCGAGCCCCGTCGCCCGGGCCGTGAACGCGGTCGGATCCTCCGCGCGGAGCAGCTCCTGCAGCTCGACCGACTGCTCGTCGGCCGGGTCGTCGAACTCGAGCGCTGCCGAGACCGCCGCGACGAGGGCCGCGGTGGGCAGTCCGCGCTCCGCCGCCATCGCGGCCGGGCCGATGAAGCGCTCGTGCCGCGAGATCTTGCGCAGCGGCTGACGGCCGACCCGCTGCACCGTGTCGACGAGAGCGGGGTTGCGGAACCGGTCCAGGATCGTGGCGCGGTACACCGCGAGGTCCGCCGGGTCCAGGCCGTGCTCGGCGACCAGCACCGCCGAGGTCTCCTCCAGCGCCGCGGACACGCTCGCCGCGATGCCCGGGTCCGCCAGCGCGTCCGAGATGCGTTCGATGCCCGCCCGGGCCCCGAAGTATGCGGTCGCGGCATGCCCCGTGTTCACCGTGAAGAGCTTGCGCTCGATGTAGGGCGCCAGGTCGTCGACGAAGTGCGCGCCGGGGATGTTCGGCAGGGCGCCACCGAACGGGCCGGACTCGATCGCCCATTCGAAGTAGGGCTCGACGGTGACGTCGACCCCCGCCCCCTCCGGTTGCGCGGGCACGATGCGGTCGACCGCGGTGTTGGCGAAGACCGCGCGGGCGAGCAGCTGCTCGGCATCCGCTCCCGCCGCCGCGACGATCTCGCGGCGCAGCTGATCGGTGGCGCCGATCGCGTTCTCGCACGCCATCACCTGGAGAGGCGCGGCGTCGGGGGAGCGGAGCGCGAGTCCGGCGACGATCGACGGTGCGACGAACCGCAGTACCGTCGGCCCGACGGCGGTGGTGACGACGTCCGCGGACGCGACCTCCTCCGCCACCGCCGCAGGGTCGGTCCGGCTGTTCACCGCCCGGAAGCCGGTGACGACGTGATCGGTCCCTCCGGGGCCGGCCTCGTGCACGGTGTACGAGTCGACCGCGTTGATCGCGTCGACCAGCGCATCCGCGACATCGGAGAACACCAGCTCGTACCCGCCCTGGCGCAGCAGCAGGCCGACGAACCCCCGTCCGATGTTGCCCGCCCCGAAGTGGACCGCCTTCATCCTTCGTTCACCTCCGACAGGAGGGCGTAGAGCTCCTCCGGGGTCTGCGCCGCCGCGAGCCGCGCCACGTCGTCCTCCTCCGAGAACAGGATGGCGATGCGGGAGAGGATCTCCAGGTGCTCGTCGCCGACGCCGGCGATGCCGATCACGAACGTGGCCGGTTCCCCCGCCCAGTCGACGCCGCCGTCGTAGCGGACGACCGAGAGGGCCGAGGCGAGGATCGTGTCCTTCGCGTCGTTCGTGCCGTGCGGGATCGCCAGGCCGTTGCCCATGAAGGTCGACACCGTCTCCTCGCGCTGACGCATGGCGTCGACGTAGGCGGGGGTGACCGCTCCCGCCGCGACGAGGATGTCCGTCGCCTCCTGGAGGGCGTCATCCCGCGTCGCACCTCCGGGGTGGATGCGGACCTGCTCGGGGGAGAGAACGCTCATTCTGTTTCCTTTCGCTGCGCTCGGACCATCTCGACGACCTCTTCGTACTTGGGCGAGTTCATGAAGTTGTCGACGGACACGTGGATCGAGTTCGGCGACTTCGAGGTCGCGCGCTCGGTGAGCTGCTGCTGCGTGATCACGACGTCGGCCGTTCCGTCGAGGTTCGCGATCGCCTGGTTGGTGACGTTCACGTCCTCGATGCCCGCCTTCTTGAGCTTGTTGCGCAGCACGCTGGCGCCCATCGCGGACGATCCCATGCCGGCATCGCACGCGAACACGATGCGCTCGATCGGCGTGGTGGCGATGGCCGTCGTGGCCGGTGCCGAGCCTTCCGGAGCGGCGCCCGCCGTCGACGTGCGCAGCGCGTCCATCGCGGCGGAGGACTTGCCCTTGTTGGCCTCGGTCTGCGCGATCGCGGCGCCGAACGTGTCACCCTCGGCCTCGAGGTCGCGCTTGTGGGAGGCCCGCAGGAACACGGCCGTCAGCAGGAACGTCACGGCAGCGGCCAGCACGACCGACAGGTACACGACGAGGAGGTTGCCGAGCCCGCCCGCCGCCGGTGCCACCGCCGCGGCGGTGACCGCGATGATGCTTCCCGGGGCGGCGGGGAAGGCGAGGCCGCCGTTGAGCAGCATGTTCGTCGTGACACCCGTGGCACCACCCGCGATGAGCGCGAGGATGGTGATCGGCTTGCTCAGCGCGTACGGGAAGTAGATCTCGTGGATGCCGCCGAAGAACTGGATGATCGCGGCGCCCGGCGCGGACGCCTTCGCGGCACCGACGCCGAAGAAGCTGAACGCGAGCAGCAGACCGATTCCGGGGCCGGGGTTCGCCTCGATGAGGAACAGGATCGACTTGCCGGCCTCCTCGACCTGCTGGAGACCCAGGGGAGTGAACACACCGTGGTTGATGGCGTTGTTGAGGAACAGCACCTTCGCCGGCTCGACGATGACCGAGAGCAGCGGCAGCAGCTGGTAGCTCACGAGCCAGTCCACGATCGTGCCGAGGAACGTGCTCACCGCGAGCATCACCGGGCCGAACACGAAGAACCCGACGATCGCGAGCAGCATGCCGAGGATGCCGGCGGAGAAGTTGTTCACCAGCATCTCGAAGCCGGGGCGGATCTTCCCGTCCCACAGCCTGTCCATCTGCTTGGTGATCCAGGCCGCGAGCGGGCCCATGATCATGGCGCCGAGGAACATCGGGATGTTGGTGCCGACGATCACGCCCATCGTGGCGATGACGGCGACCACGCCGCCGCGCTCGCCGTAGATCATGCGTCCGCCGGTGTTGGCGATCAGCAGCGGCAGCAGGTAGGTGACCATCGGTCCGACCAGACCGACGTACTGCGGGAAGGTGCCGCCGTCCTCGGCCTCGGCGAGGGCCGTCATGGCTCCCTGCCAGCCGACCACGTCGGCGTTGCCGAAGCCGCCGAGGAGGTCGGCGACCGGATGCCACCATCCCAGCCAGCCGACCGCGATGAACAGCATCGTGATGAAGCCCCAGGCGATGAAGGCTGCGATGTTCGGCATGACCATGCCGGAGAGGAACGTGCCGAATCGCTGCACGCCCACGCGGAGACCGCCGGGTTTCGTGGCGGCAGGTGACGTCGTCGTCATGATGTCGTCTCTTTCTTGTGAGGGGGGAGGTCCGCGGCGAGTGCCGCCACGGCGGTGCGGGCGGATGCCGCGCCGTCTGCGGCGAGGGCGACCTCGGCGAGACGTCGGGCACCGTCCAGGGTGTGTGCGGAGAGGGTGTGCCGCACATCGGCCAGGGCCGAGGGCGCCATCGAGAGGCTCGTCGCTCCGAGGCCGACGAGCACGACCGCGAGCAGCGGATCGGCCGCGGCCTCGCCGCAGATGCCGACCGGCTTGTCCAGACGTGCGCCGGCATCGCCGACCTCGCGCACCAGGCGGAGGACGGCGGGGTGCCAGGGGTCCTGGAACCCGGCGACGGAGCCGAGCATGCGGTCGGCCGCCATCGTGTACTGGGTGAGGTCGTTGGTGCCGATCGAGGCGAAGTCCGCGTGCGCGAGCACCCGGTCGGCGAGCAGGGCGCTCGCGGGGATCTCCACCATCACGCCCGCCGTCTTCAGCCCGTACTCCCGGGCGAGGGTCGTGAAGTACACGGTCTCCTCGACCGTGGCCACCATCGGCGCCATCACCCAGAGATCGGCCCCGGTCTCGGCATCCGCCTCCGCGAGCGCGGTGAGCTGCTCGCGCAGGATGTCCTCGCTGGCCCGCAGGGCACGGAGGCCGCGGAGTCCGAGCGCCGGGTTCTCCTCGTGCGCGTCGTTGAGGAACGCCAGCGGCTTGTCGGCACCGGCGTCCAGCAGCCGCACCACGACCTTCTTGCCCGGGAAGGCGGCCAGCAGCTCCCGGTAGGACTCGCGCTGCTGGGCGATCGTCGGCGCCTGGGCCGAGGAGAGGAACAGGAACTCGGTGCGGAACAGCCCGACGCCCTCGGCCCCCCGAGCGACCGCATCGGCGGCGTCTGCAGGCTTTCCCAGATTCGCGAGCAGCGCGACAGGCGTGCCGTCGGCGAGGGCGCCGGGAGTCAGGGGAGCGCTGTCCGCCGACCGGCGGGCGGCCGCGCGCTCGGTGGCGCGGGCCTTCTCGTCGTCGGTCGGCTCGCGCGTGACCACGCCCGCGGCAGCGTCGACGATCACGGTCTCGCCGGTGGCGAGCGCGCCGCCGTCGGTGACCCCGACGATCGCGACGATCCCCTTCTCCCTGGCGAGGATCGCGGTGTGCGAGGTGGGCCCGCCGTCGGTCGTGATGAGCGCGAGGACCTGATCCAGATCGAGCAGGGCGGTGTCGGCGGGAGCGAGGTCCCGCGCCACCAGGACGAAGGGATGCCCGGGATCGGGGACGCCGGGTGCGTCGACCCCGCGGAGGTGCGCGAGCACCCGCTGAGCGATGTCGTCGAGGTCGGCGGCGCGCTCGCCGAGGTAGCCGCCGACGGCTTCGAGCGTGGCCCGGAAGCCGGCGAACGCATCGTGCACGGCCCATTCGGCGGTCGCGCCGGCGTCGATCCGGGTGTCGACCTCGTCCTGCAGGGTCGGGTCCTCGGCGATCATGGCCTGCGCCTCGAGCACCTCCTGCGCCGATCCGCCCGCCGCTGCGCCGCGCTCGTTGAGTTCGCGTGCGACGATCTCGACGGCCGAGCGCACGCGGGTGCGCTCGGCTTCGGCGCCTGCCGTGCTCGGGGTGTTCTCCGGCGCGGGCATCGCCTCGGCCATGCGGACGATCGGCCCCTGTGCGACACCGAGACCGATCCCCACCCCGCGCAGCTCGCTCATCCGGCGGCGTCCTGATCGTGGTCGGTGGTGAGCAGCTCGGTGAGCGTGTCCAGCACGTTCTCCGCGCCGTCGCCGTCCGCCGTGAGAGTCACGTAGTCGCCGTACTCGATCGCGAGCGCGATGACGCCGAGGATGCTGGCCGCGTTGACCGGCTTGCCCGAGTCCTTGGCGATCGTGACGGCGATGCCGGAGTCCTTCGCCGCCTGCGCGAACAGCTTCGCGGGGCGGGCGTGCAATCCGTGCGAGGAGCCGATCCGGACGGTGCGGGTGGCGGTCATGATGTTCCTTTCGGGGTGTCGCCGGCGGCGGCGAGGATCGATCGGGCGAAGTCGAGCGTGCGGGATCCGTCACGGTCGGCGAAGACGTCGTCCGGCAGCACCGCGACGGGCGCGCCCGCGCTGCTGCGGATGGCGTCCAGGCGGTCGCTCAGGTGGGGGCCGACGAGGACGAGGTCGTGATCGGAGTCGGAGAGGGAGGCCTCCATGCCGGCCGCCGCGTCCCAGTCGAGACCGGCCGCTGCCGCCGCACGGCGGAGTCGTTGCGCGACGAACGTGCTCGACGCACCGGCGCCGCACACCACGAGGATCCTCATCGATGCCACCTTCCTGAGAACAGTCTGTGAACGGAGGGACCTCGTCCGCCAACACGTTCCTTTCCGCCCCCGCGGAACGGTGCTTTCCGCCTGAGCATCGCGGCATGCTGACATGATGGAGAGCACGTCGAGACAGCGCGGTCAGCACGCGGGGAAGTCGGAGGGATCATGTCGCGCCAGCGCCAGGACCAGCTCCTCTCGACCCTGCTGCGCCAGGAGGGGTGGGCGACGGCGTCGAGCCTCGCCGACCTGCTGGGAGTCACTCCTCGCAGCATCCGCTCCTACGTGGCCGCCCTGAACGCGCGCACACCGGGGGCCGCGGTGATCGAGTCCGGACCGGCCGGATACCGCGCGGGACCCGGTGCCCGCGGCGCGCTCCGCATGCGTCAGTCGGGGGAGTCGGCGCCCCGCGATCGCCTGCACGCTCTCGTGCGGCTGCTGCTGGACGAGCCGGCCGGGATCGATGTCTTCGACACCGCCGATGAGCTGCACGTCAGCGAGGCGACGGTGGAAGCCGACCTGGTGCGGGTGCGGGGGCTGCTCGACGGCACCGATCTCGCGCTCGAGCGCGACCGGGAGAACGTGCGCCTGCACGGCAACGAGGCGGCGCAGCGGCGCCTGCTCAGCCGTCTGGCGCACGATGAGATGGACGTCGCCTCCTTCCACCCGGAGACCTTCCGCCGCGCGCTCTCCGGCTCCGCCGTCGCCGCCAGCGCGGTCGGTCCGTTCAAGTCGGCGCTGGTGCGGGAGCTCGGCGAACTCGGCTACTACGTCAACGAACTGGCGATCGCGGACGTGCTGCTCCATATCGCCATCGCGGCGGAGCGGGTCGCGGCCGGACACGCGCTCGACTCCTCGCCTGCCGGCGCCCGCGAGGAGATCCCGCGCGTGGGGGCGGTCATCGCGCACCTGGCCAAGGAGCACTTCTCGGTCGTCCTCGGCGACGGTGACAGCGGGCACCTCGCCTCCTTGGTGCTGACCCGCATCGTCGCGCCCGGCGAGGCCGCCACCCGCGAGGTCGCGCGCAGCGGCGTGGACCCGGCGGTCGAGGCGGCGGTGCGCGCGGAGATCGCCCGTGCCGCCGAGGACTTCCAGGTCGATCTCGTCGACGAGACGTTCGTGCTCCGGCTCGCGCTGCACGTGCAGAACCTGCTGCGCCGGGCGGAGGAGAGCGCGCTGACGCGCAATCCGCTCACCCGCTCGCTCAAGACGACCTACCCGATGATCTTCGAGGTGGCCGTCTCGATCGCGAGCGGTCTGCACGATCGGGTGGGCACGCCCATCCACGACGACGAGATCGCCTACATCGCCATGCACGTGGGCGGGCGCCTGGAGCGCAGCCGCAAGGCCGAGTCGATCCTCACCGCCACGATCGTCTGCCCCGGCTACCACGAGCTGCACGAACTGCTCCGCTCCAGCGTCGACCGCTCCCTGGGGTCGGCCATCGAGGTCACGACCGTCGTCACGAACGTCGACCCCGACTGGGCGTCCTTCGACACCGATCTCGTGCTGAGCACGATCGAGCCGGGCGGTGCGGGCGACCGGTTCGTGCGCATCCAGCCGTTCCTCACCGACGCCGACGTCGACCGGATCCAGCAGGCGGCGGCGCGCGTCCGCCGGGGACGCCGGCTCACCCGTCTCCGCGGCGAGCTGGCGCGCTACTTCCTGGCGGACGCGTACGTCTTCCCGCTCCCGGACGAGGGGGAGGAGGCGATCATCCGCCGTCTCGGAGGGCTCCTGGTGCAGGCGGGCCTGATCGGCGAGGACTACATCGACAACACCATCGTGCGCGAGCAGATGTCGTCGACGGCGTTCACCGACGCCCTCGCGGTGCCGCACGCCCTCCAGATGACGGCCACCCGCACCGCGATCGCGATCGGCGTGGCCGACGGGTCGGCCGCGTGGGGCGGCGGGCGCGTGCAGGTCGTCGCCCTCGCCGCGTTCAGCGAGAGCGACCGCGCGGCGTTCCAGACTGTCTTCGAGCAGCTCGTCGAGGTGTTCAGCGAGCGCGACAGCGTGCAGCGGATCGTCCGCAGGGGAACGACCTTCGAGGCGTTCCTCGACGAGCTGGTCGCCGTGATCGACGGCTGACCGCCGACCTCACTCGCGCGGGTCGAGCACCTCGGCGAGCTGGTCGAGGACGGCCTCCGACGTGTCGGAGGCCGCCGTCTCGAGCACCACCGCGTCGCCGGAGGCGATCCCGAGGTCCATCACCGCCAGCACGCTGCTCAGATCGACCGTCGTGCCGTCGACCGTGCGCAGGGTCACCGGGGACCCGTGCGACTGCGCCAGGCGCACCAGCTCCGCCACCGGGCGGGCATGGGCGCCGTTGTGCGCGCTGACGACGACGCGACGGACCGGCATGATCAGGAGCGCTCGTCGAGCAGGGCACGCACCCCGGCCTCGAGCTCCGCCACGGCGGTCCGGGCGTCTGCGGCGGATTCGGCCCGTGCGTCGATGTACACCTTGAGCTTCGGCTCGGTGCCGCTCGGGCGCACGATCACGCGGGAGCCGTCGCCGAGCCGGTACCGGAGCACGTCGCCGGACGGCTGTCCCGGTGCCGCCTGCAGCAGATCCTCCGCCGAGGCGATCGAGCGCCCCGCGATGTGCGTCGGCGGCAGCGAGCGCAGCGCGAGCATGACGTTGCCGATGACCGAGAGGTCTTCGACGCGCACCGATACCTGGCCGCTGGCGAAGTGCCCGTACGTCTCGCCCAGTTCGTCGAGCAGGTCCACGAGCGTCGCTCCGCGGTCGCGGGCCTCGGCGGCGAGGCCGAGGATCGCGACGGCGGCCGAGACGCCGTCCTTGTCGCGGACGGTCTCCGGGTTGACGAGGTAGCCGAGGGCCTCCTCGAAGCCGAAGACGATCCCGGGAGCACGCGAGATCCACTTGAAGCCGGTGAGGGTCTCGTGGAAGTCCAGCCCGTGATGGGCCGCCACGGCGCCCAGGCCGGGGGAGGACACGAGCGAGCACGCGAGCGAGGCGCCGGGGGTTCCGGCAGCCGCGCGGGCGGCCCGCGCTCCGAGCAGGAGTCCGACCTCGTTGCCGGTCAGGCGGCGCCAGCCCTCCGGCGCGGATGCGTCCGGGACGGCGACGGCCAGGCGGTCCGCATCGGGGTCGTTGGCCAGGATGAAGTCGGCCTTCACCCGGCGGGCCTTGGCGAAGGAGAGATCCATCGCCCCCGGCTCCTCCGGGTTCGGGAACGACACCGTGCGGAAGGTGGCATCCGGGGTGAGCTGCTCGTCGACGACGAACGGCTGCGGGTAGCCGGCATCCCGGACGATGCGCGAGAGCGTCTCCCAGCCCACGCCGTGCATGGCCGTGTAGACCCATCGCATGCCCGAGGTCCCGGCGGGGGCGGGAGCGACGGCGGCGGTCGCGGCGATGTACGCCTCGACGACGTCCTCACCCGCGGTCTCGTAGTCCGTGGAGCGGGGCAGCGTCGCGACCGATCCGGCATCGGCCGTGCGCTGGATGTGCGCCGCGATCTCGGCGTCCGCCGGAGCGACGATCTGCGAGCCCTGGTCGGCACCGCCCAGATAGACCTTGTAGCCGTTGTCGTTGGGTGGGTTGTGACTCGCGGTCACCATCACGCCCGCGTCGGCGCCGAGGTGGCGCACGGCGAACGCGAGGACGGGGGTGGGCAGCAGTCGGGGCAGCAGGATCGCGCGCAGACCGGCGCCGGCGAAGAGCTCGGCGGAGTCCGTCGCGAACACCCGCGAGTTGCGGCGTCCGTCGTAGCCGATCACGACCGTGGGCGTCCCGCCGTGCGCCTTCTCGCGCAGGTAGGCGGCGAAGCCCGCGGCGGCCTGGGCGACGAGCACGCGGTTCATCCGGTTGCTGCCGGCACCGAGCTCGCCGCGGAGTCCGGCGGTGCCGAAGGCGAGACGCGTGCGGAAGCGGTCGTCGAGTTCGGCGACCGCGGCATCCTCCCCGGCGGCCGCGCGGGTGATCAGGCCGGCCAGCTCATCGCGGGTCTCGTGATCCGGGTCCTGTCGCAGCCAGGCGCGTGCCTGCGCGAGCCGCTCCTCGCTCACAGCGCCTCGACCACCCGGGCCAGGAGCGCGGAGATCACCGGCTCGGCCTCCCGTCCGGCTTCGATCACCTCGGCGTGGCTGAGCGGGGTCTGCTGGATGCCGGCGGCGAGGTTCGTGATCAGCGAGAAGCCGAGGATCTCCATGCCCGCCTCACGGGCGGCGATCGCCTCGAGCGCGGTCGACATGCCGACGATGTGACCGCCGATGTGCTTGGCCATCTGGACCTCGGCCGGGGTCTCGTAGTGCGGGCCGCGGAACTGCGTGTAGACGCCCTCGTCGAGCGAGGGGTCGATGCTGCGGGCGATGTCGCGCAGGCGCTTCGCGTACAGGTCGGTGAGGTCGATGAAGGTCGCGCCCTCGAGCGGGGAGTCGGCGGTGAGGTTGATGTGGTCGCTGATCAGGACCGGCTGGCCGGGCTTCCAAGTCTCGCGGATGCCGCCGGCACCGTTGGTGAGCACCATGATCTTGGCGCCCGTGGCCGCGGCGGTGCGGACGCTGTGCACGACGCGACGCACGCCGTGGTCCTCGTAGTAGTGGGTGCGCGCGCCGATGACGAGGACGTTCTTGCCGTCGGGGGTGCGGATGCTGCGGAGCGTGCCGACGTGGCCCTCGAGAGCGGGCTTGGAGAAGCCGGTCACCTCGGTGGCGGGGACGGTCGCGACGGTCTCGCCGATGATGTCGGCCGCCTTGCCCCAGCCGCTGCCGAGGGTGAGGGCGATGTCGTGCTTCTCGACTCCGGTCAGACGTGCGATGTCGGCGGCGGCCTGCGCGGCGACCTCGAACGGGTTCGCGGTCGGGTCGTCGAGGGGGTTGCTGTGCGTTTCGGGCATGGATCCACTCTAGGAAGGTGCAGGCTCGGGGGCCAGGATTGGGGAAGAATGGATTCCATGTCTTCCACCACTTTCGAGCGCACTCAGCGCGTCGCCGTCCTCGGCGGCGGTCCCGGCGGTTACGAGGCGGCCCTCGCGGCCGCTCAGCTCGGGGCCGAGGTCACCCTGGTCGAGCGGGTGGGAGTCGGCGGATCCGCCGTCCTCACCGACGTGGTGCCCTCCAAGAGCCTGATCGCCACCGCCGATGCCGCGGTCGCGATCTCCGAGGCGAGCGACCTCGGGGTGAACTTCTACGCCAAGGGGGAGAACGGCAAACCGCTCAAGCCCGAGATCGCGATCAACCTCGCCGCCGTCAACAAGCGTCTCCTGGCGCTCGCCGGGCAGCAGTCCGAGGACATGCGGGCGACGCTCCTCGAGGCCGGGGTGCGCATCCTCTCCGGACACGGGCGGCTCGAGGGTCCGACCGCGATCGTCGTGTCCACGGGCCAGGGGGGCACGGACTTCGACCGGGTCGAGGCCGACACGATCATCGTGGCCGTCGGCGCCTCGCCGCGCGAGCTCGACTCCGCCAAGCCCGACGGCAAGCGCATCCTGACCTGGACGCAGCTCTACGACATGAAGGCGCTCCCCGAGCACCTCATCGTGGTCGGCTCCGGGGTCACCGGCGCCGAGTTCGCCTCCGCCTACATGAACCTCGGAGCGAAGGTCACGCTCATCTCCAGCCGCGAGCAGGTGCTGCCGGGCGAGGACAAGGATGCCGCCGGCGTCCTGGAGAAGGTGTTCAAGCGCGGCGGGATGCAGGTGCTCTCGAAGTCCCGCGCCGACAAGGTCGAGGTCACGAAGGACGGCGTGACCGTCACGCTCTCCGACGGGCGTACGGTCGACGGCAGCCACTGCCTGATGGCGGTCGGCTCGATCCCGAACACCGCGGGGATCGGCCTCGAGGAGGCCGGCGTCGAGCTGGACGACTCGGGTCACGTGCGCGTGAACCGCGTCGCACGCACCGCGGTGCCGAACATCTACGCGGTCGGCGACTGCACGAACTTCTTCCCGCTGGCATCCGTCGCCTCCATGCAGGGGCGCACCGCGGTGTTCCACGCGCTCGGCGACATCGTGATCCCGCTGGAGCTCATCAAGATCACCTCCAACATCTTCACCGCCCCCGAGATCGCGACGGTCGGCTACGGCGAGAAGGATGTCGAGGACGGCGTGGCCGACGGTCTCGTCTACAAGCTCCCGCTGGCGGCGAACCCGCGGGCGAAGATGATGGGCATCAAGGACGGCTTCGTCAAGCTCATCGCGCGCAAGGGCTCGGGCACCGTCATCGGCGGCGTGATCGTGGCGCCGAAGGCCTCGGAGCTGATCTACCCGATCGCGGTCGCGGTCGAGCGCCGGCTCACGGTCGACCAGGTCTCGCGCGTGTTCGCGGCCTACCCGTCGCTGTCGAGCAGCATCACCGACGCGAGTCGCGCGATGCACCTCGTGAACATCTCCTGACCTCAGGAGAGATGCGAAAGGCGCCCCACCACGGTGGGGCGCCTTTCGCGTGTGCGGGGAGTGTCAGCTGATGGTGAGCAGCTGGTGCCCGGCCGACACGGTGGCTCCGGCGCTCGCGTTGATGTTGCCGATCACGCCGTCCTTGTGCGCCTGCAGCGGCTGCTCCATCTTCATGGCCTCGAGCACGACGACGAGGTCGCCCTTGACGACCTGCTGTCCGTCCTCGACCGCGATCTTGACGACGGTCGCCTGCATGGGCGACTTCACCGCATCGCCGGAGGCGCCGGCGTTGGCGGTGGTGGCGTGGCTGCGACGCGACGGCGGCACGGCGGCGGGGCGACCGGCGGTGCCGGCGGCGACCGCGACCCGGTCGGGCAGGCTCACCTCGAGGCGCTTGCCGGAGACCTCGACGACGACGGTGTGGCGCGAGTCGGCGGACGACGGTGCTTCGAGCTCGCCGTCCCACGCGGGGATGTCGTTGACGAACTCCGTCTCGATCCAGCGCGTGAAGATGCCGAACTCACCGTTCTCGGCCGTGAATGCGGGGTCGCGGACGACCTTGCGGTGGAACGGGATGACGGTGGGGAGACCGGCGACCTCGAACTCGTCGAGCGCGCGGCGCGAGCGCTCCAGGGCCTCGGCACGGTCCTTGCCGGTCACGATGATCTTCGCGAGTAGCGAGTCGAACGCGCCGGAGACCGCGTCACCGGCGGTCACGCCGGAGTCGAGGCGGATGCCGGGGCCGCCGAAGGTCTTGAAGACGTGGATGGGTCCGGGCTGGGGGAGGAAGCCGCGGCCGGGGTCCTCGCCGTTGATGCGGAACTCGATCGAGTGCCCCTGCGGCTTCGGGTCGTCGTAGTCGATGGTGCCGCCCGCGGCGATGCGGAACTGCTCGCGCACCAGGTCGATGCCGGTGACCTCTTCGGAGACCGGGTGCTCGACCTGGAGACGGGTGTTCACCTCGAGGAACGAGACCGTGCCGTCGGCGCCGATCAGGAACTCGCAGGTGCCCGCGCCGACGTAGCCGACCTCCTTGAGGATGGCCTTGGACGCCGAGTACAGCTGGTCGTTCTGCTCCTCCGTGAGGAAGGGCGCCGGCGCCTCCTCGACGAGCTTCTGGTGGCGGCGCTGCAGCGAGCAGTCGCGGGTGGAGATCACCACGACGTTGCCCTCGGCGTCCGCCAGGCACTGGGTCTCGACGTGACGCGGCTTGTCGAGGTACTTCTCGACGAAGCACTCGCCGCGGCCGAAGGCGGTGACCGCCTCGCGCGTGGCGGACTCGAAGAGCTCGGCGACCTCGTCGAGCTCACGGGCGACCTTGAGGCCGCGACCGCCGCCGCCGTAGGCCGCCTTGATGGCGATGGGCAGGCCGTACTCCTGCGCGAAGGCGATGACCTCGTCCGCTCCGGAGACCGGGCCGGGCGTTCCGGGAGCGAGCGGGGCGCCGACCTTCTCTGCCACGTGACGCGCGGTCACCTTGTCGCCGAGGGCCTCGATCGCCTCGGGCGACGGGCCGATCCAGATCATCCCCGCGTCGATGACGGCGCGGGCGAACTCGGCGTTCTCCGCGAGGAAGCCGTATCCGGGGTGCACGGCGTCGGCACCGGCGCGACGGGCGACCGACAGGATCTTCTCGATCTGCAGGTACGTCTCGGCGCTGGTCGAGCCGCCGAGCGCGTACGCCTCGTCGGCGAGACGCGAGTGCAGGGCGTCGCGGTCCTGGTCGGCGTAGACCGCGACCGAGGCGATTCCGGAGTCACGGGCGGCGCGGATGATGCGGACGGCGATCTCGCCGCGGTTGGCGATGAGCACCTTGGCGATAGCAGGCATGCTTGCCAGCCTAGCGAGAAGGGACCCGATCCCTTTGACGACTCCCCACAAGAAAGAGGCGAAAACGTGGAGGGGAGTCTACGACCACAGATCCGTCCAGCGGACGCCGAGCTCCGCCGCCAGGCGCCGCACGGTCGACAGCGACATCCCGACGACCGTCGAGGGATCGCCGTCGACGCGGGTGATGAAGGCGCCGCCCAGGCTGTCGACGGTGAAGGCCCCCGCCACGTGCAGCGGCTCCCCGGAGGCGACGTAGGCGGCGATCTCGTCGTCGGACACGTCCGCGGCGAAGGTGACGGCGGCCTCCGCGACGGCGGTCGCCTCGACGGGCTCTTCGCCGGGCGCGACCCGATACACGGAGTGCCCGGAGTGCAGGATGCCGGTGGCGCCTCGCATCTCCTGCCAGCGCCGCGTGGCCTCCTCCGGCGTGTAGGGCTTGCCGTAGACCCGCCCGCCGAGCGCGAACATCGAGTCTCCGCCGATGACGAGTCCGTCGAACTCGCCGGCGTCGGCCAGCTGCTGTGCGACGGCCGCGGCCTTCGCCCGGGCGAGCAGCAGCACCAGCTCGGCGGGGGCGAGCGGTGCACCCCGCTCCGCCTCGGCGGCCGCGGCGACCGCGTCCTCGTCCACGTCGGGCGACAGCGTCAGCGGCTCGATCCCGGCCTGCCGGAGCAGCATCAGTCGAGCGGGGGAGGTGGAGGCGAGGCAGACGCGCATGTCCACCACCGTATCCTCGAAGGATGACTTCCTCCCCAGCCGACGTGCTCGAGCTCGACATCACCGGCATCGCACACGGGGGCACGTTCATCGCCCGCCACGAGGGACGCGTGGTCTTCGTCTCCGATGCGATCCCCGGTGAGCGCGTGCGCGCCCGGGTGATCGCCCCGCAGGAGGGGGCGGACGCGTCGACGCGCAGCTTCTGGCGAGCCGAGACGATCGAGGTGCTGGACGCCTCGGAGCACCGGCGACCGCACCTGTGGCCCGAGGCCGATGTGTCGCGCGATCCCGCCGAGCGCCCGGGTGGTGCCGACCTCGGGCACATCGCGCTCGACCACCAGCGGGTGCTCAAGCGCCAGGTGCTGGCCGAGGCGCTCGACCGGTTCGCGGGCACGGGTCTCGTCGCGCCGGAGATCGAGCCCGTCGAGTCCGGAGACGGCAGCGGATGGCGCACCCGCGTCACGCTGCACGTCGACGACGCGGGTGTCGTCGGGCCGTTCGCGGCCCGCAGTCACCGTGTCGTCCCGGTGACCTCGTATCCGCTCGCCCGACCCGCGATCGCCGAGGCCGCGCTCGCCCTGCACGGAGAGGCGCCCGGTCGGATCGAGCTCGTGGAGCCCGCCGACGGCGACGTGCGCGTCATCCGGCGCGAGGAGACGGAGCGCCCGGCCCGGGTCGCCCGCGGCTTCCGCCGTCGCCCGACGCCCGAGGTCATCCACGAGGTGGTCAACGACCGCCGCTTCGAGGTGGACGCCACCGGATTCTGGCAGGTGCACCCGCGTGCGGCCTCCGTGCTGGACGCCGCGGTGTACGGCATCCTCGACGGACACGTCGACGACGAGAAGACGCACTACGACCTCTACGGCGGCGTCGGGCTCTTCGCCGCGACCCTCGCCGACCTCGGCGGCACCGACATCGTGACGGTGGAGTCGAGCGCCCGCGCCACCCAGCACGCCGCCGCGAACCTCGCTCCGCTCGAGGTGACGGCGGTGACCGCCCGCGTGGACCGGTTCCTGGCCGCGCAGAAGAGCACCGGTCGCACCGGTGCCGTGATCCTCGACCCGCCGCGCGCCGGTGCGGGTCGCCAGGTGGTCGAGGCGGTGCACGCGCTCGCTCCCGAGGTCATCGCGTACGTCGCGTGCGATCCGGTGGCACTCGCGCGCGACCTCGGCACCTTCCGGACGCTGGGCTGGAACGTGGACCGGCTCCGTGGATTCGACCTCTTCCCGCACTCGCATCATTTCGAGGTGGTCGCACTGCTCACCCGATGAGCCGGCCGCGTGTCGTAGAGGGGACTCACTAGGCTGGACGGATGAGCAGGGTCGCACTCATCGACGATCACGAGTCCGTTCGCCTCGGCCTCGAGGCCGCGTGCGCGCGCGACTCGCAGACGGTCGTGTTCTCCGGGAGCACCGTCGTCTCGTACCTCGAGTGGCGTGCGGCATCCGCCGAGCCGCCGGCCGACGTGGTGGTCCTCGACCTCACGCTGGGCGACGGCACCACCGTGACGGAGAACGTGACGTCCCTGGTGACGGATGGCGCGAGCGTCGTCATCCACAGCGTCGCCGACCGTCCCGCGGCCGTCCGCGAGGCGCTGTCGGCCGGTGCCGCCGGAGTCGTCAGCAAGTCGTCCGCCCTCGACGACGTGCTGGACGCGATCCGGACCGTCGCGCAGGGAGAGGCGCTCAACAACGTCGAATGGGCGAGTGCCGTCGACGGCGACCGCGCCTTCGCCGACGCGCAGCTGTCCACCCGTGAGCGCGAGGTGCTCCGGCTGTACGCCACGGGCCTGCCCCTGAAGGCCGTCGCCGAGCGGCTCGGCGTCGCCTACTCCACGGCCAAGGAGAACATCACCCGCATCCGCGTCAAGTACGTCGACGTCGGACGCCCCGCCCCGACCAAGGTCGACCTCCTGCGCCGAGCCATGGAGGACGGGATCGTCGCGGCCGACGGGGCGCCGAGTGCCCTCTGACCCGCTCAGCATCCGCGACGCCTGGAGCAAGATCCCTTCTCCCGGCAGCACGGAGACCGAGTTCGAGCGCTTCACCGGCAAGCGCATGGAGCGCATCCTCGCCATCGTCGTCGCGATCGGATCCGCGGTCCTCGGCGCACAGGCGCTCATCGCGGCGCTGAACTCGCTCTCTCGCGCCGACGCCGTGCACATCGTGATGCTCGTCGTGGTGTTCGTCCCGCTCGCGGCCATGCTGGTGGCGTGTCTGATCGGGCGCGGCGTGCGCACGTTCTCCGGTCTCTTCGCCGTGGTCTACGTGCTGGCGCTCGCGGCCTGGCCGATCGTCGCCGATCCCGCCGACAAGGCGGCCGGCGAGCAGCCCTGGATCTTCTTCCTGGTCAACGTGGGCGTCGTCGCGGCGATGCTCGCGTTCCCGCTGCGGCTCCAGTTCGCCTGGGCGGCCGGGATGCCGTTCGTCTACGGCTACGTGCGCCTCGTGCAGGGGGAGTTCTCCCGCGAGTTCTGGGTGACCACGGCTTTCGACGTGTCGTTCACCCTCATCCTCGGCGTCGTCATCATCTCCCTCGGCTGGATGTTCCGCTCCGTCGCCGCCGGAGTGGACGAGGCCAGGGGGCAGGCGGTCTCGTCGTACTCGACCGCGGCCGCGGCCGCCGCGGCCGAGGAGGAGCGGGTGGCCATGTCGGCGCTGATGCACGACAGCGTGCTCGCGGCGCTGATCGCCGCCGAGCGTGCCGAGGGCGACCGGGCGAAGGAGCTCGCCGTCGCGATGGCGCGCGAGGCGCTCACCCGTCTCGCGAACACCGAGGCCGCGGTCGCCCAGGAGGGCAGCGACGAGCCGGTCGGGACCGCGCAGATCGTGGTCGAGCTGCGCCGATCGCTGTCGGAGCTCGGCGCGGACGCCATCGTGGAGGAGCGCGGGGGCATCGGACTCATCCCCGGACGCGCGGCCCGGGCGCTGGTGCTCGCCGCACGACAGGCGATCGGCAACGCCGTGACCCACGCCAACGGGCGCGGGCTGCACATCATCGCCGAGGGGCACGGTGACGAGGGCATCGGCGTGACCGTGTCTGACACCGGGCCCGGCTTCGACATCGAGGCGATCGGGGCGGATCGCCTCGGCATCCGCGCGTCGATCTTCGCGCGCATGGCGGGCGTCGCCGGCACGGCCGACATCCGTTCCGACGAGCACGGCACCACCGTCACGCTGGGATGGGAGCGCTCGTGAACCGCACGGTCCGCAGTGTCGCCACCTCCCTCGCGGTGGGATTCGCGCTGTACTTCGTCGCGCGCGGCGTCTGGTGGATCGAGCAGCCGACCGCTCCGCTGCTGATGGTCCTCGCGATCGCGACGTACCTCGTCGTGATCAATCTCGCCATCCTCGGCGACTCGTCGTCCGTGCGGATGCCGCTCTGGTCGGCCGTCCTCGCACTGCTCGCGAGCATCCTCGTCCCGGTCCTGGTCACGCTCTCCCTCGAACCCGCCGATCGCACCGCTCCGTTCGCGACCTGGTACATCGGCGGTCTCGGGCTGCTCGGCGTGGTGTGCGTGGTCCGGCGTCGGTCCCTGTTCGGCTGGCTGGTGCTCGCCGTGCTCGTGGGGGCGTCCGCGGCTTTCCTGGGGTTCGGGGTGGCGCTCAACCTCGGCCTGGTCGGTTCGATCATGTGGGTCGCCGTCGCGCGACTCCTGGTGATGTTCTGGGACCGTGCCGTCCGCGACACCGAGCGTCTCGCCGAGATCCAGCAGGCGGTGTCCGCCTGGCACGCCACGCAGCGGGTGCGTCAGCGGGAACGGCGTCTGCGCACCCAGTTCGCGCTGGCCGTGGCCGGTCCGGTGCTGAGCCGGGTCGTGGCCTCACGCGGTGCTCTCGACGATCAGGAGCGTCTGGAGGCCCGTCTAGCAGAGGGTCGGCTCCGCGACGAACTGCGCGGTGCGGATCTGCTCAACGACGCGGTGCGCAACGCGATCGACGCCGCACGCCGACGAGGCGCCGTCGTCACCGTGTTCGACGAGGGCGGCTTCGACGGCATCGACGAGGCGCGTCGGGGCGAGATCCGGGATGAGCTCGCGGGCGTGCTCACGCGTGCCGAGAGCGGACGTCTGATCATCCGGTCCGCGCGGGACGGCGGCATCGCGGTCACGGTGGTCGGCCGTGCGGGCACCCGCGCGTCGGGGGACGACGACTCGGTCGATCTCTGGCACGAGATCACGCGGGACCGGATGGCGGACTGACGTCGACGCCGGCCTCGCGCGCTCGTCCTCGGCCCCGGTCGGGGGAGGGCGACCGGAGTCGAGGATGCTGAGAGTGGGCGAGGGGCGGCGAATCCGCCTGCCCCTCGCCATGCGGACAGTTACCCGAAAACCATCCGCTGGTGGCCGATCAGCGTCTGTCTACCCTGGGACAGAGAGACCAGCCGAACGCGAAGCGTCTCCCTCAGTCTGATCGGTCGCGCAAACATTGTCTGTAGGTATTTTGGGGGACACGATTTCTCCGTCGATGCGGGATCATTGGACGATGGGAACGCGTCGGGGCACCAACCTCCCGCGGATGGGCGACTTCAACCAGTCCGTGGTCCTGGAAGCCATCCGCCAGTCGGGTGACGGCCTGAGCCGGATCGAGCTCGTGACGGCGACCGGGCTCTCGGCGCAGACCGTCACGAACATCACGCGCCGGCTCCTCGACGACGGCTTCATCCGGGAGGCCGGGCGCACCATCAACGGTCCGGGCAAGCCGCGGGTCACGCTGCGTCTGATCCCGGACAGCCGCTTCTCCGTGGGCGTGCACCTCGACCCCGCCATCATGACGTTCGTGCTGCTCGACCTGTCCGGCGCGGTCGTGCGGCGCGTGAGCATGCGCACACCGGCGAAGGATCCTCGGCGGATCGTGGAGGCCATGGCGTCCACGATCGACGCCCTGATCACGGCCTCCGGCGTGGACAGGGCCCTGATCGCCGGCGTCGGGGTCGCCGCTCCCGGTCCGCTCGACGCGGACAAGGGCACGGTGATCGACCCGCCGAAGCTGGTCGGCTGGCACCGTGTCCCGCTCCGGGCCGTGCTCGCGGAGGCGACCGGGTTCCCCGTGGCGCTGGAGAAGGACACGACCTCCGCGGCGGTCGGCGAGCTGTGGCGGCGACGGGCTTCGGCGGACGACTCGTTCGTGTTCGTCTACCTGGGCACCGGGATCGGTGCGGCGCTGGCCCGCGACGGCGAAGCGGTCCACGGGAGCACGCACAACATCGGCGAGGTCGGGCACATCATCGTCGACCCGGACGGGCCCTCGTGCACGTGCGGCTCCCGCGGGTGCGTCGAGGTGGTGTGCACCCCGCAGGCGATCGTCGAGCAGGCCGAGCGCGCCGGGGTGTTCGACGACGACCGGGAGGTGAGCGACGTCGAGGCCGTCGACGCGCGTCTCACCGAGCTGTGCGAGCGCGCGGCGAACGGCCACGCGCCCGCGGTCGGGGTGCTGCGCCAGGCCGCGGCGCACATGGCGGTGCTGACCGCCGTGCTGACGAACATGCTGGACGTGGATCGCGTCGTGTTCGGCGGCCCGTTCTGGTCGCGCCTGGCCGACGTGTACCTGCGGGAGATCCCCGACCGCCTCGAGCGGGCGAGCGCGACCCGCGCGGTGCGATCGCTGCCGGTCGACGGCACGGTGGTGGGCGACGACGTCGGGGCGGTGGGGGCCGGCTGCGTGGTGCTCGACTCGGTCCTCGGGCCACGCGCCTCCGCACTGCTCCTGGATCACTGAGGGCTCGTCGGGCCGGCGGCACGGTCGGAGCACGGGGCTCGCGCAGATAAGTCGAATCGATGTATTATCTGTCTTTCCCCCCTTCAGCGATCGGATCCCGGTGCACGACGACTCCGCCCTCATCGAAGCGCGCATGGAGCGTTTCGTGGTGGAGCGACTTCGTCCGGCCCTCTACGCGAGCACGACCCCGGTCTCCCTGGAGGCGTGGACGGCCCCCGCCGAGCCGGTGCCGTTCGAGGAGGCTCGCGCTCAGGCCTATGCGCCCTTCGCCGTCGGCTCGCCCTGGGGACGCGCCTGGAGCACGATGTGGCTCCGGCTCACGGGGATGATCCCGGAGGTCGCGGAGGGACGACGGGCCGAGCTGCTGATCGATCCGGGGTTCGACGCCGCGGAGCCCGGTTTCCAGGCCGAGGGCACGGTGTACCGGCCCGACGGCTCGATCGTCAAGGCCGTCGAACCCCGCAACGCGCACGTCCCGCTCGAGGGCGCGGCCGGCACCGCGTTCGAGCTCTACCTCGAGGCCGCGGCGAATCCCGACATCGCCCAGGGCTTCCAGTACTTCCCACCGACCGCGCTGGGCGAGTGGCAGACGGCGGGGGACTCACCGCTGTACACGTTCCGCCAGGCGGACATCGGGATCCTGGACGAGACGGTGTGGGAGCTCCTGCAGGACGTGGCCGTGCTGCGCTCGCTGCACGCCGAGCTCCCCGTGCACTCGTCGCGCCGGGCGGAGATCCTCCGCGCGCTCGAGCGGATGATCGACGCCTGCGACCCGGACGACATCGCCGGCTCCGCATCCGCCGCGCGCGACGAACTCGTGGACGTGCTGTCGCGCCCGGCCGCGGCTTCGGCGCATCGCGTGCACGCCGTCGGCCACGCCCACATCGACTCCGCCTGGCTGTGGCCGGTGCGCGAGACCCAGCGCAAGGTCGCGCGGACCTTCTCGAACGTGCTCTCGCTCCAGCAGGAGGACCCCGACTTCGCCTTCGCCGCCTCCTCGGCGCAGCAGTACGCCTGGATGAAGCGCCATCAGCCCGAGCTCTTCGCCCGGATGCGGGTCGCGATCGCGGAGGGGCGGTTCGTGCCGGCAGGCGGCATGTGGGTCGAATCCGACACGAACCTGCCGGGTGGCGAGTCGCTGGCGAGACAGTTCCTCCGCGGGAAGAGGTTCTTCCTGGAGGAGTTCGGTGTCGAGCCGCTCGACGTGTGGCTGCCGGACTCGTTCGGATACTCCGCAGCGCTGCCGCAGATCGCCAGGAGCGCCGGGGCGCGCTGGATGCTGACGCAGAAGATGTCGTGGAACGAGACCAACCGGATGCCGCACCACACGTTCCAGTGGGAAGGGATCGACGGCACGCGGATCTTCACGCACTTCCCGCCGGTGGACACCTACAACGCGCAGCTCACCGGCGAGGAGCTGGCCCGCGCCGAGCGCCAGTACGCCGAGAAGGGACGGGCGAACACGTCGCTCGTGCCCTTCGGCTACGGGGACGGCGGCGGTGGGCCGAACCGGGAGATGCTGGCCGCGGCCGCACGGCTGCGGTCGCTCGAGGGATCGCCGACCGTGACCCTGTCGACGCCGCGCCGCTTCTTCGAGGCGGCCGAGGTCGAGTATCCGGAACCGCCCGTCTGGACCGGGGAGATGTACCTCGAGTTCCACCGCGGCACGTACACGTCGCAGGCGAGGACCAAGCGCGGGAACCGGCGCAGCGAGCACGCGCTGCGGGAAGCGGAGTTCTGGGCGACGGCCGCCGCGCTCCGTGGCGGCGCCTACCCGTACGACGAGCTCGACGGACTCTGGGAGACCGTCCTGCTGCAGCAGTTCCACGACATCCTCCCCGGCAGCTCCATCGGCTGGGTGCACCGGGAGGCGGAACGGCGCTACGACGAGGTGCTCGCCTCGACGGAGCGCATCATCGCGGGGGCGCTGGCGACCGTCGCCGGTTCGGGGGAATCCGAACTGGTGGCGAACGCGGGGCCCTTCGCAGGGGAGGGAGCGGCGGCGATGGGGATCGCCGCCGTGCAGGGCGCTGGGGTCCCTGCGACGGTCGCGCGGACGACGAGCGGCTTCGTGCTGGAGAACGAGCACCTCTCGGTGTCGGTCGACGGCTCGGGCCTGGTGACGTCGCTCGTCGCCCGCGCGACCGGGAGAGACGCGATCGCGGCGGGGGAGCGGGGGAACCTCCTCCAGCTGCATCGTGATACGCCGACTCGATGGGATGCCTGGGACATCGACGAGCACTACCGCCGTCACGTCATCGACGTGACGGACGTGGTCTCGATCGACATCGTCCCGCATCCCTCGTCGGCGATCGTCTGCGTGGTCCGTGATCCGGGGGGCTCACGGATCACGCAGACTCTGACTCTCGCGGCCGGATCCACGGCACTCGACATCGAGACCACGGTGGACTGGCACGAGCGCCAGAAGCTGCTGAAGCTGGCGTTCCCCTTCGACGTGCACGCCGACCGGGCGACCTCGGAGATCCAGTTCGGCCACGTGCACCGCCCGACGTACGCCAACACCTCCTGGGACGCCGCGCGGTTCGAGACGGTGGCGCATCGCTGGGTGCACGTCGGCGAACCGGGCTTCGGCGTCGCGGTGGCGAACGACGCCACGTACGGCCACGACATCACCCGGACGCCGCGGGCGGGAGGCGGCACCACGACGACGGTGCGCCTGTCCCTGCTCCGCGCGCCGCTGTACCCCGATCCGGAGGCCGACCAGGGCGAGCACACGTTCCGCGTCAGCGTGCGTCCGGCATCCTCCCTCGCCGATGCCGTCCGCGAGGGGTACCGGGTGAATCTGCCGGTGCGTCCGCTGCGCGGCACCGGCCCCGTCGAGCCTCTCCTCACGGTGTCCTCCGACGCCGTGGTGGTGGAGGCCGTGAAGCTCGCCGAGGACCGCAGCGGCGACGTCGTGGTGCGGCTCTACGAGGCGCACGGCGGGCGTGCCGCGGCGACTCTGCGCTCCGCGTTCGACTTCGACGCGGTCGTCGCGACCGACCTCCTCGAGCGTGAGACCGCGGAGTCCGCGATCCGCACGGTCACGCCGCAGGCCGTGCAGCTCGAGCTGCGGGCCTTCCAGCTGGTGACGCTCCGCTTCCGCCGGCCTTCGCTCCCCGGCGTCTGAGGCGCCGTCAGCCCGAGAACCGTCCCCAGGGGATGTCGCGGCGCAGCGGACGGCGCAGCGGGCGCTGCGTGCGCGTCCAGGCCGACACCGCGGGCTCGTCTGCGACGGCATCCGCGGCCTCGGTCGCATACGCCTCGCTGATCACGGCGATGAGGGCTGCGAGCTCCTCCTCGGTCGCCTCGCCGCGCGTGATCTCGAGCATCGGCGCGACCTGGTCCGCCGCGCCGGCCTGTGCGTCGTCCCCGGTCACAGCGGGATGTTCCCGTGCTTCTTCGGGGGCAGCTCGGCGCGCTTACCGCGCAGCGCGCGCAGTGCCTTCGCGATCGAGACGCGGGTGTTCGCCGGCTCGATGATGCCGTCGAGCTCGCCGCGCTCGGCCGCCAGGAAGGGCGACGCCACGTTGTAGGTGTACTCGTTCGCGAGGCGGGTGCGCACGGCCGCGACGTCCTCGCCGGCCTCCTCGGCCTTCTTGATCTCGCCGCGGTAGAGGATGTTGACGGCACCCTGGCCGCCCATGACCGCGATCTCGGCCGTCGGCCACGCGAGGTTGACATCCGCGCCGAGCTGCTTCGAGCCCATCACGATGTAGGCGCCGCCGTAGGCCTTGCGCAGGATGACGGTGACGAGCGGCACCGTCGCCTCGGCGTAGGCGTACAGCAGCTTGGCGCCGCGGCGGATGACGCCGGTCCACTCCTGGTCGGTGCCGGGCAGGTAGCCGGGCACGTCCACGAGCGTGACGATCGGGATCGAGAAGGCGTCGCAGAAGCGCACGAACCGGCTGGCCTTCTCGCCGGCCTCGATGTTCAGCGTGCCGGCCATCTGCGAGGGCTGATTGGCGATGATGCCGACCGAGCGGCCCTCGATGCGCCCGAAGCCGATCACGATGTTCGGAGCGAACAGCGGCTGGACCTCGAGGAAGTCGCCCTCGTCGACGACGTGCTCGATCACGGTGTGGATGTCGTAGGGCTGGTTGGTCGAGTCGGGGACGATCGTGTTGAGGACGCGATCCGCGTCGGTCGTCTCGAACTCGAAGGCGCTCTCGTACGAGGGCAGCTCCGCCATGTTGTTGTCCGGCAGGAAGCTGAGGAGCGTGCGGGCGTAGTCGATCGCGTCGTCCTCGTCCTCGGCGAGATAGTGCGCGACGCCGGAGCGGGTGTTGTGCGTGTAGGCGCCGCCCAGCTCCTCCATGCCGACGTCCTCGCCCGTGACCGTCTTGATCACGTCGGGGCCGGTGACGAACATCTGGCTGGTCTTGTCGACCATGATCACGAAGTCGGTGAGGGCGGGGGAGTACACCGCACCGCCGGCCGCCGGGCCCATGATGATCGAGATCTGCGGGATGACACCGGAGGCGCGGGTGTTCAGGCGGAAGATCTCGCCGTACTTGCCGAGCGCGACGACGCCCTCCTGGATGCGCGCGCCGCCCGAGTCGAGGATGCCGATGCAGGGCATGCCGCCGGCCAGCGCGAACTCCATGATCTTGACGATCTTCTCGCCCGCGACTTCGCCGAGCGAGCCGCCGAACGTCGAGAAGTCCTGCGAGTACACCGCGACGGTGCGACCGTTGATCGTTCCGACGCCCGTGACGACCGAGTCGCCGTAGGGACGGGAGCGATCCATGCCGAAAGCGGTGGTGCGGTGGCGCACGTACTCGTCGAACTCGACGAAGCTCCCGGGGTCGACGAGCAGCTCGATGCGCTCGCGGGCGGTCATCTTGCCCTTGGCGTGCTGCTTCTCCTTCGCCTTCGCTTCTGCGTCGACGACGGCTTCGGTGTAGCGAGCGCGCAGGTCCGCGATCTTGCCGGCGGTGGTAAAGAGGTCGGGCTTGTCCGTCACGGATTCCACCCTAGCGTCGCCTCGGCCCCGTCTGTTGGATGCTCGGCACAACGGGTCGGCCGATCCTTTGGCGACGTGCGCGCAGTGCCGTCACTCCTCGGCGTCGCCCTGCTCCAGCTCCGGGTCCGTCTTCGGGCGGCGGCCGACGGACAGCGCCTTGCGTCCGACCCACTCCACACCGCGCACGGTCGTGCCTGCGGCGCCGACGACCGCGTTGCCGGCGTAGCGTGCGCCGCGCAGCATCCGCATCTCCATCTTCTCGGCGCCGGGCACCGGTTCCAGCTCGAGGGGCAGGTCGATCGGTGCCGCTCCGAAGGCCCGGTGCGAGGTGGTCAGCACCCGACGCCCCAGGATGTGGTTGCCGGCCCCTCCGATCGCGGCGCCGATCCCGAACGGGAGAGCCTTGCCGATGACGGAGGCCCCGCCTTTGGCGGCGAACTGCTTCACGAACATGCTCTTGAGCTGGTCGACCAGCGGACCGACCGCGGCGCGGGGGAGCGACTTCGTGACGAGCTCGCCCCAGTACGACGATCTGCTCCCGCCACGTCCGGCCACCTGTCCGGCGAGCTGTCCGACCAGGTCGACGCCCTCCTTGCCGAGCATCAGCGTCATCACCAGAGCCCGCGCGCGGTCGGGGTTCGCGACCGCGATGCCGTGCACCTCGGCGACCGACTGCGCGAACAGGGCGGTCGACTCCACGAAGCCGACGGTCTCGACGCCGGAGAGGGCGAGCGTGACGCCGGTCCCGATGCCCGGGACGACGGCGGTCGCACCCACTGCGGCCCCGCCGGTGGTCACGGCGGCGAGGTAGCGCCGTTCCAGGATGCGGATGATCTCCGCCGGCGACGCGTGGGGGTTCCGCAGGCGGATGCTGCGGATGTGCGCCAGGACGAGGGGGCGCTGGATGGACAGCACACGATCGAGGCCGCGCACCATCATCGGGTGCTCCGCCGAGCCTGTCGGCGGCACGCCCTTGTCCCACGGAGAGTCGTCCGGGAGGGAGTGGATCTTGTGCACCTTGGGAGCCATGGTGTGATCCTAGGGAGCCAGACCGCGAAAACGCCGAACGCCCGGCTCCGCGAGGGAGCCGGGCGTTCGTGAGACGGATCAGACGAAGAGGTTCGCCCGCTCGAGGTCTTCCGCGAAGTCGACCTCGACCGCGTACAGGTCGGAGACGTCCATCGGCTCGAGCAGCAGGCCGTCCTCGGCGATCGCGAGCTCGAGGCCGCGCTCGAAGTAGTCCTGGTCCTCGACGCGCTGCAGCTGGCGCATGAACGCCTTCTTGTGCGTGGAGGAGATGTAGTTGATGCCGACGGCCTCGCCGAGACCGCCCTTGACGGTCTTGGACAGCTCGTTGATGTAGCCCTCGGCCGTGATCGTGTACTTGACCTCTTCGTCACTGACCTTGGAGGTGTTGACGGTCACGAAGGACTGGTCGCGCTCGATGTACTCGAGCGCGCGGCCGAGGATCATCGGGTCGAACACCACGTCGCCGTTCATCCACAGCACGCCGCCACGCCCCGTCGCGCCGAGGGCGCGGAGCAGGCTCTTCGAGGTGTTGGTCTCGTCGTAGCGCTCGTTGTGGACGTAGTTGACCTGCGGGAAGGCGTCGATAATGGTCTCGGCGCGGTAGCCGACGACGGTGGTGATGCGGGCGTCGGACCCGAAGGCGGCGCGGATGTTGTCGTGCTGCTGGCCCATGATCGTGCGGCCGTCGCTCAGTTCGGTGAGCGGCTTCGGCAGCGCGCGGCCGAGGCGCGAGCCCATTCCGGCGGCGAGGATGACGGTCTGAAGAGTCACGAGTGCTCCTAAAGGAAGTTGTGTTCACGGTCGATTAACCGACCAGACACTTCGTCGTGCCGCGTTCATGCTAGCGATCCAGGCTGGGAAGCCCCGGGTCAGGGGCACCCCTGTTGCCATTTCGTGACCGAGTACACACCGGACGCACAGGCTTCCGCTCGTCGCTCGATCCCCGCCGATTCTCGCGATACGAGGGCAGTTTATTGCGCGGCGGGCTCGGGATGCAGCCACCCGTTGATACCGTAGGACGGTGACTGCCTCCCCTGACGACCGCACCGCCCAGGTGGAAGATACCGAGACCACGCCGCAGAAGGCGTCGGTGAAGAGCGCGCCGACGGCGAAGCCGGCTCAGGAAGGCGCATCGGACGCCGAGAAGACCACGCCGAAGCCCGCCGCGAAGAGCCCGGCTGCCAAGAAGTCGACCGCGCCGCGCACGCCCGCGAAGTCCGCTGCGGCGAAGCGCACGCCCGCCATATCGGCGACGTCGAAGACCACCGCGGCGAAGACATCAGCGGCGAAGTCCTCCGCGGCGAAGACATCAGCGGCGCGGACCAGCACCGCGAAGACCAGCACCGCGAGGGCTGCTGCCGAGAAGGCTGCTCCGACCGCGGACGTGGTGGTGGAGCCCCTTCCCCAGGCACTGGCCGACGGTGCAGGCGACACGCCCGTCGCGTCGCCTGCTCCGAAGCGCACGGCCTCGACCGCGCGCAGCGCGGCGGCGAAGAACACCGCGGCGAGGACCGCAGCGGCGAAGACCGCCTCCTCCACGACGGCCGCAGCGCGCGCGTCCTCCGCGAAGCCGGCGTCGGCGAAGTCGACCGCTGCCAAGACCACGGCCGCGAAGTCGACCGCTGCCAAGACCACAGCGGCGAAGACGGCCGCCGCCAAGACCGCCGCGGCCAAGGCTGCGGCGGCGAAGTCGACCGCACGGACGGCGTCCGCGAAGACCGCATCCGCGAAGACCGCTGCGGCGAAGACCGCTGCGGCGAAGACGGCCGCGGCGAAGGCTGCGGCCGCCAAGGCGGAGAAGGCTGCGGCGGACAAGGCGGCGAAGGAAGCGAAGGCGAACGCGGAAGCGGCTCCGGTCGTAGAGCAGGTTTCGGTCGTCGAGCAGGCTCCGGTCGTGGAGGCTCCCGTCGTCGTGGAGGCTCCCGTCGTCGTGGAGGCTCCGGTGGTCGAGCAGGTCCCCGCGGCGGAGGCGCCGGTGCCGACCAGGGACGAGGCTGCTGAGCCGCTGGTCGTCGTCGATGCCGAGCCGGTGCGCGAGGCGGAGTCCGTCGAGGTCGTGGAGGCCGTCGCGGATTCCGACGATGCGGCCGCGGAGGCCGCCGGTCACATCGATCACACGTCAGGCAGCGAGGCGATCCGCATCCGCGGTCTCGTCAAGCAGTTCGGCGACAACCGCGCCGTCGACGGGATCGACCTGACCGTCCCCGCCGGATCGTTCTACGGGATCGTCGGGCCCAACGGCGCCGGTAAGACCACCACCCTCTCGATCGTCGCCGGTCTGCTGCGCGCCGACGAGGGCAGCGTCGTGATCTGCGGCGTCGATCAGGCCGCGAAGCCGCAGGCGGCGAAGCGGCTGATGGGTGTGCTGCCCGACCGGCTGCGGACCTTCGACCGGCTCACCGGTCGCCAGCTCCTCTACTACTACGGTCTGCTGCGCGGCCTCACCGCGGATGTGATCGAGAAGCGCGCGGCCGATCTCGCCCGGGCGTTCGATCTCGGCGATGCGCTCAGCCGCGTGGTCTCGGACTACTCGGCCGGCATGACGAAGAAGATCATGCTCGCCGGCGCCATGATCCATTCGCCGCGCGTGCTCGTCCTCGACGAGCCGTTCGAGTCGGTCGACCCGGTGTCGTCCGCGGTCATCCTCGACATCCTGCGCGCTTACGTCTCGCACGGCGGTACCGTCATCCTCTCCAGCCACGGCATGGACCTGGTCGAACGCGTCTGTTCACGGGTGGCCATCATCGTCGGCGGAGAAGTGCTCGCCGAAGGCACGATCGACGAGGTGCGCGCGGGGCAGACCCTCGAGGCGCGCTTCGTCGAACTCGCCGGTTCCAGCGGAGAGGTGGAGGGGCTCGAGTGGCTGCACACGTTCTCCGACTGAGGTTCGCGCTCCTTGTCGGCTCGTTGCGCGGCGATCGTCGGGTCCGGGCGCTCCTCGCGTTCGCGGCCGTGGCCGCCGTCACGGTCGCGGTGTGCCTCGCCGTGTTCAGCCTCGCGGGAGCATCGGTGCCCGTCGCCCGCGCCGTCATGGTCCTGGGTGGGGCGGCACTGCTCCTCGGCTTCCTCGTCGGGCCGATCCTCGTCGGCGCGGTGGATCAACTCGACCCGCGACGTTTCGCCGTCTTCGGCGTGGATGAGCGCCGGATGCCGGGTGTGCTCGCGCTGGCGGCGTTCATCAGTGTGCCCAGCCTCGCGCTCCTGGCCGTGTACATCAGCGTCTGCATCGTCGCGATCGGTGCGGGCACGCCCTGGCCGCTCGCCGTCCTGATGACGCTCGTCGGCGTGATCACGACCGTCCTCGTCTCCCGGATCGGCATGGCGGTGAACGCGCTCCTGCTTCCGGAGCGCCGTTCGCGCGAGCTCACCGCGCTGTTCGCTCTCGCGCTGATCGTGATCGCCTTCCCTGTCGCGGTCTTCTTCGGCTCGCTGCGCTGGGACGGTCATGTGCCCGACGCGCTGGCGACGCTGTCGACCGCGTTCGGCTTCACCCCGCTCGGAGCCTCGCCCGCGTTCCTCTTCGCCGCGGCCGTGGGTGACACCGCGGGCGCCTGGGTGAGCGGTATCGTCGCGATCCTCACCGTCGGCCTCCTGTGGCTGGCCTGGTCCTGGCTGGTCCGGCGTCTGCTGACGACCACGGAGCGCCCGGTGGCCGCGCGCGAGCGCACCGGCCTCGGCTGGTTCGGACTCTTGCCCTCCAATGCGTTCGGTGCGATCGCGTCCCGGAGCCTCGTGTACTGGCTCCGCGACCGCCGCTACATCATGAACCTCATCGTCGTCCCGGTCGCGGGTGTGCTCACCGTGCTGCCGCTCGTCGTCGCCGGCGTCCCGATCGAGATCGCCGCGCTCGTGCCGGTCCCCGTGATGGCCCTCTTCTTCGGATGGCTCCCGCACAACGACGTCGCCTACGACTCGACGGCGCTGTGGACCCACGTGGCGAGCGGTGTCCGTGGACTCCCCGACCGTCTCGGTCGCCTCATCCCCGTTCTCCTCGTGGCCGTCCCGGTCCTCGCGATCGCGGTGCCGCTCTCCCTGCTCCTGGTGGGGAGCTGGGGCCTGCTCCTGCCGCTCGTCGGCCTCGGAGCGAGCCTGCTGTTCAGCGCGCTGGGCATCTCGAGCATCGTCTCTGTCGTGGCTCCGTACGCGGTCTCCCGTCCCGGCGACAGCCCGTTCCAGCAGCCGCAGCGCCCGACCTCGCGCGGAGCCTACGGCCCGGCCGCGGCGTTCCTCGGAGCGATCGTCCTGAGCGTGCCGACCATCTGGCTGTTCGCGGCCACGATCGTCGAGGGCTCCGCCTACGCCCCGGCGACGTTCTGGGTCGGACTCATCGTCGGCCTGCTGGCACTGGCGGCCGGCGCGGCGATCGGCGGGCGCATCTTCGAGCGCAGCGGCGAGCGGCTGATGGAGTTCGTCGAGACCGCGTGACAGCCGCCCGCGAGGGGCTCGACGCCGCTAGACTCACGGGATGAGTACTCCGCTGGACAGCCCCGATCAGGGCGGCGTGGCAACGCTTGATCGCGAACTGGAAGAGCTCCTCCGCGAGGAGAATCTCGAACCGGGCGACCATGAGCGCTTCTCGCATTACGTGAAGAAGGACAAGATCCTCGAGTCCGCGATCACCGGCAAGCCGGTGCGCGCACTGTGCGGCAAGAAGTGGACCCCGGGCCGCGACCCGGAGAAGTTCCCGATCTGCCCCACGTGCAAGGAGATCTACGAGTCGATGGTCGGCTGAGGTCAGTCGGCCTCGACGTACACGGTGGGAATCGCCGGGTCGGACTTGCTGAGCGCGAGAGCGCGCACCGGAAGCTCCTCGCGCACGCGCAGATGATGCGCCCGCGCCGCTGACGTCCCCTCGACACCCTCGTGCGCGGTGTCGATGTCACCGGCTTCGACGAACGTCACCTGCAGCGGGCGACCGTCGGGGTGCTCGGACGGGGTGTCGAGCTCCTCGAAGCCGTCCGAGACGACGACGGTCTCGGCCGTCGCGACACCGTCGAGGAGCGTCCGGAACGCGGCCTTGCGTCCGCCGTACGAAGCCTTGTCGGCCGAGGCCTTGGCGACGCCGATCCAGGCGCCGCCGGCATCCTGTCGGGCCACCAGCTTGTAGACCATGCTCGCGGTCGGGTAGCCCGATCCGGTGACCACGGAGGTCCCGACGCCATAGGCGTCCACCGGCGACGCCGCGAGGGCCGCGATCGCATACTCGTCGAGATCGCTGGTCACGGTGATGCGGGTCTCGGTGGCGCCGAGCTCGTCGAGCTGCGCGCGCACGTCGCCGGCGACGATCGGAAGGTCGCCCGAGTCGATGCGGACACCGCCGAGTCCGGTGCCGGCGACCCGGATCGCGGTCTCCACGCCGGTGCGGATGTCGTAGGTGTCGACGAGCAGGGTCGTGCCGACGCCCATGCTCTCGACCTGGGCGCGGAACGCCTCCTCCTCCGTGTCGTGCAGCAGCGTCCACGAGTGGGCGGCGGTGCCCATGGTCGGGATGCCCCAGCTCCGTCCGGCCTCGAGGTTGCTCGTCGCGCCGAATCCGGCGATGTATGCGGCACGCGCCGCGGCGACGGCCGAGCGCTCGGCGGCGCGGCGCGAGCCCATCTCGGCCAGGGGCCGCTCACCCGCGGCGATGCTCATCCGCGACGCGGCCGTGGCGACCGCGGAGTCGTGGTTGAGCACGCTCAGGGCCAGGGTCTCCAGGACCACGGCGTCGGCGAACGTCCCCTCGACGGTGAGGATGGGGGAGCCGGGGAAGTAGAGCTCGCCCTCGCGGTAGCCGCGGATCGAGCCCGTGAACCGGTAGTCCTCGAGGTGCTTGATGGACGCGGCGTCGACCACCTCCTCGTCCCGGAGGAATCGCAGCTCGTCCTCGCCGAAGCGGAAATCACGGAGCAGACCGAGCAGGCGCCCGGTGCCGGCGACGACGCCGAAGCGGCGCCCTCCGGACAATCGTCGCGAGAACAGCTCGAAGACACTGGGGCGGAAGGCGGTCCCGTCCCGGAGCGAGGCGGCGAGCATCGTCAGCTCGTAGCGGTCGGTGAGCAGCGCCGTCGACGTGGTCATGCGCTCAGCTTAGTGAGCGTGCGGATGCACACGGCGGTGCGCACGCGGGTAGGCTGGGGAGTCATGAACGACGCGCCGATCGGGATCTTCGACTCCGGTGTCGGCGGGCTCACGGTGGCGCGGGCCATCCGCGCCCAGCTGCCCCGTGAGTCGTTCGTCTACATCGGCGACACCGCGCACTCGCCGTACGGGCCCAAGCCCATCGCCGACGTCCGTCGCTACTCCCTCGAAGTCCTCGACACGCTCGTTGACCAGGGCGTGAAGATGCTGGTGATCGCCTGCAACACCGCATCGGCAGCCATGCTCCGCGACGCCAGGGAGCGCTACGACGTCCCGGTCGTCGAGGTGATCGGACCGGCCGTGCGCCGTGCCGTCTCCACCACGCGCAACGGGCGCGTCGGCGTGATCGGAACCGTCGGCACGATCGGATCCCGCGCGTATCAGGACATGCTCGAGGTCAACGAGCGGCTGCAGGTCTTCACGGCCGCCTGCCCGCGCTTCGTCGAGTTCGTCGAGGCGGGGATCACGGGAACGCCCGAGGTGCTGGCGGTCGCCGAGGAGTACCTGGCGCCGCTGCGCGAAGCCGAGGTCGACACGCTCGTGCTCGGCTGCACGCACTACCCGTTCCTGCGCGGCGCCATCAGCTACGTCATGGGCGAGGGTGTCACGCTCGTCTCGAGCGACGACGAGACGGCGGGCGACGTGTACCGTCAGCTGGTGCGGGGCGACCTCCTCGCGTCGCCCGATGCCACGGCGACCTACGTCTACGAGGCCACCGGCGCCTCGACCGACGACTTCACCGCGCTGGCCAACCGACTCATGGGGCGCGAGGTCCGTGACGTGCAGCTCGTCCAGACCGGCGTGATCACGCTCCCCGAGACCGTCTTCGAGTAACCCGTCCTCGCACGTCCTCTGTTCCACCCCTCCGTTTCACCGACACCGACTTCACCGACACCGACCCGAGAGAAGCACATGACCGACATCGTCCGCGTCGACGGCCGTTCCACCGATCAGCTGCGCGAGATCACCATCGAGCGCGGCTGGAGCGCACAGGCCGAGGGATCGGCCCTGATCAGCTTCGGCGGCACGAAGGTGCTGTGCACGGCATCCTTCACCAACGGCGTGCCGCGCTGGCTCACCGGCAAGGGCAAGGGCTGGGTCACGGCGGAGTACGCCATGCTCCCTCGCGCCACGAACAGCCGCAACGACCGCGAGAGCGTGAAGGGTCGCATCGGCGGGCGCACGCACGAGATCTCCCGCCTCATCGGCCGCGCCCTGCGCGCCGTCGTCGACACGAAGGCGCTCGGCGAGAACACCATCGTGATCGACTGCGACGTCCTCCAGGCCGATGGCGGGACGCGCACCGCGGCCATCACGGGCGCCTACGTGGCCCTGGCCGACGCGATCGAGTGGGGCCGGGAGAAGAAGTTCATCGGCAAGAACTCCACGCCGCTGCTCGACTCCGTCGCCGCCGTCTCGGTCGGGATCATCGACGGCGAGCCCATGCTCGACCTGGCATACGTCGAGGACGTGCGCGCGGAGACCGACATGAACGTGGTCGTCACCGGACGCGGACTCTTCGTCGAGGTGCAGGGGACGGCGGAGGGCGCGCCGTTCGACAAGCGCGAGCTCGATGCGCTGCTCGAGCTCGGCGTGGCCGGCTGCGCCGACCTGAAGGGCATGCAGCTCGCCGCGCTGGCGGGGGAGTGACGATGCAGGTCGTCCTCGCGACCCACAACCCGCACAAGGTCGCGGAGTTCCAGCAGATCGTCGCGCAGGCGCGTCCCGATCTCGAGATCATCGGCTACGACGGTCCGGAGCCCGTGGAGGACGGCGTGACGTTCGCCGAGAACGCGCTCCTCAAGGCGCGGGCGGCCGCGGCGCACACCGGACTCGCCGCCCTGGCGGACGACTCCGGCATCTGCGTGGACGTGCTCGGCGGCTCGCCCGGAGTGTTCTCCGCGTACTGGGCGGGGCAGAAGAAGGATGCGGCGGCGAACCTCGAGCTCCTGCTCGATCAGCTGCACGACATCGCCGATCCGCACCGGGCCGCGCACTTCACGTCCACCATCGCGCTCGTCTGGCCGGACGGCCGCGAGCAGGTCGTGGAGGGCCGCTGGCCCGGTCGCCTGGCCCACACGGCCTCGGGCGGAGGCGGGTTCGGCTACGACCCGATCTTCATCCCCGACGGCCAGCCCGAGGGACGGGAGCGCACGGTCGGCGACTTCACGGCGGAGGAGAAGCAGGCGCAGTCGCATCGTGCCCGTGCCTTTGCCGAACTGGTTCCGCTCCTCGCCGGGCTCTGAGCGCGGTGCTCCGGTGAACCGCAGGTGACGGTGAGAATCGTTACCCTTCCCGACTAGCCGGAACGGGCCTCCTGGCCCGGATTCCCGGTCTAGCCTGGTGGCATGCACGATCACGCACCCGCCCCCGGCGGCATCCGCTCGGCCAGCAGCCGACGCCTGCTGGCGATCTCGCTGTCGCTCACCGCGACCGTGATGGTCGTGCAGGTGGTCGGAGCGATCCTGACCGGTTCACTCGCGCTCCTCGCGGACGCCGCGCACATGTTCACGGATGCTTCGGCGCTCGTGATCGCGCTCATCGCGGCGACCGTCGCCGCACGGCCGGCGGATGATCGACGCACGTTCGGCTATCAGCGCGCCGAGGTGTTCGGGGCGCTGATCAATGCGGTGATCCTGATCGCACTCGCGTCCTGGGTGGCGATCGAGGGCATCGGACGCCTGGTGAACCCGGGTGACGTGGAGGTCGCCGGCGGACTCATGCTCGTCGTCGCGGTCGTCGGTCTGCTCGCCAACGCCGTGTCGATGTGGCTGCTCAGCCGCGCCCAGCGCACGAGCATCAACGTCCGCGGTGCCTACCTCGAGGTCATGGGAGACCTGATCGGGTCGGCCGCGGTCATCGTGGCGGCGGTGGTCATCCTGCTGACCGGATGGATGCCGGCCGACGCCATCGCCTCCCTGTTCATCGCGGCGATGATCATCCCGCGCGCGATCTCGCTGCTGCGGGAGGTGTTCTCCGTGCTCGCCGAGTCCGCGCCGAAGGGGACGGCCGTGAGCGATATCCGCACGCACCTCCTCGGCTACGAGGGCGTCACCGGGGTGCACGACGTGCATGTCTGGCAGCTCACGCGCGGGGCGCCGGTGTTCACGGCCCACGTCAGCGTCGACCCGCAGCTGCTCGCCGACGGACGCTCGACGCAGCTGCTCTCCGACATGCAGGCGTGTCTCGCCGACCACTTCGACGTGGAGCACTCGACCTTCCAGATCGAGCCCGCCGAGCAGTCGGACTGCGAACCGCACCACGCCTGACGCATCCGGCTGGGGCACCCGCCTGGGGCACCCGCCCGAGGCGCCCGCGGGTCAGTCCTCGACGACGATCTCGTCCGGGCTCTTGTCGGGACGGAGACCCCGCCACCGGGCATGGCGGAGCACCCCATCGGGAGTCCAGTTCGCGAACTCGACCTCGCCGACCAGTTCGGGGCGCACCCAGAGCGCATCGGAGGCATCGGGTCCGGGAACCCCGTCCAGAGGAGCCTTCGGCACGCGCAGAGGTTCGAGCCGGGCGAGGAGGTCGTGCAGGATGCGGTCGGTGAATCCGCTGCCCACGCGTCCGACGTAGCGCAGCCGGGTCGGACCGCCGCCGCTCCCTGACGGATCCGGCACGGCCAGGAGCAGCGAGCCGAGTGTGCTCTCACGGTCGCCCTTGCCCGGACGGATCCCCACGATCACGGCCTCCTGCATCCGCGTGTGCTTGAGCTTGAGCCAGGCGGGGGATCGCTGCCCCGGCCGGTACCTCGATCGCGGGTCCTTGACCACCACGCCCTCGAGGCCGAACTCGCGGCTCGCGTCGAGGGCGGCGTCGACGTCGTCGAACACGGGAGGGATCTGCAGCGGAGCGTCGAGGTCGGCGATGACGTCGTCGAGCAGCGTCCGGCGCTCGCGCAGCGGCATGTCCGTCAGGTCGTGGCCGTCGAGGCGCAGCAGGTCGAACAGCATGTACACGATCGGGGTGCGCACGACCTCGCGCTCGATCTCGCGGGGGCGGGTCAGATGCATCCGGTTCTGCAGCAGCGAGAAGCTCGGCCGGCCGTGGGCGTCGAAAGCGACGATCTCCCCGTCGACGACCGCATCCGCGACCGGGAGGAAGGGCGCGCCATCGGCGGTGAGCTCCGGATACCGGTCGGTGATGTCGGTGCCGCGGCGGGCATGGAGGCGCATCCGTCCGTCGGCCCAGGTGCCCATCGCGCGGATGCCGTCCCATTTCACCTCGACCCAGGAGGGGGAGCTCAGGCTGCGCGCGATCGCGGGCGTCCCGTTCTCGGCGAGCATCGGGTCCAGGGTCGGGACCGTGGCCCCGGCTGCGGGCGCGGGCGCGCTCCGTGGGCGATGCGAGGCGCGAGGGGGTGCTGCAGAGGGTGTCGCGGGAACCGGAGCGGATGCGGCGGCGAGCGGACGCAGCCCCGCCAGTGGATCGATGCCCGCGGCCGCACGGGCGAGCACCTCGTCGAGGTCGAGCTGAGCGAGGGCGGGGTCGTCGAGCTCTTCCCAGGTGCGGGGCGCGGCCACCCAGGGCTGGGCGCGCCCGCGGAGCGAGTACGGCGAGATCGTGGTCTTCTTGCCGTTGTTCTGGCTCCAGTCGAGGAAGACCCGGCCTCCGCGCACCGCCTTCGACATGACGCTCGTGGCGAGGTCCGGGTGATCGCTCTCGATCAGGCGTGCGAGCTCCTTCACCACGGCCGAGATCTCGTCGCTCGTCTGCTCGCCGGGCAGTGCCGCGTAGAGGTGGATGCCCTTGCTGCCGCTCGTGACGGGGAGGGGATCGAGCCCCATGTCCGTCAGGAGGCCGCGGGCGAAGCGGGCGACCTCGGCGCACTGCGCGAGCCCCACGCCGGGGCCGGGATCGAGGTCGAGGACGAGGCGGTCCGGACGGCCGGGTCGCCCGTCGGGGGCGAAGCGCCACTGCGGCACGTGCAGCTCGATCGCCGCGACCTGTGCGAGCCAGACCAGGGTCGGCACGTCGTCGACCAGCGGATACTCCTTGGGGCCGTCGGAGTGCTGGATGGCCTGCCGCGGGATCCAGTCCGGGGCTCCGGGCTCGAGCTGCTTGGTGAAGAAGGCGTCCGCCGGCGCATCCGCGGTCCCGACCCCCTCGACCCAGCGCTTGCGGGTGACCGGACGCCCGTGGAGGAGGGGCAGCATGAGCGGGGCGATGGCGCTGTAGTAGGCGATGATCTCGCCCTTGGTGGTGCCGGTCTCTGGGTACACGACCTTGTCGAGGTTGGTCACGCGCAGACGGCGACCGTCGACCTGCACGATCTGCCCTTGTCCGACCATGCAGCCAGCGTAGTCAAGGGTCTGGCCCGGACCGCTCCGCCTGGTGTTCACTGGTGTCATGAGGACGATCTGGAAGGGCGCGCTGACGTTCGGGCTCGTGAACGTGCCGGTGAAGGTGTATTCCGCGACCGAGGATCACGACGTGCCGCTGCATCAGGTGCACGAGAAGGACGGCGGGCGCATCCGCTACCAGCGCACCTGCGAGGTGTGCGGCGAGACGGTCGCGTACGCCGACATTGATCGCGCCTACGTGGACGACGGCCAGACGGTCGTTCTCACGAAGGACGACCTCGCCGCTCTCCCGGCCGAGAAGAGCAGGGAGATCGACGTCGTCGAGTTCGTCCCCTCCGATCAGGTCGATCTGCTGACGCTGGACAAGCCGTACTACCTCGAACCGGACTCGAAGTCCCCGAAGGCCTACGTGCTGCTGCGCAAGACGCTGGAGCAGACCGACCGCACCGCGATCGTGCGCTTCACGCTGCGGCAGAAGACGCGTCTGGCCGCGCTCCGCGTGCGGGGGAAGGTGCTCGTGCTGCAGACGCTGCTGTGGGCGGATGAGGTGCGCGAGGCGGCGTTCCCCGCACTAGACGAGGACGTGCGGATCTCGAAGAAGGAGCTCGAGCTTTCGGCGTCCCTCGTCGACAGCTACTCGGCCGACTTCGATCCCGAGGAGTTCGTGGACGAGTACCAGAAAGAGCTCCGTACCCTCATCGACGCGAAGATCGATGCCGGGGACACCTTCGACGTCGCCGAGACTTTCGGCGAGGCGGAGAAGGCCGCGGAGGGCGGAGAGGTCATCGACCTGATGGAGGCGCTGCGCGCCAGCGTCGCGCGCACCAAGGAGGAGCGGGCGAAGAAGTCCGGCTGAGCCACCGGCATCGGGTGGACCCGGCGCCGGTCGGACGCTCAGTGCTTGCCGTCGCCGTCCAGGTCGGGGGCGCGGTCGAAGACGTCGGCGTCGAGGACGAGTTCCTGCGCCTCCTCGGCGTCCGTCACCACGTCGTCACCGGCGTCCGCGGCCTTCTTGGCCTTGTAGCGCTCGGAGAAGTAATGCCAGACGGTGATGAGTGCGGTGCCGCCGACAGCGGCCAGCAGGATCAGGTCGATGTAGTCCTCGACGAACGTGGCCACCGGCGGGATGAAGCCGATCGCGTAGCCGAACATCGTGAGGCCGAAGCCCCAGAGGATCGCGCCGATGAGGTTGTAGAGCGTGTATTTGCGCCAGGGCATGTGGCCGACGCCGGCCGCGACCGGGGCGAACGTACGGACGATCGGGACGAAGCGGGCGAGGATCACGGTGATGCCGCCGAAGCGCTCGAAGAACGCGTTCGTGCGCTCGACGTTCTTCCGGCTGAACAGTCCCGATTCCTTCCGCTCGAAGATCGCGGGGCCGCCCTTGTGGCCGATGACGTAGCCGACCTCGCCGCCGATGAACGCCGCGAGTCCGATCAGGAACGCGACGATCCAGACGTTGATGCCGAAGACTCCGTGCTCCGAGGCGCCGATCGGGTGCGAGAGCAGACCCGAGATCACGAGCAGCGTGTCGCCCGGAAGCAGGAATCCGACCAGGAGCCCGGTCTCGGCGAACACGATGAAGCACACCACCAGGAGCGCCCAGGGGCCGGCCGCACCGATGATCGTCTGGGGGTCGAGCCAGGGGATGAGGGCGTTCGGCGCGTGCAGCATGGATTCGAGCACTGAGGGGTTCCCGTCGGTCGTGATTGGTCGGCGGTGCAACTGAGCGACAGCGCGGCACCCCCAAGAAGGCACCGTCGTCTCTCGTGCGGAAGGTGGGACTTGAACCCACACGCCCTGAGGCACAGGAACCTAAATCCTGCGTGTCTGCCAATTCCACCACTCCCGCGCGGTGGAACAAGTCTACTGACCGCGGAAACCTCCTATCTGGGGATCAGCCCGCAGTTCGCGCCGGCATCGTCGTCAGGCGTACGGGCCCGGCACGCGCGGCTCCTCCGGGTTCGGGGCCAGAGGCTCCGCGGGGTTCGGGGCGAGCGGCTCCTCGGGGTGCGGCGCGAGGGGCTCCTCGGGGTGGGGAGCCGACGGCTCGGTCGGGAAGAGCGGGGACGGCTCGTCGGGCTCGGTCGGAGTGGGAGTGGGATCGGACATGTGTGCTCCTTCGTTGGGGTGCGTGCCGTGCGGATGTGTGCGTGCGGTGTCGAGTCCAGCAGGGAGCGGGCGCGGCGTCTGCACCCTTGCGCTCTGGTGCGGGGTGTGGTGTCGAGGTGTCGCGGCGGGCTGTGGAGAACTTCACGGGCGGGTGACGGATTCTTGCGAGGATGCGGGTGTGAGTCATCCCTCCCTCCTGGTCGCCGAGCGGGTGCGGCTGCGCCTGCGTGCGGAGGGCATCGATCCCTCGATCGATCCGGATGCCGCCCGGCGCATCACCTACGCCGAGGTGCGCCGCTACGACGATCTCGCCCTCGCCCGCGGTGAGGCGCTGATCGAGGACGAGACGGCGTGCGTGCGCGACGTGCTCGCCGCGCTCAGCGGCTTCGGGGCGCTGCAGCCCCTGCTCGACGATCCCGGGATCGAGGAGATCTGGCTGAACGGCACGGGGCACGTCCACGTCGCGCGGGGCGGAGTGGCGGAGCGGACCGGGCTCCGCCTCGACGAGACCGCGGTGCGCGACCTCGTGGAGCGGATGCTGCAGTCCACCGGGCGCCGCGTCGACATCAGCCAGCCGTTCGTGGATGCGTCGCTGCCCGACGGATCGCGCCTGCACGTCGCGATCGCCGATGTCGTGCGGGGCTCCTGGGCGGTGAACATCCGCAAGTTCCTGCCGATGTACCGGTCCCTCGAGGCCCTGACGGACCAGGGGATGATGCCGCGGGCGGTGGCGGAGATGCTCCGGGCGGCGATGATCGACGGGCGCACGGTGATCGTGTCCGGTGCGACGCACGCCGGCAAGACCACGGTGCTCGGAGCGCTGCTCGCCGTCTGCGCCCCGTCCCAGCGCATCGTGACGGTCGAGGAGACGTTCGAGCTGGCGGTGGAGGGCCCGGATCTGGTGGCTCTGCAGGGACGTCAGGCCGGCCTCGAGGGCACCGGGGAGATCACCCTGCGACGACTGGTGAAGGAAGCGCTGCGCATGCGACCGGATCGGCTGGTCGTCGGTGAGGTGCGCGATGCGGAGGCGCTCGACCTGGTGCTCGCTCTCAACACCGGGGTTCCGGGGGCCTGCACGGTGCACGCGAACTCGGCGACGGAGGCGCTCGAGAAGCTCAGCATCCTGCCCCTGCTGGCCGGCCGCAACATCGATCGCGCGTTCATCGCCCCCGCCCTCGCGTCGTCCGTCGACCTCGTCGTGCACTGCGCCCGTGATCGCGCGGGGCAGCGACAGGTGCAGGAGATCATCGCCCCCACCGGCGAACTCGTCGACGGACGCATCCAGACCCGCCGCGCCTACCTCGACCCGACGGCGGCCGCACGCGCCGGGGACCTCGATCATCGGCGTCTCGGAGTCGCATCATGACGTTCCTCGTGGGGGCGCTGCTCGCGGCGGGCGTGCTGCTCTGCCTGTCCCCGTGGATGTGGCCGGCACGGGGCGACGAGGAGCGGATCGTCCGACGCGGTCGGCTGGTCCGTCTGATCGAGGAGGCGGGGCTCGACGCCCTCCCGTCGCGGGCGCTCATCGGTGTCGTGATCGCCACCGCCCTGATCGCCGCCTCCGCCGTCTGGCTCCTGACCGGTCTCGCCGTGCTCGCGGTGCTGAGCGGGGTCGCGGGAGGCGTCGCACCGATCGCGTTCCTGCGAGGACGGCGACTGCGGCTGCGACGGCTGCGGCGGCAGCTCTGGCCCGATGTCTGCGATCTCCTGATCGCGTCCATCCGCGTGGGACTGTCGCTCCCGGACGCGGTGGCGAGTCTGGCCGAGTCCGCACCGTCGGCGCTGCGCCCCGCGTTCCTCGTGTTCTCGCGGGATCTCCGGGCGAGCGGGCGGTTCGAGACGAGCCTCGACCGGCTGAAGTCCACGCTGGCCGACCCCATCGGCGATCGGATCGCAGAGACCCTGCGCATGGCGCGTCAGGTCGGCGGCACCGAGCTGATCAGCGTGCTCCGCGCCCTCTCCGCCTCGGTCCGTGCGGATGCCGCGCTGCGCGGCGAGGTCGAGGCCCGGCAGTCCTGGATCCGCGGCGCCGCGGTCCTCGGGGCGATCGCGCCGTGGGTCATCCTCGGACTGCTCGTGATGCGTCCCGAAGGAGCGTCGGCGTACGGCACCCCGGAGGGCATCGTCGTCATCTGCGTGGGCGCCGCGGTGTCCGTCGTCGCGTTCCACATCATGGTCCGCATCGGCCGGCTCCCCGAACCGCGGCGGTGGTTCGGGTGAACGACGTCTCGGCCGTCGCCGCGGCCGTGCTGATCGGTGGCGCCTTCACGGTCGGGGTGCTGAGCATGCTCTCTGCGCTGCCGCGGTGGCGGGCTGCTTCCCTGACCCTCCGGATCGGGCCCTATGTGCGCGACGTCGTGTCGGACGAGCTCCTGCCGCAGGGCATCCTCCCCGCGACGGGCGTGCTCCCCGCGAGCGCCCGCACGCTGTGGCACGGCGCCCGGGATGGATTCGAGCGGATGCTGGGCGGGGGAGAGGCACTCCGTCGACGCCTCTCTCGGGCGGGGCTGAGGAGGGAACCGGCGGCGTTCCGCGGACGACAGCTCGGCTGGGCGCTCGCCGGCATCGGTGTGGGAGCCGTCCTCCTCATCGTGCTGGCGCTCCTGGGCCGGCTTTCCGTCCCGACCAGCGTCATGCCGCTGCTGTGCGGCGCGTTGGCGGCCGCGGCCTACGACATGCAGCTCTCGGCGCGTGCCCGGGCCCGGCGGATCCGGCTCGCCGATGAACTCCCGACGACCCTGGAGTTCCTGGCGCTGTGCCTCTCCGCCGGTGAGGGATTCCTCGACGCGCTGCGCCGGGTGGCGGCTGTCGGCTCCGGCGAGCTGACGGCCGAGCTCCGGCAGGTGGTGCTCGCTGTCGGCACCGGGTCGCCCCTGGCCGACGCGCTGGGGGAGATGGCCGCCCGCCTCCAGCTCCCCGGACTGTCGCGTGCCGTGGACCAGGTGATCGCCGCCCTCGAGCACGGGGCGCCGCTCGCCGCGGTGCTGCATGCGCAGGCGGGCGATGCCCGGGAGGATGCGAAGCGCACGCTCATCGAGCAGGCCGGACGGAAGGAGATCCTCATGCTCCTCCCGCTGGTGTTCCTGATCCTGCCGCTGTCGGTGCTCTTCGCGATCTACCCCGGCCTGTTCATCCTCCGCCTCGGGATCGGCTGACGGCGACCTCGCGGCGGTGCGCCTGTGGATAACTCCGGGGTGGGAGGAGCGCCTCCGGGCAGACTTGCCGGATGATCACTCACGCGCGCTCGGCAGTCCGGAATCTGATGCAGGACGAGGCGGGTGACGTCCCCGGCTGGGTGCTCGTGACACTCATGACGGCGGGCCTCGTGGTGCTCATCTGGGCTGTCGCCGGACCGGCGCTGACGTCCCTGTTCGAGCAGGCGATCCAACGGGTCTCGGGGCTCTGAGGTGCGCGGCGATCGCCCGCTCGCAGACGATCGGGGCTCCAGCCCGGTGGAGTTCCTGCTGGTGGGGACCCTGCTCACGGCGCTCACCCTCGCGGTGCTCCAGCTGGCGCTCGCCGTGTACGTGCGCAATGTGGTCCATGACGCGGCCGTGGAGGGCGCTTACCATGCGGCCCTGGCCGACACGAGCCCGCAGGAGGGGATCGACCGCACCCGCGAGGTCATCTCCCGGGCGGTCGGCGGCGCCTACGCCGAGGACATCCGGGTCGGTACCTCGGGTGCGCCGCCGCGCGAGATCGTCGACGTCCGCGTCCGAACGACATTCCCGCTGCTCGGGCTGATCGGCGTCCCTTTCGCGATGGAGGTGGAAGCGCATGCTCCCGTGGAGACGTTCGGCGAGCGATGAGGAGGGATCGGCGGCACTCGAGTTCATCGCGGTCGGCGTCATCCTCCTCGTGCCGCTGGTGTACCTCGTGATCGCGCTCGGGACGATCCAGGAGCAGACTCTCGGCACGGAGGCGGCAGCGCGCCACATGGCCCGCGTCATCGCCGAGGCGCCCGACGCCGCCTCGGCATCGGAGCGGAGTGACGCGGTGCTCGCGGCCGTCGTCGACGAGTACGGCCTCGATGCCGCCGCGGTGGATGTATCGCTCTCCTGCACACCGGCCGGCGCCGGATGCCCCTCCGCCGGAGCGACCATCCTCGTCACCGTCGCGACGCGGGTGCGCCTCCCTCTGATGCCGGAGATGCTCGGCCTCGATCGATCGACGGCGGTCCCCGTGCAGGCCGACGCCGTGCAGAAGATGTCGCGGCTGTGGGGAGAGGAGTGAGGTCCCGGGGGAGCGAGGACGGCAGTGTCCTCCTGCTCACGCTCGGCTACGTGCTCCTCGCCCTCGCGGTGATCTTCGTGTGCGTGTGCGCCACAGACCTCTACATCGCCCAGAAGCGGCTGGACGCGCTCGCCGACTCCGCCGCGCTCGCCGGAGCGGACGGGTTCACGGTCGTCGCGGGCGACGGAGCCGTCCGCGCCGCACTCTCGGACGCCGGGGTCGAGGAGCAGGCGACCGCCCTGGTGGCGGAGCTGCCGGGAGAGGCGGCGGTCGTCAGGGCCGGCACGCCGGACGGTGTCTCGGCGCGGGTCACGGTCACCGCGGACTGGCACCCGCCGCTGCTCACCCTGTTCGTGCCCGACGGCGTCGCCCTGGAGTCGACCGCCACGAGTCGCACCGCGCTGTGGTGACGGCCCCCGCGGCGATGGTGTCGCGGGAAGACGTGAAGCGGCGGGGCGCGCATGGGGAGAGCCTTGGCGCATCGGGGATCGAGGCGTGGCAAGGGCGGCTCCGCCGCTTCACTGGGGGCGTCTGGCCGGGGCCTGGAGGGCAAGACCAGACGGGTCGGGTCCCGCGCCTCACTCCGGGGCGGGCTCGATGTGGAAATGGTCGGTGACCCCGGGCAGGGGTACGCGCGACCAGGAGGCGACGAATTCGGCGGGCACGACGGCGCTGCCCGCGGGAATCGTCGACAGGTCCGGGTTGATGTATGCCCGCGAGTACAGGATCTGTCCCGGGATCTGGAGCACGCCGTTGACATAGCGCCGATCGGCGACGGCGCCGGTCGGATTCAGCGTGAAGTACACCGTGCTCGAGGTCTGCCCGGTGGCCAGCGGCAGCTGGTAGCGGAACCACACCGGGTACGACGCATCGGTCGAGGTCGCCGCGTGCTGCGGGGTGCCGGTGGCCACGAAGGTCCAGTTGTTGTTGTTCGCACCGCTGATCCGGAAGAGGTCCTGTCCCGCGGCGTTCTTCGCGGCCGAGGTCAGGAGACCCTCGATGTAGATCTCGCCGGCCTGCAGCGGGTCGCCGAGGTTCGTGAACGAGAGCCCCAGCACGACCGGCGAATACGGCACGAGCAGCTTGCCCACGCCGTACTGCTCGTCGTCCCAGGTCGGATCGCCGGCCGGAGGCACGGAGACGCGGCTCGAAGCACTGACGGTGCGCGTCGGTTCACCGCTCGCGGCCGCGAGCGGTGTCGCGATCGCCGCCGCGACGACGGGCACCGACCAGGCGGCCGTGACGAGGACGGTGCGACGATCGAGGCCGCGCCGGCTGTCGGATGATGGTGTGGAATCGGGCATCTGCGTCTCCCCCAGAGTCAGGTACGGAGACACGGTAGGCGCGCGGATCCGTCCGTGGCGAGCGGTCGGAGCGGATCCGACGCCGGACGGCCAGATGTGACAGCACCGGCCACACCTGCCCGGACGGGCGGCGGGGGAGGAGGCGCCCCGTCGAGGCTCAGTCGGCGGGATCCTCCGGCCGCTCGCGCGGCACGAACCGCGGGATCCACCGCACGAAGCCGACCGCGCCGACGAGACCGATCACGCCCATCGCGCCGGCCGCGATGGACAGCGTCGCCACAGCGGTGATCGCGGACACGAGCAGCGGGGCGACAGCGCCACCGGCATCCGTGAGCGTACGCCATGAGCCGAGGAACGCCGCGGGTTCGCGTTTCGGGGCGACATCCGCGCCGAGGGTGAGCAGGATGCCGCTGGACAGTCCGTTCCCGACGCCCAGCACGGCGGCGAACATGCCGAACCACAGCACCGCGGAGTCGAGATCGTGCGTGAACGACAGTGCGAGGAACCCTGCGCCCATTAGCACCATGGCGGGCATCGCCGCCCACAGCCGTCCGAAGCGATCCATCACCTGACCGCTGGCGTAGAAGAGCGCGAAGTCGATCGCTCCTGAGATGCCGACGACGAGCGCGATGGTGGACGCGTCGAGTCCCAGCGACAGTCCCCACAGCGGGAGGACCACCTGCCGTGCCGACCGCACTGCCGACAGGGAGGCGGCGGCCAGTCCGAGCCGGCCGAGCACCGACCGCTGGCGCCACATCGTCTGGAAGATGCCCGCTCGTTCGATCGTCGGGATGGATCCGCTTACCGCCTCGCCGGAGTCCTCGACGAAGCGCTCGCGGGTCGTCGGGGCGATCGGAGGGATCGTCTTCTCCGGGTCGGGACCGAACAGGACGAGCACGACCATGACGACCAGGCATCCGAGGAAGAACCAGATCGCCGCGCTCTCGCTGCCGAAGAGCTGCAGGAGTCCGGCGGCGACGAAGGGACCGATGAAGATGCCGAGGCGGAAGCTGCCACCGAGCAGCGAGAGCGAGCGCGCACGGAATGCCACCGGCACCCGCGTGGTCATGAAGGCGTGCCGGGCGAGGCCGAAGGCCGCCGCACAGATCCCGAGGAGGAAGACCGAGGCCGCCAGGACACCGAGACTCGGGGCGAGCACCATGCCCACGGCGGCGGCGATCGCGATCACGCCCGCGATCACCATCGTGAAGCGCTCGCCGATCCGTCCCACGGCCCATCCGGCGGGGAGGTTGCCGCACAGCTGCCCGATCACGAGCGCCGAGGCGACGAGCGCCGCGAACGCGACATCGGCGCCCATCGACGCGGCGAGCACCGGGATGAGCGGGATGACGGCGCCCTCGCCGAGGGAGAAGAGGATCGTCGGCAGATACACCATGGGCCCGAACTGCTTGAGGACCGACGATGCACTGCTGCTCACGCCTTCACGCTACTCCTCGTGCGGAGGGCTCCTTCGTGCGGGGTCCCCGCGCGGGCAGACGGCACGTTAGGCTGAGGTGTCATGCTCGAACTAGATCTCTCCGCCGAAATCCAGGCGCTCAGGCACACCTTCGGCGACATCAGCGAGGTCGTCGATGTCTCCCGTCTCCGCGACGACATCGCGCGTCTCAGCGAGGAGGCCGGTGCCCCCGACCTCTGGGACGACACCGAGAACGCGCAGAAGGTGACCAGCGCCCTCAGCCACCGTCAGTCCGAGCTCGCCCGCATCACCGGGATCGCTCAGCGTCTCGACGACCTCGAAGTGCTCGTGGGCCTCGCCAACGAGATGGAGGACGAGGACTCCGCGCAGGAGGCGCGCACCGAGCTCGCCGCACTCACCGACCTCATCAACCAGCTCGAGGTGCAGACGCTTCTCGACGGCGAATACGACGAGCGCGCCGCGATCATCACGATCCGCTCCGGCGCGGGTGGCGACGACGCCACCGACTTCGCCGAGATGCTCATGCGCATGTACCTGCGCTGGGCCGAGCGGCACAAGTACCCCGTCAAGGTCATGGACACGTCCTACGCAGAGGGCGCCGGTATCAAGTCCGCGACCTTCGAGATCGACGCGCCCTACGCCTTCGGCACCATCTCCGTCGAGGCCGGCACGCACCGCCTCGCCCGCATCAGCCCGTTCGGCTCCGCCGACAAGCGCCAGACGTCGTTCGCGGCGGTCGAGGTCATCCCGCTGATGGAAGAGGCCACCGAGGTCGACATCCCGGAGAACGACATCCGCGTCGATGTGTTCCGCTCCTCGGGCCCCGGCGGTCAGTCGGTCAACACGACCGACTCCGCCGTCCGCCTGACGCACCTTCCGACCGGCATCGTCGTCTCGATGCAGAACGAGAAGTCGCAGATCCAGAACCGCGCCGCCGCCATGCGCGTGCTGCAGACCCGACTCCTGCTGCTGCAGAAGGAGCAGGAAGCGGCGAAGAAGAAGGAGCTCGCGGGCAACATCACCGCGAGCTGGGGCGACCAGATGCGCTCCTACTTCCTCTACGGCCAGCAGCTGGTGAAGGATCTCCGCACCGGGCAGGAGTCGGGGAACCCGGCCGCCGTGTTCGACGGCGACCTCGACGACTTCATCTCCGCGGGCATCCGCTGGCGCAAGCGCAAGATCGAGGACTGACCACACGAAGAAGGCCCCGGATCTCTCCGGGGCCTTCTTCGTGCCGTGTCAGTACCCCGCGTCGCGAAGGCTCCCGGTCACGTCGTCGTAGCTGACGGCGACACACTGCACGGTGCGGTCGTCCGCGCCGATCCACGAGCCCTCCGTGGGCCAGTACGGATAGAAGTCCAGCGCGGAGTCTTCGTAGGAGACGCCCACGAACTTCTCGAATTCCGTGAGACAGCGATCCCAGGCGGCCTCCTCCACGACGTCGGCTCCGGGGAACTTGCCGTCCTCGAGGTCGAAGATGAAGTACACCTCGTCCGTGTGCGGCAGGTCGCAGGGCACGACGGGGACCTCGGAGATCTCCTCCTCGTCGCCGTAATCGAACAGGGGGATGCAGTCGCCCACCTCGAGCTCGGCGAAGGGGACCATCTCGGCGCCCTCGATCGCGGAGGAGTCGGTAGGCGGTCGCTCGTCGGAACCGGAGAGAAGACCCCGATCTTCCGCCGCTGCCGAGACCAGCCCGACCACGAGCGACACGGCGAGGGCGAGGAACGCGCCGACGACCGCGACCACCATGCCGGTGATGCCCGGCCAGCGGCGTCCCCGCAGGAACAGCGAGACCAGCGAGAGCACGAACCCGACGGCGAGGAGACCCCAGCCGACGATCGTGATCAGCGGGATGCCCACGCACACGACGCCGAGGACCACGGCCGCCAGGCCCACGACCCCCAGCACGGACACTCCCGGTGCCGGGGCGGGAACCGGTGCGGGCGCCGCCCACGGAGCTCCGTATGCGGATGCCGGTGCCGATGCCCATGCGACGCCGGCCTGCGGCACGCTCGCGGGTGCGATCGGCGCAGCGGACGGAGCCAGGTACGGCGGGGCGAACGGCTCGGGCTCAGGCTCGGCGGTAGACGACGCCTCCTCGGCAGCGGACGACGCCTCCTCAGGGGCGGCGTCGACCACCGCCGGTTCCGTCGCCGACTCTGCTGCGGTCGTCGCCGGGGCGGTGACGACGTGCGCGGTCCACTGCACGCCGTCCCACCACCGTCGACTTCCCGCGCCGTCGTCGTACCACCCGGGAGGCGTCGTCATCAGAGGGGTTCCGCTTCGCCGAGGTCAGCCGGCGAAGCAGGCGGTGATGGCCTCGGTGTCGCCGAGCACCTCGGCGAACCCGTACGCCGCGTCGACATCCGTGAGGGTGCCGTCGCTCTCGGCGATCGCGCGCAGGGTCGAGTTGTCGAGATCGGAATCCACCAGCAGGCCCGAGAGGCACGTGATCTGTCCCTCGGTGTAGTTCTCGGCGCCATCCGCGGTCAGGATTGCGGTCAGGCCGACGGCGACCTCCGCCGTGGTCGGACGGACGCCTTCGTCGGCGCCATCCGTGCCGTCGGTGTCGCTCGGCTCGGTCGCCTCGATCGACGGCGAGGAGCTGGGCAGGTTGTCGATCTCGCTGCTCACGCCCTGCGCGATGGCGAAGAAGTAGACGAAGGCCATGATGATGCCGATGATCGTGCCGACGACCGCCAGGCTGAGACCGGCGATCCCCGGCCACTTCTTGCCCTTGAGGAACAGCGAGACGATCGAGACGACGAAGCCCGCGGCGAGCAGGATGAACCCGACGAAGCCGACCACCGGGATGAACACCAGGATCGTTCCGAGAACCGACAGGCCGAGGCCGACCAGTCCGAGGATCGAGAGCTTCTTGGGCCCCTCCGGGACGGGCTGCTGCGCGTAGGAGGAGGTGGCCGGGTAGCCCGCCGGCGCGCCGGCGCCGGGATAGGCCGGCGCGGCCCCCGGGTATCCGGCAGCGGGCTGCGCGGAATCCGCCACCGGGTAGGTGGGGTAGGCGGAGGTCTGCGACTCGACGGCGGCCTGGTCGGCTGCTGCCGGCTCGGTCGCTGCCACGTCGGCCGCTGCCACGTCGGCCGCTGCCACGTCGGTCGCTGATTCCGGCGTTCCGGCCTCGGTCGCCGCGGACTCGGGCGTGCCCGTCTCCGGGGCGAAGTTCTCCGTCCACTGCTGTCCGTCCCACCACCGCTGGCGTCCGGATCCGTCGTCGTACCAACCGGCAGGTGTCGTCATCAGGGTCCCCCTCGAAGTCTCTCCGTCGCGCTGTCCGCGCGACGGGCAGCTTCCTGTATATCAGTGCACGGGGACGCGCCGGTGGACTCGGGATGGGGAGCAATCCCCATCCCGTCGCCGGAGGACGTCGCAGAGGACGCACCGCGCGGGGTGTCGCTCGCGGCAAGGGGAGGGCCCGCGCTTAGGCTCGAACAGCCATGATTCGGTTCGAGAACGTCACGAAACGCTACCGCGGGACGTCGAAGCCCGCCCTCTCCGGTGTCGACTTCGAGGTGCAGCGCGGGGAGTTCGTCTTCCTCGTCGGTGCCTCGGGCTCCGGCAAGTCCTCCTGTCTGCGCCTGATCCTGCGCGAAGACGTGCCCACTGCGGGACGCGTCGCCGTGCTCGGTCGAGACCTGCGCTCGCTCGCCAACCGCAAGGTGCCCTACTTCCGGCGCCACATCGGCTCGGTGTTCCAGGACTTCCGTCTGCTCCCGTCGAAGACCGTCTACCAGAACGTGGCCTTCACGCTCCAGGTGACCGGTTCGTCGCGCGGGTTCATCCAGCAGGCCGTGCCGGAGGCGCTCGCACTCGTCGGGCTCGACGGGAAGCAGAAGCGGATGCCGCACGAGCTCTCCGGTGGTGAGCAGCAGCGCGTCGCGATCGCCCGCGCGCTCGTGAACCGTCCGCAGGTGCTGCTCGCCGACGAGCCGACCGGAAACCTCGACCCGGCCACGTCCGTCGACATCATGCAGCTCCTCGCCCGCATCAACGCGGGCGGCACCACCGTGCTGATGGCCACGCACGAGGCCGGCTTCGTCGACCAGATGCAGCGCCGCGTGATCGAGCTGCGCGACGGGGAGATGGTGCGCGACGAGGTGCACGGCGGATACGGCGACACCTCGAACATCCCGCGCCTGGTGCCCGAGGAGGTGCGGGGAGCTGCGGCCGCCGCGGCCCTCACCGCGGTGCAGGAGGTGCAGCGGCAGACCGCGGATCTCTCCGTGGTCCGTGCCGCCCTCGCCGAAGAGCTCAGCACGCAGCGCAAGGCCGCCGCGCCCGCTGCCGAGCCCGTCGCCGCCACGGGCGAGGACGCCCCGGCGCCGCGCACCGTTGAGCCCCCGCGCACCGTGGAGCCCCCGGAGCAGCCGCGGGACGTCGACGACCCGGCGAACATCGTGGAGCCGCCCGCCGTGGTCGAACCCCCCGCCGTCGTCCGGCCGCGCACGCACCCGATCACCCTGCCGACGGTCGACGTCGCGGAGCTCGGCGTCGCGGACCGCCTCGGACTGTCCGACGAAGACGACGAGGAAGTGGGCCCGACCTCATGAGAATCGGTCTCATCCTGACCGAGGCCCTGGGTGGGCTTCGGCGCAACATCTCGATGGTCATCTCCGTCGTGCTGGTCACTTTCGTGTCGCTGACCTTCGTGGGAGCGGCGATCCTGATGCAGGGCCAGATCGGCGTCATGCGCGGCTACTGGGCCGAGCGTGCCCAGGTGGCGGTGTACATGTGCTCGGCCGTCTCGGAATCCGACACCTGTGTCGACGGCGCGGCGAGCGAGGAGCAGGTCGCCGCCGTCCGCGCTCAGCTGGAGGGGGACGCCCTGGCGCCTCTCATCAGCTCGATCACGTTCGACACCAAGGAGGAGACCTACGCCAAGCTCGTCGAGCAGCTCGGTGAGGACCAGGCGAGCGTGCTCACGCCCGACCAGGCGTTCGAGGTCTTCTTCGTCACGATGAAGGACCCCGGTCAGTCGCAGGTGCTCGCCGAGGCGTTCAGCGGCCAGGCCGGCGTGGAGCAGGTCAAGGATCAGCTGCAATACCTCGAACCTCTCTTCTCCGCTCTGACGGTCGCGACCTACATCGCGGTCGGCATCGCCGTTCTGATGCTCATCGCCGCGACCCTGCTCATCGGCACGACCATCCGATTGTCGGCGTACGCGCGCCGCAAGGAGATCGGGATCATGCGCCTGGTCGGCGCCTCGAACCGCTTCATCCAGACACCCTTCGTCCTGGAAGGCGTGTTCGCCGCGTTCCTCGGGTCGGCATTCGCCAGCGCCGCGGTCGTCGCGGGCGTGCACTTCGGCGTGAACGGATACCTGCGCGGACGGGTACCGTTCATCACGACCTGGGTGACGATGCAGGACGCCGCCCTGGTGGTGCCGGTCCTGATCGGCATCGGCATCGTGCTCGCCGCGCTCTCCGCCGGCTTCGCGATCCGACGCTGGCTCCGTACCTGATAGCCTGAAAGGCTGCTCGATCGGAATGATCGATCGAGCTCATCACGGCAACAGGAGAGCATCATGCCCAGGGAACGCGGAGAGAAGGTCGTCGCGACCAATCGTCGCGCACGTCACGACTACACGATCGAGAAGTCGTACGAAGCGGGGATGGTGCTCACCGGCACCGAGGTCAAGTCACTGCGCCAGGGGCGCGCCAACCTCAGCGACGGATACGCCTTCGTCAAGGGCAACGAGGTCTTCCTCGACTCGGTGCACATTCCGGAGTACTCGCAGGGGCACTGGACGAACCACTCGGCCAAGCGCATCCGCAAGCTGCTGCTGCACCGCGAGGAGATCGCCAAGATCGCGCACGCCGTGTCGGCGGGCGGATACACGCTCATCCCGCTGAAGCTGTACTTCTCCGATGGCCGCGCCAAGGTCGAGATCGCTCTGGCGAAGGGCAAGCGCGAGTACGACAAGCGGCAGACCCTGCGCGAGCGTCAGGACACCCGCGAGGCCGACCGCGCCATGCGTCTGCGCAACCGCGTGGGGGAGTAGCCCCGGTCGTCACAGCCGCGGTTCGAAGCCGAACGCGCGACCGAGGAACGTCAGCTCGCGCTCCAGCGCATCGACGATCGACTCGGCGCTGCGGAATCCGTGTCCCTCCGTCGGATACAGCACGTACTCGTGATCGATGCCGCGCGCCGCGAGTGCATCGCGGATCGCCTCGGACTGCGACGGCGGCACCACCCGGTCCTCGCCGCCCTGCAGCAGCAGCACGGGGACGTCGATGCGATCGGCATGCGTCAGCGGTGAGCGCTCGATGTACACGTGCTCGTACTCGGGGAGCGGCCCGACCAGGCCGTCGAGGTAGGACGCCTCGAAGTCGTGGGTCTCGGCGGCCAGCATCCGCAGGTCGGCGACGCCGTAGCGACTGATCCCGGCGGCGAAGGTCCCTCCGCGGACCAGGGCGGACAGCACGGTCCATCCGCCGGCCGATCCGCCGCGGATCGCGATGCGGGCGGGATCCGCGAGCCCGGCGTCGGCGAGGCCGCGGGCGGCGGCGATCACGTCGTCGACGTCGACGACGCCCCACTGCCCGTCCAGGCGCTCCCGGTAGGCGCGGCCGTACCCGGTCGACCCGCCGTAGTTCACGTCGAGCACGCCGATGCCGCGGCTCGTGTAGAAGGCGACCGCCGCAGAGGTCGCGCCCGTGACGTGGGCCGTCGGCCCCCCGTGCACGAGCACGACGTAGGGCGGGAGCTCGTCTTCGGGCGCTGTCGCCTCCGGATGGGCCGGGGGATACGCGAAGGCGTGCACGGCACCGTGCGGACCGTCGACCTCGATCGACAGGGCAGGGGGCATCCACTGCGGATCGACGGGCTCGCCGCCGCGCACCGCGAAGACCTCTCCGGAGTCGGTGTCGACGCACCAGAGTCCCGGTGCGACGCGGGAGCCGTTCCCGGAGAGGAGCACGCGCGTCCCGTCCACGTCGTCCACGCTCACGTGTCCATCGGCGGGGAGGTCGACCAGCACCGTGCCGCCGTCGTCGTCGAAGACCACGACCTCGTCGCGGCCGTTCGTGCGGACGGCGACGATGCGTCCGTCGTCGAGGGGACGGAACCAGCGGTTGCCGAGCACCCACAGGCCGTAGCCGGTGTCGGCGTCCGCCGGCGCGTCGGCGGGGGCGAGCGGCTGCGGAGCGCCGGAGGGCTCGACGCCGTCGACCGTCAGGCGGTACAGCTCCCAGCGGTCGTAGGGTGCGTCGGCGAAGAGCAGCTCCGTGTCGCTCGTCCACTCGGGCTGCAGCGCCGTCCGCGACGGGACCGTGTGCGGGTGCCCGCCATCGACCTCGGCGATCTGCACGCGGGCGTCTTCCCACGGCATCCGTCCGCGCTCCCACGCCACCCAGGCGGCGCGGGTCCCGTCGGGGGAGAGCGCGGGGTGGGCGAAGAACCCGTCCCCCTGTGCGATCACCCGGATGGCCGTCGGGTCGTCGGAGGCGGAGCCGTCGATCGGGATCTCGACGACCGCGCGCGTGTGCGGGGTCGTCGACAGGTCTTCGCGCACCGCCAGCAGACGGCCGTCCTGCACGCGCAGACCACCGTGGGAGGGCCCGGGCGGCGTGAGGGGCACGGGAAGGTCGCCGGACGCCAGGCGATGCACGCGCTGGTCGCCGGCGTCGACGAAGTACAGCGTGCCGTCGGCATCGGCCGTCCAGGCGCCGCCGCCGTACTCGTGCACCCGGGAGCGCGCACTCCAGGGGGCGGGGAGGATCTCGGCGCCGGAGGAGCTCCGCACGGTCACGCGCCCCTTCTCGGCCGGGACCGACTCTCCCCACCAGATTTCCGCGCCGACGAAGCGTGCACCGTCGATGCGGGGGGAGGAAGCCGCGACGGACGTGGCGGAGAAGGGCGAGGACCAGGAACCGTACGGGGACGACGACATGCTTCGAGCCTATGGGCCGACGGCACGCGGCGTCACACTCGTGCCCGGGACGACGAAGGCCCTCCCGGAGCTCCGGGAGGGCCTTCGTCGTTCCTTGACGGGTCAGACCGCGCGGAGCACCGCCACGATCTTGCCGAGCACCACGGCCTCATCGCCGAGGATGGGCTCGAAGGCCGAGTTGCGGGGGAGGAGCCAGGTGTGCCCGTCGCGGCGACGCAGCACCTTGACCGTGGCCTCGCCGTCGAGCATCGCGGCGACGATCTCACCGTTCTCGGCGTTGCTCTGCGAGCGGACGACGACCCAGTCCCCGTCGCAGATGGCGGCGTCGATCATCGACTCGCCGGAGACCTTGAGCATGAACAGGTCGCCCTTGCCCACGAGCTGCCGCGGGAGGGGGAAGATCTCCTCGACCTGCTGATCCGCGGTGATCGGCACTCCGGCCGCGATCCGCCCGACCAGGGGCACGAGCGCGGCGTCGCCGACCGGAGTCGCGACGTCAGCGGGGTTCTCGGTGCTGGTGCCGGGCAGGTCGATGAGCACCTCCATCGCCCTGGTCTTGCCGGGGTCGCGCCGCAGGTAGCCGCTCAGCTCGAGCTGGCCGAGCTGGTGGGTCACGCTGGAGAGCGACTTGAGACCGACGGCATCGCCGATCTCGCGCATGCTCGGCGGGTAGCCGTGGTTCGCGATCGAGCTCTGGATGACCTCGAGGATCGCCATCTGCTTGGGGCTCAGGCTCTTGCGCCGGCGCGTCCGCGGTGCCTCCGACTCGGGGGCAGAGTTCTCGCTCATGGTGCTCCTTAAGTGCGTGATCCGACGTCCCTCTTCGAATGTCGGAGGCCCGTGGTGGGGTGTTCTTATCGAAACCGTATCCGAGAATCGACCGGATCTGGAAGATCTGTTCGAGCGTGTCGGCCGATTTTCGGAGGTGGTTTCGAAGAATACTTGACAGATGTTCGAACTCGAAGATATCTTCGGTACGTAGCTTCGCATTCACGGCTCCCGGCCGAGACGCGAATGCGAACGCTACGCCAACTTCCCCGGGGCTTCCCCGCTTCGGGACAGGCTAAGGAGCACGACATGAGCAGCATCAGCTTCAGCACCGCAGCAGTCATCCCGGCGTCGGCCCGTCCAACCACGCGTCTCCGGCTGACGATGCGAGGTCGGGCCGTGCTGCTGGCGTTCGCCTCCGTGCCCCTCGCCGTGGGCATCGCCTTCGCCGCCCTCAGCGGGGGCAGCGCGATCGCCTCCGGTTCTGATGCGCCGGCGGCGAGCATCGAGACCGTGACGGTCATGCCGGGGGACACGCTGTGGTCGATCGCGACCTCGGTCGCTCCCGACGCCGACCCGCGCGACGTCATCGGCGACATCAGCCGGATGAACCTGCTGCGCGGCGGCGGTCTCCAGATCGGTCAGGAGCTCGCGATCCCGGCTCAGTACGGGAACTGAGCCGCCCGCGGCAACTTTGCGTCATCCGCTCGACGAGCGGCTTAACATGGGAAGGGTGACCCTCTCCCTCAATGATCTGCCGTTGCGTGACGATCTTCGTGGACTGACTCCGTACGGAGCACCGCAGGCGCCGCTCCCGATCGCGCTCAACGTGAACGAGAACACGCATCCGATTCCGGATGCCGTCGCGAGCGACATCCTCGACGACATCGCCGTGGCGATCCACGAGGTCAACCGCTACCCCGACCGGGAGTTCACCGCGCTGCGCGAGGCGTTCGCCGACTACCTGGGCCACGGCCTCTCGGCCGAGCAGATCTGGGCGGGCAACGGCTCCAACGAGGTCCTCCAGCACATCCTGCAGGCCTTCGGGGGTCCCGGCCGAACGGCCTTCGGCTTCGCGCCCACGTACTCGATGTACCCGCTGATCGCGCAGGGGACCGGCGCGCGCTGGATCGCGGGCACCCGGCAGCCCGACTACACGATCACCCCGGAGGAGGCGGCGGAGCAGGTGCGCGCCGCCGACCCCGACGTGGTCATCCTCTGCTCGCCCAACAATCCGACGGGCACGCCCCTCGGCCTCGACGTCATCGAGGCCGTCTACGAGGCTGCTCGCGGCATCGTGATCGTCGACGAGGCCTACCAGGAGTTCGCTCCGCACGACGCGGTCTCTGCTCTGACCCTGCTCGAGGGGCGTCCCCGGCTCGCGGTGTCCCGCACCATGAGCAAGGCGTTCGCCTTCGCCGGGGCCAGGGTCGGCTACCTCGCGGCCGACCCGGCCTTCATCGACGCGCTGCGTCTGGTGCGCCTGCCGTATCACCTGAGCGCGCTCACGCAGGCGGCTGCCGTGGCGGCGCTGCGCAACGCCGACGTGATGCTCGGGATGGTCGAGGAGATCATCGAGCAGCGCGATCGGATCACGGCGACGCTCGAGGCTCTCGGCTACACGCCGCATGAGTCGTGGTCGAACTTCGTGCTTTTCGGCGGGGTCGCCGACCCGAAGGCGACCTGGCAGCAGCTGTTCGATCGGGGCGTGCTCGTGCGCGATGTCGGCATCCCCGGTCACCTCAGGGTGAGCGCCGGCACCGAGGCCGAGACCACTGCATTCCTGGACGCACTGGCCTCGATAGGATCGGCTTCATGAGCACCCCCGCACTGACCCCGCGCACCGCGAGCCGCGTGCGCAGCACGTCGGAGTCCACCGTCGAGCTCGAGCTGAACCTCGACGGCACCGGTGCGAGCCGCATCGACACCTCGGTGCCCTTCTTCGACCACATGCTCACCGCGTTCGCGAAGCACTCGCTGACCGACCTGACGGTCCGTGCCTCGGGCGACACGAACATCGACGCACACCACACCGTCGAGGACGTGTCGATCGTGCTGGGTCAGGCGATCCTCGAAGCGCTCGGCGACAAGTCCGGCATCTCGCGCTACGGCGACGCCCTCGTCCCGCTCGACGAGGCTCTCGCGCAGGCGGTCGTCGACATCTCCGGCCGCCCCTACCTCGTGCACACCGGGGAGCCGGCGGGCTTCGAGCACCACCTCATCGGCGGGCACTTCACGGGTTCGCTGGTGCGCCACTCCTTCGAGGCCATCACCTTCAACTCCGCGCTGACCGTGCACGTCCGCGTGCTCGGCGGCCGCGACCCGCACCACATCGCGGAGGCCGAGTACAAGGCGTTCGCCCGGGCGTTCCGGCAGGCCAAGGCCCTCGACCCCCTCGTCGACGGCATCCCGTCGACCAAGGGTGCGCTGTGAGCAGCAGTCCCCGCGTCGCGGTCTTCGACTACGAGTCGGGCAACGTCCACTCCGCGGTCAAGGCGCTCGTCGCCGCCGGAGCGGATGCCGTGCTCACGCGGGACCGCAAGGAGGCTCTTGAGGCCGATGGCCTCCTGGTCCCCGGCGTCGGCGCGTTCCAGGCGGTCCGCGATGCGCTGCTCGCGCACGGCGGAGACGAGATCATCGACCGTCGGCTGGCCGGTGGCCGTCCGGTGCTCGGGATCTGCGTCGGCATGCAGGTGCTGTTCGAACACGGCGTCGAGCGCGGTCATGACACCGCGGGCCTCGGAGAGTGGCCGGGAGCGGTCACCGAGCTGAATGCCCCGGTGCTGCCGCACATGGGCTGGAACACGGTCGAGCCGGGGGCGAACAGCGTCCTCTTCCGGGGCATCGAGCACGAGCGCTTCTACTTCGTGCACTCCTATGCCGCGCAGTCGTGGGAACTCGACGTCATCCCTCCGTTCCCCGAGCCCGCGCTCACCTGGACGACGTACGGGGACCCGTTCCTCGCCGCCGTCGAGAACGGCCCGCTGTCGGCGACCCAGTTCCACCCCGAGAAGTCGGGGGATGCCGGCATCCAGCTGCTGCGCAACTGGGTGGGGAGTCTCTGACCTCGCGCTCAGGCGTCATCCGTTTTGTCCCCCGCCCTCCGGCGGGCTACCCTCGGTTCTCGTGCCCGCACCGGGCCGCCGACCTTCCCGATACAAGGACCCCATGAACGACTTCGCGCAGTCCCCCTCGCTCACGCTCCTTCCCGCGGTCGACGTCGCCGGGGGCAAGGCGGTCCGCCTGACCCAGGGCGAGGCCGGAACCGAGACGAGCTACGGCGACCCGCTGGACGCCGCGGGGGAGTGGGCCGCGCAGGGCGCGAAGTGGATCCATCTGGTCGACCTCGACGCCGCCTTCGGCCGTGGCAGCAACGCGCCGATCCTCCGCAAGGTCATCAAGCAGTTCAAGGGCGTCAACATCGAGCTCTCCGGCGGCATCCGCGACGACGCGACGCTGGAAGCGGCACTCGAGAGCGGCGCGACGCGCATCAACCTCGGCACCGCGGCGCTCGAGAACCCCGAATGGGCCGCCGACGTGATCGGCCGGTACGGCGAGGCGATCGCCGTGGGGCTCGACGTGCGCGGCACGACGCTCGCCGCCCGTGGCTGGACCAAGGAGGGCGGGGATCTCTGGGAGGTGCTCGACCGTCTGGAGGATGCCGGCTGCAGCCGCTACGTCGTCACCGACGTCACCAAGGACGGCACGCTCCGCGGCCCGAACCTCGAGCTCCTGCGTGAGGTGACCTCCCGCACGCCGAAGCCGGTCGTCGCGTCCGGCGGCATCTCCAACCTCGACGACATCGCCGCGCTCCGCGAGCTGGTACCGCTGGGCGTCGAGGGCGCCATCGTCGGCAAGGCCCTCTACGCCGGAGCGTTCACGCTGGCGGAGGCGCTGGATGTCGCAGGAGACTGACCCGCACGCCTGCGGGCCCGAATCGCACAACCACGGCGACTCGGCCGGCGTCCCCTGGGAGGGGCGCAGCTTCGAGTCGAACCCGCACGCCGCGGACGACGGCTCCGCCGACCCGGCTCTGCTGGCTGCGCTGCTGCGCTTCCGTGCGGGCGAGGGCAGTCAGGTGGAGGTCGTCGACGCCTTCCGCTCCGCGCGGGTGCTGATCCCCTTGATCGCCGAGAAGGGCGAGGAGGGCATCGCGCCGAGCGGTCTCGCCGTCGACAAGACGCAGGAGCTGTCGATCGTCACGGTCGCCGCGCCCGATGGCCGACGCGTGCAGCCGGTATTCTCCTCCGTCGAGGCGATGCAGAAGTGGGACCCCACGGCACGCCCGATCCCCGTGGAGGCGCTCCGTGCGGCGCTGGCGGCGTCCGCCGAGGACACCGACCTGATCGTGCTCGACCCGACGTCCGAGACCGAGTTCGTCTTCCGGCGTCCCGCGGTGTGGGCGATCGCTCAGGAGCATGCCTGGGAGCCGAGCTTCCTCTCCACCGAGGTCTTCACCGCCCTGCAGGAGAGCGTGGCGCACGAACTCGCCGTGATCGACGTGTCCGTCGCCGCGGGAGACCCCGACGCGCGCCTGCGCGGTCCGGAGCTGATCGTGATCCTGGAGCTCGTCGACGGCCTGGAGCGCGAGGTGCTCGACGCCGTGCTGTCCCGTCTCGCTCAGCGCTGGGCGTCCGATGACCGGATCGCGGTGCTCGCGGATTCCCTCACCGTGAAGCTCCGCCGCAGCGCCTGAGCGCTTCGCTACGGCAGGACGTCGCGGACGTCGTCGAGATCCGCCTCTTCGACGCCGAGGGAACCCTCATCCACGAGTCCGAGCAGTCGATCGAGGGACGCACCCGGATGCCCCCGCGGCGGTCCCTCGACCGCCGACCCGCTGGTCCTCGCCCGGCCTAGTTGACCGGACCGGTCCACTTCTCGCCCGGTCCCTTGCCGATCGGGTCCGGGATCGTGGAGGCCTCGCGGAAGGCGAGCTGCAGGGACCGGAGTCCGTCGCGCAGCGAGCGCGCGTGCATGTCGCTGATCTCCGGTGCGCCGGCGGTGATGAGCCCGGCGAGGGCGTTGATGAGCTTGCGTGCCTCGTCGAGGTCGAGCTGTGCCGCGGCGTCGGGATCGTCGGCGAGGCCGAGCTTGACGGCGGCCGCGCTCATGAGGTGCACGGCGGCGGTGGTGATCACCTCGACAGCGGGTACATCGGCGATGTCTCGGGTGGCCGACGATGCGGCCTCCTCCTGACGTGCCCAGCGCTCTTCGCGCTCGCGTGCAGCCTCGTCCGGTGCCTGGTTCGTCACTTCGCCTTGCTTTCTGTTAGACTTTGGCGGGCTTCGGAGCGTCATGCTCCGGATCGAAAGAGGATTCACTTCCCACCCGCGCTTGCCGTTCAAGGCTACCGGGTCTTGCACTCCACCGGCTCCGTTCGCAGAACGGACCCGGCAGGCAGGGTGCGGAGCCGGCGTCTGAATGCCGGTGGGCGGGGACGATTCCGATTTCGCCCGTGATGCAGACAGCGTCACGGTGGCCGAATCACATCGTCTAAGGAGTTCCGCATCAGCGATCCCCGTACCAATGAGCGCATCCGCGTCCCCGAGGTCCGCCTCGTCGGCCCCGCGGGTGAGCAGATCGGCGTCGTCCGCATCGAGGCGGCACTGCGCCTCGCGCAGGAAGCAGATCTCGACCTCGTCGAGGTCGCCCCCAACTCGAAGCCGCCCGTCGTCAAGATCATGGACTACGGCAAGTTCAAGTACGAGGCCGCCCAGAAGGAAAAGGAAGCTCGCCGCAACCAGGCGAACACGATCCTCAAGGAAGTCCGTTTCCGCCTGAAGATCGAGGCTCACGACTACACGACCAAGCTCAAGCGCGCCGAGGGCTTCCTCAAGGCCGGTGACAAGGTCAAGGCCATGATCCTGTTCCGCGGTCGCGAGCAGTCGCGTCCCGAGCAGGGTGTGCGTCTGCTGCGCAAGTTCGCCGAGGACGTCGCCGAGTTCGGCACGGTCGAGTCGAACCCGACCATCGACGGTCGCAACATGGTCATGGTCGTCGCTCCGCTGAAGAGCAAGTCCGAGGCCAAGCAGGAGCAGAACGCCGTCCGCGACGCACAGCGTGCCGACAAGAAGCAGGCCGCCCGCGAGGCGAAGAGCGACGCCCCTGCCGCAGCTCCGGCGGAGTGACATCCGCCCCCAGAACTCCCGCACCGCGGGTTGACACCGTCGCCTGAGAAGGCGCCATACGAAGGAAGAGAAGATGCCGAAGCAGAAGACCCACTCGGGTGCTAAGAAGCGCTTCAAGATCACCGGCAGCGGAAAGCTGAAGAAGCAGCAGGCCGGGATGCGCCACAACCTCGAGCACAAGTCGAGCCGTCGCACCCGTCGTCTGAACCAGGACCAGGTGCTCTCGAAGGCTGACACCAAGGTCGCGAAGAAGCTTCTCGGCCGCTGACGCGCCCGACGCACGAATAGGAACACAGGAAAATGGCAAGAGTCAAGCGGGCAGTAAACGCCCACAAGAAGCGCCGGGTCATCCTCGAGCGCGCATCCGGTTACCGCGGACAGCGTTCGCGCCTCTACCGGAAGGCCAAGGAGCAGGTCATCCACTCCCTGGTCTACTCGTACCGGGACCGTCGCAAGCGCAAGGGCGACTTCCGCCGCCTCTGGATCCAGCGCATCAACGCTGCGGCTCGCCAGAACGGCATCACGTACAACCGCTTCATCCAGGGCCTCGGCCTCGCGGGTGTCACGGTCGACCGTCGCATGCTCGCCGACCTCGCGGTCAACGACGCGGCGACGTTCACGACGCTGGTCGAGACGGCGAAGAAGGCTCTGCCCTCCGACGTCAACGCGCCGAAGTCGGCTGCGTAAGCATCTCGCTTCCTACGGGCGTCTTCCTTCGGGAAGGCGCCCGTTTCGCGTATCCGGCACCCGGCGTGACCCTAGACTGTGATCGTGCTGGAGAACCCCCGTTCGCCCCGAGTCCGAGCCGTCGCGAAGCTGACCAAGCGCAGCGCGCGGACCGAGACCGGGCTGTTCCTTCTCGAAGGTCCGCAGTCCGTCCGTGAGGCTCTCACGTATCGCCCGGAGGCGATCGTGGAGCTGTTCGCGACGCCGAACGGCTGGGAGCGGCATCCCGACATCCGGGCGAAGGCCGCCGAGGCCGAGATCGATGTCGAGTACGTGACCGAGTACGTGCTCAACGCGATGGCGGACACGGTCACCCCGCAGGGCCTGGTCGCCGTGGTCCAGCAGACGCCGACGTCGGTGCGCGACATCTTCGACGCCTCGCCGCGCCTGGTGGCGATCTGCGAGGAGGTCCGCGACCCCGGCAACCTCGGCACGATCATCCGGGCCGCGGACGCGGCCGGAGCGGATGCCGTCGTGCTGACCGGCCGCACGGTCGACCCGTACAACCCGAAGGTCGTGCGCGCGACGACCGGGTCGCTGTTCCACCTCCCGGTCTCCGTCGGAGGAGACCTCGCGGATGTCGTGAAGCGCGCGCATGCGGCGGGTCTGCACATCCTCGCAGCGGACGTGAAGGGCGACGACCTGCTGAAGGCCCGTGCGGAGGGCGTGCTCGCCGAGCCGACCGGCTGGCTCTTCGGCAACGAGGCCCGCGGTCTGGAGGACGATGCGCTCGCCCTCGCCGACCAGGTGCTGCGGCTGCCCATCTTCGGTCGCGCCGAGTCCCTGAACCTGGCGACGGCCGCCAGCGTGTGCCTCTACGAGAGTGCGTTCGCACAGCGGGCGGCATCGCTCGGCTGACGTTCGAGCCGACGAAGGAAGCGGGAAGCGGAGTCGATGAGGATTCTGATCGTCGAAGACGACGACCGGGTGGCCGGCGCGCTCGAGGCCTTCCTCGCACGATCGGGCTATGCCACGGTCCGGGCGCCGGACGGTGCGTCCGCGCTGGACCTGCTCGGCGCCGACACCGAGGTGGTCCTCCTCGATCTCGGTCTCCCCGACATCGACGGCGTCGACCTGTGCCGTCGCATCCGAGGGCGCTCCGAGGTCCCGATCGTGATCGTGACGGCCCGCAACCAGGTGGCCGAGCGCATCAAGGGGCTGCGCGCGGGTGCCGACGACTTCGTGGTGAAGCCGTACGACGTGCACGAACTCCTCGCCAGGATCGAGGCGGTGACGCGCCGCTCGCGGCCGATCCGCCCCGAGTCCGACGCCCGGGTGCAGCTGCTCGACGGGGGCCTGCAGATCGATCTGGTGGCACGCCAGGTGCTCGTGGCCGGTGCTCCGATCGAGCTCACCCGCAAGGAGTTCGACATCATCGCGGTGCTCGCCCGGTATCCGGGGGTCGCGGTGCCGAAGGAACGCCTGATCCGCGAGGTGTGGAACACCGATTGGCGCGGCTTCGGACACTCCCTCGAGGTGCATGTCGGCGCGATCCGGAAGAAGACCGGATCCCGCGGGATCATCGAGACCGTCCGCGGTGTCGGCTACCGGCTCGCTGGTTCCTGAGCCATGCGCCGGCGTCTGATCATCGTCTTCCTGGTGCCGCTGGTCGCGATCCTGGTCGCGCTCGGGGGTGCGGCGGGGTGGAGCGCGGCCGGCAGCGTCCAACAGGCGTTCTACACCCAGCAGCTCGGCGACCTCGGGTACTTCGTGACGAGTGCGCGACAGTCGCTGCGCTCCGGGAGCGCGGCCGTCATCGACGCCGAGGTCCAACGCTTCCGCGAGGTCTACGGCATCGAGGTCACCGTCTTCGATCTCGGGGGCGGTGTCTGGGCGGGGGATCGGGGCTCGGTCGTGCTCGAGGAGGAGGAGGCCGAGCGGGTCCGGCTGGCCCTGTCCGGGCGCCGTGCCGAGCCGCCCGCGACGGTCAACCCCTGGGCCGTCGCGGATGCCGCGTTGGCGGAGCCGGTGTTCGACGACGGCGACGTCATCGGCGCGGTGCTCGTCGCCGGCGACGTCGACGCCCCGCGCACCGCGATCCTGCAGCAGACGCTGCTCCTCTCCACCATCGTGCTGGTCCTGATCGCCCTGGGGATGCTGCTCGTGTTCCGTCTGGCCCGCTGGGTGCTCTCACCGGTCCGGCAACTGGACGAGGCGATGGTGGCGATCGAGCGCGGAGAGATGGACGCGCGCGTGGCGGAGGACGCCGGGCCGCCGGAGCTGCGGCGCATGGCGAGGGTGTTCAACGGCATGGCCGACGAGATCGAGCGCGTGATGACGCGACAGCAGGAGTTCGCCCTGAACGCCTCCCACGAACTGCGCAATCCCCTGAACGCCCTGCTGCTGCGCGTCGAGCACCTGGCGACCGGACTCGGGCGGGAATGGCGCGATGACGTCGAGGAGACGCGCGAGGAGGGACGGCGGATGACGCGGATCCTCGAGACCCTGCTCGGCCTGGCGCGCGGCGGTCGCGGCGACTCCACGATCTCGGCGGTGGACCTCGCCACGCTCACCGCCCGCCGCCTCGACGCGTGGCGGGACGTGGCGGCGCAGCGGCGGATCGCCCTGCGGCCCGTGGGGGAGCCATCGGTGATGAGCGTGACCGACCGGACGATCGTGGAGAGCGCGCTCGACGCGGTGTTCGACAACGCCGTGAAGTACTCACCCGACGGGGGGCTGATCGAGGCCGGCGCCCACCGCGAGCGCGACCTCTGCCGGATCACGGTCCGCGATCACGGACCGGGCCTGACGGCGGAGCAGGCGGCTGCGGCGACGGACCGGTTCTGGCGCAACACGGAGACCGGGGAGATCCCGGGGTCCGGGCTCGGGCTGGCGATCGCGAGCGACCTGCTCGCGACGGTCGGCGGCGAGGTGGTCGTGGCCTCCGCCGAGGGCGGCGGCCTCGAGGTCTCGCTGCTGCTGTGGGACAGGACGACGCCGTGAGCGCCGCCGTGCGGAGGGCCATGGCCGGTGTCGTCGCGCTCCTGCTGCTGAGCGGGCTGACCGCCTGCACCCCGCGCGCGAGCGAATGGACCACCGCGGAGTATGCGATCGCGGCGGGCGGATCGACCGGCGTCTACTACGACTACGGGAGCCACCTCGCCGCCGACCTCTCGGCGTCGCTCGACATCACGATGGTCGCGCAGGAGACGGCGGGATCGGTCGACAACCTGCTGCGGGTGAGCGCGGGGGACGCCCTGATCGGGTTCGCGCAGGGCGATGCGGCGGCGGATGCCGTGGCGGGGACCGGCGCCTTCGACGAGGCCCTGGAGGTGCGGGCGCTCGCTCGCCTCTACGACGAGTACGTGCAGGTCGTCGTGCGGGGGGACTCGGAGATCGACGACATCGGCGACCTGACCGGCCGGACCATCTCGCTCGGCGCGGAGAACTCGGGCGTGAACGTCATCGCCGGACGCGTGCTGGACGCGGCCGGGGTCGACATCGCCTCCATCCGCGATCCGCAGCTCGACCTCAGCGAGTCCATCGGCGCGATGGAGCGCGGTGAGATCGACGGCTTCTTCTGGGTCGGCGGATTGCCCACCCCGGGCATCGCGGAGCTCGCGGAGATGTCGTCGGTCCGACTGCTGCCGGTCGAGCAGGGCTGGGTCAACGAGGTGAACGAGCAGTACTCGCACGCCTATCGTCCGTCCGACATCCCGGCGGGCACCTACGGGCTCGAGGAGTCCGCGCCGACGATGGCGGTCCCGAACTACCTCGTCACCGCGGCCTCGACTCCCGACGCCGTCGTGCGCGACATCCTCGCCGGGCTGTTCGATGCCCGCCTGCGTATCGCCGGGGAGGTCCCCACGGCAGCGCTCCTCGACCGCCGCTCGGCGATCTTCACCGGCCCGGTGCCGCTGCATCCGGGGGCGATCGCTTACTACCGGGACCTGCGCGGCTGACGCCTCAAGAAATCCTCAAGAAGTCTGACAGCGGCGGCGACGCTCTGTCAGTGTGAGGTCGATCGCGCATGATCGGAGCCTGTTGCCCCGCTGTCGTTGGGGGTGAGGTGGCAGGACCATCCCGCGGCCCGTGGGGGCGGGCCGTGGGGTACCCGTGCAGAGCAGCATTGGTACCGCGATCAGGTGATTACGAACGTGTAAATCTCACCGAGGTCCCTGGAACACCAGGTACGACGTGGCTAGCTTGGAGAAATGATGACCTCTGATACACCCCTCGTCGTGGTCGAGAACGTCCAGAAGCACTACGGCGACTTCCAAGCCCTGGCCGACATCGACCTGACCGTCAACTCGGGCGAGGTCGTCGTCGTGATCGGCCCGTCCGGATCCGGCAAGTCGACGCTGTGCCGCACGATCAACCGGCTCGAGACGATCACCAGCGGCACGATCCGCATCGACGGCAAGGAGCTCCCGGCGGAGGGGAAGGGGCTCGCCCACCTGCGCGCGGACGTCGGCATGGTGTTCCAGTCCTTCAACCTGTTTGCCCACCTGACGATCCTCGAGAACGTGACGCTCGGCCCGATCAAGGTGCGGGGCCTCAAGAAGGCCGATGCCGAGAAGGAGGCGATGACCCTGCTCGAACGCGTCGGTGTGGCGCAGCAGGCGTCGAAGCTCCCGGCGCAGCTCTCCGGCGGGCAGCAGCAGCGCGTCGCGATCGCCCGTGCTCTCGCCATGCAGCCCAAGGTGATGCTCTTCGACGAGCCGACCAGCGCCCTGGACCCCGAGATGATCAACGAGGTCCTCGACGTCATGGTCGGTCTCGCGCAAGAGGGCATGACCATGATCGTCGTCACCCACGAGATGGGCTTCGCTCGGAAGGCCGCCGACCGGGTCGTCTTCATGGCCGACGGACGGATCGTGGAGGAGGCGACTCCGGAGGAGTTCTTCACGCACCCGAAGAGCGACCGAGCCAAGGACTTCCTCTCGAAGCTCCTCACCCACTGACGCACCGACCACACTGACGCACCCGACCACACAGACCCTGCACACACAGCACACGAAGGAGACGCACATGCGACGCACACGGACACTGGCAGGCATCGGAATCGCAGCGGTGGCACTGCTCGCGCTCACGGCCTGCAACAGCGGCACGCCGTCGAGCTCGGGAGCCCCGGAAGACGGCGGCGAGGGGGAGACCTCCAGCACGCCGTGGACCGTCCTCGAGGATGTCAGCATCGACGGGAGCCCGACGTTCGATCGGATCTCGTCCTCCGGCACGATCAAGGTCGGCGTGAAGGAAGACCAGCCCGGTCTCGGCTACCTCGACCCGGTCACCGGCGACCGCACCGGCTTCGACGTGGACATCGCCCGCTGGATGGCGGCCTCGCTCGGGGTCGACCCGGAGAAGATCGAGTTCCAGGCGATCGCCTCGGCGAACCGCGAGCAGGCGATCGTGAACGGCGACATCGACTACTACGTCGGCACCTACTCGATCACGGACAAGCGCAAGGAGCAGATCTCCTTCGCCGGCCCGTACTTCGTCACCGGGCAGGGCCTCCTCGTCGGCGCCGACAGCGACATCAAGAGCGTGGACGACCTGGACGCGTCGACGACGGTGTGCTCGGCGACCGGCTCCACGCCGATCCAGAACATCAAGGAGAACTACCCCGAGGTGAAGACCAAGGAGTACGACACCTACTCGAAGTGCGTCGAGGACCTCAAGAACGGGCAGGTCGATGCCGTCACCACCGACGAGGCGATCCTCATCGGCTACGCGGCACAGGACCCCGAGAAGCTGAAGGTCGTCGGAGAGCCGTTCAGCGAGGAGCGCTACGGCATCGGTCTCGCCAAGGGCGATGACGCGCTCGCCGAGTACTTCAACACGCAGCTGACCGACGGCGGAGACATCTGGCAGCAGATCTTCGACAACAACCTCGGCGCCTCCGGCGTCAAGGCGACGCAGCCCGAGGTCGACCCGATCGGTTGATCGGATGGGGCGGCCGACACCATCGGCCGCCCCATCCACCCGCGGGGTCACCGCCAGAACACGAATCGACAGGAGCACCAGTGGGCGTCATCACCGACCACCTCGACCTCTGGGGTCAAGCACTGTGGGGAACCATCCTGCTGTTCCTGGGCGGCGGGATCATCGCCCTGGTCCTCGGGCTGATCGTGGGGGCGGCGCGGGTGTCCCCGGTTCCGATCGCTCGCGCGGTCGGCGGCATCTATGTGAACTGGATCCGCAACACCCCGCTGACCCTCGTCATGTTCTTCTTCGCGTTCTGCCTCCCGATCCTGCTGGGGGAGCGGGTGAACCCCCTGCCTCTGGCAGTGGCCGCTCTCGGCATCTACACCGCGACCTACGTCGCCGAGGCGCTGCGGGCCGGCATCAACACGGTGCCGGTCGGCCAGGCCGAGGCTGCGCGAGCGATCGGCCTGAACTTCGGACAGGTCATGCGCTACGTCGTGCTGCCGCAGGCGACGCGCTCCGTCGTCCCGCCCATGATGAGCGTCCTCATCGCCCTCATGAAGAACACCACGGTGGCTGCGGGCTTCTCCGTCGCCAACCTCGGCACCATCCGGGCGGCACTGAGCGAGCAGGGTGAGAACGCTCTGGTCGTGCTGCTCTGGGTGATGGTCGTCTTCGTGGTGCTGGTGCTGCTGCTCGCCTGGGTGCAGCGCGTTCTCGAGAACAAGTGGAGGATCGCGCGATGAGTTCCGTCCTTTTCGACGTCCCCGGCCCCCGTGCCATCGTCCGCAACCGGCTCATCGGAGCCGTGACGGTCCTGGTCGTCCTCGCCGTGCTCGGCTGGGTCGTGTGGAGGCTGTTCGCCACCGGACAGTTCTCTGCCGAGAAGTGGAACATCTTCACGTTCTCCGCCGTCTGGGTCCGTTTCGGCGAAGGGCTGCTGGCCACGCTGGCCGCGTTCGCGGTCGCCGGCGTCGGGTCCATCGTCCTCGGCTTCGTCCTCGGCATCGGGCGCCTCTCGGAGCACGCCTGGGTGCGTGAGCCGGTCCGGTGGATCATCGAGGTGCTGCGAGCGGTGCCCGTGCTGATCCTCATGATGCTGCTGTACTACGGCCTTCCCGTGATCGGCGTGAAGATGCCGCCGTACTGGGCTGTCGTGATCGCGCTGATCGTCTACAACGGCTCGGTGCTGGCCGAGGTGCTGCGTGCCGGCATCGAATCGCTTCCTCGCGGACAGCAGGAAGCCGGCTACGCGATCGGACTCCGTAAGACCGGAGTGATGTACTTCATCCTGATCCCGCAGGCCGTGCGGGCCATGATGCCGGTGATCATCGCGCAGCTCGTCGTGGCGCTGAAGGACACCGCGCTCGGGTTCATCATCACGTACAAGGAGCTCCTCTACGTCATCAATCAGATCGGCAACCAGGCGCCCTACGGCTCCCCGCTGATCCCCGCCGCGATCATCGGCGGATCGATGTACGTGGCCGTGTGTCTCCTCCTCTCCTACATCGCCTACCGCCTGCAGCGTCGGGCCAAGCGCTCGCCGAAGGCAGGACCCGCGGTGCCGGACCCCCGTCAGCACGGCGGCGAGACGAACACCTCGCTGATCGTGCTGCAGAACGACGGCGGTGCCGGTGGTGGAGCACCGCGCTGATCCGCCAAAGGGACCCACGCGCCCCCGGTAGACTCGATTCTCGTGTCAGAGTCTCCTGAAATCACCCCGGAAGCGGTCGAAGCCGCTGTCGCCGACGCCCTCGCGGCGATCGCCGCAGCCACCGACACCGCCGAGCTGAAAGCGGCCCGTGCCGCCCATGTCGCCGACGGATCGCCGCTCGCGGTCCTGAACGCCTCGATGCGACAGGTCGCCCCCGAGAACAAGGCCGCGTTCGGCAAGCTCGTGGGTCAGGGACGCGGGCAGGTGACGCAGGCGCTCGCCGCCAAGGAGGCCGAGCTGGCCGCCGCGGAGGTCGCCGCGCGGCTCGAGGCCGAGCGGGTCGACATCACCGCCGTGCCCTCGCGCACGCGCGTCGGCGCCCGGCACCCGCTCACGCTCCTCCAGGACCAGGTCTGCGACATCTTCGTCGGCATGGGCTGGGAGATCGCGGAGGGACCGGAGCTCGAGCACGAGTGGTTCAACTTCGACGCCCTGAACTTCGACGTCGACCACCCCGCCCGCCAGGAGCAGGACACGTTCTACGTCGACCCGCCCTCGCGCCACCTGGTGATGCGCACGCACACGAGCCCCGTCCAGGTGCGCTCGATGCTCGACCGCGAGGTGCCGATCTACGTGCTGTGCCCCGGCCGTGTGTACCGCACCGACGAGTTCGACGCCACGCACCTGCCGGTGTTCACGCAGTTCGAGGGTCTCGTCATCGACAAGGGCATCACGATGGCGCACCTCAAGGGCACGCTCGACCACTTCGCGAAGCAGCTCTTCGGCCCTGAGGCCAAGACGCGCTTCCGCACCAACTACTTCCCCTTCACCGAGCCGTCCGCCGAGCTCGACCTGTGGCACCCGACCTTCAAGGGCGGCGCGCGCTGGATCGAGTGGGGCGGCTGCGGCATGGTCAACCCGAACGTGCTGCGCGCGGCCGGGATCGACCCGGAGGTGTACAGCGGCTTCGCGTTCGGCATGGGCATCGAGCGGGGCCTGATGTTCCGCAGCGACGTCCAGGACATGCGCGACATGGCCGAGGGCGATGTCCGATTCAGCGAGCAGTACGGGATGGTGGTGTGATGCGCGTCCCGCTTTCGTGGCTGCGTGAGTACGTCGATCTGGCAGCGGATGCCACGCCCGAGGACGTCCTCGGCGCGCTGGTGACCGTGGGCTTCGAAGAGGAGGACGTGCACCGCTTCGACATCACGGGTCCCGTGGTCGTCGGTCAGGTCGTCTCGCTCGAGCCCGAGCCGCAGTCCAACGGCAAGACCATCAACTGGTGCCAGGTCGATGTGGGCGAGGCGAACGGCGGTGTCCGCGGCATCGTCTGCGGTGCGCACAACTTCACCGTGGGGGACAAGGTCGTCGTGACCCTGCCCGGCGCGGTGCTGCCCGGTCCGTTCCCGATCGCCGCCCGCAAGACCTACGGTCACGTCTCCGACGGCATGATCGCGTCGGCGCGCGAGCTGGGCCTGGGCGATGAGCACAACGGCATCGTCGTGCTGTCCGACCTCGGCATCGACGCGCCCGTCGGCACCGACGCGATCGCCCTCCTGGGTCTCGACGACGTGGCGGTGGAGATCAACGTCACGCCCGACCGCGGCTACGCCTTCTCGCTGCGCGGCGTCGCCCGCGAGTACTCGCACGCGACCGGTGCGAGCTTCCGCGACCCCGCGGAGCGCGACTTCGCCGAGCTGCAGCCGGGCAGCGGGCACACGACCGTGGTCGACGACGTCGCCCCCGTGCGCGGCCGCGTCGGCGCGAGCGAGTTCGTCACGCGTGTCGTGCGCGGCGTCGACCCCTCGCGTCCCACCCCGCCGTGGATGATCGCGCGGCTCAGCCTCGCGGGCATGCGCTCGCTGGGCGTGCTGATCGACATCACCAACTACGTGATGCTCGAGCTCGGCCAGCCGCTGCACGGCTACGACCTCGACAAGCTCACCGGCGGGATCACCGTCCGCCGTGCGCACCCGGGCGAGAAGATGACGACGCTCGACGGCGTCGAGCGCGCGCTGCACGAGGAAGACCTCCTCATCACGGACGAGTCCGGTCCGATCGGCCTCGCCGGCGTCATGGGCGGCGGCACGACCGAGATGAGCGACACCACGCGGAACGTGCTCATCGAGGCCGCGAACTTCGACCCCATCACCATCGCCCGCTCGGCGCGACGGCACAAGCTGCCCAGTGAGGCCTCCAAGCGCTTCGAGCGCGGTGTCGACCCGCTCATCCCGTTCGTGGCGGCCCGCCGCGTGGCCGACCTCATGGTCGAGCTCGCCGGTGGCACGCTCACCGAAGAGGGCGGCGCGCTGTTCGCCGAGGTGTTCGTCGCCGACGTCGAGCTGCCCGCCGGCTTCGTGCAGGGGCTCATCGGCGTCGACTACACCGACGACGAGATCACCGGTGCGCTGACCACGATCGGCGCGGACGTCACCGCGGCGGAGGACGGCTCCGGGTGGACCGTGATCCCGCCCACCTGGCGTCCCGACCTCACGGACAAGTGGACGCTCGCCGAGGAGGTCGCCCGCATCCACGGGCTCGACCGCATCCCCGCAGTCCTGCCGACGCCGCCGTCCGGACGTGGTCTCACCGCGCACCAGCAGGGCCGTCGCCGCGTGGCCGATGCCCTGGCCGCCGCCGGTCTCGTCGAGACGCCGGCGTTCCCGTTCACCACCGAGGCGCAGAACGACCTGCACGGGTCGGCGTCGGGCGAGCACCTGCCGAGCATCCGTCTGGCGAACCCGCTCGACGGTCAGGCGCCCTTCCTGCGGCGCTCGCTCATCCCCGGACTGCTGCAGACCGCGCACCGCAACATCTCGCGCGGCCTCACGGACCTGGCGATCTTCGAGACCGGTGCCGTGTTCGTGCCCGAGCCGGGCGTCGAGTACGGCACGGAGGAGGTGCCGCCGCTGGGCGTGCGCCCCTCCGATGAGACGCTCGCCGCGCTGAACGCCTCGATCCCGCCGCAGCACCGCCACATCGCGGCTCTGCTCACGGGCCATGTCTCCCCGCGTCAGCCCGGCCGCCCGGCCGAGGCGGCAGGGCTCGTCGAGGCGTTGGACGCCGTTCGGGTGATCGCGGCAGCAGCGGGCGTCGACATCGACGTCGTGCAGGCCGAGCGCGCCGCCCTGCACCCGGGCCGCACCGGATCGCTCCTGGTCGCGGGGGAAGAGGTCGGCTACGTCGGCGAGCTGCACCCCGCCGTGGCGGAGGACGCCGATCTTCCCGGTCGCGCGACCGTGCTCGAGCTCGACCTCGATCGCATCCTGACCCTGGCGAGCGGACGCGTCGTCGCCGCATCGCTGTCGACGTTCCCGGCCGCGACGCAGGACGTCTCGCTCACGCTGCCGGCGGATGTCGCCGCAGCCGATGTGCAGGCGGCCCTCGCGGAGGGCGCCGGAGCACTGCTCGAATCGGTGCGTCTCGTGGACGACTACCGGGGCGAGGGTGTGCCGGAGGGGTCGAAGAGCCTGACCTTCGCGCTGCGCTTCCGCGCCGATGACCGCACGCTCACGGCGGCCGAGGCCACCGAGGCCAAGCTCGCCGGTGTCGAGGTCGCTGCGGAGCGGTTCGGGGCGGCGCTGCGCGACTGAGTCGGACGCGGACGAACCGTGTCGCACCTCGGATGATCCGGGGCGGTGCCGGAGTAGCGTGGCGGGATGAGCATCCTCCCCCAGAGCACCCCGGCCGCCGTCCCGGATGACGCGCGACCGCTGGGAGAGGGACCGTTCCTCGCGCCCGGTGCGCAGATCGACTGGCACTACCGGAAGCCGGGCTGGCAGCCGGGGGAGCCGTCCACGATCTCTCCCATGCGGGTGGTCCGCGACGACGAGCGCGGGCTCGTGGCGTGGCTCGCCCCCGGGACGCTGCAGGAGTCGCAGGGGGCGCCGGACGGACAGCGGGTGCGTTCGGTGCCGCTCGCTCGCCGCTGGCTCGAGGCGCGCACGCGCATCGTCGAGGAGTGGTGGGGCAACGGTGTGCTGCGCATCGCGCCGGCGGGCCTGCCGTGGTCGGTCTGGCTCTTCTGGAGCGACACCACCGGCCCGGTCTGGGAGTTCGCGGGGTGGTACGTGAACCTCGAGAACGCGCACCTGCGCACCGATCAGGAGACCTACTCGTCCGATCACATCCTCGACGTCGAGATCGACCCCGACGGCGGCATCCATCTGAAGGACGAGGACGAGCTCGCCGCTGCCATCGACCAGGGGCGGCTCAGCGCCGAACAGGCCGCGCAGGTCGAGCGGCACGCCGACGCCGCGATCGCCTCGTTCCGGGCCGGGGACTGGCCGTTCGACGACGAGTGGCGCGGGTGGCGGCCCGACCCGTCGTGGACGACTCCGGTGCTCGACGGCCTCGATCGACTCGGGCAGGACGTCGGTCTGCTCTGAGCGGAAGGACTTCCGTGCGGCTCCGGATGCTGGTGACATGGGACGCATGACGGACGTGTTGATCCTCGGCGGAACAGGCTGGCTCTCGGGGCGCATCGCGCGGCGCTGGCGGGATGCCGGCGCGGCGGTGACGTGCCTCGCCCGCGGGACGCGCCCCGCGCCGGACGGAGCGGTGCTCGTGCGCGGCGACCGGGAGGATCCGGACGTGTACGCCGAGCTCGCCCGCCGGGAGTGGGACCACGTCGTCGACATCTCCTCGCAGGCGACGCAGGTCGCCGCTGCGGTCGATGCCCTCGGCGACCGCGCCGCGCGGTGGACGTACGTCTCATCCCTGTCCGTGTACGCGGACGACGTGACCGTCGGTGCGGACGAGTCCGCGCCCCGGCATCCGGCCGCGCGTCCCGGTGACGCGTACGAGTACGGGGCGCAGAAGGTCGCGGCGGAGGATGCCGTGGCCACGCTCGGTGAGCGCGCCCTCCTCGTGCGCCCGGGGCTCATCGTGGGCGACGGAGACCCCAGCGACCGCTTCGGCTACTGGGGCGCGGCTTTCTCCCGAGCCGGTGACGGTCCGGTACTGCTGCCCCCGCTGGACGGTCGGAGCACGCAGGTCGTCGATGTCGACGACCTCGCCGCCTACGTCGTGCAGGCGACGCGCAGCGGGGCGGTCAACGCGATCGGCGACCGGCATCCCCTCGCCGACGTGCTGCAGACGGTCCGTGCTGCCTCCGGGCACACCGGCGACGGGGTGGTCGCCGAGGAGGAGTGGCTCGTCGACCACGGGGTCGAGTACTGGGCAGGTCCACGCTCGCTGCCGCTGTGGCTGCCCGCCGGGATGACCGGGTTCATGACCCGCTCGAACGACGCCTTCCGCGAGAGCGGGGGTCGACTCCGCCCCCTCGCCGAGACTGTCGAGCGCATCGTGGCGGACGAGCGGGAGCGCGGGGTCGACCGCGACCGTCGGGCCGGCCTCACGCGGGCGGAGGAGCTGGCCCTCCTGGCCGATCGGGAGACGCCCCAGGCCGATCGCTCGTCATTCCAGGCCCATCGCTAGACTCTGAGCAGTGACACGGGGTGCCGCGAACCGCGGCTGAGAACAGACCCGTCGAACCTGATCTAGTTCGTACTAGCGAAGGGATGTCGCATTGAGCGATCTTCTGCGTCCTGATTCCACCATCGACCTCGCCGGCTCGGCCGCGACGCTGCTGGGGGTGCTGCGACAGGCGCCTCCGCTGACGCACTGCATCACCAACGCCGTCGTGACCGGATTCACCGCCAACGTGCTGCTGGCCCTGGGAGCCGCCCCCGCCATGGTCGACATCGTCGGCGAGGCCGAGATGTTCGCCGGCGTCGCCTCCGGGCTGCTGGTCAACCTGGGCACCCCCACGCCCGAGCAGCGGACGGCGACCCTGGAGGCGGTCGCGGGTGCGACCGCATCCGGCACCCCCTGGGTGCTCGACCCGGTCGCCATCGGCGTGCTGCCGGTCCGCACGGCCCTGGCCCACCGGCTGGTCGAGCTGCGCCCGACCGCGATCCGCGGCAACGCGTCCGAGATCCTCGCCCTCGCCGGTCTCAGCGCCGGCGGCCGTGGAGTGGATGCCACCGACAGCACGGATGCCGCGGCCGATGCCGCCGGCGTTCTCGCGCGACGCGTCGGCGCCATCGTCGCCGTGTCCGGGCCGGTCGACCTCATCACCGACGGTGAGCGGGTCCTCCGCATCGCGAACGGGCATGAGCTGCTGACCCGCGTCACGGGCGGCGGCTGCGCACTCGGCGCCGTGATGGCCGCCTTCCTCGGGGCCGCCAGGGACACGGGGCACGATGCGCTCTCGACCGTCGCGGCCGCGAGCCTCGTGTACACGATCGCGGCCGAGCGAGCGGCGGAGGACTCCCGCGGACCGGGCAGCTTCGCCGTCGCCCTGCTGGATGCGCTCGCCGCGGTGACCGGGGACGACGTCCTCGCCGGCGCGCGTGTCGAGGAGGACGTGCGGTGATCGCCGACCTCTCGCTCTATCTCGTCACGGACGCCGCGCTCTGCGGAGAGCGCGGCGTCGTCGAGACCGTCCGCCGGGCCGTCGACGGCGGGGTGCGCATCGTGCAGCTGCGCGACAAGGCCGCGACCGACGCCGAGACCGTCGAGCAGCTGGTCGCCCTGTCGCAGGCGATCGACGGGCGGGCGCTGCTCGTCGTGAACGACCGCCTGGAGGCCGCACTGGTCGCCCGCGAGCGCGGTGCGCGCGTCGACGGGGTGCACCTCGGACAGGGCGACGAGTCCGTGCTCCGCGCCAGGGAGGCGCTCGGGCCGGACGCGCTGATCGGTCTGACCGCGAACACTCCGGCACACCTCGAGGCGGTCCGCGCGCTGCCCCACGGCACCGTCGACTATCTGGGCGTCGGGGTGATCCGTCCGACCGCCACGAAGCCGGACCACCCGGCGCCGCTCGGCGTGGACGGGTTCGCCGCCTTCGTCGCGAGCAGTCCCGTCCCGTGCGTGGCCATCGGCGGGGTCGGCATCGACGACACCGAGGCCCTGCACGCGGCCGGCGCGGCCGGACTCGCCGTGGTCTCGGCGCTGTGCGCGGTCGAGGATCCCTCGGCGGCAGCGGAGGCGTTCCGACGCCGTTGGCTCGCGGGGTCCGTGCCGCGCGTGCTCAGCATCGCCGGCAGCGACCCCTCGGGCGGCGCCGGCATCCAGGCCGACCTCAAGTCCATCGCGGCGAACGGGGGCTACGGCATGGCCGTGCTCACCGCGCTGACGGCGCAGAACACCCGCGGTGTGCGCGACGTGCACGTGCCCCCGACGGCCTTCCTCCGTGCGCAGCTCGATGCGGTGTCGGACGACATCGCCGTCGACGCCGTGAAGATCGGGATGCTGGCCGATGCGGAGGTGATCCGCACGGTGGGGGACTGGCTCGAAAAGGTCCGCCCGCCGATCGTGGTGCTGGACCCCGTGATGGTCGCCACGTCGGGCGACCGGCTGCTGGCGCCGGACGCGGAGCGGGCGCTGCGGGACCTGCTCGGGCGCGCGAACCTGATCACCCCGAACCTCGCCGAACTCGCGGTGCTCTCCGATCGCGAGATCGCCGACTGGGCCGACGCCCTCGCCGCCGCGGAGGAGCTCTCCGCCGAGATCGGCGCGGCCGTGCTCGTCAAGGGCGGCCACCTCCCGGGCGACGAGGCGCCGGACGCACTGGTCGACGCGCGTCGGGGACTGCGCCAGGAGTTCCCGGGGGCCCGCATCGCCACGGCGAACACGCACGGGACCGGCTGCTCGCTCTCGTCGGCGCTCGCGACCCTGCTCGCCCGGGGCGAGGAGCCGCGTGCCGCCGTGCGCGCCGCCCGCACCTGGCTCCGCGAATCGATCCGTGCGGGGGCCGGACTCCGCGTGGGGCAGGGCAACGGCCCGATCAGCCACTTCGCCGGGCTCTGGGAGCGCGGGGGAGCGGCTGCCCGACCCGAGGCCGCCGACATCGCGGCGGAGTGGTGGGAGGGCATCGCCGGCATCCGGGCGGGGATCGACGATCTGCCGTTCATCCGGGGCCTCGCCGACGGCTCGCTGGAGCGGGAGCCGTTCCTGTCGTACCTGGCGCAGGACGCGCTGTACCTCCGCGAATACGCCCGCGTCCTCGCGGAGGCCGCGCGCCTCGCCCCGACATCCGACGAGCAGGCCTTCTGGGCCGAGTCCGCACACGGCTCGATCGTCGGGGAGCTCGAACTGCACGCGTCGTGGTTGACGCCGGCGCAGGGCGTCAGCGCGGCGACCTTCGCGACGGAGCCGGGACTGGCGACCACCGCCTACCTCGACCATCTGCGCTCGGTCGCCTTCGGCGGTGACTACGCGGAGATCGTCGCCGCCGTCCTCCCGTGCTTCTGGCTCTACACCGACCTCGGGCGACGCCTGCACGCGGGGGAGTTCGGGGAGGATGCCCGCGATCCGCGGCATCCGTACGCCTCGTGGCTCGCGACCTACGCCGATCCGTCCTTCGAGGAGGCGACCCGGACCGCGATCGCCCACGCCACGGAAGCCGCGAGCCGAGCGGATGCCGAGACGCGCGCACGGATGCACCGCGCGTTCGCGGTGTCCAGCGCGCACGAGCTGGCGTTCTTCGCGGCACCGCTGGAGTCGCGCGACCGCGGATGACGCGTCGGATTTGCGGTGGCTGCCGAGGCCGCGCTACTGTCGCGACATGCCTTCGGCCGCCACCGCTTCTTCGACGCTCGCTCCGAGCGTCATCGCTGTGCGCCGACGCCGCGGCCGCCGACTGTAGGCGACCCCGCCCTCCTGCCTGTGCACGCACGGCGGTCGAGTGCCGGTGTCGCCGCCTCCGGCCCCGTCCCCGGTCCCGATTTCCTCGTGGGCCCGACCGTTAAGGTAGAAGCATGACGTATTCCGTCGCCGTCTCCGGCGCATCCGGCTACGCAGGCGGCGAGATCCTCCGCCTCCTGGCCGATCACCCCGACATCGAGATCCGCACCGTGACGGCGCACTCGAACGCCGGACAGCCTCTCGTCGACCATCAGCCGCACCTCCGCTCGCTGGCGCACCTCACCCTGCAGGACACGACGCCCGAGATCCTCTCCGGCCACGACATCGTGTTCCTCGCCCTCCCGCACGGCCAGTCGGGGCAGTACACCGACGCTCTCGGCGACGCTCCGCTGGTGATCGACGCGGGGGCCGATCACCGGCTCACCTCGGCGTCGGCCTGGGACGCGTTCTACGGCGGAACCTTCCACGAGGCGTGGACCTACGGCGTCCCCGAGCTCCTGGTCGACGGGGTCAAGCAGCGCGAGCACCTGCGCGGGGCGACGCGCATCGCGGCCCCGGGCTGCAACGCGTCGACGGTGAGCCTCAGTCTCGCTCCCGGTGTCGCCGCCGGCGTGATCGACCCGTCCGACATCGTCTCGGTGCTGGCGGTCGGCCCCTCGGGCGCGGGAAAGAGCCTCAAGACGAACCTCCTCGGCAGCGAGATCCTCGGTACCGCGAACCCCTACGCGGTCGGCGGCACGCATCGGCACATCCCCGAGATCCGCCAGGCGCTCGCCGCGGCCTCCGGGGCCGACGCCGACGGGATCCGCATCTCCTTCACGCCGGTGCTGGTCCCGATGTCGCGGGGCATCCTCGCCACCTCGACCGCGCCGATCGTCGAGGGCGTGACGGACGCGCAGATCCGCGACGCCTGGCAGAGCGCATACGGCGAGGAGACCTTCGTCCAGCTGCTGCCGGAGGGACGCTTCCCGCGCACCGCCGACGTGCTCGGCGCCAACACCGCGCTGATCGGTCTCGCGATCGATCGCGCCGCGAACCGCGTGACCGTCGTCGCCGCGGTCGACAACCTCGTCAAGGGCACCGCCGGCGCTGCCGTCCAATCCATGAACATCGCGCTGGGTCTTCCCGAGTCCCGCGCCCTCTCAGTCAACGGAGTCGCACCATGATCGTCGAGGCAACGCAATGAGCGTCACCGCCCCCGCAGGATTCGAGGCGGCCGGCGTGGCCGTGGGGCTCAAGTCCACCGGCAAGCCCGATGTCGCCGTCGTCGTCAACCGCGGACCGCGCAAGGTCGGAGCGGCCGTCTTCACGAGCAACCGCGCCAAGGCGAACCCGATCATCTGGTCGCAGCAGGCCGTCGCCGACCGTGTGGTCGAGGCCGTCGTGCTCAACTCCGGTGGAGCGAACTGCTTCACCGGGTCCTTCGGGTTCCAGACCACGCACCAGACGGCCGAGAAGGCGGCCGAGCTCCTCGGCGTCAGCGCCGGCGACGTGCTGATCTGCTCCACGGGCCTCATCGGCACCGGCGACGAGACCTTCCGCGCTCGGGTGCTCGCCGGCACCGAGCAGGCGATCGCCGAGCTCAGCGCCGACGGCGGGGAGCTCGCCGCACAGGCCATCATGACCACCGACACGGTCGCGAAGACCGCCGTGATCAGCCGCGACGGCTGGACGATCGGCGGCATGGCGAAGGGCGCCGGCATGCTGGCGCCCGGCCTCGCCACGATGCTCGTGGTCATCACGACCGATGCCGTCCTCGAGCCGCTCCAGGCCGACGAGGTGCTGCGCCGGGCGACGGGGAAGACCTTCGACCGGCTCGATTCGGACGGCTGCATGTCGACGAACGACCAGGTCACGCTCCTCGCCAACGGGGCCTCCGGGGTCGTGCCCGACCTCGACGACTTCGCCGCCGCCCTGATGGACCTCTGCCAGGAGCTCGCGGTCAAGCTGCAGGGGGATGCCGAGGGCGCGAGCCACGACATCACGATCGAGGTGCAGCACGCGGTCTCCGAGCAGGATGCCGTCGAGGTGGGCCGGTCCGTGGCCCGCAACAACCTCTTCAAGGCCGCGATCTTCGGCAACGACCCGAACTGGGGCCGCGTGCTCGCCGCGATCGGCACCACGAGCGCGCAGTTCGACCCCTACGACGTGGACGTCTGGATGAACGGCGTCCGCGTGTGCACCGAGGGCGGCCCCGACCGTCCGCGCGAGGAGGTCGACCTGACCCCGCGCGCCACGCACCTCGTGATCGACCTGAAGACGGGTGACGCCACCGCGACCGTCCTCACGAACGATCTCACCCACGACTACGTGCACGAGAACAGCGCCTACGCCTCATGACCGACATCCAGGACACTCCGGCCGAGGTCGCCGCGCAGAAGGCCACCACGCTCATCGAGTCGCTGCCGTGGCTCAAGAAGTTCCGCGACCAGATCGTCGTGATCAAGTACGGCGGCAACGCCATGGTGTCGGAGGAGCTGCAGGACGCCTTCGCGCAGGACATCGCGTACCTCCGCTACGTCGGGGTGCTGCCGGTCGTCGTGCACGGCGGCGGCCCGCAGATCTCGAACATGCTGCAGCGGCTCGAGATCCCCAGCGAGTTCAAGGGCGGATACCGGGTCACGAACACCGAGGCGATCAGCGTCGTGCGCATGGTGCTCACCGGGCAGGTGAACCCGCAGCTCGTCTCCAAGATCAACTCGCACGGTCCGATCGCGACCGGCCTCAGCGGGGAGGACGCCGGGCTCTTCGGCGGCCGCCGCCGCGGCGTCGTGATCGACGGCGAAGAGGTCGATCTCGGTCGCGTCGGCGATGTCGTCGAGGTCGACCCGACCCCGGTGCTCGACCACCTCGCGGCCGGCCGCATCCCCGTGGTCTCGAGCATCGCGCCCGACCTCGACCACCCCGGTCAGTCCCTCAACGTCAACGCGGATGCCGCGGCCGCGGCTCTCGCGGTGGCGCTCAAGGCCCGCAAGCTCGTGATCCTCACTGATGTGCCGGGGCTCTACGCCGACTGGCCGAACCGCGATTCGCTCGTGTCGCACCTGACGTCGGAAGCCCTCATCGAGATGCTGCCGAAGCTCGAGTCGGGGATGATCCCGAAGATGCGCGCGTGCCTGGACGCGGTCGAGGGCGGCGTCGACGCGGCGGCCATCATCGACGGACGGGTGCCGCACTCGGTGCTCGTCGAACTGTTCACCAGCAAGGGAATCGGGACCGAAGTGGTCCTGGGAAAGTCGGAGGTGACGGGATGACCGTCTGGCAGGACGATGCGGCACGCGATCTCGTGCTCAACGCGGGGGAGCGGCTCGCGCTGCTGGTCCGCGGTGAGGGCTCGTACCTGTGGGACGCCGACGGCCGACGCCACCTCGACTTCCTCGCCGGCATCGCGGTCACCTCGCTCGGCCATGCGCACCCGGCCTTCGTCGAAGCCGTGTCGACGCAGGCGGCGACGCTCGCCCATGTGTCGAACTACTTCGCGACCCCGCCGCAGCTCGCGCTCGCCGCACGGCTCAAGCGCCTCGCCGGCGCCGGCCTCGACGGGCGCGTGTTCTTCTCGAACTCGGGCGCCGAGGCCAACGAGGCGGCCTTCAAGCTCGCCCGCCTCCACGGCGGCGCCGAGCGTCCGCGCATCCTCGCGCTGGAGAACGGCTTCCACGGCCGCACGATGGGCTCGCTCGCGCTGACCGCGAAGGCGTCCATGCGTGCACCGTTCGAGCCGATGCCCGCCGGCGTCGAGCACATCCCGGCCACGATCGAGGCGCTGGAAGCGGCGATGGACGACCGCGTCGCGGCCATCATCGTCGAGCCGATCCAGGGCGAGGCCGGTGTCGTCGAGCTGCCGGAGGGCTACCTGGCCGCCGCACGCTCGCTGACCCTGGCGCACGGCGCACTGCTCATCGTGGACGAGATCCAGACCGGCGCCGGTCGGACCGGCGAGTGGTTCGGCTTCAGCCACGAGGGCATCACGCCCGACGCCATCACGCTCGCCAAGGGCATCGGCGGCGGCTTCCCGATCGGCGCCCTGGTCACCTACGGTGCGGCCAGCGCGCTCTTCACCCCCGGTTCGCACGGCTCCACCTTCGGCGGCAACCCGCTCGCGACCGCCGTCGCCGACGCGGTGCTCGCGGAGATCGAGCGTGCCGGGCTGGTCGAGAACGCCGCCCGCCGCGGTGCGGAGCTGCGCGAGCTGCTGCTCGGCATCGGCTCCCCGCTGATCGCCGGTGTGCGCGGTCGCGGTCTGCTCGTCGGCGTCGCGCTGACCGAGCCGGTCGCCGGTGCCGTCGTCGCAGCCGCGCAGGAGCGCGGTCTCATCGTCAACGCCGCCAACCCCGAGACCGTGCGCATCGCGCCGGCGCTCACCATCGGCGACGCCGAGCTCGCGGAGTTCCGCGAGCTGTTCACGGCCGCCCTCGCCGACGTCCAGGCCTCTGTAGCCGGAAAGGTATCCGCATGACCCGCCACCTGCTGCGTGACGACGACCTGACGCCCGCCGAGCAGGCCGAGATCCTCGATCTCGCGCTCGAACTGAAGAAGGATCGCTGGGCCGACAAGAGCCTCGCCGGGCCGCAGACGGTCGCCGTCATCTTCGACAAGTCCTCCACGCGCACCCGCGTCTCGTTCGCGGTGGGCATCGCGGACCTCGGTGGCTCTCCGCTGATCATCTCCACCGCGAGCAGCCAGCTCGGCGGCAAGGAGACCCCCTCCGACACCGCCCGGGTGCTCGAGCGGCAGGTCGCGGCCATCGTGTGGCGCACCTACGCGCAGTCCGGGCTCGAGGAGATGGCCGCGGGCACGCGGGTGCCGGTCATCAACGCCCTGTCGGACGACTTCCACCCGTGCCAGCTGCTGGCCGACCTGCTCACGATCCGCGAGCACAAGGGCGACCTGAAGGGGCTCACGCTCACGTTCCTCGGGGACGGGCAGAGCAACATGGCGCACTCCTACGCGCTCGCGGGCGTCACCGCCGGCATGCACGTGCGCATCGCCTCGCCCGAGGACTACGCGCCCCGCGCCGACGTGATCGAGGCCGCCGACCGCCGGGCCGCCGAGACCGGTGGCTCGATCACCCTCTACACCGACCCGGTCGAGGCGGCCGCCGGTTCCGACGTCGTGGTGACCGACACCTGGGTCTCGATGGGCAAGGAGGAGGAGAAGCTCGCGCGCATCCGCGACCTGGGGGGCTACAAGGTCACGCCCGAGACGATGACCCTCGCCGACCCGGAGGCGATCTTCATCCACTGCCTCCCCGCCGATCGCGGCTACGAGGTCGACTCGTCGGTCATCGACGGTCCGCAGAGCGTGGTCTGGGACGAGGCGGAGAACCGGCTGCACGCGCAGAAGGCCCTCCTGGTCTGGCTGCTCGGCAAGAAGGACGCGTGATGGCCGACTCGACGCACGAAGGCACCAACGAGGGCGCGCTCTGGGGCGCACGCTTCGCCACCGGACCCTCGCCCGAGCTGGTGGAGCTCAGCCGCTCCACGCATTTCGACTGGATCCTCGCGCCGTACGACATCGCCGGCTCACATGCGCACGCGACGGCTCTCGAGGCCGCCGGCTACCTCGAGTCCGACGAGGCGCAGCGGATGCACGAGGGCCTCGACGCCGTGGCGCGCAAGGTCGCCGACGGCACCCTGCGCCCGGTGCCGACCGATGAGGACGTGCACGGTGCGCTCGAACAGGCGCTGATCGCGGAGCTCGGACCGGAGCTGGGCGGACGCCTGCGCGCCGGACGCAGCCGCAACGACCAGATCGCGACCCTCGTCCGCATGTACCTGATCGACCACGCGCGGGTGATCGCCCGCGACATCCTGCGCGTGATCGACGCCCTGGTGGCGCAGGCGGAGGCGCACCCCGACGCGATCCTCCCCGGACGCACGCACCTGCAGCATGCCCAGCCCGTGCTGCTGGCCCACCACCTGCAGGCGCACGGCTGGCCGCTGGTGCGCGAGCTCGAGCGGCTCGTGGACTGGCGCCGCCGCGCGGGCGTCTCGCCCTACGGCGGGGGAGCCCTGGCCGGCTCCACGCTCGGCCTCGACCCCGCCCTCGTGGCGACGGAGCTGGGCCTCGACCGTCCGGCGGAGAACTCCCTCGACGGCACCGCCGCCCGCGACGTCGTGGCGGAGTTCGCCTTCATCACGGCCATGACCGGCGTCGACCTCTCGCGCCTGTCCGAGGAGATCATCCTCTGGAACACCCGCGAGTTCGGCTTCGTGACGCTCGACGACGGGTACTCGACCGGGTCGAGCATCATGCCGCAGAAGAAGAACCCCGACATCGCCGAGCTCGCGCGCGGCAAGTCCGGTCGACTCATCGGCAACCTGTCCGGCCTGCTCGCGACGCTCAAGGGCCTCCCGCTCGCGTACAACCGCGATCTGCAGGAGGACAAGGAGCCGGTCTTCGACTCGGTGCAGACCCTCGAGGTCGTGCTCCCGGCCTTCGCCGGCATGATCGCGACCCTGCGCTTCGACACCGAGCGGATGGCGGCCCTCGCGCCGCAGGGCTTCTCGCTCGCGACGGACGTCGCGGAGTGGCTCGTGAAGCGCCGGGTGCCGTTCCGCGACGCCCACGAGATCTCCGGTGCGCTGGTCCGCGCCTGCGAGGAGCAGGGGATCGGACTGGAAGACGCCTCCGACGAGCTGCTGCTGTCGGTGTCGGCGCACCTCGTGCCCGAGGTGCGCGAGGTGCTCACGATCGAAGGATCCGTCGCCTCCCGGACCGGCGCGGGCGGTACGGCGCCGGTCCGAGTGGCGGAGCAGCGCGCCGAGCTCGTCGCTCGCGCGCAGGCCGCCGCACACGCCCTCGGCCTTTAGCCGGAGCGCGGTCGGCGGCCGTCCGGGCTCAGTGCAGCTCGGCGTCGGCCGCCGACCGCTCCCAGCGGGTGAACCGCACGGTGAGTCCGGCCCGGGTCGGCGCGGCGAGGAACGGTCCGGCCGAAGCCGCGGCCTCGCCGTCGAACGGCGCGACCCGGACCAGCCGCCAGGGGCCGTCGTCCGCGCGGGCGCGCACGATCACGGAATCCGCCCAGCGGCTCACGCGGACCGTGATCTCGCTCTCGAGCCAGTCGTCGACGTGTCCCACCGACCAGTCCGACGTGCCGGCGGTGACGACGGCGCCGAGCCCGAGGTGATCGTCGGCGTACTCCAGGCCGGTCTTCACCCAGTGCTCGTCGTCGACCCGCACGAACACGCCCGCCTGGTCGAACTGGCCGTCCCACGGGGCGCGGAACGAGACCTCCATGGCCTCGCCCACGGCGAGAGGCGCGAGCAGGGCGTGCTCGGTGTCGTGCACGAAGCCGTAGGCGGTGTGGCGCCAGGCGTCGCTGCCCTCGACGGCGGTGACGTCCAAGTGCTCGGCGTCCGCGACAGCGGCCGGAGCGTGCGTCCAGGTTCCTTCGCTCCACGGGATGATGCGCGATTCAGGCATAATTCCATTCCATAACCAAATAAGGCATAAAGCGGTGAATATTCATGATAAGGTTATCGCATGGTCATCGCCGTGATCGCCGACATCGTGGGTTCCCGTGGACTGGGGGATCGCGGGGCCGCGCAGCGCGTGCTGGATGAGACCATCGCCCGGGTCGAACAGGACCTTCCGCTCGCCGCCCAGCCGCTCACCCCCACGGTGGGAGACGAGCAGCAGGGTGTCTACCTCGATCTCGGCGACGCCCTCACCTCGCTGCTCATGATCCAGCTGCGTCTGCCCGACGGCATCGCCTTCCGCTTCGGCCTCGGCGTCGGCGAGGTGCGCGCGGTCGAGTCCGTCCACGGTGAGCTCGCCGACGGGCCGGGGTGGTACGCCGCACGTGCCGCGATCGAGACCGTCCACTCCCGCGAGCAGCGCGCCGTGCCGCGCACCCGCACCTGGATTGTCGGAGCCCCGGGGCAGGATGAGGTCATGGAGACCACGATCGCGGCGTCGAACGCGTACCTCCTCGCGCGTGACGAGCTGGTGGGCGCGATGAGCGAGCGCGAGCGGCGGCTCACCTACGGTCGGGCCGTCGGCCGGTCCCAGCAGGAGCTCGCCGCGCAGGAGGGGATCTCCCAGCCGAGCGTCTCGAAGTCGCTGCGCAGCGCCGGGGCCGCGGCGCTCATCGAAGGGCTGAGCGCCCTGCGGGGAGCGACCGAATGATCCTCGCCGGATTCGTCCTCCTCGCGGTCGGCGCCGCCGATCTCGTGCGCCAGTTCGTGCCGCGACGGTGGATCGGCTATCTCGCGGCCGCCGTCGTGCTGCTCCTGCTCGGCAGCGTCAGCGACGCCCTCCTGCCCATGGTCGTCGCGCTCGTCGCGGGCGCACTGTGGGTCTGGTGCATGCCGGACGACCGGCCGTCGCCCGCGGGGTTCTGGCCCGCCGTCGTCCTCGCCCTCGTCGTCGTCGGAGCGGTGGTCTGGACGGGCGGTCGTGCGCACGCCGGACTCGTCGGAGCGGTCTGGCAGCTGCGCTCACCGTTCGGCGAGGTCTCCTTCGACCTCGCGATGCTGGTGCTGGGGCTGTCCGCCTTCCTCCTGGAGTCCGCGAACCTCGTGGTGCGCGCGGCCCTCGACGGCGAGCACACCTGGCGCCCCGCGGAGCAGGTCGCCGACGCGCCCGTCGACGCGACGGCCGCCGGCGACACCGCTGCCAGCACAGTGACCGACACCGCTGCCACCACCGTCGCACCGGTCGCACCCGCGGGGTCCGCTGCCGGGGGAGAGCCCACCGCGGTCGCGGCGGCCCCGGACTCGCGTTCGGGCTTCAAGGGCGGACGGCTGATCGGCCCGCTCGAGCGCATCCTCATCCTCATCCTCACGCTCGCAGCGGCGTACCCGATCCTCGCGGCGATGCTCGCGGCGAAGGGCATCGTCCGATTCCCGGAGATCTCGCGCGATGGCGAGACCGGCGCCAGAGCCGAGTACTTCCTCGTCGGCAGCCTCGTGAGCTGGGTGATCGCCCTCGGCGGTGCTTTCCTCGTGTGGTGGGCCGCGCACAGCTGAGCGGCGGTTCAGTCCAACGATCGGTACCAGTCCAGCTTCTCCGTGAGACGCCGCTGCTGGGCGAGGACCTCGGCGAGCTGGATCTCGACCGTCGCCGCGTGCTCCTCGAGGAGCGCTACCCGCTCCGGGATCGTGTCCTCGCGCTGGCAGAGCTGGCCGTAGCGGCGCAGCCTCTCCACCGGCATGCCGGTCTCGCGGAGACACTTGAGGAACTCCAGGAGCCCGAGCTCGGCATCGGTGTATGCGCGATGCCCGCCGGCCGTGCGCGAGACCGCGGGGAGGATGCCCTCGCGCTCGTAGTACCGGAGCGTGTCGATGCTGAATCCGGAGCGGGCCGCGGTCTCCGCCGGCGTGTAGGTCGTCATGGCCCGAGCATAGGACTTGACCTGGAGTGCACTCCAGGTTGCACAGTGAAATCATGACCAACGCGAACAGCTCTGCATCCCCGCTCGTCCTCGGGGCGATGTCCTTCGGAACGCTCGTCGACGAAGAGACCTCCTTCGCCCTGCTCGACCGATTCGTCGACCGCGGCGGCATCTGGATCGACACCGCGGACTGCTACAGCTTCTGGTCGAGCGAGACGGGGCAGGGAGGGGCCTCCGAGGAAGTGCTCGGACGCTGGCTCGCGGAGCGACCGCATGCACGAGCGCAGGTCCGCATCTCGACCAAGGTCGGTGCCGAGCCCCTCTGGCCCGGATCGTGGCCCGAGCATCGGGCAGGGCTCTCTCCGCGTGCGATCCGCGCTGCCGTCGAAGGGAGCCTCGAACGCCTGGGCGTCGACAGGATCGACCTTCTCTGGCTGCACCAGGAGGATCGGGCGGTCGCGATCGAGGACACGGTGGATGCCCTTGCGGCGCTCACCGCCGACGCCACGGTGGGCCGCGTCGGCGCGTCGAACCACCCGGCCTGGCGCATCGAGCGCGCCCGTGCGCACGCGAGGTCCATCGGAAGCGTTCCCATCGACGCGTTCCAGTTGAACAGCACGTATCTTCGTACGCGGCCGGGGACGCTTCCTCCCGGGGTCGCGCACCCCTTCGGCGTGCTGAGCGACGAGCAGCGGGACTTCTCCCGGGCGAACGGGATCGATATCTGGGCGTACACCCCGCTGCTCTCCGGTGCCTACGACAACCTCGAGAAGCCTGTGCCCGAGGTGTACGACCACCCCGGGAGTGCGCGTCGGCTCGCGGCTCTGGACGAGATCGCCGAGGCGCGGAGCCTCGGTCGAGGGCAGATCGTGCTGGCGTGGCTGCTCGCGCGCGGCATCCGTCCCATCCTCGGAGGCAGCAAGATCCATCAGCTGGATGTCGCGATGGATGCTGCCTCGATCTCCCTGTCCGTCGAGGAGATCGCGCTCCTCGACGAGCAGGTCTGAGGCGATTCGGCGGTGCGCGGCGCTGATAGCCTGGAGCGCGTGTCAACTCCCGCTCTGACGACCGCACCCCAGGCGATCGACCCCACGTTCGAGAACGTGTGGGACGAACTCGTGTGGCGTGGTCTGGTCCACGTGTCCACCGACCAGGAGGCGCTGCGCGCCCTGCTCGCGGGAGACCCCATCACGTATTACTGCGGGTTCGACCCGACGGCTCCCAGCCTGCACCTCGGCAACCTGGTGCAACTGCTGACGCTGCGCCGCATCCAGCTCGCCGGGCACAAGCCGCTCGGCCTCGTCGGCGGATCGACCGGGCTCATCGGCGACCCGCGCCCCACGGCCGAGCGCACGCTGAACACGCGCGAGACCGTCGAGGAGTGGGTCGGTCGCCTGCGCGCCCAGGTGGAGCGGTACCTCAGCTTCGAGGGCGACAACGCCGCGCGCATCGTCAACAACCTGGACTGGACGGCGCCGCTGAGCGCGATCGACTTCCTGCGCGAGGTCGGCAAGTACTTCCGGGTCGGCACGATGCTCAAGAAGGATGCCGTCGCCGCGCGGCTGAACTCAGACGAGGGCATCAGCTACACCGAGTTCAGCTACCAGATCCTCCAGGGCATGGACTTCCTCGAGCTGTACCGCCAGTACGACTGCGTCCTGCAGACCGGCGGATCCGATCAGTGGGGCAACCTCACCAGCGGCACCGACCTGATCCGGCGTGCCGAGGGCGGGTCCGCGCATGCGATCGGCACTCCGCTGATCACCAACAGCGACGGCACCAAGTTCGGCAAGAGCGAGGGCAACGCGATCTGGCTCGACGCGGAGATGTGCAGCCCGTACCGGATGTACCAGTTCTGGCTGAGCACGGCGGACACCGACGTGATCGATCGCCTGAAGGTCTTCACGTTCCTCAGCAGGTCCGAGATCGAGGAGTACGCGCAGCTGGTGGAGACGGAGCCGTTCCGTCGCGCCGCCCAGAAGCGCCTCGCGCTCGAGGTGGTCGCGACCGTGCACGGCATCGACGCCACGGCCGCCGTGATCGCGGCATCCGAGGCCCTGTTCGGGCAGGGCGACCTGAGCGCGCTCGATGCGGACACCCTCCGCACGGCGCTGGACGAGCTCCCGAACGCGACGGTCGCGGCTGAGATATCGGTGGTCGAGGCGCTGGTCGCGACCGGTCTGGTGGCGAGCCTGTCGGAGGCCCGACGGGCGATCGTGCAGGGCGGTGTCTCGCTCGACGGCGAACGTGTCGAGGATGAGGCTGCCACGGTCCGGGGCACGCTGCCCGGGGGAGTGTCCGTGCTCCGCCGCGGCAAGAAGACCCTCGCCGGCGTCTTCCTCGGCTGAGCCCTGACAGATGCCGTTCACGCCGAGCCACGCACTGGTCGCGCTGCCGTTCATCCGCACACCGCTGGTGCCGGCGGCGATCGCGATCGGCGCGATGACGCCGGATCTCCCGCTGTTCCTGCGGGGTGTCGGACTGAACTACTCGTTCACCCACACGTTCGGCAACGTGGTGTGGACGGCGCTGCTCGCCTTCGTGCTGTTCCTGGTGTGGCGGGTCGTGCTGCGTCCCGCGGTGCCGGAGCTCTCCCCGCGATGGCTGGCTCGTCGGCTGCCGGAGGACTGGCGCGACGGGGGCATCGCCGCCGCGGGTGCCGCGGTCGGTGTGGGGCAGAAGCGCTCGTACCCGTTCCTGCTCGCCGCCTCGCTCGTGATCGGGGTGCTCTCGCACATCCTCTGGGATCTCTTCACGCATGAAGGGCGCTGGGGCGTGCAGCTGTTCCCCGGGCTCGACGAGATGTGGGGTCCGCTGCTCGGATTCAAGTGGCTGCAGCACGGCTCGAGCGTCATCGGCCTCGCCATCATCGGCATCTGGGCGCTGCTGTGGCTGCGTCGGCGCACCCCGCGTCCCGTCGTCGTGCAGTGGCTTCCGCAGAGTGTGCGCGTGGCGTGGTGGGTGTCGCTCCCGGTGATCCTCGTGGGCGCCTGGGTCGGAGGGCTCGTCGTCCTCGGTCCGCTCGATGCGGAGTTCACCGTGCAGCACCTGGCCTATCGGGTTCTGCCTCCCGCGTGTGCGCTCTGGGGTGCGATCACCCTGGTGCTGTGCGTCGTGCTGGCCGTGCGCGGCCGCCGTCACCAGACGGGTTGATCCGATCCCCAGGGGTGGGGCGCATCGAACTCGAAGCCGGCGAGAGCCGGGCCTGAGGTCACGAGTGTCTTCCCCGCGACGCGGAAGCGCGCGAGGTGGGGCTCGAGGTCGAGCACGGTCTCGGCTCCCGGCTCCCCGCGGCGTGGCATCCCGAGCAATTCTGCCGCGACCCGGCGGAGCGAGGTCCGCACATACCAGGAGCCGCCTTCGCATGAGCGGCGGTCGAGCAGCGTCGTCACCGCTGCGGCGAGCAGGTAGCCGGCGCTGTGGTCCAGCGCCTGAGCAGGAAGCGCTCCCGGGGTGTCGCCGTCCGACGATTCGACGAGCGCGATCCCGGAAGCCGCCTGCACGAGGCTGTCGAAGCCCGCGCGATCGGGCTGATCGATACCCCAGGCGCTGAGCTGCGCGACGACGAGACCCGGGTATCGATGGGCGAGAGCCTCCGGGTTCAGCCCCAGCCGGTCCAGAGCGGCGGGGCGGTATCCGAGCACGACGGCATCGGCGGCGGCGAGCAGCTCCTGCATCCTCGGTGAGCGTGCGTCGAGCAGTGCCGACCGCGTGCCGTGTCCGGTGTCGAGGTGCTGCCAGTCCGGTTCCGGCAGGTGCGGCGGATCGATGCGCAGGACGTCGGCTCCGAGCAGAGCGAGGGTGCGGGTGCAGACCGGACCCGCGATGACCCGGGTGAGATCCAGCACCCGCATGCCACGGAGGGGAAGGGCCCCGGGCTGCGGGGCGGGCGGGTGCGCGGCCCGGGACCGCGGATCGGTCGTCACGTCCACACGGGTGATCTCGAGCAGGGGATTCTCCCGGAGTGACCGGTCTGCTGCCGGGTCCTCGGCCGCGACCGGTACGGCGAGCCCGCCGGAGCTCGAGATCGACCGGACGGCTTCATCTGTCGTGCGCTCCGCGAGTGCATCGGCGACCGCAGCGGCGTCGGCGCCTTCCCCGAGCTGCAGCCCTCGGCGCAGACCGGCGGCGTGGTGCGCGTAGTTGCCGTGCGTGCGGAGCCAGCCGTCGCTCGTCCGCCAGAACCCGGAGTACGGCGACCACACCGAGGGGGCGGACCCGTCGATGGTCAGCACCCTGTCGCTCCGGTACGCGGTCGCGATCCGATCGGCGTCCAGGGATGCGGGGGAGCGCCCGGCCGCGAGCATCGCTGCGGCCACGCTCGCCCAGGCGAGCTCACCGGTGGCCAGGCGTGAAGGGAGCGGGATCGGATCCACCGATGTCGCACCGTCGCCCTCTGCGAGCAGCAGCTCCCCGCGGACCCGCGTGAGCAGAGTTTCGTCGGCCCTGCGGCCGTGGACGTCGCCGCCGATCCGCCGTCCTGAACCATGCGGGGGGAGCGGGTGATTCGCAGGTGAGCGCATGGCGCGATCGTACTCCGGGCCGTCCGACGGCCGGAAAACGGGCCTGATCCGGAGGAAACCGCCGAGCACCCGGCGGCGACACGCCCGGGTGGTGTGGCCCGATTTGCCAGAACCCCGAGATCCACGTAACTTATTACTTGTTCGCCCCACAGGGAAGCGGAGGAGCCAAGAGCTTCACCCCCCTCAAGCGGAGAACCACTCCCGATCCACTCTCACTTGAGAGATCAGGCGCTTGCGTCTAGGATAGGGAATCCACCTCTTCTGCGGCTGTCATCAGCTGCGCAGCGGATCGAAGATCCGCCCGGCGCGCCGATTTGACAAGCGAGACGGGGTGGCTAAGATAGAGAAGTTGCCCTTCGGGCCTGGCTGTGATGGCTGGGTCGTGGGAGCATCCGATCCTTGAGAACTCAACA